>NZ_JBEXOK010000010.1:0-455197 GCF_040611495.1 Nocardia sp. NPDC006630
GCTCAACGCCTTCGCGATCACCTTCGAAGGCCGGATCCACCCAACCGGAAACTAACCCACACCGAGACCGGATCCACCGTTAATCCGAAACTCCCCGAAGAGGCAGCGGCGGTCTATAAGTTTGGCAGCGGTAGTCGAAGCAAAAGACGTTGAGCGGCAATCGGTTTGAGAGAACCAACCGGTCGCCGGCCATGCGGTGCGCTGAGCAGGTGGACTATCGGTATCCAACGCAACGAGCTAGGGGATATTTATGACAACCACGCAGGAACAGATCGTCGCGGGCATTGCCGAGATCGTCGAGGAAGTGACCGGTATCGAGGCCGCCGAGGTGACGATCGAGAAGTCCTTCGTCGACGACCTGGACATCGATTCGCTGTCGCTGGTGGAGATCGCCGTGCAGCTCGAGGACAAGTACGGCATCAAGATTCCGGACGAGGACCTGACCAGCCTGCGTACCGTCGGTGACGCGGTGGCCTACGTGCAGAAGATGGAGGTCGAGAACTCCGAGCTCGCGGCGGAACTCAAGTCCAAGTTCGAAGAGAGCCACGGCGAATAGCGGGCGGGTCGTCATGACCAACCCCTTCAGCTCGAACGGAAAATTCCCCAGCGTCGTCGTCACCAGCATGGCGGCGACCACCTCTATCGCCAGCGATGTCGATGCGACGTGGAAGGGCCTTCTCAACGGCGAGAGCGGTATCGACACGCTCACCGACGATTTCATCACCGACTACGACCTTCCGGTACACATCGGCGGTCACCTCAAGGTGTCCCCGGACACGCTGCTGAGCCGGGTCGAGATCCGCCGCATGTCCTATGTCGAGCGGCTGGCCACCGTCATGGGGCGCGAGGTCTGGAAGAACGCGGGCAGCCCGGACGTCGACCCGCTGCGGCTGGCCGTCGCCATCGGCACCGGCCTCGGCGGCGCGGATGCCGTTGTCAGCTCGAACGATCGCCTGAAAAGCGAGGGCTACCGCAAGATTTCGCCACTCGCCGTGCAGATGATCATGCCCAACGGTCCGTCGGCCGTGGTCGGTCTGGAACTGAAAGCTCGTGCGGGAGTGATCACTCCGGTGTCCGCGTGCTCCTCGGGTTCGGAGGCCATTGCCACCGCGTGGCGCATGATCGTCATGGGCGACGCGGATATCGCCGTCACCGGTGGCGTCGAGGGCTATATCGATGCGGTGCCGATCGCGGCATTCTCGATGATGCGGGCCATGAGCACCCGCAATCACGATCCGAAGGGCGCTTCCCGGCCCTTCGACAGGGATCGCGACGGCTTCGTCTTCGGCGAAGCGGGTGCGCTCATGGTCATCGAGACCGAGGAGCACGCCAAGGCCCGGGGTGCGACGATCCACGCGCGACTTATGGGTGCGGGCATCACTTCCGACGGATTCCACCTGGTGGCGCCGGATCCGGAGGGCGCCGGGGCAGGCCGGGCGATGACGCGGGCCCTGCAGACCGCCGGTCTGTCGGCCAGGGACATCACGCACGTGAACGCGCACGCCACCGCCACTCCCATCGGTGACACCGCCGAGAAGAACGCGATTCACCGAGCCGGAGTCGGCCACGCCTCGGTGTACGCGCCGAAATCCGCCCTGGGCCACTCGATCGGCGCCGTCGGGGCGCTCGAATCGATCCTCACGGTCCTCAGCATTCGGGACGGCATCGTGCCCCCGACGCTGAATCTGGAGAACCAGGATCCGGAGATCGACCTTGATGTCGTGCACGGCGAGGCTCGCCGTCAGGACATCGAGTACGCGATCAACAACTCGTTCGGTTTCGGTGGGCACAATGTCGCGCTCGCCTTCGGCCGCTACTGAACACATCGAGATCGAGGAAGCTCCATGCCCGCCGGACCGCGCGCCCGACTGATTCTGAACACGATCCTGACGGTCATGGAGCATGGGGTGCACGCCACCGGGCTCACCGAACTGCTCGAACGCAGCGACGCCTCACCGGATTCGCTGTACCAGCACTTTCCGCTGGGTAAAGAGGAGCTGGTGGGAACAGCGGCGAAATCCGTTTCCCGAATGGGCTATTCGCATGTGAGCCGGATGGCGGACGCGCTCGCGACCGCCCCCTCTCTGGAGGGCTGGCTCGACGAACTGTTCGCCTACTGGCGTAATCCCTTGGAGTCCAGCGACTATCGCGTGGGCTCGTTCATGATGGCCGCAGCCCTCTACGGACAGGACCCGGCCGTGCAATCCGCCGCCGGTCAGGCCTTCACCGAATGGACCGCCCGCCTGGCCGACGGCCTCATCGCCGCCGGCATCGACCGCGCCCCCGCCTGCTCGATGGCCGCGCTCCTCCTACTGACCATCGAAGGCGCCATAGTGCAGAGCCGCGCCCTGCAATCGAGCCACCCGTTCGATTGCGCCGGCACCCAACTCGCCATCCTCCTGCGCCACCACCTCACGTCCGGCTGAACCCGCGCAGTCAGGGCGCGGATTGCGTCTGACAACCTCATGATTCCCTCATGCGCGCTGAGGAGAATCTGACCGATGATCGGTGAACGGCAGGGATTTCGAGGTTGTGCGCTGCCCGTCCTGGCGACGGTGGCGATGTTCGCCGTTACCGCATGCGGGGCCGAGGCGCAGGAGCAGAGCACTCCGAGTGATCTGCTGGCCGGACGCGATTGGAGTCATTTCGCCGGAGCGCGCAGGGAATCCGATGGTATTCACATTTCCCCGCTGGGCCGGGCACTCGTCGAACAGGACGGAACTGGCGGGTCGCCGAACCCGCCGGTCAATCTGCGGGGTCCGTTCCTCGAGGTGCGGGGTGACTTCCAGGTAGCTTCCGGGTGGCGGCAGGTCGGGGACCACAGTGCATATCTGTACCTCTACGGCGAAGTTCCGGTCGTCTTCGACGAATGGCGGCAGCAGCGACGCGCGGTGCGCCTCGGCTTGGACGCAGGTTCGCTGCACGTGGCGGTGTGGGACGGCATGAGCGCCGAACCGGTCACCGAACGGACCTTCGAGGTGGCGAAGTTCGGCCCGCATTCGGTCGCACTCGAACACCGGGGCGGCAGGTTGCGGATATCGGCAGACGGCAGCGAGCTCGGCGAGTTGCCGGATTCCGGTGTATTCGCCACCGGCACAGTGTGGTTCGGTGCGGACGCGGCGGCCGGAGGTCCCGGGTGGACATTGTCCGCGCTGTCGGCCCAGGGTCTCGACGGCGGCAAGGTAGAGGTGCGGGACGCTCCGGATCTCGCGCAATCACCCGCACCGCGGGAATCGCTGCGCACTCTGGCGGAGGCTATCCCGCAGCGGCCGCCGCTGCGTATCGGCGCAGCGGTCAGTGCCGGACCACTGTCGACCGATGCCGCCTATCGAAGTATCGCCGCCGGCGAGTTCTCCATGCTGACCACCGAGAACGAACTCAAACCGCAGTTCGTGCATCCGCAACCGGGTGTCTACGACTTCACCGAGGCCGACACCCTGGTGGAATTCGCCGAACGCAACGGCATGTCGGTCCATGGCCATACGCTGGTCTTCGGGGAGGCCAATCCGCGCTGGATGACTCATACGCCGGCGCAGGATCGGCGCCGGGTGATGGAAGACCACATCGCGACCGTTGCGGGCCACTATCGCGGCCGGGTCGCCGAATGGGATGTCGTCAACGAACCCCTGTCGGTCGAGGACAGCGACTACGCGGACGGCAAACCCGGTCTGCGCCAACATCTCTGGATGCAGGCAATGGGTGAGAGCTACATCGGACATGCCTTCCGTGCGGCCCGGGCCGCCGACCCGGCCGCCGAGCTGTACCTCAACGAATTCGGCATCGAGGCGGACGGCAGGCGCTGGGATGCGCTGTACGCCTTGGTGAAACGACTCGTCGCGGACAATGTGCCGATCGACGGCGTCGGCTTCCAGAACCACATCCACGAGTCCGGCGATCACCTCGACCAGTCCGCCCTGCGCCGTCATATCCAGGCCCTGCAAGCCCTCGGCATCGCCTCCCGCATCTCCGAAACCGACATCCACGGCGAGGATTCGGCGGTGCAGGCCGATCAATACGCGGAAAGCCTGCGCGCCTGCCGCGCCGAACCCAGCTGCACCTCCTTCTCCACCTGGGGCATCACCGACCGCTACGGCTCGACCGCCGACCCCGGCGCCTATCCCCCGAGCCCCGGCGACGAACTCCTCTGGACCACCGACCTCCAACCCAAACCTGCCTATGCCGCACTGGCACAAGCTCTCAGCGCCGAGTAGCCAAATGTGCTCATCGGCACCAGATCGCCGCTCGAGGTAACCAGACCTCAGGTCATATCAGCAGGCCGCGAATTCGCTCGGGGATCGCGCTGGGATCGCGCGGATAGGCCTCGAACTCATGCCGGTACTCGGCCACGGTGGGAGCCGGAACCCATTCCGGCGTCTCGCTATTGGAGTACTGGGAACGGTATTGGCCCCCGGGTTTGAATTCGAGCCGCCCGCTGACCCAGGTGCCCGTTCGCGGATCGTATGCGGCCTTTTTGAGCCGGGTCAGAAGCGCGAGCATCGCGTCCGGGGGTTGCAGATTCTGTATCGCGTCTTTGCCGACCGTCACCGATATACCCGCATGGCCTTCGCCGCCCACCATCGAGAACCACACGTACGCGAAGGTCCACTTGCGCGGCAGCACCGGCAGCACGACCTTCAGCACTTCGGCCTCGAGCGTCGCGGCATCGACATCCGTCAGGGAGAAGTCTTCGATAATGGGCTCGATGAGCAGTGTCGAACCATCGAGCTGTTTGATCGCCCCGGGAACATGTGCGAGGACACGGGGATACAGCTCGAACTCGCGCCGATAGTCGTGATGGTCGAGTGGCGGCATGCCCTCGGGGGCGCCGTCGTTGTGAAAGGCGCACGTGAATTCGTCCCCGTCGGTCATGATGTGACCGCTCATCCAGGTCCCGGTGCGCTGGTCATAAGAGACCCGCTTGTGCTCGGCGAGCATCGCCCACAGGGCCTCCGACGGCTCGGAGCGCACCGTCTTCACCAGCCCGTATCTCGTTTCAACCGTCGCATACCGGAATCCGCCGACCGAAAATACCCACAGCTGCGCGGACTTCCACCCCGGTTGCAGCTCCTGGATGAGCCTGGTGACCACAGCCCGTTCGAGTTCGGAACGGTCCTCCCGCGTATTCGGTACAGGCATTGCCTGCCCCTCCCCTGATCGATCGTTTCGAAAACTACCGACATCAAGGTACTGAAGCGTTGCGGGAGTTGGGCTTTGCGCCCCTCAGTCCCGGGTCAGTAGTCCGCGCGCCAGGACCTCGAGCAGCTCGGTGAGGATCGGCACGAACTCCAGGCGGGCGGCGGCCAGTTCGGGGTGCTGCTCGTAAGCGGCGAGCATGGCGGGGGCAGGGTTGCTGTGGCTCCACAGCGCTCCTGCCGAAAGCAGTGCTGCCGCACAGAATTTCATCGCACCGTCGGCGCCGAACTCCGGGACGAGGCGTTCGACCGGAGCGACCAGGCCGGCGGTGGCATCCAGCATCTTGTGCTTGTACCTGGCCGCGACCTCGGCCGAGATATTGCGTTCGAGGATCGCGGCCTGTGCGTTGACGAGATCGCACAGCATCGGCTCCTTCGCCAGCGACGAGACCAGCGCGGCGACCAGCCGATCGCGGCGGGTGCGCAGATCACCGGCGTGATCGGCCAGCAGCGGTGTCACGGCGGCAATCCAGTCGCGGTAGCGCAGGTCGAGCAGTTCCAGCAGGACCGCTTCCCGGGATTCGAAGTAGCGCAGCACATTCGACTTCGCCAGGCACACCCGGCGGGCGAGCTCATTGAGCCCGAGATCGACAACGGGCATCTCGGCGAGCATGTCCGCGGCCGTATCCAGGATTGCCTGTCTGCGCATTTCTCGCTGCTCGTCGCTGCGTGCTCGTTGGAAGTGGACCATGCAGCCGAGTATTTCAGACCATCGGTCTCTTGACAACGGACCACCGGTCTCTTAATGTCGAGACTGCTAAAGACCGACGGTCTTTTATTCCAGACAAGGAGCTCACCATGTATGAAGTCCCTGATCAGACCGGTAAGACCATCGTCATCACCGGGGCCAACAGCGGAACCGGCAAGGAAGCCGCGGCGCGTCTCGCCGCCGCCGGAGCGCAGGTGATCATGGCGGTGCGCACCCCGGAAAAGGGTGAGCAGGCCAAGGCGGAGATCCTGCGTCGGCACCCCGCCGCAAAGCTCGAGGTTCGCCGTATCGACCTGGCCGATCTCGCGTCGGTGCGCGGCTTCGCCGACGATCTGCTCGCCGCGGGCGCACCGTTGGATGTACTGGTCAATAACGCCGGCGTCATGGCTCCGCCGGATCGGCACACCACCGCAGACGGATTCGAGCTGCAGTTCGGCAGCAACTTTCTCGGCCCGTTCGCACTCACCATGTACCTGCTGCCGCTACTGCTTCGCGCCGACAATCCCCGCGTCACGACCATGAGCAGCGGCACCGCCAACTTCGGTCGCATCAATTTCGACGATCTGCAGTGGGAGCGCCGCTACAGCCCGACCCGTTCGTACGCCCAGTCGAAGCTCGCGGACCTGATCCTGTCGGTGCGCCTGGCCGAGATCGCCGGGGAGCGCGGCTGGAACCTGCGCAGCACCGCCGCGCATCCCGGCTACACCCGGACCAATCTGCAAACAGCCGGAGCCGGCATCGGCCGCGACAAGCCCGCACGAGGCCTGCTCGGCAGTCTGCCCATCCTGCCCTCACAGGATGTCGAGCAGGGTGCGGAACCCCTGCTGTACGCGGCCGGTGATCCGTCGGCGCGCAGCGGCGAATACTACGGCCCCACAGGACGATTCGGCCTCGTCGGTCCGTCCGGCCCCGCCAAGATCACCCGCCGGGCACGCGATGAGAAGGTGAGCGCCCGGCTCTGGGATGTCGCGGAGCGCCTCACCGGCACCCACCTGCCCGCATAAGGCTCGATCAACTCCCCATACCGGCTTTCACTGCACGGTCAGCTCACTCCACCGCATATTTCGCCTGGTCAGCAGGGGTGAGGCAGCCCACCATTTCGTTAGTTAGCCTCATGCAACTATATTGGACAAGTTCGTAAGTTGCGTTTTTGGGAGGCTAAGTTGGCTGCGGCACCGACCACCGATCTGGACAAAGATGATGTCCAGACCATTCGCCGGCGCCTTCGCGTCGACCGGGACCATCCGCACTACAAGTGGGTAGCGCTGTCCAACACCACATTGGGCATGCTCATGGTCACCATCAACTCGTCGATCGTGATCATCTCGCTGCCCGCGATCTTCCGCGGCGTCGACCTGAATCCGCTCGAACCCGGCAATGTGAGCTACCTGCTGTGGCTGCTCATGGGCTTCCTGCTGACCTCCGCGGTACTGGTGGTCATGTTCGGGCGGCTCGGCGACATGTTCGGCCGGGTGAAGATCTACAACCTCGGGTTCGTGGTGTTCACCCTCTGTGCGATCGCCCTGTCCTTCGATCCGTTCACGCACGGGGCCGGAGCGCTGTGGCTGATCGGCTGGCGTGTGGTGCAGGGCGTCGGTGGCGCCATGCTGATGGCCAACTCGGCGGCGATCCTCACCGATGCCTTCCCCGCCAACCGTCGCGGTGTGGCGCTGGGCATCAATCAGGTTGCGGCCGTTGCCGGTTCGTTCCTGGGTCTGCTCATCGGCGGCATTCTTTCGGAGTGGGACTGGAAGGCGATCTTCTGGGTCACCATTCCGTTCGGCATCCTCGGCACCGTGTGGTCGTACCGCTCGCTGCACGACACCGGCACCCGCACGCCCGGATCGCTGGACATCCCCGGCACCCTCACCTTCGCGCTGGGCTTGACCGCACTGCTGTCGGGCATCACCTACGGCATTCAGCCGTACGGTGATTCGAAGACCGGCTGGGGCAACCCGTGGGTGCTCGCCGGCGTCTTCGGCGGCATCGCACTGCTGCTGCTGTTCTGCTACATCGAATCCAAGGTCAGCCAGCCGATGTTCCAGCTGTCGCTGTTCCGCAACCGGGCCTTCGGACTCGGCAACCTCGCCGGCCTGATGGCATCGCTGGGACGCGGTGGCATGCAGTTCATGCTCATCATCTGGCTGCAGGGCATCTGGTTGCCGCTGCACGGGTACGACTTCGAATCCACTCCCCTGTGGGCCGGTATCTACATGCTGCCGTTGACCGTCGGATTCCTGGTGGCGGGCCCGGTTTCGGGTTGGCTCAGCGATAAGTACGGCCCCCGGCTGTTCGCGGCCGGCGGCCTGACGCTGGCGGCGGTCACCTTCGTACTGCTGGTGATCATCCCGGTCGACTTCAACTACTGGCTGTTCGGACTGATCATCCTGCTCAACGGCCTCGGCACCGGCATCTTCACCTCGCCGAACACCGCGGAGATCATGGGCGCGGTGCCGGCATCGCAACGTGGCGTCGCCTCCGGCATGCGCGGCACGCTGATGAACGGCGGCATGGCGCTCTCGATCGGTGTGTTCTTCTCGCTCATGATCGTCGGCCTGTCCGGAACCCTTCCGGGCGCAATGAATTCCGGTCTGCAGAGCCAGGGCGTGTCCGCGCAGGTCGCCGGTCAGGTTGCGGATATGCCCCCGGTGGGCAGCCTGTTCGCGACCTTCCTGGGCTACAACCCGTTCAAGGAATTGCTCGGCCCCAGCGGCACTCTCGACAAGCCGGGTGTGAACAGCGATGTCCTCACCGGTCAGGAGTTCTTCCCGCACTTGATCTCCGGCCCGTTCCACTCGGGTCTGATCGTCGTATTCCTGGTCGCCGCATTTATGATGCTGATCGGCGCAGTGGCTTCGTGGTTCGCCGGCAGCGGGAAGGCTGCCGATGAGACCGAGGAACTCATCGAAGCCGACCGCGCGGGAATCTGACCCGATGATCGAGGAGGCCACGCTGCAACAGTCCACGGGTGTCGCCGACCCCGATCAGCTCACGGAGGCGGCCGATCTCTACCACTCGATCGGCCGCCTGCTGCGGCTGCTCCGCACCTCCGGTGACTTGGGTCAGCTCAGCCCCGGCGCCGCCTCGGCCCTGGCTTCGGTCGCGCGCGGCGGGCCGATGCGACTGAGCGATCTGGCGAATGTCGAACGTGTCAGCGCACCGACCATGTCGCGCATGGTCACCGGTTTGGAGAAGGCGGGCTATATCGTCCGCGACGCCGATCCGGAGGATGGCCGTGCCCAACTCCTGAGCGCAACCTCCCGTGCTCACGATCTGGTCACCGGCCTGACCTCCGCCCGTATTCAACGCTTCGCAGCGGCCATGGCGCGCCTCGACGAGCCGCAGCGTGAGGCGCTCAAGGGCTCGCTCGGCTTTCTGATCGACGCGCTCGATCAGGAGACCAACCCTTCCTGAGCAACAGCATTCGGCCTCTCGACAGTGCGTAAACCGCTGTCGAGAGGCCGATGTGCGTGCACCCGAACCCTGCGGAGCGGCGTTGCTCGCATCGTGAACGCGGTACCCTGAAATCCGGCTGTGGTGGCACCAGCCGATGAAGGCAGGCGCGAGATGACCTACAGCGCAGATCGATTGAATGCCATTGCGCGGGACGCGCAGCGCATCGCCGAGGGCGCCTACGCCTCCGAGGAGGCAAGTCGGCTGCGCATCCGGTTTGCCGAGGAGCTGCGGAAACTCTCGGACTACGACTACACCGGTCCGCTGGGCCTGGAATTGATGGACTTCCTGGTCGCCACGCTGCAAATCATCAATACCGCCAGCCGCCGCTCCGGCGCCGCGGGCGCTGACCCATCCCGTCCGCTGCACTCCGGACCTCGCCGCTTCGCACTGAACCCCGAGGACCTCAGAACCATCGAACCTCGCCGGCCGTACAGCAATCCGCACTACCGCGATCGAGGTCCGGACCGCTGAGGCCGGCCCACTATGGTGGCGCAGACCCGCCGGTGATCGGGCGCGCGAGTTGCTGGACTGGACCTTGTGTCCATACTTCTTGCGCCCTCTCCCGCAACCAGATCCGGAAGAATCCGCTGGCTCGGCGTCGTCGCGGTGATGCTGGGGATCTTCTCGATCGTAACCACGGAGATCCTGCCCATCGGGCTGCTGACCTCCATCGGCTCGGACTTCGCCGTCTCCGACGGCATGGCCGGACTGATGATGACCATGCCCGGCCTCCTCGCAGCGATCGCCGCACCCGTGGTCACGGTGGCGGCGGCGCGTATCGATCGCAAGCTGCTGCTGTGCGGTTGCACGCTGCTTCTGCTGGCCGCCAATGTGATTGCCGCACTCGCACCGGAGTTCTGGCTGGTGCTCGCGTCCCGAGTCCTGCTCGGCATCACCATCGGCGGATACTGGTCCATCGCAGCAGGATTGGCGCAGCGACTGGTGCCACCGGCATCGACGGCCCGCGCGACAACGATCATCTTCGCGGCCGTCCCGCTCGGCTCGGTACTCGGCGTTCCAGCAGGCACATTCGTCGGCAATCTCGCGGGCTGGCGCACCGCCTTCGTGGTGCTGGGCATCCTGTCGGCCGCGGTACTGGTACTGCTGATGTGGTCCCTGCCCGCACTCCCCGCACAGCAGGCCCTCGACTGGCCGACATTGCGCGCAGGCCTCGGTGCCCCCGGCACCCGATTCGCCTTGCTCACCACCTTTCTCATCGTCCTCGCACAATTCGGCAGCTACACCTACATCACGCCATTCCTGCAACAGGTCACCGGCGTCGGCAGCGTCACCGCCCTCCTGCTGATCTACGGCATCGCGGGAATCGCCGGAAATGCCCTGGGCGGCAGCATGATTACCAACCACCCTCGCGCCGCACTGATCTCCGCAGCCGCAGCGATGGCAGCCGCCATGCTCTTATTGCCGATACTCGGCCGAGCGGAATTCGGCGCCGCAGCCCTGCTGCTCCTCTGGGGCATCGGCTACGGCGGCATCCCGGTCATCCTGCAGACCTGTTTCGCCCGCGCCGTCCCCGATCACGCCGAAGTCTCCTCCGTCCTCTTCACCGCCTCCTTCCAGGCAACCTTCTCCCTCAGCGCCCTGGCCGGTGGCCTGCTCCTGGACCGCACCTCCCCCTCCACGGTCCTGATCTGCGGGGGCATCACGGCCCTACTGGTCCTGGGAATATGCCTCAGCCGCCGCGCATCAGCTAATAATTAGATGCCAGAGGGTTTCCTACGGGGTAAATGTCCGAATATCTACTCCTGTAAGGCCTTTTAAACACCAAGCAGCCTTCTCGGTAATTCGATCTGCGATCAATTCCGCGAAACTGGTTCATAATTGGCAACATTGATCGATCCATCCGCAAGGGAAGGGTCGGCCCTTGCGCGAACATTGAATTGAAGGTTGCCCATGTCCATTCCGAATCAGCCGGTACCTCCGCCTCCAGGTGGTCCGCCGATGTACGGGCAGGGGTATCCCCCGCCGCCCAGAAAGAAGCGGAAGCTCTGGCCCTGGATTCTGCTCGCTGTGGTCGTGCTGTTCTTCGGTGGGTGCTTCGCCTTGGTCGGCACTGCCGCACACGAGGTTTCGAAGAGCACCGACAAGAGCACGGCGGTGGCGGCGGCAGGCTCGGAAGTGCGAGATGGCAAGTTCGCCTTCGCTGTTACCGCGGTCGACCCGCCCGTCGCGACAGTCGGGGACAATGAGATCCTGCGCAAGACCGCGCAGGGCGAGTATGTCCTCGTACATGTCGCCATCACCAATATCGGCGACAAGGCGCAGAGCTACTTCGGTGAGAATCAGAAGCTGATCGACGATCAGGGCAAGCAGTACAGCAATGACACCTCGGCCGAGCTTGCGGCCAACGGAGACCTCACCGCCGAAATCAATCCGGGCAACAAGATTTCCGTGAGCATCCCGTTCGATGTTCCCAAGGGCACGGTCCCGGCCACCGTCGAGTTTCACGACTCGATGTTCTCGGGCGGTGCACGCGTCGCCCTGAAATAGCCCTGAATAGCTCAGAAATAGGTATCGCATGATTCGGCCGGCCCGGGGTGTTTCCGGGCCGGCCGAATGCGGTGTGCTGGTTCAGGCGTTGTCGTAGGCGTCCTGCAGGGTTTTCAGGTCGATCTTGGACATGGTGCGCAGGGCGACTGAAGCGGCGGCGCTGCGGGCGGGATCGGTGCCGCCCATGAGTTGCGGGAGGCCGGAGGGAACCACCTGCCAGGACAGGCCGTACTTGTCGGTGAGCCAGCCGCAGGGGCCGGGCTTGCCCTCGGCGGTGAAGGCGTCCCAGAGGCGGTCGACCTCTTCCTGGCCGTCGACGACGACCTGAATGGAGGCGGCATCGGTGTGCGGGTGTGCGGGGCCGCCATTGAGCAGAGTCAGGGAGTGACCTGCCAATTCGAGGGAGACGATGAAGGCCGCGCCATCGGGGCCGCGCGAGATATCGGTGATCCGGGAACCGGGGACCAGTGTGGTGTAGAACTCCGCGGCCTCCTCGGCCTGGGTGTCGAACCAGAGGAAGGTGGTGACGGTGGTGCTCATGATGGGCTCCTGACGAGTTGGTGACCTGCTTTCACCTACTGGTCGGAGCCCATCACATCACTTCGACGTATCTCCGGACATTTCTCGAGATATTTTTTCGCGCCGCCCGTCACTGCCGGTAGGTGGCCAGGAAGCGGCCGATGCGTTCGATGATCGCCTCCAGGTCATCGGCGTGCGGCAGCGTCACGATCCGGAAGTGGTCGGGGCGCGGCCAGTTGAAGCCCGTGCCCTGCACGATGTGGATCTTCTCCTGCAGCAGCAGGTCCAGCACGAACTGCTCGTCATTGTGGATCGGGTACATCTCGAGATCGATGCGCGGGAAGGCGTACAGCGCACCCTTGGGCTTCACACACGAGATGCCGGGAATGGCATTGAGGGCCTCCCACGCGCGATCACGCTGCTCGTGCAGCCGCCCGCCGGGCGCGGTGAGATCGAAAATGCTCTGATGCCCGCCGAGCGCCGCCTGAATGGCTTGCTGCGCAGGCACATTCGCGCACAGGCGCAGACCCGCGAGCATGGTCAGGCCTTCGAGATAGTTCTGCGCGTGCTGCGTCGGCCCGGAAACCACCAGCCACCCGGAACGGAATCCGGCGGCCCGATAGGACTTCGACAGCCCGGAGAAGGTCAGGACCAACAGGTCGGGCGCGAGCGAAGCGGTCGCCGTGTGCTTCATGTCGTCGTAGAGGATCTTGTCGTAGATCTCGTCGGAGAACACCACCAGGTTGTGCCGCCGCGCGACCTCGAGCACCTGCCGCACCACCTCGGGCGAGTACACCGCACCGGTGGGATTGTTCGGATTGATGAGCACGATGGCCCGCGTGCGGTCGGTGACCTTGGATTCGATATCGGCCACATCCGGGAACCAGTCGGAGCGCTCATCGCAGATGTAGTGCACGGGCTTACCGCCATTGAGCGCCGTGGCCGCAGTCCAGAGCGGGAAATCCGGTGCGGGAACGAGTACTTCGTCACCGTTCTCCAGCAGCGCCGTCATGGCCATCATGATCAGTTCGGAGACGCCGTTGCCGAGGAAAACCTCTTCGACGTCGACATCCTCGACGCCGAGGGTCTGGTAGTACTGCACAACCGACCGCCGCGCGGACAGCAGACCCTTCGAGGACGAGTACCCGCTCGAGGACGGCAGATTGCGAATCATGTCCTGCAACATGTCCGCAGGTGCTTCGAATCCGAACGTCAGCGGGTTGCCGGTATTGAGCTTGACCACGTGATGGCCCTCGGCCTCGAGCCGGGCCGCGTGCTCGGCCACCGGTCCGCGGATCTCGTACGACACACCCGCCAGCTTGCTCGACTGCTTGACCTGCATGGACGTCCCTTCTGAATGCGGTTGAGCCACACTCTACTTGGAATTTCCAAGTTTGCACTTTGTTTTTCCAAGTTCCAGGTTACAGTGGGAGACGTGTCACGCCGAAGCTACGACCACTACTGCACCGTCAGCCGCGCCCTCGACATTGTCGGCGACCGCTGGAACCTGCTGGTCGTCCGCGAATTGTGTTCCGGCCCGCGCCGATACAGCGATCTGTTCGCCGACCTGCCCGGTATCAGCACCGATGTGCTTGCCGCCCGGCTCAAGGATCTGGAACGCGACGGCATCCTCACCCGCCGCCGCGTCGGCCCCCGCGCCGCGACCGCGGTCTACGAACTCACCGAGGCGGGCACGGCATTACGCCCCGCACTCGACGCGCTCTCGATCTGGGGCACACAGCTGCTCGGCGACCGCCGCGCCACCGACGCCGTCCGCGCACACTGGTTCGCACTCCCGCTCGGACGCGCTGTGGCCGAACTGCTCCCGGCCGGTACCGCCACCGTGCACATCGGTGAGACCACGCTGCATTACGTCATCACTGATGCGGGCATCACCCACCACGACGGCGCCGCCACCGCCCCGGACCTCGAACTCCACCTCGACCTGGCCACCGCCACCGATGTGGCCACCGGCGCACGCACCCTCGCCGATGTCAGCTGACATCGGCGAGAGGCAACGGTTTTCACCCGTGTAGGTACCGAACCAGGTGTTCGCGCTCCTCTTCCAGCTCGGAGATCTGGCTCTTCACCACATCCCCGATGCTGACAATGCCGACCATGCGCCCCTCGCTGAGCACCGGAAGATGCCGGATCCGATGTTCGGTCATCGTGGCATTGAGTGTCTCCACCTGATCCTCGGGTGAGCAGGTATGCACCGCCGCGGTCATGATGTCCGATACCGGTGCATCCAATAGCTCGGCCCCTCTGCTGTGCAGTCGCCGCACAATGTCGCGCTCGGAGGCGATGCCCGACATGAGCACTCCGTCCGGCGACACCACCACCGCGCCGACATTGTGCGCGTTCAGCACTCGCAGTAGTTCACGCACTGTGGCATCGGGTGCAATCGTGACCACACCCGGCCCTTTACGCCGCAGTATCTCCGAAATCCGCATACGTCCACCGCCCATTTGCTCGGATATCGATGCCTCTCAGGATCGCGCGTTTGCGGGCCGGTGAACAGCAACGATTACGGGGCGATACCTAACCGGCAGCGAGTGCATCGAGGGCGGCTTCGATGCCGCGGTGGAAGGTCGGGTAGGCGAAAATCAGCTGGCGCAGCGTACTGGTCGGCACCTCGGCGTGGACAGCGACGCTCAAGGCACTGAGCACCTCGCCGCCCTGCGGTCCCACGGAGGTCGCGCCGACGAGGACGCCGCGGTCGGCATCCTCGATCAGTTTGATGAATCCCTCGTTGCCAGCCTTGTGAATCCAGCCGCGCGTGGTCGTCGGAACATCGACGCTTCCGATGCGCACGGTCAGGCCCGCCGCGCGTGCCTGCGCCTCGGTGAGGCCGACCGCACCGACCTCCGGGTCGGTGAACGTCACGCGCGGGACAGCTCGATACTGCGCGGTTTCGTCGGAGGATCCGAGAATGTCCTGCGCGGCGATGCGGGCCTGGTACATCGACATATGCGTGAAGGCCCCTTGACCGGTCACATCACCGATGGCCCAGACGCCGTCGGCGGCGCGCATGCGCTCATCGACCGGGAGGGTCTTCGCGGTCTCGTCCAGGCCGAGCGCGCCGATTCCCAAGGCCGACAGGTCTGTTCGACGGCCGGTGGCGACCAGCAGCTGCTGCGCGTGCACCGACTGCCCATTGTCCAGTTCGACGGTGAAGTTCGCACCGTCGTGCGCCACGCTTGCCGCGTGCGCACCTGTGCGCACCGTGATGCCTTCGTCCGCAAAGACCTTCGCCAGCAGGTCACCGGCCTCGGGCTCGTCCTGCGGCAGCAACCGGCGCGGCACGATGACGGTCACGTCCGCGCCGAAGCGTGCGAAGAGTTGCGCGAATTCCGCACCCACCGGTCCGCCGCCGAGCACGATCAGCGAGCGCGGGACCTCGGTGGTGGTGACGGCCTCCCGATTGGTCCAGTAGGGCGTGCCCTCGAGACCTGCCAGCGGTGGAACAGCCGGAGCGGTACCCGGGTTGAGCACTATCCGGGTTGTCCGAAAGACCCGCTCTCCCCCATCGGTCGCCACAGTCACCTCACCCGGCGCGGAGATCCGGCCCCACCCGCGCACAAAGGTCCCGCCGGCCTTCTCGAACCGCTCGACCGCGACCGTGTCATCCCAATTATCGGTCGCCTCGTCGCGAATGCGCGCCGCCACCGGCGCCCAATCCGGGGTCACCGTCGCCGACCCCGCCAGCTCATTCACCCGTCGTGCCTCCTGCAGCGCTCCGGCCGCACGCACCATCATCTTGGTGGGAATGCACGCGTAGTACGGACATTCGCCCCCGAGTAACCGCCCCTCCACCCCGACCACCGTCAATCCGGCCTGCGCCAACCGTGTCGCGACGTCCTCACCGCCGGGCCCCATTCCGACCACCACGGCATCCACGACTTCAGCAGGCATTGCTTGTTTCCTTTGCTCGACAGGTCTCTCACCGGACGGAACTACCCAACCAGCATGGCGCGGCATCACCCCGCGTATGCCGATGCGCATCGGCACGTTCCGAAAATTTCACAACTTGCGGCGATTGCTGAATTGTTCCGGATGTCTGGTTCGCCCCGACGCGCGGAGGGATTCGGGCGAACCTGCCACCAGCACCCATAGCTAACCCGTACCATCCGGTGCGTGGTCGATGCCAAGCGTCCCGCCGCGCTGCGGGTTCTCGTCTACAGCAATGATGCCGATACTCGGAGCCAGGTGATGCTGGCTCTGGGCAGACGGCCGCATCCGGATCTGCCGCCCATCGAATATGTCGAAGTGGCTACCGGCGCTGTGGTTTTGGAGCACATGGATGCTCACAAGCTGGACTTGGCGATCCTGGACGGCGAATCCGCGCCGACGGGTGGGCTCGGTCTGGCCAAGCAGCTCAAGGATGAAATCGACAATTGCCCGCCGATTGTGGTGCTCACCGGTCGCCCGGATGATGCCTGGCTGGCGAACTGGTCGCGGGCCGATGCGGCTGTCTCGCATCCGCTGGATCCGATCCGGTTGACCGACGCCGTACTCGGCGTACTGCGGAACCGTTCCGCGGCCTGAGTTCTCCCCTCCCCGCGACCTGGGGATATCTGTGTCACGTGACATTCGCGATTCCGTCGAATCGGTCATGAAAGACCGTTCCGAATTGAATCAAACGGCCTCGCGAAACGTCATGTATCTTGTCGCGTGAGTTGTAGGCTGTGCCCTAGCTCACACGAGCCTGGCTGACGGTATCAATCGCCGCCATGCCCGATCTCCGAAAATCCGGGCCGTCCGGGGCGTCATCGCCCCTGCGCAAGGTTGCAACCAGGAGGGGTAGTGCTGTTGTGAATATCGAGGTGCCGACGCTTGTCCTCGGCGCGGTAGCTGCCGCGTTCGGGGTGTTCTCCGTATTTCTGGCGGCCCTGATCGGCCCCAAACGCAATAACCGGGCCAAGCTCGAACCGTACGAGTGCGGTATCGAGCCGACGCCGCACGCTGTCGGCGGTGGCCCGGGAAACACTGGTGGACAACGCTTTCCGGTGAAGTACTACCTCACCGCCATGCTGTTCATCATTTTCGACATCGAGATCGTGTTCCTTTACCCGTGGGCGGTGCACTTCGATTCGCTCGGCCTGTTCGGGCTGGCGGCGATGGCGCTGTTCGTCTTCAACGTCTCGGTGGCCTATGCCTACGAGTGGAGGCGAGGCGGACTCAGCTGGGACTGAGTGGCGTACAGGGGTTTCCAAACATTGCACCCCGCCCTGTGCGGGGTGTTTCGATCCGGGAGATGTAGTTCGACATGGGTCTCGAGGAGAAACTGCCCAGCGGATTCCTGCTGAGCACGGTGGAAGATTTCGCGGGCTATCTGCGCAAGAGTTCGCTCTGGCCCGCAACATTCGGCCTGGCATGCTGCGCGATCGAAATGATGGCCACCGGCGGTGGACGATTCGATATCGCCCGCTTCGGCATGGAGGCGTTCCGCGCCTCGCCGCGCCAGGCCGATTTGATGATCGTCGCCGGACGGGTGAGCCAGAAGATGGCCCCCGTCCTGCGCCAGGTCTACGACCAGATGACCGAACCCAAATGGGTGCTGGCCATGGGTGTTTGCGCATCCTCGGGCGGCATGTTCAACAACTATGCCGTTGTGCAGGGCGTCGATCACGTCGTGCCGGTGGACATCTACCTGCCCGGCTGCCCGCCGCGGCCGGAGATGCTGTTGAACGCGATCCTGAAGCTGCACGAGAAGATTCAGGAAATGCCGCTCGGCGTCAATCGCGAGGAAGCCGTGCGGGCCGCCGAGGCCGCCGCGCTCGCCAGCCCCACGACCATTCAGATGAAGGGGCTGTTGCGATGAGCTTCGATTCACCGACCGAAAGCCCTCCGGAGGAGGCGACCGTGCAGCCACCCGCCGAGTCCGAGCGGGACATCGAGTCCACTCCGGACGAGATCGAGACTGCCGCAATCGAATCCGGGCAGCCTCCGGCCGATGAGGTGATCAGCACCCGCCAGGGCATGTTCGGCGTCACCGGCACCGGCGACACCTCCGGTTACGGCCGGCTGGTGCGCACCGTCAGCCTGCCCGGTGGCAGCGCGCCTCCGTACGGCGGCTACTTCGACGATCTGGTGACGGCGCTGAGCCGTGCGCTCGAAGGCGCCGGCATCGCGTTCGCGGATGTCATCGAGAAGATCGTGGTCTTCCGCGACGAACTCACCCTGCACGTGCACCGCGCGCACCTGCCGGTGGTCGCGAAGACATTGCGCGACAGCGAGGCTCTGCGTTTCGAGCTCTGCCTCGGCGTGAACGGCGCGCACTTCCCGGAGGACACCGGCCGCGAACTGCACGCGGTCTACCACCTGAACTCCATCACCCACAATCGCCGGGTGCGCCTGGAGGTTTCGGTCCCCGACGCGGATCCGCATCTCCCCTCGCTGTATTCCGTGTATCCGACCACGGATTGGCACGAGCGCGAGACCTACGACTTCTTCGGCATCCTGTTCGACGGCCACCCCTCGCTGACCCGGATTTCGATGCCCGACGACTGGCGCGGTCACCCCCAGCGCAAGGACTACCCGCTCGGCGGGATCCCGGTCGAGTACAAGGGTGCGCGCATCCCGCCGCCCGACGAGCGGAGGGCGTACCACTAATGAACGACACGGACGTATTCGAAAGTCAGCAGGACCAGTCGAATCCGGAGCCCGCACGGCGCCCGGAGCGCACGATCACCGTCGGCGGCAATGACTGGGATGAGATCTCCGCGGCCCTGGACGGCGCCGCCGAAGAACGCATTGTCGTGAATATGGGCCCGCAGCACCCCTCCACACACGGGGTGCTGCGCCTGATTCTCGAGATCGAGGGCGAGACCGTCACCGAGGCCCGCTGCGGCATCGGCTATCTGCACACCGGTATCGAGAAGAATCTGGAATATCGCAGCTGGGTGCAGGGCGTCACCTTTGTCACCCGCATGGACTATCTGTCGCCGTTCTTCAATGAGACGGCGTACTGCCTGGGTGTGGAGAAGCTCCTCGGCATCACCGACGATATTCCCGAGCGCGCCAGCGTCATTCGCGTCATGCTCATGGAGCTCAACCGCATCTCCTCGCATCTGGTCGCGCTCGCGACCGGCGGTATGGAGCTGGGTGCGCTGACGCCGATGCTCTTCGGATTCCGCGAGCGCGAACTCATCCTCGACGTGTTCGAGAACATCACCGGCCTGCGCATGAACCACGCCTACATCCGGCCCGGCGGCGTCTCCCAGGATCTGCCCGAGGACGGCGTCGCCAAGGTGCGCGAGCTGCTGGAGCTGCTGCCGAAGCGCCTGCGGGATATGGAACTTCTCCTCAATGAGAATCCCATCTGGAAGGCCCGCACCCGCAATGTCGGTGTGCTGGACCTGACCGGCTGTATGGCGCTGGGCATCACCGGTCCGGTGCTGCGCTCGACGGGCCTGCCCCACGATCTGCGCAAGGCGCAGCCGTACTGCGGTTACGAGACCTATGACTTCGATGTCATGGTCGATACCGGCTGCGACTGCTACGGCCGCTACCTCATCCGTGTGAACGAGATGAAGGAGTCGCTCAAGATCGTCGAGCAGTGCCTGGACCGGCTGCGACCGGGCCCGATCATGGTGGCGGACAAGAAGATCGCCTGGCCCGCGGACCTGGAGCTGGGTCCGGACGGTCTCGGCAACTCCCCCAAGCACATCTCCAAGATCATGGGCACCTCCATGGAGTCCCTCATCCACCACTTCAAGCTGGTGACCGAGGGCATGCGGGTCCCGCCCGGTCAGGTCTACGTGGCGGTCGAATCGCCGCGCGGTGAGCTGGGTGTGCACATGGTCAGCGACGGCGGCACCCGCCCGTATCGGGTGCACTACCGCGACCCCTCGTTCACGAATCTGCAAGCGGTGGCGGCAATGTGCGAGGGCGGTCTGCTCGCCGATGTCATCGCCTCGGTGGCCAGTATCGATCCGGTGATGGGCGGGGTGGACCGATGACAGAGATTCTGCTGAACCTGACCGTGCGCCCCATTCCGTATCCGCAGGAGGTGCACGACCGCCTGCAATTGGAGGCGAAGGAGATCATCGAGCGCTATCCGCATCCGCGCTCGGCCCTGCTGCCCCTTTTGCATCTGGTGCAATCGGTGGAGAGCTATGTCTCCGGCACCGGCATCGAATTCTGTGCCGAGCAGCTGGGATTGACCGATGCCGAGGTGACCGCGGTGGCCACCTTCTACTCCATGTACCGGCGCAGCCGCACCGGCGATTTCCATGTCGGCGTCTGCACGAACACGCTGTGCGCGGTCATGGGCGGCGATGAGATCATGTCGGACCTGAAGCAGCACCTGGGCATCGGGCACGGGGAGACGACTGCCGATGGTGCGGTCACCCTCGAACACATCGAGTGCAATGCGGCGTGCGATTTCGCGCCGGTGATCATGGTCAACTGGGAGTTCCTCGACAATCAGACGCCGGAATCGGCACGGGAACTGGTGGATTCGCTGCGCCGCGGTGACCCGGTCACCGGGTCCCGCAGCGGTATTCCGCTCTGCAATTTCCGGGAGACCGCGCGCATTCTCGCGGGCTATCCGGATGCGCGCCCGGGTGCCACGGACGGCGTCGCCGGTCCGGCCACGCTCGCGGGACTGCATGCGGCCGAGCAGGATTCGACCGAGGGAGGCGTCAAGTGACGACACTGACCCCGGTCCTGTCCAAGCACTGGGCCGAGCCCGATTCCTGGACGCTGCCCTCCTACCGCCGCCAGGGCGGTTACCGCGCGCTCCCGAAGGCGCTGCGCATGCAGCCCGACGAGGTCATCGCCACCGTCAAGGACTCCGGTCTGCGCGGACGCGGCGGCGCGGGCTTCCCGACCGGTATGAAGTGGGGCTTCATCCCGCAGGGCCCGGGCCCCGACGGCGTGACCAAACCGCACTACCTGGTGGTCAATGCCGATGAGTCGGAACCGGGTACCTGCAAGGACATTCCGCTCATGCTGGCGACCCCGCACACCCTGATCGAGGGTGTGATCATCGCGTCGTACGCCATTCGCGCCTCACACGCCTTCATCTATGTGCGCGGCGAGGTGGTGCCGGTCCTGCGCCGGCTGCAGGCTGCTGTCGAACAGGCTTATGCCGCAGGCTATATCGGCCAGAACATCCAGGGTTCGGGCTACGACCTGGAGATCGTGGTGCACGCGGGCGCGGGTGCGTACATCTGCGGTGAGGAGACCGCACTGCTCGATTCCCTCGAGGGCCGTCGCGGTCAGCCGCGCCTGCGTCCCCCGTTCCCGGCCGTCGCGGGTCTCTACGCCTGCCCGACCGTGGTCAACAATGTGGAATCCATTGCCTCCGTACCGGCGATCATCGCCAATGGCGTGGAGTGGTTCCGGTCCTTCGGCACCGAGAAGTCGCCGGGCTTCACGCTGTACTCGTTCTCCGGTCACGTGACGCGACCGGGGCAGTATGAAGCGCCCCTCGGAATCACCCTGCGGGAGTTGCTGAAACACGCGGGCGGCGTCCGCGCGGGGCACACCCTGAAGTTCTGGACCCCGGGCGGTTCCTCCACTCCGATCTTCACCGCGGAGCACCTCGACGTCGCGCTCGACTACGAGGGTGTGACCGCTGCCGGATCCATGCTGGGCACCAAGGCCTTGCAGATCTTCGACGACACCACCTGTGTGGTGCGCGCCGTACTGCGCTGGACCGAGTTCTACGCCCACGAATCCTGCGGTAAGTGCACACCGTGCCGTGAGGGCACGTACTGGCTGGTCCAGCTGCTGGAACGGCTGGAGAAGGGGCAGGGCGACGAAACCGACCTCGACAAGCTGCTGGACATTGCCGACAACGTCAACGGCAAATCCTTCTGCGCGCTCGGTGACGGTGCGGCCAGCCCGATCTTCTCCTCCCTCAAGTACTTCCGCGACGAGTACGTCGAGCATCTGCGCCTCGGCGCGTGCCCGTTCGACCCGGCCCGGTCCACCGTCTGGGCTGAAGGAGCGCGATGACACAGACAGTCAACTCCAATACCAGCGATGTGACGCCTGCCGATATGGTCAGCGTAATCATCGACGGCACAACGGTTTCGGTGCCCGTCGGGACCCTGGTGATCCGCGCCGCCGAGCTCGTCGGCATTCAGATCCCGCGCTTCTGCGATCACCCGCTGCTCGACCCGGTCGGCGCCTGCCGGCAGTGCCTGGTCGATGTGGAGGGGCAGCGCAAGCCGGTCGCCTCCTGTACGCAGACGGTCAGCGAGGGCATGGTCATCCGCACCCAGCTGTCCTCCCCCGCCGCCGCCAAGGCGCAGGAGGGGGTGATGGAGCTGCTGCTCATCAATCACCCGCTGGACTGCCCGGTGTGCGATAAGGGCGGCGAATGCCCGCTGCAGAACCAGGCCATGTCCTCCGGTCGCGCCGAATCGCGGTTCGACGGTGAGAAGCGCACCTACCCCAAGCCGATTCCGCTGTCCTCGGCGATTCTGCTGGACCGGGAACGCTGCGTGCTCTGCGCCCGCTGTACCCGCTTCTCGCAGCAGGTGGCCGGTGATCCGTTCATCGAGCTGATGGATCGTGGTGCGCTGCAGCAGGTCGGCATTGCCGCCGGGGAGCCGATGGACTCCTACTTCTCCGGCAATACCGTGCAGATCTGCCCGGTGGGCGCGCTCACCGGCAGCACCTACCGCTTCCGGGCGCGGCCCTTCGATCTGGTGTCCAGTCCGGCCGTGTGCGAGCACTGCGCTTCCGGATGCGCACAGCGCACCGATCACCGCCGCGGCAAGGTCATGCGCCGCCTCGCCGGTGACGATCCGCAGGTCAACGAGGAATGGAACTGCGACAAGGGACGATTCGCATTCCAGTACGCCACCGAGCGGGATCGGCTGACCACCCCGCTGGTGCGCACCTGGGACGGGACGCTGCAGCCCGCCTCGTGGTCGGAGGCCATCACGGCCGCCGCACGCGGGTTGGCCGCAGCGCACGGCAATGCCGGTGTGCTGGTGGGCGGTCGTGTCACCGTGGAGGACGCCTACGCGTACTCCAAGTTCGCGCGGGTCGCCCTCGATACCAATGACATCGACTTCCGCGCCCGCGAGCACTCCGCGGAGGAGGCCGACTTCCTCGCCGCCCGCATTGCCGGGCAGGGCATCACCGTCGACTACGCGGCGCTGGAGCGGGCGCCGATCGTATTGTTCGCCGGGTTCGAGGCCGAAGAAGAGTCGCCGATGATCTATCTGCGGCTGCGCAAGGCGGCGCGCAAGCGCGGCACCGAGATCTACTCGCTCGCGCCGTTCACCACGCGCGGGTTGCAGCGCATGAACGGCACGCTGCTGCCGACCTCGCCCGGTGCGGAGGCATATCTCCTGGAGGCCATCCGCACGGGCGATTCCGCCGCTGTCGCCATCGCTCCCGGTCATCTGCAGCATGTCGCCACCATGCTGCGCGAGCCCGATGCGCTCATCATCGTCGGCGAGCGGCTCGGCGGCATCCCCGGCGGGTTGTCGGCGGCCGCGCGCCTGGCCGATGAGACCGGGGCCGGGCTGGCCTGGATTCCGCGGCGTGCCGGTGAACGTGGTGCGCTCGAGGCGGGTGCGCTGCCGGTGCTACTGCCGGGCGGCCGACCGGTCGCTGATCCTGTTGCGCGCCAACAGGTTCGCAATGCCTGGGGTGTCGGAGAGCTGCCGACTGCTCCGGGCCGCGATACCGCTGCCATTCTTGCCGCCGCACCGACGCTGGGCGCACTGCTCATCGGCGGCGTGGAGGTCGGCGATATGCCCGATCCACATGCCGCGCTCACCGCCATCGACGCCGCGAGTTTTGTGGTGAGCCTGGAACTTCGGGGCAGCGATATCAGCGAGCGCGCCGATGTCGTCTTCCCGGTGGCCTCGGCCATGGAGAAGGCCGGCACCTTCCTCACCTGGGAGGGCCGCCACCGGCAATTCGATGCGGCACTGCGTGATTCGACCGTGCGCCGGGAATCCGCGCCCATGCCGGAACACCGTGTCCTCGATGCCATCGCCCAGGAGATGGGCGTGCGGCTCGGACTGCCCGATGTGGCAAGTGCCCGAGCCGAATTGGCGGATATGGGGGTGTGGGACGGCCCGGCCGCCACCACCCCGGCGCTGCCGCCGCAACCGCTCGCGCAGGCGGTCTCGGGCACCGCCGTGCTTGCCGCCTGGCGCATGCTCATCGACCGCGGCCGCCTGCAGGACGGTGAACCCAATCTGGCCGGCACCGCCCGCCCGCCGGTGGTGCGGCTCTCGCACGATACCGCTGCCGAAATCGGCGCCACCACAGGCGATCCGGTGACGGTCGGCAACGATCACGGTCATATCACCCTGCCCCTGGTCATCACCGAGATGCCGGACCGGGTCGTATGGCTGCCCATGAATTCCCCGGGGGCCGATGTGCTGGTGCAGCTCGGCACCACGCCCGGCCACCTCGTGCGCATCCGTCGGGAGGACCACCGTGAGTGATCTGAGTATGTTCGGCCACGACCCGTGGTGGCTGGTGCTGATCAAATCCGTCGGCATCTTCGTCTTCCTGCTGCTCATCCCGATGCTGGCGGTGTACGCGGAGCGCAAGATCGTGGCGTTCATGCAGATGCGCGTCGGCCCGAACCGGGTCGGCCCGCGCGGGAGTCTGCAGTCCATTGCCGACGGCGTGAAGATGCTCCTCAAAGAGGACATCATCCCGACCATCGTGGACAAGCCCATCTTCATTCTGGCGCCGATCATTTCGCTGATTCCGGCCGTGATGGCGTTCGCGGTGATTCCGTTCGGGCCCGAGGTCTCCATGTTCGGGCACCGCACGCCGCTGCAGCTGACGGATATGCCGGTGGGTGTGCTCTACGTGCTGGCCATGGCCTCGGTGGGTGTGTACGGAATCGTGCTGGCGGGCTGGTCTTCCGGCTCCACCTACCCGCTGCTGGGCGGGTTGCGCTCCACCGCGCAGGTCATCTCCTACGAGATCGCCATGGCGCTGTGCTTCGCGGCGGTCTTCCTGCTCTCGGGCAGTATGGCCACCTCGGATATCGTGCGGGCGCAGTTCGGCACCTGGTACGTCTTCCTGCTGCTGCCTTCGTTCCTCATCTACGCGGTGTCCATGGTCGGTGAGACCAACCGTGCGCCCTTCGATCTGCCCGAGGCCGAGGGTGAGCTGGTCGGCGGTTTCCACACCGAGTACTCCTCGCTGAAGTTCGCCATGTTCATGATGGCCGAGTACATCAATATGGCGACGGTTTCCGCGCTGGCCACCACGCTGTTCTTCGGCGGCTGGCACGCGCCGTTCCCGATCAGCCTGTGGGCGGGCGCCAATCACGGCTGGTGGCCGATGATCTGGTTCGTCGCCAAGGTGTGGACCTTCCTGTTCGTGTTCATCTGGTTGCGTGGCACCCTGCCGCGACTGCGCTACGACCAGTTCATGAATCTCGGCTGGAAGATGCTGATTCCGATCTCGCTGGCCTGGGTCATGTTCGTGGCGACGCTGCGCGCGCTGCAGAACAACGGCATTCACGTCCAGACGCCGGGCATGGTCATCGGCGGCCTGGTGGTCGCCGCGGTGATGATCGGCATGGTGCTGCGCGCCGGGCATGCGGGCGACGATCGTTCCAAGGCCGCACCGGATGCGGATGCGACCCGGATGTATTCGGACTTTCCGGTGCCGCCCATGCCGGCCGAGCCGATGGCCTCGACACCGAAATCCGGTCTGCTGGAACCGCTCGGCGGGTTCTACGTCACCGCCGCCACCATGTTCAAGAAGCCGAATACCGAGATGTACCCGGAGGTCAAAACCCCGACGGCGCCGCGCTATCACGGGCGGCACCAGCTCAATCGGCATCCGGACGGGCTGGAGAAGTGCATCGGCTGCGAGCTGTGCGCCTGGGCCTGCCCGGCCGACGCCATCTATGTGGAGGGCGCGGACAACACCGAGGAGGAGCGCTTCTCACCCGGTGAGCGCTACGGCCAGGTCTATCAGATCAACTACCTGCGCTGCATCGGTTGCGGCCTGTGCATCGAGGCGTGCCCGACCCGGGCGCTGACCATGACCAACGAGTACGAGATGGCCGATGACAATCGCGCCGATCTCATCCTCGAGAAGCGGGATCTGCTCGCGCCCATGCTGGCGGGTATGCAGCCCGCGCCGCACGCCATGTACCCGGGCGCGGACGAGGGCACCTACTACCGCGGTGAAGTCCCCGGTGCGGCAGTCGAACTCGCGGGAGTCGAAGGAGGGGTCAAGCGATGAATTCCCTCTACGCCCAACCGGCGCAGCAGGTGATCACGCACACCTCCACCGGCGAGGCCGTGCAGTTCTGGATTCTGGCCGTCATCGCGGTGGTCGGCGCGCTGGGCATGGTGTGCGCACGCAAGGCCGTGCATTCGGCACTGTGCCTGGCGGCCACCATGATCACGCTCTCGGCCTTCTATATCGCCGAGAACGCGCTGTTCCTGGGCATTGTGCAGATTGTCGTCTACACCGGCGCGGTCATGATGCTGTTCCTGTTCGTGTTGATGCTGGTCGGCGTGGACTCGCAGGAATCGCTGCGAGAGACATTGCGGGGCCAGCGGATTGCGGTCATCGTCGTCGGCGTCGGGTTCGGCATGCTGATCATCGCCGCGCTCGCGCGCGGTATGAAGTCCACCAGCGTCGCGGCCACCGGCCCGGGGCTGGGCGGTAAGGATGCCATCGGGGCGCTGGCCGAACTCATCTTCGTGCGCTACGTCTGGGCCTTCGAACTGACCGGCGCACTGCTCATCACCGCCACCATCGGCGCCATGGTGCTCGCGCACCGGGAGAAGTTCGGCCCGCGCGCCGATCAGCGCGAACTGTCCAAACAGCGATTCCGGGACGGCAGGCGGGTCACACCGCTGCCGACACCCGGCGTGTACGCCCGCCACAATGCCGTCGACGCACCGGCGCGACTGCCGGACGGCTCCTTCGAGGAGCTGTCGGTCAGTTCCATTCTGCGGCATCGCCGCAATCGCGCCCACGAGGAAGCGGTGGTGCGCACGGTCGGCAGCGGCAGTGGTGACGACAATTCAGAGGAAGGCTCGCGGTGAACCCGGACAACTATCTGTATCTCTCCGCCCTGCTCTTCACCATCGGCGCGGCCGGAGTGCTGGTGCGGCGCAATGCGATCGTGGTGTTCATGTGCATCGAGCTCATGCTCAATGCGGTGAACCTGGCGTTTGTCACCTTCGCCCGGCTGCACGCCAATCTGGACGGGCAGGTGTTCGCCTTCTTCACCATGGTGGTCGCGGCCGCCGAGGTCGTGGTCGGCCTGGCCATCATCATGACCATCTTCCGTGCCCGCCGCTCGACCTCGGTCGACGACGCCAGTCTGCTGCGGTACTAACCATGACAACTGCACAGATGATGCTGTGGCTGCTGCCGGCGCTGCCCCTCGGCGGCGCCGTATTCCTGCTGATGCTGGGACGAATCAGCGATAAGTGGGGTCACTGGGTCGGTACCGCGCTGGCTCTAGGATCCTTCGGGGTGGCGATCTGGGCCTTCTCGGAGATGCTCGATCGCTCCAATGCCACTCGCGGCGTGCACTACACCCTGTTCAGCTGGGTGCCGGTCACCGGGTTCAAGGTCGATGCCGCACTGCAATTGGATCAGCTGTCGATGTGCTTCGCGCTGCTGATCACCGGTGTCGGATCGCTGATCCACATCTATTCGATCGGGTACATGGCACACGACGAGGGACGGCGGCGGTTCTTCGCCTACCTCAATCTGTTCCTGGCGGCCATGCTGGTGCTGGTGCTCGCGGACAACTTCCTGGTGCTGTATCTCGGCTGGGAAGGCGTCGGTCTGGCGTCGTACCTGCTGATCGGGTTCTGGTACCACAAGCCTTCCGCCGCAACCGCTGCCAAGAAGGCGTTCGTGGTCAACCGGGTCGGCGATATGGGTCTGGCGATCGCGCTCATGATCATGTTCGCGACCTTCGGCAGCATCGACTTCCGGACGGTGTTCGGGGCGGCGCATCAGGCGAGCAGTGGAACCCTCACTGCCATCGGCCTGCTGCTGCTGCTCGGCGCGTGCGGTAAGTCGGCGCAGGTGCCGCTGCAGGCCTGGCTCGGGGACGCGATGGAGGGCCCGACTCCGGTGTCGGCGCTCATCCACGCGGCCACCATGGTCACCGCCGGTGTGTATCTGATCGCGCGTTCGAATCCGATCTTCGATCTGGCGCCGGGCGCGCAGGCCGCGGTGATGGCGGTCGGTGCGGTCACGCTGCTGTACGGCGCGATCATCGGCTGCGCCAAGGACGACATCAAGAAGGCCCTCGCCGCCTCGACGATGAGTCAGATCGGCTACATGATTCTGGCGGCGGGCCTCGGCCCGGTCGGATATGCCGCAGCCATCATGCATTTGCTGACACACGGGTTCTTCAAGGCCGGGCTGTTCCTCGGTGCGGGGTCGGTCATGCACGCCATGGACGACGAAACCGACATGCGAAGGTACGGCGGACTGCGCAAACTGCTGCCGATCACCTACGTCACCTTCGGGCTCGGCTATCTCGCCATCCTCGGAGTGCCGCCCTTCGCGGGGTTCTGGTCCAAGGACCGGATTATCGAAGCAGCCTTCGCGCACGGCGGATTCGGCGGCATCATCACCGGACTCGCGGCGCTGGCCGGTGCGGGTATCACCGCGTTCTACATGACCCGCGTCATGCTGCTCACCTTCTTCGGTGAGAAGCGCTGGAAGGAAGGGGTGCATCCGCACGAATCCCCCGCCTCCATGACCGGCCCGATGATCCTGCTGGCCATCGGTTCCGTCACCTCCGGCGCACTGCTGGCCTACGGTTCCTCGCTGCAGAATTGGCTGGCGCCGGTGGTCGGCACCCATCACGGTGAGCCGATCATCCCCGTGTGGGCCATCACCTTCTTCGCCCTGGCCGTGGTGGCCGCGGGCGCATGGGTGGCCTACGACCAGTACGCGGCGCATCCGATTCCCGAAATCGCCCCGGAGGGAACGGCTCTCACCCAGGCGGCCCGCCGCGATCTCTACGGCGACGCGTTCAACGAGGGTGCGTTCATGCGGCCCGGTCAGCATCTGACCCGCTCGCTGGTCTTCGTCGACAATCGCGGTATCGACGGTCTGGTCAATACCACCGCCGCCATGATCGGCGGGCTGTCGGGCCGAGTCCGGCGGCTGCAGACCGGTTTTGTGCGCTCCTACGCTCTGTCCATGTTCACCGGCGCGGCACTGGTGGCCGCCGCCCTGCTGGCGGTGAGGTTGTTTTGAGTGACTTTCCCTGGCTGACAATGCTGTGGGCGGTGCCCATGGTGGGGGCCGCGCTGGTGCTGTTCTTCCCGTCCGCCTGGCGCAGCGGGGCGCGAATCTTCGCGCTGCTGGTGTCGCTGGGCACGCTCGGGATCGCGATCTGGCTGGCCACGCAGTTCAAAACCGGTGGGGCGCAGTATCAGTTCGTCGAATCGCGGGAGTGGATTCCGGCCTTCGGGGCCGGATACACCCTCGGCATCGACGGTATCGCCCTGGTGCTGATCCTGCTCACCGCAGGTTTGGCGCCGCTGCTCATTCTCGCCGGCTGGCAGGACGAGCGCGAGGTCGGCAACGGTCCGCGCGTGGCGCACTACTACGTGGCGCTCATGCTCGTGGTGGAAGCCATGGTGCTGATCTCCTTCACCGCCTTGGACATTCTGCTGTTCTACGTCTTCTTCGAGGTCATGCTCATCCCGATGTACTTCCTCATCGGCGGGTTCGGGCCGCGTGTGGGAGATCCGGGCATGCGGGCCCAGCGGTCGCGGGCGGCGGTGAAGTTCCTGCTGTACAACCTGTTCGGCGGGCTCATCATGCTGGCGGCGGTCATCGGGCTGTATGTACTGACCGCGCGGGAGAAGCTCGGCTTGCACGGGGCCGGGACGTTCGATTTCCGGGTCGTGATGCATGCCGCCAACTCCGGGCAGCTGGGCGCGACGCCCGCGGTGCTGAACGCGCTGTTCCTCGGATTCATGTTCGCCTTCGCGGTGAAAGCGCCGCTGTGGCCGTTGCACACCTGGTTGCCGGATGCGGCCGTGGCCGCCACTCCGGCCAGTGCGGTACTCATGATGGCGGTGGTCGACAAGGTCGGGACCTTCGGCATGCTGCGCTACTGCCTGCTGCTGTTCCCCTCCGCCACAGCGACTTACGCGCCGTTCATCAGTGTGCTCGCGGTGATCGGCATCATCTACGGGGCGCTACTGGCCATCGGGCAGACCGATGTCATGAGGCTCATCGCCTACACCTCGATCTCGCACTTCGGCTTCATCATTCTCGGGATCTTCGCGCTCACCACGCAGGGCGGATCCGGGGCGACGCTGTACATGGTCAATCACGGGATCTCCACCGCGGCGCTGTTCCTGATCGCTGGATTCCTGGTGTCGCGCAGGGGAAGTCGGCTCATTGCCGCGTACGGCGGGGTGCAGAAGGTCGCGCCGATTCTGGCGGGCACCTTCTTCATCTCCGGTCTGGCGACGCTCTCGATGCCCGGACTCGCACCTTTCATCAGCGAATTCCTGGTGCTGATCGGCACATTCACGCGGTACCCGGTGGCGGCGATCTTCGCGGCCAGCGCCCTGGTGCTCGCGGCGCTGTATGTGCTGTGGATGTACCAGCGGATGATGACCGGGCCGGTCAAGGAGGGCAATGAGCGGCTCTACGACCTGCTGCCCCGAGAAATGGTGGTCGTGGTCCCGCTCATCGCCGCGCTGCTGTTCCTGGGCGCGTACCCGAAACCCGTTCTGGACCGCATCGATCCGGCGGTGGCCCGCACGCTCGACACCATCGGACAGCACGATCCGGCGCCGGCCGTGAAACCCGAAGCCGCACAGACACCTAGCGGAGGTGCTCACAAGTGAGTGCTACACCCTTGATCCTCGCCACCGTGTCCGTTCCCGCGCCGAGTATCGAGTACCGCGATCTCGCGCCGATGCTCATCGTGTTCGGCGTCGCGGTCGCGGGCGTACTGGTGGAGGCGTTCGCGCCCAGGCAATCCCGGTACCTGATTCAACTGATCCTCGGGCTCGGCGGCATGGGTGTCGCGCTCGGCGCGGTGATCGGGCTGCGCGGCACCAATGAGACCGCGGTGGTCGGGGCGGTCGCCATCGACGGGGTGACGCTGTATTTGCAGGGCACCATCCTGGTCGTCTCGATCCTCGGGCTGCTGTTCATTGCCGAGCGCCGGTCCGATCGGCAGCCGGTGCGCAAGGAAGGGCCGGGCACCTGGAGCCTCACCGCCTCGCGCGGGGTGGACGCCTTTGCTCCGCAGGCCGCGTCCATGCCGGGCAGTTCCGACGAAATCGCCGCTACGCGAGCGGGAGTCGCCACCACCGAGGTCTTCCCGCTCACGCTCTTCGCGGTGGCCGGGCTCATGCTCTTCCCGGCGTCCAATGATCTGCTGACGATGTTCGTGGCGCTGGAAGTGCTGTCGCTGCCGCTGTACCTGCTGTGCGGGCTGGCCCGCCGACAGCGGTTGCTGTCGCAGGAAGCGGCATTGAAGTACTTCCTGCTGGGCGCGTTCTCGTCGGCGTTCTTCCTCTACGGAATGGCATTGCTCTACGGCTACGCCGGGACCGTACGGCTCTCCGGGATCGCCGATGCGGTTGCCCGCGACACCAGCTCCTCGCACACCCTGGCGGTGCTGGGTGTGGGCATGCTGGCCGTCGGGCTGCTCTTCAAGATCGGTGCGGTGCCGTTCCAGTCCTGGGTGCCCGATGTGTACCAGGGCGCGCCTACTCCGATCACCGGATTCATGGCCGCCGCAACCAAAATCGCGGCGGTCGGCGCCATGTTGCGGGTGCTCTACGTGGCGGTCCCCGGGCTGCGCAATGACTGGCGGCCGGTGCTCGCGGCCATCGCCATTGCCACCATGGTGGTCGGCGCGGTCTTCGCCATCACGCAGACGGATATGAAGCGTATGCTCGCGTATTCGTCGGTGGCGCACGCCGGCTTCATTCTCACGGCCCTGGTCGCCGCCAATACGGCGGGCGTCTCCTCGGTGCTGTTCTACCTCGCGGTCTACGGCCTCGGAACCCTCGGCGCCTTCGCCGTGGTCAGCCTGGTCCGCGACGAAAACGGTGACGAGGCAACGTCTCTCTCGGCCTGGGCGGGAATGGGACGCCGCTCTCCCTGGCTCGCGTCCATCTTCTCCCTGTTCCTGCTCTCCTTCGCCGGAATTCCGCTCACCAGCGGCTTCATCGCCAAGTTCGCAGTCTTCGAAGCCGCGTCCTCCGGCGAGGCCGCAACCCTGGTCATCGTCGGTGTGATCAGCAGCGCCATCGCGGCCTTCTTCTACATCCGCGTCATCGTCCTGATGTTCTTCACCGACGCACCCACCACTTCCGCCACCGTCGTTTCCCCCACCCTCACCACCACGGTGGTCGCCCTGACCGCGGCATCAACCCTCGTCCTCGGCATCTTCCCCCAGCCCCTGCTGGACCTCGCCAAGAACGCGGCCACCTTCGCACACTGATCCCACGAACAAAGGCCCGCCGCGATTTCGTGGCGGGCCTTTTGTTGTCATCGGAAGAAATTGCGGAGTTCGGCGGCGACGAGTTCGGGCTTCTCATCATTCAATGCCGCTGTATGACCGACTCCGGGGAGCGTGACGCGGCGGACGTCCGGCAGCAGCTTCTCCAGAGTGTCCGAAGCGTCCCGGAGGTAGCCGATGCTCATCTCGCCACCGAGCAGGAGGGTATCGCAGCCCAGCGCGCCGAAATCCTTGTCACCGATGACGCTTTCGACCATGCCCACGTCGTAGCGCACAGTGGGGAGCAGATCACCCAGGGACGGGTCGTCCTCCGTGCCCTTGTTCAGTCGCAACATCAGGGCGATCACCGGCGTCAACACAAATCTGGGGAGTTTCGCGACGCCGCCGATATCACCGGTCCCCTTGACCACGGTGACAAACGCCGTGGCGGTCTTGCCGTAGTTCATTTCGTACTCGTAGCGGTCCAGCCAGCCGAGCGGTGAGATGCCGTCGGCATCAGCGAGCGGCGCGTCGTAGAGGGCCAACTTGGTGATCTGCGGCAGGGCGCGTGCGGCGTGCAGCGCGACGGTCGCACCGGCACTGAGACCGAAAACGTAGTGTGCGCCGGTCTCCTCCAACAGGGCTGCCAGATCATCGATTTCGGTCCTGATGCCATAGCCGGGACCGAAGGGCCCGCTCCTCCCGCGACCTCGGCGATCGGGAACATACACCGTGAAGTCCGCGGCGAGAAGACCGGCAAGTGTTTCGAAGTCCTTCGAAGCCATCATCGCACCGTGCACAAGGACCAGCCCCGGACCTTCCCCGATCTGCCGGTACCCGATTCGGGTGCCATCCGGCGCCTGCACTGAATTGATGGTCATCGACGTCATGACTGCCGCTTTGCTCATGAACGGAGTCTGCAGAAAGGCCCTGTCGTCACGCTTGCGCCGACCTGTCGTGCAAGTTCGATCAGGAAGAGCTGGACATCCTCGCGAAGTTCGCCGACGGCGGCTTCGTTCGGTCTCAGCGTGAATACAGTTGGTCCACAACCCAGTTCGCGGCCTGCGGGCTCGAACGCAGGGTCGAATGATCCACCGCCGGGCTGTCCGGGAAAGGATCCTCGTAGAAGACCCATGTCCAGCTTTGCCGAACCGGTGGTGGCCTGCACCTTCGAGACGAACTTCGCCAGTCCGAATATGCATCGAACTGTATGCGTGTCGAACGATGAGTTTTCGAGGCCGGGGCCGTCACCATTACTACCGACCCAGAAAGGACGTCGCGACGTGAATGAGCCCGAGATTCTTATGCGGGGAATCGTGTTCGGTGAGTCTCCGCGCTGGCACGAGGGAAAACTCTGGTTCTCCGACTGGGGAGCGAACGAGGTGATCGCGCTCGGCCGGGACGGCGGGCACGAGGTGATCGTGAAGATTCCGTCGTTTCCGATGTGCATCGACTTTCTGCCGGACGGGCAATTGCTGATCGTGGATTCGGCGCAGCGCCAGTTGCTGCGCCGCGCGGCCGACGGATCGCTGGTTCGGCATGCCGACCTGTCCGCGGTGTCGGAGAAGCCGTGGAACGATATTGTGGTCGATGACCGGGGTTATGCCTACGTCAACAGCATCGGATTCAATTTCCCCGCAGAGGAATTCGCGCCGGGGTTCGTTGTCGTGGTCACGGCGGACGGCACCGTTCGGCAGGTCGCCGACAACCTCGCCTTCCCGAACGGGATGGCGATCACGCCCGACGGGCGGACGCTGATCGTCGCGGAATCCTATGCGGAACAGCTGACCGCCTATGACATCGAGCCCGACGGCGGTCTCGGCAATCGCCGGGTCTGGGCGGCGACTCCGGGCGACCATCCGGACGGGATCTGTATCGATGCCGAGAATGCGGTCTGGTACGCCGATGTGGGCAATCGGCATTGCGTCCGGGTCGCCGAGGGCGGGGCGATACTGGCCACCGTCGAGCTCGACCGGGGTGCGTTCGCCTGTGCGCTCAGCCGGGGCGAAAACCCGTATCTGTATGTGGTGGGCCAGAATTGGGGTGGGCCCGAAGCCTCGGAACCCACGGGGCAGATTGTCGCGTTCCGCGCTCCCGCGCCGGGCGCCGGAAAGCCCTGACGCGCAATTGCCCCGCACTCCCAGGAGTTTTCCTCGCAGGATGGCGGGCAGTGCCATAGCGTTGAAGTAGAGAACCGAGCCGGATCCGCGGAAGGAGGGGCAGATGCGACAGCAACCGGGGGCGATCGGATACCTGCGCCATGATGTGTCTGCCGCGCACCAGCAGTGGGATATCGCCCAAATACAGCACCTGGCAAAACGTTTGGGCTATGACCTGTGCAAGATGCTGGTGTTCGGACCGGAGACGGACGAGCCGATCGAGCAGCTGCGCGATGCGGTCTCCCAGCTCGAGGCCGATGCGGTCATCACGGTCGGCCTCGAACACTTCGACGGCGAAGTTCCCGACCGAATCATCGATCTGGCCGATGTGATCACCGTCAATCCGGAGAACACCTACACCCGCTGGGTCATCCCGCCGAACTGACGGAATGTCCTACGACAGGCGAGCGGATGCGGCCGGATCTCGACCCGGCCGCACGGTCTTCAGTTGTCCCGCAGCACTTCTCGCACCCGCTTGACGAAGGCTTCCGGATCCTCCACGAAGCCGCCGTGGCCGCCGGGGAACAGCTCCGGCTCGATACCCAGCGCCGCCGCGAGCTTGCGGGAGGTGCGATCGCAGAACTTGTCGGTGGAGGTGTCACCGATGCCGATGATGACGCGGGTGGGAGTCGCGCGCAGACCGTCCAGGTCGGGCTCCCAGCCCGCGGTGCCGCGGAATTCGTGCTTGTAGAAGAACGCTTCGGAGGCGACGGCCTCGGGATTGCGTGGATTGGCGAACATCTGCTGCATGACCGGCTCCGGCATGGCCAGTCCGGTCATGGCGAAGAACTTTCGCACTCCGGCTTCGGCATCGACCGAGCTGTAGGTGTCGATGATGTCCTCGGCCTCGGCGCGCAAGGCGTCACGATCGTCGAGGAGTTCACGCAGTGGCGGCTCGTGCGCGATGAGTGTGGACACCACCTCTGGGTGATGCAGAGCCAGCGCAAGACCGGTGATGGCGCCGCCACTGGACCCGATCACAATGGCCGGGCCCGCATCGAGATCGGTGATCAGCCGTGCCAGATCATCGGCACGCAGTTCGGGGGTGGAGTCCTGATTCGGATCGTTCAGTGTGCTCTTGCCGTGCCCGCGCGGGTCCGGGGTGAGCACCGTGTAATCGGACGCGAGCAGTTCCGCGGCGGGAACGAACGGCCCCGAATCCATCGGCGCACCCACCAGCGCCAGCAGCGGCCCGCTGCCGCGTACTTCGTAATAGAGGCGGCCGTCGGGCACGGTCAGGAAGCCGGTGGTCACGGGGGTGGTCGAGGTCATGGTTACTCCCAATGGGCAGGCGACGCTTACACCATTTGAGACGGTACGCCCGGCCCGGATTCATCGGAACCTGCCAACTCCGCGAGTCGGCTGCCTACTGCTCAGTCGTCTCGTGGCCGAGAATTGTGGTGATCGCATCCGCGACGGCGGCCATGCCGGAGGAATTGGGGTGGTACGGAGCGCCTTTGCCTGCCATCGGATTCGGAAGTTCGAAACCGGTGACCCAGGGTTGCGGTCCGCAGGCGGTGTGCTGGGATTCGTCCGCAGCGGCACGCACCACAGTCGCGCCTGTGGCGTCGGCGGCGTGCTGGGTGGCGGCGAGCAGGCCGGTGTAGGTGGCGCGCAAGGCTGTTGCCTGGTCCGGGGTGAGAGGCACGGCGGCGCAGGTTTCGGCATGGACGTCGAGGACAGGTAGGTAGTCGACCAGCATGACGGTCGCGTCCGGGGCCTTCGCGCGAACGGTATTGACCACCTCGGTGAGCGAACTTTTCACCCGGTCCAAGTCGGCGGCCGTGGCCTGCACGGCCTTGCCGCTACAGGCATTGGGGCCGAGGGTGTTTCGGCAACTCAGTGTGGTCAGCGCACCGACGTATCCGAGGTCGTTCCCGCCAATGGTGATGGTGACCAGACGTGCGTCGGAGGTGACGGCATCGATCTGCGGTGCGAGGCTCCGGCCGGTGACTCCGTGTTGGTGGTTGGTCAGGATATCGGCGCTGGTGGCGCCGCTGCAGGTGGCGTCGACCAGATTCAGATGGAAGCGGTCCGCGACCTGATGCGCGTAGTCGGACCCGGAACGCAGGCAATCGATGTCGGCAATCGGCTCGAGAGCCGGACCGGCGGCATAGGAGCTGCCCAGCGCGACGTACGTCGTTCCCGCCTCGATGAGCGGCGAATTGCCATGTGCCGTACCGGTCGCAATGCCCGCCGTGGTGCACGCCGCCGCCACCGCGGCGAGCCGACGCAGACTTCGCCGGCTCGCGATCTCGGCTGTGGGCATGACCAACTCCTCACTCGGCAGACGATCTCTCGTGCCGGGCATCGACGAACGCGCGCCCTCACCTTAGATTCCGGTGCCTCACTCACCTACCACCGGTGGCGCGACACCGGCGACAATTTCCTGCAGTGCCGCGATATGACCGTTGAAGGCATCGCGCCCGGTACTCGTCAATTGGGCGCGCACCTTGCGCCGGCCACCGTCGAGCCGCCGTTCGGTGAGGACGTATCCGGCCTCCTCGAGCGTCGCGAGCTGTTTGGACAGGGCCGAATCCGACAGCCCCAGACGATCTTTGAGGAAGGCGAACTCGGCCCAGTCGGCGGCGGCGAGAGTCGCGACGAGGGTGAGCCGGGTGCTCGGATGAATCAGCTCGTCGAACCGCGCAGTTGTCATGCCCGGGCCCAGCGGCGCAGCACCCGCAGCATCTCCGGGCCGCCGAATCCGATGACGGCCGCGACGAATACGCCCGCCCAGATACCGGCATGCCTGGCTCCGTCGGCATCGAGCGCGAATGCCACACCGATGGTGAGCGCAACGAGCCCGAGCAGCATGCCGATCACAACCAGCGGGGTGCGGCGTCCCGCGACCGATGAGCTGACCTGGAGTTGATCCGTGCGCCGCCGACCATCGAGCAATCGTGACGCGAGGGCCGAATGTCCCATGCCGAAGGCCAGGGTGGCGACCGTGATGAGCCATGTCGGCCCGACGCCGCCGATCACTCCGAGCACGAGCCACCCGGCGGCCATTGCCCACCAGTAACCGCGCGGCAGGCCGACCTCCTCGGCGACTCGGCGTTGCGCGGCGGCGGCCGCATCGAGTGCGGCGCGGGCTTGATCAGGTGCGGTGTTGTCCATGACGACTCCCTTACTTTCCTACTAGGAAAGTAAGATTCCCACTTTCCCATCAGGAAAGTCAAGGGCCATCGCGCAGGTAGACGGGTTCGGGGCCATTTGCCGAGACCGGAAACCTATGTATATTAGGTTTCTGCCTAATCTTCATAGGAAGAACGGAGAGCTGCGATGTCACCCCGAGCGGGCCTGTCCGCCGATCGCATTACCCGCGCCGCCGCCGAACTCGCCGACGAGGTCGGGTTCGACAATGTGACGCTGTCCGCGGTCGCCAGGAAGTTCGGTGTGAAGGATCCGAGCCTCTACTCGCATGTGCGCAATCTGCAGGATCTGCGCACGCGTATCGCGCTGCTGGGCGCCGTCGAGATGACCGACAAGATTGCCGCGGCCGTCGCGGGACGAGCGGGCAAGGACGCACTTGTCGCATTCGCGGATGCGTACCGCGACTTCGCGGTTCGGTATCCGGGCCGCTATGCCGCCACACAGAGCCGGGTCGATCCCGCCGCGATCGCCGACGCCCCCGGCCTGCTGCGCAGCGTGGAACTCACGACCGCCATGCTGCGCGCCTACCACCTCGACGATGACGACCTCATCGACGCAGGCCGGTTGTTGCGCAGCACTTTTCACGGCTACGCCACGCTCGAGACGAGCGGTGGCTTCGCGCACTCCCGCGAAACCGACAGTTCGTGGGCACACATTCTGGATGCCCTGCACGTCCTGCTGCTGCAGTGGCCGACCATCAAGGAGAACCGATGAGATCCGATACCCTCCGCGTGCCCGGCGCGCACCTCTATTACGAGGTGCGCGGCAATGGTCCACTGCTGCTGATGATTCCGGGTGGCGGCGGGGATGCCGCGGTGGTCGATCCGATCGCGGATCTGCTCGCCGAGCACTTCACCGTGGCCTGCCTCGATCCGCGCGGCTACTCCCGCAGCACCCTCGACGGCGCGGAGCCGCGGGACCAGCGGGTGCAGGTGCAGAGCGATGACGCCTACCGGCTGATCACGCATCTCACCGATGAGCCCGCCTACGTATTCGGCGGCAGCAGCGGGGCGATTGTCGGCCTGGATCTGCTGGCTCGGCATCCGGAGCGCATCCGGCGGCTGGTCGCGCACGAACCGCCGTGCTTCGCAATCCTTCCCGATGCCGAGGAGCAGCGTGCCTTCGTCGAGGAGGTGTACACGCTCTTCCGCACCGAGGGCCTGGTCGCGGCGGGTATGCGATTCCTGGAAGGGATCGGCGGGACATTGAAGCCGATGCCGGCGCCTGCGGAGCTGCCGCCCAGGGCCGCTGCCATGATGACGCGCCTGCAGGCCAATTCCCCGATCATGATGGAACACGAACTGCGCCAGTTCACTTCGTATATTCCGGATATCGATGCGCTCGCCGGTGTTGTCGATCGACTGGTGCTGGGCTCGGGCCGGGAGACCGGAACACACCTTCCGGCACGTCCAGCGGCAGAACTCGCCAACCGGCTCGGCATCGAGATCACCGAATTCCCGGGCGGCCACAGCGGTTTCACCGATGAACCCGAAGCCTTCGCCCGCCTGCTGCTGGAAACGCTGCTCGCCCCGGTGCGGAGCTGACGCTCGACCCACCCCGTGATCTGCCGAAGCGGACGACCGCGCACTGCTAGCGTCGATCCATGATCAATGGTGCGCACACCATCATCTACGCCTCCGACGCCGACCGCGCGCGGGCATTCTTCCGGGATGTGCTGAAGCTGCCGAATGTGGATGCGGGCGGCGACTGGCTCATCTTCAAATCGCCGCCCGCCGAACTCGCTGTCCATCCGGCCGCGCCGCCGGAGAGCGGTATGGCCGCGGTCTATTTCATGTGCGACGACCTCGAGGCCACCGTGGCGGAGCTGCGGGCCGAGGATGTCGAGTTCACCTCGGAGATCACCCAGGAGCGCTGGGGGCGGATCACCAGCTTCCTGGTGCCGGGTGCGGGTGAGGTCGGCCTGTATCAGCCGCTGCACCCGGTCGCCTACGACCTGGAATGATCCGCCGACACCGTAGGGGTTGCGTCTAATATGCTCCACCCGTTGTGTTTTCGTGTATTCCTGAGATCGGGTAGCCCATCCGGGAACCACTGATAAGGGGTTGTTGAGCATGATTCTGGTGACGGGTGCGACCGGCAATGTCGGCGCGGATCTGGTGCAGTCCCTGGCCGGCGGCGCGGAACCGGTACGGGCACTGGTGCGTGACCCGCAGCGGGCCGTCCTGCCCGCCGGCGTCGAGGCAGTCGCCGCCGATCTGACGGCACCGGACACGCTGGGGTCCGTGCTCGAGGGTGTGCGCGCACTGTTCCTGCTGCCCGGCTATCCGGGTGTGGCCGAGGCCGCCGCGAAGGCGGGCGTCGAGCACATTGTGCAGCTCTCAGGTGTTTCAGCGGCAACCGGCGATACCGGCAACGCTGTCACGCGATACATGATGGCGTCCGAAAAAGAGGTCACCGAATCCGGTGTCTCCTGGACTATCCTGCGCCCCTGCGCCTTCGACTCCAATGCGCTGCGCTGGCTCCCCCAACTCCGCGCCGGAGATGTGGTCCGCGCCAATTTCCCCGACGTACGCACCGCATCCCTGGACTCCTACGACCTCGCGGCAGTAGCTTCTCGCGCTCTCCTCGAAGACACCTACAACGGCGAAATCCTCTGGCCTACAGGCCCGGAACCCCTCCGTCCCGCCGACCAGATCGCCATCCTCGCCGAAGTCCTGGGCCGCGACCTCCAGTGTGTAGGCCTCACCCCCGACGAATCCCGCGCCGATATGCTCAGCAACACCCCCGTCGAATACATCGACGCCTTCTTCGACTTCTACGTCAACGGCGCCATCGACGAATCCATAGTCCGCCCCACCGTCGAACACATCACCGGCCGCACCCCCCGAACCTTCGCCCAGTGGGCCACAACCCACGCCGAAGCCTTCCGCTAGACACCGGTTCGGCGATAAGCCGGCGATCGGCTTATCGTCCGTCCGGGCGGAGGGCTGGTTCGATGTTGTCGAGTAGGTGGTCGGCGTAGTCGGCGTTGAGGGGGGCGCCGGTGATCAGGAGGCGGTAGTAGAGGGCGCCGTAGATCAGGTCGATGATGATGTCGGGGTCCAGGTTTCGGCGGAAATCGCCGGTGTCGATGGCTTTCGAGATCATGGCGTGGGCGCCTGCTCGGCGGGTGGCGATGAAGCGTTCGCGGAGGGCTGCGGCCAGTTCGGGGTCGTGCTGGCTGGCGGCGACGAGGGCGACGAAGGGGCGGCGGGCGCGGGGGGCGTTCATCAGGTGGGCGACCTGGCGGACCTGGGTTCGGAGGTTGGTGAGGGCGTCGCCGTCGGCGGGGAATTCCAGTTTGGGGCTGGTGGCTTCGGCGAAGGCGTCCATGAGGACCGCTGCTTTGTTGGGCCACCAGCGGTAGATGGTGTTCTTGCTGACGCCCGCGCTGCGGGCGATGTCGTCGACGCTCAGGCCGGGGAGACCCTTATCGGTGAGTAGCTCGCGCGCCGCGGTGAGGACTGCTTGGCGGGCGCGTTCGCTGCGTGGCCTGCCGGGGGTGGCCGGTTCACCGGGGGTTGTCATGATGACCAGCTTACTATTACGATACTGCACGTTCAGTATCGTAATGAGAAATTGATCAGCACGGAGGCATCATGGCGCTCGACACCTACTACACGCTGGGCCGTTCGGGACTGCGGGTCAGCCCACTCGCCCTGGGCACCATGACTTTCGGGCAGTCGGACTGGGGCGCGGATGCCGAGACCTCGGGGCAGATCTTCGACGCCTACCTGGAGGCGGGTGGCAATTTTGTCGATACCGCGAACGCCTACAGCGGTGGCGCCAGCGAGGAACTGGTCGGGAAACTGCTCGCCGAGCGCGGGATTCGGGATCGCACGGTGCTGTCCACCAAGTTCACCCTCGGAGCGCGGGCCGGTGATCCCAATCTCGCGGGCAACGGCCGCAAAGCCATGCTGCACTGCCTGGAGGATTCACTGCGCCGGCTCGGCACCGACTACATCGATCTCTACATCATGCACGCGTGGGACGGCCTGACCCCGGTGGAAGAGGTGATGCGCGGGATGGACGATCTGGTGTCCTCGGGCAAGGTGCGCTACATCGCGTTCTCGGACGTCCCCGCCTGGTACGCCGCACGCGCCCAGACGCTGGCCGAGTGGCGCGATTACGCGCCGCTGATCGCACTGCAACTGGAGTACTCACTGGCCGAGCGCGGACTGGAATACGAATTCCCATCCCTGGCACAGGAATTGGGCATGGGTCTGATGACATGGGGTCCGCTGGCCAAGGGCTTGCTGTCGGGCAAGTACTCCGCCGATGCCTCGGCCACCGAGGACCTGCCCGAGGGACGCGTCAAAGTCGCTGCCATCCACCGGCCTTCGCAGGACAACCGCAGTGAACGCAATTGGCGCATCGTGACCGAACTGGCCGCGGTGGCCGAGCAGGTCGGCCGCAGCCCCGCGGAAGTGGCCGTGAACTGGGTGGCCAACCGGCCCGCGGTGGGCTCGGTTCTCTTGGGCGCCAGCAAACTTCACCAGATCCAGTCGACCGTGACGTCTCTCGATTTCACGCTCCCTGAAGAACTCCGCCACCGGCTGGACGAGATCAGCGCTCCCCCTGCGGCCGTGCCCTACAGCTTCATGACCTTGCTGCAGGGCGGCCTCAATGCCGATGTCCGGAACAAGCCGGCCGGGTACAGCTCACAGGCTTGAGCGGTTGCCACCAGCGGTTCGCGCTACAGCCAGGTGGTCGCGAGCCACGCGGCGACGCAGGCGAGGACGAGCAGGAAGATATTCAGCCCGATCACCTTGAACTCACGCCGGCTGATGTGCAGCGCCAGCCCACCGACCTGCACCAATGCCAGCCCGACAGCCGCGAGCAGGGCGAGCACCAGCGCGATACCGGTCAGCGGCGGCAGGATCAGCCCGAACGCGCCGAGCACCTCCAGCCCGCCGATCGTGCGCACGAAGCTCATCGGCACGGTATCGATCCAGCCCATCATCGGCCGCAGCTTTTCCTTGGACTGCACCACTTTGGTCCCACCGGAATACACGTAGAACACGGAAAGTACACCGGCAACGATCCAATACGCCACGTTCATTCAGCACATCCCTCTGGTTTCAAGTTGTCGGGGGTCACCCTATAGAAGCAGCGGCGGCACTACCGGTCGTGCAGAGTTCCGGGGGCTGCCGGGAGCTGCTCACCGGCGCCGGTGAGCTGAACAGTGTTGTCCCACAAAGCATGTGCGACATCCATGTCCCGAGCAGCACGTGAGGTCTTGCCGATCGTGGGAAACCCTTTGATGCCACCGAACCCGTCGGGTCCCACATACGAGCCGCCCGGAATATCACTGACGGCCGCGAACAGGGTCGGCAACGCTCCACGCTCGGCATCGTTCAATACCGACCCCAGTGCCTTGTACAGAATCGCCCGCCCGCCACCGACATGGGCGGTGAGGTTCGTACTCGCGATGCCCGGATGCGCCAGCAGCGAGCGCACCCGGCTACCGGAGGCCGCGAGGCGACGATCGAGTTCCAGCGCGAAGACGGTCACGTCGAGCTTGGAATCGCAGTACGCGGCCGTGGGGTTGTACCGCCGCTGTCTCCAGTTGAGATCGTCGAGGCGGACCCGCCCCCGGCGATGCAATTGCGAGGAGACCGTGATGACCCGATCGGTAACGTGCGACAACAGCAGATTCGTCAATGCGAACGGGCCGAAATAGTTTGTGGCAGCCTGCGATTCGAAGCCATCGGCGGTATAGGCGAGGGGAACCTCCATGATTCCCGCATTGTTGACGAGAATGTCGATATCGCCGGTCCATGCCCGCGCGAAACTCCGGACCGAGGTCAGGTCGGCCACATCGAGCTGCCGCACCTCGGTATTGCCGGGCATGTCCCGAACAGCCCGGTCGCCCTTGTCCGGGTCGCGAACCGCCAGCACCACACGGGCTCCGGCCCGTGCGAGTTCGCGCGCGGTGATCAGGCCGATCCCGCTCGTCGCGCCGGTGACCACGGCCGTACGCCCGGTCAGATCCGGCAGATCACTTGCGGTCCATTTCGCCATGGTCGGCTCCTTCGGTCTCGGGTCTCGCATCTACTCCACCGAAGCGAAACAGCGGCGACAAGGACGCACCTATCCACTGATAGATGATCTGCGGATACCTGCGCCGCGGGCGTGTGACTCGCCAAGGGTGGATCATCAGGTCCTGGATGAGAGTGTTCGACACCGGTAGGCATAGGGAGACAGACAAGTCCTGGGAGAGCATTGATGAATCGACCGGAACTCGCGGATTTCCTGCGCACTCGCCGTCAGGCGCTACAGCCCGAGGATGTCGGGCTCGAACGCGGCCCCCGGCGTCGTACCAGCGGCCTGCGCCGTGAAGAGGTCGCGCAATTGTGCTCCATGTCGGCCGACTACTACGCCCGGCTGGAACGCGGCACCGGACCCAGGCCCTCCGAGCAGATGACCGCCGCCCTCGCGCGCGGGTTGCGACTCTCCCTCGCCGAACGCGATCATTTGTTCCAATTGATCGGACATCACGCTCCCCAGCGCGCAATTCGGGACGACCATATAAGTCCGGCGCTCATGCGAGTACTCGACCGATTCGATGATGTACCTGCCCAGATCATGAGCGGCCTCGGCGAGACCCTGCGCCAAACACGCGTCGCCCGTGCGCTATTGGGCGACGAGACTCGATTCGCCGGCCCGTCCCGCAGCGTTTTCTATCGTTGGTTCACCGACCCTTCATCGCGAAACATCTACCCCGAAGAGGATCAGCCGGGTGTCGCGCGGATCTATACCGCGCAGCTCAGGCGTGTTGTCACCGAGCAGGGCCCGGAATCGCCCGCGGCGGAATTGGCGCGCTCCCTCGCGCAACTGAGCACCGAGTTCACCGCGCTCTGGAGTGATCACGAAATCGGTCTCGGATTCACCGAGCAGAAGCGCATTCTGCACCCGGAGGTCGGGCTCATCGAAGTGCACTGCCAGACCCTGCTCGATCCCGATCAGCATCAGGCCCTGCTGCTGTTCATCGCCACGCCTGGCAGCAGCAGCCAGGAGAAGCTCGACCTGCTCTCGGTGATCGGGAACCAGAACCTCACGATCGGGCTGTGATACCTCGCGATTCCCGCACATGGCATTCGCGGTGTGCGGGAATCGTTTACCTCTAGGTGGTCAGTCCGCGACGAACCAGGAGCGGCTGAATCTCCGGGGCGCGGCCTCGGAAGGATTCGAAGGCCGTGAGGGGGTCCACGGAACCGCCTCGGGCGAGTAAGCCGCGGCGGAATTGCTCGCCCTTGTCGCGGATGGTGGCCGCGCCGTCCTCGAACCATTCGACGGTGTCGGCGTCGAGTACTTCGCTCCAGATGTAGGAGTAGTAGCCCGCGCCGTAGCCGCCCGCGAAGATATGCGCGAAATAGCCGGTGCGGTACCGGGGCGGGATCGCGGTGAGGGCGAGACCGGCCTTGTGCAGGGCGGCCTCTTCGAAGAGTTCGGCGTCGATATCGGAGGTCTGGTCGGTGGTAATGCGGTGCCAGGCCCAGTCCAGGAGCGTCGCACCGAGGTATTCGACGGTGCGGAAGCCCTCGCCGAATTGTTCGGCAGCCACACGCTTTTCGATCAGTTCGGCGGGCATGGGCTCGCCGGTCTCGACGTGGTGGGCGTAATTGGCCAGGATTTCGGGCCGGGCCGCCCACATCTCATTGACCTGGGACGGGAATTCCACGAAATCACGCGGCACCTGGGTGCCGGAGAAGAACGGGTACTGCACATCCGAGAACAGTCCGTGCAGCGCGTGCCCGAACTCGTGGAAGAGGGTGCGGACGTTGTCCCAGGTCAAAAGCGCCGGGTCGCCGGCGGGCGGCTTCACGATATTCAGATTGTTGATCACCACCGCCTTGGTGCCCTCCAGACCGGACTGGTCGACGAGCGAGTTCATCCAGGCGCCACCACGTTTGGACGGGCGAGCGAAGAAATCGCCGAGGAACAGGCCCAGACCGCTCCCGTCGGTGTCGAAGACCTCGAAGACCCGGACCTCGGGGTGGTAGCCCACCAGATCCGTGCGCTCCTGGAAGGTGATGCCGTAAACCTGCTGCGCGGCATAGAAAACGCCGTCCCGCAGGACGCGCTCCAGCTCCAGGTAGGGGCGCAGCGCATCGGCATCGACCGAGAACCGTTCGGCCCGCACCTTTTCCGACCAATACAGCCAGTCCCAGGAGTGCAGTTCACCCGCCGCCGGGTCGGCAGCGTGCATGGCCACCGTCAACTCGGCTGCTTCGCGCTCGGCATTGGCCACGGCCGGTCCGATCAAGCGGGTGAGCATCTCCTCGACCGCCTCCGGCGTCTTCGCCGTCTGGTCCGCCACGATGTACGTGGCATGGTCCGGGTAGCCGAGCAGTGCGGCCCGTGCGGCGCGCAGGCTCGCGATTCGGCCCGCGAGTTCACTATTGGGGCTGCTGGCACCGAACCCACGGCCCAGCGAGGCCATCATCATCCGGTGCCGCACATCGCGGTCGGCCAGATCGGCGAGAACCGGCTGGTTGGAGACGTTCTGCAGGCTCAGTGCCCACTCCCCCTCGTGTCCCAGCGACTTGGCGTTCTCGGCCGCCGCGGCGACCGCGGTGGGCGCGAGCCCGGCGAGCTGCTCTTCGGAATCCAGCAGCAGGGTGGCGGCATTGGTTGCGGCCAGAATATTGTGCCCGAACTCGGTTGTCGCCGAGGCCAACTCCATATTCCAGGCCCGCAGCTGATCCTGCTCGGTGTCGTTCAACGCGGCGCCCGCCCGGACGAATCGGGTGTGGTACCGCTCGAGCAGCCGCGACTCCTCGGCGCTCAGACCCAAGCTGTCGCGCTGTTCGTAGAGCGCCCGGATGCGAGCGAAGAGCTGCGGGTTCAACAGCATCGCATCACTGAGCGCGGCCAGCTTCGGCGACAGCTCGGCCTCGATCGCCTCCGTCTCCTTGGTGGAGTCCGAGGAGGCGATATTGAAGAACACATTGGCGACCCGGGTCAGCACGGCCCCCGAACGCTCCAGCGCCACGACCGTATTCGCGAAGGTCGGCGCGTCCGCCGCGGCGGCGATGGCGTTGACCTCCTCCAGCTTCTCGGCCATGCCCGCCTCGAAGGCGGGGAGATAGTGCTCCGCGCGGATTTCCGCGAACGGCGGCAGCTGGTACGGCAGGGTGCTGGGTTCGAAGAACGGGTTGCTCGTCACCACCGAACCCTATGCCGGAACCGCGCGGGAAGCCCACCGAACCCGGTGCTCGCGCGCGGGGCGGTCGCACCGGCTCGATCATCTCGAATTAGCCTCGCGCCATCGGGGTATACGGGAGCTGTGATGGATTTGCACTGGAATGGCTCCTGGGTCAATGAGTACGGATCGCGATTGACGATCACCGATGATGCGGACGGGCGGCTGACCGGCACCTTCGAGACGGCATTGGGCGACAGCGCCTTCGCCGCCTCCGCGGTGCCCATCATCGGCCTGCACCGCGGCCCGTGCGCGCAGTTCTCGTTCGTGGCGGCGGGTGATATCGCGAGCATCTGCTCGTTCACCGGGCTGCTGCGGGAGGAGAAGTTGCACGCCGCCTGGCATGTGGTCTCCGACGAGGCGATCAAACCGCCCTATCCGGGAGCAGAGCCCAAGCTGATGGCTCTGCCCTGGGCGCACGCGGTACTGACCAATAGCGATACCTTCACTCGCACAAGCTGATCCAGCGAGTACTACTGGACCCGCTCCCAGCCACGCGGCGGGCGCTGGGTGCCGAGGGAGTCGTCACGGCTGCGGTAGACGATGTACGGGCGGGTCAGGTAGCCGATCGGTGCGGAGAACACGTGCACCAGGCGGCTGAAGGGCCAGAAGGCGAACAGTGCGCAGGCGCAGAGCGCGTGCAGCTGGAAACCCAGTGGTGCTGAGACCATGAGCTCCGGCTTCGGCTGGAAGTAGAAGATGGAGCGGAACCAGGGCGCGATGTCTTCCCGGTAATTGTGCGCGTGCCCGGTCAGATTCCCGTACAGCGTCGCACCGAGGCCGAGCGCCAGCGTAAGACCCAGCAGGACGTACATCATTTTGTCGTTGCGGGTGGTCGCCGAGAACACCGGGCCGACGGTCCGCCGCCGATAGATCAGGATGAGCAGCCCGGCGACGGTGGCCACCCCCGCGATCGCACCGAGGCTGAATGACGCCGCGTGATACATGCTTTCGCTGATCCCGACGGCATCGGTCCACGACTCCGGAATCACCAGGCCGATGACATGCCCGAGAAAGACGAAGATGATCCCGTAGTGGAACAGCGGACTGCCGAGCCGCAGCAGCCGGTTCTCGTAGATCTGCGAGGAGCGCGTGGTCCAGCCGAATTTGTCGTAGCGATACCGCCAGATCAGGCCGACCACGCAGATCGCCAGTGCGGCATAGGGAACCGCCACCCACAGCAGCACGTCCTCGGCACTGAGCGTCATCGGCGCGCTCCGATCACCTGCGGCATGTAGGTCGGCGGCGCGAACGGTTCCAGGCCGACATCCTCACCGGGCGGTCCGGCCGCGACAAGCCGTGCGATGGCATCGTGTTCATCGCCGCGCAGGGCGGGCAAGGTCGCCGACAGTGATTCCAGAACACCCGTCCACGGCGACTGCGCGTCACGCAGGGCAAGGCGCATCACCTCGATTCCCGCGCGGTGATCCTCGAGCAGCTGCTGCCCCGGCTCCGGATACGCGGCAGCGAATTCCAGCACCACGCACAGATGGTCGGACAGCTCGCCGTCATCGAGCACCAGTCCGGACGCGCGATACAGCTGCTTGAACTTCAGCAGCGCCATCCCCCGCTTGCGAGTGTCCCCGTACAGAAACCACGTCAGATACGGGCTGAACCGCTTGCGATGATCGAACGTCTCGACGTATTCGGTTGCCAGCGTGAGCGGTTGGCTGCGTTCGAGATGATTCAACAGCGGTTGCAACGGTGCACCGACTGCCTCCGGCAGCGCCGAGGCGGTCCGGCACAGCAGCGACAGCGAATCCAGCAGCCGCTCATCGGGATATCCGAGCAGCATCGATTGCACCTGCCACGCTCCGGAACGTACAGAATCCGTCAGCTTCATTTGCGATGCCTTCCGCCGTTGGTCTGTGGCATGAGCCCGTCCGGGGCTCCGCGGCCGTCCCAATTGAGAAGATTGACGCGTCCGGATCCTTCGATCGCCGCCCCGGTATCGGCGGTCTGGCGTTCCTGCAGCATGCGGAAGTTCTCCACCGCAACGGGAGTCAGGGGGCCGGAGCTCTCGCCGAACGGGCCCGAACCGGTCATGCCGGGGCCGCCGTCGTAGTCGAGGCTGCAGTCGGTGGCCAATTCCTCCAGGCCGTGCGCCTGTTCGGCGTGCGCGGGAGGAATGACGTAGCGGTCCTCGTATTTGGCGAGCGCCAGCAGGCGGTACATGTCGTAGAGGTCTTCTTCGCTCATGCCGACCTTGGCGGCGATCTCCGGGCGCGCCTCGCGGCCCAGATTCAGATCGCGCATATAGCTGCGCATGGCGGCCAGCCGGCGCAGCACGGCGTCCACCGGTGCCGGATCGCCGGCGCTGAACAGTTCCGCCAGATATTCGATCGGGATGCGCAGCGCCTCGATGGCGGCGAACAGGTTTCCGTGATCCTCCGCATCGTGTCCGGTATCGCGCAGGGAATCGACGACCGGTGAGAGCGGTGGGATGTACCAGACCATCGGCACCGTGCGGTATTCCGGATGCAGCGGCAGTGCCACGCGGTATTTGCGGATGAGCGCGTATACCGGCGAATTCTGTGCCGCCTGGACCCAATCGCGTGGGATGCCCGCCCGCTCGCAGGCGGTTATGACATCGGGATCGAACGGGTCCAGGAAAGCATCCCGCTGTGCCGCGTACAGATCCTTCTCGTTCGGGGTCGCCGCTACCTCTGACACGGTATCGGCGTCGTAGAGCATCAGGCCGATATACCGCAGCCGTCCCACGCAGGTCTCCGCGCACACCGTCGGCAGTCCGACCTCCAGCCGCGGGAAACAGAACGTACATTTCTCGGCCTTGCCGGTGCGGTGATTGAAGAACACTTTCTTGTACGGGCACCCGGATACGCACATGCGCCAGCCCCGGCACTTGTCCTGATCCACCAGCACGATGCCGTCCTCGGCGCGCTTGTAGATCGCGCCGGACGGGCACGAGGCCGCGCACGCAGGATTCAGGCAGTGCTCGCAGATACGCGGCAGATAGAACATGAAGGTGCGGTCGAATTCGAACTTCACCTTGTCGCCGACCTGCTTGAGCAGCGGATCACCCTGGGTGAGTTCCGGTGCGCCACCGAGATTGTCGTCCCAGTTGGCCGACCAGGTGATCTTGGTGTCCTGCCCGGTGATCAGCGATTTCGGCCGCGCCACCGGCGTGTGCTTCTGCACCGGCGCGGTGGTGAGCGTTTCGTAGTCGTAGGTCCACGGCTCGTAGTAGTCCGACAGCTCCGGCAGGATCGGATTGTCGAAGATGGTGAACAGCTTGCGCATCCGCCCGCCGCCACGCAGTTTCAGCCGGCCCTTGCGATCGAGCGACCACCCGCCGCGCCACCGCGCCTGATCCTCGTAGGTGCGCGGATACCCCTGTCCCGGACGGGTTTCCACATTGTTGAACCAGACGTACTCGACACCTGCACGATTGGTCCACGTCTGCTTGCAGGTGACCGAACAGGTGTGACAGCCGATGCACTTGTCGAGGTTCATCACCATCGCCATCTGCGCCATGGGTTTCATCGGTATTCGACCTCCTGGCTGCGACGGCGGATGACCGTCACCTCATCGCGCTGATTACCGGTCGGGCCGAGATAGTTGAAGGCGAAGGAGAGTTGGGCGTAACCGCCGATGAGGTGGGTGGGCTTGATGAGCAGGCGGGTCAGCGAATTGTGGATGCCGCCGCGTTTGCCGGAGGCCTCCGCGAGCGGAACGTCGATGAGGCGGTCCTGGGCGTGGTGCATGTAGACCGTGCCCTCGGGCATGCGATAGGAGACCACCGCGCGAGCCACGACCACACCGTTGCGGTTCACGGCCTCGATCCACTCGTTGTCCGCGATACCGAGTTTCGCGGCATCGAGATTCGACATCCAGATGGTGGGGCCGCCTCGGGACAGGCTGAGCATGAACAGGTTGTCCTGATACTCGGAATGGATGGACCACTTCGAATGCGGCGTGAGATACCGCAGCGTCAGGCCCTGCGCGCCGTGCTCGCCCAGCCGCGGTTCGGCGAACAGCGCGGTCATATTGAGCGGCGGCCGGTAGACCGGCAACTGCTCGCCGACCTCCTCCATCCAGTCGTGGTCGAGATAGAAGTGCTGGCGACCGGTAAGGGTGTGCCAGGGCTTGTTTCGCTCCACATTCACCGTGAACGGCGAGTAGCGGCGGCCACCGGATTCCGAACCGGACCACTCCGGGGAGGTGATCACCGGGACCGGCGCGACCTGGGTATCGGCGAAGGTGATCTGCTTGCCCTCGTGCTCGGCGGACAGATCCGCCAGCGCGGTGCCGGTGCGCTTCTCCAGGGTGCGGAAACCCTGGGTTGCCAAGTGCCCGTTGGTGGTTCCCGACAGCGCCAGAATCGCCTCACAGGCGTCGATATCGCGGACCAGCGAGGGCCGCCCGTCGGCCGGTCCGCCGCGCACGAGGCCGTTCTTACGGCCGAGATATTCGATTTCGCGCTCGACCTGATAGGTGATGCCCTTGGTCGTGGCGCCGAGCTTGTCGAGCAGCGGCCCGATGGCGCTCATCTTGGCGTGCACGGCCGGGTAGTCGCGTTCGACCACCGTCAGGCGCGGCATGGTGACGCCCGGAATCGGTTCGCACTCACCGGTTTTCCAGTCGCGGACCACACCGTGCGGGTTGGCCATCTCATCCGGTGTGTCGTGCAGTAGCGGAGTCGCGACCAGGTCCTTGCGCACGCCCAGATGTCTGCGCGCCAGCTTGCTGAACTCCGCGCCGATGGTCATGAACGCTTCCCAGTCCGTGCGGGTCTGCCAGGGCGGCGCGATAGCCGGGCTGAAGGAGTGCACGAACGGGTGCATATCGGTGGAGGACAGATCGTGCTTCTCGTACCAGGTGGCGGCGGGCAGCACGACATCGGAGAAAATGGTGGTGCTCGTCATCCGAAAGTCCAGTGTCAGAAGCAGATCCAGCTTCCCGGTGGGGGCTTCCTCGTGCCAGACGATGTCCTTGGGCCGTGCCTCCGGTGGCGCCTCCTCCGCGCGTAATGAGGAATCCGCGCCCAGGAGATGTTTGAGGAAATACTCATTGCCCTTGGCCGAAGAACCCAGCAGGTTCGACCGCCAGATGGTCAGCAGCCGCGGGAAGTTGCGCGGCTCGTCTGGATCCTCGCAGGCGAACCGCAGCTGCCCCGATTTGAGTTGCGACACAATATGATCCGCGGGCGCTATCCCGGACGCCTCGGCCTCGTCCACCAGATCGAGTGGATTGCGATCGAAGGTCGGGAAGGACGGCATCCAGCCCATCCGCGCGGTCTGTGCGATGAGGTCGGCGGTGGAGCGGCCCGTGAATCGCCCGGCGCCATTGGTGCTCGTGAGCGTATCCGCACTGAACGGGTCGTACCGGAACTGATCGGTGTACAGATACCAGTAGGCGGTCTGAATCATCTGCCGCGGCGGGCGCGTCCAGTCCAGCGCATTGGCGACCTGCGCCCAGCCGGTCACCGGCCGGCACTTCTCCTGGCCGACGTAATGCGCCCAGCCGCCGCCGTTCACGCCCTGGCAGCCGGTGAGGGTCGTCAGCGCCAGGAAGGTCCGGTAGATGGTGTCGGAGTGGAACCAATGATTGGTGCCCGCACCGAGAATGATCATGGAGCGGCCGTTCGACTCCTCCGCATTGGCGGCGAATTCGCGGCCGATGCGCGCGGCCACCTCGGCGGGAACACCGGTGATGGTCTCCTGCCAAGCGGGTGTGCCCGGCTGCGTCGCATCTTCGTATCCGGTCGGCCACTCCCCCGGCATTCCGGGGCGATGCACCCCGTACTGCGCCAGCATCAGATCCAGGACCGTGGTGACCAGATGCCCGCCGACGATCCGGGTGGGCACACCGCGCACCAGATCGGCGGCCGAACCGTCGCCGGTATCGAACCTGGGCAGTGTCACCTGCACCGCGTCCTGCCCCTCCATGGACAGCATCGGCTGCACGTCTTCCAGCTGCAGATTCCACTTCCCGAGACCCTCGTCGCCGTAGCGGAAGCCCAGGGAACCATTGGGCACCAACGGTTTTCCCTCGCCGTCCAGCAGCACCGTCTTGAATTCCGCATTCGCCTCGCTCGCGAATTCCGGGAGATCGGCGGCGGTGAGGAACTTGCCGGGGCGGTATCCGTTGTCGGTCTGCTCCAGTCGCACCAGGAACGGCAGATCGGTGTAGCGGCGCACGTACTGCTGGAAGTAGGGCACCTGCCGATCGACGAAGAACTCGCGCAGGATCACATGGCCCATGGCGAAACCCAGAGCGCCGTCGGTGCCCGGATGCGGGGCCAGCCATTCATCGGCGAACTTCACATTGTCGGCATAGTCCGGGGCGATGGAGATGACCTTCTGACCGCGATAGCGCGCCTCGGCCATCCAGTGCGCGTCCGGGGTACGAGTAACCGGGACATTCGAGCCCCACATGATGAGATAGCCTGCGTCCCACCAGTCTCCGGACTCCGGGACATCGGTCTGGTCGCCGAATACCTGTGGTGAGGCCACGGGCAGGTCGGCATAGAAATCGTAGAACGAGAGCATCGCGCCGCCGATGAGCGAGATGAACCGGGAGCCGGCCGCGAAGGACGCCATCGACATGGCGGGAATCGGTGAGAACCCGGCAATGCGATCGGGTCCGTACGCCTTGATGGTGTGCACATGCGCGGCGGCAATGAGTTCCACCGCCTCGTCCCAGCTCGCGCGGACCAGACCGCCGCGCCCGCGCAGGCTCTTGTAGCGGCGCGATTGTTCCGGGTCCGACACTATCGATTCCCACGCCAGCACGGGATCTCCGGTGCGCCGCTTGGCTTCCCGGTACATCTCCAGCAGCACCCCGCGAATGTAGGGATAGCGCACCCGGGTCGGCGAATAGGTGTACCAGGAGAAGGCCGCACCGCGCGGGCAGCCGCGGGGTTCGTACTCGGGGCGGTCGGGGCCGGTGCTGGGATAGTCGGTGGCCTGGGTTTCCCAGGTGATGATGCCGTCCTTGACGAACACCTTCCACGAACACGAGCCGGTGCAATTCACGCCGTGCGTGGAGCGCACCACTTTGTCGTGGGACCAGCGGTCACGATAGAAATCGTCGGCTTGGCGTCCGCCGGTGCGGTATTCACTGCGCAGATCCGGTGATATGTCCGCCCGGGTGAAAAACCGTCTCGCCTTGATCAGCGCCTCGGTCAGCTCCCCGTCGAGCACAGTGCCGTTCTTACGCGCCATCCGCCCTGCCTCTCACCGTGACCGGGCGGCGTCTCGTCGCACGATCTCCTCGAGCACACGAATAGCCGAACCGTACCGGCAAATATTTGGCAATTGGGGAATTCGGGAAGTGTCGCAGTGCCGGGTGAATGTCGTCAGGCGGTCTGCGCCATACCGGTGCGCTCCCACCGCGCGGCGGTCGACATCTCGGTGATGCCGAGGGCGATGGTGAACAATCCGACCGCCACCGACAGCGAAGTGGTCGACTGGAAGGGCCCGACCGCGACCACGGCGCCCACCACCGTCGTGCACAGCCCGAAGATCTCCTGCCAGCCCGAACCCGTGAACTCGTCCGACCAGGCCGCGACGAGCGCCTGCACGATGCCGCGGATCATCCAGCCCATGCCGATCCACAAGGCCAGCAACAGCACCCACTGCCCGCTGTTGATGCACCACAGGGCGAACAACAGTGCCGTCAGGCCGCCGAAGAACTCCAGCACCTTCAGGGGCGTCGCGATATTTGCACCGAATGCCACGATGAACTGCGCGCCGCCGGTGGCCAGCAGGACCAGTCCGCACAGGATGCCCTCGACCGTCACGGACTTGTTCGGCCAGACCGCCAGGGTGAGTCCCACCAGCACCGAACACGCGCCCACGACCAGCAGTGCCTGCCAAGCCCAGTCGGCAAACACCGCGGTACGCCCCTCGATCCGATTGGTGGGCATAGATCGATGATATGACCGATTAGTCCAGATGATCGGAGGATGGCGTATCCCGCACGTCTGCACGGCATGCCGGGCGGGTCAGCTGAATCGCCACATTGTTCAGGATGCGGCCTTGTCGATGTGGGCCATGGCATGCGTCGCGAGATAGTCGTGCAGGCGCGCGACGGCGGGGGTCGGCCGATGGTTTCCGGCGACCAGGCCGATACCGCGGTCGCGCGGACCGGCGAGCGCTATGCGATGCAGGTCAGGGTGCGGGATCTCGGGTTCGGGCAGCAGGGCGACGCCGAGGCCGTGTGCGACGAAGGCGCGCAGGGTATCGAATTCGGTGATCTCGAACGGCACGCGTGGAATGAATCCGGCCTCGGCGCACCAGGAGTCGAGGAGGTGGCGCAGATGGTAGGTGGGCGGGTTGGCGATGAAGGATTCTTCGGCCAGGTCGCCGAGGTCGATCGCGTCCCGATCGGCAAGGCGGTGCGTGCGGGCGACATAGAGGTGAATGCGCTGGTGGCCCAGCACCGTTGCGGGTAGGTCGGCCGGCGCGGGGATCATCACCGCGAGGTCCAGTTGCCCTGCCCTGACCTGGGCGGCAAGCGCTTCTCCATGAGCTTGCACCAGGTGCAAGCGGATTCGCGGTGCACTGCTGTGGAAGTCGGCGAGCAGTGAGGGGATGCTGACCGGACCCAGGGTGAGTGGGAAGCCGAAGCGTACGAGGCCGCTGTCCGGATCGGCATTGCTGCGCACCACACTTACCGCGTCGTCGAGTGCGCCGACCAGATGCCGGGTGCGCTCGAACAGTTCACGACCTGCCGGAGTGAGCGTGACACCGCGGCCCACCGGCTGGAACAGCTGCACGCCCAGCGTCTTCTCGACGCTCTTCAAGCGGCGGCTCAGCGACGATTGCGGGATGCCCAGAACCTGTGCGGCGCGTGTGATGTGACCCTCACCGGCGGCTGCGTCGAAGGCGGCGAGCAGTGGCACCAGCGCCTCGACCTCGGCCGACAGATATCCATCCATATTCGGATGATAAGCGCCCGAAATCGACATTGGACGGATGAGACGGTGCGGCGTGACGATGTCTTCAGGACCACAGACCAGGAGGCAGTCGTATGGAAGGCGTGCGCGAGGCAGCGGAATCCACCGCAGCGGCAGCGGTATTCGATGTGGTTCTCATCGGGGGCGGCATTATGTCGGCGACGCTGGGCGCACTGCTCGCGAAGGTGCGGCCGGAGTGGTCGACGGTCATGTTCGAGCGCCTCGACGAGGTCGCCGCCGAGAGCTCGAATGCGTGGAACAACGCGGGGACCGGGCATTCGGGGTTGTGCGAACTGAACTACATGCCCGATCCCGGCGAGTCCGCGAAGTCCGAACAGATCGGGCAGGCGTTCCAGCTGTCGCGGCAGTTCTGGGCATCGCTGGTCGCGGACGGCGATATTGCGGATCCGGCTTCGTTCGTCAATTCCACACCGCATATGGATGTCGTCTTCGGTGAGTGCGATATCGCCTATCTGCGAACGCGATTCGAGACACTGCGGGACCTGCCATTGTTCTCGGCAATGCGGTACAGCCAGGATCCCGAGGTCATCGCCGAATGGGCGCCGCTGCTGATGGCCGGGCGTGACCGTGCGGAAGCGGTCGCAGCCACTCGATACGAGGGCGGTACCGATGTCGACTTCGGTGCTTTGACGCGGGCACTGGTGGAATCCATGACCGCTGCGGGCGCGCAGGTACGGACGCGGCACGAAGTGACCGGACTGCATCGAGACTTCGACGGACTCTGGACCGTCACCGGCCGGGATCGGAATACCAAGCGGCGCTTCACTGTCCGCGCGCGGTTCGTGTTCGTCGGGGCGGGTGGATACGCGCTGAAGCTGTTGCAGAAGGCGCGGATTCCCGAGGTCGAGGGCTATGCGGTGTTCCCCTTCGGAGCCCAGTTCCTGCGTACCGACAATCCCGAAATCGTCGAGCAGCACGATGCGAAGGTCTACAGCCAAGCCGCACTCGGCGCACCGCCCATGTCGGTACCGCATCTCGACAAACGGGTGGTCGACGGCCGCGAATCGCTATTGTTCGGTCCCTACGCGACATTCAGCACACGGCTGCTCAAACACGGTCGGCTCGTCGATCTGTTCACGACCCTGCGGCTGCGCAATATCGGCGTACTACTCGCGGTCGGAGTGCAGAATCTCGCGCTTGTCGGTTATCTGATCGGGCAGCTGTTGTCGACGCGCCGCAGGAAATTCGCACAGCTGCAACGGTTCTACCCCGCCGCTGATCCTGCCGACTGGTATCCGGTGCAGGCCGGTCAGCGTGCGCAGTTGGTCAAACCGGATCCCGGCAAGATCGGAATTCTGACCTTCGGCACCGAATTGGTGACCGGGGCGGACGGAACGATCGCGGGCCTGCTGGGTGCTTCTCCCGGTGCGTCGACGGCCCCGGCGATCATGATCGAGCTACTGAACCGATGCTTCTCCGAGCAGCAACTGGCGTGGGAGCCGGCACTGCGGAAGATGATGCCCGCCATCGACTCCGATCAGCATTCGGTCGACGACTATCTGACTCGAACAGGTGAAATCCTCGGACTGGCAACGTAATCCGCTGGACTGTTCCCGATGCTCCACGGGCAGACCGAGGAGCATCGGGAACAGCGTGCGCCGGGCACGGCCGGCGCCCTGAGCTTCGCCGAGACGACGCGACCTACTCCGGTGCTACGAAGCCGCCGATCTCCCGCTCGAGCAGTTCGGCCAGCCGCAGCGGCGTGCGGTCCTCCAGCATCGGGCCGATGAGCTGCACGCCCACCGGCAGGCCCTCGGGTGACCGGCCCGCGGGGATGACGGTGGCGGGAAGTCCGGGCATTGTCACCAGGCCCGCCCAGACGAGCTGATCGCCGAACGGGTATGCGGCGCCGTCGATGTCGAGCCGTCGCTCCACGAAGTTGGGGTTGTGGTCGTGCGGGAACGCCGGCGTCGGCGTGATCGGGGTGACCACGACATCGAATTCGGCGAACAGCTGCCGCCAGCCGTGGCGGTGGCGCTCGCGCCGATCGTTGGCAGCGATCCAATCGCGATAGCTGAATGCAGCACCACGCAACCGTGCCGCATCGAGACTCCGGTCGTCCGGGCCCACTGCGGCGGCGAAGGTCCGCATCAGTTCGTACCGGTCCTCGGGGAAGCCGGCGGCGAGGGTCGCCAGCAGCAACTCGGTGTAAAGCGTTGCGGCTTCGGTCAGGTCGGGAAGTAGCGGACTGTGCCGTTCGACGCGAGCGCCCGCGGCGACAAGCGTGTCAGCGACCTTGTTCACGGCCGCCCGCACCGCGGACCCGGTCGGAATGAGCGGATGCTCCTCCAGAATCAGGACGCGGAAATCACCGAGCCGCTCGTGGCGCGCGGCCGGCAGCGCCAAGTCGTATCCGACGCCCAGTGTCAGTGGATCCGGTCCGGCCATCACGTCCAGCAGCAGGGCGAGATCGCGGGCGGTGCGTGCCATCGGGCCGACGACGGAGAGGTCGCGGTCGGACGGCAGTGCCGGTGCGGGCGGCGGGACATGCCCGCGCGTCGGCACCAGGCCGTAGGTCGGCTTGTGGGCGTACACCCCGCAGAAGTGCGCGGGCGTGCGCAGCGAACCGCCGATATCGGACCCGATGGACAGCGCCCCGAACCCCGCCGCCAGCGCCGCGGCGGAACCACCGGACGATCCGCCCGGGGTCCGCCCGAGATCCCACGGATTATTGGTGGTCCCGTAGATCTCGTTGTAGCTCTGCAGATCCCCCAGCATGATCGGCACATTGGTCTTCCCGAGCACCACCGCACCCGCGGCCTTCAACCGCGAAACCTGTACCGCATCCTCCTGCGGCACAAAGTCCCGCTGCTCCGGCACACCCCAGGTGGTCGGCAACCCGGCAACGTTATAGGACTCTTTGACCGTCACCGGAATCCCCAGCAGTGCGCCGTGCTCCCCTCGCCCGCGCGCCACATCAGCCTCGCGCGCGGCCTCCCGCGCCCGATCGAAATCCGGCACGCACACCGCATTGATCGCCTTGTCGTCCCGCTCGATACGAGCAATCGCCTCCTCGGTCAATTCCACCGAGGAAACCTCACCCGCCCGCAATGCCGCCGAAAGCTCTTCGGCCGACTGAAAACTCCACTCCATCGGACCGACCCTACCGGCGATTCGACCGACAACAGTAGGCAGACAGCGATGAGTTTTGTCCCCCGGTGCAGTCTGATCTGTATGGGCAAACTCATCTATGGCTTCAATGTGTCGGTGGACGGGTACATCGCCGATGCACAGGGCAATATCGACTGGTCCGAACCGAGCGAAGAGCTTCACCAGTACTGGAACGACTTCGAGCGGGAGACCGCCCTGTCGTTCTACGGGCGGCGGGTCTACGAACTGATGTCCGCATACTGGCCGACCGCTGACAAGGCTCCGGACGCCACCTCGCTGATCGTCGACTTCGCCAGCATCTGGCGCGATATGCCCAAGGTCGTGTTCTCACGCACCCTGGAGTCGGTCGACTGGAACTCCCGTCTGGAGCGCGGCGACCCGGTCGAGGTGGTGCGGAAACTGAAAGCCGAAACCGACGGCAGGCTGGAGGTGGCCGGCGCGACGCTGGCCGCACCGATCGTGCAGGCCGGGCTGGTGGACGAGTTCCGGATCGTGGTCGCGCCCACCGCCGTGGGCGGCGGCACCCCGTTCTTCCCGAGCCTGCCGTCCTGGATATCGCTGCGACTGTTGGAGAACCGGACCTTCCCGGGCGGCACGGTCCTGCTGCGCTACGAGGTGAAACACGATTGACACCGCTAATCGGTGACGACTGTTCCCTGGTGGTAGAGGATCGTCCAGTCGTCTGCGGTGCGCTGCCAGACGGTCAGCCGCCGGGTCAGTCGATCCGTTTGTTCGAGGGTGTACGTGAGTAGGTAGGTGTTCGGGGCGATCTCGCGTAGTTGGAAGTCGCTGGTCTTCCACGAGTCGGGCTCGCCCTGATCCTGCGCTGTATCGAGTTGCCGCTGTTCGAGAGTGGCCCAGACGAATTCCCTGCTGTAGCGCCGGCCGGAGGCGCCGGTTTCCCAGAAGTCCGGTGCCGTCGAGCGTTCGAAATCGGCCCGCGTGGTGTCGAATTCGGGACGGTGGAAGATCGGTTCACGGCGTTCCAGTTCGACGAGAACAGGCTGCAGGTGGTCGGCGGTGCGGCGATCGGGTTCGGGTGTCGAGTGCTCCACGATGAGCATTTTGCCAATCGCCGAGCGGCGGGGTCGGCCGCGGCTAGAACTCCTGCCGCGACTCACCACGATTGAGCAGGGGCAGGTAGGTGCTGAGGTGGGTGGATGCGGTGAGCATGGCGAGGCCGCGGGCTGTGAGCTTGGCTTGCCAGTCGGTCATCGACGCGGCGAGTGCGGCTGTGCCGCCGGCGGTTCGGATCTGGTGGACCACGGTGGATATATGCGCCAGGGGGTAGCCGCCGCGCCTGAGGAGGTGGGTGAGTTCGGCGTCGCGGAGGTCGGTGGCGTCGAAAATGCGGTATCCGGTGGCGGGATCTCTTGCCGGGGTGAGGATTCCGGCGTCCTCCCATTTTCGCAAGGTTGCCGGAGTCACACGGAGTCGATGGGCGAGTTCGCCGATGGTTCGGGCGCTGTCGGCTACCGGGCGCCCCGGGGCGGACTCCGTTGTCAGATGATCGATTGCGCTGCGAACCGTGGCGAGGGTTTCCCGGTCTCGGAGCAATTGATTGTGGCCGTGGTCGATGGCCGTGAGGGCGGTGTCGAGTTTGTTGTTGTGGAGTGCGGTCATGATCTGACCGGCGGCCGAGTGGCCGTAGGCCGGGATGAGTGCGAGGTAGGTGCGCAGGGCCGCGGCATGCGCCTCGGTGTAGATCCGGTAGCCGGTGGGCGTGCGGGCAGCGGGTGGGATGCAGCCGTCCTGCTCGTAGTTGCGGACCGCCTGGGTCGAGATCCCGTGCTCTCGGGCGAGGTCAGCTGGTCGCAGGGTAGACATCGATTTGAGACTTTACCTGTCGAATACCTGAGTCAGTCGAACAAAGTATCAACCGTTCTTTCAACGATACGATTGAGGCTCATGAGTCAGCATATTCAGGACTTCGTCACATCATCATCGGAGCTTTTGGCGCTGGGTGAACCGACCCATCAGGTACCGGCCTTCGGCTGGGTCCGCAACGAACTGTTCGTTCAGCTGGTCGAGCTCGGGTTTCGATCCATCGGCTTGGAGACTGATCGGGTAGCGGCTCTGGCCGTGAACGACTTCGTCCAGAACGGCCTCGGCGATCTCGATACCGTGATGCGCGAAGGGTTTTCGCACGACTTCGGCGCACTGGAGACGAACAGGCAGCTGGTTGCCTGGATGCGTGAATACAACCGGAGTCGCACTCCTGCAGCACATTTGACCTTCTACGGCATCGATGCGCAGACCGAGAACACCAGCGCGCCCAGCCCGCGCCGATATCTCGAATACGCCCGCGACTACCTGGGACTCGACATCGATATCGCGAGCGCCGCAGGCGACGATGAGCAATGGGGCCGCGAGGAGGCGATCCTGGACCCGGAGATGTCGATGGGCGAATCGGAAGCGGCCGGGCGACTGCGATCGATTGCCGACGACCTCGTCGACGCACTGTACGAATGCGCCCCACAGCGAATCGCGGCAACCTCGCGGACCGAATGGCAAAGGGCGGAAACATATCTCGCCGCCGGTATCGGATTGCTGCGCTATCACAGGGTCGCAGCACAGCGCCGCGAACTCAATGAGCGAATCGCCCTACTACTCGGCGCCCGTGATGTGATCATGGCGCAGAACCTGCTCGCCATCCGGCGCATCGAATCCCGTCGCGGCCCGACACTGGTCTTCGCGAACAATACGCACCTGCAGCGGAATCCCAGCCACTTCAGCCGGGCGGACAGCGATATCACCTGGACCGGCGCCGGCTCGATCGCAAGCTCGCTGATGGGTGACCAGTACTCGTTCATTGCGGGCAGCCTGGGTCGACACGATCACTTCGGGCTTCACGAGCCGGAACCCGATACCTCCGAAGCCTTTCTGGACAACCGCATCAGCACTTGGGGCCTGATCGCGAGCAGTGCGGTTGCCGCCGCCCGGAGCCGGACCGACACCACCCCGCAGCAGGGCTATTTCCCGCTCGACGCGGCGACCCTCGACGGCGCCGATGCGGTCCTGCACATCAGCGACGGCGCGGCTATCCGGCCTGAGTCGATACGAACACCCCGCGGCTGATCTCACCGTCGGGGGACGACCACGGTGCTTCGACCCATGCGTAGAGGTCAGCGGGCAACTCGTCGCCGAGAATTCGATGGAGCCGAAGCGCCGGCACCTCGGTTCCGGCCGGGGTGATATCGGTCCAGCGTGCCGCGTCCAGCACCGAGCTGCCGCCGAATCCCGCTGCCGGAACCGGGATTTCAGCTGCCCGGACCGTGACCGTGGGGTCGGGGGTATCGCTCTCGCTCTGGGCTTGCGGCTGCGCCTGGGCGGCCAGCAGGCGGACGATCTGCTCGACGAACACCGGATCGCGTGTGGCGTCGTAGAGCCAGCGGGTGCCGAGCACGCCGTGCTCGGAGGTACCGATCAAAGCGTCGGCCGCATCGGGCAGCGGTGCGCCGCGATAGGTCATCGGGACCAGATAGGTCACCGGCCGCGCACCCGAACTGTCACTCACGACCATGACTTCGATGCCGACCGCGCCGGCCGGATCGTCGAGCCGGAACCCGCCGGCCTTGGCGAGCCGCGGCTGCGAACCGCCCGTGTACCAGGCGCGAGTCGGCAGCCACGCCGCCAGCAGCTCCAATTTGCCGGGGACCATGGTGGTGCGATGAACGATAGCCATGGCCCCAGACTCTCAGATCCGGGTGTACAAATGTGGGCAGCGCGGCGAACGCCCAGCCCACAGACGGATCAGCGGAGTTTGCGGAAGAAGTCGCGGAGGTCGGCGGTCAGCAGATCCGGGGTCTCCATGGCGGCGAAGTGTCCCCCGCGATCGAATTCGGACCAGTGCACGACGGTGTTCCGCTGCTCCGCGAGACCACGAATGGTGTTGTTGCCGGGGAAGACCGCGACACCGGTCGGCACTCCGGAATTCGATACTTCTGCGCCCCACTGCTTCGATTCCTTGTACAGGTACATCGACGATCCGATGGTGTTGGTGAACCACAGCACCGAGATATTCGTCAGCAGCATGTCGCGGTCGATCGCCGCATCGGGCGTGGCCTTGGCCGGATTGCTGAAGGTATTGACCACATCCAGAACCCACGCGAGCAAACCCGCCGGAGAATCAGCGACAGCGGGCGCCAGGGTCTGCGGGCGCGTGGCCTGAATGCCCGCATAACCGGACGTCTCCTTGCTACTCCAATCCGCCATCGCCGCAAGCTTCTCCTGATCGCTCGCACTGAACCCGGATCCGTCATCACCCCAGGCCGGGATGGTGATCGGATCGTTGAGATGCACGCCCGCAACATGCGCAGCATCGATCCGGCCCAGCTCCGGCACGATGAACGACCCGGCATCTCCCCCCTGCGCGCCATAACGGTCATACCCCAACCCCGCCATGAGTTTCATAATCAACTCAGCACTTCGCTCCGTCGCAGCCTCGCCGGGCTGATGGGTCGGCCCCGAGAAGCCGAACCCCGGCAGCGTCGGAATCACCAGGTGGAACGCATCTTCCGACACTCCCCCATACGCACGAGGATCCGTCAGCGATCCGATCACCTCACTGAAATCCTGAAACGGCCACCCGTGCACCAGAACCAACGGCAGCGCACCGGGCTCAGTCGACCGAATATGCAAGAAGTGCATCCGCTGCCCGTCGATCTCAGTGACGAACTGCGGGTACCGATTCCACGCCGCTTCATGCGCCCGCCAGTCGTATTCGCTACCCCAGTACTCAGCGAGCTCCCGCACATATCCGGTCGGGATGCCGTAACTCCAGCCCACTCCCGGCAATTCCGAAGGCCAGCGAGTCGCAGCGAGGCGGCCATTGAGATCGTCGATAGCGGCGGCCGGGATATCGATGCGGAAGGGCTCGAAATTGGTCATGGCTCAACGGTAGAAGCCAACTAGGCCAAAGTAGGTCCTAGTTCAGCGGCGACCTCGAGACACTGCCGGAGTACCAGCCGGGCGTTCTACGCTGGGGTGAGGCTGCCGCATCGATGCGGCTCGCGTGAAGGGATCGTTGTGACCAACGCATATCCACCAGGCCCTCGATTGCCGGTCATCGTTCAGACGCTGCTGTATGCGAAGTGGCGGGGTGTGCTGCTCGGGCGGGCGGCTCGGCGTTATGGCGATGTGTTCACGCTGCATCTGGTTGCGCCGTATGCGGAGAATCTGGTGGTGTTCTCGCGGCCTGAGCATATTCGGGAGATCTTCGCCGGCGACCCGGCGGATCTGCATGCGGGGGAAGGCAATCGGCTGCTTGTGCACATTATGGGCGAGCATTCGCTGCTGCTCACCGATGAGGATGAGCATGCGCGGGCCCGGCGCTTGCTCATGCCCGCCTTCGCCGGATCCTCGCTGCGCGGGTATCGGACCATGGTGGAAGCCATTGCGAAAACGCATCTCGACCGCTGGGCGAGCGGGTCGACAGTGCACACGCTCGACCGTATGAACGAGCTGACACTCGATGTCATCATGCAGGTGGTGTTCGGCATGACCGATGAGCGCCGCCGTCAGCAGTTGGCGCCGCGGCTGCGGCGCATTGTGAACGTGAACCCGATCGTCTTCTTCGGCTGGAAGTATCCGCAGCTGCAGGGCTTCGGGCCCTGGAAGAGCTTCCGCGCCAATCAGAGCGCCATGAACGAACTGCTCTACAGCGAGATCGCCCAGCGGCGCGCCCATCCCGACCTCGATCAGCGTGCCGATGTGCTCTCCCGTCTGCTCGCCTTCGGCTCCGGTGAGAATCCTTCCGACGCCGCACTGTCCGATGCGGAACTGCGCGACCAGCTCATCACGCTACTGCTCGCGGGGCACGAGACCACGGCTTCGGCGCTGTCCTGGGCCTGCCATGAACTCGCAGCGCATCCCGATATTCAGGACACCGCGCGCGCCGCCGCACACGAGGGCGATGAGAAGTATCTGGAGGCGGTGCTCAAGGAATCCATGCGCCTGCGCACCGTCATCGCCGCCACCGGTCGCAGGCTCACTCGCGATATGACGATCGGTGGTTGGGACCTGCCGCGCGGCACCGTTGTCTCGACGTCGATTCTGCTGGCGCACAAGCGGGCCGACAGCTTCCCGGATGCGACCGACTTCCGGCCCGAGCGCTTCCTCGACGGTTCGGTGGCCGCGAATACCTGGCTGCCGTTCGGTGGCGGCGTGCGCCGCTGCATCGGCGCGGGGTTCTCACTGATGGAGGGCACCGCGGTACTGCGTGAACTGCTGACCCACTACCGGTTGTCACTGCCTGCCGGGACCACGGACGAGCAGTCCCGAATTCGCAATATCACCCACGTACCAGCCCACGGCGCACCCGTGGTGGCCACCACGCTGTGAGCTGAATCAGCGCAACGGCCGGCGTCTGCGATTCGCCCGGCTGAAGTCCGAGCATTCGGCGCATTCGGCCACAACCCCGTGCCGGCAGTCGGCGAGGTGTTGCAGGAAGCGATCCGTCGCCCGCAGCAGGACGATCTGCTCCTGGATCTCGGCGCGTTTCTCCGCGATCAAGGTCAGCCGCTCGTCGTGGGCACCGACGCCGAGCTGCCGAATCTGACCGAGCGACAGCCCGGTTCGCTGCAACTTCAGAATCAACCGGGCCACGTCGAGAATATTCTCGTCATAGCTGCGATGTCCCGAGGGACTGCGCGACGGCTGCAGCAGGCCGACCGATTCCCAATGCCGCAGCACATGCGCCTCGATGCCGAGGGCGGCCGCGGCATCCCCGATCTTCATATCCTGCATGGTGCTCACGATTGCCCCTTTACTTCATGTCGACCTTAAGTTTTAGCCTTCCACCGAGCCCGGCGCCACACCAGTCCGCCGGGCAGGGTGAACGGAGAGCGAGAACATGTCCGATCCAGTACACGGCCCGAGTTTCTTCGAATGCTGCGCTGCGGCAACCGGCCTGCTGCGGGGCGCGGTGCGACCGCGACCGGTCGACGAGCGATTCCTGCGGTCCCTCACCGATGCGGGTCTGCCCACTCCGCGCCGCACCGTGCGGGTGACCGCGCTGGCCCAGGCCCCGCGTGTGGTGCCGACCGCCATGGTCGTCGAGGGAACCTTCGCGCCCCGGCGCATCACCAACTCGCTGACCTCGTTCATCGTGCAGCATCCGGAGGCGACCTTCGTCGTCGATCCGAGTGTTTGCCTCGACGCGGAAGACCGCGCGATCGCACAATTGCCCGCCGCACTGCGCGGCGTGGTCCGCCCGCCCGCCGAGACCCTCGCGACGATTACCGCCCTGGGCCTCGAACCCGCTCTTCCTGCACCGGAATTCGCGCTACCCACCCATGCGCACTGGGATCACGTCTGCGGACTGCTCGATATGCCCGGCTTGCCGATCCACATGCACCGGCCCGAACGCGAGTGGGTCAGCAGCGGACCCATCGCCCCCGTCGGCGGCGTGCGCGACTCCCTGCTGGATCGTCCGGTCATCGAATACGACCTCGACGGCCCGCCCGTCCTGACCTTCACCCGCAGCCGAGACCTGTTCGGCGACGGGAGCATTGTGCTGGTCGACCTGGCAGGCCACACCCCCGGCAGCATCGGTGTACTCGCCCACACCCAGCGCGGCTGGATCCTGCTCGCGGGCGACGCCGCCTGGCACACGCTGCAAATCGACAAGATCCGTCAGAAGTCCAGCTTCCCAGGCAATTTCGTCGACACCGACCGCGAGGAAACCTTCAAAACGCTGCACCGCCTGCACCTGGCCAAGCATTTCGCCACCGTCATACCCACCCACGATCACGAAGCGACCCGGCAACTGGCCACCGAATCGATTCAGCCGTCACCGAATTGACAGCGACTACTGCTGTCGCCGCGTGAATCACGTTCGCAGTCACCTCTCTCTGCCCCAACACCGGTAGCCTCGCTCGATCTCAGCCAGGTACTGGCTCAGGTCGAAGCGGACTTCCTCAACGACCCGGTCGCCGGCGCCGGGGTACATCAGATCGTTCCAGAGGACAGTCTGGCCTCGGAGTTTGACCCGGACTTCGACTCCCGAGGAGCCGCTGGACGCTTCACCCTGCTCAGTTACCTGTGCGATCCGGGCCTGCTCAGTCGGATAGAGCGGTCCTCCCGGCCTGAGTAGCCGGCGCGGGTGGCCGCCGACCGCGCCGCTGTTGCTGCGGGCGATGAAGTCGAGGCCATCAACAAAGAGGTACGTATGCACGGCGCTGCAAATCGGTGGTCCGGAGCAGACGCTGATCAGCAACGTGCTCACGGAGGGGCAACCTGAACGACCAGTCAGGGTGGCGCGTACCACGCGCGGAGACCTACGAGGCATACGACCTTGGTGACGTCATGGAGCCTGATCTTAGATGCGCTCTGGCCATCCCGTCTGCGGCCGGTGCTGCAGATAGACCTCCCATCCGAACCACCCCGAAGCGGTCGGCCGTTGATCACGCTACTGCGCTGCGGTCACCGGGTGAATCTGTAATCGGCAGGTGTCGATTCGCGCGGCGACCGTCACGGTGTCGGTGGTATTCGGCGGAGTGACAAGCAGATCGGTGTACGTGGGGCACTGATTCCCCGAGTCGTCGAAGGCCACGCCTTCGACCACGGCCTGCGCGCCGTGCGTGCGGTCGAGAACGATCACCGGGTTAGTGTCCTGGCCGGAGGGCAGCCCGCCCAGGTAGCCGCGCGGTGTCCGCTCGGCGTGCAGCAGTGGGCCACCGCTGCCGGAATCGGCACCCGGATATCCACTCAGCGTGCAGGGCGGGCTGGCGTCGACCACCGAGAAACTCAGTCGCACGCCCCGATGCCCCATCCCCGGTGACATGACCGTGCCGCCGACGATCACCTGACCCGCACCACAGGGCGCGGGCGATTGCGACGTCTGTGCCGGCGCATTGTCGGCTGGCTCCCCGGTTCCCGCCGCAACCGATGTCCTCACCGCGGATGCGGTGGCAGCCGGTGTGGCGACAGCGGAAACCTGCTGCCCGGAATCACCAGTACCGCTTGCACAGCCCGTGAGCCCCGCAACCGCGCAACAGGTCACGATTCCTGCGAATAGAGCTGTCGTCGTGCTCATGTATCCACCCCTCGAGTGAGCAACTCAGCGATACCTATAGTTTCGCGCGGCATCGGCTCGGCGTTGCACCCTGGGCGACTTCCATCGGGGGTACACCGTCTCCCAACTATGGGAAGGGCGCCCGGGCTCGGGTGAATGAAGATTTATCCATGGCGCTGCCCGGCAATTTCCCGCTGGCGCTGGCCGAGGCGGTGCTCGGTCCACGACCGGAGGGCCGACCCGACAAAATGCGCCGCCTCGGCGACACCTGGTCCAGTAGCGCCGACACCCTGCGCACCGTAGCGGACTCCTACACCCAACTGGCCACGGCACTTCGGTCTTCGGGTAGCGGCGCCACCATCGACCAGCTCGCCGCGAGCTATGAATCGTGCGCCGCCGACACCACCCGGACCGCCGACGCCTGCGACAGTTTCGCCGAGCAAACCTACGACGGCGCCAATTCCATTGATCTGGGTCAGCTGACCTGGGACGGCATGGCCGTCGTCACCGTCGCCCAATTGATCGCCGACGCAATGCTTCTCAATGCCGGCGCCGTCAAAGCCGTGGCCGATCGAGCCGCCGCGCGGGAAGGCTGGCGACGCTTCCTGGTGCAACTGCTCGATCGCCTGAGCGGCGCCGGGGTCACCTTCACGGTGACGCGGCGCGGCCTGCTCATGGCCGCCGCCGCACAGGGCGCGGGCGTGAACACGCTCGTCGCCACCGGTGCACAACTGGTTCAGGAGGCGCAGGGACACCGTAGCCACCTCGACGGCCAGTCGATTGTCACCGCAGCCGTGAGCGGTGGTTTCGGCGGACTCGGGGGCGCGGCTCTGGCCCATGCGGTGGCTCCCGCGCTCAGCCGATTCATGTTGCAGCGCTTCAGCACACCGGCGCGCGCCACGATCGGCTCCACCCTGCTGCTGGGCGGTCTCGGCGGAGTGGGCGGCGCCGTCACCGGATCGCTCGCCTCGGCCGTGGTGACCGGGATCTACACCGGGCATCTGCCCTCGTTGTTCGACCGCGAGTTCCTTTCCGGCATGGCCGGCGGATTGATCGGAGGCGCACTCGGCGGCACCGCGCATGCCGTCCACGCCGGCTTCACCCCGAGGGCGCACGAGAGTCCCGAAGTCCGCGCTCTCGCTGAACCCGAACATGCATTCGGCAAGGTACCCGGCGGAACGCATCCCCTCGGCGTCGAACCACCCATACGCGGGCGATTCGATCAGCCGATGGCGCACACACCCGATCCGGAGACGCGAGTGCCTGATGATGCTGTGGAACAGCATGATTCGGGCGATATCCGCGCTGTTGACCCGCATCCACCGGCCCCCTTGGGTCCGGACGTGATCGAGCGCTTGCAACTGCTGCACGACCGCACGGTGACGATGCAGGCGGCAACAATGCACTACTTCCGTGCAGGCAGATCGCCCCGGACGGAACTGATCGAGGATGCGCAAAGCCGAATCAATCAGGAGATGGAGCGTTTACGCAGTACCGGCACAGTGATCAGGGATGTCCCGATCATCGCGGGCCCGGACAATACGCTGGCACTCAAGTGGCTGTTCGAACCGAAACAGGCCTATCCGCATGTGGTCGGGCTGGCTCGCACTGCCCTGGCTGCCTCGATCGTCGAGCGCGGCCAAATCGGCCCATGGTCGGATCGAGCCCAGGAAACATTGCGCGCCGCCCACCGGATGCTCTCCGACGCCGCGGCAATACTGGACCCAGCCCATCCCGGCGACCTTTTCGACCTGACCACCCTGGCGGCGGCAATCACCTGGACCGATCAGGACCCGAGCCATCAACTGGTCGACCCGGACGGCCCGGACGGCATCCCGCGTCCGTCCGCCGAACTGCTCGCCTCTATCGATCCGGGAGAAACCGCATCCCCCCACTGGTCAGATATCGCGGATCACACGCAGTTGCGCGCCATTCATGCCTCGATCGAGTCGCGGCGCGAAGCATCGGAGGTCAGCGTGCGGGGATATCGCGCCGCACTGGACGAACTTCCCGATTCCGTTGCCCGCCAACTTCCAGAACCGAAGGAGACCACGGACCTCGGGTATTACTCGACACTGCATGCCACGCAGATGCCCGATGGGCGCAGAGTGGATATTCGCATACTCGGCGACCCACACGGGTATCCCCTCGTACTCTCACCGGGCACCCCGGTCGGTGTCGATGGCCTGCTGCCGAACGCAAATATTCTGGCCGACAGGGGATTTGCCCTCATCGTGGTGGAGCGCCCCGGCTACGGCAACTCGACCCCCCTACCGGGGCGATCAGTCTCGGACTGCGCCCGCGATATCAGCTACGTCATGACCGAATTGCTGGCCGTCGACAAATACGGCGCCATCGGCCGGTCCGGCGGTGGAATGGTGACATACGCACTCGGCAGCCTGGACCCCGAGCATTGCGAGCGAGTCGTCACCGTCGGCGGAACGGCGCCTGTCCCGGGCGATCTGCAGAAATGGATTTCCGGAATGGGCGAGTCCAACCGTCTCGCGTATACGAGACCACAGGGTGGCGAGAACTCCGAGCTTTCCGTGGCCGAACGCCGCGCCGCGCTCGCCCAGCGGGGGCTCGAGACTGTTCGGAAGATGTCCCACGACACGGCCGGAGACGGTGGATCATTGATCCGTACGAACGCGGATTCGTATGCCCGCAATGATTATCCCCCGCTGATGCAAGGGTTCGACGCATACGTCCGCGGATATGAGCGCGCTCTACGCGTCAATGAGCGCGCGTGGACCGACGACTCGGCCCAGCTGACAACGGCTTCGCATATCGACTTCACCAACTACCGAGTACCGGTCGATGTCGTCCAGGGACTCAATGATCCGTTCACGCCGCCCGCGCACGGAACCGTTCTGGCCGGTCTGGTTCGCACGGCGAGACTTCATCTGCTTCCAGAGGTCTCCCACATGATGGCCATGGATGTGACTCCTGTTGCTACGCAGTACTTTCGAGCCGAGCGGGACGCGTATCTCGCGCGCCCTCCCGCCACGGAATCCGCACACCTCCGCAATGCTGCCAAGACGGCGTCGGTTCAGATCGCCGAGTCACTGCCGCTCCCCCTGCCCGATTGGGCGTATCTGCTTGAAAACAATGATTTGCAAGGCTTTCTCAGTACATGAAATGAGGTGTGCGCTGCCGATGGACCGCTGGAAGAGGGAAAGCCTGCGCTCGGCCGACAACGGTCTGCGCGACCAGATCGAGGACACCGTGGACGCCTACGAGCGGCAGCAATCCGAACTCGCAGAGCTGTTCCATCACCTCGATACCGCACGGGTGCAGGCCGATTCGGCCGATAAGCTGGTCGAGATCGTCGCAGACGGCGCAGGCGAGATCGTCGAGGTGCGCCTGACCGCCGCAGCCATGCGAACCGCACCCGAGCGACTCGGCCGATCCATTGTCGAGGCCGCCCGCACTGCCACGCGGCTGGCGCAGCAGCAGACCGCCGCCCGTGCGGCCGCGATCACCGCGGGTCTCGAATCCCTGCCCGACCTGCCCGACCTCGCCTCGGAAGCGCCCAGCCTGCACGACATTCGAGCACTGTTCCGCCGCGATGGCGACCCGCCCTGCCCTGCCCCGGCATCCTGAAGCGCACTGCGTCCCGGGTCGGCTTCAGCGTTCCCGGGCCCGCAATCGGCGACGTCCGATCGGTGCGACCCACAGCCGTAGCAGATACCTCAGGGCGATCGCGAAGGCTCGGAAACAGCTGCGCACTCGACCAGCAAGCGATGCAGGACCTTTGCCGCGCGAGCGGGGGCCTTGTCCAGCTCGGCGGCGGCAAACGATGCGGCCAGGGCGGACATCGGATCGAATCCGGTGCTGGACGCTCCGAGTTGCCCGCGCCACCGCCGGTAGCCCGTGACCACGGTGGCCATATGGTCGGTGCTGCGGGCGCCACTTATTCGCAGATACTCGGCGATCAGCGTGCGCTGGGCGGTTCGGCGCGCCCGGCCGGCACCGGCCAGGTCCAGAATCCGGGCGAATTCGAGGACCACCGCGGTATGAATCGGGCGATCCCGAACAGCTGCGGCGCGGTCCGGGACGGCCGTAGCGCCCAGACGGCGACGGCTGATCGTGGCCTGATCGAGAATGATCCACGGACGCGGCTCCCTCGCCCCGGAGGTCGCCGGTTGCGGGACCCGGATCTCGATACCGTCCAGTGGCACCGGGTATTTGGCGAGCAATGAGTCCACGGCCGATGCAAGCTCCACTGCCGCGGGCTCGTCCATGCCGGAGGCTTCGAAACCGGAGAGCTCCAGTCGATGCCTGGCAGCCAGTTCACGGACGATCCCCAGCGCCTCGGCCTCCGCGCCGACAATCGGCGTCGGGCGGCCGAGGGCTTTCGCACGGCGTCGCGCCGACACGGATTTGACCGGTGGCCGGGCACGCGGCGGAGTGTCTTTCGGCGCCGAGATACGCGGCGGCCTGTTGCCTGCCGGTGCGTCGGACGCTGGACCGGGTTTGGACCACGGTGTGTCGACGGATGAACGCGACCAAGGCGTACCTTCGGGTGCGGCTACGTCGGACCGCACGGAGGTCGGCGGCGAGGGTGTGCAGGACCGCTCCGCGGGCATCCATGGTGACGCGGCAGGGACGCCGGATTGCGGGTCGACCTCGACGTTGGCCGAATCCGCAGGCGAATAGCCGGTTTTCGCATCATCCTCGGCGGGATCCCTGGACCTCGAATCCCAGGATCGGCCCGCATCGAGCGCGCCGGGGAAATCGGCCGAGGTGGCCGCGCCATGGGACGGGACGGGCGCTGGCAGATCAGGCCCGGCCACGGCACTGGGCTGCGACACGGCGCTGGGGCTGGACGTCGTCTCCGGCGAAGTCGATGCTGACGAAAGGTGCGGCACGCCTGCCTGTCTCGATCCGCCCTGCTGCTGCGACAGCGATGCCGGCTGCCGCAGTGACCGCGCTGCCGGTTCACTCCGGCCGGCGAAGGAGGTGGGAAGAACGCCGTTTGGAGTGCCAGAAAGTCCATTCGGAGTTTCCCGGCTCACGTTGGCCGCAAGGTCGACAGCTGCGGCCGCTTCCGGGTTCTGCAGCAGGGCAGCACTATCCGAGTCCTGGTTGTCGAACTCGTTTGCCACATTCGATACTTCGCTACCGAGTGCCCTCATACCGGATACAAGCGCGGTCAGATTGCGGATCCCCTGTTCCACGTCGGGCAGATAGTTCTTCGCGAAGGCTTTGCCGCCGGCATCGTTCCCCCAGCACGCACCTACCCGATCGACGGCGCCGGTCAGCTCGGCGAGAGCGGACGCGGCCTCATCCGCGAGCCACTGCAATTCCGGAAGCGACGCGCGGAGCGCGTTCGGATCCACGTCCAGGGGCTCGCTCATATCACCATGCGACCGACTGATCCCAGTCGATGACGATCTTGGTTCCGGCCACGGTCGCCACCCTTCAAGCTCCGGTCATGAGGCAGGCAGACTGCGCTCGGCGCCGAACAATACTGTCCGACAAGCCGGTTCATGCGAGCGCTGTTCCCAAGGCGGGGAATCAGCGTACCCGCATACACACGCCGAGTCAGCGGTTGATCAGTTGATCGAAATTCTCTCCCAGCACCCGGCGCAGCACATCGGGGTCGGTGATAGCGGCTTCCACGGTGGTACGTGCCGCGAGCACATCACCGTACGGCGTATTCGATCCGAACAAGCACTGCTCGGGAACCGCGTGCGCCGCCGCCTTGACCATGAAAACCTGTAGCGCACTCGACAAGTCGATGTACAGGTTCGGGCGGGCGACGGCCAGGTCGATCAAGTCCATGGCATTGAGTCCGCCCAGTGCGCCGACGATGATCGGCACGCTCGGGTAGCGCTCGGCGAGAGCGGCGTAGGTTCGGAGGTCATCGGCGGTATTGGGTGCGAAGCCGTGCACCAGTACCGGCAATCCGCCGTGGTCGGCGCTGACCGCGAGGGCGGGCTCGATCTTCGCGGCCTGGTTGGGCGCGGGGGTGAGTTCGCCGATGCCGACGATATCCGGGCGCCGCAGGTAGTCGTCGAACCACTCCTTCATCTCGGTATCCCCGAGAATCAGTGGCGCGCTGACGAATCCGACCGTCTCCTCCGGATGCGCTTCGAGTGCCGCGATCACCTCGGCGGTCACCCGCCGAACCTCGTCGATCGAGGCCGCGGCGCCGCCGAGTACTGCCGTGAGCCGGGCGAACTCGGCACGGACCCCGTCTAGCGTCTCGGCCGCCTCCGGATGGATGCGGGTGGACAGCAGCACCGTGCGGTCCACACCGGCCTGCCGAGCGCGGGCCACCTGGGCGGCGGGATCGATCGTCACATGTGCGTGAATGTCAGTGATCATCATCGTTTCTCCGAAAGTGTTCAGTGGGCGAGCTGGGCTTGGAAGATGGAGCGATCGAAGTACGCCTTGGCATCGCGGATGCGGCCGTCGTCGTCGAGTTCGTAGATATTGATGCCCGACCAGTTGACCGGTCGGCCGTTGAGAGCGACCGCCGCGCCGCTCCACGACACTGCGACCCACCGATCGACGGTGTGCGCCACGAGCGGAGTGAGGCCCAGGAACGGCTGGAAGTTCGGCAGTACATCGGCAATGAACTCCCGGATCGCGGTGCGCCCAACAATCGGTGGTTGACCGACCGGATCATGGAAGACACCGTTCTCGGCGAATGCGGCCGACCAGGTGTCGGCGTCGCCCGTCTGCGAGGCGGCGAAGAACTGGGTCACGGCGGCGGGCATGGCGGGAAAGGTCATGATTCTCCTTGTTTTTCGAAGCGGCGCGCCCACGGCACGACCGCGAATCCGATGAAGGCGAGGCCGGCTTGCAGGGCGCAGACGCCACCCCAGCCGTTCGCCGAATAGCAGAGCCCGGCCAGTGCCGCGCAGAGTGCACCGCTGAGGAATACCGCGACCATGTACACCGTGTTGGCGCGACTGCGAGCGTCGGGCAGGTAGGCGAAAATCCTTGCCTGGTTCGCGATCTGACTCCACTGCACAGCGATATTGGCCAGCACGATCGCGGTGATCATCGGTATCAGAGCGGTCGCGCCGAAGGCATAGGCCGCCGCCGAGACGAGCATCAGGCAGTGGGCGGCCATGATGACCGGCAGCGCACCGCGGCGATCGATGAATCGGCCCGCCCACGGCGCGGCGACGGCACCGGCCAGTCCGAGCAGCCCGAACAGTCCTGCCACCGCACTGCTGAAGTTGTATGGCGCGTGGGTCAGCACCAGCACCAATGTCGTCCACGTTGCGGTGTACGCCCCGAACAGTGCAGCGTGCAATAGACATGACTGCGCCAGCGCAGGTTCGGAACGCAATAGCCGCGGCAGCGACACCAGCAATCTGCCATATCCGGTCGTATCGGCTCGCCGCTCCTCTCCGGGCAGCAGGGCGACGGTCAAAGCGCCTGTCGCAGCGGTCAATACGGCGGCCAGCAGGTATACCGCCCGCCAGCCGAGCAGCTCGCCGACCGCGCCGCCGATGACGCGGGAGCCGACAATTCCCGTCATCAAGCCGATCTGGACATTGGCCACCACCGAGGCGCGGCGGTCGGGCGGCGCGAGTTCAGCAGCCAGGGGAACGAGTACCTGCGGGATGACCGTCACTCCACCGATCAATGCCGTCGCTGCCGCGAGCATCGACAGCGCCGGAGCCACCACAGCGAGCAGCAGGGCCACCACGGTCGCGGACAGCAGAATCATCAGCAGCGGCCGGCGCCGCCGCACGTCACCCAGCGGAACCAGGAACAGAATGCCCGCCGCGTAACCGAGCTGGGCACACGTCACCACGATCCCCGCCGCCGCGGGCGCGGTGCCGAAGCCGTGCGCGATCAGGGCCAGAAGTGGTTGGGCCAGATACACATTCGCGACTGTCGCTGCACTGCACACCGCCATCACGAGGAACAGGACCGGCCGCACTCCCGCTTTGGAGTCGGGTCCAGCGTGAGAAATCAATATCCAGCCTCCATTCGAGCGAACTAGTTAGTTCGGAAGCCTAGGGAGACGAGATCCCACTGTCAAACGAACCGGTTCGTTACAATCGTCTCCGTGGCATACGACTCGACGGCAACCAAAGAGCGAATACTCGCCGCGGCCTCCACCGAGTTCGCGGAATACGGCGTCGCCGGCGCCCGGGTGGACCGCATCGCGGCCAATGCGCAGGCCAATAAGCGCGCCATCTACGACTACTTCGGCGACAAGAAGGCGCTCTTCGCCGCGGTGCTCGAGAACCTCATGTCCGAACTCGCCGAGGCTGTTTCGCCGAGTGACGGTGATCTCGGCGCCTACGCCGGGCTCCTGTTCGACTATCACCGCGCGCACCCCGAAGCCATGCGCCTGCTGCTGTGGGAAGCCCTCGAAATGGGCGACAACCCGGTGCCGGACGAGGAAGCGCGCACCCAGCACTACGCGAACAAGATCGAGGCGGCCAAGGCGACGTTCTCGCCGGACCATCCCGATCCGAACAGCCTCATGTTCTTCACCCTCGGTCTGGTCGGCTGGAGTCTGGCCATGCCGCAGGTGCGTCGAATGATGCTGGGCCCCAATGCGGATCTGGACACCCTCCGCCCCGCGATTTGCGCGGCGGCTCGCCACCTCGCCGCGCAACCAGGCGACACCACCGGCGCTTGATGGCAACCGCCGCGGCGTCCACCCAGTACCGTGAACGCATGGACGTCACGGTTCGCCCGGCACTGCAAGAGGACATTCCCGCACTCGCCGAGGTGCTCGGACTGGCCTTCACCGACGATCCGCTCATCGCCTGGCTGATTCCCGAAACCGCCACTCGCACAAAGCGAGCGGCCATCATGTTCGACAGTCTGGTCAGACACCAGTACTTGGCCGACGGCGCGGTGGAGGTGGCACTGGATGACACCGGAGCGATCGTCGGCGCAGCGGTATGGTCGCCACCCGGTAAGTGGCACGCCTCCGAGTCCGATTTGCTCCGCCAGTTCCCCAGCCTGTTGCGCGTATTCCGCCATCGCCTGATCAAGGCGGGCCGGATGTCCGATCGCATGGCCGCGGCTCATCCGCGAGAACCGCATTGGTACCTCGCGATCATCGGGACGCTGCCGAGTGCGCGCGGGCGCGGCTACGGTCAGGCGCTGCTGAACTCGCGCCTGGAGCGCTGCGATGCGGAGGGCTCCCCCGCCTACCTGGAATCCAGCAAGCCCGAGAATGTGCCGTACTACGAGCGATTCGGCTTCGACAAGACCGGCGAACTCGACGCAACCAAGGGCGGACCGCTGCTCTGGCCCATGTGGCGCGCCTCCCGCACCGCATGAACCTACCGTTCGGAGAGCGTTAACACGCCGGTCGGAAGCCGGTCGGCCGTGATCTTGCGCGCTACGATCGGCGGAACGTCGACCCTGAGCGGTATGTCCGGATTCGCACCGTGCAGGCTCGACCTGACAGTCCACTGAGAAGACGGCTCGTCAGGCACTTTCACACCGACCGCCCGCGTTGTTACAGGTAGGGCGGCCGGCACGGCCACCACAAAGGAGTTGGTCATGAGTCTCATCGGGGCGGTGCTCGGATACCTGTTGACGGCCTTCGTGCTGGTGATGTTGGCCAGGATGGTGCTGGACTGGATCTCGATGTCCGGAAATCTGCCGGAGTGGGCGGTGAAGGCGCGCGATATCACCCATCGGCTGACCGAGCCGATTCTCGCACCGGTGCGGCGGGTCCTGCCGCCACTGCGCGCGGGCGGGTTGGCGATCGATCTGGCCTTCACGATCGTGTTCATCATCGCGCTGGTGCTGCGGTCGGTGGCATTCAGCCTGTAGGCGACCACGCGAGTAAACGAAACGGCCCCCGATCCGGCGATATCGCCGGATCGGGGGCCGAAATCTCTTGTGCCCGTGCCGAACTAACCCTTGCGGGCCATCCCGGAGACGATCATCTCCTCCCAGATGCTGAGTTCGTGCACGGTCGCATCGGATACCGGACGCCACTTCACGCACGGGGTCACGCCCGGCTCGAGCAGTTCCAGATCGCCGAACAACGCGTCGATCTCCTCATCGGTGCGCCAGCGGCCGTGACCGAAGGCCTCCAGAATCTTCCGTTCGGTGGCGACGGCCTCGCGGGTACGGCCGGAACGGAAGTGCGAGAGGTAGATTCGGCTACCGGCCGGTACCTGGGCAGCCCAGTACTTCACCACGCCCGCCGGGTCTTCCTCATCCTCCAGGAAGCTCAGCGTGACCGCGAAGAGGAGCCCGACCGGCTCCTCGAAGTCGATCAGGCGCGCGACGGCCGGATGTTCGCGAATCCAGGACGTTTTGCTGACATCGCCTTCGACCATCTCGATGCCGTCGTCCACGGCGAGCAGCGCTCGCCCGTGCGCGACCACAAACGGATCATTGTCCACGTAGACGACCCGTGCGTCCGGCTGCTGCCGGCGGACCACCTCATGGACGTTCTGCTCCGCGGGCAGCCCGCACCCCATATCGATGAACTGACGAATGCCGTCGGCCGCCATACTTTGCACAGCGCGGAGGACAGCCTCCCGGTTGGTAATCGCGAGCTGCTCGGACCCGGGCAAGTCGCCCATGAAGTAGTCGCCGACATTCTTGTCGACGCCGTAGTTGTCTCGTCCACCGAGCACGTAGCTGTACACGCGCGCCACACTCGGCCGGGATTGCCGCGCTCGCATGGCGTTGATATTCAAGTGACACCCCTTTACCTTCCGTGCGCCGGCGGTCGCCGGTGGCACGGGTAGTCCTGTCGGCCAGAACCTTTGCCTGAAGATCATTCCAGATCAGGTCCACGCTGAGCGCTCTTTCACCCTGACGATACAGCTGCACACCCCAGGAAATCTGCCGCATCGTTGCACGTTCCAATGTCTTTTCAGATGTACTGGACAGTTGGGCGAGACGCTGAAAGGTGCTGAACCGGACAAACACTCGCGAGCTGGGCTTTCCCGGCTATACCCGCTCGGTCTCCACCGCCTTCTTGGTCCGTTCGGCCAGCAGACTGTCGAGTTGGCTTTCCGCACGCTCGGCCCGAGCCAGGGTTTGCGAGCGCGCGTCGTCGAGGGTTGCCAGCCGGGCGGCGGACTCCCTGCTCGCCTTCTCCAGGGCCGTCGCCGATTCGGTACGCACCGTAGCAATATCGACAGCCGCCTGGCGGCGGAAATCGGCAAGTTCGGCACGGGAGCCCTCGAGCTCTTCGCGCAGACGCCTGACCTCGTCGCGAGTCTCGGCGAGCACCTGATTGCGTTCGGCCACAGCCTGTTCCGCGCGTTCGATGGCACGCTCGGCATCGGCGGCGCGCTGTACGGCGAGATCGCGTTCGGCGGCCGCGGCCGTCATGCGCTGGGTGCTGTCGCGCCGCACCTGCTCGACCTCGGTCACCGCTTTGGACCGCGCCTTCTCGATCTCCTCGGTCGCCTGCTGGCGGGCACGCTCGATATCATCGGCGGCCTCGCTTCGGGCGGTACGGATCTCGGCGTCCGCATCGGTGCGGGCGGCGAAGACATCCTCGGCCGCCTGCTTGGTCATGCGCTCGACTTCCCGCAGTGCATCGTCACGAGAGCTGTGCGCCTCCGCGATTCGCGCCTCGGCCACCTCGGCTGCCGCCGCGGCGTCCTCTGCCGCTGCCTCCGCTGCCGTCCTGGACTCTTCGGCCTCGCGGCGCAGTCGCTCCGCGGCGGACGCCGCCATCTCGGACTCCGCAATCCGTCGTGCCGCATCGGCCTGCACGGCCTGAATCTGCGCCTCGGCCACCGAGGGATCTGCGAGCGTGGACAGTTCCGCCACCGCCCCCGACAAGGTGTTCCCCAGCTGGTCAGCCAGCGTCCGGAACTGAATCAGCAGCTCATCGGCCCGCATTCGAGCGACCCCAGCCGGACCCTGTTGCGTCACAGTGACGTTCGCGGTAGGTGCCTCGACCTCCCCCTGTTGTATCCGCTGGCGCTCTCGCCAGGCCCGCCAGCGGGTGTGGTCCGGGTGATCACAGTATTCGGAGGGTCGTCCGGGGGTCCCGTCGCGCGTAATCGTTCGGGTACAGCCCGGGTAGTTACAGGTGCTCGCCACCGGCAAATCGTAGCGTTGGTTTCATCGTTTCCAACGCAACAACACGAAACGAATCCTTTTGGCCCCCAAACCAAACCCCGCCGTCCTGACCTCCGATAAGTGAACGTTATCGGAGGTCAGGCTTCCCCATATCCCCCGTCAACGCCAGAATCTATTACGTTTCGTTTGGTTGCAGCACACGCTACGTAACCGCAACGGAACCACTCAAAAACTGTGCACCCCTGTACACCCGTCCCATTTCCGTCGCAGAAGTGAGAAGTTCGAATGAGGGCCACTACTTTGGTCCTATGCGGCAGGATCTCTACCCCACCCTCGACTACGCGGATTTTCCGAGCATTGTGATTCCGCTGCAGTCCGCGACCGGGCTGGTGACGCACGCACACCCGCAGCATCAGCTGACCTGGGCGCCGGAAGGTGTGCTCACGATGGTGGCCGAGGACTGCCGGTGGGTTGTGCAGCGAGCGCGGGCGCTATGGATTCCCGGTGGGACACCGCATTCGGTGGTGCCCGCGGCCTCGGCCGAGATGTTGTCGCTGTACTTCGATGCCGCCGATTGCCCGCTGGATTGGCAGCAGCCCACCGTCGTTGACGCGTCAGGGCTGATCGGTCCCCTGATGACGTATCTCTCGACGCTCGGTGACCTCCTCCCCGACCGGCGCGCTCGCGGCAATGCGGTGCTGTGGGATCTGATGGTTCCCATGCCGGCGACGGTGATGCCGGTGGTACTGCCGACCGATCCTGGTGCGCGCCGAGTCGCGCTCGCCCTCAAGCAGAATCCCGCGGATGCGCGCAGTCTCGATATGTGGGCCCGGGAACTCTCGGTCTCGTCTCGTACGCTGTCGCGACGCTTCCGATCCGAGACCGGCACGAGCTTCGAACGCTGGCGGGCGCTCGAGCGCCTCAACTCCGCCCTGCCACTACTCGGTGCGGGACAGCCGATTTCGCGGGTCGCCCGGGCGGTCGGCTACACCACGGCGAGTTCGTTCATCACCGCGTTCCGCCGCGAAATCGGTACCACCCCGGCGGTGTTCTTCGGCGGGAGCGGTACCGGCCTCGGTGACGCTATGGGCGGGTAGCGAACCACTTCCCGGCCGCGAAGAAGATTGCGGCGGCAATGGTGGAGGCCAGGGCGGTGTCGGTACCGAGTGTGAACAGCGCGTTCAGGCCTTCGATGGACGCCGCATGTGCGGTACCGGTCAATAGTGGAGTCGCCGAAGCGAATTCCGGCGGTACGGCGTGGACCACAGTGGTGCCGCCGCCGGCGGCGACGCCGTCCAAGAACTGGGCGCGCAGGTCTGGCGTCACAGTGACATTGCGGGCGGACTGGATAGCATCCAGTCCGTGCGCCGCCGCATCGCGCGCACGGTGGCTGAACATCGCTCCCAGTCCCGCCACGCCCACCGCCATGCCGACCTGGCGCAGGGTTCCGAAGGTCGCGCTGGCCATACCCGCGTTCTCGTCGGAGGCGAAGGTCAGTGCTGCCGCCTGATTCACGGTCGTGATCGCACCCAGTCCCGCGCCGCCTATGAGCATGCCGGGCACGAAATGCGTCCAGGAATCGGTACTTTCGACACCGCCCAGCAGCCACATGCCGAGGACGACCAGGCCCATGGTGATCGGGAGCGATACCGCGGTCGGAATCCGTTTGGCCAGTACCGCTCCCAGAGGTGCGGCGATCAGGGCAGCGATACTCAGCGGCACCAGGCGCACGCCCATCTGCAGCGGTGTGAAGCCCATGGTGTTGATCAGGAAGATGGCCAGGTAGTTGGAGGCGGCCATGAGCGTCGCCATATGTGCCACCGCGACGATCGCGATTGGGGCGAATCCTGGCTTACGCAGCATGGACACGTCGAACAGCGGATGGGCGGCGCGGAACTGCCACACCATGAACAACGTCAGCAGAACTGCCGATGCGGCCGCGAGCATCCAGATCGTCGGGGAGGTCCACCCGAGTGCATTACCGCGGGTCAGACCCAGCACTCCAGCCAGCAGCCCGCCCGACAGCAGGATCGATCCAAGCCAATCCGTGCGGCGGTCGGGATGACGGGGCGTCTCGGGCAGGCGCCGCAGGGCCAGCGCGAAGATCACCACTCCGATCGGCACATTGATCGTGAAGATGGATCGCCACCCGAATGCGGTGACCAGCGCGCCACCGAAGACCGGACCGGCCACGGTCGCCCCGGCCATCACCGCACTGTAGATCCCGATTGCCTTGGCCCGTGCGCGTGCATCCGGGTACGCCGCCGCGAGCAGCGGCAGTGCGGTGGCGAAAAGCATTGCCGCACCGATACCTTGGACGGCCCGCAGCGCATTCAACTGCACAATGGTTCCCGACAGCACCAGCGCCAATGAGGCTCCGGTGAAAACTGCCATGCCGCACAGGAATACCCGTTTGCGGCCGAACCGGTCACCGGCCGTGCCGAGGGTCAGCAGCAGACCGGCGAGAGGCAGGGCATAGGCGTCGATCACCCACTGCAGCCCGTCGATGGAGGAGTCGAAATCACTCCGGATATCGGCGAGTGCGGCCGACACGACGGTGGCATCGAGCATCAGCATGAAAATCGCAGTGCACACGATGAACAGCACCACCCCGGGCCGGGTGGGTGCACCCTCGACTTGTCGTTTGGTTTGTCCGAGCACAGCACCGGCAGTCGTGGCCATGAAAACCCCTGATTCTGAGCGGACGCACAGCACATCGAGCTGCGGCGACCCTGGCGATTCGGTGGACACACCCCGCCGGCCAGGGTGCGTCACCAACGCTAATGACGAGCCGATGTGTCGGGAAGGCACAATCAGGACAGGCAGTTTCGCCTACCCGACACGGTCACCCGCGGTCCCTCGCCCAGCTCCCCCATGCAAAGCTGGACTAGAGCACCACCACCGCTGCCGACCGACCACAGGGACGGAATCCGACTTGTCCGATGCAGAACCGATCAGCTGGGACCATCTGAAGTCGCGGCAGCCCAGCGACGCCGAACGTGCTGCGTTGCAAGCAGAGCTGATCGAGCGGGCTGTCGCGGTGAAGCAGCGCGGGTGGGACGACTATCGCGATGTCTGGTCGGCCGGGGACGTCGCCGGTGTCGCATATCTACTGGGCGACACCGCGCTCCTGGAGGAACTCGAGGAGCACGAGGGCGCGGTGCTGACCCGTTACGCCGGGAAACTCTACGGATTCCAGGGCGCCCGCAAGGAGATCGAGTCCGGCTTGGTCGGCACCCAGGCCTGGTTCGCCGCCGCCCGCAAGAAGCTGGACAGGGCCACCACCCAGCCTGGTCCATGACCTGCTGTCACATTCCCTTATCGGCCGGTCCGCATCGGTTCCGCCAGTCCCAGAACACGAGTCAGCAGCACGGTAAGACTGTCTCGCTCGGTCGCCGATAATGCGCTGCACAGATTGTCCTGGACCGCGGTCAGCGTCACGTCCCATTCGTCGAGTCGCCATCTGCCCGCTTCGGTGAGGGTGAGTAGCGGAAACGGCGAATGTGCTGTACCGCACTGGCCTCCAGCGCATTACAGCATATTCCAGATAGCGGTAGTTCCCCGGAACCCTTCACGGAACAGTTCCGGGGCCGACGAATCGTCCTCCTCCGAGAGCCCGAACTCCAGCGGCAATCTGCAGCCACAGCATGTGTGCAACAGGCGCAATCATCCAGGCAGCGTACTCACGGCAAACATTTGAATCAGGCTCTGCGCGTTGTGAGATGCTGCTCATTCTTTGGTGTAAATATCAGCGCTATGACCGCACCGTTATCAATTCGCAAATTTGCCGTCGCCACCGTGGCCGTGAGTGCGTCGATGGTGTTGCCCGTGGCCTCGGCACAGCCTGGTCTGCCCGCGCCAGGTGGCGGGTTCCAAGCCTGTACCGCGGTGGCCTGCGGCACGATCGGCTATGCCTGGGCCGATGATTCCGGCGCCCCGGTAGGGCATGTCACCGTCGCACATCTGGTCTCCGAAGTGGGACAGCAGGTTACGTCCACGGCGTTCAACGGTGTCCCCGCGACCACCATGACGACGCTGAAGAGCACGCATGACGCCGATCTGTCCGTGGTGTCGGCGGTGTCGGCGGATCTGTCCTCGTCGATCACCTTGTCGGACGGCACTGTGTTGACCGCGTCCGGCTACGCCTCCGAAGGCGATGTCAAAACGGGTGAGCGAGTGTGCCATTCGGGATGGAACCCCACGACGGCGGCCATGCACGAGGCCTGCGGCGTCGCGGACTCGATCGGGCCGACCGCCAAATGCCAAGCCGCCGGCACCGGAACCAGCACGTGCGTACTGCTGGTCGCGCCCCCGGCCGGGAGCTGGATCGGCGGTCCCGGCGACTCCGGTTCGCCCGCCTACAGCTACCGGCCCGACGGCAGCATCACCGTGATCGGCAACTACAAGGGGACCACGACCGACGGTAAGGCCATTATCGAACCGGTCTACGCCGCAATACAGATCTTCGGCGGGCATCCGTATCTCGGCGCCTCGATCATTCCGCACGGCCCGCTGCCCGCGAACCTGACCACCGGATCGAACGGCAACCGATCATCGAAACTCAGCCCCGCCGGTCTTTGATCCAGAACATGCCGCGGCCCGACTCCGCGGGCGCACGAACCTCGCGTGGTTCGATCCGGTCGAGACGGTAGCCGAGCCGTCGAGCAACCTCGGCACTGCGGATATTGGCTGCATCGCAATGGATTTCGGCGTGATCGATACCGGGCAGCGCCAAAGCGATTCGAGTCAGCTCGGCAGCGGAACGGGTGATCACGCCGCGACCGGTATGCGCGGCGTGACACCAGTAACCGATTTCCAGCGTGCGCGGGCCGACGCGGTCGTGGATGCCGATCGCACCCAGCACAGTGCCCGCGGTATCGAAAATGCCGTAGTTGCAACTGCCCCCGGGACTCGGCCAGCTTTCCGCCATCGCCGTGCTGAACGCGCGCTGCCGCTCCAGTGTCATGGGTTCGGCGAGCCAGTCCATCCAGGGATGTATGTGATCGAAGGAAGCGGTGATCGCTTCGAACCGTGGAATCAGGTCCTCGGGCCGCCAGTTTCGCAGCACCAGATCACCCAGGTCGATGTGCTGCGGTGGTGCGATTCCGGGTGCGAGCGCTGCCGGCTGCTCAGTGTCCATGTCCGGATGTATGCCCTTCCCCCTCTCAACATATAGCGCACCCGGGGGCTTGCGGCAAGACCCCGGTGGTGCTGCAGAATCTCCAGCCGAAGCCATAACCAGCGGAAACAGGGGGTTTGATGATTGATGTGATCATTGCCGGTGGCGGGCCGACCGGCTTGATGGTGGCCACCGAGTTGCAGCTGCAGGGTGTGCGGGCGCTCGTGCTGGAGAAGGATGCTGAGCCGACCGAGATTGTGCGGGCGCTGGGCATGCACGCGCGCACCATCGAGGTGATGGACCAGCGCGGTCTGCTGGACCGGTTCCTCGCGCTCGGCAAGCAGTACCCGCTCGGTGGTTTCTTCGCCGGTATCAGCAAGCCGCAACCCGAGCGGCTGGACACCTCGCATGCGTACGTCCTGAGCATCCCGCAGCCGGTCACCGTCCGACTGCTGACCGAACATGCCCTCGAGGTCGGCGTCGAAATTCGCAGTGGCAGTGAACTACTCGGGTTCATCCAGGACGACGAGGGAGTGACCGTCGACCTGGCTGACGGCACCCGGTTGCGCTCGCGCTACCTCGTCGGTTGCGATGGCGGCCGCAGCACGGTGCGCAAGCTGCTCGGCGTCGAATTCCCCGGTGAATCCAGCACAGTGGACACCTTGCTGGGCGAGGTGGAGCTCACCGCCGCGGCGGAAACGCTGACTTCCGTGATGACCGAAGTCCGCAAGACGCAGTTGCGATTCGGCGCCATGCCGCTCGGCAACGGAATCTTCCGGCTGGTTGTGCCCGCCGACGGTGTGGCCGAAGACCGCAGCGTCCCACCGACTTTGGATGAGGTGAAACAGCAGCTGCTGGCGACCGCGGGCACGGACTTCGGTGTGCACTCACCGCGCTGGCTGTCCCGATTCGGCGATGCCACCCGGCAGGCCGAGCACTACCGAGTCGGCCGGGTGCTGCTGGCCGGTGACGCGGCACATGTGCACCCGCCGATGGGTGGGCAGGGGCTGAATCTCGGTATCCAGGACGCGTTCAATCTCGGCTGGAAACTCGCCGCCGCGGTCAATGGCTGGGCGCCGGACGGGCTGTTGGACAGCTATCAGGCCGAACGGCATCCGGTCGCCGCCGACGTGCTGAGCAACACCCGCGCGCAGATGGAGCTGATGTCTCTCGAGCCTGGCGCGCAGGCGGTGCGCCGACTGCTGTCGGAGCTGATGGACTTCGATGTGGTGAACCGGTATCTGATCGAGAATATCGTTGCGATCGGCATCCGCTACGACTTCGGTGAGGGGCACGAACTGCTGGGGCGGCGGCTGCGGGACATCGCGCTGAAGCGAGGTCGCCTGTACGAGCTGCTGCACAGCGGTCGCGGACTGCTGCTCGATCAGACCGGGTTGCTGTCGGTGGCAGGCTGGGCGAATCGAGTCGACCACGTCGTCGACGTCAGCGAGGAATTGGACGTACCCGCGGTGCTATTGCGGCCGGACGGGCACGTGGCGTGGGTCGGTGATGATCAGCAGGATCTGCTCGATCACCTGCCGAAATGGTTCGGCGCTTCGGTCTGATGACCGTAATGCCCTGTGGCACAGCAGATAAGGGGTTTTCATGATCGATGTGATCATTGCCGGTGGCGGACCGACCGGCTTGATGCTGGCCAGCGAATTTCGGCTGCACGGCGTACAGGCTGTCGTGCTGGAGAAGGAGGCCGAGCCGACCAAACACGTCCGGTCGCTCGGCATGCATGTACGCAGTGCCGAGATACTGGACCAGCGCGGTCTGCTGGACCGATTCCTTGCGGTCGGCAAGCAACATCCGCTCGGCGGCTACTTCGGCGGCATCAGCAAGCCGCGGCCCGAGCGGCTGGATACCGCGCATCCGTATGTTCTCGGGATTCAGCAGCCGGTCACCGAGCGCCTGCTGGCCGAGCACGCCATCGAAGTCGGTGTCGAGATCCGGCGCGGCAGCGAACTGGTCGGGCTGAGCCAGGACGCGGACGGGGTGACCGTCGATCTGGCCGACGGCACTCGGTTGCGCTCGCGCTACCTCGTCGGTTGCGACGGTGGGCGCAGCACAGTGCGCAAGCTGCTCGGTGTCGGCTTCCCCGGCGAGCCCGCCCGGATCGAGATGCTGCTGGGCGAGATGGAGGTGACCGCGCCGCCGGAGACGCTGGCCGCCGTGGTGGCCGAAGTTCGCAAGACGCACAAGGGGTTTGGCGCCGGACCCTCCGGTGATGGGGTCTATCGCATTGTGGTGCCCGCCGAGGGTGTGGCCGAGGAGCGGTCGGTTCCGCCGACCCTCGAAGAGTTCAAGCAGCAGCTGCGGGTGTTCGCCGGGACCGACTTCGGCGTGCACTCACCGCGCTGGCTGTCCCGTTTCGGCGACGCCACTCGCCTGGCCGAGCGCTATCGGGTCGGCCGGGTGCTGCTGGCCGGTGATGCGGCGCATGTCCATCCGCCGATGGGTGGGCAGGGGCTGAATCTCGGTATCCAGGACGCCTTCAACCTCGGCTGGAAACTGGCTGCGGTGGTCAATGGCTGGGCGCCTGAAGGGTTGTTGGACACCTACCAATCCGAACGGCAGCCGGTCGCCGCCGATGTATTGAACAACACCCGTGTGCAGTCGGAACTGATGTCCACCGAGCCCGGCCCGCAGGCCTTGCGCCGACTGCTGTCGGAACTGATGGACTTCGATGAGGTGAATCGGTACCTGACCGAGAAGAGCACAGCGATCGGAGTGCGCTACGACTTCGGCGAGGGGCACGAACTCCTCGGACGGCGGCTGCGCGACATCACGCTGAAGCGCGGGCGGCTCTACGACCTCATGCACGACGGTCGCGGATTGCTGCTCGATCAGACCGGGTTGCTATCGGTGCAGGGCTGGGCGGATCGAGTCGACCATGTCATCGATGTCAGCGAGGAACTGGACGCGCCCGCGGTGCTGCTGCGGCCGGACGGCCATGTGGCGTGGGTCGGCGACGATCAGCGGGACCTGCTCGACCACCTACCGAAATGGTTCGGCGCTGCTGCCGGTTGACGCCGCGGCCATGGCGCAGTCATATCCTCGTGAGCGGGTTGTGTTGCAGGATCGCCGGAAAATGTCGTGACGGGATGTCGAGATCCCGGACCCGGCTCCGTCCCCGAGGTGAAGCGGCCGCAATGGGCTGTACCGCATCAAGGAGAAATAATGGCTAAGTACTTGCTGCTCAAGCACTACCGTGGCGCGCCCGCGGCAATCAACGATGTGCCGATGGACCAGTGGACTCCGGAGGAGATCTCGGCCCACGTGCAGTACATGAACGACTTCGCCGCCCGGCTCGAGGACACCGGCGAGTACGTCGACAGTCAGGCGCTCTCTCCGGAGGGGACGTTCGTCCGCTTCGACGGCGAGGGCCGGCCGCCGGTCACCGACGGACCGTTCGCCGAGACCAAGGACGTGATCGCCGGGTGGATGGTGATCGACGTCGATACGTACGCGCGGGCGCTCGAGCTGGCCGGTGAATTGTCGGCGGCTCCGGGCGCGGGCGGGAAGCCGATTCACGAATGGCTCGAATTGCGCCCGTTCCTGGGCCACGCACCGACGATCACCGAGTGACCGGACCGGCCGGGGCAGATCAGGTGCTGGATGAGTTGCTGCTGCGGGAGCTGACTCCCGCGGTGATCGGCGTCCTCGTGCGTCGCGGAGTCGACTTCGCGACGGCCGAAGACGCTGTGCAGGAAGCACTCATCCAGGCCGCGCTGTCCTGGCCGGACCAGCAGCCCGCTGATCCGAAGGGCTGGCTGGTCACCGTCGCCTGGCGCAAGTTCCTCGATGCCCACCGCTCCGAAGCCGCGCGTCGCGACCGGGAACAGCGGGTCGAGGCCGAACCAGCTCCCGGCCCGACCGAAGCAGCGGACGACACACTCCAGCTGTATTTTCTCTGCGCGCATCCTTCACTGACACCGGCTTCCGCCGTCGCGCTGACGCTACGCGCGGTAGGCGGTCTGACCACAAGGCAGATCGCGCAGGCTTACCTCGTGCCGGAAACGACTATGGCGCAACGCATCAGCCGAGCCAAGCGAACCGTCTCAGGCATCCGCTTCGACCAGCCCGGCGATGTCGGCACCGTACTGCGCGTGCTCTACCTCGTCTTCAACGAGGGCTACTCCGGTGACGTCGACCTTGCCGTAGAGGCAATCCGCCTCACTCGCCAACTGGCTGTCAAAACCAAGCATGAGGAGGTCGCAGGCCTACTCGCACTGATGCTGCTCCACCACGCCCGCCGCCCCGCGCGAACCCGCCCCGACGGCAGCCTCGTCCCCCTGGCCGAACAGGATCGCACCCGGTGGAACACCCGCCTGATCGCCGAGGGCGTCGACATCCTCCAAACAGCGCTGGCCCGAGACAGATTGGGCGAATTCCAGGCCCAAGCCGCCATAGCCGCCCTCCACGCCGACGCCCGAACAGCCGACGAAACCGACTGGGTACAAATAGTCGAGTGGTACGACGAACTCCTGCACCTGACCGACAACCCCGTAGCCCACCTCAACCGCGCCGTAGCAGTAGGCGAAGCCGACGGCCCCCAAGCCGGCCTGGCCGCCCTGACCCCCCTCGACCCCACCCTCCCCCGCTACACCGCCGTCGCCGCCTACCTCCACGAACGAGCCGGCGACCCAGCAACCGCCGCAACCCTTTACACCGAAGCCGCCCACGCAGCCCCCAACCTCCCCGAACGCGACCACCTCACCCGCCAAGCCGCCCGCCTCAAAGCCCAGCTCCGCGGCTGAGCAGTCATCGAACGGAGGTATCCGCTCAGCCAGAATGCGGGGTACGGACGGCAAACCACCTATGGAGTGCAGTGGATCAGCGACGCTGCGCTATCGCTTTTTGAATCAGACCGCGGGCGGCCTCGCCGTAGCTGGTCTGTGTACGGAGCAGATCGAACAGCTTGCCGTACAGCGCGATCTCTCGCGGCTGGGTGATTGTCAGTTCGGCGGTGACTGTCTCGACAATCACCAGCTTGTTGTCGTACATGACGAAGCTGTTCGTTGCCGGCCCTTCGTAGATGGCCGCGCTGGGCAGGATTCCCAATTGCACGCGAGGCAAGGCCATGGCCGTCAGAAGTCGATCGAGTTGTTCGACCATCACCGAGTCTTGTCCCGCAGTCGTGTGGAGCACCTGCTCGGCAATCACGAACGAGAAGCGGCGGGTTCCGCGGTACAGCACCTGCTGGCGTTCGATCCGCGCCGTCACACCCTCGTCGATGTCATTGGGGATGTCGTAGAAGCGGATGATTCTGCCGAGAATCCATTCGATGTAGTCCGGCGTCTGCAAGAGGCCAGGAATGATCATGGGCTCGAACCATCGCATGATCTGGGTTTGGCCTTCGATGTGCGAGAGCATCCGCTGGCGCCGACGTGTGCCGGTTCCGAGGACCCTGCGAAACTCCATGTACGCAGCCTGGATGTTCCGCAGCGAGGCGATAAGGTCCGGGAATTCGTCGAGGCTGCCGGTTAGCGTGCACCAGGTCCGAAGGTCCGCCTCTGACGGAGTTTGCTTGCCGTACTCGATTTTACTGGTTTTCGACTCGTGCCAGCCGGCCGAATCCGCCAGCTTGCGCCCGGTGAGTCCGGCGTCACGGCGAAGCTCCCGGAGACGTGCCCCGAGAGCTTCCCGTTGTTCATGCGCGGCACCGCTGTGGGTCACTGCGCCCCCGACTCACGGAAGTCGAGATAGGGGACGGCCAAACGCCAGGCGTAATCTCGAATTCCCTGGCAATAGGCCACAATTCGGGGGTCGCTCGTGACGGCCCCTCCCACCCAATTGCCGGCCGGATCGAACGTGGTGAAGGATACGATCGCATCGTCCAACAGCCACCAGTCATCTGTACCGAGCTGGAGGCGGTCGGCCAGATGCCTTGGCAGGTATCGGATCTCCTCCCCTGCGTCGACATTGTGCCGGGTGATCTCCAGCATCCACCGTTGGTAATCAGTGAGAGGGACTGTGACGACCCGAGCCCGGCGCATCGTTGCGCCGCGAGAAGAGATCTCTCGCACCAGGCTCAGCCAGTCCTGGAACCAGGCGTAATCGTCCTCGGTGCCTCCGGCCAGCCAGTTCCGATACGGCCGATCACCTCCAGGTGACTCGTAGTCGTCCAGCAACTCGAGGTGAAACGCCTCGCTCTTGCTGCTGCGAATCAGATTGTTGACTTCTTCAATGTCAAGCTGCTGCACCGAAATACGTCCTCTTGCGGCGTGGAACCACGATCGCGGTTTCATTCTCCTCGAGCTTCAGCACCGCGAGCGTCTCCCCATCGGTGACTTGCTGACCACTCAGGGTGAACGTTCCTCGCCCTGTATCTGTGAGCGGCACACCGATGAACAGGTCGTGTTCAGCGAATCCCAGTAGCACATGTGGGATTTCGACCGTGGCTCCGGAATCGGTCAGCCAGCCCACGATCAAGAACGTATCGATGTCGGTTTCGTACAGGGCCGGACACCCGCCGGACGGCGACCCACTCCGACCCAGGAAACGTAACGACTCCACCATGATCAGTCCTAATCTTGTCGGCGAATATGCGTGGGCTACCTGCCCACTGGTTCCATGGTCGCGCGCATGCGGCGGCTCCGGGCCAGAACAGAGCTCAGTTCGCAAGCTCGAGCAAGTTCCTGGATCCCAGCCTCACCGGCCTCATAACGTCAGGGCGAGCGCTCGGGGCGTTGTCCTGGCCTCCACCAAGACAGGGGATACAGATGCCGCTCACTGAGCCGCAGGCAAAAGTGCTTGCCGCACTGGCAACGCTGGATCCGACGCAGACACTGACCATCCAACAGCTGTGCAACCAGGCGGGTTTCAAGGAAGGCTGCACCAGGGCGGCGGTGAACGCGCTCGCTGGTGCAGGACTTGCTCACGGCACCCAGACAAGTCCCGCCCGATGGAGGATCACCAATCGAGGACGAACGCTCCTGCAGGCACCGCCCTACCGCGAATTTCGACAACCAGGGCGGCCGCCGGCCGGGACCGATTCGTATGAATGTCGATGACGTACTTGCACTCTTCGGCGAGGAACAACCTGCCGGATGGCTGCAATACCACGACGGGTCGTGGGCCCCGGTCTGGCCAGACGGCATAGTGGGCGAGCCGTTCACAATCGCCGATCTACTCCCGGTAGTCCACGACCCCGGCTCCGCCGCAATCGATTCCTGTGCCGGGCAGGTCGGGCAGATATTGGATACAACGGCTCCCTGCATTCAAGGAGATAGTGATGAGCGGACGGCGTGACTATTACCGAGATCCCAATGCGCCCAAGGCAAACAGTCTTGTTCCCGGTGGATCTGCGCTGGTTGTCGATGATCAGGGGGCGATTCTTCTGCAGCGGCGGAGGGATTCGGGGAACTGGTCGTTGCCGGGGGGAATTATGGAGATCGGGGAGACGCTCGAGGAGTGTGTGGTGCGGGAGACCAAGGAGGAGTCGGGGCTGGATATCGAGATCACCGGGCTGCTCGGGATTTACACCGATCCGGAGCATGTCATCGCGTACGCCGATGGTGAGATTCGGCAGGAGTTCAGTGTCACGTTTTACGGGCGGGTCCGTGGGGGCCAGGTCGCGGTGAGTGATGAGTCGACCGAGGTTCGGTTCGTGGGGCTGGATGAGGTTGCAGACCTTCCGGTTCATGACACTGTGCGGCTGCGGCTGCGACATCACGCCGAGCAGCGGGCGCAGCCCTATCTGGGCTGAAACCGCTCGCATGTCCGTAGCCTGGACGGGTGGGAGCTGTGGACTTCGGCCGCGAGACTGATGCGGGTTGGGATTTCGCCGTCGGGGCCGGTATCGAGCCGGTGGGTGCCGCGATGATCGGTTACCGCGACGTGGGTGGTGGTGGGCTGGACCTTCGGATTGCGGGGACTGCGGCGGTGACCGTGGTGATCGGGTTCGGGGATCAGGAGGTGGTCGTCGACGATGCTGTGGGGCGGCGGGAACTCGGCGGGTTCGTTGTCGGGCTTCCCATCGAGGCTATGCGGGTACGTTGCCGGCGGGCTGAGTGCGTAGAGGTGCGGTTGTCGCCGGTACAGGCGTATTCGCTGTTGGGCGTTTCCCCGGCGGATCTGGGGCGGGGCGTTGTCGATCTGGAGGATCTGTGGGGGTCGCGAGCTCTGCGGTTGCGTGAGCAACTGGCGGACAGCCGGACCTGGGACGAGCGGTTCGCATTGACGAAAACGTTTCTGGCGCAGTGTGAGCGGCCGTTGCGGACACCTGATCCGGAGGTGCTCGCCGGGTGGAATCGCATAGTCGCGTCCCGTGGTCAGGTGAGAATCGGCGAGCTCGCCGAATCGCTCGGATGGAGCTATAAGCGGCTGGGGGCGCGGTTCGAGGCGCAGATCGGGCTGGCGCCCAAGCGGGCGGCGATGCTGGTTCGATTCCGGCATGCGGTCGACGGCCTGCTGGCGGGGCGGCCTATTGCCGACGTCGCGGTGGACAGCGGGTATACCGATCAGGCGCATCTGTCCCGGGATGTTTCGATCTTCACGGATCACACGCCGGGGGCGCTGCCGGAGCTGTACCTCCCCGCCATTTCACGGCAACGGCACCGTGCCTGGGGAGAATTTTTCCAATACCGCGCGGGGTCTCTCTCTCGATAGTGGTCTCATGACCACCACCCTTGATCCCGAGAAACTACAAGCCGCCCTGGATGCCGTCCATCACGCGGGTATGCCCGGAATTTTTGCCGAGGTGCGAGACGACGGTGAAATCTGGCGCAGCGCAGCCGGATTCGCCGATATCGCCACCCGCCGGCCTGTCACAGCCGATATGCGGCACCGCGTCGGCAGCATCAGCAAGACCTTCGCCGCCGCCGCTGTGCTGCAGCAGGTCGAGAATGACGAGATAGCCCTCGACACACCGATAGGCCACTACCTGCCGCGGCTGGTTCCCGGAGAACGAGGTGCGGCGATCACGGTCCGGATGTTGCTCAACCACACCAGCGGACTCGCCGACTACCTTCCGCAGGCCTTCCCGTCCCTCGCGGCATCCCCTCCCCTCCCGGAAACGACACCGAAAAGCTTCGACGACAACCGGTTCAGAAAATTTCCTCCGACCGAGCTGATCGAGATGGGGGTCTCGGCGCCTGCCACCAGGGCACCGGGTGAAACGCCGGGAGTGTACTCGAACACCAATTACCTGCTCCTGTGCCAACTTCTGGAGTTGGTGAGCGGCGCCTCAGCGGAGAAATACATCACCCGCAACGTCATCGAGCACGCCGGCCTGCGTGGCACCGAGCTCCCCACCGGACCTCATATCAACGGACCCCACTCACACCACTACGAGGCGTGGTTCGGCATGATCGACCCGCCGCATGACTACAGCGTCTACGACATGTCGTGGGTGGGGCCCGCGGCTTCACTGATATCGACCGTCACAGACCTCAACCGCTTCTTCGGCCTGCTGCTGGACGGCGAAATCATCAGCCGGTCGTCGCTGACGCAGATGCAGCGCACCGTTCCGGTCATCTCCTTCGAGGGCAAGACCATCGACTACGGCCTCGGCCTGCACAAGCGGACGGTGCCCGGTCACGGCATCCACTGGGGCCATGACGGCTCCGTCTGGGGCGGCGGAGCACTGTCGATGACCAGCGCCGACGGCATTCGGCAATTGTCCCTCGCGGTGAACCTGCAGCGCTGGAACCGATTCGGCTCCCTACCGCAGCCGCATCCCATCGACGAGGCGCTCGAGGCATTCACCCAGCTCGCGCTGTCGCGATGAGCGTCATCGATCTCGCGGATGAGTCGTATCGAGTTGCATTTTGAAACTAATACCCTCTAGGTTTGATTAGTTGCATTTTGCTACTTTCCGGAGGCGTCATGGCAGGAGTTACGCGACCGCAGCGGTTGGTGCTGGCGTTGGTGTGTGCCGTAGCGGTGTCCACGATCTATGCGATTCAGCCTGTGCTGGAGGCCGCAAGGGCCGACCTGGGCTCGTCGCCGGAGTCGGCGGGGCGACTGGTAGCGGCAGGACAGGTGGGGTACTTCGCGGGGCTGATTTTGCTTGTGCCGCTTGGTGATTTGCTCGATCGGCGACGCCTCATCGGCGGGATGCTGGCCCTCGCCGGAGTGGGTGCTGCGATTACGGCGGTCGCGCCGAATGGGGTTGTCGCAATGGTGGGGCTCGCGGTTGCCGGGGTGTTCGCGGTGGTTGTGCAGGTGGCGGTGGCCTATGTCGCGGCCATGTCGCCAGAGGGAGAACGTGGACGCAATATCGGCGCTGTCACCTCGGGCGTGGTGTTGGGAATCCTCGGTGTTCGCGTTGTCGCTGGAGTGCTGGGCGACACGGTGGGGTGGCGGGCTATTTATGTCCTGCTGGCGGTGTTGTGCGGGGCGCTCGCTCTCATTACTCAGGTCGGGCTGCGTCCGGATGCCAGAACGTCCAGAGATCAGTACGGACGGGCGCTGAGGTCGATGGGACGACTGGTGTCCACGGATCGAATGTTCCTGAGCCGGGGGCTGATTGCCTTCTTTCTCTTCGCATCCTTCGGAACCCTCTGGAGCGGACTTGCGCTACCGCTGAGCGCCGAACCCTGGTCGTTCGGGACGACCGCGATCGGGCTCTTCGGAGTGGCCGGGCTCGCGGGAACCCTCGGCGCCGCCCGGGCGGGCCGATGGGCCGACGGCGGCCACGCTCAGACGATCAGCGGTTGGTCGCTGCTGGTGCTCGCCACTTCCTGGCTGCTCATCGTGTGGACCGGGCCGACCCTGGCACTGCTCATCGCCGGAATCGTTGTACTCGATTTCGCCGTTCAAGCCGTGCATGTGAGCAGCCAGCATCTGCTGACCACTGCGCACCCCGAGAATGCGAGCAGCGTCATCGGCGCCTACATGGCCTTCTACTCGCTCGGGTCGGCGCTCGGCGCGGTCACGACCACCTGGGCGTACAGCCTGTGGGGGTGGTGGGCTTCCTGCGTCTTCGGTGGTTTCTACGCCCTGTGCGGGCTACTCGTGTGGGCACTGACCCGGGTCCGGGACAGCTCGCTCCACTACGATAGCTTGACGACCGGCTAGGTATCTCCCTAATCTGCAAGAGAGGCACAGGCTTACGGAGGTGGGGATGCGGGCAGGCAGTGTTCTGTGGCCGGAGCGGTCGGCGAGGGTCGCGGAGGTGATCGTCGATGCCGACACCCTGACCGACCTCAATATCGATCAGGTGATCGCCGCGGTGCTCCGGGATGGGGACGAATACGAACTCGAGTCGTTCTTTCGGCGGCCGGTTCGTGATCGGGAGACGGTGCGCTACCGCCAGGAAGTGTTCGGCGACTTGGGAAATGACGCGGTACGCGCCGTATTCGTGGAGTTCGCCGGAGGAATGCGGCGCGTGCGGCGACGGCTGGCGGGGGCGGCGCGGCTGACGCATCCACTTCAGAAACAGCGCTGGCTGCTCGACGCGGCCGCGGACTACATCATGGCGATCACGCGGATAGCCGATGCGATGACCGTGCTGCCGTTATCGTCAGGAGCGTTGGCGCAGTGGCGCAATTTCGTCGAGTTCTACACCGGGGGCGCTGATTTCGGTCGTCTGGTGAACGGCGTGCGAGACGTACAGCAGGTATTTGCCACTGTTCGCTACAGCATCCGGATCGTCGACAACACCATCGAAGTCGGCGCCGACACCGGCGAACAGAACTACAGCGCAACGATCGCGGATCTGTTCGCGCGCTTCGGATCCGGCGCTCCTCCCCCGCTGCCGCAGGAACCGGAATGGGCCGATATGAATCAGATGGAGGAGCAGATCCTCGATCGGGTTGTCGCCCTGTATCCGGACGCTTTCGGGCGGCTGGCCGAGTTCTCGGAACGGCACGAGCATTTCATCGAATCAGCGGTGGCGACGTTCGACCGGGAGATTCACTTCTATCTGCTGTACCTCGACTTCGCCCGGAGCGTCACCGGCGACGGCCGGACGATGTGCCTGCCGCAGCTGGTGGTTCCGCCCGATGATATTCGCGCCGTACAGGCCTTCGACTTGGCGCTCGCTGGTCGGCGGCGAACGGAACAACCTTTGGTGTGCAACGATTTCGAACTGTCGGGCACGGAGCGGGTACTGGTGGTGACGGGTCCGAATCAGGGCGGGAAAACCACATTCGCGCGCATGTTCGGGCAACTCGTTTACCTCGCCGCCCTCGGTTGCCCGGTTCCGGCCCGCTCGGCCCGGCTCGCACTACCGGATCGAATCTGCTCGCATTTCGAACGCGCGGAACAGGCCACCGATTCCGACGGCCGCCTGCTGGCCGAACTCGAGCGAATGCGCGACACACTCGACCAGGCCACGCCCGACAGTGTGATCATTTTGAACGAAAGCTTCAGCTCGACAAGCACTGTCGACGGCGTGCAGATCGGCTTCGAAGTCCTCGATCAGATTATCGCGCGCGGGTCGATTGCCGTATGGGTGACCTTCTTCGACGAACTCGCCCACGCGGGACCGGCCACGGTCAGCATGGTTGCCGCCACCGACTCGGATGACCCCTCGCAGCGCACGTTTCGGATCGTACGCAGACCGGCCGACGGTAATGCCCACGCGGTGGTGCTCGCCGAGCGATACGGCCTGACGTACGACCTCGTCACAGCAAGGATCGCGCAATGAGAGTCAGCCTGCTTTATCCGGCCGGCGGGGTTCGCAGCAGCGCCGTCAACGGTGATCGCGCATTCGGTGATCTGGGAATGGAATCGCTGTATGCCGCAATGGCAGCCGAGGACGAGATCGTGCTGCATTCGGTCCGGGCAATCCTGCCCGCGACGGTTATCGATCCCGAGGTGATTCGCCACCGGCAAGCCGTGCTGACCGACTGCTGCGCCCATCCGGCAGTCATTCGCGAACTCTTCGAAATCTCCGTCGAGCCCACCCGGATCCAGCGCTGGCCGGTCGGCGGCGGTCGCCGATCAGGCGGCAAACTCATGCTCGCGCTGCAGCCGTTCACCGATCTCATTGCCTGCGTGCGGCGGCTGCGCACACTGTGTGAGCGGCACGCGTCGCTGTTCAACTCGGCTGGCCTCACCGACCTATTGGCGACGGTGACGGAGCAGTTCGACGATGCCTATCTCGACGCCGTCGAAGCACGGCTGGACACAATGTATTTCGAGCACGGCGTACATCTCAGCGCAGGGCTCGGGACCGGCAATAAGATCACAAATATCGTGCTGCACGAGCCGATTCGCCCGCGGCGCGGCCGCTTCGGACTCGACCGGCGTTCCAGCCGGGCTTTCCAGCCCATCGAAGACCCCGAAGCCAGGTCCAATCCCGGCCTGAACCCCGTCAAGCAGCTGAAAGACCGCGCGCTCACCGAGATCGCGGAGGTCGTGAGTTATGCCGCCGACCACGTGCACGATTTCTTCCAGCGGCTGCGCACCGAACTGGGCTTCTACATCGGCTGTCTCAACCTGCGCGATCGATTGACAGAGGCGGGACTGCCGACCTGCCTTCCGATCATTCACCCGGCCGGTACCCCAGCACTTCGTTGCATCGGACTACGCGACGTCACTTTGTCCTTGACCGCCGATCGAGCGGTGATCGGCAACAATGTGGCAGCCGACGCACGCTCGCTCATTGTCGTGACCGGCGCGAACAACGGCGGCAAGTCCACCTTCCTGCGCAGTCTCGGCGCCGCGCAATTGATGATGCAGGCCGGCATGTTCGTCATTGCCGACAGCTTCGAATCCGATATTCGCGACGGCGTTTTCACCCATTTCGTCACCGACGAAGACCGCACCATGGCACACGGCAAACTTGTCGACGAGCTGATCCGGATGAGCGCCATCGTCGACCGGATCGGCCCGAACTCCCTGCTGCTGTGCAATGAATCGTTCGCCTCGACCAGCGAGCGAGACGCCTCCCGCATCGCTGCCCCGCTCATCGGAGCCATGGTCGACGCCGGCGTGAAGATTGTCTTCGTCACCCATCTGTACGAGTTCGCACACCAGCGTTACCGAGCCGCCCACTCGACCGACCTTTTCCTGCGCGCCGGACGTCTGCCCGATGGCAGCCGCACCTTCCACATCACACCGGGGACACCGGAACCGGGCAGTCACGCCGACGAGATCTTCCGGCGGGTATTCGATAGCGCACGGACCGCAGGCTGATCGAACCCGCTGCGCGACAGCTGAATCCGGCTCAGTTCCGGCGGACGCTCGTCAACTGGCGGAAGGCATCGGCAATCTGATCGATTCGGGCTTCCTCGAGATCTGGCCGAGGGTAGGTGTGCCGGAAGATCGCTTCGCCGTCGAACATGTGCAGCAGCGAGGTGGTGACCAGCCGGGCCACCTCCGGCGAGACATCGGGGCTCAGGGTGGCCACCGCGACCTCCTCGACCTCGCTCATGAGGCCGCGCAGGACGGGTTCCAACCGGGTGCGCAATTCCGGTTCGGTCCGGGCGGCGACGAGCAGTTCCAGCCAGACCACATTGGTGGTATCGCGGATCTCGCGGCGAATGAAGTGCATGAGCCCGGTGAGATCGACCGGATGGCTGGTGTTCTCCGGCAGCCGCAGGTCCGCGACCGCGACCATATGCCGGCGGCGAACCTCGTCCGCGGCGGCCACCACCAGATCGGTCCGGGATTCGAAGTGCCGGAAGATGGCGGCCTTGGAAACCCCGGCACGACTGCTGATCTCGCCCAGTGAGGTGTTGTGGTAGCCGATCTCGGCAATGGCCTCGATGGTGGCGTCCACGAGTTTGGTGATGGTGGCGGCGCGGCGCTCGGCCTGAGTTCGTCGCGCGGTCGTCAATTAGCCTCCAGCTCGCAGGAATCGCCCGGTCCGGCCGGTGCCCAGGACCTCGGCGGGCACTCCGTCGCCGAAGACGTACCGACCACCGATGAACACGGCCGACACGGCTCTGTCATTGCGATTGACCATACGTGGCAGGTTTCCGTAGGTGGGCACAGGGCATTCGGCGTACGCCTCGAGCGAATCGTCCAGGCCGGACGGATCGACGATGAGCACATCGGCGCGATCGCCTTCGCGCAGGTGACCGGCATCCAGGCCGTACCAGTCGGCGAGTTCACCGGTCAGCCGATGTACCGCCCGCTCCAGCGTGAGGAACGGCGTTCCGGCCTGTTCCGCGCGCTGCACCCGGTACAGGAAGCGCAGGCCGAAGTTGTAGAAGGCCATATTGCGCAGGTGCGCACCGGCATCGGAGAACCCCAGCTGCACCCCCGGATGCGCGCTGAGCTTGTTGAGCATCTCGGGACGATGATTGGAAATCGTGGTGCGCCAGCGCAATTTGGTGCCGTGCTCCACGACGAGGTCCAGGAAGGCGTCGACCGGATGCAGACCACCGCGTGCGACACCTACCTGCCCGAAGGTCTTGCCGAGGACACTCGCATCCGGGCAGTCGACAATCTCCGCGTCGAAGAAATCCCGGTGCCAGACCCGGATCCCGAACTTCGAGTCGTAATCCTTGCGGAATCGCCTGCGGTACGCCTCATCTCGCATGAGCGCATTGCGCTCCACCTGATCGGCCAGGTGTAGTGCGGCCGCGCCGGAACCGAACTCCTCGAAGATGACCAGATCGATGCCGTCGGCATACACCTCGAACGGAATCGGCAGATGCTGCCAGCGGAAGTCGCCGCCCAGCCCGTTCACGACCCGGGTGATCGCGCCCATCAGGTGCACGAGCAGCGGATTCGCCTTGAGGTCGGCGGCCGAGATCAGGGTGGTCTTCAGCTGTCGCCGGAACAGGCCGACGCTGCTGAACGTCATCGCGGCGATACTGCGCGGCGAGGTGACGTCGGGCCCGCCCTGCAGTACGCGCCGGCGCCGCCGCAGAATCGCATTGAGCCGCCGCCGTTCCCGCGCCCGGGCATAGGTCGAGGGCAGCGTCCGGGAGCGGGCTACTTCACCGTCGAGCTTGTCGAACAGCAACTGCTGCGCCGACATCCCCACGAACCCCGCGTCCAGCGCCTCGGTGAGCGCGGCTTCCATCGCCGCCTGCTCGGATGCGGTGGGGCGCACCTGCTTGCGGGTGGCCCGATCCAGGCCCATGAGCGCGGTCCGAATATCCGAATGCCCGATCATCGCACCGAGATTGGGCCCCAGCGGCAGCTCTTCGAGGGCGGCGACATACTCATGTGCCGACTTCCAGGTCTTGCCCTCGACGGCCGCGATCACGTGCTGCCGCGGAATCGCCTCGACCCGGCCGAACAGATCGCCCGCGTCGGTCGCCGAAGCATGCACTGTCGACAGCGAACACGAGCCGAGGATCACCGTCGTAATCCCGTGCCGCACAGACTCGGTCAGTCCTGGCGCCTGCAAAACCTCGATGTCGTAATGGGTGTGCATATCGATCATCCCCGGCATCACCCACTTGCCCGCGGCATCGACAACGTTCGGGCAATCGGTCTCATCGAGCGGCTCGGCGGACACCGCGACAACGCGATCCCCACTCACACCGAGATGGCGGATGGCAGAAGGGGATCCGGCGCCGTCGAACCAGCGGCCGCCCTTGATGATCGTGTCATAGCCCACACTCAACATTGCAACCGATCGGTCACTAACTGTCAAGGATGGATTACCGGGGATGATCGGCGTCGACCGGTCCGAGCAGGCAACGGCACTCACGTGAGTGCCGTTGCCCCTCGAAACCCGTCGGCCGCAGGTCAGTTGACGAGCGCCGTGTAGATCCGGTTGTCGGGGTCGAGTTTGGTGCGGATCGCATCGAGCCGGGTGAAGTTGTCTCCGAAATAGCGGTCGACCGGATCGCCGGGCTCGAGGTAGTTGACATAGGCGCCGGAGGTGGCGGATTTGATGAGTTGATGGGCTTCCAGCACCCAGGCTCGTGCTATGTCCGTCGGTGTCGGTTCGTAGCAACCCCACTCCACCATCGCGGCGTGATTGCGCCACGGGAACGCCGCGTCGGCGGGCGTGGTGTCACGGATCGCACCGTCGAGCGTATTGATCTGCACCCACCCGGTATTGCCGTCCCGGGAGAACATGGTGATCGCCTCGATGATCGTCGCGATCACGTCGGAGGACAGCTCCTTGACGATGTCGGAACCGTTGTTGAAGCTCGCGCGCGGTTCGGTATTGCTGCCGCCGGCGAGATAGGTGACCGCCTCCATGTGCGACAGCGTGCGAGCCTCCACCGTCAGTGGCAACATCCGCATCGCGCTCGCCAGCGCCGCACCGGCAAGTGCGCCGGAACCCGCGGGACATACCAGCTGCACCCAGCAGCGCAGCCCGCCCTGACCGTCGGCGTCCACGCTGATATCGGCCCACTGCTCGTGGTCGGCGCCGCGTACCCATTCCGCCCATCCCGCAATGGCATCCGCCGCCCGGTCCCCGGGGAACGTCAGCGCCACAACATCTTTCGAGGTCGCCTCGCAAGTCTTGAAGGTGAAGGACGTGACAATTCCGAGGAAGTGCCCACCACCTCGCAACGCCCAGAACAGATCCGGGCGCGAAGTCGCCGACACCTCGGTGACGGTGCCATCGGGCAGCACCAGCGTCGCCGCGCTGAGCCGGTCACAGGTCATGCCGTAGCGGCGCGATTCGAAGCCCAGGCCACCGCCGAGCGCCAGCCCGGCAATGCCCACCGACGGGCACATCCCGGCCGGAATGGTCTGCCCGTACTGATCGAGCTCCTGGTACACATCACTCAATGTCAGAGCGGGCGCCACCACCGCGGTCCCGTCCTGATAACTGACACCCGTCAAGCCACGCAGATCAACGATCATCACCCCGGTCGCGGAAGACACCCCCGCGTACGAATGCCCACCCGAACGGGCCGCCAGGCGCAACTTGTTCTGCGCCGCGAATGTCACTGCCGCCGCGACATCGTCCGCGGTGGCCACCTGGACGACCGCCGACGGCGTCTCATCGTCGAACCGGGTGTTGAAGATCTGCTTGGCCATCCCATAATCCGCATCGTCGGCCCGCACCACGCGGCCCTCGATGTGGTTCTGCAACTCATCCCAATCCGCTGCGGCGGCCAACTCGGCCGACGACGGTGAAGGGTCGGCATGCGCAGGCAACTCGCTGGCAGATGCCCAACCAGCCACTGCGATCCCGAGTGCTCCCCGCAGAAACATGCTGCGTGAAATGGCGATATCGGTGGTATCTATCGCTCGGCTCCTATCCCTCATCTGGTACGACCTCCCCACGTTACTGGTTGGTGCAGTACAAGATCGGTCGTTCCGTCAGGCCGCTGACGCACGACCACAACGGATCTCGTACTCACCAATAGTCGCCCCGCGATCGTGCCGCACACACTTCTCACAGCCAATTAACAGGGGTTTACCGGATTCCGTTCACCGTGACTTCAAGGGGTTACTTTTCGGCCGACTCGAGTTGCTATGTGTGTGCTGTCCGATCACTTGGAGTACATCAGCACCGAATCAATCGAGGGACAAGTTATGGCACGGAATTCGTATCGGTTTGCTGCGGGCCTGGCCGCGCTCGGGCTCGCCGCCCTGGCCGCGCCGGTCGCGCATGCGGAACCCGCGCCGCTCAACGGGCTGTTCGCGCTCTCCTCCGGGGTGTGCGCGAACGGGGTGGTCACCGGGAGCTTCTTCCGGATGATCCTGCCCACCGGCGATGCGAACGGGCCGTATCTGCAGAACAGCGATTCGCGGTGCAGCGATCAAACGGTGACTCCACTGTCCGCGGGCAGTGACGGCGGACTGGTCAGCGGTAGTTATCAGCCACAACCCGCGGCGGCATTCGACGGAGCGGGCAATGCGGTGTCCGGACGGGTCACCACACCGGTGCGGTTCTACGGCGTGGACTTCGCGACGGCCACCAATGCGACCGATCCGCAGACCGGTACGGGCGCGGGCCTGCCGCAGATCTACAGCGACGGCGGGCACCTGTCGGGTGACTTGAGCAGCCTCGGCGTGACGTGGAACAACCAGCTCTTCAATCAGGGCTCCCCGAAGCCCGGCGGCGGGCTGCCGGGCAAGACCAGCCCGATCAGCGGAAGCATCGATGGCGCAGGCAATTTCGTCATCGAGTGGACGAGTCAGATCGTCGGCGGGCCGTTCAACAACTTCACCGGGCTCTGGCATCTGGCGGGGCAGTACCGCGGTGGCGGGCTGCAGGCCGCGCCTGCGGCGGCCCCGATCGCACCGGCCGCGCCACAGGCGGCAGCGCCCGTGCAGGCCGCTGGTCCGGCGCAACCGCCGGTCGCCGCGGCACCTGCACCGGCTGATACCGCGCCCGTCAATGCAAATCCCGCGCCCATCAACGCCGCGCCTGCGCCCGTCAATGCCGCGGCCAGCCCGCGAACTGCACAGGCCGATCCCGCTCCCCTCGCGCAGAGCGTGGAAATTCCACGTAATCAGCGCAATTCGTGGCTGATACCGGTGCTGTTCGTGGTCGCCGTGGTCGGTACCGCCGCGTTCTTCAGCGCCGGACGCCTCGCCAAGATCCGGATCCGGCGATGACCTCCGCACCACCCTCGTCCGCACTGCCCGCCTACAGCGAATTCGTCTCCACCATCGAACGCGCACCCGAGCGGGTGGCAGCCCGCTGGCCGTTCGTCGCGCTGATCGTGCTCGGCGTGCTGCTGGTGGCCGCACCGCTGATCACCGGCATGTTCCCCCGGGCGATCAAGGGCGAGGCCATGATCGACGCCTTCCATCCCTACATCGCCTCGAAAAGCATTCAGGACTATCGAGATGACCTGCATGTCCTCGACGAGGCCCGCACGAACGTCCTCGCGATTCAGGCGAACGGCGGAGAGCCGGGCAAGTTCGAATACGTCGACAAGTTCGTTCAGGACTACCCGCGAATCAACGCCAACCTGACCGGCATGGTCAACAGTATCGACGCCAATCAGGACAACTACCGGAAGCTTTCCAGCACCGCGCCTTTCGGAGCCCTGCCCTGGCTGCTGGCGCTGCCCGGACTGGTGTTGATCGCGGCGGGCGCCTTCGGGCTGCGGGCAGCGCGAAACGGTAGGCGTGGTGTGTTCTGGCACGGAGCGGCGGCCTTGGCCGGAGCGGCCTTGCTCGCGGTACCCCTCACCGGTGGCCTGTTTCAGGCCGCGCCGGCGGCGCAGCCGCTCATCAATAATTTCCGGCCGATTCTCACCCACGACGAAGTCCGCACGGTCCAGGGCTATTTCGTCACCATCGTCGCCGCGGACGGGGAGCTCAACAGCCGCTATGTGAGCGCGTTGAAGACCGCCCGCCCGGACGCCGATCGCACCGGCATCACGGCGCTGGAAGCGCGCTGGCAGCCCATGACGGCTCGGTTCGCGGCGCTGGTCGGTGTGCTGAACGACAATGTCGGCAATTTCGATGCCGTTGTCGCACTCAATGATTCGACGAAGCCGCTGGGCATCACCGCTTTCCGCGGCCTGGGCTGGGGCTTTGTCATACCCGGATTCCTCGCCCTGGCGGTCGCTGCCGCGGGGTTGCGGCCGGCACTGATCGGTTCTCGCCGCGGCGGTTCCAAGGGAGGTACCTCGAAGTGAGGATTTTCGGACGTACTACGGGTCGCGCATTCGCGGTCCTGCTGGCCGCCACCGCGGTGCTAGCAACCGGTTGCGGCAGTGATGATTCCGCCAAATCCGCGAGCGGACCGGAGCAGCTCGTCGGACTACTGCGCTTCACACCCGGCGCGGCGAACGGAAACGCCGTGACCGGCACCTGGTTCCGCATGGTGCAGCCGGGCGGCACCCCTGAGAACGGGCCGTACATGCCCAATGGCGATTCGCCCGCACAGGGCGGCTCGACCACGTTGCTGGAACCGGGAACGGCGGGCGGACTGCGCGTCGGCGGCTATCAGAGTGAGCCCAATCCCAGTTTCGCGCAGGGCAATTCGCTGGCGGCCTCGATCACGAAGCCGACCAAGTTCTTCGCCGTGGAATTCGGCACCTCCACCAATGCGGTCGATCCGCAGACTCAGCGCGCGGTGCCGCCGCCGACCGTGACCGACAATAACGGCAAGCTGACCGCCGATCTGTCCGCGTGGGCCGCGTCCTGGAACGATCAGGAATTCAATCAGGGCGCACCCAAACCGCCGGAGAAGCAGGGTGCGCAGGTCGCCGGCGCGGAGCAGGTGCAGAAGGCCTGGGATTGGGTCGCTCAGCGCTGGTTCGATCGGCCGAGTTCCGATGCCGCCCAAGGTCCTTCAGCCACCGGCACCTACGACCCGAAGTCCCGCGCCTTCACCCTCCAGTGGACCAGCCTGATCGTCGGGGGTCCGTTCAACGGCTTCACCGGCGTCTGGCATCTGGAAGGCGTTTTCGAACCCGACGCCGCGGGCTCGCCTGCGACAACACCTAGGAGTACCGGCCGATGACTTCCGCCGAAAAGTATCGCCGACCGGCGGTGGTCGCGGCCATCCGCGCTATCGCCGCCCTGACCGTCGTCGGCAGCGCCGCCGCGGTCACCACCCTGACGGTGCGCGCCGATGACCACACCACGACCACCGTGGTCGCGAGGGAACAGACCTCCACCACAACAATATCCGCCGCGTCGAGCAAGGTGGAGGTAGCGCCCGCACCGCTCGCCGACGGCGCTGCTCCCGGAGCCGTAGCCCCCGGTGGCCCGAATGCCGCCGCGCCCTTGGGTCAGGCGCCGAATGCCGCAGTTCCGATCGGTCAGGTCCCGGGCGCCGCCGTTGCTCTGGGTCAGGGTGGAGCTCCGGCAGCTTCGGTGCCGCTCGGCCAGGGGACTGCTCCGAACGCCTCCGTGCCGCTGGGTGGAGCCACCGCACCGAATGCGTCCGTCCCGTTGGGTGGAGCCACCGCACCGAATGCGTCTGTTCCGCTGGGCGGGGGTACCGCGCCGAATGCGTCCGTGCCGCTGAATCAGGCTCCCGGACAGGATGGTTCGGTACCGCTCGCGGCAGGCAACCCGTTCGCCACCCGGCCGGTCGAATCCCAGCCGGCCTGCCCGCTGGGCTGGCCCGCGCCGAAGCAGCAGGGCGGACTGGCCTCGCTGATCGGCCTGGCTCCGCTGGCCGGGCCGTTCTCCTCCGAGGCGTTCGCGCTCGGCTCGGTCTATCAGCCGATCCTGCAGCTGGCCGGGCCGATACTGGCCGAGATCGCGCCGGTGATCACCCAGAACCAGCCGCTGATCGATCCCGTCATCGCCAATGTGCAAGCGGTGGAAGCCGTTGTGCTGCAGGCGATACTCCCCTACTACGGCCCCTACCGTGCGCAGCTCATAGCCGCTGAGGGCGACTTCGCCAAGACCCTGGCCCCGATCCTGGATCACGCCTACAACAGCGAGGCCGCCTCCTGCCTGGTCGCCTGGCAGGGCCAGATCATCGACCAGGCCAAGGGCGGCCACATCACCGTCGCCTCCCTGGCCCACCCGGGCACCGTGGTCGAACTGGGCCCGGAGGACTGAGCGTATCCCTGTGCACCAGAGGGTGATTCGACAGCGAAGTCGGTGGCGGTGACCCGATCGCCGCAGCGGGCGATCGGGGTCAGCGCAGGGTGAGTGTGGTTGGCATAGCCGTGAATCCGTGGACGCTCGCCGCGTGGGTGCGCACAGCTCGCTGCTCATCGATGTCGTAGTCGGTGATGCGGGCCGACAGTTCCTCCAGGACCACCCGGGATTCCAGGCGGGCCAGGGAGGAACCGAGGCAGAAGTGCGGCCCGCCGCCGAAGGTGGCCATTGCCTTGGTATCTCGGTCCAGGTCGAAGCGCTCGGGGTCGGGGAAGACTCGGGGGTCCCGGTTGGCGGACCCCATGAGCAGTAGGACGCGCTCCCCGGCGGGGATGGTCACGTCGTGCAGGGTGACGTCCTCGGTGAGCAATCGGGCCGAGGCCGGAGACGGGTGGTCGTAGCGCAGCGACTCCTCGACCCAGTCGGCGATCCGCCCGCCGAGTCCGGCCTTGCGCTGATCCGGATTGTGCCAAGCCCAGTACCAGGCATTGCCCAGCAGATGCGCGGTAGTCTGGTTGCCCGCTCCGATCATCAGGAACATGAAGCCGATGATCTCTTCGTCGGTGAGGCTGTCGCCATCGGCCGAGGCCTGCACCAGGGTCGAGGCCATATCGTCACGCGGGTGGCTGCGCCGGTCGGTGACGAGTTCGGCGTAGTAGCCGTACAGTCCGACAGCCGCTTCCATTGCCTCGGGCGGAATGCCGGGCACATTGTCCACCCGGTACATCACGTTGATCATCATCCGGCCCACCGCCGGCCAGTCCGATTCGGGCACTCCGCTCAGCTCGCAGATCACGTCCGTCGGGACCTTCCCCGCCAGATCCTTCACCAGGTCGAACTCGTCGGACTGCAGGGCCTCATCCAGATACCCGCGCACAATGCCCCGAATCCGGTCTTCCAGCGCCGCGATGCGACGAGGAGTGAATCCGCGAGAGACCAGAGACCGCATCCGAGTGTGCTGAGGCGCGTCCATAGCGAGGAACGACAGGAACTTGGGGGCTACCTCCGGATCCCACGCTCCTTCCTCCAACAGCACGCCGTGCGAATTGGAGTACCTCCGCGTATCCCGCAGCGCCGTAGTGACATCCGCGTGCCGAGACAGCGCCCAGAAGTCCAGCTCCTCATTGCGGAAGACCGGCGCCTCCTCCCGCAATCTCGCATAGACCGGATACGGGTCCTGGTTGATCGAAAAGTCGTACAAATCGAAACGCAGCCCCACTGGGCCCTCCCCGCAGATCACCGACACGATGCAATGATCATCAACGGCCGGGTCGACTTAAACAAGCACTTGCTTGTTAACCGGAGATCAACACTGGCCGCCATCCACTGCGTTGCCACTCCGAGCGCCGCATACGGCCGGTCACATTGTCCCGCAATCGAACTCGATGGGACCGAGCTACATCCGGGGTCAGCCGAGTGCTACGAAGAGTGCCGACGACTGCCCGCCATGTCGGCCATGGCCGTGCGAATGGTGGACGCCTGGACGCGAGCGGGAATCTCCCGGACCCTGAATCCGCGAGCGAGCGCGCTGGGGTTGATCAACCGATCTTTCGGCATCCCCGCGCACGGTCTGGCCCGAACCCCGCGTCAGAGCATCATTTCCGGCGCGGCGAGGCAGACACGCCGTGGTGTATGCGAACATATGTTCGTGTCCGGTGCTGGGATCGAGAAACCGAGTCGCCCCGAGCGGGCGTCGATTCTGCATGCGGATCTCGATTCCTTCTATGCCTCGGTCGAGCAGCGGGACGATCCGCGGCTGCGCGGGAAGCCGGTGCTGGTGGGGTCCGGCGTGGTGCTCGCGGCCAGTTATGAGGCGAAGGCGTTCGGGGTGCGCACGCCCATGAATGCACGGCAAGCGCTGCGGCTGTGCCCGCACGCGATTGTGGTGCCGCCGCGGATGGATGCCTATGCGCAGGCGAGCCGGGCGGTATTCGATATTTTCCGGGACACCACGCCGGAGGTGGAAGGGCTGTCGATCGACGAGGCGTTTCTGGATGTCGGCGGATTGTGGCGGATCGCGGGGACTCCGGTGGAGATCGCTCGGAGGCTGCGCGCGCGGGTGCGTGATGAGGCCGGACTGCCGATTTCGGTCGGTGTGGCGCGCACCAAATTCCTTGCCAAGGTGGCCAGTGCGGTATCGAAACCCGATGGGCTACTGGAGGTTCCGCCGGATCGGGAGCTGGAGTTCCTGCATCCGCTGCCGGTGGAGCGACTGTGGGGCGTCGGCGAGGTGACCGCTCGGGAATTGCGCGAGCGGGGCATCACCAAGGTGGGGCAGCTCGCGGAATTGGGCGAGGGCGCTTTGGCCGCGACGGTCGGGCAGGGCGCCGGGCGGCATCTGTATGCGCTGTCGTGGGCGCGGGACCCGCGCCGGGTCGATACCGGCAGACGCCGGCGGTCCATCGGCGCGCAGCGCGCCCTCGGGCGGCGCGCCCGTGCCGACGACGAACTCGAGGCGTATTTGCACGGGTTGGCCGATCGGCTCGGCCGCCGCCTGCGGTCGGCCGACCGCGTGTGCCGAACCGTGGTGCTGCGCTTGCGATTCGACGATTTCACCCGGGCGACCCGTTCGCACACCCTGCCGCAGGCGACCGACGACAGCGCGGTGGTCCTGCATGCCGCCCGCACACTCCTGACCGCCGCGCTGCCCGCCATTCACGAGCGGGGTGTCACCCTCATCGGCCTGTCTCTGACCAACCTCGACAATGCCGACACCATGCAGCTGGCACTCCCCCTCGAATCCCGTGCGGACTCCACTCTCGATTCGACCCTGGATGCGCTGCACAGTCGTTTCGGCTCCGGCGCCGTCACGCGCGCCGCCCTCCTCGGTCGTGGAGAAGGCTTTTCGATCCCGATGCTCCCCGACTGAGGAGCACCCGGACGCAACGACCCGAAATCTGATGCCGGCGGTCGCGATGCCGCAGGCTGCCTACTTCGGGCTACTCGTGCCGCCCGATGGAATTGGAGATCTGTGCGACCAATTCCCAGGGGCGGGACATATCGGCAACGGCTTTGCCGCTGGTGAGGATTGCGCCCGAGAGGCCGCGGGACTGGTCGGCCCAGCCGTACTGGGTGGTCAATCCGCTTCGGCCGAAATGGGTTTCGGTATTGCGGCCGAACTTCGAACGGCGGGCGCCGAGTTCATAGCCCGCCACCGAGACTCGACCGGCCACACCGGGAATCCAGCGGGCCGGCTGGATCGCGGTGCGCAGTGTCTCCGGGCGCATGATGCGGACGCCGTCCAATTCGCCTCCGCGCGCAAGGATCTCGTAGAAACGGGAGAGTTCGTAGGCGGTGGTCACGAGGTTGCCCGAGGGAAGTTCCGCGGTGAGGAACGCGCGCTCGGCCTCAGCGGTGGTAGGCCCGGAGAGCCCGCCGCCGAGTGCCCTGCCCGCCAGATGCCGCCAGATCCGGGAGGGACCCGGGCCGACCTTCACGCTCGGCACGACCTGGTCCACATCCTCGGGACTTACACCGAAATTGGTCCAGCGGAATCCGAGCGGGTCCAGGACCTGCTCGCGCAGATGCTCGCGCATCGCCTTGCCCGTTGTCCGCTGCACCAGCAGGCGCTGGATCAATCCGCCGGTCATGGCGTGATACACCCGGAACCGGCCGGGCCGCCAGCTCGGGACCAGATCGGACAGCGCCCGCGCCGCCAATTCCTCGTCCAGCACCAGGTCGACCCCGCGATACGGCGGTGTGATGAACGGGACGCCCGCCGAATGCGAGAGCACATCGCCGATGGTGATCCGGTCCTTACCGTTCGCCGCGAACAGCGGAATGTGCCGGGACACCGGATCATCCAGCGCGAACGCGCCCTGCTCGATCAGCATGAACATGAGCGCTGCCGCAACACCTTTGGCCGTGGAAAAGCCACAGAACGGCGTATCGGTCGTGACGAGCCGCTTCTCGGAATCGGGTCCATCCGCGGGCGCATTGCCCCACCCGTGCCCGATCGCCCGGTTCAACAGAATCTTCCCGTCCCGCCGCAGGCAGACCTGGATCGCAGGCGTGGTCCCCATCAGATACCACGAGCGCACCGATTCCCAGATCGACGCGACCTCGTGGGCCGAGCCCGCCGGATCGTCCTCGTAGCCGACCGTCGTCACCGCGTCCAGATCCGGTCCTACCTGCACCATCGATGTCGCAACTGGGCTCATTCGACCAGGATAGAGAGATACGGTCGCGAGCCTCGGCCCGCGACGCGATGATCATCCGCACAAAACGCGCTGCAGCGACTGACTTCTACGTCAACCAAGGATGGTGAAGGAGCGCCTGCCATGCCGCCGGCAACGGCAGCGGGGTGCCAGGCTTCGCCGCAATCACACCTACCCCGCACTCGGCGAGCTTGCGCAAAGCGTCTTGGATCGGCGGGAAGTTCAGCTGGCCCTCATTCGAATACGGCACCGCGACAACGGGCTTCCCGCTCCCGACCGCCTCAATCAACAGCCCTAGAGGAAGGGTGTCGGAGATGCCGACGGACCACTTCGCGGCCGAGTTGCAGGTCAGCGGAGCGACGATCATCGCGTCCGCTGGCGGCAGGAGATCGGGCGTTCCAGGATCCTTGTATGTGGACCTCACCGGCCAACCTGTCATGGAGGCCAGGACGTTGGAGTCGATGAAGCGGGCACCCGAGGGAGAGGCGATCACGCACGCATCCCATCCATCGGCCTGCGCCAGCTCGACCAACGCTGAGATCTCCGATGCCCTGGATGATCCGGTAACGATCGCGTACAGCACCGGGACTCCCTGATCATTCATGCAATCAGCATGGGGCACAGGCCTCGAACGGGCCTGCCATCAGCTACCGTGCCAAGGCCTGAAGGCCGCGTGGAGCCCATGAGTACGCGATGCTGCTCATGGAAAGCGGTTCGCCATAGAACCCCATGATGTCTACGCAGTAACGTGCACGCGTTTTGCGAAGTCGCGCAGACTGCTCTGTCGGTCATGGTGCAGCAGAACGCCCACTACGGTGCGCAGGAGCGTCTGATACCGCACCCATTCCTCACCCGCTACACGCTCCGCAGTCAACAGCATGTCGAGAGCAAGCTGATACTGCCCGATCTGTACAGCCGCCGCAGCCTTGTCAACAAGATGCCGACCTTGCGCAACCGGCGTCAACCCGATCCCACGATTGGGCATCACCTTCGCGACTATCAACGCCTCACCGAACCGCTCGTTCGAGATGTTGATATCCACCGTTTGCATAACCTGCTGGCTCAGACCGAAGTCGGATTCATACCACTTCGTGTCGCGACCGATCCTTTTCGCGATCGCGCCGGCTTCATTCGCGAGCGACAGGGCATCATGAACACGTTGTCCTCGACCCGCCGCGGTCGCACCTTGTAAGAGCAACGCACCATGAACGGCTAAGTGCTGCTCGGAGACCTCACCGCGAGGTTCTACCGATTCCGCAGCCTTCAGAGCGACTCCCTGTGCTTCGTCGTAGCGGCCGGAGACCAAGAGCTGCCAGGAGACGCTGCCGCGCAATGCGGCGAGCAGCAGTTCGTCGTTCCCCTTCTCGGCTGCGCGCAACGCATCTCGAATCGCCATCGATGCCAGATCGGGCTGACCGAAATGCACGAGCGTGCAACCTGCGACCCAGCTGATCCGCGCAAGATGCTCATGAGCTGCTGCTACCTCGTTGCCCTGCGCTGCATGCGCGGTGGCGCGGACCTGAGTAATCCCAGCCGGCAGCAGGCCCGCGAGTACTTCGAAACGACCGAACGAGTAGGCGCCCCATGCCCGGTCAACAATGCGCCGGGCGTCAACGAGGGAAAGGTGGGCCTCGTCGCCCATGTCATCCATCAAGTCACCGACGGGCGTGAGCGCTCTCCGGATCGCGATGATGCCGGCCTCCGGATCGACAAATGGGACGTTGTTGCTGATGTCGAGCAGATCCCGCACATCAGTGTCCAATGCCCGAGCGATCTTTTGTAGCGCAGGGATCGATGGTGTCTTTTCTCCCTGTTCGATCTTGGAGACCATCGACTTGCTGATCCCCGTCAACTCGGCGAGCTTCGCCTGCGTCATGGCCCGTCCACGACGCCGCTTGATTCGTGCGCCGAGCGTCTCGTCCATTCTTGGTTCCTTCGGCTGGATTCCCCACCTTCGAGCGTACAGAGAATCCCCTGTGGGAGTAGCACTCTCAGTGTCACTCGATCTGGTGTCAGCGGGCTTACGTTCGAAACAGATCCCGACACCGGGTAGCCCAATCCCCGCAATGGGAGGGGCGCCGATCCGCTTGCGTTTGTAGCCATACCTTCGCAGTTGGTCGGCGACGGCCCCGGTATCGAAACAACCCACCGAACCGAATAGCCAACCAGAGGCATCCGATGCTGACGACATCGCTCTTCTTGCCCGGCTTGATCGCGACCCTCACGGCAATCGCTTACGGCGCACTACGTCTCCCGCTCACAGAGCTCAGATACACCGCACCGACATCCCGCCCGCGACCAGTCGAGGAATCCCCTATGGACACCACCCAGCGCACGCCGAGCCACGACGTATCAGTGGCGAGCCGATGAGCATCCACTTACCCCAGCATTGGGTGAACGACTGCTGCGAAACGGGCTACATCCCGGACATGGATCGTGAACGCGCCATAGGGATTTCGAAGATCCACGCTTCCTGCACTCCCCCGTGTCCGCGCGTCGTAGCCGCTCTGGAATTTCTGCGCGGCGGGGGTAACGGCCGACCCGGAACACGAGGACACCCGGATGAAGGAACCCTATGCGTACCAACCTGATCGTCCGTATCACCACCAGCGCCGGGGTATCGCCGCCGCACTCCTCCTGGCGGGCAGCATCGACACCGTCGCCGCACCCGCCGCACATGCCGACGCTCTCCACTGTTTCGTCGATGTCTCCACCGTCGAACGGGGCGCGGCCGAGGTCCACTTCGGATTCAAGGCGCACTGCAACATCGACGCCGACACAATCGTGACGGAAACACGGCTGTGGAGGGCAGACTCACCCACCGCCACCCCGCAGCAGCGGGGAGACATGCGCCCTGACACGTTCGTGCTGGCGCAGGACGTCGACAAGTCCTACACCGAACCGTGCAAGGCCAACCAGACAATCGGTTATTGGCACGCCGAAGTGAAGTTCACCGCGAGCAAGGGATTCGCGCACGACACCGACACCGTGATCAGTACCGAAGCACCGCCTGCGATCGCCTGCTGACATATCGCCGACGAAACGACGGACGGTGCTCCTCGAGGAAACACGGGGGCACCGTCACGATCGTGACATGCTGAGAGCCATCCCGGCGGAAGGATTCGATCTCATGACCACCCTGTCGCACCCGGCGATCGAACTCGCTGTCGGCGAGTTTTCCAAGGGCGGCAGTCCGGCCCGTATGGTTGCCGCGATCGACCGCGGCGACACCATGGCCGTGCTGGTCGCCACCGCCAGCCCGTTCGACAGCGACGGCGAAGCCCGTGTGCTCGTGTTCGTCGAACACGACGGCGCGCAGTGGCGTCTGCCCGACGTCGTGAACGGGTCGCTCTGGCGTCCCATCACGCGGGCCGCCACCACTGCGCCCGGTCGGCCGCTCGACGGCAAATGCACCAAGCTTTACAGCAGGACCGACAGCGAGATCGGCTGGTACGGGCTGACCGGGTACGCCGCCGAGGACGCGGCCGCCGTGACCGTGGCCTCCAGCCTCGGCACCGACCGCGTCGAGGTCGCCGCAGACGGGTTGGTGCTGGCCGCTGTGCGTGCCCGCTCCGGCGAAACCCCCGCCGTGATAATCCATTTGGTCAGCGGCGAGAACCTTGTGGCCCCGTAACCCTCTCGGCGATTACGCGACCGATCTCGCGCAGGGGCTGGCGCCCACTCGCATAAACGAAGCCCTGACCCGTAGGGGGATTCGCGCCAGGGCTTCAGCTGGTCAATCGCCCTACTATTCGCGGTGTTACGTCGCCGCCATCACTCGCCGCCAATCGAGCCCCGGGATTTCCTCCTGCTTCACACAACAGAAATCGGCAATCCCAGCAGCGCGCAATGGTGGAAAGATTTTCCGCAGAGTTGTCGATTTCCGGCGAACCCGCTCGTCGGAGAGGTAGAGCAGCCCGAACATCGGGCCGCCGGAACCGAAGGAGCGAAACGATGAGCAAGTATTTGGTACTGCTGTACGAGGACGAAGCCGGGTACGCCGCCGCCTCGCAGGAGGAGCTGGGGGCGATCTATCAGGAGCATGTGACCTTCCAGGAGATCGCGGGTGCGGCTCGGCTCGGCGGGGAAGCGTTGCAGCCGAGTGGCACGGCCACCTCCATTCGCAAGGGCGCAGGCGGTGAGGTGACGGTGACCGACGGGCCGTTCGCGGAGGCGAAGGAGGTGCTCGGCGGCTACTACCTGCTGGAGGCGCCGGATCTGGATGCGGCGATCGCGCTGGCCAAGCAGGTGCCGACACCGTTCGGTGGCGTCGAGGTGCGGCCGATCATGGCGTTCGAATAGTCCGATGACAGCTCTCGACCCGGCCGCGCGCGTCACCGCGGCCGTGGAGCAGGCGCACCGTCGCGAATGGGCCTTTGTGCTCGCCGCGACGGTGCGGTTGGTCCGCGATTTCGACCTCGCCGAAGAATGCGTGCAGGACGCCTATACGAAGGCGCTGACCGAATGGACGGCGCACGGGGTGCCGGACCGGCCTGCCGCATGGCTGACCACCGTCGCCAAACGCCGGGGGCTGGATCTGCTGCGCCGCGAGTCGGCCATGAAGCGGACGCTGCCACTGCTGGTCACCGAGGAAACCGATACCGACACAGCGGATCTCGCACTCGACGGTATCGATGCGGAGTCCGCGATTCCCGATGATCGACTGCGCCTCATCAGTACCTGCTGCCACCCCGCGCTGTCACGGGACGCACAGGTGGCGCTGACCTTGCGGCTCGTCTGCGGCATCACCACCGCCGAGGTGGCGCGGGCGTTCCTCACCAGTGAATCGACCATGGCGGCCCGAATCACCCGGGCCAAGAAGAAGATCGCGCTGGCGCGCATCCCGTATCGGGTGCCGTCGGTGCGGGAGCTTCCGGACCGCATCGATGCCATCAGCGCGGTCATCCATCTGCTGTTCACGACCGGGCACACCGCTCCTTCCGGTGACGTGCTGGTACGGCCGGATCTCACCGTTCGCGCACTCCAGTTGGCGCGCATGATGCATGCGCTGGTTCCCGACGATCCGTCGGTGACCGGATTGCTGGCGCTGATTCTGCTCACCGATGCGCGCAGCCCTGCCCGTGTGGACGAGCAGGGGCGGCTGCTCACGCTGGAGCATCAAGACCGGTCCCGGTGGGATCGGCCGGCCATCGACGAGGGTATCGCTCTGGTGAAACAGGCTCTGCCGCATATGGATCGGTACACGCTGCAGGCGGCCATCGCGGCTGTCCACGATGAAGCGCCGACCTGGGAGCAGACCGATTGGCGGGAGATCACCGGACTGTATGTGCTGCTGCGCCGCGAATGGCCGTCACCGGTGGTACATCTGAATTATGCGATCGCCGTGGGTCTTTCGGGTCGGCCGGAGCGTGCACTCGTGCTGCTGGAGGACCTTTCCGGTGAGCCGGCGATCGCCACCTACGGGTATTTCGAGGCTGCTCGCGCCGCGTTCCTGGCCGAGCTCGGCCGCACGGCGGAGGCGAAGTCCGCCTATGAAGCCGCACTTCTGCTCACCGAGAACGCGGTCGAGCGCGCGTATCTGGTGGATCGCCTGGAGGCGCTGCCGACGCTCTGATTTCCCCTTGGCGGCTAGATTGCTAGCATGCTAGCATCGGTCCTGTGGGCGACGAGGAAGTCAAGCAATTCAATGTGTACCTGCCGATCAGTCTGATCAAGCAGGTGAAACTCCATGCCATCGAAGAGGGCATGTCCCTGTCGGCCCTGGTGGCCGACGCACTCCGGGCGTACCTCGAAAGCCCACAGCAGCAGCGGAATTCAGCGAAGAATGAGGACTGACGTGACCATCGAAGGCATCGACGGCATATTCCTGGAGACCCACAATTGGGGCCAGGCAGCGAAGTACTACCAGGCACTCGGATTCGAACTCGATTTCGCCACCGACCACGGCTCCGGGCTGCTGCGGCACCGCACCGGGCCATACGTCTTCCTCGTCGAGGTTCCCGCCGATCAGGAGGCGCGGACGCAATTCGTGCTGAAGGTGACCGATGAGCAGGCGTTCCAGCCCGATGCGGTACTCGAGGTGCTGAACGAATTCGAGGACACCCACTACGGGACCCGGGAGATGCTCGTGCGCGATCCCGACGGCCGGCTCTGGAACCTACAGGCACCGGGCAAGGACTGAACATGCTGCACACCATCGCTCCCGAGGACACCGCGCTGCGCGTCGCGCTGTGGCGCGCGCTGCACCTGCAGGTCGATGCGCAACCACATGTGCTCGAGGATGACATCGGGTTGAAGCTGGCTGCGCCCGAGGGGAATTGGCGTGAACGCCCCGATATGGACCCGGCGATCATGGCCCGCATTCGCGCCACCATCGTGGCGCGGGCCCGGCTGATCGAAGACCTGGTCGAGGAACAGGCCGCGCTCGGCGTCGACCAATACGTGATTCTCGGCGCGGGCCTGGACACCTTCGCCCAGCGTCGACCCGATATCGCCCCCGGCATAAGGCTTTTCGAAGTCGACCAGACCGGGCCGCAGAAATGGAAACGCCACCGGCTGATCGACCTCGGTTACGGCCTCCCCGAACACCTCACACTGGTGCCCGTGGACTTCGAAGCCGAATCATGGTGGGACCGCTTGGCGGACGAGGGTTTCGACGCCGATCGCCCCGCCGTGGTGGCCTCCACCGGCGTCACCATGTACCTCACCGCCGAGGCGAATGCGGACACCTTCCGGCAGGCAGCCCAACTCGCCCCCGGCTCCACCTTCGCAACCACCTTCACCCTCCCCCTCGAGCTGGTGGAACCCGAAGAACAGCCCGGCCGCAGCAATACCGAACGCCTCGCCCGAGCCGCAGGCAACCCCTTCATCACCTTCTACTCCCCCGATGAGATCATCGCGCTCGCAAAGGAATCCGGATTCTCCGGAGCTCGGCACGTATCCGCGGACGACGTCGCGGCGCGCTACTTCTCCGGTCGCACGGACAACCTCCGTCCGTCCAGCTCGGAGCAGATACTCATCGCCACAACGTAATTCACGCCTACGGTGGGTGGCAGGCGCCGCAGGACGGCACTTGCCACCCACCGGGGCCGGTCATCGCAGCACTAGTTCCAGATTGCTCTCGACGCGCTCGGCGCCGATGCCGTCGAACAATGCCGTTGCCGCGGTGTTGGATTCGTTCACCTCGGTGTACGCCGGGCCTATCCCACCGCGGTGCAGCACGCCCAGCGCGTGCGCGAGTAGCGCCCGCCCCACGCCGGTCCGTTGCTCCGCGGCCCGGACCGCGATCAGGCCGATACGCGGCTGCCGGGTCGCCTGCACAACACGAATCAACCCGACGTATCGGCCCGATCGCACGGCAACCGCGTACTTGGACGGGTCGACAACAGTGTCGCCGACCGGGCGGGGCCGCACTTCGGCAGGCATGCTCTGCCAGCCGACAGTGGCCTCGACCTCGGCTCGAATCGCCCGATCCAATTCCCGCAGTGGAGCTTCCGACGCAGCCTTGATCGCGACTCCCGGCGGTGGCGCGCTCGCGTCGAGTCCGGTGAGCGCCGGATCGGTGGGCACGGAATACTCCCACTCGCGGCGCCCGGGCGAGAATCCCGCCCGCCGCCACCCGGCGGTCAGGTCGGTCTCCGCCTCGTCCACCACGGTGTACAGCGGCCGCGGCAGCTTGGCCCGCAGGGTCGCGGCGAGTTGGTCGAACACGGTGGCATGCCAGGAATCGATGCTGACGAAGAGCCGTCCGTCCGGTCGCCGGGCCACGTCGCCACTGCCGACGACTCGGCCGTCCACCTCGGCGTGCCATTGATTGATCGCGACCCGCGTGATGACGGCGGCGGGCTCGCCTGTTTCGAACGTGAAATGTTGTGAATACATGGTTGTCGCCTTTCGGGATTGCCGATTTTCAGGCGCTCCCGGCGACAACTACGACGTTCGCCCGACCGTGACGGCGAGGGGGAGCACCCATTTCGATGCAGCATTCATGGGTCTCACCTCCTCGCACGATGTCACGGTCCCGGCACAGTACCAACCACACCCATCCGCGAGCGACTTCTTTTCCGCGAACGATCGAGCAACCGATTCCTGGCGAAAGTCTCACCGGGACGGCAGCATCGGATTCGACATCCCATATCCGAAGCGAGGGCTATGACCGACTACGGCCACCTCCCGACACAGCCGATCCCGCGACTGGCCGGGCCACCCCCATTGCGGAGAGAGCCCAACTGGACGGGGGACGCAGCCGGTCGGCACCGCGTTCTCAGTCGAGCTCACGGCTCGGCCGAGTGGGCGGGCGGGCACTCGAACAGTACTCAGCAGGGCAGGGCCGCTGGTTCGGACGGTTACGGGTCAGACCTGGGAACCGGGGCGGGCAACGCAACTGATCAGTACCCCGTCCGCAGCCGAGGTCGCGAGCAGACCGGCCCGGCGGGCGCCCGCTCAACCAGAACTCAGCGAGAGGGGGCCGGGCCACATGGTGACCGGTCAGGTCTCGGCGTCAGGGCTGGTAAGCGCAATGGACCGTCTGGATCCGGTGGCGGGGAAGGTTCGCGGAGTGGCTCGGGCGGTGTAGGAGGCGGGTTGGCTCGGGCGGGAAGCCATGTCGCGCTTGCTGGATTGGTGAGTCGGGTGACGGGGTTCGCGCGGACGCTTGTGCTGGCCGCGTTGCTCGGTACCGCTGCGGTCGGTGATGCTTATGCGGGGGCTAACCAGCTGCCGAATATGGTGTACGAGCTGCTGTTGGGGAGTGTGTTCGCGAGTGCGGTAGTTCCGCTGCTGATGCGGGCGCGGCGGCACGGGCGCAAGCACTCTCGGGAGTTCACGCAGCGGGTGCTGGTGGCGGCGGTGCTCGGGTTGGCGGCGATCACCGTGATTACGGTGGTGTGCGCACCACTTATCGTGCGAGTCTTCGTGGCCGATTCGGCGCAGCGTCATCTGGCCACGCTGTTCGCGTACCTGTTGTTGCCGGAGATTTTCTTCTACGGGGTGGCGGTCTTGCTGACCGCTGTGCTCAATGTTCGGGACAGCTTTGCCGCGGCCGCGTGGGCTCCGGTTGTCAACAATGTGATCGTGCTGCTGACCTGTGGCATCTTCGTACTGGTTCCGGGACCGGTCACGTTGACTCCAGCCGCCATGACAACCATGCAGATTCTGACAATCGGGCTCGGCACCACCGCGGGATTGGTCGGGCAGGCGGCCTGGGTCATAGTTGCGCTGCGCCGCAATGGATTCCACTGGAACTGGCACGCCCGCCCGCTCCCCTATACCTGGCGTCCGGTGCGCGCCGGACTTCCGGTGCTCGGCTGGGTCCTCGGGTATGCCGCGATCAGTCAGGTCGGTGTCGCCGTCACCATGCGCGTGGCGTTCGACCACGGCGGGATGTCCATCTCCTCGTACGCGGATCTGCTGTTCCAGGTCCCCTACGGGATTCTCGCGGCATCGCTGCTGACGCTGCTCATGCCACGGATCTCCCGTTCCGCCGCCCTCGGTGATCTGCGCGGTGTGATCGCGGATCTCGGGCGCGGAGCGCGGTATCTGACAGTGGCGCTGGTGCCGATCACGGTGGCCATGGCGCTGCTCGGCCCGATGCTGGCCAGCACGGTATTCGGCGGGCGGGTCGATCCGGCGGCGGCCCGGTTGATCGGAACGGCCGTCGCGTGCTCGGCCTTCGGGCTGGCGCCGTTCGCGCTGGTCATGCTCCAGATGCGAGTGTTCTACGCCTACAACGACACTCGCACCCCGACGGTGATCAATGTCGCGATGGTGGTCACGAAGGTCACCGTCATCGCCGTCTCGGCGGCGGTCTTTCCCGACCATATCGTCGTCGTGCTGCTGAGCGTCTCCAGCTCGCTCGCCTATGTTGTCGGCGCGACGCTCGGGCATGTGCTGCTGCGCAAGCGTTGTGGACTGCTCGGATTCACCGCTGTCGGTGAGACATTCACCCGGGTGGTGTGGGCGACCGCCATCGCGGGCGCATCGTGCGCGGCCGTCATGGTCATCGCACAGCACACCGTCTCCGGTCACGGTTTCGCCCATCTCGTCACGCTGACGGGCGGCGCAGCAGGCGGAGCTGTGGCATTCCTGCTCGCCGCGAAGGCAATCGGAATTCCCGAGGTGCGCCACGCGCGAGCTCTCCTGACCGATTGACGGCAGCTTCAGATCGGCGAACCTCTGCCTCGCGAGCGCGAACCGGTAGTGTCAACGCGGTGACCGCCCCCGAAGCAGGCCCGGTACGGACCCAGCGAGGACTCGAGCGGCTGATCTACTTCAGCGATGCCGTAGTCGCCATCGCCATAACGCTGATCGCGCTCCCCCTCGTCGACAGCGCCCGGGACGTCGCGTCCTCGTCGACCGCGAAGTTCCTGTCCGACAACAGTTATGCGCTGACCGCCGCCGGAGTCAGCTTCGTGGTGATCAGCGTGCTCTGGCGGGATCATCACCGCCTGTTCGAGCGCGCCACCGGCTACACCCCGCGCCTGTTGCGGGTCAATATGGTGTGGCTGCTCTGCATTGTCGCCCTCCCGGTGGCGACGGTCCTCGACGTCTACTCGCAGCGCCACGATCGCCTGGCAGTCGGCCTCTACGTGGGCGTCCTGGTGGTCGCCCAGGCCACGATTCGGATCGAGGAGTTCATCCTCTACCGCGCCGGCATGCTCGCCGACATCGACCAGATCACCGCCGAAGATCTGGCCGTGCGCTGGATCAACGTAGCGGCCACCGCCATCGCGCTGGTCGTCGCGGTGGCATTGCCGCAAATTGGACTGTGGTCACTACTGATCCTGGTGGTCTCCGGCCAACTGGAAGCCTTCGCGCACCGGCGAAAGAAGGCCCGCACCACCCCGGCCGACTAGCTCGAAGTTGTTCATACGGCATTGAGCGCATCCAATGCCGCTGTCTGGGTGGCGAAATTGGGATGGTCGTCGTCGCGCGGCGGCCCCTGCCAGCGGAAGCCGTACTCATCGGCGGTGTCGCGCAACGACTGTGCCTGGCGGGTGAGGAATTCGGCTGTGGCGACCTTGGAACGGCCGGTGTCCACCAGTTCCCGGTAACCGCGGACGAGGACGCCTTTGTATGTTTCGGCGTCATGGCAGTCGGGCCCGGGACAGGTTGTTGCGCTGGGCTCGTTCAGGATTCCATTCTGGACGAATACGGAGCCGTCGTGTGTCGCGGCCGCGGCGATCCGGTCGGCGGAGGTGAGCAGAGCGCCATTTCCCGTTGCCCGGTGGAGCGCCACCAGTCCGCTGATCAGCATGCCCTGGTCGTAGGTCCATCGCCGGTTCTCGTCGACAAGCACGCATGTGCCGCCGTACTGGTCGAGGTGATCGTTGATCACACCGGAGGGGTCGAGCAGCGCGCGCCCCGCCCCGGTGGTGAACCAGTCCCAGGTCGTCGTGGCGCGCGCGAGATAGGACGAGCGGTCCGAGGATTCGACCCGAGTGCTCAGCAAAGCGGTCGCGGTCAGATACAGCCCATTGGTGATCGAGTTCACCTGGGTCCACGGATGCAGGTCCGGGTCGATTCCCGTACGCGCCCAAGCCAGTCCACCAGCACAGAACGATGCCCGCTGGTCACCGAGTCCGTCCACGATCTTTCGGGCGGCGTCGAGATAGCGCGGCTCGTGGGTGAGATCGAAGGCGCGGATCCAGGCCAGCGCCCACCACAGCGCGTCGTCGTTGTATCCGGTCTGGACGGGGACACCCGTGCGCGCGATATCGCCGTGCCGATACGTCTCGTCGACATAGCCGAGGTACTGCCGGTCACCGGTGCGACTCATGTAGTCGATCACCGTCGTCAGGGCTTTGGCGCTCTGCCAGGTGCTGGCATCGTGCTCCCACAATCCGGTCTCATGGTCGTAACGTTCCAGCAATCGCTCGACGGCCCGCATGCGCTGATCGGGCGGCGGATCGGCGGGCCCGGCCCACCGGGTGCACCGGATCTCGGGGCGATCAGCGGCCTTCCCGCAGGCCCGCAGCAGGCCACCGGCGTACCGGTAGAACGGGCCGCGCTGCGCGGCAGTCGATGCGGGAATGCTTGCGGCGCCGAATATCTCGTCTCGCGGGTGAAACCTGCTGTCGCTGCGATCGAGCCAGGCCGAGTCCCCGGGCTGCCCGTTCTCGATGCTCGCGGCAGCGGCGCCGTCCCCTCGGACCAGCGTGATCGTGCGCGTCCACACCCGAACCTGCGGATTGATCGCCTGGATACCGCCGGGAGCCTCCGGCAGTGGCTGCATGCTCACATCGGGTGCGGACTCCTGCCGCACTATCAGGTAGGTCGCGATCGCGAGTCCGGCGACGCCGAGAGCCGCGCCCCACCGAACCCCGTTGCGTCCGATCACCCCTGCCACGTTATAGCGGACGAGACCGGGAACCCCGCATCAGCCCCGCAGTGACTTGTCGAAGCTCGGCCACGCCTCGTGCAGTGCGTCCTGCCAGTACGGCCAGGCGTGCTGACCGCCCGGGGTGTAGCTGTACGTCGCGGGGATGCCCAATTGTTCGGTGCGTGTTTGCAGTTCGTGCGTGCAGGTACTGACGACGGATTCGAGCATGCCCCCGGCGGCATTGGTGCGTCCGGCAGCAGCGTCGCCCGCGTCACCGGCGGTGATGTACAGATTCACTCCACGCAGCTTCTCGAGATTCGCGGGCGTGGAGGGATCGTTCTCGACCCAGCCCGGAGAGCCGTCGACGCCCCACATGTTCCACGGATTGCCGCCACCGGACAGGACAACGGCCTGCGCGTACCGGCGACCCGGATCGGTGCTGGTCTCGGCGCAGCCGCTGAACGAACCGACACTGCTGTACAGACCGGGTGCGTCCTCGGCCAGCGACAGAGCCGCACCGGCCGACATGGATACGCCCGCGATGGCATTGCGCCCGGAGGCATTGAGCTGCGCATCAAGCAGCGGGGGCAATTCCTGGGTGAGGAAGGTCGTCCAGCGATTGCGGCCCAGCCGCGGGTCATCGGCGGCCCAGTCGGTGTAATAGGTGTAGCGGCCGTCGAGGATGGTCACCACATTCACGTTCTGGTCGGACAGGAAAGCATCGACATCGGTCTTGGTTTCCCACGAGGTCTCGACACCGTTGTCGGCGATGCCGTCTTCCGCGCCGTTGAGCAGATACAGCGTCGGCTGCGGCGCGCTCGTATCTGCGGCATGCATCACACGCATGGCGATCACCCGGTTCATGGCCGCCGAGTAGACGTACACGGTCGAATGTCGTGCGTCGATCGGCACCACATGGTCGATATGTGATCCATCGTTCGCAGCCTGTGGGGCGGGATCCGCCGAGGCATGCCCGGTCAGCACGCCCGACACCACCACGGACAACGACATTGCTGCCGCCCATCGCCAGAGACTGCTTCGACGGTGCACATTCATCCGATCACCTAACGTTTCGCTGCGGGAACCGCCCGTCCAACGCGCGGTGAATGGAAAGCGTTCCACACTCGGGCAAAGCGATCGCTGACCGGAATTCACAGGATTCTCCCAGCTCCGGGCCAGACTCCTCACCGTCTCGCGCGCGAGACTCCCGCGGTGACCGTCACCACCGCTGAGGCCGCCGAGTCCGCTCCACCCGAATCGACAACCCCGGTCGCTGCCGCACCGGCCGCACTGCCACCCGCCCGCCGCTGGGAGCGGGTCGCGCTGGTCGTCCTGATCCTGGGCACGGCCATCGCGTACCTGTGGAACATCACCGTCAATCAGATGGGCAACAGCTTCTACGCTGCCGCCGTCTGGTCGGGCTCGAAGGATTGGAAGGCACTGCTGTTCGGATCCTTGGATCCGGGCAACTTCATCACCGTCGACAAGCCCCCGGTTTCGCAATGGGTCATGGCGCTGTCGGGGCAGATATTCGGATTCAGCAGCGCGAGCATGCTGGTGCCGCAGGCGCTCATGGCGGTGGCCGCGGTCGCGCTGATGTACGGCGCGATCACCCGGGTCACGCTGAGCCGCACCGCCGGTCTGCTCGCCGGTCTGGTGCTGGCCGTGACACCCGTTGTGGCCCTGATGTTCCGGTTCAACAATCCCGACGCCGTCATGGTGCTGCTCATGACCGCCGGCGCCTACTGCACCATTCGCGCACTGCCGCACGCGAGCTGGCGCTGGCTGGCACTGGCCGGTGTCGCGCTGGGCTTCGCTTTTCTGGCGAAGATGCTCGAGGGTCTGATGGTGCTGCCCGCGCTGGGTCTCGCCTATCTGGTCGTCGCGCCCACCACGCTGCGCAACCGTGTGGTGCACCTGCTGGGCGCCGCGGCCGCGCTGATCGTGTCCTCGGGTTGGTATGTGCTGCTGACCATTGCGTGGCCGGAATCGTCGCGGCCGTATCTGGCCGGGTCGAAGGACAACACCTTCATGGATCTGGTGCTGGGCTACAACGGTTTCGCGCGCTACCTGGGGCAGAACCATATGGGCGGCAAGAATCCGTTCCAGATGCCCGAGGGTTACGAGATCCCGCACAGCGTGCGACAGGGTTTCGGCGGCTTCGGTCAGGGACATGACCGGATGTTCACCGGCGAGATCGGTTTCGAGATCTCCTGGCTGCTGCCGGCCGCACTGCTCGCGTTCGTGCTCGTGCTCATCGCCCGCGGTCGTGCCCCGCGCACCGATATCGTTCGCGGCGCGGCACTGGTTTTCGGGCTCTGGATGATCATCGACGGAATCGCGTTCTCCGAGATGAAGGGCGGCATGCACGCGTACTACACGCTGGCCATCGCCCCCGCCATCGCCGGTGTGTTCGCGCTCGGCGTGCATGAGCTCTGGCAGCGCCGGGCCGATAGGTTCGGCCGAATCGGCAGCGCCGCATTGATTCTCAGCATGGGGATCTGGGCCTTCGTGGTGTTGCAGCGTAATGCCGACTGGCAGTCGTGGCTGCGCTGGACGATTCTGGCGGTCACCGTGCTGACCGCGATCGGCCTGCTGCTGGCGGCTGTTCCGGTGGCGGCGCGCCTGGCCCGCATCGATACCCGGGCGACGTCGGTGCTGCTGGTCGCGGGGTTGCTCGCGGGCCTGGCCGGTTCCATCGCCTACACCGCGGCCACGCTGCCCGAATCGCATACCGGCGGTGGACCGTCCGTCGGTCCCCCGGCTCCGCCTCGGGATATGGGCGCGCTCAATGCCTTCCGCGGTCAGATGAGCATGATGATGGGCGGCGGTGACGTCGATCCCAAGCTGGCGGATCTGCTGCGCGCCACCACCACCAAGTGGTCGGCCGCCATCGACCGATCCGGCCCGGCCGCCGGCCTCGAATTGGCCACGCACACTTCGGTCATGGCCATCGGCGGCTTCACCTCCGAGGATCCCGTCCCGACGCTCCCGCAGTTCCAGGACGACGTCCGCAACCACCAGATCGGGTACTACATCGTCCCCGAGGTGCACCTTCCCGACTCCTGGCGCACCGATCAGGCGCCGGCGGACGGCAAGGATCCGAAGCCCGCTCCCCCGGTGGACAAGAACGCCGGCATCTGGCGGCCCGCCGGGAACAAGGAAATCCTCGACTGGGTCATGGCGCATTACACCGAACAGCATGTCGGTGGGCTCGCGGTGTTCGATCTGACCGCCGCAGCGCACTAGTTCGCTCTCGATGACGGGCGTCAGCTGAGTTCAGATCAGCTGACGCCCGTTCGTCGTCCGTAAGGTCGTGGCGCGGATCAGGGATTCGATTCTGCGGTCAGTGCGGCCAGCACTGCGGAGGTGTCGTGGTAGTACGGCCGGAACTCGGTGATCAGACCATCTTTGAAGCTGATCCATTGCAGCAGTGACGTTTCCAGCGTTCGCCCGGTGCGGCGAGCACGCAGGCGACCGCGGCTGTAGACAACGACCCGATCGTTATCGCTGACGAACTGCTGCTCGTCGAACCACAAGCCGTCCCAGCTCTCACCCATGGCGGCGATGAACGCGCGAAAGCCCTCGTGCCCACGCCATTCGCCGCCGTAAGGCAGGCTCGACGCCTGGTACATGACCACGTCCGAGGCCAAGTGCGCGGCCATCTGCTCGAACCCGGCCCCCTCGGTGAGGTACGCCGCCTCGGCCGCGTAGAAGGCTCGCAGAGTGATCATCACATCGACTGTCATGCAACCGATCCTCGCGGTGACCGATTCACCAGGCTGGCAAGATTCGGACACCGCGATCTCGCCCGCTCAGATCCCGCTGATCCGCTCCGGCTCGATGACAAACACCACCCGCACCTGATCCCGTCCCCCGAACCACGGATACGGCCCGCCGAGGTAGCGCTGCGCAAGCGCCTCGATATGCTCCACCGCACCCTCGGTCCGCACCTCCAGCACCCGCCCCCGCACCTGGAAATACCGCCGCTGCTGCTCAGGATCGGTAACCGTCAAGGCCACCCGCGGATCCCGCTGAATATTCTTCGTCTTCACATGCGTGAGCACACTATTGATCAACACATGCTCCCCATCGGTATCCACCCACGTCTGGGTCAACTGCGGCGACCCGTCCGGCATGGTGGTGGCCAGATAACACAACGCGGGCTGCTCCAGCAGCTTGATGAGGTCTCCAGGCATCTTCACCCGCATCACTCTATGAGCTCACCTCACCACGAACCTGGCACCTCGGTACTGGCGGCGGTTGTCCTCCGCCGAAGTCTGCACAAGGTGCGCCGGCAGGGCCCGCAAGCACATATGGGCGGCGCGAGAATGGCCCGAGATGCTCTCGGCACGTTGCTATTCGATGCACTGAGCGTCGCGATCAGTAGTCGCCAGTGGAGATGAGGCGGCGCAGTGCTCTGTGGGCGGGTGGTCCCCAGGTGGGTTTTCCGCCCGGGAGTCCGCGGTCGCCGGCGTGGCCGATGAGGAGGCCGGCGAGGGCGCGCAGCACGGCGTATCCACGGGCGCGGCGCAGGGTCGCGGCATCCGGGGTCGGCTGGTAGGTGTTGTGGAAGAGGTCGATAGCGCCGTCGGGCAGGAGAATCCAGGCGGCGGCGAGGTCGCAGGCCGGATCGCCCGCGCACAGATCGCCGAAATCGATCACACCGCAGAGGGTGCCCACAGTGGTGAGAACGTTCGCGGGATGCAGATCGGCGTGTAGCCACAGGGGCGGCCCATCCCAATTCGGCGCGGCGACAGCGTGTTCCCAGACCGCGCGGACGGCTCCCGGATCGCGGATGAGTCCCAATTCGGTGGCTGAGGCAAGCTGTCTGGCGAACCCCTCGGAATAGTCGGCCAGCGGCCCTCCGCGGTCTCGGCCGAGAGGAGCTTGTTCCGAAGCGGGTTGATGCAGCGCCGACACGAAAACGGCCAGGGCAGTGGCCGATTCGACGGCACGCGTGATGGGAGCGCGGTCGGCGGGAGTGCCGGAGACCCAGGTCGTGACGATCCAGGGACGAGGGAACCGCTCGGAGGGCTCACCGAAGCGTTGCGGTACGGGGACCGGCAGCGGAAGACGTGGGGCAAGGGTGGGCACCCACGTGTACTCCTTGTACAGCAGCGCATCTGAAGACTCTGTCGCCCAGGGCAATCGGACGGCAAGATCGCCGCCGAGCCGCCACAGCTGATTGTCCCAGCCGCGTGCACCGAGCCGCACAGGGTAATCGGCCAGGTCCGGGTGCTGATCACGCAGCAGGTCCCGTACCAACTCCGCGGTGACCTCGACCTCGCTGTGTGTCATGCGGATCAACAGTAGCCAGATCGCGGCACCGCGACTGATCGGGGCGGACCGGCCTGAGCGGTCACAAACTCATGGGGACGGTGAAAAATACCGTCTGCGGGGAAGTTTGACCGTTCAGGCCGGTTTCGTGGCGGCGGTTCAGTTGGTGCGATGCTGTCCCGGGTCGAGCTCGGGGAGCAGTTCGGCTATGAGAGCGGTTACGCGGGTGTGGATTTCGTTGCGGATTAGCCTGACTGCTGGGAGGTTTTGGCCGGCGGGGTCGGCGAGTTGCCAGTCGCGGTAGTCGATGCCTGGGAAGTAAGGGCAGGCGTCGCCGCACCCCATGGTGATGACGACTGTGCTGGTTTGGACGGTGTCGGGGGTCAGGATTTTGGGTTGCTGGGTGGTGATGTCGATGCCGAGTTCGGCCATTGCTTCGATGGCTATCGGGTTCAGGGATTCGGCGGGCGCGGTGCCTGCGGAACGGACCTCTATCGCGGCACCGGCCAGGTGGTTCAGGAAGCCGTGGGCCATTTGTGAACGTCCGGCGTTGTGCACGCAGACGAAAAGGACGCTGGGGCTGTCGGTCATGGGAGGTCCGCTCCGTTCGGCGGGTGGGGTACGACGACGTCGTCGGCTGCAGCGGGAGTATTCGGGTAGAGGACGCTGACGAGTGCGAATCCGATTCCGGCGCCGATGAATTGGGCTATCAGGAATGGTGGTACCGAGGCGGGAGCGATACCGGCGAACGTGTTCGAGAACATGCGGCCGACGGTCACTGCGGGGTTGGCGAAGGATGTGGAGCTGGTGAACCAGTACGCGGCACCGATGTACGCGCCGACCGCGGCCGCAGAGAGCCCGCCGCGATGGCTGCGGGCCAGTGCGAAGATGACCGCGATCAAGCCTGCGGTGGCGACGATCTCGCCGATCAGGTGTCCCGGGGTGACACGATGGTGGGTGGAGATCTGGATCGCGGACCGCTCGAACATGACATTTGCCAGCACGGCGCCGAGGCTTCCGCCCGCGATCTGCGCGAGGATGTATGCCACCAGTTCCGGAGCGGTCAAGCCGGTACCGTGGCGGCGGCTCGCGCACCAGTCCGCCACGGACACAACCGGATTGAAATGCGCACCCGACACCGGGCCGAACACCAGAATCAGCACGGCCAGTCCCAGCACGGTCGCTGTCGAGTTCTCCAGCAGCTGCAACCCGATGTCGGTGGGCGAAAGCTGCTGTGCCGCAATACCGGAACCTACGACCACGCATACCAGCAGCGCAGTACCCAGGAATTCGGCCAGCAGCCGTCGTTTCAGTATGGTCATCGATGTATTCAGCCGCAGCAGCGGGAGCCGGACGCGATCGCATCGGCCTTTGCCGCACTGCCGCAGCAGGCACTCACGGCGGCGGCCTCGTCGGCGGTTCCACAGCATGGGCCTTGTTCGACATCGCCGGCCAGTGCGATTTCCGTTGTCACGCCGAAGGTTTCGCTGTCGGCCAGCACGGTGTAGACCTCCCAGCGTTCAGCATCCGGAGCCGTGACCCACACCTTGTCCTGGGTCGCGAAACAACAGGTCGTCGCCATCTGCTCCTCGGTGAATACCCCGGCGGCCGAGAGCCTGGCGATCTCCGAGTGCACCTGGTCGGAGGCCTCCACCTCGACGCCCAGGTGGTTGATGGTGCCGCCCGCTCCCGCATTCTCCAGCAGCACCAGCTTCAGCGGCGGTTCCGCAATGGCGAAGTTGGCGTATCCGGGCTTGCGCTTGGCGGGGGCGGTGTTGAAAAGGGTCGAATAGAACGCGACCGCACGGTCGAGATCGTCGACATTGAGGGCGAGCTGAACGCGAGACATCAGAACCTCCACTTGTGAGACATATGTCGAATCACTGGTGGGTCCAGTTTCTGCTACCTCTTCGACATATGTCAAGACAGTCGGTAAGGTGGGTTTCATGCCCAAGGCACTGCCGATCATCGATATGTCCGCTCCGGTCTGCTGCTCACCCGTGGCCGCCGGGCCGATCGACGACGATGCCGCATTGGCAGTGGCATTGCGCCTCAAGGCGATTGCCGATCCGGTGCGGGTCAAGCTCATGTCACTGCTGCTGACCAGTCCGGCGGGCGAGGAGAACACCGGGGAGCTCGCGGTGGCGGTGCGACTGGCCGAGTCGACGGTCAGCCACCACCTCGGGCAGTTGAAGAAGGCCGGACTGATCGAGTCCGAGCGCCAGGGCATGAATATCTATCACCGGGCCCGGCGGGAAGCGCTCTCGGCGCTCTGCCTGGTGCTGGATCCCAACTGCTGCAGCTGAATTCGAGACTCAGCGCTGAACTGCTCCGCCGCAGAGACGCAAGGTAGTTTCCAGGCACAGCGCCTCCGCCTCATCGGTGGCGAGGCGCTCGGCGGCGACCTGCGCCACGGCGGTGTGCTGGAGTCCGAAGATCGCAGCAGCAAGCCATGCCGCGGGCAATGACCGGTCGAAATCCCCTGTGCGCTGGCCTCGCTCGATGAGCTGTTCGAGCCGCGGGGGTCCGAAGTCGTGGGGGTCGCTTTCGGGCCGCGGGATCGCGGCCGCCGTGGCGTTCAGCAGCATCGGGTAGCGACCGAGGAATCGCCAACCGGCGCTGAGGAATTGGGCCAGCGCTTCGGCGGGCGGGGCGGTGTCGAGGCCCGCGTCGTCGAGCAGAGCATCGTATTCGGCGGCTGCGGCCGCGACCAGGGCGGCGATCAAGGCGTCGCGTGAAGAGAAGTGCGCGTAGACGGTCTGACGCGTGACGCCGGCCGCGGCGGCGATGTCCTCCATGCTCGCGTCGATTCGCTCACCGAGCACCATCCGGGCCGCATTGAGGATGGCGTCGATGCTGCGCCTGGCGTCGGATCGAGGGCGGCGCGGCGGCGCGGCGGTGTCATGCGAGTCGGCCATTCCGAGAATGTTAGGCGTTCGGACATAACCTTGACACGTTGTAAGAGATGGAGAACTCTTACAACGTGTCAAAGCACACGCTCGGACGTTCCAAGGAGCAGGCTCATGCGAATTCTCATCTCCGGCGCCAGCGTCGCCGGTCCGGTGCTGGCGTACTGGCTGACCAGGCACGGCTTCACGGTGACTGTTGTCGAGCGGGCGGCGGTTCCGCGGAAAACCGGCGGCCATGCGGTGGACCTGTTCCAGCCCGCTGTGGACATCTCGGAGCAGATGGGCGTGCTCCCGCGCGTCGAGGAATGGGCGAGCAGGACACAGCGGATGACACTCCGCCGGGAAGGCGCACGGCGACCCGTCGGGGTGGACCTCTCGAAGATCTTCGGCGCCACGTCCGAACGGCACTTCGAGATCATGCGCGACGACCTGAGCGCGATCTACTACGACGCCACCTGCGACGATGTCGAGTATCTCTTCGGCGACTCGATCACAGCGATCTCGCCCGACGGCGAGGTGCGGTTCGAGCACACCGCGCCGCGGCACTTCGACCTCATTGTCGGAGCGGACGGGTTGCATTCCAATGTGCGCCGCCTCGTCTTCGGTGACGAGTCCCGTTTCAGCTCCTTCATCGGGGCCTACCTCGGCGTGCTGACCCTGCCCAACACCTTCGGCCTCGATGGCGAGCTCCGCATCCACGTCGGCGTCGGCCGTACCGTCGGCATCTACGGCGCGCGGCACCTGGGCGATGCGCGGGCACTGTTCCTGTACCGCAGCGAGCATGAGCTCGACCTCGGCCATCGTGACGTGCCCCGGCAGAAAGAGCTGCTACGCAAGGCATTCGGCGGCTTTCATGCTGATGTGGACCGCTGCCTGGATGAGCTCGACCGGACCTCGGCGTTCTACTTCGACTCGATCACCCAGGTCCATATGGACACGTGGTCCCGGGGCCGAGTCACGCTCGTCGGGGATGCGGGTTACAGCCCCGGACCGGCCGTCGGCGGCAGCACCACCCTGGCGGTTGTCGGCGCGTACATCCTCGCCGGGGAGCTGGCGCGGGCGGGCGGTGACCACGAGCGCGCCTTCCCCGCCTACGAGCGCGCGATGGCGGAGCACGTGCGTGGCAGCCGGGCAGCCGCGTTGAGCGCGGCGAAGACCCTGGTCCCCGCGTCCCGGCTGGGAGTGTCGGGGCTGGTCCAGGGCACGCGCTTGATCTCCGCGCTGCCCACGGGGCCCAGCCGGGCCTTCATCCGTCTCGTCTCCAAAACCGCACGACTGTACAACTCCATGACAATCGAGGACTACCGCACATCGCCCGCCACATCAGAGGGCCGGGTCGGCCTCGCGAGCGGTTCCGAGGTGGTGTGACGTGGCAGATCCATCACACTGCGGCTTGCGAGGCGGCTGCGGTGGGATCGAGGTCTGCGAGTGAAAGCAGATGGCGCGGTGGGGAATTCATGATGATGGTCGAGTGCACGCCCAGCGCGCCATCGACATGCAGTAGTTCACCGGAGGCCATCGGCCGCCACCCCGGGTCGGCGTCCATGCGTTCGGTGGCGACGACAACGGCGGGGTTGTCCGCGAGTTGTCTACTGTGCGAACGTATTCCGGCGCGACCGGCATGGTCCAGATGCTGACCGCCCGCGGGGCGTTCCAGGACGAAGAGATCGTGCGTATCGGGGTAGCGCAGCGCCCACATGTCGGTGGCCGTGGTCAGAATCAGATTGAGCGCGTAGACGGGCAGCCGGTCGGCGATCCAGTGCACGGCATCGGCGATGCCCGCGGTCACCTCACCACCGCGCTTATCGGTGCGCTGAGTGATCAGGGCGAAGAACCGTTCCGAATCCGTATCGCCCTGGACCAGGCTGCGGTACTCCCCCAGCTCGGCGTCCAGCTCATCCAAACCCTGCAGCACCCCGTTGTGCGCGAAGAGACGATCGCGCTGTTCGAACGGATGCGTATTGCGTGTTTCCAGACCGCCGGTGGAGGCAAACCGCACGTGCGCAATGAAAGTCGCCGACTCGCGCTCCCTGGCCTCACGTGCGAACTGCATGTCTTGATACGCCGCGATCGGCTGCTTCTCCACCAGCGGCGAACCGTCGGCGGAAAAGGTGCCGAGTCCGACCCCGTCGGGCTCCCGATGGCTCTGCTGCACGAGGCTGTCCGGTGCGTTCAGCAACCAGAAGGTGGCGCGCACGCGCTGCGGTGCGGCCGACATTCCGAACAGGCGACACATAGCAACCTCCTGAAAAGGGCTATCGGGCGCTGCGGCGGCGGACGAGTTCCCGGTCCGCGATGATCCGCCGGCGGCGCTCTGCCATGGCGGCTGCGGGCGAGGTACCCGCCACCACCGCATCGTAGACCGCGTGCACGTCCTCCAGGGCGTCGCGGGCGCCGACGCCAGCAGCCGGGGTGATGGCGTGATCGGCATCCCCGACCAGCAGTGCCCGCTCGGACGGCGCGGAAGCCGCGGCCAGCGGGACGTTGCGTGCATTGCTCACATGGACCTCCTCGGTGGTTGCCAGAAACACGTCGATCAGCACCTTGTTCGACGGTGTCGCGTCGCGAATCGCATCCGCCCAGTCGGCGATCGGCCGCATACCGATGTCATCGCCGGAAGTCAGTGGGGCGCGAGTTATTCGCACGAACCAGACCGCTGCGCTGTCTCCGGGGCGCCAGATGTGCCCGAAGGTACTCAAGGGGCTGCCGTCGGCCGCGATTTCCGCATAGAAGTGCAGGGTCGACGGATCGGTCGGCAGGGTGAGGGGCTCACTCGTCATGCCGTACACCACCACATCGCGGGCGTACTCCGGATGTCGATCGGGTTCGATGGCGGCTCGCACAACCGAATCTATGCCGTCAGCTCCTATGATGAGATCGTCTGCGGCAGTGCGGGAATCACCCTGAACGAGGGTGTATCCGCCCGGCGCGAATGCGATATCGGTGACTGGCTTGCCGTAGTTCACCTCCGCGCCGGACGTGGCAACAAAGTCTTCCAGGATCGCGATCAGATTGCGGCGCATCCAAAACCGGTGTCCGCGACCGTTTGCCGAACCCCGCCGCCCGAGGTTGTTCGCCGATGTGATGCCCCCGGTCACCGGATAGGACCCGGCATCAACGGCAGCAGCATCCACTCCGAGGCTCGCCAGCGCACGATGCCCGCGATCATCGATGAACAGGAACGCACCCCCACCGGAGCCTGAGGGCCGCTCCTCATACAACCGCACCGACTTCCCCTGCCGCGCAAGCGCTCCCGCCAACGCCGAACCCGCAATTCCGCCACCGATGATCGTCACCATCTGCCACTCCCTGTCGTTGCGCACTCGCTACCGAATAATCAACGTTCTCGCCGGGACCCCCCACCGCAATTCCATCATGCGGCCCCATGGCATGTCTGAAGATCAACGGGGCGAGATCAGTTCGGCAGCGCGCTGCACAATCGCCGTCCGGCATCATGAACGAATGGAGTCGACGCATCAGACCGAAGCGCACGAACTTGCCGGAGAACGCGAGACGCTCGTCAGCATCCTGGAATTCCATCGAGAAACGTTGGCCCGGAAGTGTTCCGGGCTCTCCGCCGATCAGCTTCGTCTGCGGGCCGTTGAGCCGTCGAGGTTGTCGCTGCTCGGACTCGTCCGCCATCTGACCGATGTCGAGTTGGGCTGGTTCGCCCGGGTCCTGTCCGAGGCGGACGACACTCCGTTCATGTATTGGCAGGCCGACGCCCCGGACGGCTCGGACTTCGACGTCGACACTGCGGATGCGGACGAATCACTCCGCTTGTGGCACAGCGCATGTGCCCGATCCCGCGAGATCACCGAGGCCTGCGAGTCGCTCGATACCTTCGGTGTCCATCAGCCGACCGGCGACCGGTACAGCCTGCACTGGATCCTCACGCACATGATCCAGGAATACGCCCGGCACAACGGGCATGCCGACCTCATCCGGGAACGGATCGACGGCCAGACCGGCGTGTGAAGCCACTCGGCAACGCGTCGCCGCCAATATCCGAACATGTCCGTGGGCTCCGGGTGTTCGCAATAGCGTGGAGACGATCTCGGCCGCACCGATGAATTTTCGGTGGATCCGGCGTCCATACCTCTGAATACACCGATAGAGGTGGGACAGAGCAGACGTTCCGGGCGTGATCCGGACAGGTGAGCAGGAGGCGCAGTGAGCGGTACCAGAGTGTTGGTGGCAGGAGCGAGCATCGCGGGACCCGCCCTGGCGCACTGGCTGCGCCGGCGAGGGGCCGAGGTGACCGTGGTCGAGCGAGCTCCCGAGCTGCGTCCCGGTGGGCAGGCGGTGGATGCGCGCGGGGTGACCAAGGAGGTCATCCGGCGCATGGGGTTGGACGAGGCGGTGCGCGCCGCTAGGACTCAGACCGCCGGCGCGTACACCGTGGACGAGGCCGGGAAGGTGCTCGAGACCTATCGTGCGGACGACGATGGCGGCGACGGGTACATCTCGGAGATCGAGATCCTGCGCGGGGACCTGTCCCAGGTGCTGTACAACGACACCCGCGATGAGGTCGAATACCTCTTCGGCGATCGGATCGCCGAGCTCACCCAGGACGCGGACGGGGTCGATGTGACCTTCGCCGGCGGCGACCGGCGGCGCTTCGATCTGGTGGTCGGGGCGGACGGGCTGCACTCCTCGCTGCGCGAGATGGTCTTCGGGCCGCGGGAGCGGTTCATCCGCCATCTCGGGCTCGTGCTGGCTTTCTACAGTGTGCCAAACGAATTCGGGCTGGACCGCTGGCTCATCGACTTCCAGGAGTCCGGTCGCTCGGCCGGGCTGCGGCCCCTCCGGGACACCACCCGGGCGATGGCCATGCTCTCCTTCTCCGCCGGGGATTTCCAGGTCGACTACCGCGATATCGAGGCCCAGAAGCGCCTACTGCGCGAGCGGACGGCCGATATGGGCTGGTTGACCCCGCGCATCCTCGCGCATCTGGACGACACCCCTGACTTCTACCTCGACCAGGTCGCCCAGGTGGTGATGGACCGCTGGTCGAATGGGCGCGTGGTGCTGCTCGGGGACGCGGCGTTCAGCCCGTCGCCGATGTCCGGTCAAGGCACTGGGCTGGCGCTGGTCGGCGCCTACCTGCTGGCCGGAGAGCTGGCCGCGTCCGGGTGGGACCCGGAGGCCGGGTTCGCCGGCTACGAGAAGCGGATGCGCTCGTTCGTCGAGGCCAATCAGGAGATCGGCCGGCTGCACGTTCGAAGCCTCGCCGTCCCCGATCCTGACGCCGAGCCCAGCGCCGAACCCGAGTGGGATACCGACCTGATCGATCGCGCGATCAACGGTGTCGAACTGCCCGATTACGCAGGGGTGCCGGATTCGGGAGTCGTTGTCTGACTTAGTCGTTCGCTCCGGCCGCGCGCACAACGGCATCACTGAGCCGGGTGAGCTCGACGAGTTCGGGGGTGGTCAGCCCGTCCGTGAGACCGATGATTCGGCGGCCGATCTCCGTGGTGCACTGCTCGGCGAGCGCACTGCCCGCCGGGGTGAGGGAGACCAGGACCGCACGGCCGTCTCGCGGGGACGGCGAGCGCTGGACCAGGCCGCGTTTCTCGGCGCGACCGACCAGGCCGGTCATGGAGGATTTGTCCAGGCCGAGGTGAGCGCCGAGTTCGAGCATTCCGGGCTGACGGTCCCGCAGGACGCCGAGCAGCCTGATCTGAATGATCGACAGGTCGTGCTCGGCACCGACCGCGCCGAGTACGCGCTGGATGAGAAAAGACAGCTGGACCAGGGCGTCCACCGTGTTCAGCGGCTTACTGTCGGTGAACACGGTCGAGACGGGATCAGTGGTCATACCGCCAGCCTACTTGACCTAGTACGCGACACAAACTAACCTGAGGGAAATTAGTACGTGCCGCGAACCAATTTGGCTGCGACACCTTCCGGCCGCCGGCCACTATCCCGCCGGCGCAGAATCAGGAGACCTCATGCATGCCGCAGTTGTCCGTTCCTTCGACAGCCCGCCAACCTTCGACACCTTCCCGACGCCGACCGCCTCGGGCGAGCACGACGTCCTCGTGAATATTGTTGCGGCAGGGCTACATCCACGAGTCCGCTCAGCAGCGGACGGCAGCCACTACAGCTCCGACGGTTCTCTGCCGATGATCCCCGGCGTCGACGCGGTGGGTCGCACGGCTGAGGGTGAACTGCTCTACTTCGTCGCCCTGGACACCGCATTGGGGACCATGGCCGAATATGCCGTCGTTGACCGTCGGCGGGCCATCGCCCTGCCCCCGGGCACCGATCCGATTGCCGTGGCCGCCGCCATGAATCCCGCCATGTCGTCCTGGGTGGCGCTGCGCCGCCGCGTCGCCTTCCAACCGGGCGGATCCGTGCTGGTCATGGGCGCGACCGGCAATGCCGGACAGCTTGCGGTCCAGATTGCCAAACACCTCGGCGCCGCCCGGGTGATCGGCGCGGGCCGCGATGCGGAACGCCTCGAACTGGTCAAGAGTCTCGGCGCCGACGAGGTGGTGAGCCTGGATGGCAGCGACACCGAGATCACCGACCGTCTCGCCCGGGCGGCCGCAGATGTCGACGTCGTCATCGATTACCTGTGGGGTCACCCCACCGAACTGGCCATGCCCGCACTTCTGACCGCCCGCACCGACCGCTCGAAAGCATTGGCCTGGATACAGATCGGCTCGATGGCCGGCGCCGACATCACGCTCCCGTCATTCCTGCTGCGCGCGGGAAATCTGAATATCATGGGCAGCGGCCAGGGTTCAGTGACGACCGCGGGCATCCTGGCCGAATTACCTTCCCTCGTAACAGAAATCGCCTCCGGCACCCTGGCCGTGGATCCGCTCCCGATGCCACTGGATCAGGTCGAGCAGGCATGGAAGACCCCCACCGCCCCCGGGCAGCGCATCGTGCTGGTTCCCTGAACCCGCGCGCCGCCACCGATGGCTTCAAGTACCCGATTGTGTTGAAAGTCAGCGCGATTCGCCGTTCGCAGTCGGCTGCGCGTCGGCGTACTCCTTATCAGTGACGTGCACGCCCCAGGTGACCTCGTCGCCTTCCCACAGCGCGAGATGTGTCATGAAGTGTTCTGCGGTCGCACCATGCCAATGCTCCTCACCTGGCGGCGTCCACACAGTGTCACCGGGTCGCATGACGATCACTCGCCCGTCACGAGTCGCGACCACCCCGATACCCTCGGTGACGTGCAGGGTCTGGCCGACGGAATGGGTGTGCCAGGCAGTGCGAGCGCAGGGGCTGAAGCGCACCGAGTTCAACCGGGTGCGGGACGGGTCTTCACCGCGGTAGATGGTGTCGATCCACACGTGGCCGGTGAAGAGCGTGTCCGGCCCTTTGATGGTGGGTACTGGGCTCAGCAATTCCATGATTCTCCTCGAATGATGTGGCAGTTCCGGCAATATCCTGCGGCCCGGATCAGTTGGTAGGCGCATGACCGATGTAACACGCCAGCAACTCCACCAAGGCATCATCGACGAATTCCGCGCCAACGGCGGACAGGTCGCACAGTTCACCGACCGTAACCTCCTGCTTCTCACCACAATCGGCGCCCGCACCGGCGAACCCCGCACCTGGCCCCTGGCCTACATTCGCCGCGGCGACGACGTGGTCATCTTCGCCGCGAACGGTGGCCGCCCCCACCGCCCCGGCTGGTACTTCAACCTGATCGCCACCCCCACCGCCACCATCGAGGTAGGCACCGAATCCTGGCCAGTCTCAGCAACAGTCGCCACCGCCGAAACCCGCCCCCAAATCTGGCACACAATAGTCGACTCCTCCCCCGCCGTCGCCGACTCCATCACCCAATTCCAATCCCAAGTCCCATGGGAAATCCCCCTCATCACCCTCACCCGATCTGCTGACAGTCACTAGCGACGGGGCCGAAACGCGGACTCTCGTCGAGCCTCCAACGCCTTGGTGACCAGCTTTCGCGCCGCGTCTCCCGTTACCGACTGGTCGGCGAGCATCTCGAAGGCACGCCCGTATGCCACTACTTCACGCGGTTGCGTGATGGTCAGTGCTGCGGTCACGCCTTCGACGACCGCCAGGCGATTGTCGTAGATGATGAAATTCGTTGCGGACACCAGGTATTGGGCCATCAACGGAATGATGCCCAGGAGCACCCGAGGAAGTGACATCGCAGTCAGGAGCCGGTCGAGCTGCCCGAACATGACATCGTCATCGCCCACCGTCGTATAGAGGGCTTGCTCACCGATGAGGTAGTGGACGCGCCGATTGCCTCGATACAGGTACCGCTGCTGCCGGTCCATCCGTGCCGCGACCGCTTCCTCGGCATCATTCGGAGTTCCATTGAAGTCCGCGACTTGCCGGAAGATCGCTTCCGCGTACTCCGGAGTATGGAGCAGGCCGGGTATCAGAGCAGGATCGTAGCCACGAATGAGCGTAGTTGCCGACTCGATTTCGTTGACCTTCTGCTGCGCCCGGCGGATGCCGGCTCCGAGCGAGCGCCGCCATTCGAGGTATGCCGACTCGATATTGCGGAGACTCGCAACCAGGTCGGCTATACAGGTTTCCGCGTTCGTGAGCGTGCACCAGGTCCGAATGTCGTCCTCGGTCGGTGTCTGCTTGCCGTACTCGATCTTCGAGACTTTGGACGGATGCCAGCCCGCAAGCTCGGCGAGCTGGCGTCCGCTCAGTTCAGCATCTCTGCGATGATCTCGAAGCTGCGCTCCGAGCGCTTCGCGCGCCTTGTGGACGGTGGTCACGCAGTGACGGTAGTCCGCCGGTAATCGGCATACGGAATCGCTTGCCCCCACACAGCATTGCGGATCTCGACGCAATGCTTCACGAACGCGGGGTCCGTGGTGACAGCCGCTCCGGCAGCTGCACCGTCTGGGCTGAACATCGTGTACGCGACGGTCGCGTCGTCGAATAGCCAGTAATCGTCTGCAGGCAGCTCATCGGCATTGACGAGGTGGCGCGGCAGATACCGAACATCCTCGCCTGCTTCGATATTCAGCGGCGAGACGACCAGACTCCATCGGACGTAGTCGACATGCGGTTCCGTGACGACCCGCACGCGAGTGAAGGCCACCCCACGATCCCCGGACTCCCGGACGAGATCCAACCAGCCTTGCAGCCAAGCGAAATCGTCACGCTCGCCGTTCAAGAATTTCTGGAACGGCGTCGATTCCTCCGGCGTCTCGTAGCTGTCCTGCACTTCCAGATGGAATGCCGACCGCTGGCACGTACGGAACAGGCTCGTGAAGTTGTCGTCAATCATGTGCAGCATCGCGGCGAATCTCTTTCCCGACAGGCACTTCGACACTGCGTTCGTGAGCTGGAGTATCCATCTGTGCCAGCGCTTCCGGATCGATGACCGGGTCGCCGGTTAGGGTAAACGTGCCGTGCCCGGTGTCGTGCAACAGTGCACCGAGGCACGTACCAGGCTCGAGGTAAGCCAGTAGCGGGTGCGGTATTTCGATCAACTCCGGCTGATTCGGCACCCGCCACCCCTGGCACACGTAGGTGCCGCGGTCCGAGGCGTACAGCGTCGGTGAATGGTTGCCCTGGGTGTTCTTACCGAGAAAACGCAAGCGCATGACAGTGCCTCCGTATGAGAGTTACCAGACTCCCAGTATCGCGCGAAATTCAGTGCACGTCCGCTCTCTTGTCAAGAAATCTCAAGCAATTTCGTGGCATTGCAAGACAACTGCCTCCTACCGTCACAGATGGACGCTCGTAGCCGAACCCATCGCTGGCCTCGAGCGCATACCCAAAACGGACAGAGGTCGAAATGACTTGGCGCACAAGGCTCGTGCAGTTCCCTGGCGGCCTGCTAGAGGTCCTCGCCTACGAAGGGGAGTCCGCCAACGAACCGGGGGTGTACATGGAGCACTTCCTGCCCGTCGGACAGAACGGCGATCGACCGCAAGGGGAGGCAATGCTCTACAAGCCAACAGCATTGGGCTATCTGCGGACCGATGTGTCCGGCGCCAGCCGGTTCTGGGACGAATCGCAGATTCGCGATCTCGCAGCTCGCCTCGGATACGACTTCTCCGGCATGGTCCGCTACGACCCGCTGTCGGGACGGCGGCCGCTGGCCCGGCTCAAGGCTCAGGCCACCCGCCTCGACGCGCAGGCGGTGATCGTGCCCGGATCCGACCATTTCGAGGGCGGACAGGTTCCACAGTCATTGCTCAGGCAACTCGACTTGATCATTGTGAGCCCCGAGGAGACCCACACACGACGGCCGACATCGCCGCGGGGGCCGGATGCGGATGTCGTGAATCGCCGACCGTGGCCACGTTGAGCGCGCATTACGTGTCGGCAGGACTTCGCCGTCGCTGTGGCGGACCAGCGACTCGATCCGCCACAACACCCAGGGATGAGATCAAGCTCAGGAGGCCTCGGCGACCGATTCCTTGCCGAGGGATGCCAGATCGACCTGCCGGAGCGGATTGGCGAGGGCACTGACCGTCGCGGTGGCGATCGGACCGTCATGGTCGTAGACGATCGCGGTTCCGGAGGAGATGCCCTCGGCGGCGAATTGGCTGTCCACCTCGATCCCCATCCCCATCGGAACGGACTCAGGTAGTCGGGCGAACGTCATCGACAGATCAATGTTGATGTAGCCCACCCCCTCCGTCCCCCAGTGGCACACAAGATTCGCCTGGTCACCGAGGATCGCCGCGGCTACGAAGGCACTCAGTTTCTCGCGGGCGACAAGCTCGCCCACCCGCGGCATCCACGTCCTCTTACGCGATGAGTTCATGTGGTCGCTCAGTTCGGTCGACCAGCCGCCGAACTCGTCACTTGCGTAGAGCTGTTGGTCGTCGGGAAAGTCGTCCGGAGGAACTGGCGGTTTGCGAGTGCTGGTCCACATCTCACCCGGTGGTGGCCCCGACTTCCGCAGGAACGCGAGAGTGGCTCGCGCGACGGGCGTGTCCCCTGCCATGAGTTCCGCGCTGGCGGCACACAGTCGCCGCTGGTTGCGAGAGGTGCTGGTGCGCACCGAGAGTGGGACCGCGGGCACGGGACGGTGTAGTTCGACGAAGAACCGCGCCGGGCTGAAGCCCTCCGGCAGACACTGACGCTCGAGTTCGTGTGCGAGCAGCCCGCACACCGCAGGGCCCAGCAGAGCTTGATCTGACCAGAGGCTGCGGGCGAGTGGTAGCGGCCGGAACTCCTCGCCGGATCGTTCGAAGAACGCAGGAACGGTGATCATCTGTCTCCTTGCGGGACGAGTCTTTCCGGGACAGCGCGATCATCGGAGTTCCAATCACGCTGGCACGCACGACTATTCGAGCCATACCGACATAATTTCCGCCGATACCGAGGACGATACTTCACCCCTGCGCGTGCCGCATTTCGGCGCCGATGCACCTGTCTGCGATACCGGCCACTAGCGGGCTGGAGCCGGTTCAGGCCGGATCAACGGTGCCGACCGGAGGGCGCCTCCACTCGGCACATGTCAGACCGAGGTCCAGCGTCAGTTGTTTCTCACGACAGGATCGGGTACGGCAGAGCGGTTCTCGTCACCGAGCGCCTCCCCGAGCGCTTGCGGGTTCCCCGCCAGCATGAGTCCGATCCTGTGGGAGACGAGCCGGCCGACAGCGTCGAGCCGCTGTCGCACCCCACCGCCGATCCGCTCAACGAGCTGACGCGCGGCAGCTTCAGCGAATGCCATTCAATTCCCCCATATGTCAACATGATTCGTACGTGACGCTCAGATCTTCACACATAGAAAGTAAGTCTGCGTCTGTCTGTGAACGTGCGTCTCGGTCGTCGGGGTACGCGACATGTGATGCCAATGTGGATTTCCCTCGACTTCGGCGATGACCGCCAAGCCCCCACCGGATGGGCAGAGCACAATGCTCGCGGAGCACCCCCTGGTCGGGGGCGGGGGCGGACGAGGTGGGGGAAGCGGGGTTACCGTGGCCGGGTGACTATCACTTCAGGGGGAACGGTGATCGATCGGCGGGCTTTGAGTGGGTGGAGTCGGACGGCTTCCTCTGTGGCGGATGTGCTTTCGCCGGCTGATGTCGATGAGGTGGCTCGGGCGGTGCGGGAGGTGGGGCCTCGGGGGGTTATAGCTCGGGGGCTGGGGCGGAGTTATGGGGATCCGGCGCAGAATGGGGGTGGGCTGGTTGTCGATATGACTGCTATCGATCGGATTCACAGTGTGGATCCGGATAGTGGTGTGGTCGATGTGGATGCGGGGGTCAGCCTCGACAAGTTGATGCGAGCCGTTTTGCCGCACGGGTTGTGGGTGCCGGTGTTGCCGGGGACGCGGCAGGTGACCGTGGGCGGTGCTATTGCGTGCGATATCCATGGGAAGAACCACCATTCGCATGGGAGTTTCGGCAATCATGTGGTGTCGATGGAGCTGTTGACCGCGGACGGCTCGGTGCGCAGGCTCGAGCCGGAGGGGGCGGGGTCGGAGCTGTTCTGGGCGACCATCGGCGGGATGGGGTTGACGGGGATCGTCGTGCGGGCGCGAGTGCGGATGAAGCACACCGAGACCGCGTATTTCATTGTCGACAACGACCGCACCGAATCACTCGAAGAGACCATGGAACTGCTCACGGGCGGTTCGGACGACGGTTACGAATACTCGATGTCGGTGCCCGACACCATCAGCACCGGGGCGAAGCTCGGGCGAGCCGGGTTCAGCCGGGGATCGCTTGCCACACTCGACCAGTTGCCGGTCGAAATGCGCGCCGATCCACTGAAGTTCGATGCGCCGCAACTGTTCACGGTGCCCGATATCTTCCCGAGCGGGATGGTCAACAGGTTCACGGCCCGTATTCTCGCCGAGGCCGCACATCACGCGCTTCCGAAGCATGCGCGCGGGCGGATCCAGAATCTGACGCAGTTCTATCACCCCCTGGATCTACTCGGGGAATGGAATCGCGCCTACGGCAAGCGCGGTTTCCTGCAGTACCAGCTGTCGATGCCGTTCGGGGCCGAGGACCAATTGGCCGATGCGGTGCGTGCGATAGCGCATTCGGGCCATCCCTCGTTCCTGAATGTGTTCAAGCGCATGGGCCCGGGCAACCGCGCGCCGCTGTCGTGGCCGCATCCGGGATTCATGCTCAGCCTGGACTTTCCGATCGCGCCCGGACTGCACGAGTTCTGCACGGAATTGGATGAGCGGGTGCTGGCGGCCGGGGGCAGGCTGTACTTCGCCAAGGACTCGCGCACCTCACCGGAGATGGTGCGGGCAATGTATCCGCGACTGGAAGAATGGCGGCGCATCCGCGATTCCGTCGACCCGGAGCGGGTGTTCGTCTCCGATATGGATCGACGACTGCACCTGGTCGCCGACGAACCGGGTACCGGACGCCGCTAGCAGTAGATGAGAACCGGCCGGCCCGAGTCGGCCGGTCGAACCGTATGGGGAGAATTCATGCTGGAAGTCGCGCATTTGGTGCGCCGATTCGGCGACAATGTCGCTGTTGACGATGTGTCCTTCACCGTGCAGCCCGGTGCGCTCACCGGATTTGTGGGCGGTAATGGCGCAGGCAAGACCACCACCATGCGAATGATCATGGGCGTCTTGGCAACCCACGGCGGCACCGTGAACTGGCAGGGCCGGGCGGTGACCGCGGCGGATCGGCGATCCTTCGGCTATATGCCGGAGGAACGCGGCCTGTATCCGAAGCAGCCGGTACTCGATCAACTCGTCTATCTCGCGCGTTTGCGCGGGCTGGCGGCAGTCGATGCCAGAAAGCATGCGCTGCAATTGCTGGAGCGATTCCAGCTCGGCGATCGGGCGAAAGACAAGCTCGAGTCATTGTCGCTGGGCAATCAGCAGCGGGTGCAGATCGCGGCGGCCGTCATCACCCAGCCCGCCGCACTCATTCTCGATGAGCCGTTCTCCGGCTTGGACCCCGTCGCCGTCGATGCCATGGCCGAACTGCTGGGCGAGTATGCCGCGCAAGGCGTTCCGGTGCTGTTCTCCTCGCATCAGCTCGATCTGGTCGAGCGCCTGTGCGACCATCTGGTCATTCTCGCGAAGGGTCGTGTGGTCGCGCAGGGACCGGCCGCGCAGCTGCGCAATTCGGGTCCTGCGCGGTATCGACTGGTCGTCGGCGGCGACAGCGGCTGGCTCGACGACTTCGCCGGAGTTCATATCATCGAGAACAACAGCGCGGGCGTACTCCTGGAACTCACCGAGGCCAGCACCGACGATCTGCTCACCGCCGCGCTGGCGCACGGTTCGGTACGGGAGCTGGCCGAGGTGCGGCCGACGGTGTCGGAGATCTACCGAGAGGTGACGGCATGAGTTCCCCAACACCCGAATCGGCCCAGCGCACAGCCGAATCCGCCCCGGCCGGTGTTTGGCGCATCGTCGCCCAGCGGGAAATCGCGGTGAAGCTCCGGGATCGCGGCTTCCTGATCTCCACGATCGTGACGATTGTCGCCATCGTGGCCTCACTGACGATCAGCGGCATCATCAGCGGTCGCACCACGAATGTCGCCGTGGCGATCGTCGGCAGCGATACCGCTCAGATCGTCACCACCGCGACCAACCTGGCCCACAGCGCCAATAAGAAGATCGATTTCACAACGCACGAGGTGACCGATGCCGCCACCCTCGACCAGCAGGTTCGCGACGGCACCGTCGATGTCGGCCTGCTGCCCGCGGATTCGGGCTGGCAGCTGATCGGCAAGGCGGCGAAGAACGACGACGCCTCCACCTATCTCAGCGCCGCCGTCCAGCAGATCACGCTGCAGCACAATGCCACTGCCGCGGGCACCTCACTGGAGCAACTCGGCCGCGGCAGCACGGTGAACTACATTCTGCTCGACAAGGCGAGTGTCGATCCCGGGCTCGCGAAACTCGCGGCCATCGTCTTCGCCCTGCTGTTCTACCTGGCGTCGGTGCTGTTCGGCATCGCCATCGCCCAGAGCGTGGTGGAGGAGAAGCAGAATCGCATTGTCGAGATCCTCGCCAGCGCGATTCCCCTGCGGCAGTTGCTGATCGGCAAGGTGGTCGGCAATACCACCATGGCCTTCGGTCAGCTCGCCCTGTTCGTGGGTGCGGGCTTGATCGGCCTGGTCGCCACCGGCAAGGGTGATCAGCTCGCGCCGATCGCCGGAGCCGCGGGCTGGTTCATCGTGTTCTTCGTGGTGAGCTTCCTCGCGCTGGCGAGCCTGTGGGCCGTGGCGGGCGCGCTGGCCACCCGCAGCGAGGACCTCCAATCCACCTCTACCCCACTGTCGATGGTCATCATGATCGTGTTGTTCGCCGGAATCTTCCTCTCCGGCCCCGCACGGGTAATCGCGTCCTATATCCCGCTCGTCTCCGTCGTTGCCATGCCCAGCCGCCTCGCCGACGGCACGGCCTCCTGGTGGGAACCCATCATCGCGCTCCTGCTGACAGCGGCCGCGACCTACGGCACGGTATCCATCGCCGAGAAGCTTTACCGTCGCTCCCTCATGCAAACTCAAGGCCGCCTGACCATTCGCCAGGCCCTGCGCGTGGAGGACTGACAGTAAATCCGTTGCTGCCCTGCCGGTTTCATGAGACCGTCATCCCACACTGGGGTATCGGCTAACCGGCAGGCCAACGCACTTTGACTGCGTGAATCGAGGTTCGAATCCTCGTACCCCAGCGTGGAGAGTGATCCGCGACGGTTCGCGGGACCGCTTGCTAAGCGGATCGAACGCTGCGCGTTTCGGGTCCGACTCCTGCGCTCTCCGCTGCCGGGCGCTGCGGGCAGCGAGACTCTCCCCCGAGGGGAGCATCCAGAATGGATCCCATGCTGTCGTATCTGTCGATCGGTGACTTCTCGCGCGCCACCCACATGACCGTCAAGACGCTGCGCCACTACCACCGGATCGGGCTGCTCGAACCGGCCGGAGTGGACCCGAATACCGGGTATCGCCAGTACACCGCCGATCAGATTCCGATCGCACAGGTGATTCGGCGCTTCCGCGACCTGGACATGCCCCTCGAACAAATCCAGGCGGTGCTGTCCGCACCGGATCTGATGACCCGCAATGAGCGGATCTCCGCCCACCTGGCCCGGCTCGAGGACGAACTCGGCCGCACCCAGCGCGCGGTGTCGTCCCTGCGAAACCTGCTCTCCCCCGGCGTATCCCAGCAGGAACCGCGTATCGAACTGCGCAGCCTGCCCGCGACGCCCGCGGCCGCGATCACCGATATCGTCGACGCCGCGAGCGGTGCGGCCTGGTCGCAGGGCGCGCTGGGCGAGTTGACCGCCACACTCCATGCGCAGCAGCTGCGCATCGACGGCCCGCCGGGCGGCATCTTCGGCGACAGCATCTTCACCGAACACCTCGGCCAGGCAACGATCTTCCTGCCCTGCACCGGCGAGGTGCGCCCGATCGGCCGGGTTGTCGCGCTGGAAATTCCGGCGGTGGAGATGGCCGTCATCGAACATGCCGGATCGCCGGCCGATGTCGATCAGGCCTACGGGGCGCTGGCCGAATTCGTTTCCCGCCATGCGCTCGCCGTCGACGGCCCGCTGCGCGAGTACTACCTGGTCGGCCAGCGCGATACCTCGGACACCGCGCGATGGCGCACCGAGGTCGGCTGGCCGGTCTTCCGGACCACCGTGCCGTCCGTGCGCTGACCGGGGCGAAATCGTCACGCAGATGTGTCGCTGTTCCGCACATCCGTTCACCCGATGGTGGCTCCGATGCGACATGCTGGTGTCGAGGCAGGCCGACGGTTCTGTGCCGACTTCGGATATCGCGTGCAGCGGCATACGCTGGCACACCGACTGCTCAATTACAACAGCGACGGCAGGATGTGCAGAGCCCGTGGTGGTAGATATGGCGCAACTTCGGTCTGCGTCGACGGCGGAGACCGGATCGCCGACGGCGTCCGATTCCGTACCGATGCGCGGCAGTGAATATGCGGTGTTGTTGCGACGAGTACGGCAGGCCGGGCTATTGGATCGGAAGCTGCGGTACTACGGCTGGAAGATCGCCGTCACCGCAGCGGCATTCGCAGGCGGGTGGGCGGTGTTCATCGCGCTCGGCAACTCGTGGTGGCAGCTTGTCACGGCGGTGTTCCTGGCGGCGGTGTTCGCCCAGATCGCCTTCCTCGGTCATGACGCCGGGCACCGGCAAATCTTCGCCACCCGGCGGGCCAACTACCTGTTCGGGGTGATCGCGGGGAATCTCGGCATCGGGCTGAGCATCGGCTGGTGGACCAGCAATCACAACCGGCATCATGCGCACCCCAATACCGAAGGCGCCGACCCGGATGTTTCGGGTGTGCTGGCGCATTCCGGCGAGCGCGCGGCGGCCGGAAAGGGCTTCCGGCGGTTCATCTTCCGCTACCAGGCCTGGCTGTTCTTCCCGATGCTGCTGCTCGAGGGCGGCAGCCTGCACTACTCCAGCGTCCGGGCCGTCGTGAAATGGCCGATCCCGCACCGGGTCTGGGAGGGCGTGCTGCTCGGCGCACACGCGCTCGGGTATCTGACCACGGTGTTCCTGGTGCTGTCGCCGGGCAAGGCGCTGGTGTTCATCGCTGTTCAGCAGGGTCTGTTCGGGTTGTACATGGGCTGCACGTTCGCGCCCAATCACAAGGGTATGGCCGTGCTCTCCGAGGGCGATGCCACCGACTTCCTGCGTCGTCAGGTGCTGACCTCACGCAATGTGCGCGGCAGCTGGCTCACCGATACCGCGCTGGGCGGCTTGAACTATCAGATCGAGCACCACCTCTTCCCGTCCATGCCGCGGCCGTGCCTGCTGCGGGTGCAGCCGCTGGTCGAGGAGTTCTGCGCGGAAATCGGACTGCCCTACTGCGAGACCAGTCTGTTCGACTCCTACGCGCAGGCGCTGCGTCACCTCAATACCGTCGGCAAGCAGGCCGCTCGGGAACCAGTAGCGGTGAGCTGACGGGCTCGACCCGTCAGTCGTCCAGCACCTGCCGCAGTCGTGACAGGGCGCCCTTCCAGACTCGTTCCATGGCATTGCGGGCCATCTTCTGCCGCCGGTTCTCGATATCGAAACCGGTTTGGGTCAGCAGCAATCGGGTGCCGCGGCCCTGGGGCTGGATCGTGAAATCCACCACCCAGCGCGCCGGATAGTCGGCGCGCAGATCGACCCAGGTGATGGTCAGCTGCTCCGCGGGCCGGGCCATCAGGACCTCGCAGGCGATCTCATCGGTCGGCTGCGTCGCGTTCCGGCCGCTGGGCACCGCGAAGATGAAGTGCGTTCCGATGGCCGGGACGAACCCGATCGACGGCATCAACCACCGCTCGACCAGAGTCGGTTCGGTCAGCGCATGCCACACCGCATCCGGCGACCGGGGGAAGAAGCTGCCGATTTCGACTGCGGCAGGATTCAATTCCGAATCAGATATCACCGGTGCACCACCTCAACGGATCCGAACATCTCCCCACCTTTCCACGGCGGACCGCCGATAATCCAGCGCAGCAGACGGTGTTTCGTCACAGTGGGATCTCCTGGGCAGCAGTAGATCTCGCCCGCCGTGTCGGCATGCGATGCCATCGCGGCCCGTTCCGCAATTTTGCAGGCGTGGCGGGCGGCCGGTTTGGGCGTTCTGTCGGCGGACGCCGTTAATGTGCGAACTATGGTCAAACCGGAATCGGCCCTGCGCCGACTGATGCGGGATACGGGAACACTGCTGCAGCCGTACGGCTTTCACGGGGACGAGCCAACCTGGGTTCGGGTCGAGCCGGGTGGCGTGGCAACCGTGGGCCGCACCCGCACATTCCGAACCTGGACCGGTGGACAGCAGGTGCTCCGCTTCGGTTTGAGCCTGAGCGCCACCCCCGCCGCCTGGTGGGAGTTCTGCCAATGGCGTGCCGAACGACTCACCCTCCCCGCCGTTCCGATCGAGCAGGCCACCGGTCCCGCCCTGCTGACCGACGCCGAGCTACCCGACGCGATGACCGAGATGTGGTCCCTGCGACTCGATCCCGAGCTCCAGGGCCATGTCCACAAGAGCGATGTCGAGGCCATCCGCGCCGAGCTGGCCCGCCGCGTACACGCCTACGCCCGCCGAGCCCTGCGCCTGCTCGAACCCGACCGGTATCTCGATGAGCTGCTGGCACAAACCAATCCGCACCTCGGAACCTGGGAGGCGATCGTCGTCCTACTCGCAGACCGCGGCCCCAGCACGCAACTCGATGACGCCCTGCACCAACTACTACAGTTCGCGGAACGCGATACTTCGGCATACGCCGAGGACGTCAGCGCCTACGCGCGAACCCGGTCTGCACTGGTCTGACTTCTCGCGACGAGATTGCTTGTGCACCAGAGGGAACCGCGACCCAGGCATGAGTCGGCTACCGTTCCGGGGAGATCACGGTGTCGGGGGCGATGAGGCTCACCAGGGCGCCGACGACCTGCCGCAGAGTGGATTCGCTGACCACGCCGATGCGTTCTTGCAGCCACGGTCGGTACATAGGGGTTATTCGGTAGATGACAGCGGACAGGCCCGGCAGCGGGTCGGTGTCGGAGAACGGGACTGCCAGCCCGGGCATTCTCGGGGCGAGCTCGACCGGGACCGCGAGCACGGTCGGCAGGATCGCGTTCGCGGCGGTGCGGGACAGGATCAGCACGCGGTCGCTGCCGAGGGAGGAGGGTTTCTCGCGTCCGGCGATGGTGGGCAGGTAATGCCACAGCTCCCCGTGCGCGGGTGTGGCAGTAGTTACCACTGGGCGCCGTCGGCGCGAATCGCCTCGGCCATGGCGGCGCGTTCGGCCTCGACCTCGGCAAAGTACTCGGCGCCGGCACGGCCCTGAGCGCGTTCGTAGTCGGCGGCGATGTGCGCGGAGGCGGTGAGCAACTTGTCCCGCAGCGCCTCTTCGGCGAACGCCGAGAAGGTGATGCCGAGCGCCGCAGCGACCTCCCGGGATTGCTCGAGAACGGTGCCGTCCAAGCTCAGCGATGTATTAGCCTTCATAATACGAATCGTAGCAACGATTACGGTACGGCTGCCCGTAAGTCAGATTCACCGGATCACTCAGCGATACCATCACGGGTATATGCGCGTGGCAGGCACTGCGTCGGAATCGACAAACCTGCCGCACCGCCCGCTGTTCCGGGTCTGGACACATCCCGCCTAGACTCGGCGGGGTGTCCAGTGCCGAGCCAGTCACGCCCGCTGCGGTCGGGGGGCGGCAGGCGCGCTGGCAGCCGCACAATGATGAGCGGCGGGAGCGGATCATCGCCGCTGCGATCGAATTGCTCGATGCGAGTACGCCTGGGGCGGAGCTGCCGATGCAGCAGATCGCTGAGCAGGCCGGACTTGCGAAATCGGTGGTGTATCGGCAGTTTTCCGGGCGGGAGGACCTGGATCGGCATGTGCGCAGTGCCATCTGTGCCGAGTTCGCGGCGACCGTGGATGCGGCGCTGGATGTCAATGACGGGTCGATCAGTACGATCTTGTCGCGGGCGGTCGGGGCGGTGGTCGATTGGATCGCCGAGCATCCGCGGCGGGACGAATTCGTCCGGCGGGGGCCGGGGGTCGGGGATCCGGATGATCTGTCGGCGATGGTCGGACTGCAGGCGGAGATCGCCGGGCGGGCTCGCAGGTTGGTGTCGGGATTGGCCGGGGTGGTCGGCGTGGTTGATGAGCCGGCGGTCGACACCATGACCTTCGCGATCGTGTCGATGACCGAGACGACGGTGAATCGGTGGACCCGCGACCCGAATCCGGCGTTGAGCCGTGCGGAACTGGTTGCGGCGGTGTCGGGTTACGCGTGGAGTGTGCTCGACGGAGTCGCGCGCGGGCACGGGCTGACGCTCGACCCGGAGCGTCCGCTGCTCACGGTGTTGAGCGAACTCGCGGCGAGCCCGCTCCCGCTGGAATGATTCGCTACGCCGCGCGCCTGTCTGGTTCGCTGCGGTAGCGCGAGGCGACGCCGTCGATATGCAGCATCGACCACAGCCGCCGCGACACCGGATTCATCATCCCCAGATCGCGGGCGAGCGCACGCATATCGCCGAAGTAGCCCGACAGTATGCGGCGCGAATGCGGGCCCTCCCAGAAGGCTTCGCGCATCACCTCTTCCGGGATGTCGAACTGCGCCGCGAACGACCGCGGCGGGGCCATGATCTCGCTCGCGAGCCAGCGCATGGCCAGCGGGAACGCCACCGAGGAGACCGCGCGCCCGGCCTTACCCATCCGGGACAGATGCGCCTCGAGGAATTCCCCGGCGAAGGAGATGTGCCGCGCCTCCTCGGCGACGTGGATCTCCATGGTGCGCAACACCGCCGGCGGCACATTGCCGCCCTGCCGGATCAGCGCCTTCTGATAGTGGTCGATCGGCTCCTCACCACCGAGAATGCCGATGAACAGAATGACGTGCGCATAGCCGCCCGCGACACCGATGAACGGCGAGAGCATCTTGAACAGCGGCCGCATGCCGGGCACATCCACGCCGATCCGATTGACCAGTTCCTGGAACATCTGGATGTGGTTGCACTCCTCGGTCATCTCGTGGAGGCAGTAGCGGAACTCCGGAGAACCGTTGGGCAACTTCATGATGTACTGCATCATTCCGCGAATGAGGACGCTCTCGAAGGCCGCGCCGACCTTGATGACATTGGCGATCCGCCAGCGGCCGATCTCGATCTGCCGGTCCAGCGGCAGGTTGCGGTACCACTCGGTGGCGCCCAGCGGATCGTATTCGGGGGCCAGCACCCAGCGCGGATCGTGCGGATCCAGCTGGAAATCCGGTGCATCCCAATCGATATCGAGATACGGATCGAATCTGCGGTGCACAGATCCGTCGGACAGGGTGGCCAGCGCCGCGCGATAGTCGGCGTCGAAGAACTCGGTGCGAACCGAATCGGACAGCGTCATCGATGTCTCCTCGTGCAGTGGGGCGGCGCAGGACCGCCACCCGTTCCGAGGATATATGGGACCCGCGGTCCCACACAATAGTTTCGGCCCGCCGGCACCCAGACCGGGATCAGATCGTCCCCGGTCGGCGCCGAATTCACCGGGAAACGCTCTTGAGTGCGGCCAATAATCCAGCACCGGCATAGATGGCGTACGCGGCCCCGAGCATGGCATCGGAGGCATCGCGCCACTGCGCTCGCACCGGCGCCGGGACGTCCTCGAGGGTGAACTGCTCGTAGTCGATACCGGCGCCGAGCGCCTTGCGGCGCAGGGTGATGTCGGCGGCGATGCGGTGCAGGGCTCCCCGCTCCGGCGGACTCCACACACCGCCGAATCGGCGCGTCTGCAACTCGGCGGTAATGGCGGCCAGATGCTGATAGCAGCCGATCTGCCGGCGCAGTGCCGCCGGATCGAGCGCATCGCCCGCGGCGGCCTCGGCGACGCGCCGGTGATCAATGTTTTGCACGGACATTGCTGGTGATCCTTCTCATCACATGCAACCGAAAGCTACGTCCCAGAAACGGGACTCTGCTTCCGAAATGGGAGCGATCTCTCTCCAGCCGGTGCCTTTCGAACTATAGCACAACCGCATGACGAAGCCCGTGGTAACCGGGCAGCAAACCTGCTGTGCCGCAACGCTTTCGGCGATTGACACACGTCATTGCCGATTGACTAGTGTTTCTGGCGTGCGCTTTCCGGGATCTTGGCTCTGTGTGGACGTCATCGCGACACGATTGGCGGCGGCGGAGGACATCGTCATTCACAGCGCAGCGGGGCTACGGGTGGCCAAAAGACTACGCAGGGAGGACATGGCCCTCGGATTCAACAAAGAGGGCCGGGTGTTGTTCGAGCAGCTCGTCCGGGAGGCGCTCACCTTCGGCCCGCGCGAGGACCGGCAGTCCCGCGCCGGGTCGATCGAATTCCGCACCCACTGGGTGCTGACACCGGACGAGGTCCCGGTGGGGCTGGTCGTCTGGCTGGGCCCCGGGCCGGTCCCGCCCCGGCCCGATTACAACAGCTGGATAATGGATCTCGAAGCCGTGGCCACCTCCAGCGCCGGCGACGATCTCGCGAGCATCGGCGACGGACGCCGGGTCGGTGAGTACCGGCCGATCCGCGAGCTACTCAAATTCATGAACCCCGATGACGTGCAAGCGTTCTTGAGTCTGTACTACGACGCCCGGACCGGGCCGAAAGGCACACGCGCGGAGGCGTATTGGTCGGTGCTCCCCACCGGCACCGACCAATTCACCCACTTCTGGTCCTCGGCGATAGTCCCGGAAGCCGGTGCGCTGTTCGTCCACGGAATCACCGTGAAGCTCGCACACCGCGAGTACACCCCGCAATCCACGCGCGGCATGATCACCGGCGGGGGCACCCTGGTCATCGTAGACCCGGGCACTCGGGTGCCGGTCACGGTGTGGGGCAAGCTCACCGATCTGCTCGCCGACGACGGCGTGGTGGCCGAACTGCTGGGACAGCTCGATATCGACAAGATCAGCGCCGATGCTTCCGCACTGATCGAGGACACCGTGACGCTCGCCGGCGGCGGGCGCTACCACGCCTCGGCCTTCCTCATGCCCACCTCGCAGAAGCGGCCGGTGCATCCGCTGGCGATCATGTTGCACGCCGAGGGCGGTACAGCGGCCTGACCTCAGCGGCCCGATCAGTGTTCGCGCCGTGGATGTCTGGCGGTCCACAGGGCCATCGATCCCCGCATCTGGATGTCCACCAGGCTGAATTCGCGTTCGAGAGCAGCCCGCAGGCCCTCGAGGTCATCGTCTTCATTGTGGAAGATGCCATTGGAGTTGAACGCTCGCGAGGTGGCCCGGCTCAGCCAATTGGTGGGCACACCGACATTGAGCACGGTCGACCCGAAGAACACGCCGCTACCGGCGAGAGTGTCTGCGATATGCGCGAATGCGATGCCCTTGCTGTCCCAGCCTCCGGGTACGCAGTGCATCAGCAGACTCGCGGCGACCGAACCGTATCGGCGGCGCTCGACGGGCAGTGGCTGGAGTACGGATCCGATATGCACCTCCGGATCGAGGCCGCGGGCGCGCAGGCGGTCGGCGGTCACGGCCAGCGCGGGTTCGCTCAGATCGACGAGGGTGAGCCGGGGATGAGTGCTCGGGTAGGTCGCACGGCGCAGGAAATAGCCGGTGCCGACCCCGATATCGAGATGATCGTTCGAGATGTTGCTGTCATAGAGTGCCCGCAAATGTCTTGTGGGGCAACGCCATACCAGATGGTTGTTGAAGCCCAGCACATATAGGTCGTAGATGTTGAGCCAGGTGCGCGAGTACGCGCGAGCCCCGGCTAGTTCGGCGGTGGTGACATCGATCCCCATAGCAGGTGACCCTCCGTGAAGCGCGCGGCGCGAAACCGCTCGGCACAGGTAGCTCTGCTTGGGGCGCGGGAGCACTCTCTCCGGCCCGATGCGCTTCGAATCATAACCGCCGACACTGCCGGTTGCGACTCAAACAGCTTTCGCCCGTTGATATTTGACCGAATCCCTCAAGCCGTCGGCCAGTACGTCCACTGATGCGGGCGGAACAAGGTCGGGTACACGGGCAGCTCGGAACCGGGACCGTTGAGTACTTTTGCCAGCTCATCGGCTTCCGCAGGGTCGATCTCGCCTCCCGATGCGGCGACGCCGAGTACATCCACCGCCCACGCCCCCGGCGTCACATTCTCGTGCGTCCAGGTCGGCAGCCAGGGCATCAGATTGACATGGATTGCGGGACGAAGTCCCCTGGCAGCCAACAACTCCCACAGCGCGCCCAACTGCGCCGCACTCGGAGCGGGATGACGGAAGTACACCTCGGGAAGTTCGGCGACGACGCGGTGCCAGGCGATCGGCGCATGGACCTGGCACACGGCCGGTTCACTCCCCTGCGCCCGGTCCAAGCCATAGACATCGCCCGTATTGTCGCCTGTGCCGTCGTGCCAGTGCAGCGGCCGATGCGACCACGGTTCGATCACCTGCCACAGCGCCGGCGGCATCGCCGCACGCAGTTGCTCGGTGAATCGCGCCAGATGCCGATGTGACAGATCCGGCCGGAAAGACCCCGACTCCACGTTCACTCCTGCCGATCGACCCCGTCCAGACGTGTTGCCGGACAACGGGCATCGTCTCACAGGACCAGCGACGAATCCGCTATCACCACGTCAAGCATTCACCTCGGCCACGCGAGGCGTGGTGTCGTAGGACTCGACATCGAACTTCCGAAGCTTCTGCCGGAAGCGGAAACTGAAGTCCGGCCACAGCGTGGCGTTCTTGCCGTTCTTGTCCAGGAACCAGCTGGTGCAGCCGCCGGTCACCCAGACGCTGTCGGCCATCTTCTCCTGCAACTGCTGATGGTAGTTGTCCTGCACGTCCTTTCGGACCTCGACCGATTGCAGACCCTGCTGCTCCATCGTCTTGATCGCGTCGAGAACGTAGTTGATCTGGGATTCGATGATGTAGATCAGCGAGGTGTAGTTCAGCCCGGAGTTCGGGCCGAGCATGACGAAGGCGTTCGGGAAGTTGGCGACGACCGTCCCCTTGTAGGCCGAAATACCCTCGGCGTCATACAGTTCGGACAGTGTGCGCCCATCGCGGCCGCGGAACACCTCCCACGTCGGCGAGTCGGTGACCCGGAAGCCGGTGCACAGCACAATGGCGTCCACCTCACGCTCGGTGCCGTCCTCCGATACGATCGAGTGTCCCCGAATCTCCTTGATGCCATCGCTGACCAGATCGACATCGTCGCGAACCAGCGTGGGGTACAGCTCATTCGAGATCAGCATGCGCTTGCAGCCCAGGCGGTAGTCCGGGGTCAGCTGCTTGCGCAGCTCGGGATCACGGACCTCGTACCGCATCTTGATGCGTGCGATCAGTTCCAATAGCACCGCTGCCTGCGGGAACTTGGTCTGCAACACCACGAACAGCTCACGGTTCGCGTAGATGGCCGCACGGATCAAACGCTGCAGGCCGGGAACATGTTTGAAGGCGAAGCGCTCGAACGCCAGGTACCGGCGCCCGAAATGCGGCAGCACCCACTGCGGAGTGCGCTGGTAGACGTCCAGGTGCGCGACCTCGGAGGCAATGGACGGCACGATCTGGGCGGCCGAGGCGCCGGCGCCGATCACGGCGACCCGGCTGCCCGCCAGATCAGTCTCGTGATCCCAGCGCGAGGAGTGGAAGATCTTCCCCTCGAAAGTATGAATTCCCTTGATATCCGGCAGACTCGGCTCGCAGAGCACCCCGACCGCGGAGACCACGATATCGGCGGTGAACTGACCCTTGTTGGTCTGGATCTCCCACCGGGAATCGGTCTCGTTCCAGCTCGCACCGGTCATTTCGCACCCGAAGACATGCTTGTCCCGGACGTCGTACCGGTCGGCGATACCGCGGATGTACCGGTGAATCTCCGCCTGCGGTGAGAACGAGCGCGTCCACTCCGGGTTCAGCGCGAAGGAGTACGAATACAGGTGCGAGGGCACATCGCAGGCCGCACCCGGATAGGTATTGTCCCGCCAGGTGCCGCCGACGTCATTACCGCGTTCGAGCACCACGAAGTCGGTGTACCCCTGCTGACTGAGCCGGATGGCGGTGCCCAGCCCGGCCAGACCACTGCCGATGATCAGAACATGCTTGTGTGTCATGGTGCCCCTCACCGGGATTCGTAGATGCGCTTGTGGCCGGAGAGGGCGGACAACCGGTATGGGCGGCTGGTCTCCTCGAGGGTGGGGTGGTACATGCCGTCGGTCGGCGAGTGCGCCTCGTGCAGTTCGCGATAGCGCTCGTAATCGAGCGTCTCCCGCGTGCTGATGGCCTGCCGATTGGCATCGGTGCGCAGATGCTCGGCGTATCCGGGTTGCACAGTGCCGCTGAAGAATTCGGCCACACTGCCGGATCCGTAGCTGATGAAGGCGAGCGCCCGGTCGGTCAGATCCCCCGCGTGATCGAGCAGCGACATCAGGCCGAGGTAGAGCGAGGCGGTGTAGCTGTTGCCCACCGTGCGGTTGTAGAGGGTGGTGTCCTTGATCGCGGCGTCGATCTCGGCCGCGTCCGCCGTGTGGCCCTGGCTTTCGAGCAGGTGGCGGTGCGCTTTGTAGGCCATTTTGGTGAAGGGCTGGTGATAGCAGAATGCGGCGAACTCGGTGAGCTCCCGGCCACCCCTGCGCCGGTAATCGGTCCACGCCTCCTGGGCGGCCTTCTGATAGGCGTTGACGGAGGTCTTGCCGTCGACCATGGCGGCGGTGCTGTAATTGGGCCGCCAGAAGTCCATGATGTCGGCGCTGTAGAGCCCGGACTGCGGATCCAGTTGCAGGATCGCCGGATTCGCGCTGACCAGCATGGCGACCGCGGCGGCGCCCTGCGTCGGCTCTCCCGGGGAATCGAGCTCGTACTTGGCGATATCGGTCGCGATGACCAGTACGCGCTGCGACGGATCGCGGGCAATGAGCCCGGCGGCGAACTGCAGCCCGGCCGTGCCGCCGTAGCAGGCCTGTTTGATTTCGACGACCCGGGCGGTATTGGGCAGGCCGATCAGCGAGTGCAGGTAGAGGCCCGCCGCCTTGGACTGGTCGACACCACTTTCGGTGGCCAGCAGCACCGTCCGGATATCGTCGGTGCCGTGCCGCGCCAAAATAGGCCGCGCGGCCGCCGCGGCAATGGTGACGATGTCCTCGTCGGCGGCGGCCACGCTCATCTTTTCCTGGCCGATACCGAGGTAGTACTTGTCCACGTCCACGCCGAGCCGTTCGGCGAGTACCGCGTGATCGAGGGCGTAGTGGGTGGTGGCGAACGAAAGGTCGTGTATCCCGACCGGCTGTGTGGTCATCGCTGTATTCCGTTGCTCGAGGTGGGCCGTTCGAATTGGGTGTGTGCGCGCATCAATTCACCGCGATTGGTCTGCGCCGCCATGAGCGAGAGTTCGCCGCACAGCACAGTGGCCGCGGCGAGGACGGCGAGCCGGCGGGCATTGCCGCCCGGCTCGCGTTCCGCCCGGCAGCCCAGGCGGGTCAGGTTCTCGTCGACGAAGCTCGCGTGTTTGCCGTTTCCGACCGTGCCGACGATGAGATTGGGCAGCGTGCACGAGAAATAGAGGTCGCCGCCGCGATCCTCGGCATGGGTGATGCCCTGGGATCCTTCGACGATATTCGCGGCGTCCTGCCCGGTGGCCAGATAGAACGCGAGCAGCATATTGGCGTAATGCGCATTGGCGGAACGGATTCCACCGGCCAGCAGCGTGCCGATCAGGTTCTTGCGGATATTCAGCTCGACGACCTGCCGGGCGGTGGTGTGCAGTCGGTTCTCCACGACATCCCGGGGTATGAGCAGTTCGGTGACAACGTTCTTGCCACGGCCCAGGATTCCGTTGACAGCGGTGGCCTTCTTGTCCGTGCAGTAGTTCCCGGAGATCGAGCCGTACCGCACGCCGGGCATCGTCTCGAGAATGTGGTCCATCAGATGGTCGCTGGCGAGCGTGGCCATATTGTGGCCCGAGGCGTCGCCGGTGGTGAATTCGAAGCGCAGGAACAGCAGGTTCCCGGTGATCTGGTGGTGCAGATCGATGAGTTCCGCGAATCGGCTGCTGCCCGCGACCACCGCCTGCAATTGGGTGAATTCGGCCTTGAGCCGGGTGACGGTGGTGTGCGCGGTGTACGCGTCATCGGCTTCGAGCAGGATCGAGCGGGTCATGCGCTCATCGATAAGTGTTGCCACCACGCCTTTTCCGGTCAGCGTGGTGATTCGCGCGCCGCGCCCGACCGAGGGCCACAGGGGCGTTTCGTAGGTCGCGAGCGGTACGTCCACGCTGTCGTCGACGATATTGCCGGTAATCCGCAGCGGTCCCACCCACTGCATCGGGACTGCCGCATAGGACATGTCGTTCATGGGTGACTCCTTGTCGAACTCTTCGATTCGCTCCACCAGGAGCTCCGGTGGGCATAGGAATCCACGTCGATACCGCGCAGCCCGCAGAATGTGGCCACGTCACCGGTGAGCAGCAGATCGCATCCGGCCAGATCCGCGGGTGTGCGGGAGCCGAGCACGGTCAGTAGTTGCCGCAGTTGCCCGAGCCAGGTACGGATCGTCTCGACCAGCGCCGCCTCATCGCGGCCGACCACTATCTCGAGGAAGGCCCCGGCGACGCCGGTCGCCTTCGCGCCCAGGGCCAATGCCCGCGCCATATCGATGGGCGAGCGAATGCCACCGGAGGCGGCGATATCGATGCCCGCGACGCCGGCGCAGTCCAGCAGGCAGTTCGGCGTGGACTGACCCCAGCTGTCGAGGAAGCCGAAATCCGCGGTGCTGCGCCGGTCGTTCTCGATGCGGGCGAAATTGGTGCCGCCCCGGCCGCCGACATCGGCGACCGCGACCCCGGCCTCGCGCAACCAGGTGACGGTCTGCCTGCTGAGACCGAATCCGACCTCCTTGACGATCACCGGAACGGGACTGTGCGCGACAATCTGCTCGATCTGGCGGGGCCAGGACCCGAAGGACCGGTCGCCCTCGGGCATGACGACCTCCTGCACCGCATTGAGATGGATCTGCAGGGCATCGGCCTCGAGCAGATCGATCGCACGATGCACCTGATCCACGGTGGCCGTGGCGTTCACATTCGCCATGACGAAGCCGTGCGGATTCTCCTGTCGCAGTACGCGATAGGTGCCGGCGACCTCGGGATCACGGAAATAGGCGCTCATCGATCCGGAGGCGATCGGAACCCCGGTCTCGCGGGCGGCGATGGCCAGCAGCCGGTTGATCTCTCCGGTCCGGGGGCTGCCTCCCGTCATTGCATTGACAAAAAGCGGTGTGTCCCAGCTTTTTCCGGCGAATTCGACGGCCAGCGAAACGTCCTGGCTGTCGATTCCCGCGAGCGCATGGTGCACGAAGGTCACCGAGTCGAAATCGCTGGCGCCGCTGTCCTGGCGGCGCTGACTCACGGCATGGCGCACATGGTCGTCCTTGCGGTCGGCAATCATCGACACTCCCCCTCGGATGGATGTGTCCGCAGCGGCAGCGGCCGGATACCCGCGGTGACCCAGCGGTCGGTGAGCTCGTGCAGGGCGGCGGAGCGGGTGCGGTCGAGGAGCGCGATACCGCAGTCACCACCGCCGGCGCCGGAGGGCTTGGCCGCGGCGCCGACCGCCTCCCCCGCCTCGCACAGCGCCTCCAGTAGCGGCGTCATGATGCCCAGCCCCGCAGTGGTGTCGAGGTCGATGAGAAGGTCTCGGGCGCAGCGGATCTCGTCACTGATGCCGATCGAGTTGCCGGATTCGAGGGCGGCGGTGAGTCGGTCGACGCATGCGTTGCTGTGCGACAGGAAGGCGGTGCGGTCGCTCAGCTGCCGGGAGCTCTTGCCCAGTCCTGCCACCAATGCCGGTGTGGATGCGGGTTTTCCGGTCCAGCCGACCTGCATGGTGAGCTCGGTCGGCGCGGGCAGCGGGTGCACCGCGAGTCCCGGCCACGGCGCACTCAGTGCGGCATCGACGCCGTTGTGCGCGAGCACCTCTGAGATCAGGGCGCGGTCGGGCGAGCGGTAGGAGATCCAGCCACCCCAGGTGCTGGCGGCGATATCGCCGCCGGAGGCCTTCGGATTGATCGATACGGTGGCCAGCATCGCCAATCGGTACCGGTCCATCGCGCTGAGCCCGAGCCCGTAGAACCGCCCCAGGGCCGCAACGGTCGCCACGGTCACGGCCGCGCTCGCGCCTAGGCCGAACTTCCTGCCGTCCGCGTCGCCGAGGCCGCTGCTGATATCGAGCCGGTAGGCACGCGCGGGGATTCCGCGCTCGACGAGCAACCGATCGAGCACCGAGACAGCCGCGAAGACGTATGCGAACGACGCGGGCACGGCGCCGTCGGCGGTCGCGGGGATCATGCGGTCGCCGACGCGTCGGCAGGATAGCGTCGCACCGCCGTCCAGATCCGAATGCAGCTGCGTATCAGCGTCTTTCGACTCGCTGACCATAGCCTCCGCGAAGCGATCGACCGCCGTGAGAACCGCCAGGTGACCCGGCTCGACCACGGCGTACTCACCGGCGATGAACAGCTTGCCCGGGGCGCGGGAGGTGATCATCGATCACCTCCCGAGACCAGCGTCGCGCCCGGTCCGAGATGCGCGGTGCGGGTATCGACGAAGTCGCCGACCGCACGCAGGGTCGCGGCCACCCGGTCCTCGTCGGCGCGGGCGCACAGGACTGTCACATTGGGTCCGGCATCGATTGTGGCGTAGGCGGCAATGCCGTCGGCGCGCAGAGCCAGTACCGCATCCAGCACCGCGATCGACTGCGGTGAGAGGTACCGGATCGGCGGCCTGGCCATGAGCATGCTGGCGTGCATGCCCAGGGCATTGCGCTCGGCGATCTCGCCGACCGCCGGAAGGTCCTGGCGTGCAATCGCTTTGCGCATCTCGTCGAGCGCGAGCGCCGAATCACCGGCCCATCCCGGGTAGAGCGGGGAGCTCGCGCAGGTGCGCCGCATGGCCTCGCGGCTCGAGACCGCCTTCTCCTGGTGATCGGTGACAGCGACGATCAGCGCCGGGTCCAGTGCCTCGCCGCCGATCGGTTCCGCGTACGAGCTCAGATCGCCTGCTTCGCCCTCGCCCTCCCCCGCATGCCAGACCACGAATCCCCCGAAAATGGATCGGGACGCCGAACCGGAACCGCGCCGGGCCAGCCGCGACAGTGCGCGGGAATCGGCCCCGAGCCCGTAGGCAGCCGCCGCCGCGCCGGCCAGTGCGGCGAAACCGCTTGCCGAGGAGGCCAGGCCCGCACCGGTCGGCCCGGTATTCGCGGAGACGACCAGGGCGTGCTCACTGCGGCCGGAGCGGGCGCGGATCAGATCCAGGAAACGCGCGACTCGGGCGTACGACGCTCCTGTCGCGGTGCTGCCATTGAGCTCGACCACGTCCGACGGCCCCTCGATCAGCCGCACGGTGGTGGTGGTCGGGTAGATGTCCAGCGTCATCGACAGGCTGCCCGTGACGGGAAGGGCAAGTGCTTCATCGCGTTTGCCCCAGTACTTGACCAGGGCGATATTCGGATGGGCGACCGCGATCGCCTCGCTGCCGATCTCGACGCGGGTGTCGACTTCCAGCTCTACAGGTGTGAATGTCATTGGCGGGTACCGCGTTCCGGTCTCGTATGGGAAGGGAATGGGTGCTGGCCAGAGGTGACGGGCACGATCCAGGTCTGCACGGCACCGGCCCGGCGCAGCGCCGCGCTCACCTCCGCAGCGGCACCGCCGATGTCGGTGAGCGCGAGAACGCAGCCGCCGAGTCCGGCGCCGGTGAGCTTGGCGCCGTGCGCTCCGGCGCCGACAGCGGCGGAGACGAGCGTGTCGATCTCCGGGGTGCTGACGCCCAGTTCGGCGAGCAGGTCCTGGAAGTCGAGAAGTGTTGCGCCCAAAGGCTGTACGCGCCCCGCCTCCAGGTCGTCGGCGGCGGACTCGACCAGCTCTGTCGCGCGATCGAGAATCCGCCCGGCATCGACGGGGTTGCGATCCAGTGTGCGGCGGACCGCGGCCACCGCATGCTGTGTGGCGCCGGGCATTCCGGTGTCGGCGAGCACCAGCACCGCGTCCAGGCCGACCTGCGCCGGGCGGGCCGCACCCTGCTGGAACCAGATCGGCCCGGACGCGAGCACGGCGCTGGCATCCACGCCGCTGGCCCGGCCGTGCGCGACCTGTTCACCGCACTGCACCAATTCGTAGAGGGTCTCGGCGTCGATACTCCTGCCGTAGAGCTCTGCGACCGCGCGCACCGCGGCGCCGGCGCACGCCGCGCTGGACCCCAGGCCACGCGCCGGCGGGATATCGCCGCAATCGAGAACGATCTCGACGACCTCCTCGGCAAGCCCCCACCTCCGCAATGCCTCGTCGACCGCGACACGTGGCCCGGACATCTCGGTGTCGGCGGTGAGCGGGTTGCCCGCCGTAAAGCGCAGTCCCGCAGGCGAATCGGTGGGCTGCGGTATTGTCACCGGCCGCCCCCGCCAGGCGATAGCGCTCACCGACAGGGCGGGAACGGGGAACGCGATAGCGGGCGTGCCGTGCACGACAGTGTGTTCGCCCAGCAGAATCGCCTTACTGTGGGCGCGCCCGGTTCCTCGGGCGATGCCCGTCCGGGCGGTGGTGCGGGTGCCGCGCTCGCGAACTCGATGACTGTTCACGTCGATTCCTCTCCTCACTCGGAAACGGTCGCCTGCGTGTTCCCTGATCGGGGAAAGTGCCAGGTAGCGGGGCTCTTACGACCGCCCACGAAGACGGGCCCGCGCGGCCGGGCTGAGCACCGCGGGAAAGAAGGCCGGAACCTCGGCGGCGTAGGCGCGATAGGCCGCACCGAAGCGAGCGATGAGATCACGCTCCTCCAGGAAGGTGCCGAGCAGGATGTACCCGGTGACCCCGAGCGCCCAGATCAGATGTCCCACAGTGAATGTGCTGGCGAACCAGAAGGAGATCAGCAGGCCGGTCATCAGCGGGTGCCGCACCAGCCGGTACGGTCCCTGCACCTGGAGCCGGTCGACCGTCGCATCGGGCACCCGGATCACGTACTGGCGGTAGGCCTGACTGATGCCGAGCAGGTGGAAGTGGTTCAGCAGGATGGTGGCGGCGTAGACCAGCACGAAGCCGAGCCAGAAACCGGCGTCCAAAACCGTTGCGGCCCAATCGTGTGCGGACCAGAGCTGCGCCGGAATCGGTTGCCAGCACAGGAAGATCGTCCACATCACCGCGCAGACCATGACGATGTACACGGTCCGCTCGAGGGCCTCCGGCACCCAGCGGGTGATGAAAGCCTTGAACGAGGGGCGTGCCATGCCCGAGTGCTGCAGGCCGAACAGCGCCAGCAGCAGCACATCGATGACGATCGAGGGCAGCGTCGCCAGGTGCGGTCCCTTGTCCACCGTCTTGGGCAGCCACCAGCCGCCGGCGAACAGCAGCATGATCGGCACGGTGATGCCGGCGAAACCGTATGCGGCGAAGGCGATCAGGAACGGGACGAGCCGAGAACGAGTCGTCAGCACGCCCCGTGCCTGTTCCTGGGTGATCAGATCCATGCGAACCACGGCAGGAAACGATTGCGGACGGTATCGGTCTCGAGCCGGGTCTCCAGCCGCGCCTTCCACTTGTTGCCGTAGCGCTCGTTGAGGAAGCCGCCGGGCACCGCCAGTCGCCATCCGGACTGGGCCACCATCCAGTAGGGAACGATGACGCCGGGATCGACCTTGCGCATGTAGTCGAGCTTGTCCGGGATCTGGCTCCAGTGGATGCCCGGGTAGCGGTGGTGCACGCTGTGGTAGCCCTGGTTGAAGATCAGGAAGTTGAGGATATTGCCCGCATTGTTCAGCGAGGTGCTGGGGTCGTCCTCGTATTCGCGCGCGGGGGCATGGCTGAGCCAGGCGAAGTAGCCGGCGTTGACCTGGGTGATGAAGAACGGGACCCAGTAGAAGAGCACGAACCGGTTGAAATCGACGAAGTACCAGGTGGTTCCGATGATCGCCACGTACATTGCGAGATCGAAGATGAACTGGTGGCGGGTCTTCCGGCGGCGGGGCGTGGGATCGGCGGCGAAAATCGTTCGCATCGTGTTGTATTTGACGATCGCGCCGTATCGGACCCAGTACCAGATGGCGGAGAGTCCGCGTTCGTATCCGACGGTGGTGGTGACGTCACCGGGGCCGTCGTTGAAGCGGTGATGATTGAGGACGTGCACCTCGCGCATCTCCGCCGCGGTCAGATTGCCCGGCAGCGAGCACAGAATGTCGACCGCCCGGTTCGGTCGATGCGAGACGAACAGCGGCCGATGGGTGTGCATATGCATCACACCGATGGTGAGCGAGAGATTCAGCAGCGACAGCAGGATGATCAGCGGCACCGCCAGGTACCAGTTCGTGGCGATCGGCACGAACAGGCCGATGGACAGGAACCCGAGCCACAGCGCGATGTGCAGCAGCGGGCCGACATTCGACGGGTATTCGAGCTTCAGCACCCTCTTGCTGAAAGGTATTGCCTCAGAGGCTGTTACGGGCGTTCCGGTGCGAGAGGGAGGCGTTGCGGTGCTCATCGCAGAGCTCCTTGGGTAGTGGTGTCGAGGGGGCGGGGTGTGCGAAGGGTGCTCACGGTCGGGCTCCTTGGGTCGAGGTGTCGAGAGCGGCGAGCTGAAGTGTCTTGGCGAGTGCGGCCATCGCGTCGGGGCGGTGCGCCGGCAACCGTTCCAGCGCACCGAAGGCCAGGTGATCGGCGATCATCATGGCGCGCACGTCCGGGTCCGGGAGTTTGCCGGTGAGCGGTTCGTCGGGCAGGGTCCGCACCAGCGCGAAGGTGGTGTCCACGATCAGCGGCACGATCGAGGACGACATCGCCCGGGCATCCCCCGAACTCAGCACATCCGTCGCCGGCCCCGGCTCGCCCTCGGGATCCGGAGATCCGTTGAGCACCAGGTGAATCGCCGCATCGGCGGAGTTCCGCACCCGCTCGAGCATCTTGTTCCAGTACGTGGCCGAACATGCCGCCAGGGCCGCCGCGCCGATCTGACGCCGGTAGGGCGCGGGCGCATCGACTGCGCGGCAGAGGAATCCGGCCGTGGTGATCGTCATGTACGCCATCGCGGCGCGCGCTCCCCGGCTCCTGGTGCGCGGGCCCATCCGGGCCAGCAGCGCGACACCGCCCAGCGCCGGGGTCAGCAGCCGCAGCATCACCATGCGGGTCAGTTCTTCGTCATCGGCGGCACCGTAGAGTGCCAATTCGCCGTCACGCAGGTCGTTGGCCGACTGTGCGATGACGCCGACACAGGCGGTCAGCTCACGCAGATCCGCCTCGGCGAAGGCGTCTTCGGCGGCCAGGGCACAGGCGTAGTGCGTGACTCGCCCGAGTACGCCCTCGCCGTAGGCGAAGCGGGGCAGCGGCGAATCGATATTGCGGGCCATGACGTCGCCGATGTCGACCAGCATGCGGCCGACGCGTTCGCGCCCGTCGCCGGGCAGCGCCGACAGCAGCGCCCGCACATCGGCAATGCGTTCGGCCAGCACCAGATCGACCGCTTCGCTGTCGCGGACGGTGACCGCGGGCAGCGGCGGTGGCGGGGTGTCGTCGCCGGCGAGGTACGCCGCCGCGGCGCGCACGGCACTGCTGGCCACCGCGCGGTCCATGAGGTCCTCGTACGCGTCGAGCACGCGGCAAGACAGCAGGGCGGCGGTGGCCTCGGCCCGCAGTCCGGGCGCGAGGAATCCGACTGCGATGCCCAGGTTTCGGCCTGCGGGGATCAGTGCCAGCCGAGCCAGTTCGTCCGGTGTGGGGGCCGCCCGCAGTGCGGCGATATCCGGTGCGCGGCGCAGGTGCCGCAGACCGTAGGCCAGGGTGCCGAGTCTGGTTCCGCTCATCGGGAGATCACCTGCTGCAACAGGTTTCGCAGATCGTCGTGCGCGGGTGAAGCGGGGAACACATCCAGCGCCTTGTCGGCCGCCTCGGTGGCCCGCACGGCGACCGCCCGGGCGACCTGGGTCGCGCCGCTGTCGATCAGATCGTCCTGCAGCGTGACGCTGGAAGTGTCTTCGGACAGCCACATTTCGCGAGCGCCGGGCCGGCTGGACAGCCACTCGATCACCGGCCAGGTCGGCACCCGGCGTTCCAGATCGCCGCCGGCATCCTTGCCCAGGGCCGGACCGCCCTCGATGTCCCGGACGTCGTCCATGATCTGGAAGGCGAGAGCGAGCTGATCGGCGTACTCCATCAGGGCGTGCAATCGCTCGATGTCGACGCCGCCTGCGGTACCGCCGTAGGAACACGAGAGCCGGAACAGGGTGCCGGTCTTCGCGCCGGCCACCAGTTCGTAGTGGCGGCGCAGCGCGGCGTCGTCGACCGAGGGCGGCAGAGTCTCGATGAGCTGACCGAACGACAGGTCCGAGAGCCGGTCGGCATAGGTGATGCCGGGAGCCTCACCGACCCGCTCGAATACCACCGGATTGTCGGCCAGCACCCGTGCAACCACCTGTAAAGCTATGCCCGCCAAGTGAAATCCGGCACGGGCGGCGGTGCGGACGCCGAAGGCCGCGGGGACCGACGGTGCATCTCGCCGCAGCAGCGAGCCGTCGCAGATATCGTCGTGCACGAGCGAGGACTCGTGGAACATCTCCATCGCGCAGGCCAGGTCGACAGCATCATCCACCGGCGCCGCGACGGCGCCCGGAAGCAAGCCGGAGCAGGCCAGCACCAGACGGGCGCGCACCCGCTTGCCGGGAGCCGCAAGCACGTGACGGTATACGGAGTCGAATTCCTCACCCGTGTACAGGATTTCGCGCAATCTGTGGGTGACCGAGGTCAGCTGGTCGACCGGCGAAGGAGCGTGCTGCTCGACTGGATCCGCCGAGAACTCTGGGCGCACAGCCAGGCCGACACTCTGGCGTAGTACGGACGGTAGCGCGGGGTTGTCCATGGCGCTGAACTCCTTTGGCATGGTCACGGTGGACGGTCGGGGGCAGCGGGCAGCCCCCTGCCCGTCGGGGCCGGGTCAATGGGAGGTGGTTGGCAGAAAGCCGACGACAGTGTCGGCGCCGCGAGGCCGATCCGGTTCGGCCCGGACGCCGCGAAAAGGGGTACTTCGCCGGACAGTGCCGTCGCCAATGACGCCACAGCTGCGATCGTTCGGATTACCGGATGGGCAATGAGTTCGGTAATAGCACTGGGGGACTGCATGTCTCGTATTCGCACATCGACTCGACACGAAATCGACAGCGGGAAAATGGAATTGGATTCACCGCAACTGGGTCGACACCATCGTCATAGCGAGCCACATTGCCCACGGCGCGTCAAATGCCTCAATACTGTTGTCCCCCAGCAATCTTTGGAAGTTACTGAAGGTAACAGGTACCGAAGAGATTACATCTGGACCCAGCATCCATGCCTCGCGAAGTGACGAGCGCCACTAAAACCGTAGGATAGCCCACGCACTGCTGAATCGCCTCGATATGGCATGGACCGGCGACGATAACGATTGCCGAGGGTGGCGGGTCGGATCGCGAGAGACGTTACCGCCGAGTACGTTTCGGGGTATCACGTCCGCACTGGACGGCCTCGGAAGCCCTCTCCCGGGGGCCGGAACACCCCCTTCGACTCCGCGTCCGAGCGGGGCGCATTCCCTGTCTGCGACGCACCGCACGCGCTACCGGCGATACCAAGCCCGCACGCGCCGAACGCCTTTCGAACAATGCAGCGCAGATTGCCTCCGTAGCGGAATTCTCGGCGCCTGTGCCTATGATCCTGGCAACGATGTGACGATAGGGGCTTCTGGATGCAGGCCGACCGACTCGACAAACTCGGTGCACTGGTCAAGCGATTCCGGTACGTGGTGGTGGCCATCTGGCTGCTGTCGGCCGGAATTCTGAATCTTGTGGTGCCGCAGCTGGAATCGACGGTTTTCGACAACTCCACGCCGATGATTCCGCAGGACACGCCTGCCTCTCGCATGCTGATCGAGATGGGTAAGCAGTTCGGGGAATCGAGCAGTTCGGGGATTGCCTACCTGATGCTGACCGGCGCCGAGCCGCTCGATGCGACCGATCGCGCCTACTGCGACAAGATCGTGGCCGCGCTGACCGCCGATCACGAGCACGTCGATTCGGTGATGGATCTGTGGGCCTCCCCCGCCACCGCCGGATCTGTCGTCAGCGCGGACAAGAAGTCCGTGTACACCCAGATCCGCCTGGTCGGCGATACCGGTACCACCCAGGCCACCCGCTCGATCGCCGCGGTGCGCGCCGCGGTGGCAGCTATCCCGCGGCCACCGGGTCTGCAGGCTGATATCACCGGTCCCGGACCGACATTCGCCGACGAGCTCGACGGCATTCACCATGCGCTGGCCATCATCACGCTGATGACCGTCGTGCTCATCTCACTGCTGCTCATGGCGACCTACCGGTCACTGTCCACCGTTTTCGTCGCGCTGCTCACCATCGGGCTGGCGCTGGCGACCGCGCGGCCGGTGGTGTCCCTGTTCGGCGCCCACGGCCTGCCTACCTCGATCTTCTCGGTGGCGCTGCTGTCGGCGATGATTCTCGGCGCGAGCACCGACTATGCGATCTTCCTGATCAGTCGCTATCACGAGGGTCGCCGGGAGGCGCTGTCCCCGCACGAGGCGTATCGGGTCGCCTACCGGCGGATCACGCCGATCATCCTGGCCTCCGGTCTCATCGTTGTCCTGACCTGTGCCACCATGACTTTCACGCGCATCGGGGTGTTCCGCACCATCGGCATCCCGTGTGCGATCGGTGTGCTGATCACGGTGGCCGCGGCGATCACCCTCACGCCGGCGCTATTGACGATCGCCGCCGATTGGGGTCTGGCCGAACCCGCTGCGCGGCCGACCGCGAATTACTGGCAACGGATGGCCGCCGCGGTCACCGGCCACCCCGTCCGCATGCTGGCCGCCTCGCTGGCCGTCACCGCCGCCCTCGCGGCGGTGCTGCCCACACTGGTCATCAGCTACGACGAACGCGCGACGCAGCCGTCCGGCACCCCCAGCAATCGCGGATATGCCGCTGCCGCAGCGCATTTCCCGGCCAATGAACTGCTGCCGATCTATGTGCTGATCCGCTCCGATCATGACATGCGGACCGCCCGGGACTACGCTGCGATCGAAACACTCTCCACCGAGATCACCCGACTACCCGGAGTTGCTGCCGTGCGGTCGATTTCGCGACCGCTCGGTGTCCCCATCCCGGAGGCCGCGGTCGACAAGCAGATCGGCACGGTGAGCAATCAGCTCGGCGCGGCGGCAACGCAACTCTCGGCCGCCCGGCCCGATGTGCAGCGGCTGTCGAGCGGTGTGGCGCAGCTGAACGACGGAGCACAGGCGCTGGCCGCCGGAATGGGCAGTCTCACAAGCGGTTCCGCGCAGGCCGGGCAGGGCGCCGCCCAACTTGTCGACGGCTCGCACACGCTCGCCGATGGCATCGATCAATTGGCCGGTGGCGCAGTGCAACTCAGCTCCGGGGCACAGCGCCTGCAAACGGGCAGCGCCGATCTCGCCAATCGGGTGGATCTCGCACTGGCCCCGGTTCAGGGGCCACTGTCCGCCATCGACGGCCTGCGGGCGATGGTGTCGGCCGATCCGCAGTGCGCGGCCACGCCGATGTGTGCCACCGCCCAGGCCGCACTGACGGCCTTCGACAGCAGCTCGGCGGGCAATGCCGTGAGCGAGCTGGCGCAGCTGCGTGCGGGCGTGCGGGCGCTGTCGGACGGCCAGGCACAGCTGGCGACCGGGATCACCCAGCTCGTTACCGGTCTGCAAACGGCACAGGCGGGTTCGACCGCGCTGGTCGACGGTCAGACTCGGCTGCAGCAGGGAATCGGTGCGCTCGGATCCGGTATCGGACAGGCCAAGACCGGCGCCGACGGACTCGCCGCCGGCACCGGTCAGCTGCACGACGGCGTCACGCAGGTGGCACAGGTATACGACCAGCTACCCGCGGGACTCGATCAAGCCGTCGGCTTCCTGAACGGCCTGGCGCAGAACCCGACCATCGCTCCGGCAGCGGGCGGATTCAACCTCCCCGACCTGGCGATGACGAACAAGGATCTGGCCACCGCCACCAAGATCTACCTGTCTCCGGACGGGCATGCCGCACGAATGATGGTGTTCGGCAAGGCGAATGCGTTCAGCGCCGAGGGCTTGGCGCTGACCCAGCAGGTGGCCGATGCCGCGCGCGCGGCGTCCGGCCGCACCTCACTCGCCGGCGCCAGCTTCGAGACCGGCGGTATGTCCCAGTCCTATGTCGATCTGCGAGCGATGGCCTTCCGAGATCTGGCGACCATCATCGCCGCGGCATCGATCCTGATCCTGCTGGTGCTGGCGGTGACGCTGCGCAGCCTGATCGCACCGCTGTACGTTTTCGGTACGGTGCTGCTGTCGTATCTCGCCGCGCTCGGGCTCAGTGTGCAGCTGTGGCAGCATATTCTGGGCAAGCCGCTGCACTGGGCGGTGCCGTCGATGGCCTTCATCGCCCTGACCGCCGTCGGCGCCGACTACAACCTGCTCCTGATGTCACGGGTCCGCGATGAGTTACGTGCCGCGCCCGACGCTGGCCTGCGCGCGGCCGTAGCCCGGGCGCTCAGCCGCACCGGCGGCGTAATCACTACGGCGGGAATCGTTTTCGCGATCACCATGTTCGCGCTGATGTTCTCCGACATCACCAATATCGCCCAGATCGGGTTCACTATCGCCACGGGGCTGCTGCTCGATACGCTCGTGGTGCGCACCGTCATGATCCCGGCGATGGCGGTACTGGCCGGACGGTGGAACTGGTGGCCGAGCCGTATGTCGCGCAAACCCGCCCAGCCGCGAACAGCCGACCCCACCTCGAAAGCCGATACCGTACTGACCTGATCGTCAGCCGCTCATCGTTCAACTCCCGCCGTCGGCGGTTCTTCCTCCACGCTGGAGCCGCTCGTACGCCGACATTCCGCCCCAGACGCCGAATCTCTCATCGTGGAGCAGGGCGTGATCGAGACACTCCGACCGCACCGCACAGGAATGGCACACCCGCTTGGCGGCGGTGCTCGAACTCCCTTTTTCGGGGAAGAAGGAATCAGGATCGGTCTGGGCGCAGAGCGCTCGCTCACGCCAAGACTCGGAATCGTCATTGCTGAAACATGCCTGGCCAACCCACTGCTGCTTCATATCTACGCCCTCAGTCAGACCATTACCGACATGGCTGGAATCGCTTGCAGGACATTCGGATATGCCGTGCCGCATGCCCCTCGGTGAGCTGAACCTACCGCGTAAGCTAATCGTCGGCAACCTGAGAATCACAGCAAAGACGTACCGATATCTGGCAGATTGCCATTGACAAACCCTGAGGGCAACAGCATTGCCCACGGAGCCGAATCGGAATCATCCTGGGAATCCGCCGATTCCAGTACACACAAACAATCTGCGGCAGCAAAGAACACGCACACCCGCAGACCCCTTGCGGTCAGGGCTAGATGGCCGGGTAGTCCCCGAGGACGCACACGGCACTGGGTGCTACTCGGTGAGAGCGATGGCGCCGGATGGGCAAATGTTGAGCGCTTCGCGGACGGCGGGCTGGGTGTTGTTGTCCGGGTAGGCCTCTCGGACTATGACGAGGCCTTCATCGTCGTCCTGATCGAAGACGGCGGACGCTGTCAGCGCACACAGGCCGGCGCCGATGCAGATGTTCCGGTCGGCAGTCACTCGCATGCGTACTCCTTTCCGATCGGAGGCACACCGGTCACCAGGTGACTGGGAGTTCGTTGACACCCTGGATCGTGGTGCCGGGCCGCAGCGTCAGTCGATCCACCGGAACCGCCAGCCGCAGTGTCGGAATGCGATCGAACAGTGCAGCGAGGATGATCTCGAGTTCCAGGCGGGCCAGGTTCTGGCCGAGACACTGGTGGACGCCGTAGCCGAACGCGATGTGATGGCGGGCCGATCGGTGGACATCGAAGATGTCCGGCTCCGCGAAGACCGCACTATCGCGATTGGCGATGGAGTTGCTGACGATCACGCCGTCACCGGCTTTGATCACCTGGCCGTCGATCTCTATGTCGGCCTTCGCTATTCGGCCGGTCGCGATGTCGGCGATGGCGAGATAGCGCAGCAGTTCCTCGACGGCGCCCGGGATGAGACCGGGGTCGGCGCGCAGGGCGGCGTGCTGATCCGGATGCTCGAGCAGGGTGATCACCGACAGGGAGGTCATCGAGGCAGTCGTCTCATGTCCGGCGACGAGTAATAGGACCGCGGTCGCGACCAGTTCCTCGCGATCGATCTCGCCGTGGGCCAGTTGGTCGGCGACCAGGCTGCCCAGCAGACCGGGCCGCGGTGTGGTCTGCAACGTGGTGATCAGGCCATCCAAATAGGCGGAGAGGTCATCTCGCGCGGCGGTCGCATCGGCGGCGGTCGTCGCCTGCAACAGCTGTCGGCTCGCGTCCTGGAAGATCTCGTGATCCTCGTACGGCACACCGAGCAGCCGGCAGATCACCAGGGACGGGACCGGCAGTGCGAACTGGCTGACCAGATCGGCCGGTGGGCCGGCGGCGAGCATATCGTCGATGCAGCCGTGCACGATCTGCTCGATATCGGCCCGCATGCCCTTGACGCGCTTGACGGTGAACTCGCTGATCAGCATCCGCCGCTTGGGGCCGTGTTCGGGCGGGTCGAGACTGATGAAACCTGGTCTCCGGTCCCGGAAGCTGAGCACGCGCGCCGAGGTGGCGGGGAAATCGAGGTGGGCCCGATCGGAGGACAGGCGGGGATCGGCCAGCAGCGTGCGGGCCGTTTCGTGTTTGGTGACCACCCAGGCCGAACGGCCGTCGTAGAGAGTCACTTTCCGCAGCGAGCTCGCTTCGTCGCGGAGCCGGGAGTACTGGGCGGGGAGCTGATACGGGCAGGTGCGGTCGCTCGGAAATGCGGGGGCATCCTGGGCCTGAAGTGGCACAACAGTCTCGGTCATAGGTTCCCTCAAGATCATAAGATACTATCGGTACTCTATTTCTCACGTTAAAGCCTCAACCGAGGGAACGCAACGTTCTCTCGATCAGTCCGCAGGAGTCGCGCCGGCAGTGAACCTCGAGCAATCCGTCGAGACGACACTCGACCATCGCAAGGGACCGCGCCGCCGTGGTGCGGAACTCGAGCGCGCCATTCTGATGGCCACGCTGGAGGAATTGGCGGAACGGGGATACTCCGCGCTGACCATGGAACGGGTCGCGATCCGGGCGCGCACCAGCAAGGCCGTTCTCTATCGCCGCTGGTCCGGGCGCGCCGAGCTGGTTATGGACGCGTACAAGGGGATTGGCATCTCCGATGCCGATGTCCCCGATACCGGCTCGCTGCGCGAGGATGTGATCTCCCTGCTGCGCCAGATATCCGCGAAGATGACCACGCCTTTCGGCGGCCTGCTGCGTGGCCTGATCGCCGAGATGAACCGCGATCCCGAGTTCGGGCGGCTCATCAGGGAACGCGTGCACGGTGCCGGGCCCGCGACGATCCGAATGCTGTTGCAGCGTGCCGTGGAACGCGGTGAGGTCGACCGCTCGACCCTGGACTCCCGGCGGGCCATGGTGGCAATAGACCTGTTGCGCAACGAGTTCCTGATGTTCGGGACTCCGATCGATGACGCGGTCATCATCGATATCGTCGATCAGGTGTATCTGCCGCTGGTGCTACGTCCCGATCGCGCACGATGACGCATGTCTGGTACTGCGCGTACGGCTCCAACCTGCACGCTCGCAGGCTGGCGTACTACGCCGAGGGCGGCACTCCCCCGGGCACGACGCACACCTATCCCGGATTCCGTGACCGCACACCACCATTGAAGACCACTCCCCTCGCACTGCCGGGGACCGTCTACTTCGCCTGGCAGAGTCTCGTCTGGACCGGGGGTGTGGCGTTCTATGCCGATCGGCCCGAACCCGGCTGGCCGCGCGGCGCGGCGGCACGCGGCTACCTGCTGACTCGGCAGCAGTTCAGCGATCTCCTCACCCAGGAGATGCATCGAATTCCCGGCCGGACAACCGATTTCGACATCGACGCAGTACTCGACACCAGCCGGGTGCAGTTCGGGCCGGGCCGGTACGAGACCGTTGTCCACGTCGATGATCTCGAGGGGTTTCCTGTTCTGACCTTTACCTCTCCCTGGGATCCCGCGACCGTTGTGTTGCAGAAACCCTCCGCGCGGTATCTCGGGATGCTGGCCGCGGGTCTGCGTGAATCGCACGGTTGGGGGCATGCCCGAATATTCGGTTACCTGTCCGAACTGCCTGGCGTTCAGGGGTATTGGGAGCCCTCGGAGCTGTACGGACTCGCCGGGCCACCCGCGTAAGCGACTCTCGTGATCAACTCCAGCGAACCTTCGCCTTGTGATCGCCGCTCGAGACCAGTTCGATCTTCGTCGGCCGGCCGGTACCCGGGTCGGCGAGGAAAATCATGCAGTCCTCCAGCGTCTGACCGGGTGCGGTCTGCGCCCAACTGCCCTGGTCGGTGCACTTGTCGAACTTATGCAACTTGGGATCGAGTGGACTGCTGAAGTCCAGGGCGGATTGCACCGACAGGTGTGTCAGCTGCTTGTCGCCGTCATATGCGGCATAGTCACCGTCCTCGCGCAGGTCGCCGGTCTTCTTCACGACCGCGTAGTGCACGTAATACGGCGTCTGCCCCGCGTATTTCGAGGCGTTCTCCAGGCTGGCGAGATCGGCGTTGCTCCCGGCGTCGATTCGCGTGACGCTCACGCCGATCGTGCCGCCCTTGAGAGCCGAAACATCGGTACTCTCACCGAATTTCAACTCCTTGACGCCGTCCGAACACCCCGACACGACGATCACAGCGGCCAGCACCGCCACGCCAAATCCGATGCGCTTCATAGTTTTCCCCCTCGATCCCCTGATTTCCGCCATCACACCCCATGAAGTCGGCCTGACGCAAATTGCCGTGCAGCACCACCAGCGGCGGCCCCTCGCCGAGCGTATGAAAGACGATGCGCGGCTACCAACCAGGCAACGACGATCGACCGGAACCCCACCGCAGGCCCCCGAAATTCGCGGCATCCCTCCGAGTCAGCCCCCTCCTAGAGTGCTACGAAGCACGACTTCGAGGAGACAACAATGAATTCGATTCTGCGACCGAAACTCCCCCACCTCCTGGCCGCCTGCCTGATCTCCGGCGCACTAGCCGCCGGCACCGCCCAAGCCGCCCCCGCCACCCCCAGCCCAACCACCTCCATAGCCGATTCCGGTTCAGCGTCAACAGGTTCGATCAATTCCTCCGAACTGGCCACCCTCCGAGTGATCGTCCTGTGCGGCCTAGGCCTCATGTCCGGCCAATCCTGCAACCTGATGCCATAACCCCCCGCACAACCCATACCGCCGATCACATTGACGGCGCTCCTCGACATCCGGGGCTCTACTGGATCTCAGCTCGTTCTTCGGATGTGCACCAGGAGGTCGGTGGATCCGGCCGTTCCGTGGTAGCCGTGGTCGAGTTCTTCGACGAGGCAGACCTGTTCTGCAAGGGTTTCATCGGCGATGAGCGCCTGGTGTTGCTGGACTGCCGTGCACACCTCACTGCTGGTTGCGATGGTCACGGTGATGCGGTCGGAGATATCGAGTCCGGCGTCTCGGCGCGCTTGCTGGATGACACGGATGACGTCGCGGGCAATTCCCTCGACGGCGAGTTCAGGCGTGATGTCGATGTCCAAAGCGATGGTGGTGCCGTTCTGCGTTTCGACGAGCCAGCCGGTGCGGGGAGTTTCGGTGATCGTCACCTCGTCGCGGGTGATGTCGACTGTCTCGGCGCCGACGGTGATCGTGGCGGTTCCGTCCTCACGCAGTCGAGTGACCAGAGTCGTGGCGTCGGCCGTGCGGATCGCCTCGGCAACCGCTGGGGTCTGTTTGCCGAAACGTCTGCCCAGCGCACGGAACTCGGGTTTGACCACTATGTCGGTCAGCCCGGCAGCGGTATCGAACCGTTCGATCGTCTTGACGTTCAGTTCGTCCGCGATGATCTCGATCAGCTCCGCTGGGAAATGGATGTGCGGAGGCACGCCGACGAATCCACGCGCCAGGGGCTGGCGGATCCGCAGGCCGCTGGTCTTGCGGAGCGCACGGCCGGCCTCTACCACGGCGCGAGCAGCCGCGACCTGCTCGGACAGGGTGGCACTGGTCAATGTTGTATCGGTGGTGGGCCAATCGGTGAGATGAACCGAGTCCGCAGCGCTCGGGTTGCCGGGGAGGATGACGGTCCGCCAGATTTCTTCGGTGACGAACGGCACGATCGGCGCCAGCAGACGCGTCAGCACATCCAGGCATTCGTAGAGGGTCGACAGCGCGTCCTGGTCGCCGTCCCAGAAGCGGGATCGGTTGCGGCGCACGTACCAGTTGGACAGATCATCGAGAAATCCGGTCAGCAGTCGTCCCGCACCTGCGGTGTCGTAGCCGTCGAGCATCTCGTCGACGCCGCGGGCGAGGATGTGTAGTTCGCCGAGGATCCACCGATCGAGGATCGGCCGAGTGCTGGGAGAGTGGGCAGTGCCGGGCAGCCAATCGGTGTGGCTGGCGTAAAGGGCGAAGAACGCAGCGATGTTCCAGTACGTCAGCAATACGCGGCGGGTGATGTCGGCGAGCGGGCCGGGACCGATCCGGCGGGGTGACCAAGGAGAGCCGGCACAGGCCATGAACCAGCGCAGCGCATCGGCGCCGTGGATGTCCATCAGCGGAATTGGAGCCAGGGTATTGCCCAGATGCTTGCTCATCTTGCGGCCGTCCTCGGCCATGATGTGGCCGAGACAGACCACGTTCTCGTACGGGGCGCGGTCGAAGACCAGGGTGCCGACGGCCATGAGGGTGTAGAACCAGCCGCGTGTCTGGTCGATTGCTTCGCAGATATATTGCGCGGGATAGCGTTTCGCGAAGGCTTCTGCGCTGCCGGGAACGTGGGGATAGCCGAGCGAGGCGAACGGCATTGCGCCCGAGTCGTACCAGGCGTCGATCACCTCCGAGACCCGGGTGGCAGCCTGCCCGCACTCGGGGCAGGCGAAGGTAACCGCGTCGATGTAGGGACGGTGCGGATCCAGTTCCGATAGGTCGCACCCAACACGTCGGCCCAGTTCGGCCCGTGATCCGATGGCAGTGACATGTCCGGTCTCACAGCGCCACAACGGAAGTGGTGTCCCCCAATAGCGAGAGCGCGACAAGGCCCAGTCGATATTGTTGGCCAGCCAGTCGCCGAAGCGGCCTTCTTTGATGTGGTCGGGGAACCACGTGGTGTGCTGGTTCTCGCGCTGCATCGCGTCCCGGACGCTGGTGGTGCGGATGTACCAGGACGGCTGCGCGTAGTACATCAGGGGCGTGTGGCAGCGCCAGCAGTGCGGGTAGGAATGCTCGAACGGCTGGGATCTCAGCAGCAGTCCGCGCGTGGTGAGGTCGGCGATGAGCACTGGGTCGGCGTCTTTGAAGAACAGTCCGCCGACCAATCCCACGGTGTCGAGGAAGTGCCCATCGCGGGCGACCGGGTTGACTACCGGCAAGCCGTTGGCACGGCACACCTTCAGGTCGTCGGCACCGAATGCCGGGGCTTGATGCACCAGACCTGTTCCGTCGGTGGTGGTTACGTAGTCCGCTACCACGACCCGGTGCGCATCGGGGATATCGACCAGGTCGAACGGGCGGCAATACCTCAGTCCGGCCAGCTGATCGCCGGTGAAACGCGCCAGCGTCTCGGTCTGCTGCCCGAGGACCGTCTCCCGCAGCGGCTCGGCGACAACGAACGCGCCGGCGGCGGTGCGTACGAGGACGTAGGTGACGTCCGGATGCACGGCGACAGCGGTGTTGGCCACCAGTGTCCAAGGGGTTGTGGTCCAGATCAGCAGGTGCACATCGTCGAGCCCGGCTAGTTTGTCGGCCAGCGGGAAACGCACGTACACAGCTGGATCGGTTACTGTCTCATAGCCTTGGGCGACTTCGTGATCCGACAGCGCGGTGCCGCAGCGCGGGCAATACGGTGTCACCCGGAAATCTTCGGCCAGGAGACCGTCGTCGAAGATCTTTTTCAGCGACCACCACACACTGTCCACGTACTCCGGTGACATTGTCGTGTACGCCTGCTCCAGATCGATCCAGTACCCCATTCGGCGGGTCAGCTTTTCGAATTCCCCGACATGTCGCAGCACCGACTCGCGGCAGCGCGCGTTGAACACGTCAACGCCGACCATTTCGATATCAGGTTTTCCGGAAAGGTGGAGTTCCTTCTCCACTGCCAGTTCGACCGGCAGGCCATGACAGTCCCATCCGGCCTGCCGCGGCACCGCGAAGCCCTTCATCGTGCGGTACCGCGGAAAGATGTCCTTGAACACCCGCGCTTCCACATGGTGGGTACCCGGGGGGCCGTTCGCCGTCGGCGGGCCCTCGTAGAACACCCAGCTCGGTCCCTCGCGAGTACGTTCCACGCTGCGGCGGAAAACGTCATTGGCAGACCAGAAGTCGATAATCCGGGCATCCAACTCCGGCAGATCCACCCGCGTCGGCAACGCGGTGAACGGCGAAACCACAACCCGTCTCATCATCGAACAGATCCCTCGCTTCATCGACTCGCATGAGAACAACTCATGCGGGGACGAAGCCCACCTTGGATGCCAAGGAACCCCGCGGTACCACCCCGCTTACACCGGCCGAAGCCGGTGCCACTTCATTCACCGCTATGACGTGCGGCCCACGTCCGGTTCTACTGGGAGGCACAAACCTCTGTTCTTCCGGAAGCTACCCGGTGATGGCCGGATCAACGCTGCTGCCAGCGACTGTAACAACCCCCATCGGCGTTGCGCGATACCTTTTCTGCTTCACCGGACTGAAGGCACTCTCGTTGCAGGGCAATGTGTTTCAGAACTATATGCCGTGTCTCCAAGCTGCTTGCAGCCGTCAGCAGCGGTTATATCGCACTCTTCCGAACCTGGCGAGTATCGACGTACCACCAGACCGCACCGGCGATCATCAACCCGCACGACAGCACCGGAACGAGGGCGGCGTATCTGAAGTGGGCTTCGACGAAATAGTGCCTGTGGGAGTCGGTGTCGATGAGCTCGGGGGCTGCGGTCCATATCAGAGTGAAGGCGATCGCGTAGACGAACAGAGAGCCGATGGACTCGAGGCACGCCAGCACCAGTACCACCCCGAGCCTCGCGGGGGTCTGGACTCTCTCGAACAGCAAGCATGCTGCCGCCAGCAACACCACCGATCCGGCGATCAACAGCACGACACCGGGGGTTCCGAGTTGTTGCGACGTCTCCATCAATGTGTAGTCGGGATTGAGGCCGGGGTAATGCACCAGTGGGAGGTACGGGCCGAAAAGCGTTCCCAGGCTGCCCAATCCCAGTATCACCCGACCTACACGGCGCCCTACCACCTCGGGGTGCGGATGTGGAGGCAGAGGCGGTGCGACCGGAGACTCATCAGCTGTTGACACAGTGAGCGAGTCTGCCAGGTCAGATACGAACAGAGCGCGGTGCGTTCTTGGGGGCGTCGATCTGAATCGTTGCCAAGAACTCGAATCGAATCTGCTCCTGACATCAATCACCGGACCACACCGCATTTAGTCGGCCGACCGTTTCGAGCCCCCACTGGTGCGGTCTGAGACGGTGAGGCTGGGGGGTCGACAGGGTTGTCGGCCTCGAAGATGTATCGATAGGAACGTTCAAGGAAGTCGTAGAGCAGGTCGTCATCCTCGATCAGGACGCCCGTCAGGTCGAGGTAGTGGGATGTCGTCATCCATCGGGATTGCAGAAGGTGCGAGAACTGGGATCTGGCGTTGGCTGGGAATTCTGGGTTCAGTTCCAGGAATCTCGGGACCGAAAGCTGGTCTCTCGCAGTCTTCGACCAGACGGCCGGGTCGGCGGCGTCCATCATTTCGAGGAGGTGTTCGAGCTCTTTCTGCGATGGGATACTGTCGGCGACTACAGGAATGGATTCGCTGTCAGGAGATGGTTTTCGGGTCGGGGAGCCCGCGAGTGCGGGGCCCCACGTCCTTAGCCACCAGCGTCTGCCGCGCGGGACGAGCAGCATTGGGAGCGTCAGAATCATCACGGCGAGCATGGCCTGGCCGAGAAGATCTGCGATCACCGCTGGTATGACGATCGGGATGCAGGCCGCTAGCACTACTGCCGCCAACACAACCAGAAACCACTGCCCGCGTTGGCATCCGAGGAATATTCCGATCGACGAGACTACGCCGAGTAGAAGTGCCGCGACGGTGAAGAGCTGGCCGATCCAGGTTTCCCGCCAGTTCGGTTGTGCAGCCATGTGATTGCGCCTCCCCCATGCTCACCGGAACCTACTTTCCGCCGACGCTGTCTCACAATCGTTTCGGACTGGACGGCGTGCCGCAAGATGGGACATTCCATGGTGGACAGGGCTTTTCAGTGAACCGCGCGGTGAACTCGGCTAAGAGGGTCCTGGACCGTCGAGGCCCGGTGGCGTGGGGTGGTTGATCTGCTCGGTGAGGATATCGCCGTGACCGGCGTGACGCGCGAAATCCTCGAGCGCGAGCAGGTAGATGAAGCGGAGGCTGACGTCCCCGACGCGGGGGTGCGCCTTGACGTCGTCGAGGTCGAATTGGGCCGCGATTGCGCGGGAACGTGCACTGGCGCGCTCGAATTCGGCGATCACGTCGGCCAGGGTCTCGTTGTCGTCGACAACGAAACTGGCGTCGCCCGGCGTTGTGCCACCGTCGCATTCACTCTCGGGGAGTCCGGCCAAAACGTGCTGGAACCAGATCCGTTCAGCGACCGCGGCGTGCTTGAGCAGTCCGATCGGAGTAGTCAGGGATGCGACGAGGCGGCGGCGGGCATCGTGTTCGGACAGCCCGCGCACCGTATTGATCAATTCGGCCCGGTTGCGGTCGAGCATGTACTCGAGCAGACGGCGCTCCGCACCGGTCGTGATTTGCGGTATCGACCATGTCATTGCCGGCTCCATTCTATCGGATCGGATTGGGTTGCCACACTGGCGGTTTCGGATGTTCGGTGCCGCGTTCGCCGTCGGAGGCTCTCTCCACCACGTCGACGGCCGGTCTTCCCGTGACTGGGAATGAACGCGGCGCTCGGATCCGTGATCGTCAATAACATGCCGACAACGACAGACCGAGCGGAAAGGCGTCGTTGATCGGAGTGCGGTGTCGCCGGCACCGGGCCCGACCTCGTTTACTGCTTTTGGGAGCCGCATGAGCGCACCTACCAACTCGAAGGCCGTGGCTGTGCGCAGTCTCGAGATCATGGCAACCGGAACTCGCGCCGACTTCGAGGCTGTCATTCATCCCGATGCGCGGAATCGCGAGAGCCTGCATGAGCCACCGACGACCCGGCTGCGAGGGCCCCATGGTTTCTACTCCACGGCGTTGTGGCTGCGGGCGGCTTTCACCGATATGCGTCACGAGATCCGGCACGCTGTAGCCGATGGAGATCTCGTGTGCCTGGACACCATTATGACTGGCCGACAGGTCGGTTCGTTCGTCGTCTACAACACCGAGGGCGAAGTGGATCAGGTGTTTCCCGGCACCGGGAAGAGATTCTCGGTCGCGCAAACGCATTGGATGCGCATGTCGGACGGCATGGTGATCGAACACTGGGCTGCCCGCGACGATCTGGGCCGAGCTCGGCAACTGGACTGGTTGTCACCGAGCGCGACCTCCTGACGCCACCCCCCTGCAAATTTGTCGGGCGACCCTGTCAACGCCGCCCGTGGAAGGTGCGGCGCAGGTCGGTTACCCATTCGTCCGGGATCTCCCAGGGGATGAAATGGCCGCCGTGTTCGTGGGCGGTGAGGTTGACGTGGTTGTACCAGTCGGCGCGGTCGGTGGTCAGGAAGTGGGAGACGCGGTCGGCGGTGGTGACGCCGGGTGGGTTTTCGTGGGCGACGAAGGTGATGCCGGTGGGGGCTTCTATCGCGGGCTGCCGATCGTGGGAGGGCTCCCACGGGTAGCGGTTGTGGTTGGCGTAGATGCGCATTGAGGTGCTGATCGAATTGGTTACCCAGTAAATCGTGGCGTGGGTGAGCAACTCGTCCCGGCTGAAGACGGTTTCGATATCACCGTGGTTGTCGCTCCAGGTGGTCCAGCGCTCGAGAATCCAGGACAGCATGCCTGCCGGGGAGTCGGAGAGGCCGTGGGCGAGGGTGCTGGGGGCGAGCATGTGCGCGGACAGGTGGACGGCGAAGCGCTTCTCCAGCTCCACGATTCGGGCGTGCACATCGGCGGGCAGACCCTCGGGGATGGGGCGGCCACCGGTGATGTCCCAGGCACGGTCGCCGTTGAACAGGTCCAGGCGCTGACCCGAGCCGATGTGGATGCCGTAGAGCTCGTCGGCGTATTTGTGACCGAGCTGGCCGGTGACCAGCGCGCCCACATCACATCCCGCGGCAGCGTATTTGGCATGGCCCAGCACCTCCGTCATGAGGGTGTGCCAGATATCGGCGACCTTCCAAAAGTTCAGGTCGGGGCGGTCGGGGACGGGCGTGGAGAAGCCGAAGCCGGGGAAGGACGGGACGATCACATCGAAGGCGTCGGCCGGGTCACCGCCGTGCGCGCCCGGATCCGCCAGCGCGTCCACGACATTGGACCAGTGCCAGAACGTCCAGGGCCAGCCGTGCGTGAGGATCAGCGGGGTCGGAGCGGGTCCGACACCCGGCTTGCGCATGAAATGCACCGGCACACCGTCGATTTCGACCCGGTAGTGCTCATAGGCGTTGATGGCGGATTCGGCGGTGTGCCAGTCGAACTCGGTGCGCCAGTACTCGACGAGCTGCTGCAGATACGCCTTGGGCACGCCGTAGGAGCCGTCCGCATTGCCCGCATCATCGGACCAGCGGGTCAGCGCCAGCCGCTGCCGCAGATCCTCCAGCACGCTGTCGGGCACGTGAATCGGCTGCTGCAGCAGGGGAAACGAACGATTTTCCGAGGTGGCTTCGATGTGCAAACTCGTCTCCTGAGTCGCCGGGAATATTCGCCACCCGACACTACTGTCGTGTGCAACGGGCCGACCGCGCGCGGTGCCGTAGGGTCGGGCGCATGTCCGGTCGCAGTGCAGCGCAGCCCGCCGAGCAGTCCGATAACAGCCTGTCCGATGACACCCTGCACGGCGCCGTCATCGCGGTGCCCGAGGCGGTGCGCACCGAATTGCGGCGTGGCGTGCGCAGTGTGCTGGTGGATTCCGCGGCGCTGCACCTGGTTCGGGAACGGTTCGACGATCAGCAGGCCGGGTCGCTGCGCCGCTATCTCGAGGCGTCCCAGTCCGCGAATACGCTGCGCGCCTATCGGACCGACTGGATCGCCTGGGCCGCGTGGTGTCTGGCCGAGGGGCGGCAGGCATTGCCCGCGGACGCCCTGGATGTGGCGGTCTACCTCGCGGCCGCCGCGGACGCCCGGCGGGCGAACGGCGAATGGGCCTTCAGCGCAGGCACTCTCGAACGCAAGTCCGCGGCGCTGGCAGCCGTGCACGCCGCCAACGGCCTCCCGTCCCCCACCCGCGCCGATGTGGTTCGCCTGACCCTGCGCGGTATCCGCCGCACCCGGCGCACACTGCCGAAGCGCAAACGGCCCGTACTCCTGCACACCCTCGACCAACTGCTCGCCGAGCTCCCGGCACCGGGCTGGCCCACCGAACCCGCGCGCCGCCGCGACACCCTGCTGCTGCTGGTCGGCTTCGCAGGAGCGCTGCGCCGCAGTGAGATCGCCGGATTGTGCATCACCGATGTCCGCGTCGACACCGATCACGCCAGCGGTGAGCCCCTGCTGCTCATCCATCTCCCCACCACCAAAACCGACCCCACCGGTGTCAACGAGCAGCGGGTGGTCCTCCCCCGCGGTCAGCGCCCGCACACCTGTCCGGTCTGCGCCTTCGCGGACTGGATTCGCCTGCGCGAGGCGCACTTCGCCGATAACGACCTGCGCGCCTGGGTCACCGCCCACCCGTCTTCGGACACCCACATCCACCGCTGCCACGGTTTCACCGGCACCACCCTCACCGATCCGGCACTTCCGTTGTTCCCCACCATCTCTCGCCATGGCGGCCTGGCCGACTCCCCCATGTCCGGCCGAGCCGTCGCCGAACTCGTGAAGCGCTATGCGGCCCGCGCGGGCTTGGACCCCGACCTCTTCTCCGGCCACTCCCTCCGCGCCGGTTTCGCCACCCAGGCCGCCCTCGGCGGGGCCAGCGATCGCGAGATCATGCGCCAGGGCCGCTGGTCCAATCCCCGCACCGTCCACGGCTACATCCGCACCGCAAACCCCTTGGAAGACAACGCCGTTACCAAACTCGGCCTCTGAGGGGCAGAGCAGCACCAACGACGATTCCTGAACTCGACACCACGATCAAGACGCGGGCGCTCGGTTCTAGCGCCAGGGATCGAGGGCGTACTTGCCGCTGGTCCGACCGGTTTCGAGTTGCTGCAGGACTTCCGGGCCTTCGGCCAGCGCGTGAATCTGAGGGACTCCGGGCTGATACACGCCGACGGCGATGAGCGACTCGAGCTCGAGCAGCAACGACTGGTAGAGGTCCGGTGCGGCGGTCGCCAGATCGCCGATGTGCAGGCCCTTGATCTGGACACGGTGGCGGAAGATCAGGTCGCGGGTGGTCAGGCTGGCGTGGCCGGATGCGGCGCCGAAGACCACGATCCGTCCGGTCACCGGTCTGGTGACCGACAGGCTTGTCTCGAACGTGGCCTGGCCCACCGATTCCAGGACCAGATCGACCCCGCCTGTCAGTCGGAGGATCTCCGCTGCGAGATCGGGGCGTGTGCTGTCCAGGACCTCGTCGGCGCCGAGCGCCCGGACAATGGCGTGCTTGGCCGGCGAGGCCGTGGCGACTACCCGGGCACCGTAGTGGCGGGCGAGGCGGACGGCGGCCTGTCCCACACCTCCGGCCGCCGCGTAGACCAGCACCACATCACCGGACTTGATCTCGCCCAACGGCTTCAGCGCGGCCAGCGCGGTTGCCCAGTTCAGCACCAGGCCGAGCGCCTGGGCATCGCTCCAACCAGCGGGCACGGGGAGCACACCCGCAGCGGGCATGATCATGTACTGCGCGAACGCGCCGGGACCGCTGCCCACAACGTGGGTGCCGACCTGATGCGGTGTCTCGATACCCGGGCCGGCGGCCACGATCTCGCCTGCGGCTTCGAACCCGGCGACATAGGGCGCTTGCGGGCCGCCATCGTATGTTCCGTGCGTCTGCATGACGTCCGCGAAGTTGATCCCGGCGGCGAGCACGCGGATCAGGTATTCGCCGGGCCCCGGGGTGGGGCGCAGTCCGTCGGTCGTGAGGGTCAGGTCCTTCGGACCCTGATCCGACCGCTGGACCAGTGCCCGCACCGTCCGGCCCGGAATGTGCTGCTGCTCATCGATTCCCATGCGGTGAACGTAGAAGCTTCACGCTTACGTCAAGGTCAACGTGGCGTCGGCCACACGGCGGTGCGGCGGGCCGTCCGCAGGTAGGCGTCGAGCGCCGCCTGCTGAGCGGCGAGATCGGCGGCACGTGCGGCGAGCCGATCGCGATAGGTCTGCACCTCGCGCAGGAACTCCTCGCACACCGCATCCCCGCCGCCGGGTTCGCCCGTGAGGTAGGGCAGCACTTCCCTGATCAACCGCACGGGCAACCCGGACTCCCGCAGCGAGCGGATGACGAGCACCCGGTCGATAGTGGACCGGCAGTAGTCGCGAAACCCGTTACTGCACCGGCCGGAGACGATCAACCCCTCCGCCTCGTAGTGGCGCAACGATCGGGCACTCACACCGGTGGCCCTGGACGCTTCACTGATCTGCATGGCGAGAGAAACATCCAGGAACACCACGATCTTCCAGCGAGCCGACGTGCTTACTCGGCTGTCGCGACTTCTCGACCGGATCGGCTCTGCTCCAGCAGGACCGCCGCGAAGCGATACAGCGCCAGCAGCGAGATGAATCCGAACATGAACAGGATGACGCTGCCGACGGATTTGTTCACCGGGTTGAGGAACAGTGCGAATGCGTACGAGCCGATGACCACGATCGGTGCGGCGTCGACCCAGCTGAGTGGACGGGTCTCCGATCGGACGAGCGCTTCCTTACCGAAGGCGGGGATGAGTATGAACGAGACGACAAGGGTGGTGAGGAACCCCCAGACCGTCCATCCGATCGGCAATTGCGGGTCGCCGAAGAACGAGTCCTGCGGCGCAAGAGCTTTGGACTTGCCGACCCATTCGTAGACACCGAACTTCGTGCAGAAACCATTGGTGAGAAAGGCGAGCCAGGCGTGCAGCATGCCGTAGAGCACGCAGCGCCACACCACCTGCCAGGGCCGCAGCGAGCGCGGATTCACCACGATCTTCCCGTCGAGCACCACATTGATGATCACGTACACCGGCCACAGCAGCGCGACCATCGCCAGCGGAACCAAGAGGGGAACACTCCCGATATGCGGACCCATCATCGCCAGATCGCCGTAGCGCAGATCGCCCCACACGAAGCCACTGAACGAGATATTGGCCTGTTCGAAGGACCACTCGATCACGGATCCGATCACGAAATACGCAGCGGCGAGCTTGACGCCGAGGTGTTTGAGCATGTGGCCGAACACCGCCACCACGAGCGCCAGCGACGTGATCGTCTGCGGGATCACCGGTAAGCCCTTGCCGCCGGTCTGAATTCCCGACCAGAGCGTCATCACCACCCACACCACGCAGGCGATACCGAGTGCCACATCGACCGGATTCACCCGCCGTGCTTCCTCCGTCGTGCGGTCGTTGGTACTCGTGCTCATACGCCACAGCCCTTCCGGCTCAAACAATCTCGTCAAACTAGAACGATATTCTAGAACGCTTTTCTAGTTCCGTGGCCGGTTCGGTATCGTTCGAGGGTGCCCACTTCCTCGAATGCCGGCGTTGTGCGCCGGCGCGCCATCCTCGACGCCGCGCTGACCGTCTATCTGAAAAGCGGGGTGGCGGGCACCACCGTCGAGGTGCTGCACCGCGCGTCCGGGGCCAGCGTGGGCAGCATCTACCACTTCTTCGGAAGTAAGGAGGGCGTGGCCGCCGAGTTGTACATCGAGACGCTGCGCGACTACTTCGACGCCTATCTCGCTGCCCTGCACAGCAATTCGACCGCACGCGGCGGAATCGAAGGCTCCGTTCGCACCCACCTGGAATGGGTCGCCGCCAACGAGCTGCGGGCGCGCTATCTGTTCCACTGCCGCGAGTACGAGATCATCGACGAATCCCGGCCGGTGATCAACGCCCTGAACGAGCACTTCTACGGCGAAGCGACGGCCTGGCTGCAGCCACACGTGAAGAAGGGCCGCATCAAACCCCTGCCGCCCAGGCTGTGCCAGGCCCTGTGGATGGGACCGTGCGTCGAATACGCCCGCCTGTGGCTCGCGCGCTCGGCAGATTTCGACATGCTCGGCGCCGCCCCGACCCTCGGCCAGGCGGCATGGAACGCCGTAAAAGCGTGAGCGCCAGCTCAATACGCAATGCTACTACGTCCGGGATCGTGATTCGGCGTGCTGCTTCAGCGCTCGGAGAGTCTCGGGAATGCCGTGCAGCGCATGGTTGTCCCGGGGCTTGCCGAGCGGACCGGACCAGCGCAGGAGACGATTGAATCCGGAGGAGTAGGACCAGTCACGATATTCGGTGATCAGCGTCCCGCCCGGATCAGGCTCGAGGCGGTAACCCCAACGCGGGCCCACGATGTGGACCTGGAACTCGAAGTGCGCCAGGGGCCTGGCGACGGTGACCTCGCACGGCGTGACCCACACAACCGGACCGATGCGATTGACACCGACGAACCAGGCGCCCACCTGCGGACCTGAAGCGCCGCCGAGCCACCGGCCGCGGCGATTCTCTGTACTCCATCTGCCCATGCCGGTGACGTCGGTGATCAGATCCCACAGTTCTTGCGGCGCTGCGTCGATGACGATTGCCATCTCATCGGTCATGCCATGGTCGGTGCGGGTGCGGACCACGCCTTCGGGTGGGCGCAGGAATCGCCGAAGTGTTGAATTGACCTCGCCGACCATGGCTGACCCTCACCGTCTGAGACAAAATTCAGCGTATCGCCGATGGCCGCACTACCGCAAGATCCGCTGTGGGCGTCAGGGACTGGTGAGAATGACGAGTTGCTGGGTCGCTCGGGTCATTGCGACGTAGCGGTCGACGGCTCCCTCGATGCCCTCGCCGAACTCCTCCGGGTCGATGAGGACGACCAGGTCGAATTCGAGCCCCTTGGCCAGTTCCGGGGTCAGCGATCGGATTCGGGGTGTCGGCGGGAACTCCGGATCGCCTATGACACAGGCGATTCCCTCGTCGTGCTCGGCGAGCCAGGCGTCCAGGATCGAGCCCAGGTCCGCAGTGGAACCGTGGACGACGGGGATACCGCTGCTGCGAATCGACGTGGGCACATTGGCATCCGGGAGTGCGGCGCGAATGACCGGCTCGGCCTCGGCCATCACCTCCTCCGGCGTCCGGTAGTTGATGCTCAAGGACGCCAGGCTGATTCGATCGAAGCCGACCCGTTCGAGCCTTTCCTGCCACGACTCGGTGAAGCCGTGGCGGGCCTGCGCGCGATCTCCGACAATGGTGAAACTGCGGGAAGGGCAGCGCAGCAACAACATCTGCCATTCCGCGTCGGTCAACTCCTGCGCCTCGTCCACCACGATATGGGCGAAGGGACCGGCGAGCAGGTCCGGGTCGGTGGTGGGCAGTGCGGTCTCGTCGACCAGATTGTCGCGCAGGTCCTGCTGGCGCAGCATTGTCATTACGCCCTCACCGTCGTCGTATTCGGCGGAGGCGATCAGGTTGTCGATGACATTCGACATGCGCGTGCGTTCGACCGCCACCGTGGCTTCGTACCGACGTTTGCGCCGGGACGCATCCGGATCACCGAGCCGCTGCCGGGCGGCATCCAGCAGCGGCAGATCGGATACGGTCCAGGCCTTGGCATCCGCGCGCTGCAGCGTCCGGACCTCCTCGGGGCTCAGCCAGGGTGCGCACTTGCGCAGGTAGGCGGGCACCGACCACAGGTCCGCGACCAGATCGGCCGCTTCGATCAAGGTCCAGGAGTTGTTGAGCGCGCTGCGCAGTTCCTTGTTCTGCCGCAACGAATTCCAGAGCTCGTCGGCCGGAACATCGTCCTGGTGTTTGTCCTTCACGATCTCGAGCAGCACCTGCCAGATCTGCTCGTGCGCCTCATTGTGCGGAGTGCCCGGGTCCGGCGCCCGGAAGGCTTCGGCCCAATCGTCGGCACTGAGCCAGATATCGGCCCAGTCGGTCGCGACCGTCATGCCCCTGGCCGGAGGCTCCTCGTAGAACTTGACCGCGGTGTCGATCGCCCGCACCAGATCCGCGGAGGACTTGAGGCGTGCCACCTCCGGGTCGGTCTCGGCCGCTGCCGTCGCACCCTCGACGACGAGTTCGCGCAGAGTGCAGGACTGCACACCTTCCTCACCGAGGTTGGGCAGCACATCGGCGACATACGCCAGATACGGCTGATGCGGGCCGACGAACAGCACGCCGCCCCGGCGATGCGCGAGTCGCGGATCCGAATAGAGCAGATAGGCGGTGCGGTGCAGGGCGACAACGGTCTTGCCCGTGCCGGGACCGCCGTCCACGACCAGCGCGCCGCGCGAGCCCGCACGCACAATGGCGTCCTGATCAGCCTGGATGGTGCCGAGCACATCGCGCATGCGGGCCGATCGATTGCTGCCCAGGCTGGCGATGAAGGCGGACTGATCGTCCAGCGCGGCGCGGCTCTCCAGACCGTCCGCGGTGAATACCTCGTCCCAGTAGTCGCTGATTCGGCCGAGGGTCCAGCGATACCTGCGGCGGCGGACCAGACCCATCGGATTGCCGTGTGTCGCTCCGAAGAACGGCTCGGCCGCCGGCGAACGCCAGTCCACCAGCAGTCGCTCACCCGCGCTGTCCGTCAGGCCGAGCCGGCCGACGTACACCGGCTCGGGATTGTCCGCGCTGATGATGTGACCGAGGCACAGGTCCAGCCCGAAGCGGCTGAGCGCACGCAGCCGAGCGGTCAGCTGACGGACCTCCTGATCCCGCTCCACCGCCTCCTGCCCCAGGGAAACAGGCGCCTTGCGCACGGCATCGAGGCGAGCGGACAGATCCGCGATGGACTGCTCCAGACTCGTCCCGATCGCCGCGAAATGCCGCTCGTCCTCGGCGATCAATGCCGGGTCCGCCTTGGCGGCCAGACGGTCGGGCAGGTCGAAGGCACTCGTCATCAAGGGTTTCACGCAACTCCTATTTCTGCAGGTTCCGGCCTTGATGAGCGATTCTGCGCCATGACCCGGGTCTTGCGGCAAGCCCCCGGGTGCGATATAAGTTGAGAGTGGGAAGGAGTGATCGCTCTCCTTCCCTTTTCTGTGCGCTCACATACCTTGCTGGAAACGCGCGTTCCGAACGACGTCGAAACGCTCCGGCACGACGCGATCGAGCAGATTGGCAATACGCCCCCGCACCGGGCCGATGCGCCGCGGCCGATCGATGATGGCGTCGCAGATGGCCGCCGCGCCCTGCTCGGGCGTGAGCGCCACCGCATTCACGTACAGCGAATTGGTCGCGATCATCGGCGTACGGACCAGCGGCATGTAGATCGTGGTGAATCGTATGTTCTCCGTGAGGGTTTCGGCCTGCAGGCTGTCGGTGAGCGAGTCGAGAGCGGCCTTGGAGGCGATGTAGGCGCTGTATCCCGCGCCGCCGAACAGCACGGCCAGGGACAGTACGGAAACGACCTGACCGTCGCGCCGTTCCCGCATACCGGGCAGGAACGCGAGCATCAGCCGTGTCGGCGCGAAGTAGTTCAGCTTCATGGTGCGTTCGTAATCGTGGAACCGCTCGTACGACTCGTCGAGCCGGCGCCGGATGGAACGGCCCGCATTGTTGATCAGAATGTCCACGCCGCCGTGATCGGCGAGCACCTGCGCCACCATCGCATCGAGCTCATCGAAATCATTGAGGTCGCACGGGTACACGGAGGCCTTGCCGCCCGCGGTTTCGATCTCCGCGGCGACCTCGCGCAGTTCCTCCGCCCGCCGGGCGACCAGCGCCACGGTCGCGCCGGCCGCTCCGATGCGGATAGCCGCTGCCCGCCCGATCCCGGAGGAAGCACCGGTGACCAGCACGGTTCGTCCCGCCACCCGATCCTCGAGGGTGTGCGACCGCCGCAGCCGCGCCAGGCTTATCTGAGTGTCGAGGCTGTACTTGATCAGACGCGGAAGCTCACCAATTCCATACATAGTGATGAATCCTAAATTACATAACTAGTGATGTACATTGCCAGTCATGGACGCCGCCAGCCTGCACCTCATCGCTCGCCGACTGCGGACCATCGCCTTCACGGCCACCGGCACCACCGGCTCGCGCCGCTTCGCGCCCAGTGAATTCGCCGTCATCGAAGATGTTGCGCTGCACCCGGAATCATCGATTCGCGAAATCACCGATCGCACCGCCATCGTGCAGAGTCTGGTGTCACGCATCGTGGCCCGCTACCGCGACGACGGTTTGCTGCGCACCGAACCCGATCCGTCCGACGGCCGCCGGGTCCGGGTGAGCGTGGACCCGGTGATGCTGGTGGATGTGTTGCGCAAACGCGGGCGGAAGCCGATCGACGCCGCCCTGGCCGCCGAGCTGCCGCAGTTGATGCCCGCACAGCGCCAACGCGTTTCGGAATTACTGGACGAGCTGGCCGAACTGTTGCGCGCCGACGGCCCGGACTCACATACCGATTCGTGAGAGCCCCGCACACCGGCGCGACATATCGAATTCGGTTCGGCAGCACCGCGAAACCTATTCCTCAATGCCGAGCCGCTTCGGTCATTCGAGGCCGCGCATTCCGTGAATGGATTGGCACGTATTGTCATTGGCTGGCACAGAACACGAATGCTAGCTTCGCCTAGCCGCATCGGGACATCCCCAGAAGGCGAATACCACACTGCCCACTCGGAAATCACACACTGAATACCGAGATTCAGCGCCAGGCCATCAGCCGATCCGGAGGGTTCGGCCCGTCAAGGGAAGCGGGCCGAACCCTCCGGCGGCAGATCGGATTACACCTCGACGGGGCGCCGACTACAGATAGCCGACGGTGTCAGAGGCCGAAGGCGTTGGGGTCGCTTGAATTCGAGAGCGTTCGTCTCGGGATTCGATCAGTTCCGCCAGCGTCATTCCCTCCGGGCCCACCACCGGCTTCGGCCGGTCCGCGAGTTCGCGATTCAGCCAGGCGGTGGCTTCCTCGGGCGAGAGTCGGCCCACTTCCAGCTGAGCCAGGCAGCGGCCCGGGCGGATGACGGCCGGGTGCAGGCGGGAGAGGTTTTCGTTGGTCGTGATGGCGACCAGCACATCGCGGCCCTGGCCGAGCATGCCGTCGGTGAGATTGAGCAGGCGGGAAAGACCTTGCCCGGTGGACTCTTTCGCGGAGCCGCGAATGAGTTCATCACAGTCCTCCAGCACCAGCAGTCGCCAGCGGCGCTTGGATTCGTCGTAGGTATCGACGCCGATGGCAACCTCCATGAGGTAGCCCGGATTGGAGAACAGCACCTCCGGATCGAGGATGCAGTCGACCTGGCACCACTCGGCCCATTCGCGGGCCAGCGCACGCAGCGCGGAGGTCTTTCCGGTGCCCGGCGGACCGTGCAGCAGGAGCAGACGGCCGGTCACATCGTCGGCGCGCAGCGCCATCAGCCGCTGCATGGCCGCACTGATATCGGTGCCGTAATTGCCGTGGATCTCCGACCAGGAGGCGGCGGTAATGGGGCGTTCGCGCCGCTGCGGGCCGTGAGCTCCGCTGTGCCAGAAGCCCATCGACACCTGGCTGGCATCGGATTCGGGTTCCACCGTGGCATCGGCGGCGCAGATGGCGAGCACATCGCGGGCCAGCGCCTCGGTGATCGCGCAGACGGTGAGCACCGCGGTTCCGTTGGTGCGGCGGATGACGCGCAGCGTCCAGCCGTCACCCACGGACAGGGTGGCGCGCATACCGTCGTCATCGCTGGTGCGCAGCACCCGCGCATCGTCGGGGCACAGCGGGGCATCGGGCTTGACGTGCTCGAGTTCGAGCGAAACCGCGTGCGGCTGTTCACCACTGACATACAGCGCCAGCGCCAGCGCATCGATCACATCGCGCGGCGAATCGGAGTCGTCGAGATTCATCGCCCACGTGAGCGCCGCAGCCGCGGGCTCCGCGCGGCCGACCAGTTTGAGGCGTTCCTGCGGGGTAGAAGTCACTGCACGATGATCGACGCCGACTCGGCATCGGTAAAGCGATTTTCGGCGAAAGCGACCATATCCACCTGGCGGCGCACATTCGAGATGCCGGTGACCACGCAGGTGCCGAGCGGGCCGCGACGGTCGTACAGCGTGGCCGTGGCGACGGCGATTCCGTCCGCGGCGACGTGATCCTGGGCGAACAATCCCAGTTCGGCCCCCTCGGGCAGGCGGGACATGGTGACGGTGACGTCACTGTTGATATAGCCAACGCCCTCGGTTCCCCAGTTGCACACCAGGTTTGTGGCATCACCGACAAACGCGGCGCGCTGGAACGGCGAGATGGGTTCGCCTTCCACCAGGGCGGGCAGGTTGTGCCACACGGATTTCCGTTCACCGTTCTGGCCGGCGGCGAAGTCGCCGGTCCAGTCCAGGTCGCCGACCTTGAACAGCGGCGGATTACCGTGCGGGCCATCCAGTTTGTCTGTGGGAGTGGGCAATTGCCGCGCCGCCTGCCACACCTGTCCGGGCGGCTGCTGCGCGATGGCCAGATACATGACGCTCGCCCGCGCCCGCACCTCGCCGCCCTGCACGATCGAGGCATCGATCACGCGAACCCGGGTGCCGTCCCGCACGACCTCACTGCGCAGCGCGATCGGCTCGTTCAGTACCGGGCGGAAGAGGTCCGCGGTGAAGCGTGCGGGAATGAAGGCCGCTCCGGGGCTGTGCGTTTCCAGCTCGCGGGCCAGGAGCCCGCAGACCGAGGTGCCGGCGACCTGCGTCGGGGCCCAGGCGCTGACCGCCAGTTCGGTGGCGAGGTATCGACCATCGACCTCGGTGAAGAATGCGACCACGGCGGCGGACCCCTTGTCAGTTCGAAGACCTTTTCTGAATTAGAACATGTTTCAGAAAAGGTCTCCGTTCGACGGTCCTACTGCGCCGTCTGGCGCTTCGGCAGCTTCCAGCCCGCGCGCGGGAAGTGGCAGGTGTAGCCCTGGGGGTAGCGCTCCAGATAATCCTGATGCTCGGGCTCGGCCCGCCAGAAATCGCGCGCCGGGGTCACCTCGGTGACCACCTTGCCGGGCCACAGGCCCGAGGCGTCGACATCGGCGATGGTGTCCTCGGCGACGCGCTTCTGCTCGTCGTCGAGGTAGAAGATGGCCGAGCGGTAGCTCGTGCCGACGTCATTGCCCTGCCGATCCTTCGTGGACGGATCGTGGATCTGGAAGAAGAACTCCAGCAGTGCCCGGTAGTCGGTCCGGGCCGGGTCGTAGGTGATCTCCACGGCCTCCGCATGGCCCGGGTGATTGCGATACGTGGGGTGGTCGTTGCGGCCGCCGGTGTAGCCGACCTCCGTGGACAGCACCCCCGGCTGCCTGCGGATCAGGTCCTGCATGCCCCAGAAGCAGCCACCGGCCAGAATCGCCTTCCGCGTGTCGCTCACGCGTCCTCCTTCGTGAAGAGAGTCTCGTACTGCCCGTACAACGGGCGGTACGCCTCGTAAAGTCCCCAGCCTGCCGGGACGTCATACTTCGGTCATGAATCGGCCGGCGGCGCGCTATCGGCGCTTTCGGTACTCCCCCATTATCCGTATCGCGCGATCGGGCCCGGAGTCGGCAACCGTCAGCCGCTGATGTTGTCGATGCAGTAGCCGCCGGCGCCGATGGACAGCGTAAAGGTCATCGGCTGCGTGACGTTCGACGAATTCGTCACCGGCCCCGAGACTTCGGCGCCGGTATCACCGGTGGACTTCGAGGTGAGCGTGCCGAATGCGGTGACGCCGGTGAGCCTTCCGGGATTGTTCGCCAGCACCGATCCGGCGCAGACGAGCGGATACCTGCCCTCGACGTCGTCGGCGTCCACCGGCTTACCGACCCAGCGGGACAGGTAGCGCTGCACGGCGTATCGCGCATCGGCCTCGGTGTAGAAGTTCACCGATCCGGCCGGGTAGACATAGGGGCACGCATATCCGGAAGCGATTTCGGCGCGCTTCACACTCACCGACCGCACCGGCCCCTTCCAGATCACCGCGAATTGTCCGTCGATACCCGGTTGTGCGACGGCGGCGAGAATATCGGCCTTGTCGGCGTACATCTCTCGCGCATGCGCGGGTTCTATGGTCCAGCATTTGCCTATCAGCTGATCGATATCGGTGCCGATCAGATCCTGCACCCAGGGCCGCAGGGCCGCCGCGGCACGCGGATTGCCGGGCACCTCGCCGACCGCGACCGGTACGGCCGGAGTGGGCTGGCTGGGCGGTGTGGGCTCGACCGTCGAACTCGGCTGCGGCAGAGCCGATATCGTGGGCTGCGCGACTGACGAGGAATGCCGCGTGTGCTGTTCTGTGCCACCGCATGCGGTCAGAAGCGCGCATGCCGCGAGCAGAATCAGGCCCAATTCACCGCGCGCTCTGCACTTGATCACGACTACGATGCTAACGACGAACTGTCGTGCGGGAACAGATTCGGCCCGGCGGTGCCGGTGATTCGCATCGAACCCTCACACTGCGGTGATCGGTGTATTATCTTGCGCAGTTGAAAGACGTTGCACGGCAGTTCTTTTGAGAGCTGCACAGGGTGGTGCGCGACTGTAGGGGGTATGCGGAGCAGGAACCGAAGGACTCATCGAAGATGTCGTAGCGCAGGGGTATCTCGTCGGCACGGTGTGGGTGTCGATGAGAGGCGAGTCGATGACAGAAGAACTGTTTCTCGCTGAATTCACCGTCGAATCGACCCGTGCCGACCGTCCCGATTCCGCAGAATCGAATGCCGCTCGCACAAAGGAATTTCGAGTGTTCGACCGTTTCCCCGATCACCCGGCCCGGCTTTCCTCGACGCCGACGGATCTGTCCCTGCTGCTACGCCCGGCTCCGCCCGGAGCGCCGACCGATCTGGTTCGCCTGCACGGCGGCAATGGTTTTCTGATGTGGGCCGACCTACCGCCGGTGCTCGTGGTGGGCAGCTCCGGCGGCGCCGGCACCACGACCACCGCCCTCGGCGTCGCCACCGCCGCGTCCTACAACTATCGCGAGCATTCCCCGATCGTGGTCGATGCCACCGCTACCGGCGGCGATCTGGCCCGGCGCGGCTGCGACGCCATCGATCCCGCGGGCACCGTGCAGACTTGGTTGAACATGAGCCACCGCGGTCTGGCCTCCACCGTGCTCGACACCTGCGGCGAGAACAGCTCCAGCGTGGGCATCCTGCCGCGCGGGCCCGAGGCGCTGCCGCGACGGGAGAGCTACTCCTCAGTGCACCGCAGCCTCTGCGATGCCGGATGCCTGCCGGTGTACGACGGCGGGTCCCCGGTCACCAATCCGATGATCGCGCCGCTGCTGTCGGATTCGCGGATCGCGCTGGTGATCACCCTGGCCGCGCGCGCCGATGCCGTGAACCGCCTCAAACCCGCTCTGATCTGGCTCGATGACAATTACAGCGAATATCATCTGGCCGAGTCGGTCATTGTGGTGACCAGGCAGCACCCCAGCGACGGCCCGAGCGTCGCCAAACACATTCGCACCTACCTGGGCAAGTTCGTGCGCGCCGTGACCGAGATTCCGTACGACGCCCACCTCGCGGGCGGCGGCCCGGTCACCTGGTCGCAGCTGGCGCCACCGACCCGCAATGCGTACCGCCAGATCGTCAACCTGCTCCGCTGAGCACGGCCGTTCGGTATTCACCTTTCTTTTTTGACCGATCAGTCCAGATACAGCTACAGTCCCCGGCATGGCGAGAACCAAGGAGTTCGATCCGGACTCCGTGCTGCAGCGGGCGCTGGAACTGTTCTGGGAGCGCGGGTTCGAAGCGACGTCGATGACCGACCTGGTCGAGCACCTGGGGATCGGCAAGGCCAGTCTCTATGCGACCTTCGGAAGCAAGCAGCAGCTGTATGAGGCTGCGCTGCAACGGTATATGGAGCTCACCGATCCGCAGATCATGGTCGAGCTCTCACAGCCGGGGCCGGTACTGCCCGCCGTGCGCGGGCTGATCGAGCGCTATACGCGCGACGCCGGTGACGATGGGCGGCACTGCGGATGCCTGGTCGTCAACAGTGCGGTGGAATTGGCGGCGCGGGAGCCGGGGGTGGCGCGACTGGTCGAGGCCAGTTGGGCTTATCTGGAAACGACTTTGACGTCAGCCCTGATGCGCGCCAAGGCCCAGGGCGAGCTGCGGCCGGAGACGGATCCGCGGGCATCGGCACGTTTCCTGCTCGTCTTCCTGCAGGGCGTCCGGGTGCTGGAGCGCACACCCGGCGCGGCGGCGCGATTACGCGACGCGGCCGACGTCGCGATCGCGGCACTCGCCTGATTCAAGACTGATCGTTACAGAAAGAAGGGTTGAACCATGGGCGCACGTTTCGACGACAAGGTCGTGCTCATCACCGGCGGCGCGGGAGTGATCGCCGGTGCGACGGCGCGGGCCTTCGCCGATCTCGGGGCCACGGTGGTGCTGGCGGGCCACAACCCCGATACCCTCGCCGCGGCCGCGGCCCGAATCCACGCCGGCGACGGCGCGATCGACTGGGTGGCCGCCGATGTCACCGACGGCACGCAGGTCGCGGAGCTGGTGGCCGAGGTGGTGCGCCGGCACGGCGGCCTGCATATCGCGTTCAACAGCGCCGGGATCTTCGGCAAGGCCGCGCCCGTCGCCGATCTCGACGAGGATATGTGGTCGACCGTGCTGGGGGTCAATCTGACCGGCGTCTTCCTGGCCATGAAATACGAGATCGCGCATATGCGCGCGCACGGCGGCGGAGTCATCGTCAATATGGCCTCCAATATCGGTGCGCACGGACGGCGTCCGGGCATGGCCGCCTACGCCGCCTCCAAGGCCGCCGTCAGCGTGCTGACCCGCACCGCGGCGCGCGATCACATTGCCGACGGCGTGCGGATCAATGCCGTCAGCCCGGGCGCCACCGACACTCCGATGTCCTTCCGGCCCAATGAGACCCGGGCCGATCGCGACGCGCGAATCAGTTCCGCCGTCCCGGTCGCACGGGTCGGCACACCCGCCGAGATCGCCGCCGCCGTGCTCTGGCTGGCCTCCGCGGAGTCGAGCTTCATGGTCGGCCACGATCTGGTCATCGACGGTGGCGCGACCGCATAGCGGTTCGGCAACCTCCGAGCAGCGGCGGTATGTAAATCATTCCTTGACAAGGTGCCGCTTGTAAATGCATCGTTTACACATGACCGATGCACAGCACAGGGACCCCGCCGATGAGCGGGCCATCCTGGCAAAAATGTTGTCCACCAATGCCACGTTCGTCTCCGAGGTACTGCACCCGGCCGAGGGCACACCGACCCCCTCGGTCATGGCCGCACTGCGGGCCGCGCGCAGTCTCGACAATGTGGTCGACGATGTCCTGCGCTCGCTAGTGCAGCAGGCTCGCGACGAGGGCCGCACCTGGGCCGAGGTCGGCGAGATCTTCGGGACCTCCCGGCAGGCCGCGTTCCAGCGGTTCGGCGGAGGCGGGGGCGGGATGCCGATCGTGCCTCCGCCGCCTGCGCCGTTCCACACCATGCCCGAGATGCCGCCGATGCCGGAAATGCCGAAGATGCCGCAGGTTCCGGGCTGGCCGCCCACCCCGCCGACCATGGGCTGGCCGCCGCAGCCGGGCCAGCCACCCCGGCCCGGCCCGCCGCCGCAGCCCGGTCAACCAGGTCAGCCCGGTCAACCAGGTCAGCCCGGTCAGCCGGGTCAGCCGCCGCAGCCCGGTCAGCGGCCGTCATCGGACGTGTGATCGATTGCGCGCGTACAGGTTCCGGAGATCGTCGTCGGCCATCCGGCGCACCGCACCTCTGCCCTGGCATCGCCGAACGACACGGGGTTCGAAATGCTGGAGGATCTCGGGCCCCGGGAGTTAGCCTCCCGCTATCTCGATCGCCCGATCGGATCGACGCATTCGAGCGAACCCCGTGTCCTGCGGGCCCGGGTCCGCCATAATGCTGGACGGCCGCCCAGTTCAATGATCGCCCGATGAGGAGTCCCCTTGCGACCGCACACCCGCCGTCACGCGCTGGCCACCCTGGCCGCGGTCGCCACCGCACTGCTCGCGAGTGCTGTTCCCGCCCAGGCCCGCCCGGCCCCGGCCGCGCTGCCCCCGCTCGGCGGCGACTTCTACTGGGGTGTGGCCACCGCGGGCTTCCAATCCGAAGGCCATGCGCCCGACAGCAATTGGCTGCGCTACAGCACTACGCACCCCGACTACGACCACTACGGCGACAGCGTCGACTTCTACACCCGCTACGCCTCCGATATCGCGCTCGCCAAGAATCTGGGCGTGAACGTGTACCGCCTCAGCATCGAATGGGCGCGCGTGCAGCCGCAGCCGGGGGTGTGGGACGAGGCCGGATTCGCCTTCTACGACAGGGTGATCGCCGCCATCCGCGCGGCGGGCATGCGGCCCATGCTGACCCTGGACCACTGGGTGTATCCGGGCTGGGCGGCCGATCGCGGCGGCTGGGGCAATCCGGGCATGGTGTCGGACTGGCTGACCAATATGCGCACCGTGGTGGACCGGTACGCGGGCGATGATCCGCTGTGGGTGACCATCAACGAACCGACCGCGTACATGATGAACGAGGTGCGCAACGGCGGGCTGCCGATCACCGACCTGCTCACCATGCAGGACCGGCTCGCCGCCGCGCACAACAGCATCTACGACTACATCCACCAGGTGCAGCCCGGCGCGATGGTCACCAGCAATGTCGCCTACATTCCGGCGGCGGATCCGGTGGTCAACGGCGCGATCCTGGACAAGATCGCGGCCAAGCTGGACTACGTCGGGATCGATTACTACTACGGCATGTCCGCCGAGGTGGCCGCCGAATACACCGCGTACGCGCAGTCGGCGCTGTGGAAGCTGCCGCTGCAGGCCGACGGCATCTATTACACGCTGCGCCATTTCGCGCAGCTGTTCCCCGGCAAGCCGCTCTACATCATCGAGAACGGCATGCCCACCGAGAACGGGCAGCCGCGCTTCGACGGCTACAGCCGCGCGGATGATCTGCGCGACACCATGTATTGGATCCAGCGCGCCAAGGCCGACGGCGTGAACGTCATGGGCTACAACTACTGGAGTCTGACCGACAATTACGAATGGGGTTCCTACACACCTCGTTTCGGGCTGTACACGGTGGATGTACTCGGCGATCCGGCGCTGACCCGCCGCCCGACCGATGCGGTGGCGGCCTACCGGAGCATCACGCACGACGGGGGTGTTCCGGCGGACTATCTGCCGACGAGGGCGCCGACCACGTGCTCACTGGTGGATGCGCTGGAGAGCTGCACCGATCCGGTGGCGCTGCCGCGGTAACCGGCGCGGCGACTGCGCCTCGAACCTCGACCGGCGGTATGTGACCAGCCGCACCGGCCCGTCCCGCGACACGCATCCTGCTGCACCGAGTTTCAGCAATCCAACAGTTAACCTCCAAACGGGACATTTCGACCACTCGTCCCGGAGGAGGAGCACCGATGCACAGACGCCTGCGCCGACTCGTCCTGGCCGGGATAGCCACGGCCTCGACACTGCTGCCGGTGGCTGCCGTCGGACACGCCACCCCACCGGCGGCGGCCTCCGCCGCGCACGGGTCGCTCGGCGAGAACTTCCGATGGGGTGTCGCGGCCTCGGGATTTCAATCCGAGGGCCATGCGCCCGACAGCAATTGGCTGCGCTATATCGCGGCCAATCCGAGCTGGGACCCGTATCAGAACTCCATCGACTTCCGCTCGCGCTACCCCTCCGATATCGCCCTCGCCGCCGGGCTCGGGGTGAAGGTCTTCCGCGTCGGCATCGAATGGGCGCGCCTGCAACCCACCCCGGACGCCTGGGACGAGAATGCGTTCGCCTTCTACGATTCGGTCGTCAACGACATTGTCCAGGCCGGAATGCAGCCCATGCTGACGCTCGATCACTGGGTGTATCCGGGCTGGGAGGCCGACCGCGGGGGCTGGAACAATCCCGGCATCGTGGCGGACTGGCTCACCAATATGCGCAAGGTGGTGGACCGGTACGCCGTGCGAAACCCGGTGTGGGTCACCATCAATGAGCCGGTCGCCTACATCATGCATGAGGTGCGGCTGAACAATACCGACGCCGACACCATGCTCGACCGGGTCGGCGATGCGCACAATCAGATCTACGACTACATCCACCAGGTACAGCCCAATGCGCAGGTGACCAGCAATGTCGGCTATGTCGCCGGGGCCGAGTCCGAGGTCAACGGGCCGCTCATGGATCGCATCGGCGACAAGCTCGACTTCATCGGCGTGGATTACTACTTCGGCTACGAGCCGCCCAGGTCCAATGCCGTCGCCCAGCCCGACGGCTCCGCCCCGACGGCGGTGGGCATGTGGAATCTGCCGGTACGCCCCGAGGGCATCTACTATGCGCTGCAACACTATTCGAAGCTGTTCCCGAGCAAGCCGCTGTGGGTCGTGGAGAACGGGATGCCCACCGAGGCGGGCAATCCGCGGGCGGACGGCTACACCCGCTCCGATCACATGCGCGATACCGTCTACTGGCTGCAGCGCGCCAAGGCCGACGGCATGAACGTGGTCGGCTACAACTACTGGAGCATTACCGACAACTACGAATGGGGCTCGTACGCACCACGTTTCGGCCTCTACACGGTGGACGTGCGCGCCGACGGAAATCTGACGCGCCAGCCCACCGAGGCGGTGGACACCTACCGGCAGATCGTCGCCAGGAACGGTGTGCCCGCCAGTTATGTGCCGGTGCGCGGTCCCTCCGACTGCGGGCTGGTCGATCCCCCGGCCAGCTGCGACTCCCCCGTCTCGGTTCCGTAGCAGCTCCGGCCGGGCTCCGCCGGATCATGATCACCGCCCGCGCCCGCGCGCTCTACCACCCATAGCGGGTTGCACAAACTTGTTGTGCCACACTCTGACCGGCTTCGGAGCGCCGTCGCCGCCGGGCGCGAAAGGGTGGAACATCGGATGAGACTGCACCGCTGGGCGAGGTACGGAGTGGGAGCGGCGGCGATCCCGCTGCTGCTGACCGGATGTGGTCCGAGCGGGTCGAATGTCGCGGCGCCCACCACCGTCAGCTCCTCGGCGAGCGGGGCCACAACGTCCGGGAAGGCCGCGCCCGCCGCGGCGCCCGCCGCCGGTGCGCCGTTGTCCGCGGTGGTGTCCTGGATCCATGCGGGCAGCACCGTCGATATCTCGAAGTTCCACACCGCCACCACTACGGACGGGACGGTCAACGATCTCGGATCCGATATCGCCTTCGTCAGCCCGACCAAGAAGATCGAATGCATGACCGACGACCGGGCCGCCTCCTCATCCACCGGTCTGTCGTGTCTGGTCCAACTCGACAACCCACCGCCGAAGCCGAGTGACAATCACGGGAACTGGGTGGGCGGCTGGGTCGATTACCCCGGCAGCACGGTGGGTGTGGGCAGCCTGCACGGTGATCCGGGCCAGTTCACCTCGGGCACCGGCAATACGCTGGGGTACGGGAGTCGAATCACGTTCGGCGACTACGACTGCCGGATGGACAGCACCGGGTTGCTGTGCGCCGATCAATCGGCCGGTTCCGGACTGCAGGTGAGTTCCTCGGGCGCGGTGCCCTTCGGCTGCCTCGGCAAGACGACAACGCCGGAGCACGGCCTCTCCTATGCCTGCGATACGTCGAGTACGACGACCACCGAACGCAGCACGCTCCCGCACCCGTAGCGGTGCGGACTCACTCGGTGGTGCGCAGGTCCTCGATGCGCTGCCGCAGGTGATCGAGCAGTTTGTCCGAATCGTCGAAATCGGCGGGGTCGATGGGCGCCCCGAAATGAATGGTCACCCGCTGGCGGCGGTCGAAGGCCGGGCCGTCGCCGCGCACCCGCCGCATCGGCAGCACCCGGTCGGTGCCGGCGGTGCACACCGGAATGATCGGAACGCCCGTCGCCAGCGCCAGTTTCGCCACACCGGGCTTGTACGGCTCGCGTTCACCGGCCGGGACCAGCCGTCCCTCCGGATAGATGATCAGCACTCCCCCGTACCGCAGGATCTGCTCGGCCTGCGAGAGGGCGGCCTGCCCGGACTCACTGTCGCGCCGCCGGACCGGAATCTGCCCGAGCCGCCGCACCAGCCAGCCGACGACCGGCCACGACCACAGCTCCGCCATGGCGATGGCGACGGCCCGCCGTCGCAACGCGCCCCAGAGGAATACCGCGTCCAGCATCGAGATGTGATTGCTCGCCACGATCACCGCGCCGTCCTTCGGCACCAGTTCTCGTCCGATCACGGTGACGTGCACGATGTTCGACCATGCCAGCCCGCGCAGCACCCGCCGCACCAGCTTCGTGGTCACCCAGGCGCGTTTGCCCAGGCCCTTGGGCCGCGGCTCGGATTCGTCATTCATGAAAACCCCCTGATTGTCCGGCCTGGAACTGGTTCCATCCTGGCATCAGACCACCGGGACCGACACCCGCGGCGATCCTGCGTTGATCGCGGGCACACCCGCCGAGTGCTCGATGAGCACGCGGAGCACCCGGGTTTTCGTCAGGAAGTATCCGAATCGTTGTGTGACGCTGCATATTTCGATCTCGTCCCCCGGAAACGCGCACAAGGAATACGCTTTTGAGTACGAGCGTTGCGGTTTCGACAAGGGCCGCACTGCCCGTCAGCGCGTGGGAGTACATCATGGACACCGATCCCCTGACGTCAGCGACTCACCAACTTCACTTCGAGCATTTCGACGCCATCCAGGCCCAGGAGCACCGCGAGGAAGTCGAAGCGATCTTCCGCGGCTCATACCTCGAAGCGATCCACTCCGGTATGGCGGTGGAATCACCGCAGGCCTTCATGCAGCGGTTCGACGCGTACACCGCCCCGAACCGGCCCACCGGATTCGAACTCGTCATCGCCCGCCGCGGCGAGCAACCGTGCGGCCAGGCCTGGGGGTGGCCGCTGCAGCGCAATACCGCGTGGTGGGGCGGCCTGATGCTCGACTCGGACGATATCGACGAGTTCATCGTCGAGGACGGCACGCGGACCTTCGCTTTGAGCGAGATCATGGTGCACTCCGAACTGGCCGGGCAGGGCATCGCCCAGGCGCTGCACAACGAATTGCTCGACAGCCGCCCCGAGAGCCGCGCCACCCTGCTGGTTCATCCCGGTAACCCCCGCGCGTACGACACGTACCTGCGCTGGGGCTGGTACCGGGTCGGCGTGCTGCGTCAAAGCTGGCCCAAGGCACCGAGATTCGATGTGCTGATCCACGATCTGCGCAGCTGACGACCGGGACCGTGCGGACACGCGATGGTCAGTTCGCGAATTCGATGTCGTCGGTGGCGATGGCCGACGCGGTGCGGCCCGGCGCGGTGGTGTGGTGCCAGTAGAGATTGGTGTGGCGAATGACGGCGTCAGGGGACGGCGCGCCCCACGCGGAGAGGTCTTCGGTGGTGTGCGCGTCCGAGACGAGGACGGTGTCGTAGCCGCGGACGAACGCGCCGTGCAGGGTCGACCGGATACAGGCGTCCGATTGCGCGCCCGCCACGAACACTCGGCCGATCCCGAGACGCGCGAGGACCGCCTCGAGATCGGTGTCCTCGAAGCTGTCGCCGTAGCGCTTGTCCAGGCGCACTTCATCATCGGCTGGAACAAGTTCCGGGACGATCTGCCACGGTTCGGTCCCGGGGAGACGGTCTTCGCCGATGTCCTGGATCCAGAGAACGGGAATCCGCAGGGAACGTGCCTTGCCGACCAGGCGCCCGATCGCTGCCACCACGGCGTCTCGCTCGTACACGTCGGCGACGACGCTGTTCTGCACATCGACGACGATGACCGCGGAGTTCGGCCGATTCGCAAGGGATGTCACGAATACCGATGGTAGAGCGAGGCACCGACGTATCGCCGGTTCGGACAGCGGGCCGTGCGTGGATGGCGGCGCCTCGGCGAGGTCAGCTGTCCTGTTCGCTCGCGAATTCCTTGACGGCACGCTCGATTTCGTCAGCCAGTGTCGCGCCGCCCACTTCCCAGGCCGCGGCGCGGTAGCGGTCGCGGAAGCGGGTGAGGTCGGTGCCGATGCCTTCGCCGCCGTAGCTGGTCGCCGCGGCGTCGGCGAAGGTGCGGACCATTTCGTCGGCGAGGTCGGCGATGCGGGCGCGGATGAGTTTGCGCAGGGCGCCGGCGAGGGTGACGTCGGTGCCCACGTCGTAGAGGATGAGCGCGCCCTTGAGCATCGGCTGATCCGGGATACGCCAACCTTCCTCGCACGGTTCGAGGTATTGGGCGGCGCGCAGTTCGTCGAGAATTTCCGCCCGCCGATCGCCCAGCAGTTCCGAGAGTTGCTCATCGGAAACCACGACCGCCGGTTCCGCGGGCACGGGCTGGCTCGGGCCGAAGACCGTGCGCCAGTCGGTGCCGGCCGTTTCGGTCGCGAACACCTCGCGAATGGCGTCCAGTCGCAGGCCCCGCGCCTGCATAGCGCCGATATCGCGGAGCCGGTCCAGGTGTTCGTCGGTGTAGACGGCCTCTTTTCCGGCCCGCCCGGCTTTCGGCAGCACATCCAGCGATTGGTAGTAGCGGATGGTGCGCGCCGGCACTCCGCTGAGTTCGGCGAGTTGCGCGCGGCTGTATCGGGGCACCGGGTCAGCATAGAAGACGCGGACAGTAACGTTGACAGTTGCAACTGTCCGCATTACCGTAACCGCCGCCACACGTGTCGACGACGACCAGGGAGTTTGCGATGACCCAACGCGAGACCGATTTCGATGTGCTCATCGTCGGATCCGGATTCGGCGGCAGCGTGACCGCGCTGCGCCTGGTCGAGAAGGGTTATCGCGTCGGCGTCCTCGAGGCCGGTCAGCGCTACGCCGATGACGAGCTGCCCGAGACCAGCTGGGACCTGCGCAAATTCCTGTGGGCGCCCAAGCTCGGGTGCTACGGCATCCAGCGCATTCATCCGCTGCGCGATGTGCTCATTCTGGCGGGCGCGGGTGTCGGCGGCGGGTCGCTGAACTACGCCAACACCCTCTATGTGCCGCCGACGCCGTTCTTCGAGGACGCGCAGTGGCGGGAGATCACCGACTGGCGCGATGAGCTCATGCCGTACTACGAGCAGGCGCAGAAGATGCTCGGTGTGGTGCGCAATCCGCATATGACGCCCGCCGACGAGGTGTTCAAGCAGGTCGCCGAGGATATGGGCGTCGGGGACACCTTCGTGCAGACCCCGGTCGGGGTGTTCTTCGGTGAACCGGGCAAGAAGGTCGCCGACCCGTACTTCGGCGGCGCGGGACCCGAGCGCACCGGCTGCATCGAATGCGGCGAGTGCATGACCGGCTGCCGCCACAATGCCAAGAACACCCTGGTCAAGAACTACCTATACCTAGCGGAAACGGCCGGGGCGCAGGTCATTCCGATGACCACCGTCGCCACCGTGCGGCCGCTGCCGGACGGCACCTGGGATGTGGAGACCGAGCGCACCGGCGCCTGGGTGCGCAAACAGCCCAAGACCTACACCGCCGCACACGTGGTACTGGCCGCCGGCACCCGCGGCACCCAGAAGCTGCTGTTCGCCAATCGCGACAAGGGCACGCTGCCACAGCTTTCCGCGCGCCTGGGCGTGCTGACGCGCACCAATTCCGAATCGATCGTCGGCGCGGCCACCCGGAAGGTGAACCCGGACATCGATTTCACGCGCGGCGTGGCCATCACCTCCTCGATTCACCCCACGCCCGACACCCATATCGAGCCGGTGCGCTACGGCAAGGGTTCCAATTCGATGGGCCTGCTGCAGACCCTCATGGTCGACGGTGGCGGCCGCATTCCGCGCTGGCTGCGCTTCCTGCTGACGGTGCTGCGGCATCCGCTGACCTTGCTGCAGTTCATGTCGGTCAAGAACTGGAGCGAGCGGACCATCATCGCGCTGGTCATGCAGAATCTCGACAATTCCATCACCACCTACACCAAGCGCGGACTCTTCGGCCGCTCCCTGACCTCCAAACAGGGCCACGGCGAACCGAATCCGACCTGGATTCCCGCGGGCAACGAGGTCACCCGCGCGGTGGCCGACAAGATCGGCGGCGTGGCCGGCGGCTCCTGGGGTGAGGTCTTCAATATCCCGCTGACCGCCCACTTCCTCGGCGGCGCGGTCATCGGCGCGGATCGTGACAGCGGTGTCATCGACCCGTACCACCGCGTGTACGGCTACCCGACCCTCAGTGTGGTCGACGGGGCGGCGGTCTCGGCCAACCTCGGGGTGAACCCGTCGCTGACCATCACCGCGCAGGCCGAGCGCGCGGCGGCCATGTGGCCGAACAAGGGTGAGGTCGACACCCGCCCGGAGCCGGGCAGCGCCTATGAGCGCATCGCGCCGGTGGCCCCCAACCAGCCCGTGGTCCCGGCCGGCGCACCCGCGGCCCTGCTGCTGCCGATCGTCGAGATCCGCAGCGGCACGAGCGAATCCGCCTGACGGCGAGATCCACCGAAACAGACATCCACCGAAAAGATTGCCCGCCCTGCCAATTGGCAGGGCGGGCAATTTCGTTGCCTGCGGACCTGCTGATCAGCTCAGCGCGGGCTCGGTGGCGGGGTGATCCTCCGCGTGGGCGGAGGCGGCGGCGCGGCTCGGGAGCAGGATCGCCATGACGATGACCACCAGGGCCAGGACCGCGGAGACCGCGAAGGCCAGGCGCATACCGTCCAGGTGGGCGGAGATCGGATCGTGGCCGCTGTTCACCAGTGAGGTGGCGCGGGTGGTCATCACGGTGATCACCAGCGCCGTACCGAAGGCCGCGGAGACCTGCTGCAGGGTGCCGAGCATCGAGCTGCCGTGCGAGTACAGGTGCGGCGGCAGGGCGCCCAGGCCCAGGGTGAAGACCGGGGTGAAGGTCGCCGCCAGCGAGACCATCAGCAGGATGTGCAGGGCCAGCAGCTGCCAGTACGGCATGTGCAGGGAGATCTGGGTGAAGCCGGCCAGCGCGGCGGTAATGCCGATCGAGCCGGGAATCACCAGCCAGCGGCCGCCGAAGCGGTCGAAGAGCTTGCCGATGGTGGGGCCGAGCAGACCCATGGCCAGACCGCCGGGCATGACCAGCAGACCGGTTTCCAGGGCGCTGAGATGGCGCAGGTTCTGCAGGTACAGCGGCAGCAGCATCATCGATCCGAGCATGGCCAGGAACGCGACCGCCATCAGCACCAGCGCCTTGGTGTAGGTGCCGATCAGCAGCACGCGCAGGTCCAGCAGCGGACTGCCGGTGCGCTGCAGGCGAATCTGACGCGCCGCGAACACCGCGATCAGGACCGCGCCGGCGGCGACGATACCGATGGCCTCGGCGTCATTGCCGCCGCCGATCTTGCTGAGCCCGTAGACCAGACCACCGAATCCGAGCGCCGCGAAGCCCACGCTGTATCCGTCGATCGCACCGGACTGCGGTTCGCCGACATTCTCCAGGTGCCGCAGGCCGAACCAGGTGACACCGGCCGCGATCGGCAGCACCAGCACGAACAGCCAACGCCACGAACCGATCTGCAGCACCAGGCCGGAGATGACCGGGCCCATGGCCGGGGCGACCGAGATGGCCAGGGTGACATTGCCCATCACCCGGCCGCGGTCCTGTTCGGGGACCACCGTCATCAGCGTGGTCATCAGCAGCGGCATCATGACCGCGGTGCCGCAGGCCTGAATGACGCGCCCGAGCAGCAGCACCGAGAAGGTCGGCGCGACCGAGGAGAGCGCGGTGCCGAACAGGAAGATGCCCATGGCCAGGGAGTAGGCGCGGCGGGTGGTGACCCGCTGCAGGAACCACCCGGTGGTCGGAATGACCGCGGCCATGGTGAGCATGAAGGCGGTGGAGACCCACTGCGCCGAGCGTTCGCCGACGTGCAGATCGGTCATGAGGCGCGGGATCGCGTTGATCATGATGGTTTCGTTGAGAATCACCACGAAGGTCGCGAGCACCAGCACCCGGATCACGGTGGGGGTCCTGCCTCCCGCCGTGGACTGAGTGGATACTTCGGCGTGCATCGGATACCTCCGGGCGTTCGTGAGCGTAGGACGTGTGGCCCGATGCCGAGTCACCGCATTCCCGCGTCCCGGTGCCACACCAGATCAGACGGGACCGGCTCGCACAACTCATCGGTCGGGCGTCAGTATCCCCGGACGCACCGACCAATTTCAGACATTTTTCCGCCCGGAACGCGGCTCAGCGCAGTCGAAATTGGCTGTTAACCAGCACTTTTCACTGACTGCGAGCGTCAAAAGTGAGGCTGGTCACTCACAATTAGCCGACACCGGAATTCGCACTGCCACCCGGCAGTGCACGGCCCCCGCCCGCGATCGGCGCCCGACCGCGCCCGATCAACAGTCAGCGGGCGTGAATGTGCGCGAACCCCATCGGGGAGGTCGGCGGCGGCACCGCACCCACGGGCGCCCGGAATTCCTGCAGCGCGGGAAGCACATCCACATGGCGCGCGGCATAGCAGCGCACCTGCGGCAGCGCATGCGCGACCTCGCTGCGTTCGAGTGGTTCGGCGTCGATATAACCGACCTGGTCCAGGCTCACGCCCAGGGTCTCGGCAATACGGGTGATGGCCGCCGATTTGCGACCCCAGCCGACCTCGATGACGGCGAAGCGGTCGTGCAGCCCGTGTTTACGCAACTGTTCGACCGTCCACGCGAATTCACCACGACTGGCGACCGCGTGCATCACTCCGCGTTCCCGCAGAATGCGCAGCGCACGCACCGCCTCGGCGCGCAGTGCGCCGTCGGTCGAATCGCAGACCACTCCGTCCCACAGGGAGTTGTCCACCTCCCAGACAAGACATTTCACTGTCGGTGTGTTCATCCTGCCCCTACAGTCGTCCAGCCCGCACCCGTACCACTCGATCACAACAGTGGGTGCGGCAACCACTTCCGGTCCCACGGTGTGGGCGGCCCCCACTTCCGAGAACCGCCCGCGCGTGACATCGTAGGGTCCGTCTGGGCCAATACACCAGCGCTGGCAAATGCGAGACGGTTACGTTTCAGTGCCGGTGATGTATCCATGATCGGGTAGTGATCACCGGTGACCGGGCCCGATGCGGGAACGAGGAACGGAAAGGGGCGAGGCCGATGCGGCAGCGCTGGAAACTATCAGGTGGCCTGCTCGCGCTGACGGTAGTGCTGGGAGGTTGCGGTGCCGCCGAGGAATCCTCCCCTGTCATCGTCGGTTCGCTGAGCACCTCCTCGACCCATCCAGCCGGCGCCGCAGTGCCGGCGCCGACCACTGCCACCGGCCATCCCATCGCCGTGTCCGCTGCCCAGATCCCCGCCGTGGACACCTACGCCGATCAGGCGCTCATCGACCGCACCGAATGGACCGATGCCGAGGACGGGCGCCGTCTGCTGGTCTACCCCACCGATGCCGGCCGCCAGGACACCTTCCCGACCGCCGGTGAACGCGCCTGGCAGGAAATCCTCGTCGACGCCCCGGACGCCGACTCCCCCGGTATGCGGGATCAGTTCATGTGCCACTGGGATTTCGCGCGCATTGTCGCACCCAACAAACCGAGCTGGAATCTGGAGCCGTGGCGGCCCGCGGTCGGCTATCAGGAGACCGTGAACGCGCTGTGCAATCCGGGTGGACCCGAACGCTGAGGGTGCGTTCCGCGCGGTGACGGGACGGTGGGGGCGAAAGGGCTTGCCCGCGAGAACCTTCGAGCCGCTGGGAAAATGTGCGTATCGTTGGTGGCGTCCAGCGCGTACTCCTCGGAGGGAGCGGCACGGTGCGGTCTTGTGCGCCTGCGTCCACCGCCGGGCCGGTTCCCGCCCCGGAAGCGGTGTCCGCGCGCATGTTCCCGGCACTGCGCGAAAGTACTGAGACATACCTCGATTCGGCGTCCACCACGCAGAAACCGCAGGCGGTCATCGCTGCCGTGCAGGGGTATCTGAGTTCGCGGACCGCCAATGCCGGGCGCGGCGGATATGCGTGGGCGACCACGCTCAGCCGCGAGATCGAGCAGGTGCGCGGGCGTATGGCCGAATTCATCGGGGCCGATCCCGACGAGGTGGTCTTCACCGGCGGGTCGACCGCCGGGCTCAATGCGGTCGCGTTGTCGTGGGGGCTGGCGAATCTGCGCGACGGCGACGAAATCCTCTACAGCCCACGAGATCACGCCTCGAATGTGTATCCGTGGGTGCAGCTGCGGCAGATCCTGGCCGGGTTCGGGCGGACGATCCGGTTGGTGCCGTACCGGATCAGCGCGCTCGGTGAAGCCGATATCGAGGACATCCTGGCGAAGGCGGGGCCGCGCACCCGGCTCATCACCGTCGGGCATCTGCATCATGTGTTCGGCGCGCTGAGCACGCTGGAGGAATTGCGCGGGCGCATCGACCCGGCGATCGCGCTGTGTTTCGACTGCAGTCAGAGCGGCGGGCATCTGCCGGTGCGGGTGGACGAGCTCGACGCCGATTTCGCGGTGTTCGCCGCGCACAAGATGTTCGGAGCACCGGGCACCGGGGTGCTGTACTGCCGCCGCCGGCGCCACGCGGAGCTGTCTCCGTTCCTGCCCGGCGGCAATTCCGGTGTGTCCCTCGATGATCGCGGCCTGCACGCCGGGCCGATGCCGCGGCTGCTCGAGGGCGGCACCCACAATATTCCGGGCATCCTCGCCCTGGGCGCGGCCCTCGAGGTGCTCGGCGAGATCGGCCTGGGCACCATCCACTCCCACAATCGTGCCCTGACCCAGCGCCTCATCGCCGGGCTGCGCCCGGTCCCGGGACTGGATTTCCGGCCCGGTCCCGCATACGCCCCCTGTGAAACCGGTTACGGCATAGTGTCTTTCACACTGCACGGTATCGGCGCGAACGACTTGGGGTTCGTGCTCGGCGAACTCGGGTTCCTGGTGCGCACCGGCGCGCACTGTGTGCCCGGCGAATCCGAGGACGAGGATTCGGTGCGGGTGAGCACCCACATCTACAACACCTTCGACGAGATCGACCGCTTCACCGACTGTGTAGCCACGATTGCCGAGGAGGTCGCATGAGCACGAATGGCCACGAACCCCGCTACGATCGGCGCGCTGCGTCCCGGGTGCTGGCCGTGCTGGCCCGGCCCGGATTGTTCGCCGGTGCCGCGTCGGCGCAGGCGCAGCGCATCGAATACACCTGTGCGCCACTGCGTCCGGAGCCGGGATCGCATCTGACCCTGTCGCAGCGGCTGTATCTGGAGCGGTTCATGCGCCCGTGCCGGGCCGATCAGGTCACCAGCGCCACCCATCGCATCGCCTGGACCGACAGCGACGGGATCCCCAATACCGGGCATTTCCATTCCGGCGGGCTGGGGCCGATCGTGCCGATTGCCATGCGGGAGGCGGTGCTCACGCTGTGGCATGCGCTCGGCGCCGATACCGGGCTGGCGCACCGCATTTCGAGCTTGAGTGAGCGCGATCGGGATGTGCTCGAGGGCACCACCACCGATCACGAACCCCTCGACATCTTCCGGGTCGGGATCGAGGCGGCCGGGCGGGCACTGGCACAGCACGCGCTGCTGGCGCGCTGGACGCCGTATCGCACCCCGGCCGAATTCGCCGCCGGTATGCGCGATTCCGGGATCTACGGGGCGGTGGCCACCCGCTGGTACTGGGAACTGCAGGCCTCGAGCTATCGGCGCGGCATGATCGCGGTCACCCTGAGCACCCAGCCCGACGGCACCGTGCGCTACTCCGCCGATACCGTCGCCATCCTGCGCTCGATGAAGGACTCCACCATCGAGGACGCGCACCGGATCATGCGCCGCGCCACCGTCTCCGAGGGCCTGAGCGTGCCTGACGCCATCGCCAAATATCACGATGAGCTCGATCTGATCTCCCGCCAGTACGCGCTGCTGCCGCCCGGCACCCGCCCGGCCTGCCTGGCCGCCATGCCGCATCAGCTCGACGGCGTGCACTACAGCATTCTGCCGGTGGTGCTGGACCGCTTCACCGAGGTGTTCACCGCGATCGCCGAACGCCTGACCATCACCGAGGCGCCCGCCGACACCGGTACGGCCACCGGCGAACTCACCGCCGAGGACCAGGTGTTCTACGTCCCCGATATGAACTGCAAACACTGCGTGCGCACCATTACCGGGGTACTGGAATCGATGGATATCGCCGTGCACGATATCGACCTGATCAGCAAACGCGTCGCCGCCGAATTCCGCAGCCCGCGCAATCGCCATCGCGCCTTCGAAGCATTGCGCGACGGCGGCTACAACCCGACCACCGATGTGCCCGCCCCGGCGACGTCGGAATCCGCGGTATGACGGCTGGGGCTCCGCCGCGGCTGCCGGCGAAGATTCATCCGCTGGTGCGCGCTTTCGTGCAGGCGCCCGGTGCGGCGGAGGAGGCGCTCCTGCGGTTCGGGTCGCCCGCGCATCTGGTGTTCCCGCAGGTGTTCGCGGACAATCTGGCGCGGTTGCGGGCGGTGCTGGAGCAGGGGTTGCCGGGATATCGGATCTGCTATGCGCACAAGGTGAATCAGTCGCGGGCGTTCGTGCGGACCGCCGAGCGGGCGGGGGTCGGCATCGATGTGGCGTCGGAGGCGGAGCTGGCCGGAGCGATGGGGGCCGGATTCGGGTCGGCGCGGATCGAGGTGACCGGGCCCAAGGGTGAGGAGTTCCTGCGCGAGCTCGTCGCCACCGGTGTCACGATCAATATCGACAACCTCTGGGAGCTGCATCGGGTGGCCGAGCTCGCGGGCCTGCACGCCAATGTGCCGGTGCTGGTGCGGCTGTCGGGGTTCGCGGGCACGCCGGTGAGCCGGTTCGGGGTGCCGCTGGGGCAGGCGGAGGAAATTCTGGCGGCACTGGCGGCGCATCGCGGGCGGATCGATTTCCGCGGCTTCGCCTTTCATATCGATTCCGGGGAGCCCGGTGAGCGATTGCGCGCGGTCGAGGCCTGCCTGGAACTGACCGAACGCGCCTACGCGTACGGACTCTCCCCGGCGGTGCTCGATATCGGCGGCGGATTCCGGCAGGTGTTCACCGAGGACGCCGATGCGTTCGACGCGTATGTGCACGCACTGCGCGAATCGCTGCTCGGGCACGGGGAACCGATGACGTGGGGCGGCAATACCTTCGGATTCCAGCTCGAGGGCGGCGCGGTGCACGGCACCCCGGTATTCCACAAATATGCCAATACGGTGCCCGCCGATCGGATGCTCGCCGATCTGCTCGCGGCCGAATTGGATGGGCACGGCGGGCGCAGTTTCGCGCAGATCGCGGCCGAGAATCTGCTCGAGGTGTGGCTGGAGCCGGGTAAGGCGCTGGTCGACCACGCCGGAATCACCCTGGCCCGGGTGGAATTCGTGAAAGAGACCGCCGACGGCAGCGTGCTGGTCAATGTGGATATCAGCCGCGATACCGTCACCCCCGCCGATCAGGAGGTGATGGTGGATCCGCTGCTGCTGCCCGGTGTGGTGCGCGCACAGGACGATCCGGTCGGAGTGTTCGTGGCGGGGCGGCTGTGCCTGGAACGCGATCTGGTCACCAATCACAAGGTGTGGTTTCCGCAGCGGCCGCGCCCCGGGGATCTGATGGTGTTTCCCAATACCGCTGCCTACCATATGGATTTGTCGGCAGCGCGCGCCTCGATGCATCGACTGCCACCCAAACTCGCGGTGGTGCACCGGTCCAGCGATTTCTCCGAACAGGGAAAGTACGAGATCTGCCGGGACGAGGACTACGAACCCGAGCTGATCGCCGGCGGTCCATCACGATTCGCAGGCCCGGAATGGCACGGGGTGCAGTGAGATGCGCTACGACCACATCACCGAACTCATCGGCAATACTCCCCTGCTGCGGCTGGATCCGGCCGTGCACGGACTGCGCAATATCGAGCTGTACGCGAAATTGGAGTTCTACAACCCGTTCGGTTCGGTCAAGGATCGGGTGGCGTGGGGCATGATCCGCGACGATCTCGATGACATCGTCGCGCGCGGGCAGACGCTCATCGAGGCCTCCAGCGGCAATACCGCCAAGGCGCTGCGCATTCTGGGCGCCATGCACGGGGTCGGGCTGCGCGCGGTGACCAATCGGATCAAGGTGACCGAGGTGCGGGAACTGCTGCAGCTGTTCGGCACCGAGATCGAAGAGCTGCCGGGACTGTCGGAATGCCCCGATCCGACCGCGCCCAATGATGTGTACTCGGTGATCGACGCGACCATGGCGAAGGCACCCGGTGCGTGGGTGCATCCGTCGCAGTACACCAGCGAGAAGAATATCGAGGCGCACTACGAGGGCACCGGGCGCGAGATCCACGAGGATCTGGCCCGCGACGGCATCACCCGCGTCGACTATCTCGCGGGCGGGCTGGGCACCACCGGTTCCACGCGGGGTGCGGCGACGTTCCTGCGCAAGCACAATCCGGAATTGCGCACCCTCGCGGTGGTTTCCGAGCGCACCGACTTCATTCCGGGCATTCGGTCCGAGACCGAGCTGTGGGATGTGGGGTTGTTCCAGCCCGATTTCTACGATCGCATCATTGCCGTCGAGGCCGGGCGGGCGGTCGATGCCACCGTGGAGCTGGCCACCCGCTACGGCGTGCTGGCCGGCCCGACCAGCGGGGCCGCGTACGCGGCGGCGCTGGAACATCTGAGCGCACTGGATCATTCGGCGATCGACGCGGATCGGCCGCTGGTCGCGGTCTTCATCGTCTGCGACCGCATCGAGCCGTATCTGTCCTATATCCGCAAGCGCCGCCCCGAATTGTTCGGCCGCAGCAGCCGCCCCGCCCCGCCCTCGGCCGCGGAACTGGCCGCCACCCCGGCACTGTCACCGCAGCAGCTGCAGGAACTCGATCGCACCGCGCGACCCACCATCGTCGATACGCGCGGGGCGATGGCCTACCGCATCGCGCATGTTCCGGGCGCAATCAATATTCGAGACGATCAACTCGACGATATGCTCGCGCACGGCATCCCGTTCTCCCGCTCGCGTCCGCTCGTGTTCGTCTGCCCGATCGGCGAGGTGTCCCTGCGCTTCGCCGCGCTGGCACGGCGCGCGGGCTATGACGCGTCGAGTCTGGCGGGCGGTATCGCCGCATGGCGCGACAGCGGCATACCGATGGAATCCGCGCCCCGGACTGGGTGATTCACCCAGCTGGGGCAGGCCCGGCGCCGGAGCGGGCGGGCCGCTGATCTTCGGCGGCGGGCGTTCAAGGGATCAGGACTATGCGCCCGCGCAAGCCGCCCTTCGCCAGTAGTTGGTGTGCGCGTACCGCTTCGGTGAGCGGGAGCGTTTCGGCGATTCGGGTGGTCAGCTGTCCGTGGTTCGCCGATCGCACGAGTTCGGACAAGGCGGCACCATCAGCGGCGATCCACTGATTCATGACGGTGATGCCCCGCAGGGGAATCGGCTGCGCGCCCCCAACGACCGCCACGAATCGGCCTCGGGTGCGCACCGCACCCAGCGCCGAGATTCCCAGGACCTGCCCCGGACCCGGTTCCGGCACCGCGCATTCCATCATTTCCAGTACTTCCGGTCCGCCGTAGGAACGGACGACGATTGCTCGCATGGTCACCTCACAGATCGAAGGAACACCGCCACCGTAAGGAGCGCTACTCTCTATTGGGTAGTAGGCACCTCGAGGTGCGTACCGCACCGATCGGAGAGTGATGGCAACGCAGACCGTGGCACAGCAGCGCGCCGAGGCGCGCCGGCACTACGACGCGTACGTCGCGGAGTGCCCGACCCGGCAACTGCTCGACCGCATTGCCAACAAATGGGTCAGCCTGCTGATCAATGCCCTCGCGGACGGACCGCAGCGCTACGGCGACCTGTCCCGGCGCGTGGCGGGCATCAGCCAGAAGATGCTCACCCAGACCTTGCGGGTGATGGAACGCGACGGACTCGTCGAGCGCACGATCACCGCGGCGGTGCCGGTGCGGGTCGATTACGAGCTGACCGAGCTGGGAGCGAGCCTGCTGCCGGTCATGCGCACCATCAAGGGCTGGGCCGAAACTCATATGGACCAGGTGCTGACGGCCCGCGAAGACTACGACGCGCAACGCTGATCCTCGGATTTCGCATGGTCAGGGCCGTCGTCACCGGAATATCGGGTGCGCGGCCGCCGGGCGCCGGCAATGCCGATCGGCGCGGCCGATGCGCGATTCGGACACTCGTCCTGGCACGATGATCTCGTGAACGTGGCGTTCGGGCTTGTCCTACTGGTGGCTGCAGCTGTCGCACTGGCGGCACTGGCACGCCGGTTCGAGGTGGGCGAGCCGTTTGTGCTCACCATCGCAGGCGTGATCGCCTCCTACCTGCCGTTCGTGCCGGAATTCGATGTCGATCCCGAACTGGTGCTGCTGGGACTGCTGCCACCGCTGCTCTACACCACCGCCATTCGCACCTCGCTGATCGACTTCCGGCCCAAGAAGGTGTCCATCGCCCTGCTGTCGGTGGGGTTGGTGCTGTTCACGACCTTCGCTGTCGCCGGGGTGGTGTATTGGCTGCTGCCGGTGCCGTTCTCGGCCGCGGTGGCTATCGGCGCCGTGGTGGCCCCGCCCGATGCGGTCGCCGCGACGGCGGTGGCGCGACGGGTCGGTATGCCGCGGCGCATCGTGACCCTGCTCGAGGGCGAATCGCTGTTCAACGACGCCACCGCGCTGGTCACGCTGCGCACCGCGATCGCGGCCATGGCGGGCACCTTCACCATGTGGGAGGCGGGCGCGGATTTCCTGGGCGCGGCCGGCGGTGGTGCGCTCATCGGCGGTGTGGCCGCGATGGTGCTGGCGTTCCTGCGCCGCCGCATCACCGATCCCGTTCTCGATACGAGCGTTTCGCTGCTGGCCCCGTGGAGTGTGTATCTGCCCGCCGAGGCGCTGCACGCCTCCGGGGTGATCGCGGTGGTGACCTGCGGGCTGATCCTGGGCTACGGCGCACCGCGCTGGCAGAGCGCGGCCTCGCGCATTGCCGAGCACACCAATTGGCGCACCATCCAATTCCTGCTCGAGAGCGCGGTCTTCCTGCTCATCGGCCTGGAGATGCGCCATATCTTCGAGGACGCCTGGAACAGCGATCTGCCGCATACGACGCTGCTGCTGACCTGTGCGGCGGTGCTGGTCACCGTCATCGTCTCGCGCCCGCTGTGGGTGTTCCCCTCCACCTATCTGGCCTGGCAGATCGAGGGCCGCCGCCAGGGCAAACTCAAACCGCAGTGGACCGGGCCGACCGTGGTGTCGTGGGCGGGCATGCGCGGCGTGGTGACGCTGGCGGCAGCGCTGCTGTTGCCTTCGGACACACCGGAATTGGCGACACTGCGATTGCTCGCGGTCGTGGTGGTGGCCGGAACCCTGATGCAGGGCATCACACTGCCGTGGCTGGTGCGCCTGCTGCGCCTGCGCGGACCCAGCCATGCCGAAGATCTGCTGCAGGAGGCGAACCTGTTGCAGCAGGCCACCTCCGCGGGGCTGGCAGCGCTGGAAGACAACATCAGCGAGGACACTCCGCCGGAGATCGTCGATTCGCTGCGCCATCGGGTCAGCCAGCGCGCGCAGTCCTCGTGGGAACTGCTGGGCCGCTCCGAATCCCAGCGTGTCACCCCCAGCGGCGAATACCGCCGCCTGCGCCTGGTCATGCTGGCGGCCGAACGCGAAACCGTGCTGCGCGTGCGTGATTCGGGCACCCTGGATCAAGAGGTCCTGCAGCAGGTGATGGCCACCCTCGACCTCGAGGAATCGGTCATCGATCGCGTCGAGGAAGCCACCGACTCCGGCGACCCCCCCGCCGCCCCGATCGAAGGGGGCTGCGAACATCTGCGCGACGCCCCCTGCGTGCGCGTCCCCGACCACCCCGACGCCTGCTCCGAATGTCTGGACGAGGGCCTGGTCTGGGTCCACCTGCGCATGTGCCTGGGCTGCGGCCACATCGCCTGCTGCGACTCCTCCCCCGGCAACCATGCCACCAAGCACTTCAACAACACCGGCCACCCCGTCATGCGCAGCGTCGAACCCGGCGAATCCTGGCGCTGGTGCTACCTCGACGAACTTCTGGGCTGACTCGATCCGGATTCTCGGAGGTCGGCGGGAGCCAGGCGCTCGAGCAGTGCGTTCTTGATGGGCTCGCGTGTGGTGCATACCAGTGCGAAGGTGGCCTGGCGCATGAGCCGCTCCGCTGTCGAACCGGCCATGGTCGCGGTGCTTCCCGCGGCTACCACTCCGGCGGTCGCGGCTACCACAGCGGCTTCGGCCACGGCGGCGCGCAGGCTGTAGGTTGCTTCGGCATCGCCGAGGGCGGAGGCGAATCGTGCGCGCAGGGCGATGAATTGCGCTTCATACGAGGTCGATTCGACGCCGAGATCTTTCAACTGCCGTAGGCAGCGAGACAGAACTCCGAGCGGGAGCGCGCCGTTCACCCAGTCGACCAGGGTGCCGCCGCGACCGGCGCCGAACGTATCGATCGAGGTGGCACCGATCAGAAGGGAACTCGGAATGCGCGCGCCGTCGAACAGCAGGCGCACCGTGGCACTGGCGTCGGCGGCGATCAGGGTCATGCGCTCAGCGGACACACCGTCGATGTCCTGCACTGGAATCAGCAGCGTCGCCACCGAATCCCCGGCGCTGCAACGCACTCGCGCCGAGGTCACCAGAGCGTCGATGTAACCCCAGCCGGTGACGAACGGCGCACTGCCGGTCAGTGTGTAACTCCCGGCGTCGAGTTCCGCGAAAAGCGTGGGAGTCGACCGTGCGCCCGCGTAGGACACCCCGCAGCGATACCGGCCGGTTCTCATCTGCGGCAGATACGTGTCACGCAATTGCGTGTTGTCGGCAAAGGCGACCGAGCGCAGCGCGCCCAGGTGCTGGGCCCAGAGGAATCCGGTCGACAGGCAACCACCGATAATCGTTGCCGCCGTGTCGATCAGCACCTGCGGTGTCATCCCCTCCGACAACACGAAGTCGTAGAAACTCCCCGCGGCCAGCGCTTCGAAGTTCGCCTCGGGAATCACGCCGGACCTGTCCACCTCGGCCGCATGCCGATCCAGCACCTGCTCCACCAGCAGCTCCGCCGCCCGCGTCCAGTCCACCGACACATCGACCACCCCATCCCCGCCCACCGCCGACCCCGCGCGAAGTCAGCTGTTCCGCAACAAGCGACTCGATCCTACGACCTCACCGCCGGCCGCACGCAGGTCGCAGACGTTGTCGATCGATCTCGTCGGCGCCACCGCCGGGCACCTTGTCATCGCCTCGGATTCCCGCCGCGGAAAACGCATCTCAGCTCCCGGAGGCAGGGCGGGCCGGCGTGTGCGGATCGCACTCAGTGGGCGCTGGAGGCGATGCCGACAAGTTCGGCGGAGCGGTCCCAGGCGCGGCGTTGCAGGTCCTCGTCTGTGCGGATGCGCACGGGGGGAAGCAGGTGCGCGCCGGGGGTGGAGGAGAAGAAGTGGCCGGTGCTGTCGGTGAGGGTGGCATCCAGGACCAGGCGGATGCCCATGGCCGCGCCCTGCTGCGGGGTGCGCACCAGGGGGGTGCGGGAGAGCGCCCGGGTGGCGGTGGTGAGGATGCCGCTGTCGCGGGTCAGGCCCGAGGCCACCATGCCGGGGCAGAAACTGTTGACCGTCAACGGAGTTGAGCTCAGGCGGCGGGCGAGCTCCTGGGTGAACAGGATGTTCATCAGCTTCGATCGGGCGTAGGCGAACAGGGAGCCGACCGGGCTGTACCGGGCCGGTTCGGCGAATTCGGCCAGGTTCACGCGCGGCCACATGCGGTGCGCCTCCGAGGCGGTCACCACGATGCGCGGCTGGGTGCCCGATTCCAGCTGCGGCAGTAGCGAATTGGTCAGCAGGAACGGGCCGAGATGGTTGGTGGCCATCATCAGCTCGTAGCCGTCGCCGGAGCTTTCGGCCGGGATCGAGTGGATGCCGGCGTTATTGACCAGCACGTCGATCCGGTCGTATCGGCGGGCCAGCTCCGCGGCGGCCGTGCGTACCGAGGCCAGATCCGACAGATCGGCGAGAACCACCTCCGGTGTGGCGGTGGCGCCGTCCTCGTCGGCGAGTTCGCGCACGGTGGCCTCGGCCTTGGTCGCATTGCGCGCGAGGATCGTCACGGCGGCGCCGCGGCGCACGAGCGCTCGCGCGATCTCCTTGCCGATTCCGCTGGTCGCGCCGGTGACGATGATTCGGCGGCCGGTGACCGCGTGCTGGGGGTAGTCGGACATGAGGACATGCTCCTAACCGGATCAACAACGCCGAGGAATCGATCCGAAGGCCGGTCCCGCTTTGCGGCGCCGCGGCCACGGTGTTTGGATGCTCTCAGCAGTCAGATGTCGTTGACATCTGTACTTCCCAGGATATTCGGCTCGATGCGGGAGTTGTCAACAGCGGCAAGCAGATTGGCGGCTGCGGCGGTGAGTGGCAGCGCGCCGGGTCTCTCGCATTTCCTCGGTATACTCCGGCGGGTGTCCAAGCGGTTGAGTCGTTCCGAGTCCCAGGCTCGGACGCGCGCTCAGCTGATCGAGTCGGCGACCGCGCTGTATCTGCGTGCGGGATTCGCCGCGACGTCCAACGATCAGGTCGCCGAAACCGCCGGATACAGTCGCGGCGCGGTGTATTCGAACTTCGCCAGCAAGGAAGAGCTGGCGCTCGCGGTGCTCGATCAGCACATGGCCCGGCAGTTCGAGGCGGTCGAGCGCGCGCTCGATCACGGCACGGTGGCCGACCGGTTCGCCAAATTCCAGCAGTGGCTCGACCACACACTGGGTGAGCAGCAGTGGGCGCTGCTCAAAGCCGAACTGGCACTGGCCGCGCGCCGCAGCCCCGCACTGCTCGAGCAACTGGCCGCCCGCGACGAGCAGGCCCGCGCCACCGTCACCGTGCTCATCGAACGGGTCATGACCGATATCGGGATCACACTCCCGATCGATCCCCCCACCCTGGCGAGACTGATCCTGGCTCTGGGCAGGGGAATCGCCCTGGAGGGGGTCACCGAGCCGCACCCGTCCGGTGCGTGGCTCACCGAATTTCTCAGGACCACATTGCAACCGGTCACACTGATGCTGGCCGACCCCGACGCACCGCAATCGTGATCGCGGACCTCGGAGAGGGGTGGCGGGCGCGCAGCGCGCCCGCCACGGAGCGCTCACCGGCAGCCGCCGAAGCGCTCGCCCCTCTCGGCACTGGCGCCCTCCCGATACTGAACGCCAGCCCGCTCGGGACCTGAGCGCTCAGCCGTTGCCCCGGTGCTACCTCAGTCGCAGACGGCGCCGTAGGACGCCGAGCCGACCAGCTTCGAATACTTCGCCAGCACACCGCGGGTGTACCTGGACGGCAACGGTTCCCAGCCGATGCGGCGCTCGGCCAGTTCGCTGTCCTCGACCAGCAGATCCAGGGTGCCGGTGCCGACATCGAGCCGGATCCGGTCCCCGTCGCGGACGAACGCGATCGGGCCCGCGTCGACCGCCTCGGGTGCGACGTGCCCCACGCACAGTCCGGTGGTGCCGCCGGAGAAGCGGCCGTCGGTGAGCAGCAGGACATCCTTGCCCAGTCCCGCACCCTTGATGGCCGCGGTGATGGCGAGCATCTCGCGCATGCCGGGCCCGCCCTTGGGGCCCTCGTAGCGGATGACCACCACGTCGCCGGCTGCGATCGTGCCGTCCTCGAGTGCGTCCATCGCCGCCCGCTCGCGATCGAAAACCCTTGCGGTGCCGACGAATACATCGGAGTCGAAACCGGCCGACTTGACCACCGCACCACCGGGCGCGAGCGATCCGCTCAGAATGGTGATGCCGCCGGTCGGATGAATCGGCGCGGACATGGCCCGCAGCACCTTGCCGTCAGGATCCGGCGGGGCGATATCGGCGAGGTTCTGCGCCACCGTCCGCCCGGTCACGGTGAGGCAATCCCCGTGCAGCAGACCGGCATCCAGCAGTGCCTTCATCATCACCGGCACGCCGCCGATGCGGTCCACATCGGTCATCACATGCTTGCCGAAGGGTTTGACGTCCGCCAGATGCGGGACCGTGCGGCCGATGCGCGCGAAATCGGCGAGAGCCAGATCCACCCGCGCCTCGTGCGCGATGGCCAGCAGGTGCAGAACGGCATTGGTGGAACCGCCGAAGGCCATGACCACCGCGATGGCGTTCTCGAAGGCTTCCTTGGTCAGGATGTCGGAGGTGGTGATGCCGCGGCGGATCAACTCCACCACCGCTTCCCCGCTGCGCCGGGCGTATCCGTCGCGGCGGCGATCGGTGGCCGGCGGCGCGGCGCTGCCCGGCAGCGACATGCCCATCGCCTCGGCCGCGCTGGCCATGGTGTTGGCGGTGTACATGCCACCGCACGCGCCTTCGCCCGGGCAGATGGCCCGTTCGATGGCATCGACATCCTCGCGGCTCATCAGCCCGCGCGAGCACGCACCGACCGCCTCGAACGCGTCGATGATCGTCACCTCGCGCTCGGTGCCGTCCGACAGCTTCGCGATACCGGGCAGAATCGAACCGGCATAAAGGAATACGCTCGCCAGGTTCAGTCGTGCCGCGGCCATCAGCATGCCCGGCAGCGATTTGTCGCAGCCCGCCAGCAGCACCGAGCCGTCCAGTCGTTCGGCCTGCATCACCGTCTCGACGCTGTCGGCGATCACCTCGCGCGAGACCAGCGAGAAGTGCATCCCCTCATGGCCCATCGAGATGCCGTCCGAGACCGAGATGGTGCCGAACTGCATCGGGAAGCCGCCGCCCTGGAAGACGCCGTCCTTGGAGGCCTTCGCGAGGCGGTCGAGGGAGAGGTTGCACGGGGTGATCTCGTTCCACGAGGACGCCACGCCGATCTGGGGTTTGACCCAGTCCGCATCGCCCATCCCCACCGCGCGCAGCATGCCGCGCGCGGCGGTCTTCTCCAGTCCGTCGGTGACGTCGCGACTGCGGGGCTTCATATCGGGAGTCTTGCGATCATCGGTCACGGTTGACCATCATCTCCCGGCCCGATCCGAGGAGCAGCATCACCATGCGGGTCCCGCACACCACCAGGGACGGCACCCGACCGGGGCCGGGACACCACGCCGACGGTAAATCGCCCTCCCACTTGGTAATACCGGCCGCCGACTTGGGTACTGCCCGCTGTATGACCGGCCATGATCACATTTCGCAAAACGGACTTCGAGGTGACCGCATTCGACTCGGGGTTCGAGTGGGCTCTAGGGTGTCCCCGTGATTCTGCTCACGGTCGGATTGGCTCTGCTCGGTGTGTTCGCGGTGCGATTCCACATGGATCGTCGTCGAGTGAGCAATGGCGTGTATCTGATGCTGGCGCTGGCGTGCACCGGGGTGTGGCTGGTCGGCAACGGCGGCGATGTCGATCTGGCGCTGGTGCTGGTGCGGTTGCTCGTCGTGCTGCCGCCGCTGGTGGTGCTGCTATTGGCGGGTCTGCTGATCGGCAACGGCCGGGAAATGATTCGGCGTGAAGGGGCCCGGTCCGGGAACCTGATGTCGATCGCGCCGGGTCTGGTGCTGCTGGTCCCGTATGTGCTGCTGGGTGTCGCCGCGGCCACCGGGAATCTGCGATCGGCCGCGCTGGCATCGCTGATCATGGCGGTCGGCTATTTCGGGTTCGTGTTCGCCAGTTTCGCGCTGTACGCGCTGATCTACGGCTGGTTGCCCTATAAGCCCGGCATGGACGCGATCGTGGTGCCCGGCTGCGGGCTCATGGGCGCGCGCGTACCGCCGCTGCTGGCGAGCCGGTTGAATCGCGCGATCCAGATCTATTGGGAGGAGGTCGCCGCGGGGCGGAGTCCGGTGATCATCACCTCCGGCGGCAAGGGTTCGGACGAGGCGGTCTCGGAGGCGTCCGCGATGGCCGCCTATCTCACCGAACGGGGTGTGCCCAGCGAGAGTGTGGCGCTGGAGGAACGCTCGACCACCACCCGGGAGAATCTGCTGTTCATCAAGCGCCTGCTGGGCGAGCGCGGCGCCTCCACTCGAATGGTGTTGGTCACCAGCAACTTTCATGTGCTGCGTACGGCGATCATGGCCCGCCGCCTGAAGCTGGACGCGGAGGTCACCGGCGCACGCACGGCGTTCTACTTCTTGCCGAGCGCGATCCTGCGGGAATTCGTCGCACTCCTGGTCGCCTACAAGTGGACCAATATCGTCGCGTGCCTGGTGCTGGCGGCGGTGCCACTGGTCCTGGCCCTGGTCACCGGCAAGGTACCCATGAGCTACTGAAGCCCCCGCGCGCAACTTCCTTGCTTGTAGATCGCAGAGCCGGTACCTTCCGCTTCCAGAATATCTACGCTCACGAGTGTAGATATTCTGAGATTCGTAGGTCCGCGGCGTGGCGATCGGGCATGGAAGGATAGAACAGATGAGTGTGCGCAGCAGGAACAACGTGGTCGTCACCGGTTCCGACGAGGGACCGACGGTCGTGCTCGCGCACGGTTTCGGCTGCGACCAGAATTTGTGGCGCCTGATCGTGCCGCAACTGGCAGAGCGCTATCGGGTAGTGCTGTTCGATCATGTCGGCGCCGGCCGCTCGGACACCTCGGCGTGGTCGGCCGAGCGTTATGCGAGCCTCGATGCCTACGCCGAGGACATCATCGACATCTGCGCCGAGCTCGAGCTCCGTGATGTTGCGCTCGTCGGCCATTCGGTATCGGCGATGATCGCCGTGCTGGCCGTCAACCGGGTCCCCGAGCGATTCTCGAAACTGGTGCTGCTCACGCCATCGCCTCGCTACATCGATGACGGCGACTACCGCGGCGGGTTCAGCCGGGCCGATATCGACGAGTTGCTCGATTCGCTGGACGCGAACTATCTCGGCTGGTCCGCCACCATGGCCCCGGTGATCATGGGCACTCCGGACCGCCCCGAGCTCGGCGACGAATTGACCGAGAGCTTCTGCCGTACCGACCCGGTGATCGCGCGGGTCTTCGCCCAGGCCACGTTCCTGTCGGACAATCGCGCCGATCTGCCCGAGGTCGCGGTCCCGACGCTGGTGATCCAGACCGCGCAGGACGCGATCGCTCCGCGTGAGGTCGGGCAGTTCGTCCACGACGAGATCCGCGGCAGCTCCCTGGTCACACTGGACGCGATCGGGCACTGCCCGCAGTTGAGCGCACCGGAACTCACGGCGGCGGCGATTATCGGCTTTGTGGACGAAAGATGATGTGCCGCAACGCCGATCAGGTGGACGGTGGAGACGATCACCCGTCCGGCGAGGACGGTGCGGACCCGGCGTTCTCGGCACTGTTGGAGGACAGCGCCGAGGACCTCTACGAGCATGCCCCCTGCGGATATCTCTCGACCTTGATGGACGGCACCATCGCCAAGATCAACACCACCCTGCTCGGGTGGCTCGGCTTCGAGCGTGCGGAGTTGGTCGGCCGCCGCAGGTTCAGTGATCTGCTCACCGTGGGCGGGCGGATCTATCACGAAACCCACCTCGCGCCCATGCTGGCGATGCACGGCCGAGTCGACGGTCTGGCACTGGAATTGCGATGCACGGACGGGACCCGGCTGCCGGTCCTGGTGACGTCGGTGGTGAAGGCCGGGTCGGACGGTACCGCGCAGCTGATCCGCACCACGATTTTCGACGCCCGCGAACGCCGCGCCTACGAACAGGAACTGCTTCGCGCTCGCCGCGCGGCGGACTACGAACGCGACCGCGTGCAGAAGCTCGCCGCCACCCTGCAGCAGACTCTGCTTCCCCCGGCACTGCCGGCGGTGCCCGGGGTGGAGGTCGCCGCCTACTACCACCCCGCCTCGGCCGACGAGGTGGGCGGCGACTTCTACGACCTGTTCCCGCTCGCCGGTGGGTCCTGGGGGTTCTTCCTCGGCGACGTGTCCGGCAAGGGCGCACCCGCCGCCGCGGTGACCTCCCTGACCCGCTACACGCTGCGCGCCGCCGCGGTCTACGATCCGGATCCACTGTCGGTGCTCGGAAATCTCAATACCGTGCTCCACCAAGGACATCGGGGCACCGGCCCGCGCTTCTGCACCGTCATCTACGGCGCTCTGCAGCCCGAGTCCTGCGGCGCCGCACTCACTGTGGCTGCCGGCGGGCACCCGCCCGCACTGCTGATCCGCGCGGACGGCACCGTGGCGGCGATCGACACCCCGGGCGGCATGCTGGTGGGCGCGCTGGCGGACGCGGTGTTCACCGGCGCGCAGGTGCGCCTGGACCCGGGCGACACCCTCCTGCTCTACACCGACGGACTCACCGAAGCGCGCATCCACGACCGGGAACGCTTCGGCGAGGACCGGTTACGCGAATTCCTGGGCACGTTCGGGGCGAGCACGGCCCCGGCGCTGATAGCCGCCGTCACCGAACTGCTCACCGGATTCGGCGACGGCGTGGACGACGATGTGGCTCTGCTCGCCCTGAGCATTCCGTGCACCCCGGACCGCTAGCGGAGAACAACGACCCGGCCTCAGCACAGCGGTGGGCACAAAGCCGGGACCAGGGCACCCCACGAGCGGTAAAATTGCCCTCTCACCTGGCAATACTTGATCTATCCCTGGAGATGATCGGCATGATCCGATTCCGGAAGTCGGCCCTCGCAGTGACCACTCTCGGCGCCGCGGCGGCTGCGCTGGTACTGGCCGCGCCCGGCGCGTCGGCGTACATCAACAGTGTGAGCGTGTCCTCGGGCTCGAGCATCCCGCTCGGCAGCGGCGGGTACGGCACCAATTGCTCGTACACGGTCACGGTGAACGGCAGTCCGTACGAACAGGTCTGGCTCTACGACACCAATACCGCCACCTTCGGCCAGCAGCAGTTCAACCTGGGCAGCGGCGGCACCGGCACCTCCACCTGGACCCCTACCTCGACCGGTTCGCACTACATCGAAGCCTGGTCCTACAACGGCCAGCAGTGGGCGCAGGTGCAGGTCGGCACGGGCATCAATCTGGGCAGCGCCTGCGTGGTCAGCTGAGCGTGCGCGCCGCGTGATCGCGCGGCCCGGCCCCGGGTGTGCGCCGCCACCCGGGGCCGGGCACTACTCTTCAGAAGGTGCAGACCGAGCAACCTCCCTCCGATGCCGAACCCCGTATCTGGGGCGGAACGACCCTCACCGAACGCCGTGAGGCCCGTCGCGCCGCGCTGCTCGACGCCGCCCTCGACCTGATCGGGGAGTCCGGCGCGGGTGCGGTGACCATGCGCGCGGTCTGCCGCAAGGCCACGCTCACGGACCGCTATTTCTACGAAAGCTTCACCAGCAGAGACGAACTGCTGGATGTGCTGTATCGGCAGATCGCCGAGGAGTTCCTGGAGCCGATGACCGCGTTCGCGGTGGGCGATGATCCGCTGCGCGATCGCGCGCTGTCGGAGGTGCTGGTCGACAAGGTGCTGCAGGATCCCCGCAAATCCCGGTTGTTCCTGGTCGAGCCGTACTCCTCCACCGGCCTGGGCCAGACCACCATCGCGGTCATGCCCGCCTTCACCCGGCTGATCCAGGATCATCTGTTCGCCCATATCGCCGATCCCACCCGCCGCCGTCTGGCCGCGGTCACCATGGCCAGTGGCAATGCGGGCATGTTCTCGGCCTGGCTCAACGGCACGCTGCGCGCGACGCGCGATCAGATCGTCGATCATCTGGTGCAGACGATCGCGGCCTATCGGGGCATGTACCGCTGAGCCCTGCGCAATCAGTCGTGCATGGTCGGACTGGGGTTGGGGCGGATGCGGACGGTGGGGTCGGTGGCCACCATCGTCGAAGGCAGGGCGCCCAGACGACCGTCGTCCTTGTAGACGACCGACACTCCGCTCGCGACCGCATACGACAGGTCCCGATCCACCAGCAGTTCGCGCGCCCCTACGTTGAAGACGAACACCTCGTCGTTTTCGACAATGGTGCGGTCATCCACACAGAATGTGCCCCAGCGCCATTCGGGCTGCAATACATCTCGAATATTCTGCCGCGCCTGCTCATACGTCACACCCATTGCTTCTCCCCGCCACTCCAGGACCCGAGACCGCACACCACACAATTGCCTAACGCATTGTCCTCCACACCCTTTGCCATCACGGAAACCCGCGAATCGACGGCGCGTCGGCATCCTGAATTGGTGCGGCAACGACAATTCGGGCCTCAGACGCTGCTGCCGAACAATTGTGCGGCCATCTCCAGGGAGGCGTCGACGGTGGCGAAACCTCGTGGCAGCATGACCGCTTCGTACGCGCCGACGGCGGCGATCAGCGATTGCTCCCCGCGCGCCGCGGCGAGCAGTTCGGTGGCCAGGGTCTGCGCGTCCTGCAGTGCGGTGTTCGCGCCGACGCCGCCGGTGGGCGGCATGGTGTGGATGGCATCGCCGAGCAGGGTGACCGGGCCGGGCGTCCAGGCCTCGACCCGCTGCCCGGCGCGCAGCGCGATCGGGAAGAAGGAGTCCGCGTCGGCGTGCGCGAACAGCTCCCGCAGCGCCGGATGCCAGGCGGCGGTGGCCTGCACGGCGAGGGTCCAGAGCTGCTGCGGGGAGAGTTCGGCCAGCCGCTCGTGCGGTACGCCCAGATGTTCGGGGGTCGCGAGCAGGGTGATCATCAGATAGTCCGAGGCACCGGCGGGCGGGCGACGAAACCGCACGGGCGCGAATCCGGCGCCGCATCCGGCAGTATCGGACACCCAGGAGAAACCGCGATCGACCGCCTGCGGGATGAGCGCACGGGTGGCCTCGGTGAGCGTCATGCGGCCGTAGAGGCAGCGCAAGCCCAGATCGCGCACGGTGGCATGCGGGAGCAACTGCCGCCGCACCGCCGATCCCACGCCGTCCGCGCCGATCAGCAGATCCGCCTCCTCGGCGGTGCCGTCCGCGAATTCCACACGCACCCGGCCGGAATCGGTGTAGCGGTAACCGTGCACCTCGTGCCCGAAGTGGACGATATCGCCCAGCCCGGTCAGCAGTCCCTGGCGCAGGGTATTGCGGTCGACATTGGTGATCAGCTCATCGGTGATCCCCGGAAAGGTCTGTGTCATCACCGGATCGAGCTGCGCGGTGTACATGGCGACCACATCGTCATTGGTCCCGCTGCTGCGGCGCACCTGCTCGAAGGTCGCGGCGGGCAGGCAGGTGCGCAGGGCGCGATTACCGTTCTCGTCGATGTGAATACGGAAGCCCTGGTGGCGAATTCGCGGCGTCGGGTCCTGCTCGTGCACCGCGACCTCGAGCCCGCCGTGGTGCAGCGCCTGCGCGAGCGCCAGTCCGCCGACGCCGGCACCCGCAATGAGAATTCTCGCTGTCTTCGGCATATCGCTTGTCCTTCGTTGTGCGGGACGCCGATCGCCCCTGCGTCACCCCCTCATGGTCGGCCCGCCGCGACAACGCTGTCAAGCATTCGTTTGATTAATTCATACATCCACTTGAACCAGTCAGGTGTTGGGTATGCTCGCTGCTGTGCCCGATCCGAAACCTCGCAGGTCGCCCAAGCCCCAGGAACGCCAGCGCGATCCCGAACGCACCCGGGCGCTGATCCTCGACGCCGCGGTCGCGGAGTTCGGCGCGCACGGTTACGCGGGCGCGCGCATCGGCGCGATCGCCGCCCGGGCCGGGGTGAACGTGCAGTTGATCTCGTACTACTTCGACGGCAAAGAGGGCCTCTACCAAGCTGTTTCGCAGCAGTGGCAGCAGCGCCGGCGCGAGCTGATCCCCCCGGGCACCGCACTACCGGAGCAGCTGCGCACCTATGCGATGGAGGCGGCGCACAATGCCGAGGGCGCGCGCCTGCTGGCCTGGACCGGACTGCAGTACACCGGCCCCGACGGCGATCCCGAGCACGCGCCGCGCACCCGCATGCTCGGGGAGGGCGTGGACCAATTGCGCGAGCTGCAGGAGCGCGGTCACCTGCCCGCCGAGCTGGATCCGCACTGCCTGCTGGTGATGCTCATGGCCGCCGCCATGGCCCCCACCACCCTGCCGCACGTCATCGAGGGCATCTGCGACACCGACCCGCGCTCCCCCGAATTCATCGCCCACTACGCCGACCAGATGGCCCTGCTGGCCCGTCACCTCGGCCTGGATCCCGCCTGATTCGGCCGCCGAACACCCTCCGCGCCACCACGATTCACAACCGAAGCACGTCACGATTCCCGGTCGGCCGACCGTGGCGCCGATGCCGATCGGACCGCCGATGCCGCACGCGGTGCGCGGGGGGTGGCGCCCGCCACAGCGAGGCGCTGTCACAGAAAACAGGTCACCGGCATCTCATGGTCGTCCGCTGCACAGCGCAGCGCTACGAGTGAGGACGATGTCATGGAATCACGGTTGAATTTGTTCGACACCGAGGTCGGCGCGAAGTTCGCCAAGCGGTTCGCCAATGCGGCGATGGTGATCATCGGGTCGGCGCTGCCGAAGGTCACGCAGGAGCTGGTGATGCTGCGGGTCAGTCAGATCAACGGCTGCGGCTACTGCACCGACGCGCACGCCAAGGATCTCGCGCATGCCGGAGAGCCCGCGGTGCGGATCAATCTGGTGGCGGCCTGGCGCGAGAGCACGGTCTACACCGAGGCCGAGCGGGCGGCGCTCGCGTTCGCCGAGGAGGGCACCCGTCTCGCCGACGCCCACCACGGCGTATCCGATGAGACCTGGGCGCAGGCGCGCAAGCATTACGACGATGAGCAGCTCGCGGCGCTGGTCGCGCTGGTCGCTCAGATCAATGCGGCCAATCGGCTCGGTGTGATCCTGCGCCAGCAGGGCGGGTCCTACGAGCCCGGCGCGTTCACGGCCACGGTCGACTGACCGGCAGGTGAATCCCGGCCCGGCCCAGGATCATTCGTCCCGGGCCGGGCCCACCCGAGTGCCGGGGCTTCCCGCTGGATGCCCTCGGGGCACCCGCACCGGCGATGATGTGCCGGCTGCGACCGGATCAGCCCTGGGCGGGCAGTTGCGCCAGGCGCAGGTTGTTGCCCGACGGGTCGCGGAAGGAGCAGTCGATGCCATAGGGCTGCTCCTGCGGCTTCTCGGTGAATTCCACCCCGCGCGACTGCAGGGTCTCGAAGTCGCGCTGCACATCGCCGGTGGTCAGGAAGACCGCTCCGGCATAGCCTTTGGACATCAGGTCGCGCACCTGTGCCTGGGTCTCCGAATCCATCACCGGCGCACCGGGAACGGCCATGAGGACGATGTCGATCTCGGGCTGCCCGACGGGACCGACCGAGAGCCAGCGGAAGTTGCCCATCTCCGGCATGGTCACATCGCTGCGCAATTCCATACCGACCTTCTCGGTATAGAACGTGAGTGCGGCGGCCTGGTCGTGCACCCACAGCTGCACGCTGGAAATCTTCATTACCGGTTCTCCCTGATCGGACCTGTTGCGGACTGTGCTGAACGCTAACCGGCCCGGATGCGCCCGGTCTTCTCGAAACGTGCTGTTTTGCCGCGCGATGGCCTCTCGTTTGCCCGTCACATTCGAGCCAGTGCGATCCATGTCACAAACCCCTTGAACCCGCTGGTGATCGCCGGTGCTCGCGACGCGGCGGGCAGCACCGCGAGTTTGCTCGAACAAACCCGCGGGTATGTCGACTCTTCGTGCAGGCACCGCAGCCGTGCCGCACCACCGATCTCGCGACCAGGGAAGAGAGCCGCTCATGACGACCCGCGACCCGAAATCCGCGCAGCAGACCCGTGCGGTGGCCGCAGCGGCCATGGGCAATGCCACCGAATGGTTCGACTACGGCGTCTACGCCGCGGCTGCCACCTACATCACCGCCGCCTTCTTCCCCGGACACCTCGGCGCCCTGGGTACCATGCTGGGTTTCGCGGTGTCGTTCCTGCTGCGCCCGCTCGGCGGCATGGTGTGGGGCCCGCTCGGGGACCGGGTCGGCCGCAAAGCCGTGCTGGCCACCACGATTCTGCTCATGGCCGGCGCGACCGGCGCCCTGGGCATCCTGCCCACCCACGCCACCGCGGGCGTGCTGGCGCCCATTCTGCTGATCACCCTGCGGGTGGTGCAGGGCTTCTCCACCGGCGGTGAATACGGCGGCGCCGCAACCTATCTCGCCGAATCCTGTCCCGATCGCCGTCGCGGTTTCCTGGGCAGCTTCCTGGAATTCGGCACCCTGGGCGGTTTCGTCGGCGGTTCCGCGGTGGTGCTGGCCTGTCAGCTGGCACTGGGCTCGGACGCGATGTACGCGTGGGGCTGGCGCATTCCGTTCCTGCTGGCGGTGCCGCTGGGGCTGATCGGCTGGTATCTGCGCTCACGCCTGGAGGAATCGCCGGTCTTCACCGAGGTGGCGGCCCAGAAGCAGCCGCCGACCGGATTGCGGGTGCTGTTCACCGAGTACCGGCGCGAGCTGCTCACCCTGGCCGGACTGGTGGTGGCGCTCAATATCGCGAACTACACCCTGCTGACCTATCAGCCGACCTATCTACAGCACACCCTCGGCATGGGGGAATCGACCACCACCGCCATGATGCTGATCGGCCAGGTGATCATGATGGTGGCGCTGCCGTGGTTCGGCCGCCTGTCCGACCGGGTCGGGCGCCGGCCCATGTGGTTGTATTCGCTCATCGGCCTGGCGGTGCTGGCGGTGCCGATGTACTGGCTGATGGGCCGCGGAACCGCCTGGGCCGTCGTCGGTTTCGTGACGCTGGGCCTGCTGTATCTGCCGCAGCTGGCGACCATCACGGCCACCTTCCCCGCCATCTTCCCCACGCAGGTTCGCTATGCGGGTTTCGCGCTGGGCTACAACGTGTCCACCGCCGTCTTCGGCGGTACCGCACCGCTGGTGAACGAGGCGGTCATCGACGGCACCGGCTGGACCCTGTTCCCGGCGCTCTACATGGTCTTCGGCTGCGGTATCGGCCTGATCGCCTGGTTCTTCCTGCGCGAGACCGCGGGCGCCTCGCTGCGCGGCACCGATGTGCCCGAGTCCGGCGAGATCCCCGTCCTCGCGAAGGCCGGTCCGACCACAGGTTCGCAGGGCGCGGCCGTCGGCGCGTGATCGGCGGAACTCCAGCACGAAAGTCCCCGGTTCGCCTGTCGGAGAACCGATTTCCGGGTCGCCGCCCGGTGGAGAATGCGCCCCGGGAGAGGAGGCGCCGTCAGGACGGGCTGTTCTGCGGGCGGCCGAAGAAGCGCACCATGCAGGAGGGGACGCGCACATGCTGGGCGGCGGGCGGATACGCGGCGCGATACAGCGTCGGTGACCGCCCGAAGGTGCGGGTGAAGGTGGTGGTGAACGACCCGACGCTCTGCCAGCCGACCCGGAAGCAGATATCGGCGACGGAATGATCGGTATAGCGCAGCAGCGCCGCAGCCCGTTCCATCCGGCGCGTGAGCAGATAGCTGTGCGGTGACTCGCCGAAGGCGCGGCGGAATTCGCGACTGAAATGCGCGCACGACAGTCCGGCCGCCGCCGCCATATCGGCCACCCCGAGGGGTTCGCCGTAGCGCGCGTCGGCGAGATCTTTCGCCCGCAGCAGATGCCGTGCGATCGGTACCGAAACCACGCTCCCGAGTATGCCGCCCCGCGGTGACATGGGTGCGACGGGCGCCACACCGGGTTGCCTAATGCACCGACCAGGGTGTTTACTCGCAACCGCAAGGTGCCGTCGTTAGCTGAGGCTCCTCTGCGGATACAGGCCGGCGACCCCGAACGTCGAGAGACGCCCCGGGTCAGGACAGGTCTCCCCGGATCAAGGGGTGATCCCGACCGGCTCCCGCCCCTGGTGCGGGTTACGCCGTGGAGTGCCAAAGGTCTTACGAGGGGTGGTCACCGTTCGGCGATTCGCGCCGGAAACCACTCCCCTGGCGCGCTCGCAGACGCAGCTGGAGGTGAGTGTCATGCCCGATGGACCGGACAAAGTTCCGTTAGCCAATCGTTCACCAGGCGACACTCCCTTTCTCCGCTGCGCGGTGCTTTTCCCCCTGTAGCGTGCGTTCACGAGTGCGCCGACCTCTTAGTGGAGGGCGTCATGACCACGTGGGAAATGCTGCTTCGGCTCGGCGCGGGTGTCGGGTTCGGTGCGGTGATCGGCTTCGAGCGGCAGTACCGGGCACGCATGGCCGGATTGCGCACGAATGCCCTGGTATCCGCCGGGGCCACCCTGTTCGTGCTGCTGTCGGCACACGGTTTCAGCGGCAGCGACGCTGACCCGACTCGCGTTGCGGCACAGATCGTTTCCGGTATCGGCTTCCTCGGCGCGGGTGTCATCATGCGCGACGGGTTCAATATCCGCGGCCTCAATACCGCCGCCACGCTGTGGTGTGCGGCGGCGGTCGGCGCGCTGACCGGCGCCGGGATGTTCACCACCGCCGCGGCGGGCACGGTCGCGGTCGTGGTGGTCAATACCGCGCTGCGCACCGCCGCCCGCGCGGTGGATCGGCCGGTCGACCGCGATCAGGACGCGCTGTACGCGTTCACCGCCGTCACCGATGACGCGCACGAGGCCGCGGTGCGCTCGCTGCTGGTGCAGTCCTTGACGCGCACGGACTTCCGGCTGGTGTCCATCTCCAGTCACAACACCGTGCCCGGGCGGGTGGAGGTGCGGGCGGAGTTGACCGGTGACCGCCGCGACGACCGGCAGATGGAGTCCGCGGTGAGCCGGCTGAGCCTGGAGCCGTCGGTCACCAGTGTCGGCTGGCGTACGGTGCCGCAACCGGAGGTGGAGGCATGAGCACCACCTATCCCACCCGCGGTGTGCTCGATCGCCCGCGTTCGCGCTGGGCCGATATCGCGGTCTTCGCGGGCGCGGCGGTCCTGATCTGGCTGGTGGTGCGGGTCTCCCAAGGCATGAATGTGCCTTTCGACGATTCGTCGGCACCGTCGAGCATTTCCACCGATCCCGCCGAGTTGCCCTACTACGCGGCGCGGTCGCTGCTGCGCATGTTCCTGGCGCTGGGTCTGTCGATCGTGTTCACCTTCGTGTTCGCCACCGCCGCGGCCCGGCTGCCGCGCGCGGAGAAGGTCATGCTGCCGGCGCTGGACATTCTGCAGTCGGTGCCGATCCTGGGTTTCCTGTCGGTGACGGTGACCGGGTTCATCGCCCTGTTCCCGGGCTCCACACTGGGTTTGGAGGCCGCGTCGATCTTCGCGATCTTCACCTCGCAGGCCTGGAATATGGCCTTCGCGTTCCACCACAGCCTCGTTTCGCAGCCGCGGGAACTCGATGAGGCGGCCCGCAATCTGAGATTGTCGCGCTGGCAGCGGTTTTGGCGACTGGATGTGCCCAGCGGCATGTTCCCGCTGGTGTGGAACGCGATGATGAGTTTCGGTGGCGGCTGGTTCTTCCTGACCGCGGCCGAGGCGATCAGCGTCAACAATCGCGAGTACGCGCTGCCGGGCATCGGCTCCTATGTGGCCAGTGCGGCCGGCGAGAGCGATACCGGCAAGGTGCTGCTGGCGATCGTGACCATGATCGTCATGGTGGTGGGCCTGAATGTGCTGTTCTGGCGGCCGATCACGGTGTGGGTGGAGCGTTTCCGCTTCGAGGACAGCAAATCCGCGCAGGCCCCGCGCAGCCTGGTGCTGAATCTGTTGCGCCGCAGCCACATCACGGTGCTGCTGGGGCGGGTCTTGGGGCCGCTGGTGTATCCGATCGACCGGATGATGCGGGTGTTCGGCCTGGCCGAACATCAGCTGTATGTGCCCGACAAGCGCCGCCGCGCCAATGATCTGGTGTTCACACTCATCGTCTGGGCCGCGCTGGCGGTGGGCTGTTTCCTCATGCTGCGCTATATCCGGTCCACCGTCGGTTTCGAGGAACTGGCCCATGCCGCGGGCCTGGGCGCGATCACGCTGGCGCGGGTGATCGTGGTGCTGCTCTTCGCCACCGTCATCTGGGTGCCGGTCGGGGTGTGGATCGGGTTGAACCCCAAGGTGTCCCGGATCGCGCAGCCGATCGTGCAGGTGCTGGCCAGCTTCCCCGCCAATTTCCTGTTCCCGCTCATCGGCGCGGTGCTGCTGGCGACCAGTGCGAGCCTGCAGTGGGCGGGCATCGTGCTGATGGCCCTGGGTGCGCAGTGGTACATCCTGTTCAATGTGATCGCGGGCGCCTCGGCGGTGCCCAATGATCTGCGCGAGGCCGCGACCAGTCTGCGCTTGCCGCGCTCGCTGTGGTGGCGGCGGCTGATCCTGCCCGCCATCTTCCCCAGCTTCGTCACCGGCGCCATTACCGCGGCGGGCGGGGCGTGGAATGCCGCCATCGTCGCCGAGGTCGTGAAATTCGGTGACACCACGCTGACGGCGACCGGTCTGGGTTCCTATATCGCCGATGCCACCAGCGTCGGTGACGGCCCGCGCATTCTGGTGGGCGTGCTCATCATGAGCGCCTATGTGGTCGGCCTCAATCGACTCTTCTGGCGGCGGCTCTACGCCCTGGCGCAACGCCGCTACTCGTTCTAAGGAGACTTCATATGACGACCGCAACCACCGGCGAAGTCCTCATCGATATCGACGATGTCGGTATGTCGTTCGACGGCGCGTCCGGCGAGCGCCTCAATGTGCTCGAACACGTGAATCTGCAAGTGCGCGACGGGGAGATCGTGGCGCTGCTGGGCCGCTCGGGCTCGGGCAAGTCCACGCTGCTGCGGGCGGTGGCCGGACTGCTGGCACCCACCAGCGGGCAGGTCCGCTACCGGGGCACACCGCTCACCGGGGCGAATCCCGGTGCGGCACTGGTGTTCCAGTCCTTCGCGCTGATGCCGTGGCTGACCGTGCAGGACAATGTGGAACTGGGGTTGGCCGCGCGCGGCGTGCCGCCGGGGCAGCGCCGTCAGCGCGCGCTCGAGGCGATCGACCGCATCGGCCTGGACGGTTTCGAAACCGCCTATCCCAAGGAGCTTTCCGGCGGTATGCGCCAGCGGGTGGGCTTCGCGCGCGCCCTGGTGCTGGAGCCGGATCTGCTGCTGATGGATGAGCCGTTCTCGGCGCTGGATGTGCTGACGGCGGAGAATCTGCGCACCGAACTGGTGAATCTGTGGTCCACCAAGGACTTTCCGACCCGCGCGATCTGCATCGTCACCCACAATATCGAGGAGGCGGTGCAGCTGGCCGATCGCGTGGTGGTGCTGGGCGCCAATCCCGGGCACATCATCGCCGAGGTCGTGGTGGATCAACCGCGCCCGCGCAATCGCCGCGCGCCCGGCTTCATCGCCCTGGTCGATCAGATCTACGGGCTGCTCACCGGCCGCGATACCGAAATCGCCGCCGCCACACCCGATACCGGCACCCCGTTCGCCATCCCGCTGCCCGATGCCTCGGTCGGCGGGATCGCGGGTCTGCTGGAGCTGGTCTATGCCAAGGACGGGCGCGCCGATCTGCCGGTGATCGCCGACGAATTGAACTTCGAACTCGACGATCTGCTGCCCCTGGTCGATGCGGCCGCCCTGCTGGGATTCCTGATCGCCGATTCCGGTGATGTGATCCTGACCAATATCGGCGCGAACTTCACCACCGCCGATATCCAGACCAGCAAGAACCTCTTCGCCACCCAGGCGCGCCGCCGCGCGCCCCTGGTGCGCACCATCTGCAGTGCGCTGATCGGCAGTTCCGACGGCAGTGCGCGCGCGGATTTCTTCCAGGATCTGCTGCGGCGCGGCTTCTCCGACGAGGATGCGCGCCGGCAGCTGGAATTGGCCATCGAATGGGGCCGCTACGGCGAGTTGTACGACTACGACACCGATTCCGGCCGCATCACCGCCGACCGGGTGGGCATGTCGGCCACCGCCTAGGCGGCTACTTCCCACGGCGACTACCAGTGTCTGGCGACTACCAGTGTCTACAGCCGAAGTCTTCGCGGGTGCGGGAGCGAACGGCCGTTGACCATTACCGGGCCCAAGCCCGCGCCCGCCACCTGCCGAAGCCCGCGCGCTGGAATACCACCCTTATTGCCGAAGTCCGGGGCCGGTCATCGCGCTAGGGCCGAAGTCGTTGCCGCAGTTCGGCGCCCAGTTCGGCGGCGCTGTCGCGCAGCGCCTCGGCGAAGGGGTGATCGGCGGCGAGTCCGGAGCGCCGGTAGACCAGGACGGTGGGCCGCACGGCGGCGGGATCGTCGATGCGGACGATGGAAACCGTTGGCGGCAGCGCGGGTACGGCCAGACCGGGCACCACGGTGATGCCGAGTCCGGCGGCCACCAGGCCCAGTTTGGCGACCCAGTCGCGCGCGACGTGCGCAATGCGCGGTTCCCAGGCCGGGTCGGCCCATGCGCCCAGCAGTGTGGTTCTCGGGTCCGCGCTGCCGACGATCCAGCTCTCCTCCCGCAGCGCCGAGGGCCGCACGCCGGCGGCCGCGGCCAGCGGATGCCCCGGAGGCACGGCGACGAACAGCGAATCCTGCAGCAGCGGTGCGGCTTCCAAGCCCTCGGGCAGCTCTGCGATTCCGGACAGTACGGCCAGATCGATCCGGTTGCGGGTCAGGGCCGACAGCAGCGCCGCGCTGGTGCCCTCCCGCAATCGCACCTGCAATCCCGGAGAGCGCCGCGACGCCGCGACGATCGCGCGCGGCACCAGCGCGGCGGTGGCGGTGGAGAATGCCCCGACCCGTATTCGGCTGGGCGGGAGCGGAGTACGCAGTTCTTCCCGCGCGGCATCGAGCGCGTCGAGGACGGCGTCGGCGTGCCGCAGCACGATCCGGCAGGCGTCGGTGGGCCGCACGCCCCGAGACTGCCGCTCGAACAGCGCCTGCCCGGCCGCCGCCTCCATCAGCGTGATCTGGCGGGAGACCGCGGACTGCGTATAACCCAGCCGCTCGGCGGCGCGGGTGAACGATCCCCCGCGCGCTGCCTCCCGGACCACGCGCAGCCCGGTCACCGTGAACTCTGCCATGCGTCATTGTGATACCAGATATGCGTGATTGCCGCTGGTCGCATGGCTGCGGCGACCGTAGTTTCGGGGTGTGAGCGCAATCGAGAACAAGGAATTCATTCGCGGGATCTTCGCGCAGCTGGCGCTGGGCACTACTCGCGCGCTGGGCGACGCGCTGGCCGAGGACTGCCGCTGGGTGTTTCCGGGCGCCTGGTCCTGGGCGGGCATCTGGGAGCCCAAATCCGAGGTGCTGACCGGACTGCTGCGCCCGATCATGGCCCAGTTCACCGACGGCTACCGCTTCGAGCCCGATTTCCTGCTCGCCGACGGCGACCGTGTGGTGGTCCAGGCTCGCGGCTACGGGACCACCGCGCACGGCCCGTATCACCAGACCTACTGCTTCGTCTTTCGGCTCGCGGACGGCCGGATCACCGAGGTCATCGAGCACTGCGACACCGCTCTGGTCGAGCGGGTATTGCAGCCGGTGACCGGCAGCCAGGCCCGGTAGCGCTCCCCCGCGCCGGCCGGACAGACGCACATCGCCCCCGCTCGGATACTGCCGAACGGGGGCGATGTGTGCGAAAACCTCCGTGCGCGGGGAGGCGACGCCTCGGCGCGCACGAGGGTGAAACCTCAGTGCGCGACGACCACCGGGGCCTCGGTGAGCTCCGGATTCTTCGGTTTGACCCTCGGCAGGAAGAACGCCGGGATCAGGGTGAGCAGCAGCAGCACCAGTGCGACCACGAAGGTGTGGCCGAAAGCCTGTGCGGCATCGGAGAATCCGCGATCGAGATCGGGCTGCGGAATCTTGCCTGCGAGCTCGGGACTGTAGCGCGAGCCGATGGCCGCACCCGCCAGGGGCCGGTGATTGAGCAGGGTGGTCAGCACCACGGAAATCGTTGCGGTGCCGATGGATCCGGCCGTCTGGTTGACGATGTTCATCAGCGTCGAACCGCGCGCGACCTGACCGTGGGTCAGGGTCTGAATGGCGGCGGTCATGGTGGGCATCATGGTGCAGCCCATGCCCAGACCCATGACGAACAGCGCCGCGCACAGCGCCGCGTACGGGGTATCGGATTTGACCTGGGTCAGGAAGGCCATGCCCAGCACCATGATGCTGATACCGGTGAGCACGATCTTGCCCGGGCCCATCTTGTCCACCAGGCGTCCGGCGATCGGCATGGTCAGCATGGCGCCCAAACCCTGGGGGGCGATCAGCAGACCGGCCGCGAGGGTCGATTCCCCGCGCACCTGCTGCAGATAACTCGGCAGCAGCAGACCCGAACCGAAGAACGCCATGGCGAACAGGGTCATGGTCATGACGGCGTAGCGCAGCGATTTGTTCTGGAACAGATGCAGATCGATGAGCGGATGTTCGGTGCGCAGCGCGTGGAAGACGAACGCCACCAGCAGCAGCGCGCCGATGATCGCCGGGATGAGCACCTTCGCCGCCAGTACGGTGCCCTCACCGGGAATCGAGGACACGCCGAACAGGAACAGCGCCAGACCCGGTGAGGCCAGCAGCATGCCGAGGAAGTCGAAACTCTCCGACGGTTCGGGCCGGTCGGCGTCGAACACGATCCACGCCAGAGCCAGCGCGATGATGCCGATCGGCACATTGATCAGGAAGATCCAGTGCCAGCTGAAGCTGTCGATCAGCCAGCCGCCCAGGATCGGGCCGGCGATGGGGCCCAGCAGCATCGGCACGCCGAGCACCGCCATGACGCGCCCGATGCGCTGCGGGCCGGCCGCGTGGGTCATGATCGTCATGCCCAGCGGCATGAGCATGCCGCCGCCCAGGCCCTGGATCACGCGAAATGCGATGAGCGAGCTGATATTCCATGCGAAGCTGCACAGGATGGAGCCGAGCACGAAGAAGATCAGGGCCGCCATGTAGAGGCGTTTGGTGCCGAATCGGTCGGCCGCCCACCCGGTGAGTGGAATGACGGTGGCCAGCGCGAGGGTGTAGCCGGTCATAGACCAGGCCGCGACGGCGTAGGTGGTGCTGAAGTCGTGCTGGAAGGTGGGAATTGCCACGGTCACCACGGTCACGTCGAGGATCGACATGATGGCGCCCAGTACGACGACGCCGGCGATCTTGAAGACGCGGGCGTCCAATTTATCGTTGGCCGAATCTGTGGCCGGTATATCCGGAGGGGTGGTCACCGCTTCAGCCTGCCAGCTCGACCGCCTGGGAACCAGAACAATTTCACATCGACACGCGCAGGCATATTTTCAGCACCTTTCACGAGTGCGGGAGCGGCGGGCCGTTCCAAATGATACCGAGGTGTCGCAAAGCTTCAGTTATCAATTCGGTCGCAAAATCCGACCGCACGGTCCGCCCACTTGCCGCCACGACAACTACGCTGGTCTTTCACCGTAAATACAAGGAGTTGCCCGCGATGTCCGACCCGGTACTGGGACTGACCGGTACGCTGACGACGCCGATCCGGGGCGAGCACATGCTCGGAGAGGTGCTGGTCGCAATCCGAGGGGGAACCGAGCTGTACATCGCGCGAGCCGACCAGGCACTGGACACCGGAGCCAGCGTGCTGGTGGTGGCCGTGCATCCGGGGCGGATCGTGGATGTGGTGCCGTGGATTCCACTCCCGGACGACCATCGTGGGGATATCTGAGACATCAAGGGAGACAACAGTGCTGGGTTACCATGTGCCCGATCCGGACGAGGCCATGCTCGTCAGCGGTGGCGGGCCCAAGGAGAATGCCCCGTTTCGTGTGGTGATCGGACACGGCACCTGGGTGCTGCCGCTGTTCCGGAAGGTCAGCTTCCTGTCGCTGGCCATGTTCGAATCGGAGATACAGGAGCGCTGCGTCACCACCCAGGCCATCCAGCTCGATGTGCGGGCGGTCATCGCGTTCAAGGTCGCCAATGACACGCAGTCGATAGTCAATGCGGCGCAACGGTTCCTGTCCGAGCAGGAGCGGGAGATGTCGGTGCTGACCGGGCGCATCTTCTCCGGCCATCTGCGCTCGATCGTCGGGTCGATGACGGTGGAGGAGATCATCCGGGAGCGGCAGAAGCTCGCCGATCAGGTGCTGCTGGCCTCCAAGGTGGAGATGGGCAATATCGGGCTGTCGGTCGACTCGTTCCAGATCCAGTCCATCGACGACGGCAATCTCGGCTACATCACCGCACTCGCGGCCCCGCACAATGCCGCGATCCAGCGTGATGCGCAGATCGCGCAGGCCGCCGCCGCCCAGGCCGCCGCCGAGGCCGAGCAGGAATCACTGCGCCGGCAGGCCGAATACGCGCGCGAGACCTCCATCCTGCGGGCGCAGTATCAGCAGGACATCGACAAGGCCAATGCCGAAGCGGCGCAGTCGGGTCCGCTCGCCCAAGCCGTCGCCCTGCAGGGCGTGCTGACCGCGCAGGCCGAGCAGGCGCGCAAGCAGTCGGAGCTGCGCGAGCAGCAGCTGCAGGCCGAAGTGGTCAAACCCGCTCTGGCAGAAGCGGAACGGGTGCGCATCCTGGCGGTGGCCGAGGCCGATCGCACGCGCATCCAGGCCGAGGCGGCCTCCTCCAACAACCGCATCGCGCTCGATCAGCTGCTCATCGAACAGCTGCCGGAGATCGTGAAGGCGGCCTCGGCGGGGCTGGCCAATGCCAACCTGACGGTGCTCAACGGTCCCGAGGGCGTGGGCGAGCTCGTCAACGGCATGGTGGGTCAGGGCCTCACTGTTTTCAATTCGTTACAAAAGGCACTTTCTTCCAATAATGATCGTGCTGCGGACTAGGCTTGCCGCAAGAGGGACGCGGCGACGAGGAGCAGGTGTTTAGGTGTCCATCGGGAAATTGGTGTCGTTCGACAGCTCTCGGGGGTTCGGTTTCATCCGTCCGGAAGACGGTGGGCCGGACGTGTTCGTTCATGTGAACGACATCGGGTTGGATGAAGACGAATTGCGGCAGGGGCGGGTGTTCGAATTCGACGTGACCGAGGGTGATCGGGGGCCCAAGGCCATCAATCTCGCCCTGGTCGCCGGTGCGCCGCCGCCGGTGCGCGCCCACAAGGTCAAGGATCGGGCCGGTGGCGCCGGGCAGCTCAGTGCCGCCGAACATCGCCGGCTCATCACCGAACTGCTGCTCGATGCCAGCCCCGCGCTCACGGCCGGGGAAATACTGACCATCCGCGACAGGCTGACGGCGTTCGCCGATCAGCACGGCTGGCTCGAAAGCTGAGCAGTACCGCAAAACAGACCGCTGGCCCCGTACGATCTTCGTGGGAGGCAGCCGACCGGTGAGTTTCGGCCGGTCGCGCCGTCTACCTGGGTGAACCCAACCCTAGGAGGTCGTGTGAAGCTGCCCGTCATGCCACCGGTCAAACCGATGCTGGCGAAATCGGTCTCGGCCCTGCCGCGCGAGGAGGGACTGCGCTACGAACCCAAATGGGATGGGTTCCGGTGCATCGTCTTTCGCGACGGGGACGAGATCGAACTCGGATCGCGCAATGATCGCCCGCTGACCCGGTATTTTCCGGAACTGGTGGAGATCTTCCGTCAGACACTGCCGCAGCAGTGCGTGATCGACGGTGAGATCGTCGTGGTCACCGATCAGGGACTGGACTTCGACACTCTGCAGCAGCGGCTGCATCCGGCGGCGTCGCGGGTGAACAAGCTGGCGGTGGAGACACCGGCCAGTTTTGTCGGCTTCGATCTGCTGGCGCTCGGGGATCGCGATCTGACCGCAGAACCGTTCTCCGAGCGGCGGCGGCTGCTCGAGACCGTGCTCGAGCGCGGCGGCGACGGAGCGGGTGAGGGCGGCGTGACCCGCATTCACCTCACGCCCCTCACCGATGACCCGGACGTGGCGCAGGACTGGTTCACCCGGTTCGAGGGCGCGGGCTTCGACGGGGTGATGGTCAAGGCCGCGGATCTGGGCTATCTGCAGGACAAGCGGGTGATGTTCAAGGTCAAGCACGAACGCACCGCCGACTGTGTGGTCGCGGGATTCCGCTGGCACAAGGACGGCGAAGGGGTCGGCTCGCTGCTGCTGGGGCTCTTCGACGCCGAGGGCAATCTGCACCATGTCGGGGTGGCCAGCAGTTTCACCGCCGCGCGCCGCAGGGAACTGGTCGGCGAGCTGGAACCGTTGCGCGTCGACGCCCTCGAGAACCATCCGTGGCGCGAGTGGGCCGATGCCGCGGCGCAGGCGCGAGCCGACGGCAAGATGCCGGGCGGGGTGAGCCGCTGGACCGGCGGCAAGGATCTGTCCTGGGAACCGCTGCGGCCGGAACTGGTCGCCGAGGTCCGCTACGAGCATGTGATGGCCGGGCGGTTCCGCCACGGTGGGCGGCTGGCGCGGTTCCGCACCGACCGCACCCCGGCCTCGTGCACCTACGCCCAGCTCGACGAGGTCGCCCCGGCCGAACTCTCGGCCATCTTCGATGAGGCGAAAGGTACTGCGCGATGAGCGATTCCATCGAGATCGAGGTGGACGGGCGCAGTGTCACCCTGTCGAGCCCGGACAAGATCTACTTCTCCAAACGCGGTGAGACCAAACAGGATCTGGCGAACTACTATCTCGCGGTCGCCGAGCCGATCATGCGCACCATCAAGGATCGCCCGGTACTGCTCGAGCGCTATCCCGAAGGGGCGGGCGGCAAGTCGTGGTTTCAGAAGCGGGTGCCCAAATCGGTGCCGGACTGGTTGCAGACCACGGTCGTGTCCACCCCGAACGGCACCACCAGCGACGCACTGGTCGCCGCCGATATGGCGCACATTCTGTGGGCGGTGAACCTGGGCTGCTTGGGTTTTCACGTCTGGCCCACCCATGCCGGGGCGGATCTGGTGAGCACCGCCCCGCCCGTGCACGACGCCGCCGGTGCGGTGCTGCCGCCCACCGGGGTCACCGATGAGCTGCGCATCGATCTGGATCCCTCACCGGGCATCAGCTTCGATGATCTGCGCGCCGCCGCCGTGCACACCCGCGAATTGTGCACCGAACTCGGCATCGATGTGCGGGTGAAAACCTCCGGCTCGCGCGGCCTGCACCTGTACGCCATGCTGGAGCCGAAATGGGACGGCTACCAAGTACGTTCGGCCGCAGTGGCTTTGGCCCGCGAACTCGAACGCCGCCACCCCGGCACCATCACCGCCCAGTGGTGGAAGGAGCAGCGCGGCTCCCGCGTATTCGTCGACTTCAATCAGAACGCGCCCCACAAAACGGTTTTCGGCGCCTGGTGCGTGCGCCCGAAGGTCGGCGCGCAGGTCTCCACCCCGATCAGCTGGGACGCGCTGCCACAGGTCACCAACGACGAGATGACCATCGCCACGGTGCCCGCTCGCCTGGCCGAACTCGGTGATCCCTGGGCCGACCGCACCCCCCAGTCCCTCGCACCCCTGCTGGAAATGTCCGAAAAGGATATGGCCGCAGGCTTGATGGACGCTCCCTGGCCGCCGCAGTATCCGAAGATGCCGAACGAGCCCTCCCGCGTCCAGCCCAGCCGCGCCCGCAAGGACAGTGACCCGGCCGCCGAATGACCGGTGCGCGGCACCGCCCCGGAGGACGATGATGGAACTGTGGCAACAGAGCGGGTGCGAGTGCGGTGCGTCCTGGTATTCGGCGACAGCGATGCCGCCCTCGCCTACCTCGAAACCCCCTGGCATCCCGCCCGCTCCCCCCTGAGCTGGCCCGCCGCCCAGATCGCTGCCCAGGCGGGCCTGCCCGCCAACGAACTGCCCGGCCGCGAATTCTGGGCCGACGCCGGCCACGCCCCCGACGACTCCCTCACCCTCTCGGGCTTCCTGCTGGTCCACGACCCACGCCTCTAGGCCGGCCGCCATCGCAGAATGCTGACCGAATAGGCGGCACATGCGATCCCTCGCCCTGCTGACTGGGACGAGCACAACCCGCCCGCCCCGAGTCACCGGACATCCCTCTGCGGCCTGCACGCGAACGTGCCCATTCCGCCGCCGACACCGGACTGCGGGTGACCGGTGTGACCGACTTCGTCGGTGGTGTGCTCACCCGGTCGCGAGCAGCGAATCGGGAGGTGTTCGCGCAGGCCCTGTTTCGGGGCCGAGATTCGACGGCTTCGCGACACACTGTTCGCGCGGGTGTCCACCGGTTCGCGGCCGGGAGTGAGGCGGTAGCGCGCTGATAGTTGGTCGCCTGCCCGGTCCGCCAATGGCCGGGCAGGCGACAGCGCTCAGCTGGTGCGGGCGGCGAGGTAGGGAGCCAGGGTGCGCAGGGCACCGACGTAGTCGCCGCCGAGGATCTGGATGGCTACGTGGTCGGCGCCGGCGGTCAGGTGGGCGGTGAGGGCATCGGCGATCTGGTCCGGGGTGCCGTGCAGGGCGATGGCGTCGATGACGCGGTCGCTGCCGGGGTAGGTGAGGTCCTGCTCGTCGAAACCGTAGCGGCGCAGGTTGTTCACATAGTTGGCGAGGTTGAGATAGTAGGCGGCGCGTTCGCGGGCGATGGTGCGGGCGTGCTGCGGGTCTTCCTCGAGAACGACCTTCTGTTCGGGGGCGAGCAGGGTGTCGGGGCCGAAGAGGGCGCGCAGGTCGGCGGTGTGCGCCGGGGTGGTGAGGTACGGCAGGGCGCCGGCGGTGCGGTCGCGGGCCAGTTTCGCCACCTTGGGTCCGAGGGCGGCCAGCGCGCGGCCGCTTTTCGGGACGCCTGCCTCGTCGAGTTCGTCGAGGTAGGTGACCAGGGCGTCATAGGGTTTGGTGTAGCCGTCGTTGAATTCGCGGTGACCGGCGCCGATGCCCAGCAGGAAGCGGCCGGGGTATTTGCTCTCGAGGCGGTGGAACAGGTCCGCGGAGGCCTTGGCGGGGGTGGCCCACACATTCACGATGCTGGTACCGATGATGATGGACTGCGAGTCGGCGAACAGCGCGTCGTACCCGTCCCAGTCCGCGGGCGGGGAGGTTCCCAGCCACACCGCACCGTAGCCGAGCTCTTCCAGCTCCCGCACCGCCTCGGGTGTCACCAGCGAATGCGGCTGCCACACACCGAACTTCCCGAACTGTTCATTGGCCATACCTGCGGCCAACAGCGCCGGCGCGAACCACATTCCCCGATCACGCGATTCTCAGCCGAGCGCGGCGGCGATGCGCAGCAGTGCGGCGCGGTCCTGCTCGGTGAGGCGATCGAGCAGGTGCTTGCGGACCGCGGCGGCGTGCACCGGGCGCAATTGCCGCAGGGCCTGCTCACCGTGGGCGGTGAGCACCACGTCGACGCCGCCGTGTGCGCGTTCGCGGCGGATGAGGTCGCGGCTCTCCATGCGGGTGAGCTGATGGGACATGGCGCCTTTGTGCAGCCCGATCGAGTCGGCGAGCAGCTGCTGGCGCAGGCGGCCGCCCCCGAGTTCCGCCACGCGCGAGAGCACCCCGTAATCGGTGCCGGAGTAGCCGGTACCGGCGGCGATATCGGCGCCGACGCGGCGAGTCACCTGGTCGCCCAGGGCTTTACAGGCGTGCCAGGCGGCCAGTTCGTCGTCACTGAGAGAGTCCATGGACATATCCTAGTTGCTATGACAACCCAGCGGTGCTCTACTAGTTGCTATGACAACTCCTGTGATTGTGACCGGCGGATCCTCCGGCATCGGGCGCGCGGTGGTCCGGCGATTGGGCAGCGCCGGGCACCCCGTGGTCATCGCCTACCGCAGCGGTGAACGATCGGCCCGCGCATTGGTCACCGAGCTCGAAACACGTGGCGCCCGCGCGGTGGCGGTCCGGGCGAATGTGGCCGAGCGGGCTGATGTGCGGGCACTGTTCGATAGGGCGGAACGCGAATTCGGCACTGCCGCAGGACTTGTCAACAATGCGGGTGTGTCGGCGGTCGAACCTGTCGCCGACACCGGCGACGCGCTCATCGAGGAATTGCTCGGGGTCAATCTGCGCGGTGCCCTCTACGGCATGCAGGAGGCCGCGGCTCGTCTCGCGGACGGCGGCAGCATTGTGAACATCTCCTCGACCGCCGTGGCCACCGCGACACCGGGTCTCGGGGTGTACCTCGCCGCCAAAGCCGGGGTCGAGACCTTGACCCGGGTCGCGGCAAAAGAGTTCGGCACCAGAGGAATTCGCGTCAATGCGGTCGCACCGGGCCTGGTCGACTCCCCCATGTTCCGCGAGGGCAAAACCCCCGCCGATATCGACCGCTTCACCGCCCAGGCCCCGCTGCATCGCCTCGGCGATTTCGGCGAGATCGCCGCCGCCGTCGTGTACCTGCTCGGTCCCGCCGCTTCCTGGGTCAACGGGCAGGTGCTGCGGGTCAACGGCGGCGTCGCCTAGCGGTACTCATCGTCGAAGGCCGCGCGGGCAGCCAGCACATCCTCGATATTCAGTTCGGCCCAGTCCTTGAGCATGCCGAGGATCGGAATGAGGGTGGACCCCAGCGGGGTGAGCGAATAGTCCACGCGCACCGGCACCTGCGCGGTCAGGTGACGTTCGAGCAGGCCGTCGCGTTCGAGAATGCGCAGGGTCTGGGTGAGCATCTTGTTGCTGATGCCCGCGACGATGGCGGAGATCTCCCCGTACCGGCGCGGACCGTCGGTCAGGGTGGACATCACCAGCCCGGTCCATTTGTCACCGAGGGTGTCGAGCAGCTTGTTGGTGGGGCAGGCCGCGACGTACGCGTTGTAGGCGATTTTGCGCTGTTCACGCTGCTGAGCAACGGTGGTGGTGGCCATGTGCACTCCTGGTGGTGAGCTAGGTACTTTCCGGTGCCTTCTTCTCGCGGGGCACCTGCTCGCCGTACGTTGATGACACGCCCCGCCGCCGGTCGAACTCCGGCGGAAGGCGTTCCACCGGTGGATCTTCCAACTGTTCACACACTCAGGAGCATTCCCATGCGTGCTGTCGCATTTCAAGAATTCGGTGGACCGGACGTGCTGCGCCTCATCGACACACCCGTCCCCGCCCCCGGTCCCGGCCAGGTCCGGGTGCGGGTCGCCGCCAGCCCGGTGAATCCGGTCGATGTGCGTGCCCGCGCCGGTGTGTTCGGATCCATGTTGCCGGCCCGCGAGCTGTATGTCCCCGGTGTCGAATTCGCCGGGTACGTCGACGCGCTCGGCCCCGAGGTCAGTGGCTTCGCCCTCGGTCAGCCGGTCATCGGGCTGCTGCCGTGGCTCTCGGACCCGCTCGGCAGCACCGCCGAATACCTCGTGGCCGCAGCCGACACACTGGCCGCAGCCCCCAGCGGCGTGGATCTCGTGGCGGCCGCGACCCTTCCGCTCAATGGCATCACCGCGGATCTGGTGGTGGCCGAGCTCGGCCCGATCGCCGGGCGGACAGTACTGGTGACCGGCGCGGCGGGCGGTGTCGGCGGATACGCGGTGCAACTGGCGGCCGCCGCCGGGGCGCACGTGCTCGGCATGGCCGGTGCGGGCGACGAGCAGCTCGTACTGTCTTTGGGTGCAACAGGTTTCATCCCCCGGGGCACCGACATCGATACCCTCCGCGCACAGGGCATCGACGCCGTGATCGACGCCGCCGAACTGGGCGCCGAGGTCCTCCCGGTGGTCCGCGACGGTGGCACATTCGTCGCTGTGCTCCCGCCGGCGCTCCCCGAATCCGAACGCGACATCACGGTGACCACGGTCTTCCAGGCCCCCGACGGTCCGCGCCTGACCGCACTGGTCGCCCTGGTGGAAGCCGGAACCCTCACCCTGCGCGTCGCGGAAACCCTCCCGTTCGCCGAGGCCGCCACCGCACACGCCCGCTTCGAAAAGGGCGGCCTGCGAGGACGACTGGTGCTGGTCCCCTAGACCGGGCCCCGCAAGACAGCGCTGAACCCCGCGGCTCACTTTCTGCCGCGGGGTTCAGCGTGAATTCATCTGGTGCCGTTGACCTTCGGAAACGACACCGCGATCAGGGTGGTGAGGGTGTCCGACAACATTTCGTGCACCTGGGCGCGGTCGAGGGCCCCGCGCACGATCCATTCCCGGCCCGCCGCCTTGACCAGGCCGCCGTAACAGCGCACCAGGGCGCGCAATTCGTCGTTGTGCAGCGAATCGCTCAGGCCCATCATCTGCACGACACGGTCGGCGGCGGCATTGTCGGCCTCGTCGAGAATGCGCTGCACCTCCGGATCGTCGCCGATGCCTTCCAGGCCGGTGACCTTGACCCAGGTGGTGCCGTGCTCGCCGATGGTGTCCAGCAGCCAGGAGACGCTGGCCTCCACCCGCTCACGGATATTGCCCGAGGGCACGAGCATATTGTCCAGCCGCGGCAGCGTCACCATGCGGCGCACGACCGCCAGATACAGGTCGCGCTTATTGCCGAAGTAGTGATTGATCAGCCCGCGCGCCACCCCGGCGCGCTGGGCCAGCTCCGCGGTGGAGACAGCGGCGTACGGACGTTCGCCGAACATGTCGATGGCGCAGGACAGGATCTGCGCGCGGCGTTCGTCTGGTTCGAGGCGGCGCCGCCGTGACGGTGTGTCGTCGGCGGGCACCGGCTCGAGCGTGGTGTCAGAGTGAGCGGGCAATGAGGTCCTTCATCACCTCGTTGGCGCCCGCGAGGATCCGCAGGATCCGGGCGCCGGTGTACAGCTGGGATATGGGGTACTCGGTCATGTAGCCATAGCCGCCGAAGAACTGCAGGCAGCGATCCACCACATTACCGAGTTGGTCGGTCAACCAGTACTTCGCCATGGCAGCGGTGGGAATATCGAGCTCACCGCGCAGGTGCTTGCCGATGCAGTCGTCGAGGAAAACGCGGCCGACCTTGGCGACGGTCGCGCACTCGGCGAGCTCGAAACGCGTGTTCTGCATCGCGAACAGCGGCTTGCCGAACGCTTCGCGGCCCTTGGTGTAGTCGATGGTCAGCTCGACGGCCTTCTCGGTCATGGCCACCGCCAGAATCGCCGTGACCAGGCGCTCCTGGGCCAGCATCTGCATCATCTGATAGAAGCCCTGACCCTCGGCCTCCCCCAGCAGATTCGAGGCCGGCACCCGCAGGCCGTCGAAGAACAGCTCCGCGGTGTCCTGGCCCTTGCCGCCGATCTTGGACAGGATGCGGCCGCGGGTGAAGCCGGGCACGTCGTCGCCGACCTCGGCGTAGATCAGCGAGACACCGGAGGCGCCCTGGGTCGGATCGGTCTTGACGGCCAGGATGATGCCGTCGCAGAGCCAGCCGTTGGAGATGAAGATCTTCGAACCGGTGATGACGTACTCATCGCCCTCACGCACCGCGCGGGTCTTGATGTTCTGCAGATCCGAGCCGGTGCCCGGCTCGGTCATGCCGATCGACAGCAGCACCGCACCGCTGGCGGCCTTGGGCAGCACCCGCCGCTTGAGCTCCTCGGAACCGAACTGGTGGATGTACGGCGCGATGATCGAGGAGTGCACCGACATGCCGAGCGCACCGTCACCCAGATGCGCCTGCGCCTCGATGATGGCCGCCTCGTGCGCGAATGTGCCACCGCCACCGCCGTATTCGGCCGGGATGGCCGCGCACAGCAGGCCCAGTTCACCGGCCCGGTTGTACAGCTCGCGATCGGGATGGCCCTGCGCGATGAACTTCTCCTCGTGCGGGATCACCTCCTTCTCGAAGAAGGTGTGCGCCAGTCCTCGTACCGCTTCGACCTCGTCGTCGCTCCATGCGGGGCGTGCCATGAAAGTTCCTTCGCTTCCCAGGCGCGCGCTTTCGCGCCTGGGCACCAGGGTGCACCGCTATTGGCGCAGTGTCAACAAGCGGTCAGTTCTCTCCCGTGCGCGCATGGTTGACCTCCGCGAACGTGGTGAACATGGGCGTGTCCGGATCGGCCACGATCGCCTGGCGGCGCAGGAAACCGTCGATCAGACCCCACACCAGCTCGGTGGCCTGGCCGATGAACTCCTGCGTCTGCGCCGCGGTCGGGGTATCGGAATCCGACAGCCACAGATCGGTGATCGCCACCACCGCCCCGACCAGGGCGCGCGAGAGATAGTCCAGCCCGTCGGTGTTCAGCGGCACTGCCTCGGCGACCGAGCGGGAAATCTTCGTCAACCGGCCTGCCGCCTCGCGACCCAGATCCAGTTGCAGCACACCGTTCCCGGACTGCTGCAGCACCGGCGCCTGACCCAGGAAGCGGAAGACGTTGGGATGCTCCAGGATTCCGTGGGCGTACTCGGTGAAAATCCGGCGCAGCGCCGCGCGCGGCGGTTGCAGCATGAGCGTCATATCCCCGCCGGCCGCCGAAAACGCCTGGCGCGCCATACGATCGGCGATCTCGGTGAACAGATCACCTTTGTCGGCGAACTGCCGATACAGCCGGGGCTTGGTGATGCGCGCCTCGCGGGCGATGTCCTCCATGCTCGGGCGCGGGCCGTCCCGGTCGATCACCCGGATCGCCGCATCCACGATGTCGTCGCGGGTCACTGTCCGCGGGGCCGCCCCGGCACTCATACGAACCACGGCGAGGAGCCTACACGTACCGACGGTACGCGTCACCGGCTTCGAATCGAGACCGGAAAAGTGCTTGTTACCGGCAGGTCAAGTGATGGAGGCCACAACCAAGGTCAACCGACCGGCATTGCTTTCACCTGAAACGTACTGCCAGTATCGGTAGGCGTACCGGCAGTACGCACCCGTGGCGCAGAGGGAAGCCCCGGGCACGGAAACCAGTCGAACGTGACACCGAACCGGAAAGAACCCGATGTCAGAAGCAGCAAGCCAACTCAGCGACACCCTGCGGGCCCCGCTCCCCGACGCCTTCGACCGGCTCACCGACGCCGACCACACCGAACTCGACCGGCTCCTGCAGCAGGCCATGACGCGCCGCCGCGCCAACCTCGACGCCGCCATCGGATCCTCCCTCGACTTCGTGCCGCGCCTCATGCGCCCGGCCGTCAAGAAAGCACTGGGCTTGTGAGCGAACATCTCGTAGCCGTCGCCGAAACCACCAAACTCGCACGCATTCTCGGCATCACGGACCCCACCGAACTCGACTTCCTCGTCGACCTGCCGCCCGCGGCCATCCGCGAATTCCGTGAGCGCGTCACCGACCGGCTCTTCGACCGAGACACCAAGCGGCTCAGGGGTGTTGCCGCCGGAGCCAAGCTCGTACCCGTCGCCATCAGCGCCAAAGTCGCCGAACGCGCCTTCGGGCCTGTGCTGTGCGCCGCCGTGGCCAGCGCCGTCGACCCGGGCAAGGCCATCGACATCGCCAAATCGCTGCCCGCGTCGTTCCTCGCCGAAATCGCCGTGCAGCTCGACCCGCGCCGCACAGCCGCCATCATCTCCGCAGTCCCGCCGCGCATGGTCGTGGACGCCGCGCGCGAACTGCTCGCCGTCGGTGACCACATCACCATGGGCCGCTTCGTCCACGTCGTCCCCGAACCGTCACTGCGCGCCGCCGCACCCGTCATGAGCGACGTCGACCTGCTGCGCATCGCCTTCCTGCTCGAAGACAAATCCGCCATCGACAATGTGCTGCACATCGTCTCCGACCGGGTGCCCGGCGTCATCCGCGCCGCCGCCGAACAGAGCATGTGGGCCGAAGGCATCGACCTGCTCGACTCCATCGCACCGCACAATCGCGCCTGGATCGGCAATATCACCGCAAGCCTCGGCCCCGACGTCCTCGACGCCCTCGTCCAGGCCGTCTACGAACTCGACGCCTGGACCACCCTGCTGCCCATCACCAGCGCCATGAGCCACGACAGCCTGCGCCTGTTCGCCGAACGACCCGCCGTGCACGCCGAACCCGTCCTCGCAGCCGTCATGGACACCGCACTCGACGGCGGGCACTGGCTCAACCTGCTACCCCTCGCCGCACACCTGCCCGATGCGCAACTCGCCTTCATCGCCGCCCGCGTCGCCGCGAAACCCGATGAGCGCCTTGGCGAATTGGTCCGCGAAGCCGATACCGCCGGACTCTGGGACGCACTCATCCCGCTCGCCCTGGCCATGACCGACGACAACCGCCGCCGCATGGCCGCACTGCCCGTCATGCAGGACCCGGACGTCCTGCGAGCCGTCATCACCAGCACCGCCGAACACGACCTGTGGGCACAGGCACTGCCGCTGGTCGACGCACTACCGGAAGCGGTGAAACCGGTACTCGCGAGCACCATCGGAGACCTCACCCGCGACCAACTGCTCGCCGCGGTCCGCACCGCCTCGCGCAGCGACAATATCCACACCCTCGTCGATATCGCCCTCGCCCAGGACCAGGCCGGCCGCGCCCGCGTGCTCGAACTCATCGACGGCATGGATGACGTCGAAGAATTCCTCGCCGCCCTCACCACCGAAACCCCCGATGTGGTGTGGCACGCACTCATCGAAGTCCGCGCCGAAATCCCCGCCGGACTGCTCGGCCTGCTGGCCGAACGCGCCCGCGAACTCGATCGCGACGACGATGCCGAAAAGCTCGAACCCGTCGGCGCGACAGCCGAATAGCGCGCACGCACCATCCCGACGCGGGGCCCGGCCGCATTTCAGCGGCCGGGCCCCGCGTCAACTCTGCACCGGCCCCCGGCTCAGGTCACAGCCCCCGACGGCCCGGACCCGCCTGCCGCGATGAGAGAATGACTCGGTCAACCGCCGCACGCACGAAGGATCCCCGCACCCCCCGATGGTCGAGCACAGCACGCAGCAAGCACCCGAATCCCCGGCCATCGCCCCCGACGAGCTGGCGATCTGCCTCCGGGTACTCGAACAGGCGGCGCAGCTCGACAAAGAGCACCCCGATTCGATGACCGTGCAGCGCGCCGTCGGGCACATGTTCAAAAAACTCAAGCAGCGGCGGCGAATCCAAGCCCGCGACACCATCTCCGAGGCCGACCGGGCGGTCATCGCGGCCACGGCCACCGGATCACCCAGCCGGATCGACGACGAGACCGCCGGAATCCCCATCAGCTCCAGCGTCAGCGGTGTCGCCACCGCGGGAACGCTGCTGCGAGCGCGCCCCTGCTACATCTGCAAGCAGAAGTACACGCAGGTCGACGCCTTCTACCACCAGCTGTGCCCCGAATGCGCGGCACGCAGCCACGCCAAGCGCGATGCGCGGACGGACCTCACAGGCAAGCGCGCACTGCTGACCGGTGGACGCGCCAAGATCGGCATGTACATCGCGCTGCGGCTGCTGCGCGACGGTGCGCACACCACCATCACCACCCGATTCCCCAACGACGCCATCCGCCGTTTCGCCGCGCAGCCCGACAGCGCCGACTGGCTGCACCGGGTCCGCGTGGTCGGCATCGATCTGCGCGACCCCGCGCAGGTGCTCGCCCTCGCCGATGATGTTGCCGCACAAGGCCCGCTCGACATCCTGATCAACAATGCCGCGCAGACCGTGCGGCGCTCGGCCGGTTCGTACAGCGCGCTCATCGACGCCGAATCCGGGCCGCTGCCCGCCGGTGAACTGCCGGAGGTCATCACCTTCGGCAAGACGATGCAGGCGCATCCGACCGCACTCACCGCATCCCTCACCCCCAGCCTGACCGCAGCCGATATCACCGATCTGGCGCTGCTCGCGGGTTCGGCTACGCCCGAACGCATTTCACAGGGCGTGGCCATCGACGCCGGCGGGCTGGTGCCGGATCTGGCGCATACCAACAGCTGGGTGCAGACCGTCGGTGAGGTCGATGCGACCGAACTGCTCGAAGTGCAGCTGTGCAATTCGACGGCGCCGTTCATCCTCATCTCGCGACTGCGGCCCGCCATGGCCGCTGCCGCCGGACCGCGCAAGTACGTGGTCAATGTGTCCGCCATGGAGGGTGTCTTCGGCCGGGCGTACAAGGGCGCCGGCCATCCGCACACCAATATGGCCAAGGCCGCGCTGAACATGCTGACCCGCACCAGCGCTCGCGAAATGTACGAAGCCGACGGCATTCTCATGACCGCAGTCGATACCGGATGGATCACCGACGAGCGCCCGCACTACACCAAGATCCGCCTCGCCGAGGAGGGCTTCCACGCTCCCCTCGATCTCGTCGACGGCGCGGCCCGGGTGTACGACCCGATCGTCCGCGGCGAAAGCGGCGATGACGTGCACGGCGTCTTCCTCAAGGACTACAAGCCCTCCGACTGGTGATACGGAGGGGCCGCGACTCGGCCCCTCCCCTCTGGGTTGTCTTTGTCCTTCTGAATCGTGAGGTTCGGAGTAGCTGAGGTGAACTCAATAGTCTGATACATAGTTAGATGCGCATATTTACGTACAGATATATTTTCAATCACAACTGCCTGAACTGGGATATCCCTGCATGCTGACACACCACCCATGCGCCAGGCGTCGGGCCATCAAGCCATCCCGCAGCTGCTCCCCCACCCCATGCTGGTCTTTCGCGTGTGGTCAATCCCCCGCTTTACATATATAGATGCGCATATCTACGTCTACATATGTCGTTCACTCCCCCGCGCACCTTCCCATCGCCCCTATCCTGGAGCTATGCAGTACCGGCTCCTCGCCGATGCGACCGCGGTCGTGCACTTTCTCTTCGTGGCCTATGTCGTTGCAGGCGGCTTCATCGCCTGGCGATGGCCGCGCACCATCTGGCTGCACATCCTTGCCTTCGCATGGGGATTCAGCACGGTGCTGTTCGGATTCGAATGCCCGCTGACAGATCTGGAGAACTGGTCGCGGCATCGGGCCGGCGAGGCCGGGCTGCCGTCGACCGGATTCATCGATCACTACATCACCGGCACCCTGTACCCGCGCAGCGCCCTGGATCTGGTGCGAGTGCTGGTAGCAGTGGCTGTGATCGTGTCGTGGGCGGGTCTGGCGTGGCGATCCCGCCGCCACGCCGATACGGTCGGCATCGAGTAGGCGGCCACCGCGGGAACGTTTACGCAGGTGGAGACATCATTCGGTCCGATTGCGGGCTGAGGGCGCCGGCCTGGATGCGCGATGCTCCGGAGTGCGGGATCACCTCCGCAGACCGCAGATTCGGTATGCGGAGCCGTCGCGGATCGGCGGCCTGCCGGACGCGTTCCGTCCTTCCTGTGCCGCCTCGTCCGGCCCGTTCGGGGCTGTCTTGGCAACTTCTTGGCAAGATGGAAAACGCATCTGAACTGGCCGAACAGCGACCCCTTGGCAAGTCGGCTCGCCCGTCCAGACCACCGACTGGATGGGTCGAATCTGCACGAGACCAACAGCCCCACGGTCGGCAAAGCCACAGCCGTGCGCCGGGCGAATAGCCCGACGATGGAGACCCGTGGTGCCGCAGCAGATCTGGGTGACCCGGGTAGGAGCCGACCGAGAGGTGTTCGAGAGTTCCTGGCGTTCTGCCAGGAGCACCCTGCACGGCAACAACATCCTGACCGGCGAGCAGGCGGATTCATCGGTCGCTCCCGACCCAAGCGAATGGCGAGCCCGCAGCAAGGGCCGCGAAGTATCCACGCCCGCGCGCTGACCCGGGTAGCGAGCCACGAAACTGCACCCTGCTGTTCCGCGAGCCGCAGTCGATCGTCTTCGTCGCAGCCTGCGTGGACTGATAACACTCCCCCGGACCGAGCAGAGGGCGTCGAACCAGAAAGGGACCGTTGATGACATCGGAGACCGACCGCACAATTCCCACTCGACAGTCGCGCCGCAACGGTGTTCGATGGATCGAAACATCGCACCACCGGGAACCAGCACAGGCGCTGTTGCGCGGCAATCGTCTCCATCGCGGCGCAACCGCAGTGGGACAGGATGCCATCGTGGGATACGACTTCAACTGCCCCACATGCCAACACGACGACCAGGTACAGAAGGTGCCTGCCATCCGGGCATCGGGAACAACGACGTACTACGGATCCGACTACTACTCCGGGGTCGGCATCGGCACCGGTGGTCTCGTCCCAGTGTTCGGCTCCGCGACAATTGAACGGACCCGCTCCACCAGGCTTTGCGCAGTCGCTCGCACCGGAGCCAACACAGCGCCGTTCTGGCAAGTTGGTCCTGCTCGGCATCGTACTGTCGATACCCGCGCTGTTCGCTGTCTTATTCTCTATTCTCGCGATCCGTGAGCCAGATGGGGATGTCAGCTTACCGATGCTCATCCTCGTTGGCTTCGGATTCTCATTGACAGTCGCAGCACCTGCACTCTTGCTGTTCACAGCGGCTGCGCGTCGAACCCGTCGCAATAATCGAATTCTGCGTGGCCGCTATGCCGCTCGAAGTGTGTGGAGTGCTGGCTGCTACTGCCATCGGTGTGGCTACTGCTTCTGGCCGTACCCCGTCGCTCCCGGAGTTCCAGCGCGGCAACCTCTTTCTACCGAGAACTTCCGTTGGATCGTCTGGAGTGTAGGCGGCTACGCCCACCTCTAACGGCATTGGGAGATCCAGACCGCACGACCGTGCCGGGTACGTCTGGCAACATCGTGCACTCTCATTGAGTCCCACGACTTTGGAATAGTTGCGTCGAAATTTCGGCAGCCCTATCTCTCCGTCACGAACGCCTGGCCAACAATTCGCAGCACCGAGCAGTGGGCACACACTAGGCGACATTAGTTGGATCTGCGCGGCGTTGTAATCCCTCATGTCGCCTGAGTAGCGATCTCCCCGAGGTCATATGCGTTGCACATGGTGAGAGTTTGACCGCAGGGCCGGCCTCCCTCCGATACCACTCCGCGGCAGACCGTACTTTCATTTCTTCTGCTCAGAATGCTCGATCCTTTCTCGCCGTGACGGAATTCCCTCCGTCGCGGCGTTTGTCGTTTCTCGACCCAGTGGAAGGCGATCCCGCTATGCCCGTACCTGCTTCGCCGGCGCCATCGTGCGCGGTGTGTCATTCCGTCGTTTCCGGTCGCGAACCGCGAACCTTGGAGACCGAGACAGTCTGCTTACCGTGTGTGTCGGTCTTGCCGCGCTGCGACCGCTATCGCGAAACTGCAGTTGGTTGCGAGTGGCTTCGGCATCACCACCGTCCCGGCGCGCGATCCGCGTGTCATGTCCCGGGTACGGACACCCGCAAAAGCCTTCGCGGCGTGCACACCTGATAGCGCGGACGACGGCGGGCAGCCGACGATCCCAGCGCAGGCTGTTCGACACATCGTTAGCCACCTAGCTATATTTGTTTGGTGGCTAACGAACAAGCGGATCCCGAGCATCAATCGGCGGGTGCGTGGGCGAAGAAGTATCACTTGGCGAGCCGGGTCGTGATGGAGTCGGTGCTTCGCCCGTTCGATCTCGGGCCCACACAGTGGTATGTGCTGTATCAGCTCATGACCGTGGGGCCGACCCCACAACGTGACCTCGTGCGCATCCTCGAGGTCGAGCGCGCGACGCTGACCGGTGTGGTGGCTGCCCTGGTTCGCAAGGGCCTGGTCAAACAGAAACCCGATGCCACCGACCAGCGTCAGAAGGTGCTGACAGTCACCCCCGCCGGCGCCGCTCTCTGGCGCGAGCTGCCCGATCCGATCGCGCTGATCCTGCAGACCGCCTTCGACTGCGTCCCGCAAGCCGATATCGACACCACCGCCCGCGTCCTGCGCGAGGCGACCGCAAGACTCACCAGTCTTTCTCCGAAGGGAAACGAATCATGACCGTCCTCATCACCGGCGGCACCGGCCTCGTCGGCACCCGCCTGCTCCGCCGACTCGTCGACGCGGGTATCGAGTGCCGTGCACTGGTCCGCGCGGGCAAAGAACTTCCTGAGGGTGTCACTCCCGTGGAAGGTGACCTGCTCGACCCGACGACATTGCCCGAGGCCGTCAACGGCGTCTCCGCAGTCATCCATCTGGCCGCGGTCCTGCGCGCCCCCGATCCCGCCCTGATCGAACAGGTGAACGTCGGCGGCACACGGAACCTCATCGAGGCCGTGCAGACCCACGCTCCCGCGGCGCGCGTCATCATGGCCAGTACCAGCCTCGTCTACAACGACGACCTGTCGCGACCGGCCTGTGAGGAGGACCCGGCCGACGCGCAGTTGCCCTACCCGGCGACCAAGATCGTCGCCGAGCGCCTCCTGCGCGAGAGCGGACTGACGTGGAATGTGCTGCGATTCTCGTTCGTCTACGGTGACGGCGACGGTCACCTGCAGTCCGCGCCCGGGCTCCTGGGTTCCTGGAACTGGCACCCCGCGGCGATGATGAGTCTCATACACCACCGCGACATCGCCACCGCGATGCTGCTCGCGCTGACCGGCGCGATGGACGGCCGCGTCGTCAACCTCTCCGATGATGCCCCCATGTCGGTCTACGAGATCGCCCGCCTCGTCGGCGCCGAGTACAAGGAGTCAGCGGAGCCGTTGGAGAACCCCTGGAAGGGGCACGTCGACGGGACCCTCGCGCGCGAGCTCGGCTTCCGGCCGCTCGTCCGCAGCGCGTATCAGGCCGCCGCCGAAGGCGCTCTGTGACGACGTCACCCGTTCCATCTGATAGGTACCTAGCAGTCCAAGGTTTGGCAGGCAGCTAACAAAACCAGGTCTTGGCCTAAAAGCGAGCCAACAATCAGCACCACGCTCGTTCGAAGATAAGTAGGAGCGCCATTATGGTGCGACGCTCGGCCCCGAGATGAGCTCAGCCAGTTGATCTTCGGACACGCCACTTGGCCGGTTGGAACCGCGCGCCAAGCGGCAGTGGAGGATGTTCGAAAGCGTTGGCGGCCAACCAGTTTGGACGGCCGACCAACGCCCTGGTTGCGGCAACGTAGTGCGCTGCAGTTCGCGCGATCGTGATCCTTTACACGATCCGGGTGCCCAGCATCCCCGCGAATGCGCTCACCCCGGACGTTAGATGTCCACCCTTTCCGGTGCTGGACTTGTTGTCCCACAACAGTCTTGGTGGAACACAACCAAGGGAGTTGTTGCGGCATCGGCGGTCTTCGCCAACCGGGAAGATTCACTGCTCGCACCTCGCCACTGCGGTACTCAGGTCCCACCCCGACACCGACGCCGAATGGACCGCAACCGGAACGTCCCTGGACGCCAGTGCCTCCAGGGGAAATCGTTGCACACGAGGCGTTCTGGTCCGCCGTGATCGAATATCCGCACCGCCTTGATGGTTGTCGGCAGCAGCAGGATCATGGGATTCATGCGACTGCCCTCTCCTCGAACGACCACGGCCCGAGTCGAATCAGGCCCCGCGTGAGCGGATTCGATGCGGGCCGTGGTCGTGTCGTACTCGGTCGGCTGGAACTGTCAGGCGATGCACACGCCGGGAACAGCGGCCCGCTGTAGCGCATGGCGGGTGCAGCGGCTCCCGGTCGGATATGCCGCGGTGATCGTGGCGAAGCTCGGGTCCGCCACTGCCTCGAACAAGTCTCGACCTGATTCCCAGACCGCCAGGTTGATGAGCACGTTGCTGCCGCTCGTACCTCGATACAGCTGGGCCTGGATGAATCCCGGCTTCTTCTTCATGAAGGCAGCGATCTTCTCGTACGCCGCGATCGCCTGCTCGACCGCGCCGTCGGGCGCGATCAGAATGTCCAGCAACAGAAACGGGCTGCCTGTGGCTTTGAGCTGTTCCACGGCGGGCAGTTCCGGGGTCAGTTCGAAGAACTCGATAGGCGGTTCCGACGCCGGGTGAAGCGAATCACTCACTGCGGGTTCGGAGTTCGATGACACACCGATACAGATGCCCGGGACCGCGACGGGGCGAACCAGATGCGGGTAGGCCACCGAGCCATCCGGATAGGACGGAAGCAGCTGCTGAAACTCCGGACCGAGGAACGCGGCATTCAACGCGCTCGCCGATTCCCAGACTGCGACATTCGTCAGGACCCGACTGCCCGCGGTTCCGCGGTAGAGCTGGGCCGAGATGAACCCCGGCTTGGACTTCATGATCTCCGAGTCCTGCCGCCAGATCTCGAAAACATCGTCCATCCCACCCTCGGGCGCCAGAAACGTGTTCACGATCGTGACCGGCTCATCACCGGCTTCGTTCAACTGCGCGAAAAACGGCGCACGGGAGTCGAGATCATTCAGCGTGATCATGGGGATCCTCTCTCGTCATTGAGCAGATCAGCACGGGCGATTGCATCGCCACTGATCGCGCCAATGATAGAAATTCGTCCTAGATGACATAAGTGCCGTCCTGAAAAACAGGAATGTCCGGCTCGCGAGGTGCAGATGCTCGACTCAGCACTCAGCCGATTCCGGAATCCGTGTCGGAATCCTCTGGATGCTTGCAGTCGAGATGAATCGTCCGCGGCCGCAAGCCGGTTCGTCTTGGCGCGCTCACGCCCGACTCGGATGCGACGAATCAGCGACGAACTCGGCTGTCCCGATGCACCTCCAGACCTGTTGTAGGCCCAAGTCCGGGCGGCTGACGTGGTCAGCCGCCGATCCGAACAGATATAAGCATCTCGGGGCTTACCCCTCCTTGTGCACGCTGCCCAGTCTCACAACGCAATCCCTGTGCGCTCGAGGCATGTTCGGCCTCGATTCTGGCGATGAGACTCGTCGGTACGGCCGCGCAACACCTTCGCGCGGGTATGAGATTGAGGAGCATCACCAGTGCCGGAATTCGATCTTCTGGTCATAGGGGGCGGTCCCGGAGGATACGTGGCCGCGATCCGTATGGCACAACGCGGTCTGTCGGTGGCCGTGGTAGAGAAGGAACGACCGGGCGGCGTGTGTTTGAACTGGGGATGCATCCCCACCAAAGCCATGCTGCGATCCGCAGAGGTATTGGAAACAGTCAGAGCTGCAGCAGATTACGGCGTTTTCGCCGAGAATCTGACGTTCGACTACGCGACGGTGCTCCAGCGCAAGGAGAGCATCGTCAAAGAGTTGACCGATGGCGTCGCAAGCCTGCTCGCCGCTAACGGGGTCACGACCATCACCGGGCACGCCCGGTTCATTGGCCCTACGACCGTTGAGGTCCACGAAGTCGGGCCTGCACCGCTCGGGCCGGGCGGCCCTGGTTACGCAGCACCGCCTACGACGCCGATCCGCCGAGTTTCCGGACGCGATGTGATCATCGCGACCGGCTCGGTACCGGTCCATCTACCGGTGCCCGGAGCCGACCTGCCCGGCGTGATCACTTCCGATGGCGCGTTCGGGCTGACGGAGGTGCCCGGTCGGATAGTCATCGTCGGAGGTAGCGCCGTAGGTGTGGAGTGGGCCAGTCTGTTCGCGGCCTTCGGTAGCGAAGTCACCATCGTCGAAACGCAGAATCGGCTTGTCCCTGCGGAAGACAGCGACATCGGTGCCGCGCTGGGCCGGTCGTTCGCCAAACGCGGAATCACCGTATTGACCGGGTCGATGGTCGCCGCGATCGCCGAGGCGGATACGTTGCGGGTCACCGTCGAAGGAGCGCAGGCTCGCGAACTTGCCGCCGACGTCGTACTGGTCGGTGTCGGCCGGCGCCCGAACATCGCGGACCTCGCCCTGGATATCGCGGGGGTTGCGACCGATGCGCGTGGGTTCATTGCCGTCGACGAGAAGCTGCGCACCAGCGCGGAAAACGTGTACGCCATCGGCGATGTCACCGGGAAGGCACTGCTGGCCCACGTGGCCTCCCATCAGGGTTTGACCGCCGCGGATGTCATCGCGGGGCACGAGGCGCACATCGACTACACGGTGATCCCGGCGGCGACCTTCACCCATCCCGAAATCGCCAGCGTCGGACTCACGGAGGATGCCGCCCGTGCGGCCGGTCACGACGTGCTCACCGCACGTTTCCCGTTCGCCGCGCTGGGTCGCGCCAAATCATTCGGCGACACCGAGGGATTTATGAAGATCGTTGCCGGACAAAAACATCAAGAGATCCTCGGTGTGCACATCATCGGGCCATCCGCCAGCGAGTTGATTGCCGAGGGCGCGTTGGCGATGTCGATGGAAGCAACCCTCGACGAGCTCGCCGACACCATCCACGCCCACCCCACCCTCGGCGAAATCGGCATGGAGACAGCGCTCGCCGCACTCGGTCTGCCTGTACATATCGCACCGCGTAAGCGCTGAGAAGGATGATCATGACCGAGACGCTCGACCACTCACCACACGGACCAAGCACGGAAGATACCGCAACGTTGTGCGGATATCTCAGGGACATGTTGTTCATCAGGCGATTCGAGGAGCGCGCCGCCCAGGGATACACCCAAGCCAAGATCGGCGGCTACTGCCATCTGAATCTCGGTGAGGAGGCCACTGTGGTCGGGCTGACCGCAGCCATGAGGCCTACCGACTACCTGTTCACCAACTACCGCGAACACGGCTACGCGATTGCCAAAGGCATTGCACCCGGCCGAGTCATGGCGGAGCTTTACGGTCGCTCCACCGGCACATCCAAGGGCTGGGGCGGGTCGATGCACATGTTCGACACCTCCGCACGCCTGCTCGGCGGATACGGCATCGTCGGCGGGCAGCTCCCCCTGGCTGTCGGTGCAGCACTGGCCATCGACTATCGAGGCGGTGACGATGCGGTGGTGTGCCAGATGGGCGACGGCACCACGAACATCGGCGCCTTTCACGAATCGCTGAATATCGCTGCACTGTGGGGATTACCCGTGCTTTTCGTGGTGATCAACAATCACCTGGGCATGGGAACCACAGTCGAAAACGCCTCGTCCGAGCCGGATCTGTACAAGCGCGCGAGCAGTTATCGCATGCGGGGTGAGCAGGTGGACGGCACCGACGTGCTGGCAGTGCGGGACATCGCGGCAGAGTTGCTGCACGCCGCGCGGAGCGAGGGCAAACCCGCGCTACTCGAAGCAGTCAGCCACCGGCTCAAGGGCCATTCGGTCGTCGATCCGGCAAAGTACCGCAATGAAACCGACACCACCGCCGCACGCACGCACGACCCGGTGGCCAAGCTGCGCGCCGAGCTCATCGGCTCTGGCGCGCTCACCGAGGACGAAGCGGCCAAACTCGAGCAGTCCATCGAGACCGAGGTGGATGCAGCAGTCGAATTCGCCGATGCCAGTCCTCACCCCGAGCCGTCGACCTTGTTCGACTACACGTATGCGACACCGGTCGCCGGCGCTTCCCGCAGACTTCCCGCCGACCCGCTGTTCCGACCGTAAGGAAATCCGTTGCCTGTCATCACCTATCGCGAAGCTCTGCGCGAAACCCTGCGCGAGGCAATGCGTCGCGACGACGATGTCTTCCTGATCGGAGAGGAAATCGGGGTCTTCGAAGGCTCCTACAAGATCACCGCAGGTTTGCTCGCCGAGTTCGGCGACAAACGGGTACGCGATACCCCGATCGCCGAAGAAGGGTTCGTCGGTGCTGCGGTAGGCGCGGCCATGCTCGGGCTACGCCCCGTCGTGGAGATCATGACCATCAACTTCTCGTTACTGGCCCTGGATCAGATCGTCAATCACGCCGCCAAGATCTACGGCATGTTCGGTGGGCAAACCAGCGTGCCCATGGTCATCCGTACCCCAGGCGGCGGTGGGCAGCAGTTGGCTGCCACTCACTCACAGAACATCGAACTCTATTACGCTTTCGTGCCAGGACTGAAAGTCGTCGCCCCGAGCACCCCGGCCGATGCCAGAGCGCTGCTGCGGGCCGCCATCGAGGATGACGATCCGGTGCTTTTCCTGGAGAACCTCGCTCTGTACAACACCAAAGGTGAAGTACCGGACGATCTTCCCCCCGCGGAGATCGGCAAGGCCGCCATCACCCGCGCCGGCACCGACATCACCTTGATCGGCTACTCACGGATGGCGACGATCGCGACCCAGGTCGCGCAGCGGTTATCCGAAGAATCGGGGATCTCCGCCGAGGTGATCGATCTGCGTAGTCTGCGGCCACTGGACCGCGACACCATCGTCGCCTCGGTGCGCCGGACCGGCTGTGCCGTTGTCGCAGAAGATGATTGGCTCACCTACGGCATTGGAGCAGAGGTCGCCGCAACGATCTCCGACGGTGCTTTCGACTATCTCGATGCACCTGTCCGTCGCGTAGCCGCGGCGGAGGTTCCGTTGCCGTACGCCAAGACTCTGGAGCAGATCGCTCTGCCATCGGCCGAATCCCTGTACACCGCCACGTTGGAAACCCTGGCCGCCGTGGGCCGCCGCCGCTGATCGGAATCGAGAAACGTATGCCAGAAATCACCATGCCTCGACTGTCCGACACCATGGAGGAAGGGGTCGTCGTCACCTGGCTCAAACAGGTCGGCGACAAGGTCGCTCGCGGCGAAATCCTCGCCGAGATCGAGACCGACAAGGCGCTGATGGACCTCGAAGCCTACGACAACGGAGTGCTCGAGCAGATCCTCGCCGACGCCGGAACCAGAGTCGCCGTCGGCACCCCGATCGCTGTGGTCGGAGACGGAACTGGCACAAAACCGACTGTTCCTCCCGCTCAGACCTCGGATGCTTCGACACCGACAGTGTCGAACGCACCCGCACCCGCCCTGGCGACTGTCGGACCCCGTGCCGGCAGCGACAAAGCCAAGGCGTCGCCCCTGGCCCGGAAAGTCGCCCGCGAGCTGAACGTCGATATCGCCGTGATTACCGGAACCGGACCCGGCGGTCGCATCACCCGCCAAGACGTCGAATCTGCTTCTGCCCGAAAGGAATCCACCGTTGCCACTCACAGGCCCCCCTCACCGATTCTGATCACCACAGACACTGACCGCGTCGCTCTGAGCGGCGTGCAGAAGGTCGCCGCCAGACGTCTCACCGAGAGCAAACAACAATCCCCGCACTTCTATCTCACCAACGCAATCGACGTCACGGACCTGCTCACATTCCGCGCGCAGGTGAACCGGTCCCGTGAATCGACCGGTGCGGCGAAGGTCAGCGTCAACGACCTCATCATCAAAGCGGTAGCCGCCACTCTGCGCAGGGACGGCCGGCTCAATGTCTCCTTCGCGGGAGATACGCTGCTGCAACACCGAGGAATTCACCTCGGTATGGCCGTGTCCATCGACGCCGGACTGGTCGTGCCGACGATTCGTGACGCCGACCGCAAGACAATCTCCGAGATCGCAGCGGAAAGCAAGGACAAAGCCGAGCGTGCGCGCGCCGGTCGGCTGCGCGCCGAGGAGATGTCAGGCTCGACTTTCACGATCTCCAACTTGGGCATGTTCGGAGTCGAGCAGTTCGCGGCGATCATCAACCCTCCCGAAGCTGCCATCCTCGCCGTCGGCGCGGCCATCGACACCGTGCAGTTGGTCGAGGACCGAGTCGTCATCCGCAAGATCCTGCGAGTCACTCTCTCCGCCGACCACCGCGCTGTCGACGGAGCTACCGCTGCGGCCTTCCTGCAACTGTTCAGGAATCTGCTGGAAAATCCGATCCTCATCGTGACCTGAGTCGACCTGCCCCGCAGCAAGAACGGAAGGGTGGGGCCGTGGCCGGCGTCCGCGGCCTCTCCACCGAAGTGATCGCGAATCCCGACCGGTGCGGGCGACAGACTCCGGTCAACGATCCGGATAGAGCGCCACCCGACCAACCAGCTCTGTCGCGTTCTCCAACAGAGCATGCGCGGCTGCCGCCTCCGACAGCGGAAATCTCGCCGCCACGCGAATGCCAATCAGACCGCGCGCCAACAGATCCAGCACCGTCACCGTATCCTGGTGGCGTGCGCCGCGCACACCGATCATGCTCATCTCCAGCCGCGTGAAGTCGTGCATCGTCAGAGGCATCGGCTCGGTGCCACGCTGCGCGCCGGCCGCAGGGCAGATTCGTCCGCCGAGTCGCAGGGAATCTATGGCGAGTCGCAGAACCAGCGCGCTTCCGCTGTAGTCGACCGCATGGTCGACACCGCCACCACTCCACTCTCGAAGCCGATCAACCGCAGCATCGAGGTCCTCGGTGACTATGACCTCTTCGGCCCCCATATCGCGTAAGGCCTCCGCCTTGGCCGGAAAACGTGTTGTGACAGCGACCCTCGCCCCCGCTAACTTGGCGAGCCGAATCGTCGCTTCGCCCATCCCACCCGAGGCGCCACCTACCAGCACAGTCTCGCCGAGCTGTACACGTAGACGATCTCGGATGACACGATGCGCAGTGGCGTACGGCCACAATGTCAGCGCCGCCTGTTCCATGTCGACATGTTCCGGTACCGGTATCCACAGGTGCTGATCGCGAAGAAGATACTGTGCGTAGCAACCGAGTCCGGCATGGCCGGGGACATCGATACCGGTCGACAGATTCCCCAAGCCGCGGTAAGTCTCGGGCGAGTAGGGATTCTCCGGATGCACGACCGCCACAACCCTCTGTCCGGGCTGAAAACTGGCCACCTCGGACCCCACGGCGACCACCGTTCCGGATGCCTCGCGACCGAGCTGTTGAGGCATCGGTAGCCCTCGCCGACCGGGCAGGTTCAATCCCACGACCTCGCCACCGCGGTATCTCAGGTCCCATCCTGATACCGACGCCGAATGCACGGCGACGAGCACATCGCAGGGCCCCACCGGAGCCAGGGGAAAGTCGTTGTACAAGAGGCACTCTGGTCCTCCGTGCTCGAAGATCCTGACCGCCTTGGTAGTTTCCGGTAGCGCTGCTTCGGAATTCATACGACTCCTTTGTGTTGGATCGGTTGCGGCGCGTAGCGTCACGACGGGAGACTGCGGGGACAAAGGCGCCGGTCAGTACCGGTGGTCCACTGCGGCTCATTCACCGCCGTCCGGGCTCACCGAACGCCCGGTTTGTATTCCTGAGAGGTTCGATCGAGTGCAGAGGTCTCGTCGACCAACAGTGAAACCGGAATGAGGACTATCGCTTTGAGGCCGCCGTGGTCGGACTCGGTCAAACGCACCGAGATACCGTGTCGGATAGCGAGTTTCGCAACTACGAACAGCCCCAGTTGTACATCCTGCGATAGAGCGATCACGTCGAAGTCTGCGGGGTGAGAAAGGAGCTTGTTGGCACGGACCGAGGCGTCCTCAGGCATGCCTATTCCCTGGTCGTTGACCTCTACGGCGACCCCTTTGCCGACCAGCTTGCCAACTATGTCCACCCGGGATTGCGGTGGCGAGAAATGGGTCGCGTTGTCGACCAACTCGGCGAAGAGGTGGATGAGGTCAGCGACGATATCGCCGACGACCGAGACTTGGGGCATGTGCGTAGTACGCACGCGGGAATATTCCAAGGCTTCGCCGGCCGCACTGCGCACCAGTTCGAGGAGCGGCACTGGGCGACTCCAGCGCCGACTCGGCTGTCCGCCACCGAGAATCACCAGGTTCTCCGCATTTCTGCGCTCACGAGTCGCCAGATGGTCCAGTTTGAAGAATATGTCGAGTAGTTGCGGATCCTCTTGTTCTCGCTCGGCTTCGTCGAGAAGCTCCAACTGGCGATGCACAACCAGCTGACTACGGTGAGCAATGTTCAGGAAGACGCGCCGAACTCCTTCGCGGGTACGGGCTTCGGTGACGGCGGCTGCAATCGCGGCGGCATATGCTCGGTTGAATGCGTCAGCGACTTCTCCCACCTCGTCGCCACCGAAGTCCAGCTCCCCCGACTTGTTCTCGACGGCTACAGACTGGCCCATTGCAAGTCGGCGCATAGTTTCGGGGAGTGCGTGTTCGGCCAGCGCCAAAGTCTCCGCCCGTAGTCGTTGCAGACGTCCGCTGAGCCTGTTCGCAATCCACAGCGAAGCACAGAACGCGATCACCGCGAGCAGCAACACTCCAGAACCTGTGAGCAGCGAGTACCGAGAGGTCTGCGCCGCGTAATCGGTCGCTACCTGATTGGCTTGCTCGTTCTGGGCCTGCCAGAGTTCGAGCAATTGATCATGAACTCGGTCGATGTCATCGCGCCAGGAGGCGACCGTGCTCGCCGGCATCGGAACCAGGCCGGGCTTCTCTGTCGACGAACGTTGGAGCACGAGATCGTCCATCGCCGAGATCCGTTGCCACTCAGGCGCGGCGATCAGCAATTCGGCGGTCTTTGCGCGTGCGCCACCGAGATCGTTTGACAATTGCGCGAGTTCGGTGTGGTAGTAGCCCACCATGTTCCGGTACTCGACCGACAAGGAGCCGGGAAGTTCGGCGCCACCGAGCATGGCGACCGCGAGCGCACTGCTGCGCGACATTGCTTCCATCGCACGCACCACACGCACCTCGTTCGCGAACTCGAACGCGACGCGAGGGTCCGGGGCAGACTTCCCGATGAGTTCAGTTCCGACCGCCACACCTTCCAACAGACCGCTGTACAAGCCGTAAGTGTCGGCGATCGAGATCGTGCCCGTGTCGATCTGGGCCCGAGCCTCTGGAAGGCGCGTCTTGAGAACATCGAATCCTGCTGTGACAGAATCTATTTGGGAGATCCCGGATACTGACAGCTGGGATTCGAACGTGGTGAGCGCATCGAGGGCCTGGTCCAGCCTATGGCGAGCCAGCACAAGATCGACGTTCTTGGGCTGCGGCGCAATGAGTTGTGCCAGCGAAAGTAGCCGCTCCTGCTGAACCGCTGAGATCATGTCGCGTGCTTGCAGATTCGCGTTCGCCAACACCGAGGACCAGGTCTTGACGTGGTCGCTTTGCCGCGATAGGTAGCCCGCGGCGCCGACCCCCACAGCAAACAGTGCCAAACTCGGAATCAGCGCGATGGCGAGGATTCGGACCCGGATACCAACCCTGCGACTAGACATCGGCATATCCCGCCGGCCGGGGAGGTTCATCTCCCCCTGCCCCCACCACTGCTGAATCCGAGATCCCATCCTGATACCAGCCTCGAGTGCACTGCGGCGAGCACATCACGCAGCCAGTCGGTTCGAGTTGAAAGCCCTTGCACACGAGGCACTCCGACCCGAAATGTTCGAATATCCCGACCGCCTTGGCGGTTTCCGGCAGCGGTGTTCTATCGAACCCATGCGGCTCCTTGTTTGTGAATCTCGAAAGCTTAATCGTGACCGGAATTTCGCCTCGTCCGACAGCTCAGCCTATGCAGGCCAGCTACTTCAGGCCGCCTGCACGGGCGTGCCCTCGGAGGCGGAAGATTCGAGTGCAACGGAAGGACGCTTGAGACGGGGAAGCAGGAATGCCATCAACAGGCCGATTCCGGCAACTCCGACGAGCAGACGATAGGAGTTGATGTAGGCGGCGTCCAAGTAGAACGGAACACCTTGCATGACAACCTGATGCGACGCGAGCGCAGCGAACAACAGTTGGTAGCAAAAGCCGCCGACGACCTGTAGAGCCAAGTATGCGATGCCGTTGACTGTCGCCTGCTCGTCTTCGGTGACGACAGATACCACCATCGCAGCGCCACATGCCATCACAATGCCGCCCGCAAACCCCACCAAAACCGACGAGATAACAATTTGCATCGTATCGTAGTGGTATTCACTGAAAGCCAAAAGACCGACAACCAGCAGAGTCGAACCGGCGAGCCAAAGCAGCCGTGGCCCTACATGTTTCAGCAGCACTCCTGTCACCACACCAGCAGCAACCGTGGCGACACCCGCTGGTATACCCACAAAAGCATAGTGAGTCGCTGTCCATCCGAACCCATCGGAGACCATCGGAATCTTCGGATACTGGGCAATAAACGAAAGGACCAGCGGGGAAACGATGAACGCGAACTGAACGAAGCCCGCAGTGACGATGACTACGGCTATGCCTCGCCGTGCGAGCATTCGCACATCGACGATCGGACTTGCCACCCGAAGTTCCACCGGCACAAGAGCGATAAGGGCAAGCGCTCCCACGAGCAGCGGCCCGAAGGTCCGAAGCGAGCCCCAGCCCAGGTTGTAGAAGTTGCCGCCTCCGTACACCAGCGCGGAGACTCCGATACCGAGCAGAATTCCTCCCGCCCAGTCGAATTCCGACGAGAAGCGAGCTCTCCGAGGAGTTTCCGGCATCAGGGCAATCATGCCGATGGCGATAACCGTGAGCCCAGTCAGCAACCACATTGTGCCGCGCCAGCCGAACGAATCGATAATGCGCCCTACCACGACCGGGCTTACCAGGACGACAATGCCGATCGATCCCATGACGACGCCGTACGCCATGGATACTCGCTTGGCCGGGAAGCAATCTCGGATGCAGGCCGGCACGAGCGCGACAATCGGACCGTAGAGGCCGGCGATCGCGCGACCTAGAATCAGCACGATGAATGTCGGTGCGATCGCCGAGACAATGTCTCCCACAATTCCGAGGGCTGCAAGAATAAGCATTACGCGGCGTTTGCCGTAGATCTCGCCCAGCCTGACTGCGAACGGCAGACTGAACAGCGATACCATCACTGTGGCCAGGTTGAACCAGACGATGTGACTGGTGTGAAAGTACTGGACAATATGCGGTTGAGCTGCGCCACCAGCGATACCGCTGATGGTCAACAGTTGGGCGGGCAACATTAATGCGAGCATCAACGGTATTCCACCCGAGCGTGCATCGGAAGATTCTTTTCCATGCAGGACAGGGTGATTGACGTCGGACATATTCTATTCTTTCTGAGCGGTACGGGATGCCGCACTGCGGCAAGCAACTGACCGAGCGCAGAGCGACGTAATCAGCTAGCCGTCACCCTGCGAATCGAAGAATGTCGGCAAATCCCACTGCCATATGGCGTCAGCCGATCAAACTGATAATTCGGCACGCACTAAAGCGGCCGGCCCGGTCGTCAGGTGTGTGCGTGATGAATTTCGGAGTGCTCCCACTACCGTTCACGTAGAGAAGATCCGCGCGCTGCGCACGGATCGCACCTTGCCGACACCCCCTCCGAAACAACGAAAGTGTTGACAACGAGGACCGATCTTTCACCGGGCCTGTTCAAGGCAGCCGGGGTGAGATCATTCAGCGTGATCATCGCGATCCTTCTCGACATTGAGCGGACCCGCCACTCACAGCAAGTAACAGGGATCACGCCATCATAGAAATACGTACTGCCATACGTAACCATCATCCTGATATATAGGATCAAGCGATCGCAACACGCCTTGTGCGGGACCGCGACTGGCCCGTCCGCGAGACTGCACAAATAACGGATCCCGCAAGCGCCGGCAGGGCACCTTCCGGTCGACGCAATGCGGGGCGTGTCCTGAATTTCAAGAACGTCATCGCCCCGGCACATAACCGCTGCCATACTCATCGCACACATCCGCATGACGAAGCCGATCAGATGATCTACCGCTTGCGGCGTGAGGTGCCGATGCACCTGTGACAGCTCGACACCGTCGGCGGGGTGCCGATGGGCGCGAGCTCAAACTCTCGACCGGCATCGGCAACCATTTCAGCGGAAGTATCCAGATCCGATCCGGGCGCCAAACGGTGGCGTTGCACCGCAGTTCAGTAAGCACCCCGGAGTTCGACCTCCCTTCATACCGCCGCCATCCCACTGCTTCTCGCCGGATACCCACGCGCGCAACGGAAATCGCCGCTGAAGCCATATCGCTCTCACAGGATCACGTACAGCCGTTGGATCGCTGCGCGACGCCTGTTGGTCCATGTCGCAGACGCCGATCACGCACCCATGCTCGTCGCGAGGATATGTTCGTCCGGGTCACCCGGTCATGAGGACGCTTGGTCAAACCACTGGTCCGGGACGTTCCAATCCCATTCAGCGTGGTCGACAGCGTCGTTCAGATGGTGGTACAGGGTGTATTCGCGGTAGGCGTTGACATAACCCGTTGCGCCGACTCCAAGGAGTATCAGACCGGCTGTGAAGTGCTGCCAGACAGTGGATCTGGATACTTTGCGCCGCATGCGTCCTCCTGCGAAGAGCGTTCATCCGTCTCGGGTGTGGGCCGTAGAGTCGGATGGCCTTCCACCACCGTGAGTCCGGTGGTGGAAGGCCAGGTGCCGGCGAGGAGGATCAGCACCTCGCAGGCGGCCGGGACCAGGTGGGACTGCTACCGTCGCCCTTGGCGTGCCGCCGGGCGGGGCAACACAACAGACATCAGAAGCAACCTGGGATATTCCTGGTCCGGGCCCGCGCGCAGCGCCGATGTTCGGCGACGCTGAACGCGTGTCGGGTTTCGCTAGTGCGAAATGTGTTGTGTTGTGGCGTGTTCCAGCACCAGTACTGTCGTGTTCTCGGGTGCGAGGTTCTTCAGGAGCTGGCAGTGCATGTTCTGATGTACTGCGGCCAGGCCCGCTTGGTGAATCGGAACAACGGTCTTCGGAGCGATCGCGCGCAGGTAGTCGATTCCTTCGCCGATCTTCATCCAAGGCCCGCCGATCGGCAGCAGCAGCAACTCGACCGAACCGGGAACCTCGTCGAAGGAGTCTCCCGGGTGAAACACGCTCTCGTCGAGCAGATAGCCCAGGTTCTCCGAGGCGGGCAGCGCTGAATGGATGCAGGCGTGTTCACCACCGGTCACCACGATCTCGACGCCGTGCAGTGAGATCTTCTCCCCTGGTACGACGACATGTTGCGGCTCTCGCATGGGCTCCGGATATTGCGGGTTGTTCAGGGCGGCAAGACTTCCCGCGCCGACTACCAGCTGCACCTGCGGATTGGCCGTGATCAGAGCGGCAAGCCGATCCGAATCGAGATGGTCCGGGTGCGAGTGGGTGATCATGATCAGGTCCAGGTCCCGCAGTTCCTCGAAACCCTGCGAATACGTGCCTGGGTCGAACAGAACCCGAGTCGAGCCTTCGGCCCCGGGAATTTCCACGAGGACGCAGGCATGTCCGTAGTGGGTGATCTTCATGCCGGATAGCCTCCTATCGTTGATGTGCTGCTCAGGGATTGACCACGGTCATCCACATGGGTTCCTTGCGGTTGACCATCGCTTCGATCGCCTCGTCGACCTCTGCGAGTGGGTAGCGCTGGCTGATCAGTTCATCCACGTTCAGAGCGCCGGACCTGAGCAGGGCCAGTACGTCTTCGGCGTCGGACCGGGTGCAGGCGCGGGTCCCGACGAAACGCCAGCAGTTGACCATCAGCGCGATCGGTGGCAACGCCAATGGCGTGGTGTTCCCACCCATGTGTGCCAGGACACCGCCGGTGCGAAGCGCTGCCATCGCCTGGCTGGTGGCCATGCCGGTCGGGATGTAGTCCACGACGGCGTGCGCGCCCTCCGGTGCCAGCTCGCGCAGTCGCCGGGTGAGTGCGCCGGTGGTTTCCCAGTTTTCGGGTAGCTGGTCGAGGGCGATGGTGTCGACCTCGACCTTGCCTGCCAGCGGAGCGACTGCGGACAGTCGTTCTGCACTGCGGCCCACGAGTAGCAGCCGGGAAATCCCGAAGTGTTCCGCGAGCTTGATGGTGGCGGTTCCCATCGTCCCGGTGGCGGCCGTGGCCACAACGGTTGCTCCGAGCGGGAGCTGGGCACATTTGAGGATTCGCACCACGTTCGCCAGGTCGTGCACTTTGGCGGCGACGTCGAAGCTGACATTTGCCGGCAGCTGATCGATCAACCAGTGCGGTACGCGCACATATTCCGCCAGGCCACCGTCGTGGTAGCGCTCGTACAGCGGCATCGGCACACTGCCGAATCCCGCATGCCCGAGCATGGCCTGCTGTGCGCACATCATGTCGCGGTCGGTGCGGCAGTAGTCGCAGTTGCGGCAGTTGAGATTCGGATGCACACGCACTCGGTCTCCGACGGCAACATCGATGACCTCTTCGCCTACCGCGGCCACGGTGCCGGCCGCCTCGTGGCCGAGGGTGGTCGGAAGATGCTTGAACGCACCCATCTTCAGCAGATTCATCATCCCGGGCGCCAGGCCGGCGGAGACCACCTTGACCACGACGTCGAGCGGCCCCGGCTCCGGGATCGAAATCCGTTCGAGCGTCAGAGAATCCGAGCCTTGGTGCGCACGTGCGGCGAGCATGGTCATCGCGAGCTACTTTCCCCGGTGAAGGCGGCAAGCTGTTGAGGTGAATACGGTTGCGCTGTACGGGAGGTCTCAGCGACCTGCGGCAGCTCGCGGTGCGAGAGCAGCGAGATATAGCTCCCGACCTCGTGCCCGACAGTGGCATGGGCGATGCCGAGCGGAATGCGCACGAAATCTCCTGGACCGAGGTCGACAACCCCCCGCTGGGTCAGCACAGTGCGGGTGCCGCTGATCTGATATTGGATCTCATCGGCATCGAGAGTGCGCCGATAACGACGCGCCGAACCTCCTTGCGCAGTAAAGCCTATGGTCCCCATACGGAATTGCTCGGCCTGGTACAGCCATGCCGCGCCAGGCGCATCGGGGGCTGTCAGGACTGCCATCCGGTCACTCTCTTGATTGACCCGGTCGAGCAGAGCTTGTTCATCAGCAGGAAAGACGGTGATGTCGTGACCGAGCGAGCCCATGCACTGGGTGACAGCCTCATTGATAGGGCCGGGTACCCAGCCGGGGAAGGGTGGCGATACCGGTTCTGAAGTCCTTGCAGCCGCGGCTATTTCAGCGACCGGGGCGGGGGTATAGAACAACAGATGGCTTTCCGCGCGACCGTAGTTGTCGTGGGCAACGCCGCGCGGGATGCGAGAGAACTCACCCGGTCTGTGCTCGATGATGCCGAGTTCGGTCATCAGTGTGCGCTCGCCGTCGATCTGGTACGAGATCTCATCGACGTCGCAGTTGCGGTGATAGAAGGGCTGACGATTGTCCATCGTCTGCCATTCGATACGGATCTGATCGTTTTCGTAGACGCCCCGTGGCGGAGCGAATGGTTGCGCCTGGTATTGCTGCGGGAAATGTACGACATTCAGTGGCGGGTGATCACGCCACAGCTTCACCGGCATCTTGCTCGGATGAGGCGGGGCGAGCAAGCTGTGCTCGTCGCGTTCGAGGCTGCGTAACGGCTGATCCGATGTCATGATCATGACGTCTTCGATGACGACGCTCATGGAGACCTCCTTGTCTCGGGTAGCGCTGTGTACCAGCGCGTTTCGGCTACCGAATGAGTGCAGCGGTCGGCAGCGCCCGGTAGTACGTTGCCGCGCCCGGATGCAACGGGACCGGGGTGATGCCCATGGTCGGCGGATCCAGCGGATAGGTGATGGGACTGCGCTCGGGCGGCAGGTGCCGGTACTGGGCCTCGATGAGATGGCGGGTCTCGCCCAGGATCCACGCGATCGCATACGCGACATCGTCGGGCAGGTCTGCGCGCGCCAGCACCAAGAAGTCGGAGAAATCCAATGTGCGGAATTCCGGCTGACCGGGGAAGAAGTCTGCTGCTACCGTCGCTGCCGGCCAACCGAAGTCGTGCTCGAAGGAGTCGAGTACTTCTGGCTCGATCTCCAAGAATCGGTAGTCGCCACCGAACTGCTGCCAATGCGGCAGCATAACCGCCTCGTGCACAATGGCATTGGCGTGCCCGTCGAGCACATTGTCCAGCGATTCGAACGGCCGTTCATCGGACAGGAAGTGCCCTCCCCAGTCCAGCACGTTGATTCCCGAACGCTGCAAGATCGCATGCGCGGCGAGGCCGACATGATTGACGCCGTCGTTCACCGAGGTGGCGACCCGTAGAACCGGCTTCTTCTCTCGCAGTTCAGCGAAGGAGTTGACTCCCAGCGACGCATGCACGGCCACGACGAGCCGGTCACGTTGCGGCACAACACCCAACGCGCGCAGATCCGGGTAGAACTCGTCGCGGTAAACGCCTCGCCCGTCGAGTGCGGCCACCGTGAAGGCGGTCGGCGTGGTCAGCGCGACATCGACCTCGCCTCGTCCGACCGCGCGCACGTTGTCGGAGAACCCGCGTCCATTCCAGATGCCGACTCGGGTGTGCGGCCCGGCACGGTCGGTCAGTTCCTGGCTGATCCAACCGCAGACCCGATGCAGGTTGGCGGTACCCCAATCGCCCTTCAGCTGAAGTGTGATCGATCGGTCGATGCTCGGGGCCTCGGGTCGTGTGTTCATGAGTTGGCCTCCACTCGAATGCGGTTGCGCACCATACCGACACCGTCGATTTCGACAGTCACGTAGTCACCGTCCTTCAGGAAGAGTTGTGGGTCGCGGCGGTAGCCCACCCCACCCGGAGTGCCGGTCAGGATCACATCGCCGGGAGTGAGTGCGGTGAAGGTCGAGATGTCCGCGATGAGGCGCGGAATGGAGAAGATCAGCATCGAAAGATCCGACTCCTGCACCTTCTCACCGTTGAGCACGGTGCGGATGCCCGCGCTCGACAGATCGAGTGCACCGGGCGTCACCAGGAACGGACCGATGGGAGTGCTTGCGTCCCAGGCCTTTCCCTGCATCCACTGATGGGTCTTGTATTGGAAGTCGCGCATCGTGATGTCGTTGGCGACGGTGTAGCCGAGCACATGGTCGAGAGCGTCGGCCTCGGGGATGCGACGACCCGCCCGTCCGATGATCACCGCGAGTTCACCCTCGTAGTCGACCTGTGTGGATTCGGGCGGCAGCACGATGTCGTCGTACGCGCCGATCAGGCTGGCCGCGTATTTGGGGAACAGCACCGGATAGGTGGGCAGCTCCCTTTTCGTTTCCGTGACGTGCTCGCGGTAGTTCAAACCGACACAGAACACCTTCGACGGTTTCGGCACCACCGGCAGCACCGTGACCGCGTCGATATCCACACTGCCGCGGGCATTGCGGTCGGCGTTGGTCAGTATCTCCGACGTGGTGGCAGCACCGATTTCAGTGAGCCCGTCCAACGGCACAAGTGTCGAGCCTTGTACCTCACCGACGCGGCGTACGCCGCGATGCTCGTAGGTTGCGTACGCCATGTCAGTGTCCTTCGCTCGTCTTGCGCCACGAGGCGAGCTGTCCGCCCCACAGATTCACGGAGTTGGGTACCGGCTTCCATCGGCGCGGTACGTAGGTCACGCGATCGTCATGGAACTTCTCCATCTCCGCGGAGAGTTCGATGTGATTGCCGACGGGGTCATCGAAGAAGATGAACAGGTTGTTGCCGGGACCGTGCCGGCCCGGACCCCAGCTGACATCGACGTTCTCGTCGGTCAACCGGTCGCACCAGGACTTGAAGTCCTCCCACTCCGCGAGATCGTAGGAGTAGTGGTCGATGTCCCCACCACGACCCACATTCACCACCGCGAGGGTGTGGTGGTCACGATCGCTGCGCAGCCACGCGAAGCGGCCGTCCTCGAGCTGATCAGAAATGCGGAAGCCGATCACGTCGACGAAGAACTGCACGACCGGCACCACGTCGTCGGTGGCCAGCGTGATGTGCTGGTATTTGATAGGTCGGCGGCCGGTGTCGGCAGCGTTCTCACCCTGACGCTGCACGGCGGTATGGAAATGGACCGGAGTGCCGTGAGGGTCGGCAACGACGATGCCGACACCGACACCCACGGCGGCGTCGAGGTAGGCGGCGTCCAGTGTCTCGACGTGATGCCCGGCAGCGGTCAGTCTTTTCGCGATGCCTTCGACGCCGTCGAGGTCCCGGACCTCGAACCCGTAGTGGTGCAGGCTCTTCTCGCCTGGCACGAGTTCGATGACGTGATGGCCGGCTCCCCAGCCCAGACGTAGGCCGCCGTTGGCGAGCTGTTCCTGTACGACCAAGCCCAGGACTCTGCCGTAGAACGCGGCGGTGGCCTCGACGTCGGGGACCGAGAAGCCGATATGGGAAACAGTGGTGCGCGTGAGCGTTCCGGCCGCATCGCGTTCCTGCAGTACGACCCGCTGTGGTTTATCCATGGCTCATAGCCCTCTCTGTCGAAGTTGCCGACACCGGTTCCGGCGTCCAGGACGTGATCGCGGCGACCGTCTCGGCGGAGTCGCGTGGTGACCACGCGGCCGCGACAACCCGGTCAGGGCGGATCAGTACGAATTGGTTGGGATAGAGGCCGAATTCACGCAGCGCAGCGCCGTCGACGTCGATCAGCAGACGCCGGTGAGTGCGGGGCAGGTATTCACCCAGCGCCATCGACGCGGTGGTGACCCCGAGTCGATCCGTGAGTGGTTCGACTGCGTGCCAGTCGCTTTCGTCGACGTCGACGCCGACCAGCGCCCAGTTGTCTCCGAACACGTCGTCCAGACGCCGGACGGCGTGATCGGAGGTGTCGAACACCAGAGGTTGTCCGATCGCCGCGCCTACACCTTCGTGAGAATCGGCATCGACGACGAGGCCATCGACGAAACGCTGAATCGGCCTGTACCGCATCTGCTCGAGGTAGTCGCGACCCTCCTCGGTGCGCAGCGCCTCCTGGACCAGAGTGTCGCGGCGCTCCGCGAATCGGGCCGAGGTGGTCATGACCACTCGCCCCATTCGTTCGGACATGTGGACGGTGGCGCTCACGTGCGGTTCACGTTCGGTCTGATAACTGGCAAGCACCGAGGGGGCCAGCCGACCTGCGAGTACATCGGCGATCTTCCAGGTCAGATTGGCGGCGTCCCGGATTCCCGAGTTCAGCCCCTGCCCGGCGAACGGCGGCATCATATGCGCGGCGTCGCCCAGCAGGAACGAACGACCGATCATCCACTCATCGGCGATCACCGCGTTGAACCGGTAATTGACGGCGCGCTCGATCTGCTCGGGGACCAGCTCGCGATAGGGCCACACCAGGTCACGTATCAACTCGAAAGAAGGCGGCTGCGCGGGCGTGCCTTCGCCCTCGAAGAGCCGAAACTCATAGCGGCAGCGCCCATCCAGCCCCGGCACGATGACGTGTGGGCGAACGGGATCGCCATGGTGCATAGCGAACCGTTCGGTGTGTGGGTCATCGAGGGTGTCGGCAACCAGCCACACGTCGCTGTAGCTGCGGCCGGTCATATCGACACCCTGACTCAGGCGTGTGACCGATCGACCGCCGTCGCAACCCAAGACGTACGACGCCTCGAGAACGAGGGGACGATCGCCGGCGACCGCATGCACTCGTACCGACTCATCGCCCTGCTCGAAACCGCTGACTTGCGTACCGAAACGTAGCGTCACGTTCGGCATGGCGGCCAGCGTCTCGAGCAGTGCGCGCTCCAGATCAGGCTGGGCGAAAGGGTTCTTGAACGGATATCCCAACCGGAACGGCCGCGGGCCGCGCGCCTGGAACAGTGACACTCCGTGGCGGTCGTAGTAGCGAGTTCCTGTGCCGGGCACCACGATCGGCAGAACCTTGTCGACTATGCCGGCACGCTGATACACACGCAGCGACTCGTCGTCGATGCTGATCGCCTTCGGCTCGTCACTGGTTGTGCGATTCTGTTCGACCACAACCACTTCCACGCCGCGTGCGGCGAGCAGGGCTGCAGCAGTCAGACCCACAGGTCCTGCACCGCATATCACGACATCGGCACTGTCTGGCGACTTCACCGGCGCCATTGCTTCACCTTCTCCCGCGTCGGAGCTGTTTGATAGCCCAACCATAAGATCGTGTCCTACAGAACAAAAGTCACATCCTGCATAACAGGACACATTCAGCTTCTCGCCACGTCAGCGCGTCGACCGATCCCCCGGTTTGCATACTCACCCACACTTCTCCGAGAAATTTATGGCTCTATCAGTATAGCTATAGTGCTAGAGTCTTTTCTATGTCTCGACTGCGCCTCGGCCAACCGGCCATGCCTGTATCGGCTCTGGATTTTCTTCGCCATCCGAAGAACTGGCTGGTCCCCAGCTTCGTACTGACTGCGGCGATCTTCGCAATCACCGTGATCTTCACCGGCAGTGTCGCGAACCCAGCGGCAGACCTGCACCATGCACCGGTAGGACTGGTCAACCTCGACGCGGGCAGCGTGACCCCCGCGAACACCCCGAACCTCGGCGCCCAGGTGCTCAACGGCATCCGGGCACAGCCTCAACAACCCGAGAACGCGGTGAGCTGGCAAACGTTCGACTCGCTCGAATCCGTCACCGCCGCAATCGCCGACAATAAACTGTTCGCCGCGGTCGTGATTCCCAGCGACTATTCGAGCAAGTTGATCTCGCTGCTGAGTCCTACCCCGCAGCGTGCCGAGGTGACCGTGCTGACCAACCACGGCGCCGGCTCCATGGCATCCGAACTCGGTGCTCAGATCGCCGAGAGCGCCGCCCGCGGAGGTTCCGCTGCCGCGGCGCAACAGCTACTCGCGCATGCACCCGGCGCGATTCCGGCCGCCAATGCGATCCTTCTCGCCGATCCGGTGACCGTCGCCCAGCATCAGGCAGTGCCCCTCGGTGCGCGCACCGGCAACGGAATGACCGCTTTCTTCTACAGCTTGCTGTTGATGATGGTCGGTTTCCTCGGGGCCAATGTCATCAACGGACTCGTCGATTCGGAGTTGGGCTTCGGCGCCACGGAGATCGGACCGGTGCGACGCATGCTCCCACCGCGCCACATCAGCCGCCTGCACACCTACCTCGCGAAATGCCTGACGCTGCTTATCGCTTCAGTCCCCGCCGCGACAGCGATCATGGCCGCCAGCGTATTCGTGGTGGACATCGACCTGCCACACTGCGGCCTACTGTGGCTCTTCAGCGTCCTCGCCATCAACGCCATCGGTGCGGGCACCCTTGCCGTGGTGACACTGTTGGGGCCCATCGGGATCGTCATCAGCATGATCTTCTTTGTCGGCTGGTCCATCCCGGTCTCCGGTGGTGCCATTCCACTGCAGGCCATGCCACCGTTCTGGCGTTTCCTCGGCAGCTTCGAGCCGATGCGCGCGGTATCCGATGGCGTCCGCGCCCTCATCTACTTCGATGCCCATGCCGGCGCCGGGCTCGCCCGGGCATGGGCACTGCTGGTGATCGGCTTGCTGGCCGCGCTGGCGCTGGGCCTGCTGGGCAACGTGTTCTACGACCGCAGGGGCTTGCATCGGATTCACCCGCGCGCCATCGGCCACATTCAGCAATTCCTGCAGATGGTTCCCCATCACAAGGATCCCACGCCGATCGAGCCCACCGCATCATTCGCGGTGACCGAGAGTGTCACTCCGTAATCGCTTAGCCCGCACGTTCATCCGAGGGATGCGCTCACACACCTGCCCCATGAAGGGTTGTCATACATTGGGGGCGACGACGCAAGAAAGGCCCCCATGTGTTCCACCAGCAGCGTGGAGATCGCACAGTTGGCCCAGGCATGCAGGGGCGAGATTGCCGCGCTGACAGACAAACTGATCGCTGCAGTATTCACCGACAACCCTGAGTGGACTGATTACACCTCGGTGCCACGTGCGGAGTTGCATGACGCGTGCGGGCGCTACCTCGCACGCATTCTCGATCTATTGAGTGATGCGCAGTCCGATCCCCAGCATGACGAGGTCGCTGCCACTATCGGGAAACATCGTGCAGCACAGAATGTTCCGCTGGAGGCGATGCTGCGCACATTCCGGCTCGGCGGCCGCATCGTGTGGGAAGCGTTGCTGGACAATGCTGAAGCTGTGGATATCAGCCCCGGTGGCATCCGCGACACTGGCACAGCGATGTGGACCGTGATCGATGGATTGTCCTCGGCACTGTCCACGGCCTATCGCAACAGCGAACTCGATCGTGTTCGTCAGGATGAGCGCCGCAAACACGCACTGATGGAAGACCTACTGACAGACCGGATGCACGACGCGGCGTTCCTTGCACATGCCGCGCGCGAACTGAATCTGCCGACACACTCCGGCTATATCGTCGTCGTGGCCGAGTCGCTGCCCACCGGGTGCAGCACCCTACTTGGAGCCGAAACCACCTTAGAGGCAAGGGGAATCCGGTCGGCGTGGCACAATCGTGCACACACCACGATCGGGCTGGTGGCGCTGGAGCAGTGGGACGCAGTACCGGTACGGGAGTTTCTGCGTCCACTGACGCGCGGGCGCGCGGCGTGTTCCCCCACCGTACAGAGCCTCGCGGAGGTGAACACCGCGCACGGGCTGGCACACATCGTTTTGCGGACACTCCCGATCGATACGGTTGCACTGGTATCGATGGACGAGCGTTATCCGGAGGCACTGCTGGTGCGGTCGCCCGATCTCGCGGATCTGCTGCTGTCCCACATCCTCGGTCCCGTCCTGCGACTGCCGGTCAATGACCGTGACGCCTTGCTCGGGACTCTGTCGCAGTGGCTGGCTCAGAATTGCTCGGCGACCAATGCCGCGGCACGCCTGCATTGCCATCGCAACACGGTGCTCAACCGGTTGCATCGCATATCGACGCTGATCGGACGCCCTCTCGACGGGCAACGAACCTACTTCGAGCTCACGCTCGCCCTGATTGCCTTCGAATTGTCCTGCCGCGCAGCCTGATCGGGCTGCGCGGCAGGCGTCGAGCGGTCGTCATCCGTTATTCGAGTGGGCTCCGGTCATGAGAGCAGCCAAATCGTCTGGCTCGAGGAAGGAAGGCGGCGGCGGCGGACCCCAAGCGTAGAGTCCTTGCAGTCCTTCGAGAACGTTCGGGCTCCACAACTCGTCCTCGGGCACGGTGTCCATATCGGAGTAGTACTCGGAGAAGTTTCCTGCCGGATCCTTCAGGTACCAGAAGAAGTTCGCGCCCGCATGGTGGCGGCCGAGTCCCCAGATATGACGTTCCGGATGCCCTTCGAGCATGGCGTGCGCGCCGCGCCCGACCTCGTCGATATCGTCCACCTGCCAGCTGGTGTGGTGCAGGAAGTTGACCGGCGCCGCCATGACGAGCACGTTGTGATGTTCGACCGAGCAGCGCAGGAACGCGGCCTTGTCACCCATGTAGTCACTGACCTTGAAACCCAAACCGGCGACGAAGAACCGCATGGTCGTGGCCAAGTCCGTGCTGCCGAGCACCGCGTGCCCAAGCTTTCGAGGCCGGACACGCTCGACGCGGGACAAGAACGGTGCACGACCCCAGCGGTCTATACGACCGGGACCGTTGTACGGCGTTGCCGGCACCGGCGGGTCGATGGTGATTCGCGCGCGCACCACCACTCGCACGACCGTGCCGGTGACCGGTTCTATCGTTCGCACCGCGGAGGGTCCGTGCTTGATCGGCATCCCCAGCGCATCGAGTCTGCGGGCAACAGTCGCGATGTCGTCGGGGTGGTCGGCGGCGACGGTGAGATCGAGCAACCGCCGCTGCGGAGCCTGGACCACATGTAGCTGTTCTCCGCCGTCGCGGGTGGCGAAACGCCCCTCACCGAGGTGATCGAGCCCGAATTCGGTGTAGTAGCCGATGGTCTCGGCCAGATTCGGCACACCGATGGTGACCTTGCCAAGTCCGTGTAATGCCATGGCATGTCCCCTATTGCCCGGTAACGAAGGTCTGCCGCAGTGCGCCGATCCCTTCGATCCAGGTGTCGAGACTCTCGCCCGCGCGCAGGAATCGCTGGGGTTCACGGCCGGCGCCTACTCCCGCTGGAGTGCCGGTGAAGATCACGTCTCCGGGGTACAGCGTCACCGTCTGCGACAGGGTCGCGACAAGCAGCGGCACCGGAAAGATCAGGTCGCGGGTGCGCCCCTTCTGCACTTCTTCCCCGTCGATCGTGCATCCGAGTTCCAGATCATCCGGATCGGTGAACTCGTCCGGCGTGACAAGCCACGGCCCCTGTGGCGAGAAGCCGGCGAACGACTTGCCGAGTCCGAATTGCGGTACAGGACCGCGCAACTGCGACACCCGCTCCGAAATATCCTGGCCCGCTGTGAGTCCCGCGACCGAGGCCCACACATCCGCCGGGTCGGCATGGCGCAGTTCTCGGCCGATGATGACCACCAACTCGGCCTCCCAGTCGACGTTGCCGCCCTCGGGCAGCGTGACCGTCGAGTCGGGGCCGGTGAAGCTCGAGACGTACTTGGTGAAGACCGGTGGCAGTTGTTCCGGTGCGGCAAACCCTGATTCCTCTGCGTGAGCGCGGTAGTTCAATCCCACCGCGAAGACCTGCCGAGGCGTCGGCGAGGGTGCACCCAACTGGTCACGGTTCAGAATGAACGATTGTGCCTGCAGCGTTTCCGGGAGCACCGTTGCCGCCCACTCGCACAGACTGTCCCAGTGCTCATAGATCTGGGCGAAGTCGGGGCCGAAGCGGCCATCGGATACTGCGGCGATGTCTGCGGCTCGCTCCTTGCCTGCCTCACCGAAAACGAAGGCGCTGCGACCATTCAGATTTGCGATACGCATGAAAGTTCCTCTCCTTGGGGTGTGTAGATCAATGGCCTCAGAGGAGGCCGGTGACCGAAGTGGGTGCCGAGTCTTCGACGCTCAGGCAGGTCGCGTATTCGGCAGCCAGTTCTGAGGTATCGCCGACGGTGGCGGCCGTTCCGAAGATGTAGTGATCGGGCCGGATCAACACCGCCGCGACAGCGTTGGCGGCCAGCCACGTGGTCCATTCGCGCTGGTGGTCACGCAGATCCGGTTCGCCCTCGGGCGCGATCGAGATCGACGTGACACCGGCCTGGGCCAAATCCCGTCGTGCCGATTCGGTCAGTAGACGTTCGGCGGGTTCGTCTGCGGCGACAATCAGCACCGCGCCGTATCCAGTTGCGGCGTCGAGCAGTTGAGGTTCCTCTTCGGCGATGACCGAGAACTGTGGGGCCATGGTGCCTGCCAATTCACCGACGGCACGCACGACGCCGTCGCCGAGGACCGGGCGGGCCGCCACGGGCAGCACCACCGCCGGGTCGGCGCCGCCGGCGATCATGCGTGAATCGCGCTGCGCGGCTTGCTCGGTATCGAGCACACAGATCACCTTGCCCAATTCCACCGACATCGCAATCGCGTGCTGGAGGTGGAGACTGCGTTCGCTGGCATAGGTGTCCAGCAGCGACGACGAGGACGCCCCGCGCAGGACCCGGTCCAGTTTCCAGGACAGATTCGCGGCATCGCGCAGTCCCGAGCACATGCCCTGTCCAGCGAACGGAGGCATCTGATGTGCGGCATCCCCGGCGATCATCAGTCGGCCGCGCCGCCACCGGTCGGCCCAGCGGGCTGCGAAGGTATAGATCGCATGACGCTCGAGCTGTGTGTTGGCCGGAGTTCTCCCCCAGCCGGCCAACAACTCCCAGGCGCGCTCGAGGGTTCCGAGTTCGCCGGCTTCCTCTCCGGGCAGCCGCATGAACTCCCAGCGACGCCGGCCGGGTCCACCGGACACGATCGTCGTGGGGCGGACAGGATCGCACAGCTGCCAATTCTGCGGCGACCAGACCTGCTCGTCGGTCGGGATCGTGTCGACGATCAGCCAGTCGAAGAAGAAGCCCTGATCGTGCATCACTGCACCCATGCATTGGCGTACCACGCTGTTCGCGCCATCGCAGCCTATGACGTAGCGAGCGGTGAACCTTCGCGTTGCCGTCGAAGCCTGGACCGGTTGGCCTGGCTGCTGGGCCGCGGTATCGCCGACCGCAACGGTCACTATGTGGTCCGTCTCGTCGATGTCCACGACCTCCGCGCCACGAATGAGCGTGACGTTGGGCATGGCATCGACGGCCCGGGCCAGGACCTGCTCCAGTTGGGGCTGGGAGAAGAAGTTGGCTGTGGGCCAGCCGTTGGGCCCGTTGCCCGACCAGTCGATACGCAGCAGCGCTTGCCCTGCCGCGTTGCGCCACTCGTAGTGGTCAGGGACAGGATCAGAGATCGCCTTGATCTCGGCGGCCAGGTCCATCGACCCGAATACTCGACCGATCTCGTCATCGAAGTGCACCGCGCGTGGGAGTGGATACGGCTCCGGCCAGCGTTCGAGTATCACGACGTCATGACCGCGGAGGCCGAGCATGCGCGCGGTGGCCAGGCCGACCGGGCCCGCTCCGACGATAACCACGTCGTGTTCTGAGTTGTGCATAATTCCTCGCTACGGGAAACCCGAGGGTACGAATTGAGCCCAATTGAGCATGCTTGATACATTCCGATTTGCGCCGTGCGTCTCAGTTGTCAAGACACTCAACGGAATTGGAGATGGTGGCTCGGACCCACAATGCCGACCTCGCAACCCGAGCCGATATTCGGGCTCCGGCGATCGCCCGACGCCCACGTCTCGATCACTTGCCTTGGTGGACAAGGTGTTTCAGCTCCTGAAACTCCTCCAAGGCGCGATGCCCGTTGAGACGTCCCACACCGCTGTGTTTGAATCCGCCTTCTTCCATCTGATCGTGAATGACACCCCAGGTGTTGGTCCATATCGTTCCGGCGTCGATCCGCCGTCCGACTCGATGGGGGCGATCGACGTCGCGGGTCCAGATGGAGGCCGCCAGACCGTATTGGGTGGCGTTGGCGCGTTCGATCGCATCGGATTCATCGTCGAACAGCTCGAATGTGGCTACCGGCCCGAAGACCTCGTCTTGCACGATGGGGCTCGACAGATCCGATACCTCGAGCAGTGCGGGACGCAGGAAGGCGTCGTTGCCGGCGGGATTGATCAGACCACCGCGGACGAGCACTGTGGCGTAGCCGGTCGCAGCGTCGATAAGCCGGTCCACGCGTTCGGCCTGCGCACGATCGATCAGCGGACCCATGGTGGTGTCCAGGTCCGCACCGGCTCCGACACGTATCTGAGTGAGAGCGGTGATCATTCGTTCGCGCAGGTCGTCGGCAATACCGCGCTGGGCGAGGATCCTGCTTCCCGCCATGCAGAATTGACCCGAGAACGTCGTGATCGCGGCGGTGAGGGCCGGAACGACCGCGTCGAGGTCGGCATCGTCGAAGACGATCATCGGCGATTTGCCACCGAGTTCGAGCGAGACCCGCTTGAGCCCAGGAGCCGCTGCGGCCATGATGGCACGACCGACGGCTGTCGAACCGGTGTAGCTGATGACATCTGTGCTCTCGTCCGAAACCAGTAGCGGGGCACCATCATTGCCTGATTCGGTGAAAGCGTTGATCACCCCTTCCGGGATCGTGTCGGCGATGAGCTCGTAGAGCAGTCCATTGGTCAGGGCGGTTTGCGCCGGCATCTTCATCGCGACGGTGCAACCGGCGGCCAATGCGGGTGCGAACGAGCGCACCGCCAGAATGACCGGCGAATTCCACGGAACGATCACCGCGGCAACACCGATGGGCTGCGGTAGCAACATCGAGTACATGCCGGGTGCGATCTCGGCAGCGCGGCCGCTGTCGGTGAGTGCGAGTGCGGCGTTGTAGCGCAGTTTGGGAATGGCGCCGTCGACCTCCATCGTCGCATCGGCGAGCCTTTTGCCGTTTTCCCGGGACAGGAGGGTGATGAGTTCGTCGCGGCGAGCAGCCATGGCGTCGGCGAGCGCGAACAACGCTGAGGCGCGGGCATGCCGGTTCGAGGACCATTCGGTGGTATCGAATGCGCACCGCGCGGCGTCGATCGCGGCACGGGCGGTCACGGCACCACCGTCGGCGAAGGTACCCAGTTTCTGCCCGGTGGCCGGGTCGATGCTGATACCCACGGCGTGACCGTCACGCCATGTGCCGGCGATGAGGTTGCGGGCGTGTGGAAATGTCATGGTGCCTCGAATCGGATGACGGGTTTGACGGTGACGCCGCTGCGTGCATCGGCAACGGCCTGATCGAGGTCCTGCGGCGGGTAGAACTTGATGAGCCGGTCCACAGGCAGTCGGCCGGTGCGGTACAGGCCGATGAGGGCCGGGATGAAAGTGATGCGGTCACTGCCGCCTTCGGTGACTCCGAGCAGCGTCCGGCCGTCGATCATGGCATTCACATCCACCGCGATCTTGGTACCCGCGGGCGGCGCCCCGATGATCGCGACGGTGCCGCCCGCGCGAACCATGCTTGGCGCTTGTTCGAGAAGTGCTGGGGCGCCGGTGGTTTCGATGACATAGTCGAAGTCGCGCAAGGCATTCACTTCGGTTGCCGTCGCGGTGGCTCCGAGCTCGCGGGCCAAGTCGAGCCGAGTGGCGACCTTGTCCACGACCACGATGTCACCGGCCCCCGACTGTCCGGCGGCCATCAGCGCGGACAGCCCGACCGCTCCCGCACCGAAAATGGCGATGCGGCTACCGGGTTCGGGTCGCAGCAGATTGAGTACCGCACCGGCACCGGTCTGGATACCGCAGCCGATCGGCGCGAGCAGGGCCAACTCGTCCTCATCACGCACCTCGACCGGCACGACGCTTTGCTCGGACACGATCGCGTATGGAGCAAGAGATGACTGACCGAAGAACAGGCCACCGATCGCAGCGCCGGAGCTGTCGCGGATCGGCGTGGTGCCATCGGGCCGCGCCGCACCGAAATTCAACGGAAAGTAGGTCGGACACTGCGTCGGCCTACCGGTGCGACAGCGCGTGCACGCGCCGCAGGACGCGAACGACAGCACGACCCGATCGCCGGGAATCGTGCCGGTGACGCCGTCTCCGACAGCCTCGACGACACCCGCACCCTCATGTCCGAGCACAGCCGGCAATGGCGTCGGGAGCCGACCGGCCAGCACCGATAGGTCGGTGTGGCAGACGCCGGTCGAGACAAGGCGGATCAGCACCTCACCAGGACCTGGATCGTCCAAGATGACTTGTTCCCACGCGAAGTTTTCTGCGCCGGGACGGGCGATAGCAGCGACGGTATCGATCGGCAAAGCAAGACTCCCTAGAGGTTTCAGGACCCGATAGCAATCACAGTACGATTGTGTCCTGTATTACGGAATTGGCGTCCTCTTATTCAGGACGCAGGCATGACACGCGGCCGATAGGTGGCAATGTCTACTACTAGAGGTAAAATTCGGCGTGCCCACCACCCCTCGCGACAACCTGCCCGCTGACGTCACCCGAACAACCTGGACGCTGCACCGCGCCTTACGCCAGAGTCAAGGTGCACCGCGTGGCGAAAACCCCCGGCCGCTCGCTCAAGTGGAGGTGCTGAACCTGGTTGACAATCGGCCGGGCATCACCGTCCGTGAGGTGTCCGAAGCGCTGCACATGCAGGCCAACAATGTCAGCACCCTGATCTCCGTCCTGGTCAAAGACGGTTTCCTCGAACGGCGAGCCGACCCGATCGACGGGCGTGTGGTGCAGTTACATCCCACCGCGAAGATGCTGACGACCAGTACCGAACTCGCCGATCGACTCGACACCGGAGTCTCCGAGGCACTCAACCAGCTCACAGGGCAGGCCCGAGCCCGAATCGCCGCTGCACTTCCGGACCTGCGCGCACTTGCCGAGGCTCTGAATTCACAATCCTGACGACGGCTGCCGGTCGGCATCGAGCCGCCTGAGCAGGTACTGCCAGCCCGCATCGAGTTGGGCGGCGTTCCACACCTGATCGCGTTTGAATCGAGTTTCGGCCTCGTCGGACCAGACTTTGGGCCCTCCGGCCGAGGCGGCGAGAAGCTGTGTGCGGCAAGCGCGTTCGAGGAGAACCGCATACATCACCGCGGTGCCCACATCAGGACCGACCGTCACTGCGCCGTGATTGGGGATGAGGATCGCGTGGGCGTCCCCGAGTCGTTGCGCGAGCGCAGCGCCCAGTTCGGGTGTGGCAATGAGCGCACCGGTTTCGGTGAACCGGGGTAGCTGCGGGCAGGCGAAAGGCACGGCATCGTGGGAGACCGGCAGCAGGTCGCAGTCCAGCGACGCAAACGCCGCCAGAGTCGGGGCGTGGGTGTGGACCACGGCGCCGACATCCGAGCGGTGGGCCATGACCTCTGTGTGAATGGGAAATTCCAGATGCCGGCGGCCCGCACCATCCAACACCGACCCCGAGGGGGAAACCAGCACGACCTTCTCGCGATCGATTTCTTCGAATCCCCAGCCGGAGGCCTTCATCCACACACCCGCACCGTCCGGATCGCGGACCGACGCATGACCCCAGACCATGTCCCCCAGACCTGCGACCGCCAGGGCGCGACTGGCCTGGATCACCGAGTTCCTGACGTCTTCCATCTGTCTCCTTCGGACAAAACCGAGCGTATGGCAAAGCCATCGCACCCGCTAAATGACTCACCGTAGAATCAGGGTCCTATGTTTCATAAGGTTGATCCTGTTTTACAGGACAGACACGACAGAATACGGTGGAGCGATGACCGAACGCAGCACGACAGCCAGCACATACCGCGAGCGCAATTCGACCGCCGACCGGGCGCTGGACATCCTGATGTTGTTCTCCGCCGACAAGCCGGTGTGGACCGGCAGCGAAGTGGCCATCGAACTCGGAGTCGCTCGTTCGACCGGCTACCGGTACCTGCAGAGTCTCAGCAGCAATGGCTTCATCGAGGAAGCCGCCGGCGGATTCCGGCTGGGTCCCAAGATCTTTCAGCTCGCCAGGCTGGCCCGCGCGGGCCTCGGATTATCGGATGCCGCCCTGCCTGCCATGCGCTCACTCGCCGCGCAGATCAACGAGACGGTGCTGCTCACCCGACGCTCCGGACGCTCGGTCGTCTGCCTTGATCTCGTCGAGGCGCAGCACGCGGTGCGTTTGTCCTACGAGCGCGGGCACGTATTGCCGATCAATGCCGGCGCCGCCGCCGAAGTTCTTCTGGCCTGGGCCGATCCAGCCGAGGTCACGGCAGTACTCGAGCAAGCCCCGCTCGAACGATTCACGACCAAAACCCTGACCGAGCCCGAAGCGCTCCGAAAGCGCTTGGCGCACATTCGCAAACAAGGCGTCGCGGTGTCACACGGCGAACTCGACCCGCACATCCTGGGCGTTGCCGCCCCGATCCGAAACGCCGAGGGATCGGTCTGTGCCGCGGTCAGTATTGCGGCACTCGCAGCCCGGGTCCCACGCGGGGAGTTGCGCAATGTCGAGAAGGCGGTACGCGAAGCCGCCGCCGCCATTTCTCGCCAACTAGAGCTTCGCGAGGCCTGACACATCCACCAACAGCGACTATTGCGGTCTATACCTGATATTCAGGATGGATCTATCGTTCTACAGGACACCTTTTCTACCATGATCGGGACCGGTGGCCACCTCATCGACGAGGAGAACGCAATGATCGCCCTGAACGAAATCGACCCCGACGCACCGTTCCTGTCACAGCTCTCCGACCAAGGCGAAGGGCCCGTAACGATCATCAACACCTTCGTAGCTCGGGAAGGACAGCTCGAGGAAGTCATCGAGGCCTGGCGACAGGACTCGGTGGTCATGAAGGCTCAGCCCGGATTTGTCTCTGCCCAGCTCTATCAGGGCATAGCGGGCAGCCACGTGCTGATCAATGTCGCTGTCTGGGAATCGACGCAGGAGCTCGCTGCAGCGTTCGGCAGTCCCGAGTTCCAACGGCTACTCGCGCTCTACCCGGATGGATCCAAGTCCTATCCCCACCTGGTGCGCCGCGCCGCAGTGACGGGGGTGTGCGTCGCATGACCACCGAACCCACCCTGGAGCAGATCCAGGACTCGATCTCGGAACTGCTGCGCGCCGAGGAGATCACTACCCTCGCAACGATCGACGCCGACGGTTTCCCCTCGGCCTCGACGATGCATCTCGCAGGAGACGGTCTCCTCGCCTACATCCACACCTTCCAGTACAACCGCAAGCACACTCAGATGCTGAATAATCCCAAGGTCAGCTACGTGGTGAGCGATCTACCGGCAGACGGATACGCAGGCCGCGGCACAACCCGATCACTGCAGATGCAAGGCCTGGCGACAGCGGTCACCGATCCGGACGAAATCCAGCATGCCGTGCAGCTCAGCTTCGCTCAATTCCCCTGGCTTGCAGACACTTCGATGTACAACAATATCAAGGTGCCCGACCAGGGGCAGCAAGTGTTCTACCGCATCACCCCTACCCGCGCGCTCTGGTCCGACCACACTGTCCGGATGTTGTGGCGAGTCCTGCTCGATTTCAGCGAGGACGGCCGTGAGATCACCGACGTGCAGGACTACAAGGTCGCGATCGGACGGAAACGCTGACGATGTTCAAGGGTATCCTCACCGTCTGTGGCAAGAGCACCTGGTCTCGGCAGAAATCCCAGGACTACATCGCCGACTCGCACGGCGCGCGAGTGATGGCACTTCCGGTCTCCGCCAAGATCTACACGTAGAGGGCATGAACGATCCCGAGTATCTCGAGATCGTGCGCCCTGACGAGCATTACATGTGAAGCGAGTTCGTCAGCGCGGAACGCACTGCGGCACACAATGTCCGCCCAGTCGAGCGCTTCGGCACCGACACCCCCTCAACGACTTGCACTTTCGATTTCCTGGTCAAACGAGACTCGATCAGCGACGAAGATTTCGAAGCCAAGTTGGCCGAGGCCGCAGACAAGCTGTCAACCGACGTGCGCTATCGAAAGGTTGTGCAGCGCCGCGTCGACAACCAACCTCTCGGCACTCCGTCTATGTACGCCCCCGCTGGAACCGAGTACAACGCAATCATCGAGAGCTGGGTGACAAACTCGTCGGCCCTTGCGGAAATCCGCGATACCGTACACGCCGCCTACGCCCCGTTCGTCAACGAAACCAGAAGCTCGTCCGTGATCACCACCGAGACGGTGGTATTCAACGCGGCCTCGGCCACGACCCGATAGAGGAGCGGGCGAGCATCCTCGAAAACCGCTCCCGCCCGGTCTTGCACATCATGACGTGGACACCGCCGGCCCGGGAAATCGCGACCACGGTGAGGTATGCCGCCTTGCTCGAACTCGACTGTCGGACATCGCTTCCGGTCGAGGCCGCCGGCAGATCTCGGGCGGCCTCCGTGGACCGACATTTACCGAACGACCGGCCGGTCGTCGGCCGCTCGGATCTTCGCGCACCGAGAGGCGCGGCACGCGCAAAGACCTGCCCCGACATGTCCACTGCCAATTGGAGAGTTACATCTATGAGTCCGCTGCATGGGACCGGAATCGCTGAGCCACAATGGCTTCCGACCGACCATGACCGTGAGAGCGCCCGGATCAGCGACTTCGCGGCTTTCGCCGCAGACCGGATGTCGATCGACCTGCCCGACTACACCGCGCTGTGGCATTGGTCGGTCGAGGAGATATCGGACTTCTGGGAGACGATCTGGCACTATTTCGACCTCGGCCCACTGCCCGGACAAGTATTGGCCAACTCAGAAATGCCTGGCGCACAGTGGTTCCCGGACGTCCACCTCAACTACGTCGATCAGGTGGTGCGCCACTCCCGCACCGACCGTCCGGCGATCATTTCGATCGACGAGGACGGCACCAACAGCGAAACGAGCTGGGACGAGCTGCTCGGGCGCACAGCGGCATTCGCGGCAACATTGCGATCCTGCGGAGTCCGCGCCGGGGATCGGGTAGTCGGCTACCTGCCACATATCCCCGAAGCGGTTATCGCGTTCCTGGCCACCGCCAGCATCGGTGCGATCTGGAGCGCGTGTGGTCAGGACTACTCGGCACAGGCGGCGCTGGATCGGCTGGGCCAGTTGCAGCCGACGGTGCTGGTCACCGCGGATGGTTATCGGCACGGCGGTAAGACGCACGATCGAACGCACGAGATCGGAATCCTGCGCACGGCCATGCCGCAACTGCGCGCCACGGTAGTCGTTTCCAGTCTCGGCCTTGCGGTGCCCGATACGCTGCCGTGGCAGGAGGCGACTCAGGACGGATGCGCGATGGACATCCAGCCGGTCGCCTTCGACCATCCGCTGTGGATCGTCTACTCTTCCGGCACCACCGGGCTGCCGAAGGGAATCATGCACGGTCACGGTGGCGTACTGCTCGAACACTTGAAATCCCTTGCGCTGCACTCGGACATCGGCCCCCGAGACACTTTCTTCTGGTACACCAGCCCCAGCTGGATGATGTGGAACTTCCAGGTCGCCGGTTTGCTCGTAGGCGCCACCATCGTCTGCTACACGGGCAGTCCCGCCTTTCCGACTCCGGATGCACTGTGGGAGATGGCTGCCCGGACCCGGACCACCGTGCTGGGCACGAGCCCCGGCTATGTACTCGGCTGCATGAAGGCCGCGGTTGTCCCACGCGCGGACCATGATCTGTCGGCGCTTCGACAGATCGGGATCACGGGTTCAGCGCTGCCGGCCACCTCCTCGCTGTGGCTGCGTGACAATGTCGGCCACGATATCCAGATCGCTTCCATCAGCGGCGGCACCGACGTGGTCACAGCATTCGCCGGCGGCGCGCGCACGGTGCCGGTCTGGCCCGGTGAGCTGTCGGTCCCCTATCTCGGAGTCGCACTACAGGCATGGGATGGCGACGGTTCGCCCCTGCACGAGAGCATGGGCGAACTCGTGGTCACCGAACCCATGCCCTCCATGCCCGTCGGATTCTGGAACGACCCCGACGGATCGCGTTACCGCAGTGCATATTTCGAGGACTACCCCGGAGTGTGGCGCCACGGAGACTGGATCACCATGACCGGCCACGGCAGCGTCGTGGTCCACGGCCGCTCGGACTCCACGTTGAATCGCAATGGCATTCGTATGGGCAGTGCCGACATCTATCAGGTTGTCGAGAAGCTCTCCGACGTCGCCGAAGCCTTGATCATCGGGGCAGAACAGCCCGAAGGCGGATACTGGATGCCGCTGTTCGTCGTCCCCGCCGCCGGTGTCCGCCTCGATGCCGACCTCGCCGGGCGAATCAACACCGCGATCCGCACCGAACTCTCCCCCCGACACCTTCCCGACGAGATCATCGCCGCGCCCGGCATCCCCCATACCCGCACCGGAAAGAAACTCGAGATACCCGTCAAACGGATACTCCAGGGCGCAGATCCGGACCTCGTCGTCACACGCGACGCGGTCGACGACCCCTCACTACTCGATTGGTTCGCGGCACTCCGACACAGAATCGCACCGGAGATGCCCAACGATAGGAGCTCTGCCTTAGTAACCGAGCCGCAGGAGCAGTAGAGGCCAGGAACTGTACGGCGCAACGATCCTGTTCATCGGCCAATACCCGTATCCGGTTACCTGCGTGGGTCTGGAAGTCGGGGCCTAGGCTGGTAGTCCATGACCGCCACATCATCGATGCCGCCTGCGCTGGGCGAGCCGATTGCGACTCGCGTCCTCGACGATCAGTCGGGTCGGGGCCCGGTGACGGTCGAGATCGGTCGACCACAACCGTGGTACTGGCAAGAAGCCGGTCGCTCGGTGTACGCCTGCCCGTACCGGATCCGTGGCGGCGCACCCGATGACCCCGGCGGCGGTGACAGCTACGCCAAGGGCATCGATGAGATGGACGCACTTACGTTGGCCGTCCACGCAGTCGAGTCGGTCCTCTATCTGTGGAACGAGCGGCTGGGAAGTCAGCTCCGATGGACTGCCGGACATGGCTCTTGGCGGCTTTCCTACCCTTCACCCGAGCCCAGCGATCGCGCGAGGTGACAGAACCCCAAGAATGCTGGGCCCCCTTGCAGAGTGTCCGGTACGGGTGTCCGACCGCATCGATTTCCCCCCGCCGAGAGAGCAAGGTCCAAGGTTGTTCGTCTCAGTCCCATTCGGGCCGCTGGGCCAGCAGGCCGGGGAATTCGGTTTGCAGGACGCAGAATTCGTTCCCCCAGGGATCGTGCAGCACCCAGAAGTCGTAACCACGTTCGTGCTGGTGATCCCAGCGCACAGCGCCGAGCGATTCGAGGCGGCGGACCTCGGCTTCCACGTCGTCGGCCTCGATGTCGAGATGCATCCGCTCCTTGGTCGATTTGATATCGGTGGTCGCTTGCAGCAGCACCCGTATCTCGTTGTCCGGCAACCGTAAGCGTCGGTAGACGTGGCGACTCGACGGATTGACCGGCTCCTCGGCCGCGCCGAGAACCGCACTCCAGAACCTGGTCGCCTCGTCCAGGTCGGTGACGTCGATGACGAAGTGACACAGTCGACTACGGTGGCTCATGGCCGGATCATGTCTGGGCGAGCGGGATCACGTACGCGCGAGCGAACCAGGTTCCGATGATTGCCGAGTGCACATGGCCTGCGACGGCACGGTCGCCTTGTATGGCGAACATGGCGTGTATGTGTACCTTGCCGTCGCGGATTTCTCCAGCGCCGTGCATCTCGCCCGGAATGCGATAGGTCGACACCTGGTCCTCGGTCGCATCGTGTGCGGGCATCGTCGAGACCGTGAACTCGTCCACTCCCCCGATCAGAGAAACAATCGCTCCATGTCGGACTCCGGCGGAATTCGCTTGCCGTTCAATGGACTCGACCATCTCACCTGACTCGATCGCGAACATCAGCATGGCGGGCACGCTAGCACCGCGACCGAGCAACCGTGGCCTTCTTCGACCGACCTCGCACGCCCGACCTCTCGCGTCGCGAGTGAACCTCTCGTGGCCAGTGTGGCGGTCGAGACAACTGCGCAGCCGAGGCCGATCAGCTTTCCCTGTTCGCTCGACACGGTCAGCACCCGCGCCTAGGGTCTGCGAGTGCCGGTGACAAACGGATCAGGTGAACCATGGGCAGGTCGTCTGTGTCTGCATCCGCCGCGCGCATCCGACGAACAGATCGTTCGTGCCACCCAGTTGGCGATGGCCCGCGACGACAGCTTCGACTTCGCGCTCGGACTCACTCCCGCGATGTCATGGTCGGAATACCCTGCCGCTCTGGAAAACTACCGGCGCGGCATCAACCTTCCCGCGGTGATCGTCCCCGCGACGTTTCTCCTGGCAACCGTCGCCGACGTAATCGTTGGGCGCGTATCGATCGCCACACCCTCAACGACTACCTGCGCCAGCGCGGCGGGCACATCGGCTACGCGGTGCTGGCCGAGCACCGGCGCCGCGGCTACGGAACCCAGATCCTGTGCCGATCGATACCGGTTGCCCAGCAACTGGGCATCGGTAACATCCTTATCAGCTGCGACGAAACCAACACCGGCTCACGACGCATCATCGAATCCTGTGCGGGCCAACTCGAATCGACCCTCACCTGGAGCGACGGCACCCGCATTCTCCGATACTGGATCACCTGATCACCCCGGGCCCCCGCACCGCGGCGAGTAGTCAGCAGCGGAAGCGAAGAGCCCCACCAGGAATAGCGATGTACTGGCGGGGCTCTTCGGGGTAATCGGCCCGGTCGCATCCGTGTTGGTGACTTGATCCAGTCCAACTCGGAGCCTACGGTACAACTGGGGACTCACCGTGGGTGGCCAGCCGAACAGGAACCGCACGAGTAGCACCAGACTGAGTAGCGCGCAATGCATCTGAAGCCCGCCGACATCCCGTCCGAGGCAGGCGGGCGAGGTACGACCCTATTCTCCCGCCAGATTCCGTGGCGGCTCGGCCGGTGACCCGACAGGCCCAAGCGACCGGGCTCAGCGCGTTAGCGACGGGAATCGACGGGTGGTAGTCGCAGGTAGTGGCCGCTGGGCTGGAAGGTCAAGTTGGTGTAATAGCCGACGACAGCGTCATCGGCAACCACACCGAGGTGGACGATCTCTCGCCCCCGCGCCCATTCGACGAGCCTCTCCACGATCTTCCGGCCAGCGCCCAAGCGCTGAAACTGCTGAGCCACAACCACATCCACAATGGTCGCGTACAGCTCGTTGTCACCTATGACGCGACCCATGCCGATCGTCTTGTCGTCGCACACTGCAACGACCCCGAACAGCGACCGCGCCAGCGCTGCTTCGCTTTTCGCCGACTCGGGGACTGTCCACCCAACCGAGGAGCGAAGCGCCCGATACTCCTCAGCGCTCGCGATCCGGTCCTGGGCAACAAGCCCTTGGCCGATCACCGCGGCACCGCTTCGAGTACGGTCTCGTCCCAGTATTCCGGGTTTCGCCCGTAGTTCGGCGTGCTGAAGGCCCGATTCCACTGCGCGCCTTCGGCAATGAGTTCCTGCCACGGAGCCACCTCGACATACAGGACACGCATCGAGTTGAGCGCACCGTAGTGCAGGTCCGGCCCGTCGGTGCTGACCGCGTTCTCGGCGACGGCTACGTCGTAGTTGCGTTCCAGCGCAGCACGCACGGTCGCTTCGATACAGACGTTCGTCTGCAACCCCGCGACGAGCAGCCGCTGAACACCGAGGCTTCGCAGGACCGGATCGAGTTCGGTGTAGGCGAAGAAGCTGTGCCGGGTCTTCTCGAGCACCAGATCCCCAGGCACGGGAGCAACACGGTCGATGATTTCACTTCGCCATTCTTGTTGTGCGGCTGTCGATTCAGGCAATGTTGATGTCCGTGACAGCATGTGCCGCGCTGCGCGTGGATTAGCGGCCAAGCTACCTGCTGGGCTCGTGACCTGTCGTGAGTAGACGATCGGAATGCCGGCTGCCCGGGCTGCGGTCAGCAGGTCCGCGCACTCACCGAGGACTTCGCCCAAGCGCCATATCGGTGGCCAGCCCAGAACATCCCGAATGCCGTCCTCGGCGATATAGCCGTTCTGCGCATCGATCATCAATACCGCGAGCTCTGGCACGGGCGCCTCCCACCTACGACCGGATACCCACATGATCGGCCGAATTCTGGCCGTACACAGCAGAATCGACGAAATGGACTACCGGACGCAAGCTGATGACACCAGCAGGACACAGACCTCGCCTCCGCGTCCGCTACACCAGGACCCGCGTAGACTCACCCGGGCCGCAGCAGGGGTCTTCGGCAGCTCTGGACTGATCCATCGTGTCGCAGATACTCGGGAAAGGGGTGCGTGTAATGCACCGAGGCGGTTGTTTGTGTGGCAACATCCGATTCCAAGCATCGGGCGAACTGTCGTTTCCCCACCTGTGCAGCTGCCCCCACTGCCAACGATTGTCCGGTGCCCCGGTGATGTCGTGGGTCGACTTCCCGCGCGAGGGATTCGAATGGACAGGGCCAGGTGGTGAACCGTTGTGGTACAACACATTTCCCGATTCCCAGCGGGGCTTCTGCGGCAAGTGTGGCAGCTCGGTTGCCGCCCAGGACGACGGTGACGCGAAGCTGGTCGGGGTCACGATCATGAGCCTCGATGACCACACCGGCTTGGTACCCGAGCGACAGAGTTTCCGCCCCAACGCCGTCCCGTGGCTTCCGATCGTCGGCGCCCAGGACTGAACGAGTTCAGGCCAGGCCCGTCGCTCCACACAGATCAGCCCACCCCGGCACACCCGCTGCCACCTGGAGTGGCGGTTCCGCCCACAATCGGAAACCGCAGCGCAGGAAGGGAATACACCGTGATGGACACCACCCCATCCACCACGATGGCCGGACTGGGCATCGTGCAGGCCGGCGCCGACATCCTCACTCAGCCCGCCCGCGCCTTCGACCTGCCCGCCGACGCCGACACCGCTATCGGCGTCATCGAGGACCTGTTCACCGCCATGGACCGGGTATCGCGTGTGCACCCTTTCGCGAAGGGGATGGGTATCGCCGCCCCGCAGATCGGTATCGACCGCCGCGCCGCCATTGTCCGCCCGGCCGACCCGCACGCCCCCGCGATCATCCTGATCAACCCGCGCGTCACCACCGAATCGCAGGAGGCCGACAAGCAGTACGAAGGCTGTTTGAGCTTCTTCGACGTGCGTGGCTTGGTGCCCCGGCCACTGCATATCACAGTCGAAACCACCACGCTCACCGGCGAACTCGTCACCACCGACTACCACCACGGCCTCGCCCGGCTACTGCTCCACGAAATCGACCACCTCGACGGAACCCTGTACACCGCCCGCATACGGCCCGGCATCGACCCGATCCCGGTGGCCGAATACCGACTCAGCGGCCATAACTGGAACTACGAGCAATGACACCCCACGGGCAGGTCATCGTCTACTACCAGCCGACACCCGGCGCGATGGCCATGATGCGGTGGACTCCGCCGACCGACTGGCTCGACAACGGACACGCCACACTCACCTGCGCCGACTGCGGCACCGACCTGCGCCCCGCAGGGCAGTCACGGTTCAACATCCCCGACCCGCGCACACCGAAACGGATCCGCTTGTTCTGCGGACCGTGCTGCAACGACGGCATCGACGAAATAGCACGTCTCACCAGCCACCTGGGCACGCTCACCGGCACCGGACGAGTAGCGGGACAGCCATTGTCCGAGGAAGAGCGCGCGGCCCAACCCCGGATCGGCGGCCTGATCCGCTCCTGCGGCGTCCTGTCCGAACAGGGGCTGGCCATGTGGCGCGAGAACGGCTGCGGAGAGTTCAAAGCCACCGCCGATGAAATCGCCGCCGACCTGGGCATTTTGGGCCTCCCCCACACCATCGTCCCCACCGACCTGTCGGCGCTGGTCTCCGACCCTCGGAGCATCCGCTACGGCGAGGAAGTGCGCGTCGCCACCGCTGACCTGCCGGAACTCGTGGCGTGGATCCCGTCGATGCAGAAACATTTCGACAAACTCGCGACCCCGACCGAATCCTGACCAACAACCCTCCGCCCCAAGAAGCGACTTTCCGCCATTACCTGGCCCATGGATCCCGCACGTGCACAGCGATTTTCAGGGTAGCGATACCGTGATGTCTCCACCTGATCGTCCGACGATTTTCGCCCCGGGCACCTTGTCCAGGGACTCTCGAAAGTTGCGGTAGCCATAGCGGTTTTCGTCGAAAGCCGGGTCGAGTGCCAGCATCTTGATCTTGATCTTGATCGCGCTCGCGGTCGGCGTGTCGGTGCTCGGCTGAGCCGCAACCTGCGCCAGAAGCTGGCGTGCGGTGTCCCCCTTCTGCTGCGCGACTTGAGGTTTCGCCGCTGCCTCGTTGGGCTCGGCCTGGCAGAGGATCGTGTCCCAGAATTTGTACTCGCTGCACACCGACACCAGTCTCGCGCTCGTGCTGGATTCGCTGGTGCCGGGCCCTGGGGGTCACCGGATCCATCAACGCGGCCCTGTCCCGGCACGAGGGCGAAGCCTGGACCGCGGCCTTCCGGCACGGTTCTCGGCAGGGCTGGGCGTGATGCTCGCCCTCTACACCGCATTCGTGCTGCCCCTGCTGTTCCGTGCTGATCCGTTCTTCGGCACGGGTGGGGCCCGGAATCGGGCCTCACGTGTCGGAGAATTGGCGCGCATGGGGTTCGAGGCCGTTCGTGCGCATTCCCGGCGAGGATCGATCGGTGGGACACCCGTACGGGCACCTGCGCTTCACCGACCGCGCGGGCCCCGCCGCGGTCGCTACACCTCGATCCACGTGCACGGCATCCGCATTGCCTCACCGATTCCGATCCTGGGGTGGTCGTCAGCAATCAAGTCCGATTCGGCACCCTAGGCGATTTCGGCGAGAAAGAGCCCGAGTGTTTGGTGTATCCATACTTCAAATCATCCTGCTGCGCCTTTGGTTCCGGTGCGAAGAGCGAATGCCTGCACGCCGGGCAGGGACGTGGCCGCAGGGTCGCGTAGCAGACTGCGGGTGATGTGCTGTATTTGCTTGCGGTAGCGGACTTCGTCCGGGGAGGTTTGCTCGGCGGCCAGCAACGCGCGGTAGCACGCTTCGGGCTTGCCCCATTGGTGAAATGCGCGGGCGACATCGGACCAGTACTGCGCTCGCCTCTCTCTTGACGCGATGGTGGCCGGGTTGATCTGTCGGGCGACTTCGATGGCTGTGCCGGAGTCGCCGAGGACTCTGGCGATGCTGATCCGGTACAACCCGACCGTCGTTGAGCTGAATCCCGTGCGAGAGCTGTTCGCGTCGTTGTCGAGTCTGGTTGCGGCTTCGATCGCCTCGCCGATGAGGGTGTGGGCGGTGGCGCGGTCGCCGTCGACGGCAGCGGTGTAGGCCGCGGTGGACAGCAGTGATCCGTAGACCGATAGGTATTGGGGTCCACGGTGCAGATTGGACTGCAGGGATGCCGCGGTGTCGACTACCAGGCGTGTGCCGGTGTCGGCGTGACCGGTGCGGCGCAGAACGATGGCCCAGGCCCGGTGTGCGGCGGCCTGGGTCAGCGTGTCTCCGCTGCTGTGAGCGGCCTGCATCGCACGGTCAGCGGTGGTCCAGGCGAGTTGGTCGTGGGCGAATTTGACGGTCACTGCGGATGCCACGACGTAGATCTTCGCGAGCACAGCGTTGGTTGCGCCGATGTCGTCGCTGCTGTTGGCTGAGGCGACAGTGGCCAGTGCGTTGCGTAGCAAATTCGGGAGTTCGGCGGCGACGTCGGTGTAGCGGCCCAGGTCGAAGGACGATCGCACGGTGGCCAGATCGTGCTCAAGTCGCGGCAGCCCGACGAGTGTGCCGGTTGAGGGTGGAACAAGTAGGACGTGCTCCAGTCCGGACAGAGGATTGCCGGGGGCTGGTGGGAGCGCAGACACGCCGAGCGTCGCGGAGCCGGCGAGGCCGGTCAGTCCTGTCAGCAGCGTGCGACGACGCATAGGTTCGGTCTCCTCGTCCGGCGCTGAGATGACGCCGACGATAGCGGCGGGTCGTCGTTGCCGCACCGTTTGCGGTGGTGTGTTGGCCAATCCGAGCAGATGAGGTGGGATATCCAGGGAGTCAGCGAGGCTGCGCAGCACATGAACATCGCTCAGGCGCTGTTTGCCGCGCTCGAGTCGTGACAGCGAAGAGATCGAGTAACTACAGAGTTCGGCGAGGTCGGCGAGGGTGAGATTGGCGGCCCGTCGGACGGCGCGCACAACCGCGCCGTAGTCGCCGGATTCGGCAGCGGTGCGGACGGCGGGGGTGTTCCAGATTGCGCGGGCCTGGTCCATGCCCGTGTTCCTCGTTCAGGGCGGGAAATAGAGCGTATCCGCCCGATCATCCACCGCGCCAGCCGATTTGCATACCCCGCAAAGGGTTGCCGTGTCGTGCAAAACAGATGGTCGGAGGCCACGATCGGGCGTGTTCTGGAAATGTCGCGGCAGCCCACCCTTTTCCTGCCGCGGTGGAGGTACACGATGACAATTCCTGCGAAACCCTCACCGGCGTCGAGGATCTCGACCACCGGGCGGGAGATGACCGTAGCCGAACTTGACCGAGCCGGATTGCTGCACGCCGATGAGAGCGTGCAGATCAGCCGGTTCGCTGTGTTCATCCCGGCCGACGAGCTGGGTGTTCTGCGCCCGGTGGTGATCGAGCGCCACGCGGTGATCGGTGCCTTCGCGGTGGTGCACGGAGGGGCCACCGTTTCCGAACAGGCCCGCGTCGAGGAACATTCCGTCGTCGGCAAACCCGAGCACGGATACGCGGTCGGACAGATCTACCCGGGCAACGGCAGCGCCACTGTTATCGGTCCCGGCGCAGTAATCCGTTGCGGCGCAGTCGTGTACGCGGACGTTCACGTCGGGGCGAACACGGTGATCGGGCACTATTCGCTGTTACGCAGCGGCGTGCAGGTGGGTTCCGATAGCGTGCTCGGCCACCATCTCTGCGTGGAACGGGCTACCCGCATAGGCCGGGAGGTGCGATGCTCTCCCGGCTCGCACATCACCAGCGCCACGCTGATATCCGATCGGGTCTTCCTCGGTGCCGGCGTGCGCACGATCAACGACAAGACGCTGACCTGGCACGACCCACTCCGCCAGCCGACGTTGCTCGCGCCCCGGTTCGACACCGGCGCCAAGATCGGCAGCGGTTCGGTGATCCTGGCCGGAATCACGATCGGCGAACACGCCCTGATCGGGGCCGGTTCCCTTGTCACACACGACATCCCGGCCGGTGCCATGGCCTACGGCCACCCCGCACGGGTGCAGGGGGAGGCACCGTGAGCACCATCGGACTTCAGGAGGCGGTCGGCACCTGGCTGGAACCGCTTGCGCCGGTGCTCGACACCGCGAACAGGATCGACTGGCGGCGGCTGCGGACGCTGGCCAGCGCATTGGACGATGTTCTGGAAACCTGCCGGATTGAGCCGGAGCTGTCCCCTGGACCAGAGCGCAGCCGCCGGTTGCAGGCCGTGCGTGCGGCGCTTGCAGAGCGAGGTGCGCTCGACACCGCCGATCAACCGGCGTTGTTCGCGCTGCTGGCGCAGTTCGTGTGCGGCTACCGCGACATCGACCTACGCGACGCCACCGGCCTCGGACACGGAGCACTCATCGCACGCCACGCGGGCCCGGTAGCCCGTCAGCGGTGGCTTCCACGCTTGCTCGCCGGCGAGCTGGCCGGAATCGCGATGACCGAACCGCACGGCGGATCCAACCCGGCGGGCACCCGCACCAGCGCCACGGCCTTGCCCGATGGCACCTGGCAAGTCACCGGACGCAAGATCTGGATCAGCCGACTGACCGAAGCCGCGGTGTTCGTGGTGTTCTTCCGTGCCCCGGACGGACAGTTGGCCGCGGCCGCGGTGGATGCCAGCGAACCGGGGCTGCACCGGCAGATGATCTCCCCGGCCGGGCTGGCCGGGTGGACGTGGGGCATCCTCGACCTCGACACCGTGCCGGTCCGGCCCGACGATGTGCTGCGGGGTGAGGGGATGGCGTTGTTGCGCAAGCACTTCGCCAGCTACCGGCCACTGGTCACCGCCACCGCCCTGGGCGGTGCCGCCGCCGTGTTCGACACCGTGACAACAGCTCTCACCGCCCGGCAGAGGGCAAACGGGATGTTCCGATTGCGGGACTCGGCGCTCGTGACGGTAGGCCGCACGCATACCCAAATTGTCACCGCACTACTCGGAGCCGTAGTCGCTTCGCGGCTCGAGGAGAGCGGGCATCCTCACGCCGAACGATGGGGTGCGGCCACGAAAGCACACGGTGTCGACGTAGCCAACCAAGCTGCCGGCGAGCTGGTGCTGTTAGTGGGTGCGGCGGGGTTCCGAGCCGACGGCCACCTGGCCAAGATCCGCCATGACCTGAACGGGTTGCTCTACGCCGACGGCATCCACGACAGCCTCTACCGCGCGGCAGGCAAACAACACACAACCCACCCGAACACCATGGCAGCGCCGCCATTACGAGCCCTGGAAGCACTGCCTACCCCGGCATGATCACATCGAGCCAACCAGGCGGCGCACCAGTCAGGCGATGCGCCGCCCCTGCTCGCACAACACGGTCGCACCTTCACGCGCAGCCGTGAGCGCGGCGCAGAGACGCTCCGCGAGCAACGGTTTCACCCGCGCCCCGGCTTGCTCCAAGGTATGGAACGAGGCGGAAAGAATCTCACCGTCGCGCAATACCAGCGAGGCCGTCTCGTCCTCGGTCAGGACACCGCCGTCGAAGACGAACACCACGCCCTCGGGACGGCTGTCTTGCGGGCGGACGTAGTCCACGACCAGCAACCTGCCCACCGCTAGGTGCCGGCCCAACTCCTCGATCACCTCGCGTTGCGCTGTTGCCCAGGGAGCCTCATCCGCTTCGACGGCACCCCCGGGGATCTCCCAGTTCGGTTTGTAGGACGGCTCGACCAACAGCACCCGCTCTGCAGGGTCGCGGAACAAAACCCCGGCTGCCATGCGCTTGCGTGCCAACCCGGCCACATACTGCTCGACAGGCAGCACATCGGTAGCGGCGGAATTCCCCGAACTCGATGTCGTCACCCGCGACACCCTAGCGGCCAGGCAGGGGCGATGTCTGCACTGCATGAATGCTTTGGGCTCCCGACGATCCTTAGGTTCGCGCACGGTCGAGGCTGGGCAGTCCACGGAATGTCCAGGTGCGCGGCCCAATCTCTGCAAACCTGACACATGTCAGCTCACGACCGCGTCAGTGCGTCACGTCAGTTGGCAACGGACGCTGGCTCAAACGGCCTAGGCAAGAAGGGCTTCCGATGTGTTCTGTTGGTGAAGGTGGACTGGCACGCGCATAATCCCCTCGTGGGGCAGGTCCTACGTCAACTCAGCCCATGTGTGTCCGCTGCTGCGGCCTTCGGCGCTGAACTACGTGATCGCAGGGTGCGCGCCGGCTGGTCACTGCCCGAGCTCGGCAGGCAGGTGTTCGTCAGCGGTGCCCTGCTCGGCCGGATCGAGAAAGCGGAGCGACGGCCGCACCCGGACCTGGTGCAACGGCTGGACGAAGTATTCGAGGCTTCCGGTGAACTGGTACGTCTCGCATCGGCATTCCTCGAGCCGGAGCGAGATCTCAGATCTGAGGACCTCACACCCGATACCGCTGAGGAGACGTTGCGGACGCTGATCATCGATGTCCGCTGCCACGACCACACGATGGCCGCAGGCCAGCTCCAACAGGTCGAACGCTGCATCAAAGCCGTCGAGGCGCTAGCGGCGAAAGCCTCGGTGGCCCAGCACGCAGGGTTGTGGCGGGCAGTCGCGGAAGCTCAGCAACTGACAGCGTGGATCAGCTTCGACCACGGGTACCTGCGGCAAGCAGAGACCATTCTCGCCCGTGCCCGCAGCAATGCCGAGAAGGCGAAGGCCCTGGACTTGGTCGCCTATATCGGTGGGCCGAACTCGGCGTTCATCCACACCTGGAACGGGGATCCGGCTCGCGGGGTGGAGCTCGCCTACGGCGCTCTGGCGTGGGCGAAGCGCAGCGGGAACCGGCGGCTGACCGCGTTCGTCGCCACCACGGCCGCCCGGGCACATGCCAAACTCAACGAAGCCAGCCTCTGCCAGGAGATGCTCGCGCTCGCCGAGACCCACCTGGACCAGCATCAGGATGAGGCCAACGATCCGGATTGGCTCACCGTCTTCGACCACACAGCGCTGGCCGGCCATCGCGGATCGTGCCTGCTCGACCTGGGCAATCCTCACGACGCAGTCGAGGCCCTGACCGAGCAGCAGAGCACCGGTCCTGCGACTTTCGTCAGAAACAACCTCATCTGGCAGCTCGAGCGCTCGATCGCCGACCTGCAGACCGGAGAAGTCGATGCCGCAATGTCTGCCATCGAACGAACCCTCACCTATGCCAGTGGCACACCGGTAACCCCTCGTGTACTGCAGGTCTTCCGCACCACCGATCGCGCATTGTCGGTCACCGCCGATGAGTCGACAACAGCGGTGACCCGCGGGCGACTGCAGGGATTCATCGCGGCGAACGGGTGAGCGGGTAAGTCGCCCAACGCAATTCGACACCCGATAGTGTGCGTGTCACCACCAGCAGTTCTCCTTGTAGCCGTCCGGTGACCGCACGGAATCGTCCGGGTGCCTCCATGGCGAAGGAGGTGCCGGTGGTGGCCGGACTCGCCACGAGATGCGCGTACAGGCCGCCGCGGCGCCACTGGATGGCGATCTCATCGGACTCCGACCACCAGCTGCCGACCAGATCCGCGACATCCTGCGGGCACGCCGGCGCCGGTTCCCATACCGGCGGAGTGGGCGCGGGCCGGGCGGCGATGGCCTCGAGAGCGATGTCGCCGGCGAGGTCGCTCAGTGTGATGCCGCGGGTCGCATTGCACAGTGCGACAACGACTGTGGTGGTCTTGCGGTCGATGAACAGTGCCGCCTGAAACCCGGGCATCGCACCGGTATGGCCCGCAAGAATGTGATCGCCGCGCCGTTCGAGTATCAGGCCCATCCCCCAGCCCTTCGTCCAAGACTCGGTGTCCACCATGACCTGGATCCGATGCATGGCATCGACGACTGTAAGCGGCAAAACATCAGGCTGACCTGCACATAAGGCATGTCCCCACCGCAGCAGGTCCCCAGTGGTCGACCACAACTGCCCGCCCACGCCGACGGCGGCTTGGTCCATGCCCGGCTCACGGTGGACACGGTCGATATAGGGATCGAGCCGGTAGCCGATCGCGGCGCCGGGCGGGGTTGTCCAGCTGGTGTGAGTCAACTCGAGAGGGCCGATGAGCAACTCATCGATCAGCGTCTGACACTGGCGGCCGGTGACGTGCTCGATCGCCGATCCGATCACTGCATAGCCGAGATTGGAGTAGTGCCACCGCTGCCCGGGCTCGGCGATCAATTCGACCTGGCCCAGGGCCTCAAGCAGTTCCGAGGCCGAAGGGCCCTGCATACTGACCCACATATCGCCGGGTACCTCGCGCTGCAGACCACTGCTGTGTGACAGCAGCATGCGCAAGGTGAGGTGACCGATCCCGATTTCAGGCGCCTCAGGCAGGTATCGACCGATCGGCGCGTCGAGCGCCAGGTCACCTCGTTCGCACAGCAGCAACGTCAGCGCCGCGGTGAACGTCTTGGTGATCGAGCCGATACGGAAGGCCTGACCGCCAGCGAGGATGCGGCCTTCGACATCAGCGAATCCCGCCGATGCTTCGGCGCGCAGCACGTCGTCGACACCGACCGCCACGCTCAGACTCGGCAGTCGCCCGGCGCTCTGTTCGCGCATCACGCGAACGACCAGCGCCGACTGGAAATCGGTGTCCACGCTGCGCAGCATCTCATGATCTCGCCCTCGGCGGCACCGACCATATGAAGCTCGACCGCTGCGTGGTGATATGAGTTATTGCAACGGATCAGGGCTGAATTGTCGGCCCTCGGTCGCCACTGGATCCTGAAGTCCTACCTCGACATCAGTCCACACAACGGGATCTCACGTGAAGGTCAGAGCACGACCTCTCTGAACCCGGTGGCCTACAGCATGATTCGCCTCGCCATCACCCCGGGTGATCCGGGTCGCGATCACTGCGCCGACCATGCGGACAAAGTGCTCTTGAGGTGACTGAGTGTGCACGCGGCGCAAGATCGGACGATGATTGATTCGCATGGGAAACGAACACCACACGCTGGAGTCGGCCACCGCGATGATGCCGACAATGTTGAAGCAGTTGGGCGAGCTGGTGGAGTGCGAATCTCCCTCGAATTCCCCTGAGGCTCTGCGCAACTGCGCCCAGTTGCTTGCACCCTGGCTGGACAAAGCCCTAGGGCGACCCGTAGATCTCGTGTGGTCCGGAGAAAACGTTCACCTGGTAGCCCAGGCCCCGCGACCACGCGTGTTGGTCGTTGGGCATTTCGATACGGTCTGGCCCTTGGGAACGATCACCGACTGGCGATTCGAAATCGCGGACGACGGCATCGCCACAGGCCCGGGAGTCTTCGATATGAAGGCGGGCATTGTGCAACTGCTCGCCGCACTGGAACTGATGGCCGATACCTCCGCGGTGAGCGTGGTGCTGACCAGCGATGAAGAAACCGGGTCGGCGACCTCATGGCCACTGATCGAGCAGCAGGCCAAGCTCGCTGGAGTCGCGCTTGTCTGTGAGCCGAGCGCCGACGGTGGTGCAGTGAAGGTCGCCCGCAAAGGCATCGCGAACTATCAGGTAAAAGTGCACGGCAAGGCAGCTCACTCAGGCCTAGAGCCTGCGCTCGGTGTCAATGCCGGCGTCGAGCTGGCGCACCAGATCCTCGCGATCAACAACCTGGGCAGCGGTGAGACAACGGTGACCCCCACCATGTTCTCAGCCGGTACAGCCACCAACGTCGTCCCTGAGTTCGCTACGTGCCACGTCGATGTGCGTGCCTGGACTCGCTCCGACCTCGAAGACGTCGATGACGCGATGGCGGCGCTGAAACCTCATGTCGAGGGCGCGCGGGTGATTGTCGAGGGCGGTATCGAACGGCCGCCATTCGAACCAGCGTTAGGGGTGGACGTATTCGCGGAGGCGGCGGCCGCCGCGTGGGAGTTGGGTCTGCGGCCATTGGCGGCCGACCGGTCCGCGGGCGGATCGGATGCGAATCTCATTGCCGCGATCGGAGTTCCGACGCTGGATGGGCTCGGCGCTCTCGGCGCGCATCCTCACGGGCGTGGAGAACGCGTCGATGTGACCGTGATGGGAGAACGCGCAGCTCTGCTGTCCACGCTGTTGCATCGCCTGTCGAATCGCTCGCCAGGGCGGTAGCGCTCGACCACAATGGTTGTGGTGATGCGGATTTTGGTGTTGGGCGGATCCTGGTTTCTCGGTCGAACGATCGCTGAGCAAGCGATCGCGGACGGAATAGAGGTCGCCACGTTCCGGCGTGGGCGATCCGGCAGCGACGCCGAAGGCGTGACTCTGATCCGGGGCGATCGCACCGACCCGGCCGATCTCGCGCGGCTGGCCCAGGGCGGGCCGTACGACGCCGTGATCGACACATCCAGCTATGTTCCGCGCGAAACCGTTGCGGTGGCACAAGCTTTGGAGCCGGTCGCCGTCCGGTATGTGCTGGTCTCCTCCGTATCGGTGTACGAAGGCTGGCCGCTGGAACCACTGACGGAGAAGTCGCCGATCTTGGAGTGCCCGCCCGACGCCGGGCCCGGTTACGGCTATGACGGCAACCCCGGACCGTCCACCTATGGGTTCGGCAAGGCCGGATGTGAAGGGGCGGTGTTGCAGGTCTTCGGCGCGGACCGGTCGGTGATCCTGCGCCCGGGAGTGATCCTCGGCCCGCGCGAGTACGTCGGCCGCCTACAGTGGTGGCTCGAGCGGATGCAGCGCGGCGGCCGTATCCTCGCCCCTGGCGATCCGCAGCGCCCGATTCAACCGGTAGACGTGCGGGATGTCGCGCAATTCGCGCTGCACACTGCCGCCGAGCAGCCGGGAATCTTTAATGTCACTGCCGGTGGTCACGAAACGGTGGGCGACATGCTCGATGCCTGCAACCAGGCCGTAGGGGGCACCGGGCAGCTGGAATGGGTGACGGATGAGCAATGGCTGGTAGGTCAAGGTGTTGCGCAGTGGACTGAACTGCCGTTGTGGCGCACCTACCAAGGTGCATGGGCGGTCGATTCCGCGCACGCACGGGCAGCAGGTTTCAGTAATCGGCGTATCGCGGAAACTGTCGCCGATACCTGGGGGTGGCTGCGTGCTGGAGGTGCCTCAGTCGTCCACGAGCGGGCGGGCGAGCTGGGGATCTCACCGGAACGCGAGGAAGCGATCCTGCGCCTGTGGGACGCCTACCAGCTCGATCACTGTGGCATCTGACGGCACAGGGGTGTCGATTACGGATTCAATGCGCGTGGCACAGCCCTGCGCGCCAGGCTGGCGGCGGTGAAGTCCTCGATCTCGGCGCCGAGGTCTCTGGCCTCGATAGAACCGTGGTAGTAGGTGGTGCTCAGTGTGCGAGCCATCGCATGCAGACGTTGGGCGATTGCTTCGGTGCGGCGGGCCGTATCGAGCTCGAACACAGGCGTCAGTGCCACTTGGGCGCCCGCTAAGTCTCCGCGCAAAGCGCGGGCGGCACCCAAATCGACATGCGCGCTGATCACGCCGGCGGCCCACCGCTCGTCCTCGTGAATCGCTGCAAACAGCTCGACGGCGCCCTGGGCTTCACGTTCGGCCTGGTCGCCATCGGCAAGAACGACATAAGAAGCTCCCGCGCACAAACCTCGCCGGGCACGGTCGAACGCCAACTCACCGCCTATGCCATCGAGGAATTCGTCACCGCCCGCGCGGTCGAGTTCGTCAGCGGCCGCTGCGAGCTCGGCGCGCACTTCACCGCGCGCGCCGATCATTGCCAGAGAGCGGGCATGCACGCTGTGCAGCCGGGCTCTCGCCGTCCCGTTCGGCGCCCCCTCGAGCGCACGCACGGCGATCGAGGCAGCCTCGCGCGGGCTGCCCGACCAAAACGTCACAGTGACCTGCAGCGCCTTTGCCCAGGCTTGCAACGAGGGGTGATCGATGATGCCGCCGTAGGTGTGTGCGGCACGTGCCTGCTCGGCAGCGGCCCGCAGTAGCCCCAAATCCCACGACACCGATGACAACAACCCGCACACCTGGCCTGCGATCAAGTACAGCTGCGCCTTCTGCAGAGGCTTGTGTGTGCGGTCGATTTGGGTGTACACGGTGTCGCGCAGCGCCACCAGATCCGACAACATCTCCAACGGCGGAGTCACGTAATACGCGTGCGCCGCATACTCCGAGGCCGCGTGCAGATGTTCCAGGACCGAGGGGTCCAGCGCCGCAGCCGCAGCGATGGCGTGACTCACCGATTCGCGTCCGGCATTCACAGCGAGCTCCTGTTCAGTGATCGATCGGGGGGATTGCGAGCGCGGCGGCCCCAACAACTGTTCGGCAGGCTCGCCGAACCACTTCTCAAGGACCAGTTGCGATTCCTCCCGAGGAGCGGCGACTCCTCCGAGCCATCGCTTTGCCTGAGTTTGCGAGACAACGAGTTTCAGGCCCGACGTTTCGGCTTCCGCGGCGAATGCCCGCTGAAAACCCGCAATCGTCAGACGCCTCTGCGCTGCCAGTTGTTCCAACCGGGTGCGTAGCTTCTTCGTCATCAGTCCTCCGCTCAGTCAACGTTAGAGATATCCCACCCCAAAGCGCGAGAGCTGGCGGACAAGAGGTCCGATGACGGACCAAAAAGGTCCCGAAGCGGTCCACCAAAGGACGCAGGCGCCACGCGAGAGTGACACACAGCACTCGGTGCCGGAACCGCAATCGCCCTCTCCGCGGGATAGGCGTCGCCGACAAGTCGTACCACCGCGCCGGCGATGTCCCCCGGACCGGGTGCTACCTATCAGCGCCCGTGGGGAGGTTGTCGTGCCGCCGAAAGATCTGTCATGCCGCCCGATTTCGAATGATCGTGGCATTCGCTGCTGTGAGGACGACATCGGTCAACTCACCGAAACCACCGCGATCCGCATTCTGACTCGTGATTCCCATGGCCCTGCCTGCACCTACTGGGTGGCAGCACACGCATTTCTGTCCGATGGGTTCGACTACTGAGGATTGCCACGATGTCCGACAATCGCCTCCGCCCCCGCCGCGAGTTCACGCCCCGTGAGGGAACCATGTCCACAGCATTGACCGAAACCGTTGCAGCCCAGCGCGATCGATACTGCGAAGAAAACGGTTTCACCGGTACCCACATCGACGCGTACAACCAAATCATCCTGCGCGCCGGACCCGTGGATGCCATACAGATGCCAGCCATCCTGGGCGACCGCGTGCGGATCGAGCTGAGTAGACAGCTACTGACTACGCCGATCATCGAAAACCGCCTCACGGGCGCTCTGACGGTTCTCACCCAAGCGGCATCCGCCGAGGACACCCGCAGCATCTTCTTGTTCTCGAAGCTGTACCGCGTACAAGCGATTCGGACCCCGAAAGGCGCAATGATCATGCTGCCGGGCCCCGCCGACACGATGCGCGTTTGGCTCGATAGTCCCGTGGGCACGCTCCGCCCGCCCTTCGACACGGCCGTAGCGATCACCCTGGACTCCGCGAAAGCCCTTTCCCCAGTGGGGAACTGAGCATGAACAACGGAGCCCCTCCTCCACTCCTGCCAGATTGGCATGAGATGTTCGCCGCGCTCTGCGGACATATCGGCAACAATCCGGACACGCACCCGATCACACAATGCGCGCGGGCATTGGCGGAGCTGCACCTGGCACATCGCACCGACCCCACGGGCCCACCGGATTTCGCTCTCCGGCGACTGCAACTAATCGCACAGATCGACCTGTGGACGTTGCAGCATGCCCCGTTCGCCGAGCGTTGCGCCGACTCACTCGGGCACGCGGTGGACGATATGACGCAGGCACATCTGGATGCCGTGACTGCACTGTTTGACGAACGGCGCGAGGAACTCGTCCACCGTGCCTGGCATGTGGCAGGAGAGCACGCCAACGCATGGTCGGACCTCGTGGACGAAGTGGTCTACGGCCAGCCCCGCCCGCCGGATCCAGACCCTTCCGGAGAGCCAACGCCTACCACGCATGTGCAGGTGTTCATTCCTGCTGCTGCCCAACAGTTTTGCCGTCAGTTCGGGTCAACCGGTAACCCAACCGCCCGCTGAGGCCCGCGCTGCGCACCGCGCCTCAAACCAATGCTGTCCGCACTAGGCAAGGTCAACCCCCGGATCTGCAGCCAGTTGCTACGACCCGCACGAAATTCCCACGAGAGAAGGACACGATTGTGACCGAAAGACACACCATGGAGATGCAATGACGCCGAACTGCCAGTTCCACGCCGATGCACAAACAATGGCGGTGGCAGCGGCCGCGTTGATCGAGAGGCGGATCCGCGAGGTTCTCCGCCGGCGTGAGGACTGTGTGCTCGCAGTGGCAGGAGGCACGACGCCACTACCGACGTACCGCAGGCTGATCGAGAGCGACATCGATTGGGCCTGTGTGCATCTCATACAAACTGATGAGCGGATGACTCCGGACCCGGCGCAACGATATGGCACAGCGCTCGCATCGGCCTTCGATCTCACCGACACTGCGGACGCGGCCCGCCCGCGGTGGCATCCGATCCCTCACGGCAACCCCTTCGAGGTCGCCGGCCTGTACGCCGAACAAATCGCGCGGCTGCCTCGACCCGACATCGTGGTGCTGGGGTTGGGCGCCGACGGACACACGGCCGCGATCTTCGAACCTGATATTCCCGTCTGCACCCAGACGGTCCTGGCTACCACCCGCGACGACGAAGACCGAGTCACCCTCAGCCAGGACCACCTGCACGCCATCCCGACCCGGATTCTGTTGGCGACCGGCAGTGGGAAGAAGGCCGCGGTGACGCAATTGCTCACGCCTGCCGACAGTGCGGCGCGCACATCTGCTGCGCTGGTTCTGGACGAGAACGGTTATCTGTTCGCCGACTTCGCCGCGCAACCGGCGGCGCTGGCATGATCGCGACCACAAACGACGAGCCGGTGATCGTGCACGATATCGGCGGCACCTGGTGGCGCTCAGCCATCGTCGATGCCAACGGCGCTCTGACGCATCCTGTCCGGTATCCGGCGGTCACTCGAGCCGGCACCGGCCGCCATCCCTCCACGCTTCGAGAACTGCTGGTGCGGTATCTCCTTGACCGCACCTGGACGCTTCTCGCCCGATATCCCGGTGTGCGCCGAGTCGGGATTTCGCTCGGTGCCGCGATCAACGCCACCACCGGGCAGGTCATGGCCAGCGCCCCGCTGTGGGGTGACGCGCTGGACCCCTTCGATCTGCGCGCAGTACTGACCGCCGCGGAACCGGGCCTGATCTGGTGTGTCGCCTCCGACGTGACGTGTCTGGTGGTCGCTATCGCCGCCCAGGGGGAAGTGCAGGCGCAGGGATGGCGGTGTCTGACCGGTGTCACGGTCAGTACCGGAATCGCTGCCCGGACGATCGATGTCGCCTCTGGTGTCGTGCTCGTCGATCCGATTCATGGCATCCAAGGGGAAATCGGGCACTTGCCCGCACTCTCGCCTCCCCCACCGGGAACCGTTGCCGCTGAGCTGATCTGCGACTGCGGGGCGACTGGGCACATTGCGGCGATCTCGTCGGGCGCGGCGATCGAACGCAACCTAGCGCAGCTGTCGAGCATCCTCGACGTCACCGACAGCCCCAACCCCCCTATGCCACTGTTGGCTCGACTGCACACCGCCCTGCAGAACGAGAGTGCTTCTGCCGCAGCATTTCTCGATGCGTCGACTGCGCCGGTCGCGCTGGGGTTGCTGTACCTGCTGACCATCGATCCGCGAGTCGATCACGTGTATGTGACCGGTGGAGTCGTGGACATGCTCGGTGAGCACTGGATGGCCAGCCTGTACCGGACATTGGAGCATCACGGCCTGTACCTGGCCTCTACTCACCAACCCAGCATCTTCCGAGAGCGCATCACTCGGCTGGACGCCGACGGCCACGAACCGATGCGTGGTGCTGCGCGATTGGCCCTCGACAGCACCGCGCCGGCGGCGCGACAAGCACTGGAGGCACCCTGATATGGATCGCACCTGGACCGTCCGAGAAGACCGGACCGTGTCGTACTCGATCACCCGCACCAGCCGCTGTCTCGACCCCGGCAACCGGGACCTCGCGAAAGCGTTGGGGACCGACCGCCGCCGCACCCTCGTGGTCGTCGACGCCACAGTGCTCGCGCATTTCGGTGATGCCATCGAAGCATATTTCCACGACGCCGCCGCCAGCTACACGATCCTGACGATCGAGGCGGCCGAGCGCACCAAGACCGCCGAAACGGTGGGAAGGATCGTCCGCGAGTACGACCGATTCAGCCTCTCACGGCGGCGCGACGCCGTCGTTGCCATCGGCGGTGGCGTCCTGACGGACGTCGTCGGGTTCGCCAGTTCGATCTATCGGCGTGGGGTGCCGTACGTGCGGGTGCCGACGACCTTGCTCGGCATGGTCGATGCCGCGGTGGGTGCGAAGACCGGCATCAATGTCGGCAAGCGCAAAAACCGTGTAGGCACCTACTATCCGGCTGTTCACACGGTGGTGGACCCGCACTTCCTGGCCACCCTGCCGGACCGTCAGATCGCCAACGGCATGGCCGAAATCCTCAAGATTGCGCTGATCAAGGATGTCGGGCTCTTCCACACGATCGAGCAACGGTGGAGCAGTGCACACGATTTCGCCACCAACACCGCCGTCGCGGGGCCGGTGATCGACGCCGCGATCTCCGCGATCCTGGAAGAGCTCGAAGGCAACCTGTTCGAGAACAACCTGGCACGAGCCGCCGATTTCGGGCACACCTTCAGTCCGAGTTTCGAACTGGCCGCACAACCGATCCTGTACCACGGCGAGGCGGTAGCGATCGATATCGCATTGTCCTGCCTGATCGCACGAGAACGGGGACTTTTCCACGATCAGTGCTTCGACCGGGTCGCCGACCTCATGACGCGGATCGGCTTGCCGCTGCACCACGAATGCATCACCGAAGACCTTCTGGCCGCCGGCCTGGAGGACTCCGTCCGCCACCGCGACGGTGCCCAGAACATTCCCCTGCCCACGGGGATCGGTGACGCCGAGTTCGCTCAGGATATCGCTCTGAAAGAGGTTGTCGCAGCAGCGGATTCGCTGCGCTCGATGTCTCAGCAACTGAGTGTGGTGAGGTGAGCATGTCTGCCGCGACAAGTGTTGAGCATCGTGCGTTGATCCGCGAAGGCCACACGCTGCGGATCCAGCGCGACCTCACCACGCCAGGATTGGGCGCGTCGGTATTTCGGATACTGCGCGCCGGGGTGTGCGGCACGGACCTGCAGATCCTGCGTGGTGCTCGCCGCGACCAGGCGACCATCTTGGGGCACGAGGCCATCGCCGTGCGGGAGGCCACCGAGCACGGCGCGCGGGGCTGCGTCATCTTCAACCCCGTGTACCGGGCCAACCAAGACCAGATCCTCGGGCACAGCTACCCCGGAGTGTGGCAGGACCCGCTCATCACCTCCAACCCCTGCCATAGCGTGCCTGCCCAGCAGACACTCCCGGTGGATTTGGGGCCACTGGTTGAGCCGATCGCCACCGCGCTGTACGCGTGGGAGCTGATGAGCGTGCACCTGCCGGCGCGCTCACGCGTTGCGGTCATCGGGGGTGGGTCCGCGGCGATGCTCGTGGCGATCGTGGGTGAGCAACTCGGATATCGGATGCTCCTGGTGCACCCACGCCGCGAACGCCTGGCGTACCTGACGCGCTTGTGCCTGCTCGCCTCCACGGACCTGTCCACCCAGCTGGCACCCGGCAGTGTCGACGGCGCGCTCGTGTGCGCCCCCCGCGAGGCAGCGATACCGGTGCTCGCTCAAGCTGTCTCCGCCGTCACCGACGGCGGAGTAGTGGACCTGTTCGGCGGTATCGCCGACGATCTGCGTCACCCGGCTCTGCCAGGCGCACGGTTGGGCGCCGTGCGCCGGCGCAATATCTGCGGTCACAACGCTCTCAAACCTGCTGTGCAGCAGACGCTTTCCGATCAGGGCAAGAAGCTGTGGATCACCGGGCACCGAGGCACTTCGGACGAGCAGCTGGAGCAGGCCCAACTGCACCTTCTGCACGACCCGGAGCGCTTCGCGGCCATGATCACCTCCGTGATCTCCCTCGAGGCGGCCGCACAACAGATCCCGATGATGGCTCAGCAGATCCACACCGGCGGTGAACATCTCAAAGTGCTCGTCGATCCCACCATGACCACCTACTCGCGGCCGGTCGACCTCACCGTCACCGTCGCCGACCTTCTCGCACAGGAGCACTCATGATCACCGTGGGCAGAACCTTCGGCCGCATCGACCACTGTGAAGGCAGCGCGTATCTCACTCGGGGCACCGTGTCAGAACCTGCGGACACGAGCATGGTGGTGCTCGAACCTGTCATGGTCGGCGTGTGCCGATCGGACCTGCGCGAGATCACCGGAACCCGGTTCGGCCGCAAAGACTTCGGGCACGAAATCATCGGCGAAGTGGTCGAGACGACCGCGGACCTGGCCGACCTGCGCGGAATGCGGGTGCTGTTCGACCCGCACCCCACGCTCAGCGCCCGCACCTCGGGGTACGCGCAGGTGGTTCAATTGTGCGGCAGCCCTGATCAGCTTCGCGCCGCGTTGGTCCCCGTTCCCGACGCAATGGCCACCGCAGTAGCGGTTTTCACCGAACCGCTGGCGTGTGCGATACACGCCGTTCGCCATCTGAACGAGGTTACCGACGCTATCGGCGGTGACCTCGAATCGCCGATCGCAGTCGTCGGCGCCGGGATGGCGGGCACCCTGATCGCCGCTACTCTCACCGCGCGCGGTTACCGCTGCCAGCTGTTCAACCCGAGCGCACCGCGGATCGAGTTCCTGCGCCAGCGCCGCGCCTTGCCCGCGCGTGTGCTTGCTGTACAAGACGATCAGGTGAGCTGGCGACGAGTGGTGCTGGCCACGGCCGTTGCGTCCGAGCCGGTGCTCACGACGTGCACGAGCATGCTCAGCGACGCTGGCCTGTTGGTCCTTTTCGCGGGCACCCACCCTGGTATGCATCTGCGAGGGATCGACCTCGACACGGTGCGCCGTGAGCAGCAGGTCCGCACGTTCACAGCGGAAAGCAAAGACATCACCGTCGCCGGTACCTACGGCGCGACGCGGGCCGACTTCACCGAAGCTCTGTCGCTGCTCATGGCCGCCCCCGACGATGACGACTGGTCACCCGCTCGCTGTGTGCAGCGCCTGACCAGAGAAATCGTGCCTTTCCTGCGGGCTGCCGCCCACCTTAACGTTTCCGCCGCGGGCGGTGGGCTCGGTAAAACTCTCATTGACGTGCGCCCCGATTCCGGTCTGTCATGAGGGTCCCGCGCTACGCCTACGCCAGCCAGTTCCTGGACCTGCCTGCCCTGTCCGCGCACCTGTGCGATGTTCTCGCGGCGGGCGAATACATCCTGAGCGAGCATGTCCAGCGATTCGAGGATCGCTTCGCGGCCTACCTCGGGGCGCGTTGCGCGGTCGGCGTCAACTCGGGCACCGATGCCCTGATACTGGCCCTGACGGCCCTGGGAATCGGGCGCGGTGACGAGGTGATCACCGTCGCGAATACCTTCCACGCCACCGTGCTTGCTGTGCTGTCCGTCGGTGCGACGCCTGTGCTGGTCGACTGCGAGCCCGGCAGCTGGTTGATGGACCTGGACGCCACCGCCGCGGCCTGCGGGCCGCGCACTCGCGCCATCCTGGCCGTGCATTTATTCGGCCGAACCCTGGACATGGATCGGCTCGTCGCGCTCGCAGACCGGCACGGAGTCGCCTTGGTGGAGGACTGCGCACAAGCGGTCGGTGCCACCTGGCGCGGCCGCAAGGTCGGCACCTTCGGTGCGGCCGGTTGCTTCAGCTTCCATCCATCGAAGAACCTGGCCGCCGCCGGAGACGCGGGCGCCGTCGTCACCAGCGACCTCACCCTCGATCGGGAACTGCGGATCCTGCGCAACCTCGGACAAGACGGACAGAACAACCATGTTCACCTCGGTATGAACAGCAAGCTCGACGCAGTGCAGGCAGTGGTACTGGATGCCAAACTCAACGCACTCGATGAGTGGAACGCCGCCCGCCGCACCATCGCCGACCTCTATCGGCAGGCATTGGCCCCCACCGGTATTTCCGTTGCGCCCGCTCCGTCACCGCCCGGCGATCACGTCTATCACCTGCTCCAGGTGACAACCCTTCACCGCGACCAGGTGCTGAACCGTCTACGAGCCGATGGCGTGGACGCTGTCGTCCGCTACCCCGTCCCCGTTCACCGGCAACCCGCGTTCGCCGCCCGCGCCAACGGCCGAGGGGAGTTCCCGCACACCGAATTTCAGGCCGTGCACACACTGTGTCTTCCTATGAGGCCCGATCTCACCGACTCCGATGTCGGATTTGTCTGCACCACAATGACTTCCGCCGTTGCCGCCTCTACTTCAGGAATTCCCTTATGAGCGTTCGTATCGCACCAGCACTACTGGGGGCCGACCCGTTGGACCTGGCTTCCTCAATCAAGCAGGTCGAAGGTACCGAAGCCGCCTGCTTGCACCTCGATGTCATGGACGGTCAATACACCCCCTCGATCAGCTTCGGGTTACGCACCGTCCGCGCCGTCCGGAAGCTCACTGGACTGCCCGTCGACGTGCACCTGCAAACAGTCGACCCCGAACGCCTTCTCGAGGAGTTGATCGATATCGGGGTAGATCGAGTATCGCTGCATATCGATGCCGCACACCAGATCACGGACACCCTCCATCTACTGGGTCAGGCTCGAATCAGCAAAGGCCTGGTCCTCAACCCGGATTTGAGCATCGACCACCTCGAGCCCTACCTGCCGCAGGTAGACGTGGTGGTCCTTATGACCAGCATTCCGGGCACCAGCCGCTTTCAGCCCGCTGTCATTGCTAAGATTGCTGCGCTACGCGCACGCCTGGACGAAATCGGGCTCGACACAGTCGATCTGGTCGCAGATGGCGGCATCACCGCGGCCAACGCCGCGCAGATCATCGAGGCCGGCGCCGACACTCTCGTCGCCGCCAGCGCAGTGTTCGGGTCAGCGGACGGGGACATCCCCGCCGCGATCGCGAGACTCTCAACACCCGACCGGACAATCCGTCGGTGAGAGGACCATCGGAGTTATCTCACCAGGAAACGGCCACAGCAGTATCGGTGAAGCTAGGCTGTCGTCCGAACATCGGCGTGCTGGCGGCGACGAGCCCGCCCGCGACCGACGGCGCCTACCCAATTCTGTTTCAGGCATACATATTTCACCTCGATGTCAGCACAACAAGTCAACGGAAAGGCGCTTGAGGTGAGTCCAGAGCAAGACCGATCAGTCGTGGTCACACAGACCCGCGAAGCCAGCGACGACCTCTGGCAAGCCCTGACCGATCTGCTACCGCAACTGTCGACCTCGGCGCCGACCTTGACCCGCGGACACCTCGATGCGCTCCTGGCCACTCCCAGCACGAACATGCTGGCGGCGCGTCTGGACAGCACGATCGTCGGAGTCACGATCGTAGTGATATATCCGCTGATGAGCGGGGTGCGAGCACGCATCGAAGACGTCGTGGTCAACCAGAGCGTGCGTGGCTGCGGTATCGGTGAAGCACTCACCCGCGCCGCCATCGAGCTCGCCAGAGCGCACCACGCCCGCACCGTCGATCTGACCTGCACACCCTCGCGCTCGGCCGCGCGCAAGATGTACGCGCGGTGCGGATTCCAACCGCGCGACACCACGAACTACCGCTTGTCGATCTGAATCCCTCGCGTTGCCGTGCGTGAGCGTGGGCTCCTGTTCAATCGATCCTTGGAGGAATGCATCAATGAGTGATGATCGTGTAGAGGCCGAACAGCTGCATGCGCTGGCACTGCAGTTGGCGGCGATCGCGCAGAACGGCATCACCTTCGTCCGCGATGTCTTCGATGCCGAACGCTACGAGCAGGTACGGACGGTCAGCGCCGAACTCATGGCGCTCATCGGGACCGGCGACACCGCGCAGTTCCGCGAGATCCTGGCTGCGGAAATCGGTTACGCCACACCAAAAGTGGACGTTCGCGCCGGAATATTCGATCAGCAGGGCCGCATCCTGCTGATCCAGGACCGCAGCGATGAACGATGGACCCCACCGGGCGGATGGGCCGATCTCGGAGATACCCCACGCCAGGTCGCGGAAAAGGAGGTCAAGGAGGAGTCCGGACTCCTTGTGCACGCCCATACGCTGGTCGCTTGCCTGGACCGCGACACCCAAGGCCACACCCCGAAACTGCCCTCCTCGGTCTACAAAATGTTCTTTCTCTGCGATGTCATCGACGCCACCGGCGAACCGAGCCCGGTGGAGACCATGCAGATCGGATACTTCCCCGTCGACGACCTGCCACCGCTGTCTGTAACCCGCATCCTGGAGCACGAGATCCAAATGATGTTCGACCACTGGAAGAACCCTGGCAAACCCACCGTGTTCGACTGAAAATCGGGCCGCCGCTGACGCTGGACGCGAAACTGGTCGCATGGCGGCACGAGCCGTCTCCTGAAGCGTCGGCGGCCTGAGGTTATGCCTGGACCGCAGCTCAGCGCCTGCGAGCGTCTTCGGTGGACCAGGTCGCCAGATCGCCTTGGCGTCCTTGTAACTGGTGAGCTCGACGAGATCGACATTCAGAGAGTGCCGCTAGTTCGAAGGATCCGAAAGTCTGGCCCGAATCCCAGTTCGTCTACCGGTAACGAGCCCGCTGCGGACCCAAACCAGCCCATCGGCACCGACGCGAACGGAAGACCGGGCTGAGGCACGTGCCGGTCGGGCGTGCAGCGGTGCAGCGGTCCTTGTGCGGCATCGAGGATCACCCGCATGTGAGGGTCGATGTGCGAGACGAACAGGGTGCTCATCGCCGTTTTGTCTTCGGCCAGACGTGCTGTTTCGAAGACTGCGCGCAGTGCGGCGAATCGAACTGCGACGCCATGGTGTGCCCACCATTGCCGGCACCAGGTGTATTGCCCTTCGCGGTGATTGGCGGCGACGCGCACTGCGGTCACCGGGAGCAGCCATTGCTCGACGAAGTCGGTGTAGTGCGCAAACCGCGGCGGCTTTCGCTTCCCCTGCTCCCCATCGCTGACGTTGGATGGTCGTCGCATGTCTCCGAACCAGCCCGGCGGCACGGGATCGGCGGAAAGTGCTTGCAGTGCGATATGTTTGGTTCGTGTGCAGCGGTGCAGGGGTCCGTTGGCAGCGTCGAGGATGATTCTCATGTGGGCATCGATGTGGCTGAGCATGAAGGTCGATATCGCTCCGCCGGAGCGGCTGCGGCGAGAGGCTTCGAACACGTTGTGCAGGGCCGCGATGCGCACTGCGACTGGGCGGTGGCGCCACCACTGCGGGCACCAGGTGAAGGTCTGTTCCCGGTTCGCCTCGGCGAGGCGCACGGTCTGGAAGGGGAAGAGCCATTTCTCGGCGAAGGTCACGAAGTCCGGGTAAGCCGGGGGCTTGGGTGGATTCGTCGGGGCACCGCTGGACTGGGGCATGGCACTGGCAGAAGGTGTGGTCATTGTGGGGCGTCTCCGTCCTGTCCGGATGGTCTGGTTGTACGGGGTTGTTTGCGCAGGGAGACAGCGTGTTCGAACTGGCGCAGTGACGCGGTGACGAGTGAAGCGAAGACGGGGTGGTTCCACCAGAAGACTTTGCGCACGAGCATCGGCTGATGGCCGGGCAAGCGGATCAGGGCCCGATCCTTGGGCAGCGCACCGAGTTTGGCGACGTTCAGGACAGGTTCCGACCGCCAGGATGTGGTGCGGTTGACGCCGCCGGGGCCGTGCGAGCGGGAGTGGTCGGCCACGTCGTGCTCATCGATCATTTTCGACCATTCGTCGAGGTAGCCGACGGAGGCGATGTTGCCGCCGTAGATCTCGATCGATTGGGCGCGCATGATCTTCACACCGTTGACGCCCCAGAGATCTTCGCCTTGTTCGAGGACCTGAATGATGGTCATCAAGATGATTCCGCAGCCACCGCAGTAGGTGTAGTAGCTGGGCAGCTCGCCGATGCGGGCGCAGTTGGCCGCTTCATCGAGCACCGCCAGCAGCGGCACCGCCAGACGGCCGTCCAAGCGCCCTCGAGCGACAGCGAGCGCGGCTTCCAATATCTGGCCGACGAGCGCGGCGGTCAGCGGGCCGGCCGAGTCGGGGCCGGTCATGGATAGGGCGTACAGGGTGTCGGTGCTGCTAACGAACTCGGCGGGCTTGAATTCGGGCAGGTGATGGCGTGCGGGTTCGTGCCGGATATCGATGACGACCTTGTCTTCGCCTTCGTAGACGCTGAAGCGTTTGCGGGTGGGAGGTGTGACCATGCGGGCGTAGTTTTCGTCAGACAGGACATTGAGGAAGCGTCTTCCCATGTCGTACAACCCATCTCGCTGCCGGGCGTAGAGGCTTTGGGCATCCAGAATCCGTTGTGCGGGCCGGTGGTGGCCGTGGTCGCGCAGGATCAGGGCCGGGGTTTGGTCCTGGTCGCCGGAGAGCCATTCGGCGACGTGTAGTAGGTCGCCGCCGACGCAGGCGGCGGCAAATGCGTACAGGCTCAACAGTTCTTGTGCGCCGCCGTCGAAGTAGGTGTCGACTTTGGCGTTTGCCTGCTGGGCGGCGGAGCCGGAGGAGCCGCTGACGAAGAACGCCGCGAGTTTGCGTGCCGCGGGCAGGCTGGTGACTTGCGAGAGCAGGTCGACCCAGAAGTCGCACTCGGCGCGCCCGCAGACCGCTTGCAGGTCACACAGCCAGATCCGGCCCTGTTGCGCACGCCCGTATCGGGTGTGCCGGTACAGGTCCGGCTTGTTGCTGGTCGCCAGCGCCGGCCCCCACGCGGACAGCACCGCGGGTATCGCCCAGGCCATTGTTTTGCCGGTCCGCTGACCGGCAGCGATGAACACCCCCAGTTCGGCGGGGATGAACAACTCGACGTCTTGGAGCACGGTGCGCCCCAGCGGTGGCCCCGGTAGTTCCCTCACCTCAACGGGGGCATCCTTGAGCAGTCGCGCCGCCGCGGAGAGGTTGTCGCTGTGTCGGGCGATGGTGATGGTGCGAGATGGTGCCATGGTTCGTGCGGCCGAGTCGATGCCACTCGGGTGCGGGAGGCGGGGACGGATCATCGCGGCAGCGCCGACTGCCGTGAGCACGAGCGCTAGTGCGACACAGGTGGATTGCCAGGGCCAGTGTCGTCGTCCCAAAGCCAGCTGAAGGTAGGCGGCGACCGGGTTACCGGTGACCGGCAGTCCCGCCCACCACTCCCCCAGGCACATCGCTGCCCACCCGGCCAGGCACAACAAGACGGCAGCGAGAAACAGCAGGAGCAGCCACGTTTCCTCACCGAGTCCGCCGGTGTTACGGCGTCGCGTTTCTCGCGTCGGCAACCCGATCATCTCCTTCCACCTCTGGGGGCAGAGCTGTGGAGGAATGCGGGTTTTGTTGTCGCGCAGTAGGTGTCATAGGTCAGCGCCCATGTCGTATTCGATCGATGCTGGGGTGCTGGGCTGTGGTGGATCTACTGGTGCCGTCCAGGTGCCGTCGTCTATGTCGGCGAGTACGGCGTCGATCGCTTCGACGATCCGGGTGCCGTCGGTGGCTGCCACGTCGGTATCGAATCGGTTGAGATTGGTTGTCTCACTGCCATTTTCGATTGCGGACGTGAGTTCGAGGTGCGGGTCGGAACCCTGGTGGACGCCGCTGTCGGCGATGTTGTTGCGGGACGCTGTGGAGAGTGCGCGGTCGCGTTCTTCGGTCAGTTGTGCGATGCGGCCCAGGCGGGGGTGGGAGGGTTCGGTGCTCCAGTAGATGCCGTCGCGGCCGAGGAGGTAGGCGCGGTCGATGTCGGCGGCGTGCACTCCGGCACGTAGTGCGTCGCGGCGGGCGGCGGCCGCCCCGTTGCGCAGGGCTTCCAATCGGAGGATGCGGGCTTGGTCGTCGTGGCCGTCGAACGCCTCAGCCACCGTACTGTGCTCACAGGACAGGTCCTGGATTTCCCGCAGCAGGGCGGCCTGTCGTAGTTCCCATGCCGCGGACTCCCCGTAGTTGTAGGAGATCGGTGCGTCCCGAATCACGCGCGGCAACAACGCGGTACGCGCGTCGTGGCCGGTGTCGAGGTCACCACGTTGTCCCTCGGCATCGAGGACTTCCTCGGTGGCCGCGATGGTGGCATCGATCTGCTCGAGGGTGAATTGAGGGGTCGCGCTGCGGATGTCGCGGGGCGCTCCGAGTGTGCGCTCCACGGATGTGCGAAGGTCGGGGCCTTGCTCTGCCGGCGGGGAGAGGGAGGGCTCGGGCGGGTAGAGGTTCGGGAATCGGTGCCCGACGTTCGAACCCACGGCTATGGTGGTGTCGAGGCCGTGGCCGGTGATGGCGCGGGCTTGTTGCAGACTGCGCCACAGGTCCTCGTCGATGGCGAGTTCTCCGGCGCTGCGGGCGCGGGCGAGTTGGTCGAAGTTGCGCCGTGCCAGATCCGGGCGGGCCTCCCATCCCATGACGGCGGCCTGCAAGCTCTCCCACGTGCGCCGAAAGTGCGGGGATTCGTGTCGTCCCCACCGTGCGGCCAGGGTGCCGGCGTGCGCGTTCAGTTCCGCGGTATCGGCTGCAGTGAGCCCGAACGGGGCGATTTCTCGGAGTTGGTAGTACTTGGCGAAATCGGCCCGTAGTTGTCGTTCGGTGCTGTTGGCGGCGTCGCGGTAGTAATCAGGGTTCGCGTAGCCGATCGGTTCGGCGATCCAAGTCATGGCTCGACCCCCGGATCGGGGTCTGCAGAAGGAGGTGTCGAGTGTTCGGGTCCGGGGGCCGGGTTCTCGTCGTGGTGCAAGGGTGAGTCGGTATCAGTCAGCGTGGCCTCCACAGCCGCGCTGATTCCCCTGCCGAGGGCGAGCTCCTCATCGGTAACTGGCACAGCCTCGGATTTGTCGAAGAGGTTCGCCAAAAGCAAAGTCACGTTGGCGTTTTGAAGCTTCTTAAGCGACTGCAGCCCGGATATTGGATCCTTCCGTGGCGCCGGACCCTGCCAGTCGGCATCGACAAGGTCACCCAGCAGCTCACGTAACGAGTTCTCGTTGCGGGTCAGGTGATCGCCGAGCGCGTCGATCGCGGCCTGCGCGGTCTCGAGTCGGCGAGTGAGGTCCTGGACCTGCTCGCGTTGCTCGGTGGCCTGGCTTTCCGCGTGATACAGCTGCTCACTGAGTTGTTCGAGGCGACCGAGCCGCCGATGCGCGGGTTGTTGATCCCAGGAAACCCCGCTGCTGCCAGCATTTTCGGCGTCCTCGATCGCGGCGGCGTCGATCCCGGCGTGCGCGGCCTCGGCTCGTGCCTGCTGCAGATCCTCGCCGACCCCGTTGACGAACATCGCCCAGCGATACTTCCGGTCCCCGAAATCGAGGTCGTTCTCGACCGCGTTCCTCATCCACGCCGAGCGCAGGGCGGCGAAGTTCTGAACGGCTCTCAGCTTGGTCGCTTGGACGGCATCGATGTCGTTGCTGCCGAAGCGATGCGCGATCGCACCGGCGCGTAGCGCCTGCGGCACATCGAATTTCGACGCATGCGCTCGATGAACCCAATCCTGGTGGTCTGTCGAGGGGTGGCTTGTCGGCTTCGCGCCGTCTACTGAGGACTGTCGGGTTGATTCACGACCGTGTTGCGGCGGGACCGGACCAAGTGCTGGCGGGCGTTCGCCGTCGCGGGAGATTTCAGAATGATTGTCGGACATCGTGTTCCGCCCTCGTGGTTCGAAGCGGTCCGTAGCGGATGGTGGGATCCGTTGCGGTGGTGGTGATGTCCCTCGCGGTGTGGTGGTTTTCGTGGTGGCAGCGCCAGCGCCACGACGAATCGGGATCTGCGGGCGCCGCAGCTGCTAGCCGATGTCATCGGAAAGCGAGGCGCCGGGGCGGTGTCAAGGTTCCGGTCCGCTGTTGTGCGGTGGCTCGGTGACCATCGGACCGGTCTCGGGCAGCTCGTGTCCCCAGCTCCAGGTCGCGTCGTCTGGAAGGGCGGCGTCGATCGCTGTCTGGATGTGCCCCTGCCCGCTGGTGGGAGGGTCGGCCATCTCGGAGTGGAGTGTGTCGGTGGCTTGGTCGAGAAGTTGTTGCGGGGTCGGTGGCCGGATGCCTATGCGGTGCACGGGTTCTCCGGTTCGGGCATCGACGGGTATGTAGGGCGGGAGTGCGCCGTCGGGGTTCGGTTTGCTGTAGTGACGCCAGGCGAACTCGACTGCCAGGTCGTCCCACCCGTTGACCGTGGCCGCCGCCATCAGCCGTACGTCTTCGGTCTGGCTTGTCCCCCAGAGGTTTTCGGCATCGTGGACGGTTATCGCAGCGGCGTCGGCCAGGGTGGAGATCCGTGTGTGCAGCAGGTCCATATTGCGCTGGTATTCACGCCCGGCAATGGGGTCGCGCCCGAATTGGTATCCGGTGTCGGTCAGTCGTAGGTCGCGGGCGGCGGCCACGAAGGCCATGCGTTGCAGGTTCCACAGATCCACGCTGAGCATGTCCAGATAGAACTGCTTGGCCTCACTCGGTTCCTCGGGAACCATCAGCTGCCCCGTCGAAGCGGTGTGCCCGGCACCGACGTCGCGGGCACGCTCGATCCACGATTGCGGAACCCCGACCGACAATGCGATCCGTTCGGTGGATTCCCGCACCGCGGTCAGCGCGTCGAGATGGTTAAGCCAGTCTGCTTCCGGGTCGCCGTCGGTGCCGTCGTAGCCATCGGCACCGAGGCTTTCGATACGAACGAAGTCGGCGGCGAGGTCATGCACTCGCCGCAGCAGGTCGTTCTTCCACTGCGGAATCGACGCCTTGCCCGGGAGATACTCCGGATCTGTCATCACCATCACCTTCTGCGTTCACAGTTGTTGCAAGACAGCGCTATTCGGCGTGCGCGGTCATGGATCGATTTGGCTATCGACACCGGGGGCAGCGCTGTACGGGTCAGCTCCGGGCAAGGGTGTGGCGTCTTCATGCCACGTCGTTGATGTTCCGTCCGGCAACGCGGCGTCGATGGCCGTCGTGATCGGATCACCGTCAGCACCCTGCGGTGCAGGCTGGGTAGCGATCGACGTGCCGGCCTCGAGGAGCATCCGAGTCGGTGACATCGGCATGTCGGGTAACGGCACGTCGGGGCCGTGCTGTCCGGCGCGGCGCATCTTGGCCAGAGACTTACGCGCCTGGGCCGCGACGGTGACGTCGCCGTATTTGCGCCAGCGCGTGTGCAGTCGGCGATGTCGCGCCCACCGAGGTAGTGGTCCACGCGCCGATGCCACTCCGCGCTCGTCACCGACCACAGCGCGGCCCGTTCCCCGGCGTCCATCCCGATGGCGTGGGCGGCCCGCCCGGCCCGCATCCATACCGCCTCCATATTTCGGTTGAGCTGTTGGGCCACAACGGTTTCCATGCCAGACTCGGTGTCACCGGGTCCCCGCGTGTGCTGGTAGGCGGTGTGGACGGCCGCCATGTCTTTGAGCCGCTCGATGTCGTCGGCGACTCGTTGCACAGTTCTGCGCCGTCCCTGGGGAGCGGGGTCGGGCAGCGGCTGATCCTCGCGCCACTCGAACCCGCGCTGCCCGAGCGTGCGGACTCGATCTATCCATTCGGCGGGCACACCGGCGGCCCGAGCTTTGATCTCGGTCAGGTCCCTTTCGCGATCCAGGGCATTGATCCGCGTGATGACGCCGGTGGCTGTCAGTGCATCCCCGCCGGATTCGTACATGCGCTGCATCAGCTGCCCGCTGCGCAACGCCAACCGCTGGATCTGCTGCATCAGTTCGACGTGTTCGGCCGGGATCTCGTGGCGGGAGTTCGGCACATCGTTCGCTGGCCCGGTCATAGCTCGACCCCTGGAGAAGCGTCTGTTTTCGGTGGTGCCGCACCGTTGTCCGGGGTAGGAAAGGGAGGCCATTGCAGGTCGGTGTCTGATGCGAGCGCAGCGTCGACGGCCTGGCCGATGATGTGTGCCTCCGAATTGCCGGGTCCAGCCCTGAGTGCCTGGGTGACGTGCTCGAACATGGTGTGCGGGCCCGGAATTGGCGAGATGGCGTCGGCGTGACTGGGGTCTATGCCCAGTGCGGTCAGGTCGCGGTGGGCGCTTTCGGCGATGCCCGGCCAGGCATAGATGCGCCAGCGTTCTTCCAACCCCGCCGCGTCGTAAGTGGCGACCGAGGCGCCGATGATCTGCTGCCACCCGCCAGGGTCGGTCGCCCACATCCCTGCCGATTCGGCAGGGGTCAAGGAGATGGCCTGTGAGACCGTCGTGGCGCGCATCCACAAGGCGGCCATATTTCGCTCGTATTGGGCCGGTACCTGCGGGTCTTCGAAGTAGTGTGCGTCGGAGGGAAGTTGTTGATCGCGCACCACATGGATCGCGGCCATGTGCTGCAGTTGCCAGGTGTCGTTCACGACGCCGTCGATCATCATCTCCCGGACCCGATCTCCCGGTTCTACCATGTCGAGGGGAGCACGAAATCCTTGATGTCCCTGCAGGAGAGCGTCACCGACGTCGATCCGGGAGATCCCCACGGACAGCGCCTGGGTGACCGTCTCCTCACGGGAGATCGCCAGCAATTGCAATTGTGTACGCCAGGCCAGTACCGCGGAGTCTCCTGCCCCCTCGGTTATTTGGTATCCCTGCTGCAGCACTCGGGCACGGTCCGCGGCCAGGTTCTGGATACGGTCCAGCAGCCGTGCACGCCAGGTCGGCACACTTGCCGACGGTGCGAATGGAGTCGGTTCGGTCATGTCGCTTCCTCGGTCGTCGAATCATGCTGTTCAGAAACGGGTTTCACGCATCGGTCACCGCTATAGGGCTGCCCGGCAGGCCCTCTCAGGGTTCGACCCCAGGAACAATCGGGGACAACGGCACGCGATCGGTGTCTTCGGTGTTGACAAGCTCGGTGCTGGTGTCGCTGGTGATGCCGGCGGCGTCGATCGCCTCGGTGATCTGCGCGCCCGGCTCGGCAGCTACGGCGCTCAGCTCGGGTGGCGTCACTGCGGACAGATGGTGTTGGATCAGCTCGGTCATGTCGCCTGGTTCCGGCAATGCCTGTGCACCTGGCGCGATTCCGGCGTCGTCGAGGGCTATGGCTTGCAGGGCGAGTTCGGTCGTCTCGGTGCGGGCGTGTGCACGCCACCGGCCGGCCAGGGTGAGGGGGCTGTGGTCACGGACGCTCTCGGCTGCCGCGGACCAACTGTGCGCGCCCCAGAGTTGTTCGGCTTCGGCCTCCGACACCTCCAGCACGGCGGCGACGGCGTTGATCCGCTGGCTCAGGACCCGCAGTTTGCGGTCGAACATCTGCGCGGTCCCGACCTCCGATTGCGCGCCGCGTTCTCCGTAGACCGCCTTCACCGCGGCCATGTCCTGGACGTGGCGGACCTTCTGCCGCAGATCGCTCAAGAGCTGGTCTCGGTCGATGAATTGCGTTTCGCGCCAGTGCAGGTCCCCGCGCCACGCCATGCCCAGGTCGGCGCGTTGGCGGCATTGGGTAATCCACGCCGCCGGTACGCCCGCATCCGCGGCGGCGTTCTCCAGCGCCTGCCACAGCCTCGCCCGCCCGTGCAGATCCTCATACCAGGAGGCCGGGGGCACCTGCCCGGTTGATTGCTGTGTGGCTTTGGCGCGGTCCTGCATCACCCGCACTGTCGCGGCGTGAACGTGCACGGCCTTGAGGATCTTCACCTGCATGCGAGTCGGCTTGCTCATCACGGCCACCTCGAAGCCAGTTGCTGTGTGCACGTAAATGATTGCGGCATCATCCGGATGTGGCCGGTCATGGTTCGATCCCGGCTTCGGGCGGGGAGGCAGGCGAAAGTGTCGGATTGGTACCAGGGTCGCCCGGGTCGACGGTTTCGCCGTAGCCGTCGATGACTTCGGCATCGATGATGTCGGCCGCGGCGGCAGCGGTCTCGATGATGGTGCCGTTCGCGCTGGGCGGTTCCGGGTCGCCCGAGTTCTGCTCTACGTGGTGGTTCACCACGATGTCGAAGTTGAGTTCCTCGGCTAGACCATTGACCGCACGCCATACCGCTGGCAAGTTGCCCGGTCCGGGTACCGAGGCCTCGGTGTCGAGCAGGTCGTCGGGGCTCAGATCGGTGTCCTCGGTGAGCCTTTCGTCGAAGGCGTCGGCGTGCGATCTGTGTTGGTCGGACAGGTCGGCGGTGCTGTGGGCGGCCGCGTAGGCTGCTGCCGCGCGCATCGCTGCGCCATGGTCGCGGTCCTGCGCGTTGAGGGTCTCGGTGAAACCTGCGGCGCGGCGGCGAATCTCGATGAGGAGCCGCTTGTACTCGACGTCGAGGTCGTGGCGCTCTTTCTCCCAGCTCGAACGGTTGAGCAGGTTCTGGCGCTGCAATTGGTGCAGGTCGTCTTTGTTCGCGCGTTCGGCCGCGCTGTCGGCCGTACGCCGGTTCAGGTCCGCGTCTCCTCGTTCGAGGACACGCTTTTTGATCTGGCGTTCCAGATCATGCAATTCCTCGGCGCGATCGATCTGACGGGTCTTGAAATGTTTTTCGAGTTGGTGCAGTTCACTTTCGTTCTCCTGACGGGAGGTATAGCCGCTCACTTTCAGCTCGTGGACTTCGGTGTTCTGCTGCATTCGCAGGTCGGCGTCGTCGGTGCGGCGTTCGGACTCGGCCTTCGAGCGGGACTCGGCTCCGCGGCGCTGAAGCAGGTTCATCGTCATCGCGGCCGTCTGCATGGCTTGCACGAATCCGGCCCGGACCGCTTGCCCGCCTTCCTCGACGGGGTCGCCGCCACTCATGTCCTGGCCTCCAGTGCTGAGATGCGCCACCCCACAGCAGAACTCGGGCGGGTCGCGCGGATATAGACCGCCAGGCACAGCTGGGGGCCGTCTGGTGGGTGCAGGTCCACGGCAGCGACGCGGGCGAAGGTGGTGTCGCTGTCGGGCGGGTGGTCATCGTCCCCGAGGCGCGCTGTCGCGGTGACGTCGATTCCGAGACGGCTCCATCGCTGCCACTGCATGCTCGTGATCGGTGCCAGCACCGCACCGGTGGTGTCCCAGTGCGCAGCGAAACCGTCGTCCATCAACGGCATCGCAGCCCGGAAGGACGCGCGCTGGTCGGCCTGCTCACCGGGGTGGTAGGTGAACACTGTTTGCAGTACCGCGATGGCCACGTGCGGGGCCGAGCACGGATCGATTGTGCTGAAAGGCTCTGCGAACGGCGCTGCTAGACAACGGTTACCGCTGCTCGCACCGTCGGAGGCCGAGACCCGACTGCAGCCGCCCGCACCAGCGGCCGCAAGGAACAAGCAGGCGCTCCCAGCGATCATTGCTCGCCCGGTGGTGGGCCATCCGGTTGCCGGTGTCATGCCAACCCCTGAGGATTGTGAATGAGAGTGCCGAGATCAGTTGTCCACCAGTCGATCCAGCGCTCAGCTGGATGGGCGAGGGCGGGATTGTCAGGCGGCCCGGCGAAGAGGTCCAGCATCAGTCCGCTGCTGATCGCTGCGGATTCGACCGCGCTTCGGTCGACGCCGGAGTTGGCCACGCCCAGCCGCAGGGTCGCGGTGTCGGCGCCCCACTCCTCGCGTGCGCGGGCAGCGATCCAGACAGCCTGAAGTGCACCGACTGTCGCGGCTTCCTCCGCGGTGGCGATGGCCAGATCAGTGTGGAATCGGGAATGCCAGATGACCGTCCGGTCGGGCAGGCATACGGTGAATGTGCGCAGTGTGGCGGCGCTCCAGAGCACCAGATACGGGCCACGGGCAGCTAGGGCCGCCATCCGATCTTCGGGGGTCGTGAGCTTTCCCCCGCGAGGAACCTGGGTGTCCTCGGATACGCCAGCAGCCCGGGCGTCGGACTGGTCGTCCTCGTCGCGGCCGGTTCGGCCCTGTTGAGTCGTGTTGTCTTCTGTCACAAGCGTTTCCCTTCGCTGGGTTCCGGGTCGGCCGGCATACTGACGCGCCGCACATCCAGGCGGTCGCCCTCCCACAACGGGGCGATGGTGACGATCTGCCCGGTCTGAGGTGCGTGCAGGACGAGGTCTTGGCCCTTGTCGTTGCGCCCGTAGTAGATGACGACGTGGTGGGAGCTGCTCTCGCCCGGGGAGGTGAAGAAGATCAAGTCGCCGGGTTGACGCTGCTCGAACGGCACCACCTGCGCCGCAGGGTCGTCTTGCTGGGATTGGGTGTAGTGGGGCAGGCGCAACCGCCCGCCGGAGGCTTGATAGACCGCGTACAGGGTCAGTCCCGAGCAGTCGAATCCCCCGTCGGTCGGCCCGTTCTGGTCGCCGCCACCCCAGACGTACGGTGTCCCGATCCATTTCTCGGCCGCTGCGATGACCGCGGCACCGAACGCACTCGCCCCTGCGGGCAGCGGCGCACCGGATCCATTCGCTCCACACCCTGCTGCGGGTTGACCGGCCTGAGCCGCAGGCATCGATCCCGGGGCGATGTTCGCGAACTGCGCGAGCAGCCGCTGCGCGAGATCCAATTGTCCCGCATACGCATTGACCTTGGCCGCTTCGACTGCCTGTGCCAGGTCGGCCGGGGATATGTGGTCGCGGTCGGGGATCTTGTCGGCGTGGTCGTAGAACCAGTTGATCTGATAGATCGGGTTCATCAAGGTGTCGATGCCGACCGATCCCCAGACGCTGACACGCAATTGGTGCGGGCCCACCGAGTCGCCGTCGTGGCCGAGCCCGTCGTTGCTGTACCGCAAGGAATCGGGCACCGACGGATTCGCCAGATTCCGCAGAGTCGACTCGGCCGCCTGCGCCGCCAGTTCGGCAAGAATCACCGAATCCGGCTCGCCGCGCTGTGTGCCGATCGCGACACCGTTGCGTGCCAGCTGCAGCTGCCCTTCGCTCAGCCCGCCGATCGATGCACCGGTCGCGCCCTGCAATCCGCTGCCCGACACCGCAGTCGCACACGAAGACGACGGATCGGCCCCCAGCAGCACAATGAGCAGCAAAATCAACAACGCCGGCAGCGACACTGCCAGTGCGACTACCGTTTTCGATGCAAGCACCGCTCACCGCCCCGCCTCCGGTGTCTGTAACGCACTGGCAGCGATAACCTGGTGGCCACCGGTCATTTCTGGCCGTGCACTCTCTCCCTCTGCCGCAGCCCGCAGGTGATCGAAGCGCCGATTGGTGTTGTGAATGTCGGATGCTCGTTCGGTCGGGGTGAAGGTCATCCGGAACGCGATCCCCGGCTCTGCGGCCTCGCCGGTCTTGAGTAGGAAACATCCGGTGCCCGGCGGTGTTTCGTGGACCACGGGACCGTCGAGGCCGTCGTCGGTGGGTGGGCGCGGCGCGGCCCAAGAGGTGACCAGGAGTTTCTCGGTCTCGGTGATCGATACCGTGGCGCGGATGCGTTCGATCTCGTCTGGGCCGACGGGGCCGACGATCTTGGCGCGGGCGCGTTCGAAGAACCCGAGTGCTTTCATGCTCGCGAGGTCTTTGATGGTGTGGCTGCACATGATCAGCCAGCACGCCAACGCCCTGTTGAGCCGGGTCAGCGCGTCGACGCGGTCGACCATGAACTCACCGACACCCAGCACCCGCCAGATCTCGTCCATCACGACACCGAAGGTCCGCGCCGGCGCCAGCCCGGCATCGGCGAGCGCATGCGCACCGGCGATCGCGCCGAAGCCCTCGGACCAGCACGTCATCAGCACGGCCGCAAGGAGTTTGGTGTCCCCTTCCGGAATCCGCGACACATCGACACAGATCGCGGGGCTGTTCAAATCCAAGGGTGTGCTGGTGTGACGGTCGAAGATCTCTCCCCACGGGCCCTCGATCAACGCCCGCAAGGAACGCCGGAGCATCTTCGTGCTGGCCCGGTAGGACGGGTTGTCGTCCTCTTCGGCGAACTGCCGCAGTCGATCAGCACCGTCGGAGACGATGGCCAGCAGATCCGACAGCAGCGGTGGACTCGCGGCGGTGAATCCCCCTGCGGGGCTGTAGAGTTCGCGTAATCCTGCGGCGAGAAGCGTTTCCTCGTAGTCCGCGATCCGGGAACCGCGGATGAGTTCGATGAGTCCGGCGACGATGGTGATCTGCCCCGCCGCGACCCGGGCGGCGACGCGACGGCGCGAGTCGCCCTCGGGGAGTTGCTCGATCACCGCTCCGAGGGCGCCGACGGCGAGGGGGTTGATGCTGCCGTACCCGTAGCCCAGCTCGATGACCTGGCCGCCGAGTTTTTCCACGAGGTCGCGGTAGTCGGGCTTGGTATCGCCCATGCACAGCACCGTCTCCCCCGTCGCGACCGATCCGGTGACCAGTCGGCGGATCAGGGAGCTTTTGCCGAATCCGTTGAGCGCCAGAATGAAAGCGATGGGGGCGGTGATGTATCCGCGCAGGAACCAGCTCATCGGGTCGAAATGCACGGGGGCACCGGTGATGTAGTGCGTGCCGACCGGTGTCCCGACCGTGGGCGCGGCGGCCCCGACCGAGAACGGCCATAATCCCGCGACCTGCACGGTGGTGGAGCGCCATTCCGGCATCGCCGGGACCACACCCGCGCGGCCGCCTCCTGGACCGGCGTAGCCGCGGTCGGTCAGGGTCGCCAACGGCCGGTGGTAGTCGTTGTGGGCCTCGTCGTCGGCGCGGCGTGCGGCGTTCGCGCGTCGGTGATCGTCCGATGAGAGCGCCCACCGCGCTGGCAACCCCAGCGCTCCGGGCCTCTCCGCCGCCGACTCGGCCTGGCGCCTCGCCTCCGGTGTCAGGATTCGAATCCCGCCGACCGTCATCGTTTTCGGGGCACGGGCGGCAGCAGGCTCGGTGCTCGTGCGGATACGCGGGCTCATGCCGAGACCCGCTTGGAGATCGACCCGTGCTCAGGCAGGATCAGCCCGATGCCCAGGCTCGCGGCGAAGGTGGCTGCCTGCGAGGCATAGCAGCGGCGAACCCGCAGCCGCGCTGCGGCCGACATTGCCCGCACCGAAGCTTCGATCCCGGGGAGATCGCCGTCGAGTGCGTCCGTGACGGTGATCAATACCCCGAATCTGGTCAGGCCGGCGCCGCGGGCTTGTTCTTGGCGTGCGGCGCGGGTGTTGTCCACTCGGATCGAGGCCGATGCCGAGGCGATTCCGCGTTCGGTTTGCTCGGCGGCGAGCGCGTCTTTGTAGTCGGTGTCCACGATGTCGGTGGCCTCGGCCGCCGAATGCAGCCGGTAGACGACGGCGACGCGTTTGCGTGGCACGTCCACGCGCGGACGCAGCAACTCTTCGAGACCGGTTTCCAGGACCGCACCGCGCGGGGGTGCGTCCATCTCCCAGGTGATCGACCGTGCACCATCGTGCACGTAGTGATCCCACCGATCCGCGTGCGCGACGGGGCCGACGCTGTCCCAGGATTGGGTGCGCAGGATCTCGCGCCCGGCGCGCTCGACATCACGCTGGGAGGCCACATCGTAGCGAGAACGCACCAGCCCCAACACTTCCCACGCTTCCAACGGCGTTGCGGGCAGACCGGCGCGGGCGAGTTGGGAGAGCACTCCTTGCAGGCGTTGTCCGATCTCGCGGGCTTGTTCGGGGGTGTCGCGGCGGGTGCGGCCTTTGCCGATGGCCCGGTAGGTGATTGCGATCCTGGCCTCGATGCGCACTCCGACCCCGCCGATGTCGGTGGCGGCTTCGCGCATGACCGCTTGGGCGAATTCCGGGGCGCCGGGGCGTACCAGGCGTGCGACCTCGCGGCGTTGCTTCAATCGGGTCTCGACGACGTTGTCCAGGACAGAGGTCACCGCCACGACTTCCCCGCCGCGCGATTGCGCGGCCAGGAACTGCCCGTAGTCCTCGACCCAGGCGTCGATCTGGGATTGATCGACCAGTTCTTTGCCGCGCGGCAGCACCCGCAGCACCACGGCGTAGTGATCGGTCCGGCGAATATGGATCAGCGCGAACCGGCGGCCACCCGGGGTCTCGTACTCCGAAAGGCGTGAATCTGCCAGCAGGCCAGGCAATCTCGCCAACCCGGGGATTCTTGAGAATCGTCCCGCCCGGTATTCGAGCTCACCGCGGGCGCGGGCGCTCGCGAACTGTGCCCGCAGGACGACGATCTCCCACCCGGTGCGGCCGTTGATCGTCACTGCCAGTGGAATGAAAACCATTGCACTGCAACCGATCACCGCCCCGGACAGCGGCAACGACCGGGTGAGCATGAAGGTCACCATGACCGCTATGACCAGGGCGAGGCCGAGCATGCTCACACCCCAGGTGAGGCCGAAGAATCCTGCGGAGCGGGGCTTCTCCCAGCGTCCGTACATGCGGGTGGAGGTCATCGCCGCACCTCCAGCGGCCCGGGCGTATCCGCGTCCCACCCGGCCTCCGTGGCCTCACGGACACCGCCCTCCACAGCCGAAGCCACTTTCTGCGCAGCCTGCTTCACACCCTGAGCAGCCATGACCGCCACTCCGGCAGGCCCCGCCGCCGCAGCGGCACCACCGGAGGCGGCCGCACCACCTGCCTGCCCGCCCGCCGCAGCCTGAGCACCACCGCCACCACCGCCTCCTCCTCCACCACCACTGGGTGCGCCCGACCCTCCTTCGCCACCACCGGAGCTGGAACCACCGCCGCCAGACATCGGGCGCCCACCGCCGCCGGAAGGAGGCGGAGGTGGGGGTGGCGGATCGTCGTCCGGCGGTGGTCCCCCGCCATCCCCTTCGCTGACCCTGCGCCCGCCCCCACCGCCGATCGACCCCATTGCCACACCGAACGCGCCGCCCGCCAGCGCCGCAGCCGCTCCTCCCCCACCACCCAAGGTCGAGACCGCTGGCGCGATCAACCGCATCAGCGCGGGCAGCACGACCGCTACCGACAGCAGCAGGAGCAGGCCCAGCAGAGCCAGTTGCGTATCTTGCTGGCCGCCGTTGCTGCTGCCAGCTGCAGTGAATGCGATGGCGTAGACGAGCGCACCGACCGGCTTCCACAACACGAACGCCAACGCCCACGACAACATCCGTTTATATGCCTGCGATCCCGGGCCCGTTCCAGCCGCTGCAGCTGCCAGCGGAATCGCGGCCACGACCAGGATCAGGACTGCCTGCCGGATTACCAGCATCACCAACTGCACCAGCATGCTGATGAGCCCCAGAATCCCGAGCAGAAGACCGACGCCCGAGCCCAGACCACTGTCATGACTCAGATCGAAATCGACCAGCTTCGATACGGCCCCGTCGAGATCACCCCGTGTTGCGTCGAAGATCACCCAGTTGCTGAAGGCGTCGCCCGCTTTGGTCCCTGTGGTGATCAGGGCCGAGAACAGCATCGAGGCGAATACCGCCCGAGCGAAGATGAGGAAGCTTTCCTGGGCTTCGCCGGCGACGCCTCCTCTTTTGGCCATGGCCAATCGCGCGGCCGCGAATAGAATGCCCGCGATCATCAAGAGCACCTGAAGTCCGCTGGTGTACTCGCGAATGGACTCTAGAACCGGGCCGGGCTCCCCGGTGCTGGATGCCAACTGCGGCGAGGGCAACGTGACCCACCAGGTCATTGCCATTCGGAGGAGCACGGCCAGGCCGTGACCGAGGGCGTCGACGATATTGTCGAAGACCGAGTTCGCGGCTGTGTCTGCTGCTTTCTGCCCGAATTCCTTCAGCTGGCATACTGCCCCGACGACGTTGGGGAGACCGCATAGGATCTTTCCGGGTGAGAACTGTTCATGTGCCTGACCGGGATTGACTTCTGGTGCAGTGAGTTTCATGAGGTGGTCATTCATTGCGCTGTTCCCTTCCACACTCCGAACTCGATCAAGCTGCTGACCGGGACTGCCGGCTCCCAGAGCGATTCGATGTTGTCGGGGACTCGCACGCGCCAATCGCCCTCGTGCCACACCATGGGCCAGTTGGCATACGCCCATCCGCTGTTGGCGTGGACCGCGATCTGCACGACCGCGAAGTCGGGGCGGTAGCCCGGTAGTATTCGAATTCCCTCGGGGACCACGAGATAGGTTGCGGCGTTGGGTGTTTCAGCGCGGCTTTGGGCTATTCGGTCTACTAGCGGCTGTCCGCCACCGGCGTATCGCTCTCGAACGACGTTGCGCCAGATATCTTCCGGCGCGGCGAATGCCCGAGCGACTGCGTCGCATGCCGCGAGTGCTGCGCCTTGTGGCGTGTCGGCGAAACCTGATGCCACCCCTGCCTCGATCGAGGTCGGCCCGTCGCTGCTCGAGACCGGTAGCGCCGCTCCTCCCCAACCGCGTTGCCACTGCAAACGGGCGGGAGCGACGGTCAGATAGTTCGGTTGGCTTGGATCTGACCGTGACGTCGGATCTTGGGGAAGCGATTCCCCGGCAGGGTCGGACGGCACTTCGAGCCGATTTCCGAAGATGTCGGTCGTCGGCAGTCCGGATAAACCCGTCGGGGCGGTGGGACTGGCTGAGGTGGTGGAAGTTACCGGAGCCGGGGAGCTGTCACTGGAATGGTCACGATGGTGAGTGAAGCTGAGAACGGTGATCGTGACCGCAACCACGGTGGTACTGATCAGCACGATGAACCTCGAGCGGGAAACTTTCACGGCAAACACCTCCTGCGCGTTCATGGGAGTGACAGTCGGATCAGATCGATCGGCAGCGAGACCACAACGGTCACCGGCGACGATCGAGATTGATGGGGCAGCAGCAACTTCCAGTCGCTGTTTTGCCAGATGACGTGTGCGTTGTTGCGGGTTATCGATCGGTCCGGCTGGACGGAGTAGATGTCGACATCAGCGTCGGCCGGTGTGTAGTTCACAACCCGGTAGCCGGCGATCGTCGGCGGATTCGTTGCGATGGGGTCGGTGATGGAGATCTGGGCACGCGCTACCGCCCAGGCGTCACGTCCGGCCCCGGGGGCCAGCATCTGCTGGCCGATGATCGCCCACTGTCTGTCGGTGGCTACCGACATCCGCACGGTGGCGTGGATAGCGGCCAAAGCCGCGCCGATGGGATTGCGGTCGAATCCGCTTACCAGGGCTCCCGCCTGATCGTGCGGACCCTGATCGGCGACGGGAAGTGAAATACCCTGAAATAGAACGGCTTTCACGTTGGACGGCGGCGCGTCGAGGTGGGGGGTGTCCGTATCACCCGGTTCAACGTCGGTGCCATGTTGACCGCAAGCGGCACACAGGAGCACCCACCCGATGAGCACGGCACCGAGGACAGCTCTGGCGAGAAGTCTCGAATGGTGGTTCATCGGTGCCTCCTTGCGGTGTGGTCAGTGGGTGGGGAACAGTGCGGTGGCGATGCCGCTGGCCGAGCCGATGAGTACGGCGGCGAGTAGGGCTCCGGCGAATCCTTCGATCGCTTCCTCGCGGTAGATCCGGATGGCCAGCAGGCCGGCGAGGTAGATCGTGCGGGCGATGCACAGCAGCAGCACCATCCAGGCCAGATATCCCAGCAGCGGGTAGAGGTATTGGGTGACTTGCGGGGGAAGGGATTTCGCGCTCATAACAGGTCCTCGAACCCGCCGTCTGTGGTGTCCTCGGTGCTGGTGACGAGGCGGTCGATCTCGCTGCGGTAGGCGATTTCGAGGGCTTGCAAGATTGTGTCGGCCGCGCGGTCGGGTTGCGTATGGGGCAGGGAGTGCCCGGCCCCTGGTACGAGTTCGTAGTCGGCCCAGATCTTGTCGGCCAACCGAACGGACTGGGCCGGTGGCACGATCCGGTCGCGTTCCCCAGCGATCACGAATGTCGGGACCCCGCGCAGGGTCGCGGCAACCTCGGGGCTGAGGGCGAAGGCGCTGTAGGCGCCCATCACGTCTGTCATGACCCGTGCGTCTCCGCGGTGCGCCCCGCAGACCAGGTGCGCTTTGGAGCCCAGTCGTCGGCTGACCTCGCGGAAGCGTCGTTCGGCCAGGGAGGCTGTGGCTGCGGCGACGATGTCGAGGCGGGTGTGCCGCAGCTGTGGAAGCTTCTTGATCAGTTCGCGGTAATGCTTTGGCAGGCTGGGGAATTCGGGGAATTCACCTGCGCCTCCGAACAGAACCAGTGCGGACAAGGCGGCGGCATGTGTCGGGTGGAATTGGGCGTAGGCGGCCGCGAGCAGGGACCCGGCTGAATGGGTAACGAGGACGACTTGGCCGGTGGCGTGCGCGAGGACGGCGTCGAGGTCGTCGACCAGGTGGCGCAGGGTGGTGCCGGTGCGGCGGTCGGGTCGGCCCGAGAGGCCGTGGCCGCGTTGGTCGTAGACGATCTGCGTGATCTCCCCGCCGAGGCGCTCGTGCAGGCACTGAGTCACCGGCGCCCAATAGTGGCCATCGCACAGCAGCCCATGGACGTAGACCACAGTTGCTGGTGCCGTCGTCGCGCCCAGCCGGGTGGCAGCGAGCCCGACGTCGTCGGATGTCGGAATGGTCAGTACGCAACGCTCGAGTGCAGTCATAGCAATGAGGTCCTCGCGAATTGGAGTCGAGCTGTGTTTTCCACCAATGGTTTTGACGACGCGTGGTCATTTGGCGGTGGTGATTTGGGTCATGATGGTTCCGGCGCTGGTGGCGATGATTCCGCCGACCAAGGCGCCGAGGACGATCTTGGGAGCTTCGACAGCGCCGCCGTGCCAGCGCTCCCACGCGAACTTTCCGCCGGCGTAGATGAGGGCCGCGATTCCGGCGAGCATGACGAACCACGAGAGCCAGTTGACGATTTTGAGGATCCCTTGCGATCCCGGTGGCGCTTCAGGGGTGATGGTGACCTGTTGAGCCAGCACGCTCACAGCGTCGAGGAGAAGTTGCGAGGTCCTCATCGCGGGTTCCCCGGCTCGCCGTCGTCGGGGTGAGCGCGGGTAGCGGCAACCCGGGCGGTGATGGCAGCACCGGCTCGGTGCACGTCGATCGGCACGGCATTGCTCAGGTTGGTCCGCCGACGGGGCGGTGGCGGGTCGTTGGGTGTGTATTGCGCGAGCTCGTTGAGTTCGCAGACGATGAGTTCGTCGTGCCACTGAATCGACCAGATCGCCCCCTCCACCAGATCAGCGACGATCTGGCGATAGCGGCGGACTGCTGAGGGGACCTTGCCAGGGCGGGCAGGGGTTACCACCAGACCGAGGACCTCGATCCCGCAGGGGGCGAGTCCGCCATGCCATTCGCGGAGCCGGTCCGCGGCGGCGGTGAGTCCAGGGATGCAGTCGCGGGCAGCGACGATCACGCGCTGGGTGGTCCGCACCGAGGAGGGCCAGGCCAAGCCTGTGTCGGCGGAGTGTGCCCACCACCGGGCCAGTGTGGAGGTGCCGGCGCCTCCGTGCGCGCCGAGTACGGCGAACAGTGGCGGGTAGGGCCCGGTCGTGGGCAGCGGTGTCTGACGGACAGGTGCTTGACGCTCGGGAGCCGGCGGGGTGATCGTCTCCGGATCCCAACGGGCAGGTTCGCTCTGCCCTGGGTCGTGTAGATGAATGACGTTGGTGCGCATCGGGTTATCCCTGCCTCTGGATGTTGTTGATCAGCAGCCCCGTCTCGGTGTGGCGGAGGTTGATCACCTGCAGGTAGTCGGTGCGGGTGTGGTCGGGATGCAGCTCGACCAGGTGCACGTCGGCGGTGGTGTCCGCGATCGGTGTGACCGCTACGCAATGCGTGGTCCCGGCAGGGATGGACGCGATACCCGCAGCCAGTGGTTCGACGGTGATCCCGGCGTCCGGTGCCAGCAGGCGCAGTGCCGCGTCGGCCGAACGCTGCTCGTAGTACGCGTATTCGAAGGCCGCGATCACCCCTGCGACACTGGAAGTGTCACCGGGGCTCGCGGTAACGGTCGTCGCCGACAATCCCGTGCACGCGCCCGTGAGCACCGCGGCCGACGACACTGTGGGGGCGGCAGCACTCAACACCGACACCGTGGACTCGTTCGTGGAACGCGTCACGGAAACAGCGACGATGATCACGGCGGTCGCGGCGGCTGTGGTCAGGATCGGTGCGATCCACCGGCGCACCGCGGGGATCCGTGCGGGCCGCTCGACCGAAGGGATCGATGGCTCGACCGTCGGCGAATCGTCCGAATTGCGTTCCAGCCAAAGCCATTCAGCGTCGCCGCCCATATCAGTCGCCCCTGTCGGCGCAGGCAGCGTCGTCGGTGGTGTGTCGTCGAGCCAGCCCCACTCACTGGTAGTGCGAGCGCTGGAACCGGTGGAGTTGTTGTGGGCCATCGAAGTTCACCTCCTGAGGGTGATGTGCGTTTTGGGGCCCTTCGGGGAGACGGCCCGCGAGGGACTGGTCTGGTTATCTCGGCGCTGAGACCACCGTCTGCCCCGAAGGGGTCTAGGGGACCGGCGTGCTGGTGCCGGTCGGCGCGGGTTGCGTGGTCGCCGAAGTCGAGGAGTTCGGCGACGACAGCGGAGGCGAAGTCCTCGCTGACCTCGAAGTGCGGCTCGGCGAGGAGGTCGTCGATTGTACAAGCGCGGTAGCAGGATTCGTCGCAGCGATGTCCCGGGCCGAGGCGGCAAACCACGCTGCGGCGGCTGCGAGCGGGGCGGTCCCGAGAGAATCGGCGGAGGCGCTGGTGTAGGAGTCGTGCCGTCCGGCCGTGTCGCTGTATTGGGTATAGGTCGCCAGGTTGTACAGGTCGTTGCTGTTGGTGACGGTGGAGGTGATCGCGGTGAACGCTTGATCGACCCACCCCAAGGCGGTTTGCGGTGGGATCAGTTCCGCGACTGCGCCGACGAGTTTCGTGCCCAGAGTTGCCAGCGCCGCGACCGGATCGGCCATTCCGACCGTGGCGAGTTCGCTGATTGTGCTGGTGGTGAACACCTTCTGCGCGACCGATACCACCGTGTTGAGCCCGATGGTGCCCAGCCGCAGCAGCACGGACAGTGCGTCGCTGATGCCCGGCACGGGCGTGCTGGAATCGGAAGCATCGACCAGCCGCTGTCCCAAGGTTTTCGTCGGCTCGTAGGACAGCTGATCGAGACTGGTGCCCGACAGGTCTTCGGTGACCACCCCGACCGTGGTTTTCCACACGGTGGCCGCGAGTGCTTGCGCGATCGTGGAGATTGCTGTGATCGGGTCTTTGGTATCGGACTGCGCGGCAATGTTTTTCACGGTCTTCGTCAGCGGTGTGTCACTGGAGGAGTCGCATGTCAGGTCGCCGGGGGTGCAGAAGTCGGCGACCCGTCCGGTGAGCGAGCCGTATTCGACGGTGGTGTTGCTGGCGATGCCTGATCCGCCGGTGCTGGTGTCGGTCAGTGTGATCGCCGCGGTTGCGGTGCCGGAGGTACCGGGCGCGGCGGTCGGTGTGGTCTGGCCGGGGCGGCCGGGAAGTACGGAGTTGTCGGCGCGGGTGGGGTTGGCGAACAGGGCGATCCCTGCCACCTTGTCCGACTCCACCGGTCCGGTGCCGGTGCCGACCGAGTGCGCGAACGCGGAGACTACTGCGGCGCCTTGTCCGTATCCGGCGGCGGCGATGCGTGTGTCGGGGCATCGTTGAACGACCTCCGAGGCGTTCGTGCCGAGTAGTTGTGTCGCGTCGGTCACCGCTTGCTGGTACGGGACTTGTGTTCCGTTGTCCGTGTAGCCGTAGCGAATGTAGCTGCGTTGCAACGTGTTTCCGGCTTGGGACAGTAGCGTGGTGAAGAATTGGCCGAGCGCTCCGGTGTCGGTGGTCGGCGCAGCGTCGGACGGTCCCTCATCAGTGCCTTGGACGCCGAACACGTACAGTGCGGGGCAGGTGCCCTCGATCGGCACATCTGCCGTCGAGGGGGCGGCGAGGCCGCCAGAGGCGCACAATGCCGCGATCAGGAGAGCCACTGCACGCGCGACTCCGCTGCGCTTTAACGCGGAGCGCTCTCTTTCGTTGTGTGGCACAGGGATTCACCTCGATTTCCTGATGATCAGTGGGACCGCGCGGGCCCGTTTGTTCCGGTGGGCCCGGTCAGGGCTGCTTATGGGCTCGGCTGTTGAGTGGGGTCGATGTGTGAGCGGCCTAGGAAGCCGGCGAGTTCCTCAGTGACTTCTGGTGCGCTGTCGATGGCGGTGCGGAAGTGGTTGGCGTCGTATTCGCACCAGCTGACCTGCACCCCGCGCTGTTGGTACTCGGTGAACAACCCGTTACCGGACTCGATCGGGACCACGAGGTCGTTGCTGCCGTGATACAGATGCACGGGGACTGCGGGAGCTTGTGCGCCACTTCGGCTCTCGCGCGTCAAGACGTAGCGCCAGATGGGGTCGTTCCACGGGTCCGGGCGCTCACACCAGTGCTCCAAGGGCTGGCGATATTGTTCGAGGAGTACTGCGGCGCTGAGGGTTTCGGCGTGGCGGACGACGCGCAGACCATCTTCGGTGAGTACATGTCGCAGTGGCAGATGGTGGTAGGCGCGGGAGAGCCCGATCAGCCCGGCCAGGGCCAGGGCGGACCAGGGGCCGCGGTGGTGGAACAGCACCAGTGCGCCCGGGTCGGTCACGACCGCACCGGCGGCCATCCCCCGCAGGTCCAGTTCCGGCGCGTACTCGCGGTGCAGTTCCGTGGCCGACACCGCCGCGCGGCCGCCGTCGGCGTACCCCCACAAAACGATCGGCGCGGAGCCGGTATCCGGAGTAGGCAGCTCGGGTAGCTCGTGGGTCGCGCGAGCAAGATCTAGGACCGCATGACCGGCTGCCCGGGCGGCGAGGAAGGTGTGTGGGCCCAGGCCGGTGATGCCGAGGTTCTCTCCGTCCGGGACCGCGACTGTCCACCTGCGGTCCAGGGCGGCCTGGATTTGGTCGAGGGGTTCGGCCCCGGTCACCAATTGTTGCGAGGGCGCGCATTCACCGCCGAGGCCGTGAAAGCTGGAGCTGTACACCAGGATCGGCTTCGGTTCCGAGTCGGTGACCGAATTCGCGGAGATCACCGTCCCCGATGCCGGGATCAGTTCACCTCGAGAGTCGCTGGATACGTAGACGATTCGCCACGCTCGCATCGTGTCGCCCAGATTTCGTACGGTGACACTTTGGGTGCGCAGGAGCTCGCCAGGACGGCGATCGCTCCCCACGAGCAGCGGTGCGTAGAACTCGGTCATGGCCGGCTCCCGGCGATGTCGTGGGCGAGCGCGATGAACCACGCGATACCTGAGTTCATCTGGCCGCTGATGGCGTAGCCGTTGTGCCGAGCGACGGTGTCGGCGAATCGAATCAACACCGCTGGGTTGACGAGGTCACTGTTGTCGGCCACAAGCTGCCCCCAGGCGGCCGACAGTTGCCCGGCCAGCTTCGGCAGCACCCCGGCCGGGTTCGACGCGGTGGCTGCGATGATCGCGTTCCACTGGGTCGCTGCTGCGCTGACGTCCTCCGGTGTCGGGCTCGGAATGCGCGGGTCCGCGGCATCGGTCAACCGCTGCGCCAGAGTCCGGGCCGGGGTGTACTCGACGTCGCCGCCTTGGACATGGAAGTCGTTGAGCACGAAAGTTGTCCAAGCATTGCCGAGCGCGGCCGAGAGCAGGGAGTGGATCGATCCGATCGCTGCGATCGGATCATGCAGGTCTGCCTGGGCGGCGAGTTCGGCACCTACACGTAGGACGGCCGCGTGATCGGGTGCCGAGCACGCCAGGTCCCCGTCCACACAGATGTCGGCCACACGGCCGGTCAACGCGCCGTATCCTGCGTCCTCATCAGCGATCCCGCCGCCGGCGGATGCAGAACTGACGAGTTGAACTCCCGCTACAGCGGTACCGTTGCTGCCTGGTGCAGGATCTGGCACCACTTGTCCCGGCCTTCCGGGAAATACCGGCGCACCTGAGGCTCGGGTCGGATCGGAATACAAGGCAACTGCCGCAATCCGGTCGGGTGCAACCGGTCCGTTGCCGGAGCCGACGGACCGAGCAAATTCCGCAACAGCCTGTGCGCCTTGGGAATAGCCGACGGCGGCCAGCATTGCGCCGGGGCATGCCGCGACCACCTGGGTCGCGGCCGCGTCTAGGCCGGTGCGCGCGGAGGCTACCGACGTCGCGTAGGGGTCCGTACCACCGCCGGGTACCGCGCCACCGAAACCGGCGTCGTAGGCGACATAACTGCGTTGAACGAGCGTCGGCACGGCCGCAACCACCGGGCCCAGCAGTGCGCCGATCACTCCGGTGTCGGCAGTCGGATTGGCTGTCGGCGACGACTGCCCGGTCCCCTGGACACCGATGACGTAGAGGGCAGGGCACCCGGGTCCGATCGGCACTTGTTGTGCTGCAGCCGATTCTGACCCGCCGACCAGTCCGGCACTGCATACGACGGTCATGACTGCGGCTCTGGCGATCCGCAATACCGGGGTGTTCATGGTTGCCCCACCCCGACTCCGGCACCGAATCCCGCGCCGACGGTGCCACCGGCGACCGCGCCCACGAGCGCCACGGGAATCCCCGCGACGGCCGCACCGACCGCTGCACCCGCTGCGGCGCCGATCGCGGTGCCGAACACCCCGGAGGTGATCGTTCCCAGAATCGGGACCGGCACAATGGTTCCCAGTGCCGCACCGGCGATTCCGCCCACAGTGCCGCCGACGAGACCACCTATGACAGCGCCGATCGCGGCGACCGGGCCGCCCGCGATCACCGCGCCCGCGGCCCCGCCGACGCCAGCGCCGGCCAAGGTGGCACCACTGACCCGATCCGAGCGCCCTGCCGGGACACCCACCGAATCCAGCGCTGTGGCGACTTGCGCTTCCGCACAGGCAGAGGTGTTGTTGATCCAGTCACGCACCTGGGTGGGCATCCAGTCCGGTGACGGAGCCTGCCATTCGCCGACGCGGATTGTGTTGTCCGGCGGCGCAATAGGCGCTACCGGCGGCACCGGTTCGGGAAGGTGCAGGTCTTGCAGTTCCACTTGTGGCGCCGGATCCGACGACGGCTGTGGGCGCGGTAAAGCCCCATTACGCACCTGCGGCGGTTGCTCCGGATACTGCTGAGCACTCTGATCGGGTGGCGCCTGCCCCTCGCTCGGCGGCACAGGAGGCGCAGCCGGGGCCGTGGTTCCCGGTTGCGCCGGACTGGTCACGCCCGGCTGATCGGCAATCGGGTCGAGGCCCGCACCGGCGGCGATGCCCGGCCCCGACAGCATTATCGAAATCGGCACAATGCCCGCGATAACGACGCTCCCACAGCGAGCGATCACGGGCCGCGCCGACCACGCCGACCACAAGGGTGCCTGCCTGCGACTGGGGTGAGTTGCACGCACTGTTGGCCACCTATCGCAGGCCGAGTTATTTCTGGGAATTTGCACGCCGAATAGACCCTTCATCAGAAAGAGAAGCAGTCCCGCTCGTATGCAACGAGCAATCAGGACTCGAATTGCGTAGGGCTCCTGGCTGCGACGGCGCAGCCAGGAGCGCCTGCAGATAACGATCGCGAGTTACAGGAACTGACCCGCAAGCGACAAGAGCTGGGTCACGATGTTCAGGCCGTTCGACGCGATCGCCGAACCGGTGTTCAAGTAGGACAAGATATCCAACGGATTCACGAGATTTACCTTCCGTAGCGGTTGACTTGCACCACCATCAAAACCACGAAAACCGGTATGCGCTAGACCTTTCGGTGCTAAGGGATTTAGTAGCTAAAATATTTACCACTCCCGAAACAGCGGATGCTCAGCCAATACTTGCCCAACTGATAAATGAATTATCTTCCCCGCCCACGGGATCGGCCGAGGGCAGTTCGACGGGCGTGCTCGGTGCTGCAACAATCGCAACCATCCCGCAATCGGCGTGGCGAATCCCCGTTGCCGGGATGATCACGCCCTGGTAGGAACTGTCCCGAATGGGTGTTCTCAAAGGGGAGTTGAGCCGTTCAGCACAGTTAGCCATGCGATCGAACGCAACCGCAGAAGAGGGGGGAGAGGACATGGGTCCTGCTCCGGAAGAAAGTGCTCGCCGGCGACCGGCACCAGCCAACAACGGTGCGGCAGACGATATCCAGATGCCCAATCTGGGCTCCTGGCTTCGACAGTTCCGCGAAGACCGTCGCCTCACCCGGCCGCAGGCAGCGGCACGCACCGATATCAGTTACCCGTACATCATCAAGATCGAGAACGGCTACATCCCGACCCGGGACATGATCGAGCGACTCATCACCGCCTACGGCATGGACCCCAACCAGGCACGCCACACTCAAGAACTGTGGGAGCCTCCCGCTGTCCTGCCCTCGATCAGCCAACTACGCGAGCAGGTCAACACCACGAGCCGCAACGAAGCGCTCGTACGCATGGACCGCATCGGCATGATCTGCGTCTACACCGATCCGCTGTGGAACGTGTTGTCCGCCAACGAGTCCTTCTACCGCGCACTGCCCGGCCTGGCCGACACGAATGACAACGTCGCCATCTGGTTCTTCCACGCCCTCAAGAACTCGCGCCCGGCCACGAACGTGACACTCGAGTGGGAGAAAGAGGCGCGATTCCACACAGCGATCCTCCGCGGCGCCTTCGGTCTCTATCGAACCAGCCCCCGGGCGAGAGAGCTGTTCGACCACCTCAAACGTGATCGCGACTTCCGGCGCATCTGGAACAGCGGCCTGAACGTCGCCTACGCACGCCAGCCCAACGAGCTCGCTCACCTGCGCGACCCGGCCACAGGCGAGCCGTACTCCATCAGTATCGACATCTCCGAACTCGCCGATACCCGCGATATTCGCGTTTGCCAGGCGTTCAGGCAGCCTCACACCTGGCCGATCGAGTTGCCCCGGTAATAGCAGCCTCTACGCGCAATACGGGATTGTGTCTCGCATCACAAAATTCGAATGCGAGGCATAGTGGCAATCGACTATCTGTGTCGGCAGCAAACTCGCAATCGCGTCATCCGAGAGCCACACGCCCGCCGAAGTTCGCCAGTCCGCCACATGGACACAATGTGATCAACATGTGGCGGACTCCCACGGCGGGCGCGAACAGTATTCGATGAACAGCACGAACTCAGCGCTACTGTCTCCGAGTGCAATTCAACTCCGCACAGAGCATGCGTCCGGGTCGCACCAGGCGCAGCATCCCCGCCCCGGCAACCCATTTGGACGTCCGGACAAAGATGAAATCGATGTCGCGGATGAACCTGAACCTGAACCGTCCACCCAGCCAGCCGAAGCCGACAAAACGCCTCTGCCATCCGGCGGCGAAACCTTTCCAGTCGCCACAGGGGCATGGTTTCTCACCACTGCCGGCAGCGCAACAGCCCTCAAACAGGCGGCCAAAGCTGCTTCGCACCAGCCTGTTTCGACGCATTCAGCCCCGGTACCCGCGATTGCCCAGGTGAGTCTCGAACACAGGAGACAGCAACCGCGTAAACGAAGACCGCCAACAGTTGGGACTGCCCCCGGTCCGGTTGACTCCTGACCTGTGAGGACTTGCTCCTCGCTGGGAGGATGACGACCATGCCCAAGCCGTATCCGGAGGAGTTCCGCCGCGACGTAGTCGCGGTCGCCCGCAAGGGCGAGATCCCGTTGACCCAGATCGCGAAAGACTTCGGGATCTCCCAGAGTTGTGTGAAGAACTGGGTGAAGCAAGCCGATATCGAGGACGGGAACCGCCCGGGCACAACCCGCGACGAGTCCGCCGAGTTGCGGGCCGCGCATAAGCGGATCCGCCAGCTCGAGCAAGAAGCCGAGGTCATGCGCCGCGCGGTCGCCTATTTCTCCCGTGACGTCAACCCAAAATGATGTACCCGCTGGTCCTGGACCTGGCCGCCGACAAGATCGATGTCGCGGTGACCTGCCGGGTGCTCGGCTTCTCCACCCAAGCGTTCTATAAGTGGAAGAAGAGCCCTGTCTCCCAACGTGATTGGGATGACGCGCATCTTATCAACGCCGCCTACGACATCCATGCTGATGACCCGGCGTTCGGCTATCGGTTCATCGCCGACGAGCTACCCGCCCGGGGCATCCGGGCGGGCGAGAACCGTGTCGCCAGATTGTGTTCGGCGCAACGTATTTGGAGTATCTTCGCCAAGAAACGCGGGCTGAACCGCAAGGCTGGCCCACCGGTCCACGACGACCTCGTCGCCCGCAGATTCACTGCCCGAGCACCGAATCTGGTGTGGCTGACCGACATCACAGAGCACGCTACCGGCGAGGGCAAGCTGTATTTGTGCGCGATCAAGGACGTCTACTCCAACCGGATCGTCGGCTACTCGATCGATTCCCGAATGAAGGCCTCCCTCGCGACCACGGCACTGGCTCACGCGGTCGCGTTCCGCTCGCCCAGCGCGACCATCGTTCACTCGGACAGAGGCAGTCAGTTTCGGTCGAGGAAGTTCGTCAATGCGTTGTCGGTCAACGGTTTACGAGGATCGATGGGCAGAGTCGGAGCATGTGGTGACAACGCTGCTATGGAGTCGTTCTTCGCGCTGCTGCAGAAGAACGTCCTGGATCGTCAGCGCTGGACGACCCGTTCGGAGTTGCGGTTGGCGATCGTAGTCTGGATCGAGAAGACCTACCACCGCACTCGCCGGCAACGCCGACTCGGCCGCCTCACCCCGATCGAGTTTGAGACAATAAACCAGCCCGCACTCGCGGCCTGAACCACCACACCCGCGAGTCAACCGAACTCGGGGCAGTCCCATGCTGGACCTTCAAGAGGGTCCCCGTCTTCGAGAAGCCTGATCAAGGCTCCCGTAAACGCGGTGTGGCCGTCCCCCGGAGGCGCATACGCCGCCTGTGTAGGGGCAGCGGCCGACAACAGATAGGCCCCGGTGGCGGCATCCAACTTGAACGCCTCGGAGGCAGGCTGGGCGAACGAAACTTGTGCGCTTCCAGCGAAACAACAGTCCAGGACGACCACGATCGTCCGCGCTGTGCAGGTGCCGAGGATGTCGCGGACATACTGATACGGCAACGCTTTGTACCGCTGCTCGGTGAGATGATCGGTCGCCCTGGTCGATAGATGCAACTGCATATCGACGTCGAGTACGCCGTGGCCGATGTAGTAGAGCACCAGCACATCAGTGGCCTCGTGGGCCGCCACAGACAACTCCGCGTACAGCCGCATAGGATCCGTCGGATCCAACAGTGAAATCAGGGTTTCCTCGGGCCGAACCCCACACCGCGCGACGAGCGTGCGCGCCAAGTCAGCGATCGTGCCCGCAACCGCAGGAATGTCCGGCCACGCCGAAGGTTGAGTGTGCGTTCCCGAGCCGATCAACACAACTCTGGTTCCTGGCGAACTCAACGCCAGCAAAGATCGCCGCTCGGGAAGCTCAGGAGCCATCCTTGTTCCTGGACATCCACTTCGCCAATTCCTCTGCGGTGGCGTCGATCTCCGGCAAGGTCATTTCCCGGACATTCGTGGCGCTGTATTCGAGGATCGAGCCACCGGCGTCGGTGATCCGCAGCTTCACATCGCCGGTGCGACGCTGCAACCACGCGATCACGGTCGTCGATAACACCCGCACAACCGCAGTTGCCCCACCCGCACCCAACAGAACCACCAGCGAGTCAACTAACCCACCCAACTCGCCAGATTCTGGAGCAGCCGCGACCATGCGAGTCGCACCACGAAGATCAGGGTCCGAACCGAGCCATTTCTGCAAGTCAGCCAACATTGTTGCCGACTGCTCGGCCGTCACCTGGATCATGATCTCCATGGCTACCTCCAGCCTTGCCTGAAGTCATGCCCATCATGGCACGGCGACATGCAGAACACCCGAAATTGCCAGTTACACAGTTGAACTGCCTGATTTCAAACTCGCGGCCAATCGGACCGACCGGACACGGGCGCGATCTACGGGACCTCGCGTCAAGACTGGGCGGAAGTCTCCGCGATGTCCTGCGGCGGTATTCCGCCGGCAGTGACAGCGAACCTGAGCCCGCACGGCACACAAGTTCGCGCTCACCTCACCGACCACTGTGCTGAGGTTCCTGCGGTTTCCCGGACTGGTTGGTTGTGCTGATTATGCCGCCGCTCGGGCAGCGGTGTGGGCTTGTTCGTAGGCGACGGGACTGAGCATCTCGGTCCGTGAGTGCCGTCGAACTGGGTTGTAGAAGGTTTCGATGTAGTCGAAGATAGCGGTGGCCAACTCCTTCCTCGTCGACCACGATCTGGTGTCGAGTAGTTCCAATTGCATTGTGCCGAAGAAGCTTTCGACCATGGAGTTGTCGAAACAGTCTCCGATCGAACCCATCGATCCGAGCAGGCCGGCCCCGCGTAGGCGTTGCCCGAAAACCCAACTGGTGTATTGGGTTCCGTGATCGGAATGGGCAATGGTCTGCCCGGGCTCGGGCCGGCGCCGCCATCGGGTCATGTCCAAGGCGTCGCAGACCAACTCGGCCCTCAAATGGTCGGCGATCGACCAGCCGACGATGCGGCGGGAGAACGCGTCCAACACCACCGCGCAGAACACCCAGCCTTCACGCGTGCGATGTTGGGTGATGTCCGTGCACCACAACCGATCCGGTGCCTCGGCACGGAACCGGCGGTTGACCAGGTCCGGATGCGGATCCGCGGACCGATCCCGGGTAGTGCACCCGCGTCGGCGGCGGAGCGCGCCCTGCAACCGAGCGCACCGCATGAGCCGCTCGACTCGCCTGCGGCCCGACATGATTCCCAATCCGAGCCGGAGCTCGGCATGCACTCGCGGTGATCCGTAAGTGCCGCGTGAGTCGGTGTGGATCCGGGTGATCACCGCGGTCAGTTCGGCATCAGCGACCGCGCGCGCCGAGGCACCTCGGCCGCGCCATTCGTAGTACCCGGAGGTCGATACGCCCAGCACCCGGCACGAGATCGTGACCGGGACACCGGCTCGGGCGAGTTCGGTGACCACCGGGAACACTATTTTGGGAGGACGTTCTCCCTCGCGAAATAGGCTGCGGCCTTGCGCAATACCTCGTTCTCGAGCTCGAGGCGACGGTCTTCGTGAATTCTGCCGAGCGACACCGTTTCCCGTCGGCAGCAAATCAGGTCAAACGTACTGACAGAACAGGACGGTATCCTGAAGGTCGCGAGGGACTGACCGGGCAACAAGCCTGTCAGGAGCCTTCATGTCCGAACACCCTCGTATTCCACGCGATGCCACCGGCCCGGGTGCCGGACACGCGTTACGACGCCTCCTGGCCGAGCCGACGATATCGATCCCTGACGCGGCCACGCTTCTCGGGATCGGACGTTCCACTGTCTATGCCGCGGTCAGTTCCGGTGAGATACCCGCTATTCGGGTCGGCCACCGCGTGCGCATTGCGTCCACATGGATTCGCGAGGCACTGCGGGTCGATGACGAACCGGACGTCGGCACACGGTAGCGCGTCCGCGACCGGCCGGCACAGCATTCCGCCGCGAAGTGGCAAAAGCGATTCTCTAGTCGCCAGTGCCGAGGAAGCGACTCAATCCGCTGCCAACAGATGATCGCCCTGCAGGAACTCACGAGGATCGGACTCCACGATTAGAGGAGCAGGCACCGTCACCCGGTGACGGTGCCTGCCCAAGGTGTGGAAAGGCCGTATGGGACAGTGGATCACACGACTTTCCGCATCCTTCGCACTCGTACTCGGCGGACCGTCTTCCGCTCGGTCACTTCATTCGAGTGCGTCACCGCCACAGCCTCTTTCGTCCGCAACCGCACCGTACGGGTCGGCTACGTCCGAAATCTGCATGTGGTCAGAATCAAACCCGTCGCACAGGTGCAGGGGAACGGGTTGACGGAATCTAGCGCCGTAGTGCCACAATCCCCGAATCGGGCGACGTACGACCTCGGCCGTCTTTGCTAGAGGCCGGTAGCTTGGTGAAATTTTGCCACGATCGCTTCGAGCGGAGCGTCCGCCTGGATCACCGTGCCATCGGGATTGATCAGATCGATGCGGGTGCGGGTGAGCTTGGAATAGGTTTCCACCCACTGACCATTCGTGTTCGAGTAGCACTCCCAGTAGTGACCGTAACCGTGGACCCCGAAGGTATTGCCGAAGATGAGTACGTCCTGCATGGTCCAGGAGCCCGCAGCAGTCGTCGGGGACGTCATTCTGATTTGCGGGTCGAAACCTTGGTGATGCGTATTGGCGCTACCTAGCGTAGTTTTCGTGAACGCGATGAAAGAATCCCTGTTGGGAAAGATCGGCCCGGCGCTGCCGACAGTATCCACGATGACATTGGGCGCGAGGTGCGTGGCCAATTCATCCCAGTTCTTGGTATCGACGTCATGGAAATAGTCCTGCTTGAGCTGCTGGATTGCGTCTGCACCGGGTGCCGAGACGGTCGGCTTGGAATAACAGGGGGGCATCAGACCCGAGTCCTCGGCGCTGGCGGTCGGAGCACCGACGGTACCGAGCATTGTCCCCGCGACGAACGTCAGAGCGGCGCACAGCACGAATGACCGTTTTCCCCGTCCCGATCGAGTCTGGAACCGGCGGCGATTTTCTACTGACATACTTCTTCTCCTTTTTTGTAAGATTTGTGAGACACCGATGGTGAGGTGACCGGACCGCCAGTCGGCTGGTCTGGTTCAGGGTTCGAGATCGCGGTAAGTCTGCGGCCGACAATGCGGGACCGAGTTCAAGATTCCGCTGAGTGGGATGGTCAGGTCCCGACCGAAGGTTCGGAGACGACGGTCCATACGGCGGCCGCCATTATGAGCAATCCCCCCGCGAGCCATAGCCCGTACTCGTAAGAAAGTCGTTGTGCCACTGCTCCGATCGTGATCGGGCCGAGGACGACTCCGAGATCGCCTGACATCTGGAATCCGGCGAGTACTGACCCATCGTGGACATCCGGCCCTACGAGGTCGGCGAGGGTGGCTTGCTGTGCCGGAGTGAACATTCCGCACCCGATTCCGGCCAGGAAGGACATCGAGAACAGCCACGGCAATGCGGGCACCATCATCAACACCGCCGTGCTCAGACCGCAGAGGAAGGTTCCAGCGACCAGGAGTGGCTTCCGCCCGAACCGGTCGGCGAATTTCCCCGAAACCCACAGCGCCGCGGCGGTACCCGCGCCGAACACCGTCAAGGCGCCGCCGGCCATTCGGGCCGACTGCCCGAGCGCGTCGGTCATCAGCAGCGGCACCAATGTCATTCTGACACCGAAAATCGCGGCGCCGCTGCTGAAATTCGACCACAGCAGAGCCCCGTATTGCGAGCATGCCAGCAGCTGCCGGAAGGTCCGGACGGTCCCGCGGCGGATGGGATTCGGAGACACCGGCGGTGAGTTGCGCAGGCAGTGGTGCACCGCGATGCTGACAACCGACAGTGTCGCGGCGGAGACCAGGAACGGCACCCGTAGCCCGAGCCCTACCAGCGCCCCGCCGGCAAGCGGGCCACTCATGGACCCGATCAGAAATAAGCTCGACCAGAGAGCCGAAACTCTGCCTCGTTCCGCAGCGGGGGACATCCGGATCAGCAAAGACGTCGACGAGACGGTGAACAGAGTCGATCCGATGCCGCTGGCCGACTGCAGCACCAAGAGTTGCCAATAGTGCTGGGCGAGTGCGCTTGCCCCCGTCGACGACGCGATGATCAGCAGCCCAGAGGTGTATACACATCGCCCACCCAGTCGCTCTATCAGCAGTCCGCTCACCGGTGCGAACAACAGCCGCGCCAGCGCATACGTGCTGACCATCGCAGAGACGGCCGCGATATCGACGCCGAAACTCCGAGCGAACTGCGGCAACATCGGCACGAGCAGCCCGGTACCGAGTTCGACGAGCATCACGGCGCCGATCAGCGCCCTGATCTCCGATGGAAGTGCCGTTGATTCAATTCGGCCCTGCGGCCAACGCCACCGGCGCCCGCGGCGCGAGGGCTGTCGGACACGGCTGCGGGCGCACGGAGATCGGAGCACCGCCGCGCAGCGTGAGCACTCCGCAGCGTCGCCATTGACGCCCGTTCGGGCTCTCCCGACTCGCAACATCGGACGCGGAGTCAGCGGATATCGGTTGCGAGCCCGGCCGACGCCGGGGAACGGTGCTGCCCGGCGCGATATGCGCCGGGCGTCAGACCCGTCTCGTTGCGGAAGGCGCGAAAGAGGTGACGGTCACTGGAAAACCCGCACGACTTCGCGATGACCCCGATCGTGGTGTGCGGCTGGGCCAGCAGCAACCGCTGTGCGTGCGCGACACGCAGACGGCGCAGCAGTGTGGCCACACCCCCATCGGGCTGTGTAGCGCGATAGAGGGTGGAGCGCGACATGGAGCACCCGGCCGCAATGGCCTCGGCCGTCAGTGCGGCGTCGGTGAAGTGGTGGCGCACATAGTCCATGACCCGCTCGCGTGCGTGGGCAAGGGCCGACCCGTCCGGGGGACGACGACCCGAGACCACCGCTATCAACGAAGCGAGCAGATCCACAGCGTGCACCGTCAACGCAGGGAGGTCCGCGGACAGTTCGGGGTCGAGGGCGGCGACACCGCGAAAGTAGTTGCCCACCAAGGCGGATACGCCAACAGCGGGCAACGTGAGCGGGCGGGCGAACAGGCGCCCGAAGGTGTTCTCGTCGAGCTCACTTCGGGTCAGCAGCAGCGCCCACGGGACCCGGACCACGACTTGGGCACTGTAGTCGTCGATGCGGACTGCTGACGGCTTGTCGGTGTCGATGAGTACCAATGATCCCGGCAGCAGCGGGGTTTCATGTCGGTCTTCCGTGATGACAAGCGCAGATCCACTGCTGGGCATCACCGCGACGAGGTACCGATTGTCGGTATCTGCGATATGGCGCGCGGTGCGACGGCTCAGGACCGGCCCGCCGTGGCCTACCGCGATGGACACGTCTACACCGGATACGACGGAGGCGAAGCTCCCCCGGAACGACCTGCCAGCAATCGGCTCCATCGTGGACGGGACAATATCGGTGCTGACCCGGGCCTCCCAATAGTCCAATCGCGCGGGTCTGATGTTCGAAGCAGTCGGCATTCGCAGCACTATCTCTGAGTCCGCGCCGCGCACGATTCAAGTCCCCCTCGAATTGGTGCGCCGGCACCGGTGAACGGATTCATCCCTGAATGTCCACGTTAGTGACGGTTGGACTCCACCGTGAAACGGAGGCGCCGAGTACCGCACACATGACACGCCTCGTCACCCAATCGGGACGGTACGACAGCATCTCCGGGCCGACCAGTACTTCGGAGCTGTTGCGCCATAGCTCATCTCGGCTCTCGGACCACGTCATCGCCCCGGCGGAATCTCAACCGGCACCGACCGGCCGGCAAGCGCTAGTATCCATCGAAAGGGACATACCACAAACAAAAGAAGGATCATTCAATGAAGACACAACTCAACTGCCCCTGTGGCGAATACATTCGCGGCACCGATGAAGATGATCTGGTCACAAAGACACTCGCACACCTTGCCGAGAAACATCCCGACCACAACTACAGCCGCGACGAAATATTGTTCATCGCATTCTGACTCGCATATACGGCGGTGACGGCAACCGCTGCCGGCACCGTGCCCCTGCCCGAGGAGCCGACCGCGCAGCGGATGCCGGCCGACTAGGGTCCTTCCGTCGCGGCCGGCCTCGTGGCGTCGAGGAGATCGTCCGCGGCCTCCCGCAGGGCACGCAACCGGGATACGAGGAGTTCACGCTCGGCCACGTCGGTATCGCCCAGTTCGGGTAGGCGCAGTTCGATCTCGTCGATCGCCTCGCGCAGGCGGCCGTGAGCCTCCTCGCGGGTCAGCAGATCCAGGTCGGTCCAGTCGGAGCGCTCGGACTCCGGTTTCATGGTCATGCTGTGCCCCTTTCTGTCCGGCCCCGCCTCCGACGGCTCATGCCGGGAGGTTGTAGAGCCGTCGGGTGTTCAGTTCGACCATCTTGTGCACCTCGCCGTCCGGCACATCGGTGAAGACCTCCTCCGCATAGGCGCGGCTCTTGGGCCAGTACGAGTCGGAGTGCGGGTAATCGCATTCCCAGGTGATCTTGTCGACGCCGATGTGGTGCCGGACCTCCACGCCGAACTTGTCATCGATGAAGCAGCCGTGGAAGTGCTTGTGGAACAGATCCGAGGGCAGCACATCCTGATTGATGTTCTGGTAGAAGCGATGCCGTGTCCAGACGCTGTCGATCCGCTCCAACAGGTATGGGATCCAGCCGATTCCGCCTTCGGACAAACCCACCTTCAGTTTCGGGTGGTTGTGCAGAACCGGGGAGAACAGCAACTCGGTGGTCGCAGCCATGGAGTTGGTGGCGAACAATGTGGTGGTCACCGCGAACGGCGCGTCAGGGGACGAGTATGGCGGCTTGCCGGAGGTGCCGAAATGCAGGCACAGCGGCATGTCCGTCTCCTCCAGTGCGGAGAACACCGGATCCCAGTGATCGGAGTGGAAGGACGGAAGCCCCAGCGGCGCAGGGTTTTCCGGGAACGAGATAGCCTTCGATCCCTTGGCCGCGACCCGGTGTATCTCGGCGACGCACGCCTGCACGTCCCACAGCGGCAGAATACTGAGCGGAATCAGCCGGCCTACTTCCCCCGCCGTGCACCATTCGTCGAGCACATAGTCGTTCCAGGCCTGCACGCTCAGCATGGCCAGCGTGCGATCCTCGCCTTCCAGAAATACCGTGCCCGCGAAGCGCGGAAAAGACGGGAAGCACAATGCTCCCCACATCCCGTCCAGGTCCATATCGCGTAGGCGCGCCTTCGGGTCGTAGCAACCCGGAATCATCTCGTCGTAGCGGGTGGGCTCCATACCGAAGTCCTCGAGCTTCTTGCCCGCCACCGCGTTCAGGCCGATGTAGGGATAGACGCGGCCCTCGTAGGTCCACACCTCCGCCGGGGCCTGGCCCGCGGCGCGCGGCTGATCGATGATCCGCGGACCCTGTTCTCGATACTTGGCCGGCAACCGGTCCGACCAGAGTCGCGGCGGCTCGATCAGATGGTCATCGGTCGACAGCAGCTTCATCCATGGCTGCAACGGCATAGTTGTGCTCCCTCGTGGTGATCGCGGTGCCCGGGCAGCACTCGACAGAATGGGCTGTTCCAGCCCCGGCGCACGCTGGGCGGAGCCGCGAAGTCAGCTGTGCGCCGACCTATAAATCTATATCACCGAACCAAATACAGACCCCTGAATACATTCCACTCAGTGGAAGAATCCTGCTTGGCCACACATAGATGGCTACTACATCCCCCTCTGACTCGATTTTCGGAATATTCCTGCCACTCTTTTGCAAGTTGGGCTCATACTGCTCCCGGGAACCAGACGAGGGAAGGAGACCGCGATGTGTCGCGTGCGAGGCGAGCGTGTCCGCACCCCCGAGGCCGCACGCGGCAAACTGTGCGCGCGAGCGACATCGGGTAGCCGGGACCCGGTCATCGCCCAGATCGCCGATATCGGCGGAATACCGATGTCGGCGCTCCTGATCGAAGTACCACGGCCGCGCGCCGTCATTGTCGCGCTGCACGGCGGCGGCACCAGTTCGGCGTACTTCGACTGCCCCGGGCATCCCGAACTCTCGCTGCTGCGGACCGCGGCGGCGGCCGGGTTCACCGCGCTGGCCCTGGATCGTCCCGGATATGGTTCCTCCCAGCGCTTTTCGGACCGGTTCAACGATCCCCAGGTACGCGTCGACGCCATGTATACGGCGATCGACGCCCATCTCGGTGCACTGCCCCGCGGCGCGGGCCTCTTCCTGGCCGCACACTCCGCCGGATGCCAACTGGCACTGCGGATGTCCGCAGACCGCCGCGGCGGACAGCTGCTGGGCCTCGAACTAGGCGGCACCGGGCGGCGACGGTCCCCGATCTCCGATGACATCCTGGCCCGGCCACTGTCACTCCGGCAGCGGATATCGGAGCTGCTGTGGCAGCCCGCTCATCTGTACCCGCCCGCACTGGCCGGCGGGACGCTCATCGGCTCCGGCGGTCCCCGGCCGGAGACGGCAGCCGGGGGATCCTGGGGAGAGCTGATGTTCCCGAAGCTCGCCGCGCGCGTACGAATTCCCGTGCACTACAGCGTCGGTGAGCACGAACGGGTGTGGCGCACTGATGCCGAAGGACTCGCCGATGTGGCGTCGACGTTCACCATGGCACGGCGACTGGTGCTCGCCGTACATCCCCACAGCGGGCACAACCTCAGCGTCGGGTACGCGGCCACCGCCTATCACCTGAGCCTGCTGGCCTTCGCCGAGGAGTGCGTTCTCGCCCGCGAGATCTCCGACTCTCCCATTGCCACAACACTATTGAATGACTCAGTGAAAGGATGAAGGACATTGAGTAGCACCATCAACATCGATCCTGCGGTCGAAAGCCTCGGCTCGGGGATCATTCCGGTCTTCAACCCGTCGACGGAGAAGCAGATCGCGGAGGTCGTCGATTCCGACCAGGCGGCCGTCGACGCCGCGGTGGCCCGGGCCCGTGAGACATTCGAGTCGGGCGTCTGGCGCAAACTGCCGGCCGCACACCGGGCGGATGTGCTCTTCCGCGCCGCGAACATCATCAGGGATCGCACCGATGAGCTCGCCGAGATCGAGGCCCAGAACAACGGCATGAACGCGGTGGCCGCGCGGCACATCATCACGGTGTCGCTCGACATGCTGATGTACTACGCGGGTTGGGTCGGCAAGATCCACGGCGAGTCGAGCAATATCGTGTCCGACGGCCTGCTCGGCCACTACGAGAATTACCACGCGTTCACCCAGCTCGAGCCGGTCGGCGTCGTCGGCCTCATCATCCCGTGGAACGGACCGTTCTTCGTCGCGATGCTCAAGGTCGCGCCCGCCCTCGCGGCAGGATGCAGTGCTGTCCTCAAGCCCGCCGAGGAAACGCCGCTCACCGCCTTGAAGCTCGAGGAGATCTTCCGTGAGGCCGGTCTGCCGGACGGCGTGCTCAATGTCATCACCGGCTACGGCGAGACCACCGGTGCAGCGCTGGCCGCACATCCGGACGTCGACAAGATCGCTTTCACCGGGTCGACCGAGGTCGGACGGCTGATCGTCAAGGCCGCCGCCGGCAATCTCAAGCGCCTCACGCTCGAGCTCGGCGGCAAGTCGCCGCTGATCATGTTCGACGATGCCAATCTGGACAAGGCGATCATGGGGGCCGGGATGGGCCTGCTCGCCGGCTCGGGTCAGAACTGCTCGTGCACCTCGCGTATCTACGTGCAGCGCGGCATCTACGAACAGGTCGTGGACGGTCTCGCCGCATTCGCCAAGATGCTGCCGATGGGCGGCAGTGATGATCCCAATTCGGTGCTCGGGCCGCTGATCAGTGAGAAGCAGCGCCGGCGCGTCGAGGGCATCGTCAACGACGGTGTGGCCGGGGGTGCGCAGGTGGTGACCGGCGGCCGGGTGATGGACCGCCCCGGCTACTTCTACGAGGCGACGATCGTCACCGGGACGACACCGGATATGCGACTGATCCGCGAAGAGATCTTCGGACCGGTCGGCGCGGTGATCCCGTTCGACGACGAGGACGAGGCGATCGCTGCCGCGAACGATACGGAGTACGGACTCGCCGGCTCGATCTGGACCGAAAACCTCGGCCGCGCTCATCGCGTCGCGAATGAGCTTCGTGCCGGCCAGATCTGGGTGAATTCCGCGCTCGCCGCGGATCCCTCGATGCCGATCTGCGGTCACAAACAGTCCGGGTGGGGTGGCGAGCGCGGCAAGAAGGGCATCGAGTCCTACTTCAATACCAAAGCGGTCTACATCGGCCACTGATCGGGCCACCGGTGGATGATCGGTCGCGCAGGTGCGCATCGAGAGGAGCTGATCGATGAACGATTTCTGTGGAATCGCCAGCGATCCGCTCCTGTCCGATGGCCTGGAACTGACCACGACGGGCGAACCGGCCCGGCCGCTAATCGTGCTGGATCTGGACAGCTGCCGCGATGCCACGCCCGCGCAGATAGGGCGTGTCGCGGCTATGGCCCGCGAGTCACTGTCACTCGTCGTCGCGGTGCTGCACAGTCCGATGGACCCGCGCCTCGGGCCGATCCTCAGCGCAGCCACGCTGACCCTGACCGAGCATCCGGAATCCGAATTCCGTGAATTAGTCAGGGTCGAAGACACCGCGAAAGCACTGACGGAACTGCGCACTGCCGTGTCCCGCTCGCCCTGTGCCGCAGTCGCCTGCGGCCAGTTACTGCGCCAGACCGCAGTGCTCGATACCGGTCCGGCGCTCGCCGCCGAAGCCGCGGTGTACTCGATGCTGCTGGGCGGCCCGGAATTCGCGCACTGGCTGACCGAACGCGGACCCGCGAAACCCGCACTCCCGCATGGTCGAGACCTGATCCGGCTGCAGCGCGCAGACCGCCATCTGTCGATCGTGCTCGATCGCCCTGACCGCCGCAATGCCCTCGATGCGCAACTTCGTGAGGAACTGCTGGCCGCCGCGCAGCTGGCGATCGCCGATCCGGATATCACGACAGTTCAGCTCAGCGGTGCCGGGCCGGCCTTCTGCAGTGGCGGTGATCTGGACGAATTCGGCAGTGCGACAGACCCGGTCGCCGCATATCTGGTCCGGCTCGATCGTGCGCCGTGGCGCGTGTTCGATCGCCTCGCCGACCGTCTCGTCGTACGTACGCACGGCGCGTGCGTCGGCGCCGGTGCGGAACTGGCGGCCTTCGGCGGTACGGTCACCGCCGCCCCGGGCACCTACTTCCGATTCCCGGAGGTGCGTATGGGCCTGATACCGGGTGCGGGTGGCACGGTCAGCGTGCCTCGCCGGATCGGCCGCTGGCGTGCCGCCTGGGCCATGCTCACCGGAGTACGACTCGACACGTCGACAGCACTGCGGTGGGGCCTCATCGACCAGGTGGAGCATGACCATGCCTGAGGTATCGACCGATTACCGTACCACGGGGTTCACAGCGAGAGACATTGTGGCCGAATGGATTACGCCTGGACAGCGGCCAAACACACCTTCCGGCCGGCCGGATTGCGCGGCACTGGCCTGGGCAGCCTCCGGCGCGATGGCGCTTACCGGGCACGAGACAGGGCCACCACTCATCTCCCCCGCCCCGGCCTACGGATTACTGCGCGAGGCTGTGCGCCTGCTCTCGGCGATGACCGGCGATACGGGTCCGCGCGTCGAGGTCGATGCCGCGGAAATACTCTCCGGACGCGCCGGATTGCGAGGTCTGCGGCGGGCCGGACTCCGGTCCGCCGGTGGCACGAGCCGACTGCTGCGCACCGCGGACGGCTGGTGTGCCGTGACCCTGGCCCGTCCCGACGATATCGAGAGTGTGCCGGCGATACTCGGTTGCGCACCCGTCACTGATCCGTGGGCTGCACTCGAAGAAGCCGTAACACACTGGCCTGCGGCAGTTTTCGCGGACCGCGCACAGCTGCTCGGCGTACCCGCGGCGGCATTGCCCGCCGCGCCGGGCAATGCCCCGCCCTGGCACACCACCCGGATCAGCGCGCCCACCGCAGCGACCTCGATGCGAGGGCGCCTGATCGTGGATCTGTCCTCGATGTGGGCGGGGCCGCTCTGCGCTCGCCTGCTCGGTCTGGCGGGCGCCCGCGTCGTCAAAGTGGAGAGTCTCCATCGCCCTGACGGCGCCAGACACGGAGACACGCGGTTCTTCGAATGGCTGCACAGCGGGCACGAATTCCGCGGCATCGATTTCCGATCCACCGGGGGCCGTGCCGAACTCTCCGAGCTGATCGACACCGCCGACATCGTGATCGAAGCTTCACGGCCGCGGGCACTAGCGCAACTGGGCCTAGCCCCCGAGCATCGCGAACACCACGCGGGCAAGGTATGGATGAGCATCACCGGCTATGGGCGTGCCGATCCGGCGCGCGTCGCCTTCGGCGACGACGCCGCGGTGGCGGGTGGACTGGTCGGCCGGCATGGCGGTGAACCGGCATTCTGCGCGGATGCCATCGCGGATCCGTTATCCGGAATCTGCGCCGCCCTCGCAGCGGTATCGGCGGTACGCGCGGGTGGCGGTGTGCTGATCGATCTTTCGATGCGTGATACCGCAGCGGCATTCGCGTCCGCGCCTGCTCTCCGGCACGGCGACCACCCGGTGCGTCGCGGCGCCGATGGCTGGATTGTGGAGTGCCCGGAGCGCCGACGCTCCCAGACAGTCTTGCCACCCCACATCCTTCAGCAGGGCTGATGCTCATCCGACGAGCCCGAGTCTTCGGCACCAGTTTTACGGACGTCCGCTTCGACGGCGGGCGCATCACCGAATGCGGAATCGGCCTGCGCCCACTGCCGAACGAGGACGACATCGATGCCCGCGGCTGTTGGTTGCTCCCCGGTCTGCACGACCACCACGTCCATCTGCGATCACTCGCCGCCACCTCCGGATCGGTACGTGTCGGACCGGCACACGTGAGCACGCTCGCCGGCCTCACGGCTCGTTTGTTCAGTGCAGACTCGGAACTTCCTGCGGGAGTGTGGATTCGAGGAGTCGACTACCACGAGTCGGTCGCTGGGTCACTGGACCGGCGGGCGCTGGACCGTATTGTCGACTCTCGCCCGGTGCGGATCCAGCACCGATCGGGCGCGCTGTGGATGCTCAATTCGGCCGCATGCACGGCCGTCGATCTCGACGAATGCCGACTGCCCGGCGTGGAACGCGATGCCGCGGCCCGGCCCACCGGCCGGCTGTGGCGGCTGGACGGCTGGCTCGGCACCCGAACCGACTCGGCGCCGGTGGATCTCACCGACCTCAGCACCCGGGCCGCCAGGCTGGGTATCACCGGATTCACCGACGCCACCCCGGCGATGGGCCACCCGGACATCGACGATTTCGCCGAGTCCGTCGCAGCCGGGCGGATCCGGCAGCGGCTGCACTGCATGGCGCCTCCCGGTATCACCGACCCGGGCACCGCGCGATTCTCCCTGGGCCCCACCAAGATCCTGCTGGACGACACCACCCTTCCCGAACTGGACGATTTCATCGATCGAATCCGCGCGGTGCACGCGGCGGGCCGTCCGATCGCCGTGCACTGCGTGACCCGAGTCCAGCTGGCGCTCACGATCGCCGCGCTGGATTCCGCCGGTGTCCGCAGGGGCGACCGCATCGAACACGGCGCCCTCATCCCGGTCAATGCCATGGCATGGCTGCGAGAGCATCACGTACCGGTCATCACCCAGCCGCACTTTCCGGTGGAGCGCGCCGAGCAGTACCGCCGCGAGGTACCCCACGAGGACCAGCCGGATCTGTGGCGACTCGGCTCACTGATGCGCGCCGGGGTTCCGGTCGCCGCGAGCACGGACGCTCCCTTCGGCACTCCGAATCCCTGGTCGGCGATCCGGGCGGCGGTGCACCGGATGCCTTGGGGTGCAGGAGAATTGGAGAACATTCCGTTGAGCAGGGCGCTATCGCTGTTCTTCGGCGCCCCCGAACAACCCGACCGTCCGCGCCGGATCGTGCCAGGCGAGGTCGCCGATCTGACACTACTGGGGGTGCCACCCGAAGATCTGCGCGCCGGATCGCCTACTCCGGCCGTCACGGCGACCATCGTCGATGGAAAGCCGGTTCACCTGATGAATTAGACGATGCCGCTGCGTTCCGCCGCGCGAAGCCGCACCGGCCGAGGTCACCACCAACCGACGAGCCGGTCCATCACCAGCGTCGCACTGGCCAGATAGTCGCCGTACCCGCCACGGAAGAACAGCAGCGGCGTGCGCACCGACTCGATGTTCAGATCACTGACCCGGCCGACAACCAGGTGATGATCGCCGACCTCGACGATCTGTTCGACCGTGCAATCCACCCAGGCCACGATGCCGTCCAGGATCGGATTGCCCAGCGGCGACTGTATCCAGTTCACGCCCTCGAATTTGTCCCCGCCACGAGTCGACATCCGCCGCGACACCGGCTCCTGGTTCCCGGCAAGGGCATTGGCGCAGAAACGACCGGTCTCCCGAATCATCCAGAAGGTGGCAGAGGATCGGGCGACGAGAAACGACACCAGCGGCGGATCCAGCGAAACCGAGGTGAAGGTCCCGACGACCGAACCGGCGGCCCGGCCATCGGCCGTCGTAGTGGTCACCGCGACCACACCGGACGGAAAGTGGCCCAGCACATCGCGAAAGCGCCTGGTATCCAACGCCGTCGGTTCCGGAAGCGCACTCATCGGGTCCCACCCTTCTCGCCGCACGATGCCCTGCGAGGCCCCATGCCTCGACTGACAGGCAGTGTGCGCCGCGAGCGGTCCGCGCATGCGGATGTTCCCACCTACCGGAAGAGCACTCTCGCTGAATTTCTGCGATACCGCCTGCGTCTCAGAACCATTCGCCGCGTTCGCCCATCGAGACGATGCGCCCGAGAGTCGCACTGGGGACCTGTTGACCCGGTGCACCACGCACGAGGGCGCATTCCAGAGGCTGCTTGCACGCCACACCCCCGATCAGTGATTCCGCTATGGCCTGCGCGGTGTTCGCCACCAACGGCGCCAGTCGATCGAGTGCCGATTGCGAGCTGCCGACCAGCGACACCGCGGCAACGGGTCCCTCCGGGCTGCGGACCGCCGCGCCGACGCACGCGATCTGCGGGAAGCACTCGCCTGATTCGAAGGCCAATCCTTTGCGGGCGCGGATGCGGATCAATTCGCGGTGCAGAACATCGCGATCGTGGATGCTGCGTGCGGTTCGCGTGGCCAGGTGACCCCGGTACAGCTCGTCGATCTGCTCCGGTGGCAGCCAGGCGAGCATGCTCTTGCCGACGGCAGTGCAGTGTGCGGGCACTCGGCCCCCGACAACAGAGGGCACGCGCGCGGCCGCCTTACCGCCGAACTTGTCCAGATAACAGGTCTCCGCACCGTCCAGCACAGCCAGGTGCACGACCCGCTCGGTGCGCACCGAAAGTTCCTGCAGCAGTGGGAATGCCGCCGCACGCAACGCGCCGTGGCCGACCTCTCTCCCGCCCAGTCCCAATGCCCTCGGACCGAGCACGTAGTCACGACCGGTGCGCTCGAGCCAGCGCAATCGAACCAGCTGTTCCAGGATGCGATGCGTCGTCGAGCGCGGCAGACCCGTCCGGCCGGCGACGTCCTCCAATGTCAGTCTCGCCCGGGGCACACCGAACGAGTCCAGGATCAGTGTCATCCGCTCCACCATCGACGGTGGAAGCTCATGCCGCTCACCGACGGTGACAACACTGTCCCTCGAGCCTGAGATCATCAGACCGGCCTCTCACTCGGGGCTGCTCAACCTTCAACTCAAGCATACCCAAAGAGGATCCTTAATTCGACAGGATCGGAAAAAGTTCCGACACCTCCACGCCACCAGCCATAGAATCGGTACCTCACACTGTCAATCCCCATAACTAAGTACACTCTTTGTGGCTCCCGGAAGTTCCGATTCGACGGACGCTCATCGTCCTCGTGATAGCCGCGGCGCCGGCGACAACCTCCGTATCAGCTGACGCGTCCACATCGGCCGGCGCGCAGCGCCGCGGCGTCCCAGACCGCGCGCTGGGCGACCACAGCTCTACCACCCGCTCAGACCTGATATCCGGCCCTTCTCACCCAGTGGAAAGTCTTGCACTCAGATGTTTTTCACCAGACACGGTGCGACCGGCCCTCGTCTGCCTCCCGTCCTGCGGGACAGCGGCGCCTGTACCCCGCCGCGACTCCTACCCTCGGCGAGCACCGCGAGGAAAGGAATCACCATGGGCCGAGTACAGGACAAGGTCGTCTTCATCACCGGCGCCGCGCGCGGACAGGGGCGCGCGCACGCACTACGGCTCGCGCAGGAGGGCGCCGATATCGTCGCCGTCGACCTCTGCGCGGATATCGCCTCCAACAGCTACGCGCTGGCAAGCGAGGATGATCTCGCCGAGACCGTGCGTGGCGTGGAGAAACTGGGCAGGCGCATCGTCACCGCCACAGCCGATGTGCGGGATCCGGCGGCGCTGCGGGCGGCGGTCGCCACCGGAGTATCCGAATTCGGCCGGCTCGATGCGGTCGTGGCGCAGGCCGGAATCTGCCCGCTGGGACCTGAGCAGACAGCTCAGGCGTTCCTCGATGCGGTCACCGTCGACTTCAACGGGGTGGTCCACGCGGTGGACGCCGCACTCCCCCATCTTCCCGACGGCGGCTCGATCGTGGCCACCGGATCACTTGCCGGACTGGCCGCATCCACCACCGACAATCCCGCACTCGGCCCCGGTGGGCTCGGCTACTCGTTTGCCAAGCGCACTGTCGCCTCCTTCGTCCACGATCTCGCAACAGTGCTGGGGCCCAGGCGAATTCGCGTCAACGCGGTCCACCCCACCAATTGCAACACCGATATGCTGCACAGCGACGTCATGTACCGGACCTTCCGGCCCGATCTGGACGACCCGACGCGCGAGGATGCCATGACCGCCTTCCCCGCGATGTCGATCATGGGAGTGCCCTACGTGGAGCCGGAGGATGTCGCCGAGGCGGTGCTGTTCCTGATCTCCGACTCCTCCCGGTACATCACCGGAATGCAGTTGCGGGTCGACAGCGGCGGGTATCTGAAGAAACGCCCGCAACAGCCGGCCTTCTGACCTCCCGGCTCAGCGCGAACGCCCCGCAGGGGGCACCGCCGGATCCCGTGGCAATCCGAGAACCTGTTCGGCGATCGTATTGCGCTGGATCTCGGCCGTGCCCGCACCGATCGTCGAGGCACGGGTGCGCAGAAACCCCCACACCCATCGGCCCCGCTGCACCGCATGCGGATCGTGCCGATCGAGGACACCGTAGGCCCCGAGCATATCGAGCGCGAACTCGTGCAGATCCTGCTCGAATGTGACGATGAACAGCCGCGCCGTGGACGACGCCGGACCGGGCTCACCCTTGGCCATGATGTCGGCGATGGTCCGCATACCGGTCAGACGCATGATGCGGACGCGCATCTCGAAATCGGTGAGCCGATCGCGTACTAGCGGATCAGCCGTCATGCCGCGCTCACGCAGCAGATCTATCAGTTCGTCGAGGACTCTCCGGTACAGCGCGGCCTGATTCATCGCCCCGGCCGCCCGCTCGTGGCCGAGGCTGGTTCGCACCAGTGGCCAGCCGCCGTTCTCCGCACCGATTCGATTGACCACCGGCACGACCACATCGTCGAAGAAGATCTCGCAGAAGTGAGCGTCGCCGGTCAGGTCACGCAGCGGGCGGACGGTCACTCCGGGTGTGTGCGCATCGATGAGCAGATAGCTGATGCCGTCCTGGCGCGAGTCCGGCGGACCGGTGCGGACAAGCGTGAAGAGGATGTCGGCAATGTCGGCGGAACTGTTCCACAGCTTCTGACCGCTCACCACGTACTCAGCCGCGGCATCATCCGGGCCGCCGCCCACCCGCAGCGCGGTGGTGCGCAGCGCCGAGAGATCCGAACCGGCATCGGGCTCGGAATAGCCTTGCGCCCAGACCATATCCCCACGCAGCATCGGCGGCAGAAACCGCCGGCGCTGCTCGGCGGTGCCGTATTTGATGATGGTCGGTGCCGCTATGCCGAGTCCGGTGCCCAGAGGTCCGGGTACCCGGGCGCGCGCGTACTCCTCCTGATAGATGACCTGGCGACTGAAGTCCAAGCCCATCCCGCCGTACTCCCGAGGCCAGCCCGGGCCCGCATAGCCGGCATCGAAAAGCGTTGCCAGCCAGTGCTTCTGCCAAGCGAGACGCACGACGGGGTCGGACGGGCGGCGGCCGGGACGACTGTCGGTCAGGAAGGCACGGAAACGCGCGCGGAATTGCGCATCGGTCTCGACCAGGCCGGGACGCTCCCGAAAGGGCGTTGATGTCACTGGAATTCCCCTCGGCTCAGCGCGGAGCCATACGGATGGCGCCGTCCAGTCGGACGGTCTGGGCGTTCAGGTACGAGTTCTCCAGCATTTCGATGGCGAGGCGGGCGAACTCGTCCGGGGCGCCGAGCCGTTTGGGGTGCGGCACCTGGGCGGCAAGGCTCTCGCGGATGATGGCGCGCAGCCGGCCCAGCATCGGGGTATCCATGATGCCCGGCGCGATGGTGTTCACCCGGATCTGCCTGCTGGCCAGATCACGCGCGGCGACCAGGGTCATGCCGTGCACACCCGCCTTGGAGGCGGTGTAGGAGGTCTGTCCGATCTGGCCGTCGAATGCGGCGACCGAGGCGGTGAGAACCATGGCGCCGCGGTCGCCCTCGACGAGGTCGTTGACCGCCATCCGAGCGGCGGCCAAGCGCAGCACGTTGTACGTGCCGACCAGGTTCACCCGCACCACCTCGGCGAAAGTGTCCAGCGAGCCGGGATTGCCCTCCTTGTCGAGGATCCGGACCCGATCACCGCCGCGCCCAGCGCAATGGACGACGAATCGCAGTGGCCCGCGCTCGCATGCGGTGTCCAGTGCGGCAGACATCGCGGTCTCGTCGGTGATGTCCGCGGGCACGAAGCGGGCCGCGTCACCGAGTTCGGCGACCGCCTTCGCGCCGTGTTCCTCGGAGAGGTCGGCGATGACCACCTGCGCACCGCGATCGACCATGCGGCGCGCGGTGGCCAGGCCCAAACCCGACGCGCCGCCCGTGACCAGTGCGCTGGAACCGTGCATGTTCATCGATGGAACTCCTTACAAGCCAAGGGATTTGCTGATAATGATCTTCATGACCTCGCTGGTGCCGCCGTAAATGCGCGACACCCGGGCGTCGGCGTACAGCCGTGCGATCGGATAGTCGAGGATGTAGCCGTAGCCGCCGTGCAGTTGCAGGCAGCGGTCGACGATGCGGCCCTGCACCTCGGTGCAGAACAATTTGGTCCGGGCCGCGTCGACACCGTCCAGTTCGCCCTCGACCAGAGCGGCGATGGCCGCATCGAGCATGGTCTGCGCGGCCTCGAGTTCGGCCGACATGGCAGCGAGCTCGAATTTGGTGTTCTGGAACTCGGCCACTGTGCGGCCGAATACCCGCCGGTCCCGGACATGTTCGAGGGTCCGGTCGATGGCGGCCCGCGACTGCGCGACCGCACCGACCGCAATGGCCAGCCGCTCCTGGGCCAGATTCCGGCCCAGGTAGGAGAACGCCGCACCCTCGGCGCCGAGCCGATCGGCCACTGGCACCCGAACGCCGTCGAAGGACAGTTCTACGGTGTCCTGAACGGTCAGGCCGAGCTTGTCCAGTGTGCGGCCTACGCTGAATCCGGGCATTCCCCGCTCCACCACCAGCAGCGAAAGTCCGGCTCGCCGATTGTCGGGGTCGATGGACGTGCGGGCGGCGACGATCACAAGATCGGCGTGGTATCCGCCGGTGATGAACGTTTTGGACCCGTCGAGAACGTAATGGTCGCCGTCACGAACCGCTTTGGTCGTGATCCCCGCAAGGTCCGAGCCGGTGCCCGGTTCGCTCATAGCGATCGCGGTGTACAGCTTCCCGGAGGCGAGTCCGGGGAACCATCGCGCCCGCTGCGCGCCGTCCGCGAGCGCGAGGAAGTACGGCAGGACCACATCCAGATGGGTGCGCAGACCCCCCAGGGTGACAGCGGCCCGCGCGGCCTCCTCCTGGATGACGACGTTATAGCGGTAGTCCTGCACGCCGCCGCCACCGAACTCTTCGGGAACAGCGGTGCCGATGATGCCGAGTTCGCCCAGCGCAGTGAATAATTCGCGCGGAACGTGCCCGGCGCGCCGCCAGTCTTCGTACACCGGAACCACCTCGCGGCCCAGATAGTCGCGGACCAGCTGCCGGAAGTCTTCGTGGTCTCGGGTGAACAGAGTGCGGCGCATCCGGCCTCCTCCTCATCGTGGGGCCCGCCCCCGGGCGGCGAACAGTCGGTCCGCGTCGCCGAGGATAATTCAGTACACGGTTTTATCAGACTCAGTGTCATGGCGCGAGGCGCAACCGCGCCCCACTTGCCCACTCAGCGGTAATCCCACTGCCGCGCCTCACTCGTCACGGATATTAAGGGTCCTATTTACTGGTTCTACGGATCGGTGCCCACCGACCCGAAGGAGGACAAGTGTCAGATGTAGTCCTGCTGGAACGCCGCGGAGCGGTCCAAGTCATTACGATCAATCGCCCGCAGGTACGTAATGCTCTCGATGCCGCAGTCGCGAAAGCCGTGGCCGCCGCCGTTGACGAACTAGACGAATCGGAAGATCTCAGGGTCGGGGTGCTCACCGGCGCGGGCGGAACCTTTTCCGCTGGATGGGATTTCAACGCGTTCCTGCGTGGCGAAAGCCCCGCGATCGAGGGCCGGGGCCTGTGCGGCATCGTCAAGACCCCGCCGCGGAAACCACTGATCGCCGCGGTCGAGGGCTGGGCACTTGCCGGAGGTTTCGAACTCGCCCTGGCCTGCGATCTGATCGTGGCATCCCGGACGGCCCAGTTCGGTGTCCCCGAGGTGCGGCGCGCACTGGTAGCCCGCGCGGGCGCGGCCCTGCTGCTCCCGCGCAGGATCCCCTACGCCCTTGCCCTAGAGATGCTGCTGACCGGCAGCCCGATCGGTGCCTCTCGTGCCGCCGAGGTCGGCCTGATCAACCGCATCACCGACGAGGGCGGGGCGCTCGCCGGGGCCCTCGAGCTCGCCGGAACCATCGCTTCGAACGGCCCGCTCGCGGTGGCGGCGACCAAACTCATCGCTAGATCCAGCCACGACTGGACACTGCCCGAGGCCTGGGACAAACAAGCCGAGATCACCGAACCGGTCTTCGCCTCGTTCGACTCCACAGAGGGAGCCACTGCATTCCTCGAGAAGCGCCCGCCCGTCTGGCGGGGCCGCTGACCACGATGGCCGGGACTCAATCATGAGCACCGGACCGTTGGCCGGGTACCGCGTGATCGAACTCGGAGGCATCGGACCGGGCCCTTTCGCAGGAATGCTGCTGGCCGACCTCGGGGCCGAAGTCGTGCGCGTGGACCGGCCTCAGCTCGTCGGCGACCCGAACGCGGGCGGACCGGCAGACGTCATCAATCGTGGAAAACGTTCGGTCGCAATCGATCTGAAGCATCCGCGCGGAATCGCCGCGATCCTCGATCTGGTCGAGCACGCCGACGTACTGATCGAAGGCTTCCGGCCCGGAGTCACGGAACGGCTCGGCCTGGGGCCGGACGACTGCCTGGCACGCAATCCCGCCCTCGTCTACGGCCGCATGACCGGATGGGGGCAGGACGGACCGCTGGCTGCTACAGCAGGTCACGACCTCACCTATATAGCTCTCACCGGGGCGTTGCACGCCATCGGCGCAGCAGGCGGGCCACCTCAGATTCCGCTCAACCTGATCGGCGATTTCGGCGGCGGGGGCTGTTATCTGGTGATCGGGGTGCTGGCAGCCCTGCACTCGGCCCGGCACACCGGTCGCGGGCAGATCGTCGATGCCGCCATCGTGGACGGCACCACGCACCTGCTCGCGAGCACCTTCGCCAAGCTCGCCCGGGGCGTGTGGACCGATGAGCGTGGCGTCAACCAGCTCGACGGCGGCAGCCCTTTCTACGCCGTCTACGAGACCAGCGACCGCCGGCACGTCGCGGTCGGAGCCCTGGAACCCAAGTTCTACCGCCAGTTCATCGACCTGCTCGAACTCGACACCGACCCCGGCGCACAGTACGACCGCGCCACCTGGCCCGAGCTCCGGCGGCGGCTGGCAGCTCGATTCGCCGAGCGGACCAGGGATGAATGGGATGCGTACTTCGCAAACACCGACGCCTGCGTCGCCCCGGTCCTGAGCCTTACCGAGGCAGCAGGCCACCCGCAGCTTGCCGCCCGCGGCAGTCTTGTCTCCCGTGCCGGAGTCACCCAGCCGGCCCCCGCACCTCGCTTCTCCGCGACACCCACCGGACCGACCGGGATCCCACCCGTTCTCGGTGCCGATACCTATGCCGTCTTCACCGAATGGCAAGCCGGCGATATCGACGAACTACTGCGCGGCGGCGCTGCCGCCCAAGCGACCACACCCGCCGCACCCCCAGCGGCGGACCGAGCCGGCACCGGGCCGAGCCGGAACTCCAGCGAAAGGACATGCTCATGAGAGACGCCGTCATCATCGACGCCGTGCGCACCCCGATCGGCAAGCGCAACGGCACCCTGGGAACACTGCACGCGGCCGACCTGTCGGCACACGTGCTCAATGCGCTCGTGCACCGCACCGGCATCGATCCCGCCATTGTGGACGATGTGATGTGGGGATGCGTCACCCAGATCGGCGATCAGTCGAGCAATATCGGGCGGATCGCGGTGCTCGCGGCCGGATGGCCCGAACACGTGCCGGGGGTGACCATCAACCGGGCCTGCGGCTCCAGCCAGCAGGCCGTCGACTCCGCCGCGCACGCCGTCATGTCCGGACAATACGACGTCGTCGTCGCGGGCGGTGTGGAGACCATGACCAGGGTGCCGCTCGGCGCACACCGCGTCTCCGGCCAGCCCTACGGGCAGACGGTTCTCGACCGCTACGGCAAGGCCGAGTTCAACCAGGGCCTAGGTGCCGAACTCATTGCTGAGCGGTATGGGCTCAGCAGACTGGCGCTGGACGAATTCGCCGCCGCCTCGCACACCAAGGCCGCAGCCGCGATCGACAGCGGCGTTTTCGACGACCATGTGGTGCCGATCGATATCGACGGCACGAAGTTCGCCACCGATGAAGGTCTTCGGCGCAGCACGACCCCTGAGGTTCTCGCCAAATTGAAGCCGTCGTTTCGGCCGGACGGAGTAATCCACGCGGGAAATTCCTCCCAAATCTCCGACGGCGCGGCAGCGCTGCTGATCACCACCGCTGAGCGGGCGCGTGAGCTCGGTCTTACGCCGATCGCCCGCTACCACAGCGGTGCCGTGAGCGGAGCCGATCCCGTCACCATGCTGCTCGGGCCCATCCCGGCCACCGAGAAAGCACTGGGACGCGCCGGATTGACTATTGACGAGATCGGTGCGTTCGAGGTCAATGAGGCGTTCGCGCCGGTTCCGCTGGCGTGGTTGGCCGAGACCGGCGCGGATCCGGACCGGCTGAACCCGCTCGGCGGCGCCATCGCGGTCGGGCACCCGCTCGGCGGCTCCGGAGCGATCCTGATGACGCGACTGCTTGCCCAGATGCGCCGCGAACAGCTGCGGTACGGACTGCAGACGATGTGCGAGGGCGGCGGCACCGCCAACGCCACCATCCTCGAACTGCTTGCCTGAATACTGCCGAAAGTGGTTCGCGCCCAATACCTCCGGGCGCGAACCACTATCGCGGCATACCCAGTCCGCGCTCGGCGATCTGGGTGCGCAGAATCTCGTTGGCGCCGCCGGCGATGGTGTAGGCGCGCGAGTACAGGTGCGCGTCCTGCCACCATCCGCCCGCGACGACCTCCGGATCGGATTCGGTCCGCAGTCCGGCGGTGCCCTGCAATCGCAGCCCGAAACCGGCCAGATCGTGGTTGAGCTCGCTGAAGAAGACCTTTCCGAGAGCGGCGTCGGCGGGCTGCTCGGTACCGTGCAGCAGGCGGGACTGCGCGAGGTTCACGATCGCCGCATTGACGTGCACTCGAGCCGCGAGTGCACCGAGGGACTGCTGGGTAGCCGAATCCTCCAGGGCGGAGCCACCTTTCACCGGCGTCGCCGCGGCCAGCCGCAGTAGATCTGCCAGCACGGTGAACAGCTCCGCGCCGCGGGCGGCCACACCGGATCGCTCGCGCGCGAGACTGCTCATCGCCACCCGCCAGCCCCCGTTCACCGGGCCGATCACATTCGCGGCCGGAATACGGACACCATCGAGGAAGACCTCGTTGAAGTCGGCGGTGCCCGTGATCTCGCGCAGTGGCCGGATCTCGACGCCGGGAGTCCGCATATCGAGCGCGAACGCGGTGATACCCTGATGCTTCGGGACCTCCGGATCGGTGCGCGCCAGCAGATAGCCCATGGTGGCGTGCTGGCCGTTGGTGGTCCACACCTTCTGCCCGTCCACGACGTACACCGCGTCCTCGCCGTCGCCCTCGCGGCGCGCGCGGGTCCGCAACGCCGCCAGGTCGCTTCCCGCTCCGGGTTCACTGAACAGCTGGCACCAGATGTCCTCTCCGGAACGGATCCGCGGGAGAAGGCGGTCCCGCTGCGCAGCGGTACCGAAGTCGATCACCGCGCCCGCGGCCAGCGTTGCCGCCCCGATGGGCGGCCAGGTGCCCGCGCGGGCGATCTCCTCGGCGACAATGAACGGTTCCAGCGGATGCGCCTGCGGGCGGCCACCGTATTCGGCAGGCCAGTCGATGCCGAGGAAACCTGCCGAATACAGCTGCGCGGACCATGCCTGGATGGCCGGTACCAGTTCGGGCGCGGGAGCGCGCACCCCCGCGTGTGCCTTGGTACCCGGCCCGTGCGCGGCGACGAACGCCCGCACGCTCCGGCGGAACGCCTCGAGTTCCGGTGTGGCTTCCAACCGCATTTCTACCCACTTCCGAACCATCGGCGACACCGCCGGTGGTTCTCGATCCACTCCCGGAAGAATACCGGCGCACACTCGGAACAACCGGATAACAGTAACCCTAATGAGATCAGTCACTCCAGCATTCACACGTCGGCGCAGTATAAGCACTCACGACAGTTAGACTGAGGATCCTCAATTCTATTACGAGGAGCGTGCGCATGGCGATTGCCGTCGAGGTCGAGCCCGCAGATAGTGAGCCCGGAGTCCCGGCAGCCAAACTCGCCACCCAGATCGCCCGGCGGATCGAAGAGACCGTCATCCGCCGCGGCTGGTCCGTCGGCGATTCGCTGGGATCGGAGGAAGAACTGCGCCGCCAGTTCGGAGTGAGCCGATCCGTACTGCGCGAGGCGGTCCGACTGGTCGAGCACCACCAAGTCGCCCGGATGCGCCGCGGGCCGAACGGCGGTCTCTTCGTCTGCGCACCCGACGCCGGCCCGGTCACCCGGGCCATCCTGATCTATCTCGAATTCGTCGGCACCAGCGTCGCCGACCTGCTCGAGGCGCGCCTGCTGCTGGAGCCGATCGCGGCGGGTCTGGCGACCGAGCAGATCACCGAGGCGGGCATCGCCACTCTGCGGGCCACTCTCGACGACGAATCCGCGCACCGGGACGAACCGGGCATCCCCACGCGCGACCCGGTGCACACCGTCATCGGCGAACTTTCCGGAAATCCGGTGCTGCACTTGTTCATCGACGTGCTGATTCGCCTCACCCTCCGGTACGCGGCCAGCACCCGCGGGTTTTCCAGGGCCGAGATGATCGCGGAACGCGGCGCCACCCACGACTCGCATCGGAGGATCTTCGAAGCGGTGATCACCGGTGAGAGTGCGCGAGCTCAGACCGCACTCACCGCACACCTCGACGCGGTGGCGGCCCTGATCGACCCCCGCCCGGTACCGGGCCCGACGCGGGTTCCCGGCGCGACGGCCGTACTCGACACGGCCGATGCACCCCGCGCCAAACTGGCGGAGGTGGTCGCGGCCCGCATTCGTGACGATATCTCCCAATGCGGTTGGCAGGTCGGCACATTGCTGGGGTCGGAGTCCGCCCTGCTCGCCCGTTACGGCGTCAGCCGTGCGGCGTTGCGCGAGGCGGTCCGCCTGCTGGAGTACCACTCCGTCGCCCGGATGCGGCGCGGTCCCGGAGGGGGTCTGATCATCACCAGCCCGGAACAGCAGGCCAGCGTCGACACAACGGCGCTCTTCCTCGAATTCCAGCGGGCCACCGCCGACGACCTGCGGATAGTCCGCAATGCCATCGAACTCGGCATTGTCGCCCGGGTATCGGCCCGCTACGCCGAGGGCTACACGGACGTAGCGCAGCGGCTCAGCGCGGCCGTGCGACGCCCGTCCGAGGGCCCGCCCGGCGACCCACGCAAAGCAGACTTCTTTCACACCGAAATGGCCGAACTAGCAGGCAATCCGGTGCTGTCGCTGTTCCTGTCGATAGGCATCGAACTGTTCCGCCGGCACACCAGCGGTCACGGTGGCCCACTCCCGGGCGACCGGGCCGTCGATGAGGTCGAACAAGCACACGGGCGCATCCTCGACGCGATTCTGCAACAGGACGCCGGTGTGGCTCGGCAGCGCATGCGCCAGCATCTCGACGCCCTACTGCCGTGGTGGCATTGACGCCCATCCACTCGGTGGGATCGGTAAGGCCTGGACAAGCCGCTGCGGCCTGTAGGCCACCGGCTCGTCCAGTCAGCGGAATCCTCCGAGCGTGGCGCTACCGCATTCGGGACCATCCGGGCACGGATTGCCGATCGACGACGGAGTTGCGGGTGGCGTGAGCCAGGCCCGGTCTGGCCGTCGAGCGGGCTGAGTTCCCTTCCGGCACAGGGATATCCACGGCGCATTCAGGAGCGGAAAGATGACGGCACATTCGATCTCCGGAACCGGCACAGCGGCCCCGCAGGCGTCGATCACCGATGGCGGTGACCGGTGAACTTCGAGCTCAGCGATGAGCAGGAGATGCTGCGTGACGCGGTATCCGCGCTGCTCTCCGCACATGCTCCGCTCGAGACGGTGCGAGCCTGGCTGGACCGCGACGATGATGTCGATCCCCTACTGTGGCGGAGGGCGGCGGACCTCGGCTGGCCCGGCATGGTCGTACCTGAGCATTACGGCGGCACGGGTCAGGGTTTGGTCGAACTGGCGCTGGCCGCCGAGGAGAGCGGACGGGCGCTCGCCCGCGGTCCGTTCCTGTCCACCGCAATTGTCGGCCACGCCCTCACGGTTGCCGGATCGGCAGGGCTGCGGCAGGAGGTGTTGCCCGATTTGGCGGCCGGATCGGTCTGGGCCACTTGGGCTTTCGCGGAGAATTACGCACCCTGGACGCTCAGCGGTCTGCGCACCAGGGCACAGTCCGACGGTGACCTGTTCATCCTGGACGGGGTCAAGACCGCGGTGCAGGATGCCGGTGCCGCCCGCTGGCTGCTGGTCACCGCGCTGCACAACGATATTCCGACGTCCTTTCTGGTCGACCGCGATGCCGCCGGGGTTATTGTCCGGCGGGAACATTCTCTGGATCCGACTCGAACCTTCTACGAGATCCGGCTCGAAGGTGTACAGGTCCCCGCCGAGCGCCGTCTCGACGGAGGACCCGAAGCCGTGCAGCGACTGCTCGACTACGCATCGGTGCTGAACTGCGCCGATGCGCTCGGGGCGATGCAGCGGATGCTCGACCTCACGGTGGGCTACACCGGGGTGCGCGTGCAGTTCGGGCAACCGATCGGCAGCTTCCAAGCCGTCAAGCACGCATGCACCGATATGGCGCTGCTGGTGCACGGCTCCCGTGCCGTCACCTATTACGCGGCAATGGCCGTCGACGGCCAGGCCGCGGACGCCGCTACCTGGGCCTGCTCGGCCGCCGCCTATATCGCCGACTGCGCAGGTGATGTCGCCGGCGCCGCCCTGCAATTGCACGGCGGCATCGGATTTACCTGGGAACACGACCTGCACCTGTATATACGCCGAGCCGAGACCAACCGCGTGTTGTACGGCGACGCCGATGTGCATCACGACCGGCTGTGCTCACTGCTGCGGCGCTCCCCCGCCTCCCGGTGAACGAAAATTACCCGCAGCCGCTGAAATACAAAGGCGCCGTTCCCGATCCACCGATCGAGATTTTCGGTGGATCGGAAACGGCGTTGTCTTCTCTCGTAGTGGACTGTCCGCTACGAGGGTCGTGCGGCGGTCATACGCCTCGGTCACCATGGCCCGGTGCGGAATTCCACGAGGGGCCGGCGGTCAGCACTTCGTATCCGTAGTCGGTGATCAACACCATTTCGCGGCCGAAGACCGCACCGACCCCCTGCTCCCAGACGTAGCCGGTGACAGCGAGCACCATCCCGGGTTCCAACGTCTCCGCCGCCGCGGTGGCGGGGAGCTCCGAGGACACCACGGGCGCGTCGAAGCCCAGGCCCAGCGCGTGCACCACGGGCATGGGCGGCAGTGATTCGCCCGCGTCCCGGTAAGCGGTGAGGAATCCGGCGGCGGATTGCCCGGGCCGGCAGGCGGTCAGCAGGAGCGACCAGAGCCGGTCCCACCGCTGATAGAGGGCCTCGGAACCCTCCCGAGGCGGGCCGGCGGGCCAGGTCCGGCCGATCTCGGCGATATAGCCGTTAGCGATGACCCCGGAGGAGAAAGCCACCAGATCACCGGCCTGTATCCGATTGCTGGGCGGTGTGCCGCCCGCGTCGCCGACTCGGCGCCAGGGGTGCTCGGGAGAGGTCACCCACGCGGCATCCTGGGTAGCAGGAGTGCTGACACCACCGGCTGCCATGGCCTGCAACATGATTCCGGTGAGGCTCTGCTCCGTGACATCGGGCCGCAATTCGGCGACAGCCGCCGCGAGGCCCGCCTCCGCGATGCGGATCGAATCCCGCAGCACCGCAATCTCATCCGGGGTCTTGATACGACGGGCCGCGCGGATGGCCGGTTCACCGTCGACCACTTCGGCCTGAGGAAACGCCATCGGCAGGAATTGGCCGAACAGCGGGGACAGCGCATCGGTGCCCACCCGGCGGGCGGTTGCGGATCCGGCGATATTCTGCAGTATCGCGATGATATTGAGCGGGTTCCACATGATGCCGTACAGGTGATCGTGCGGAATGTCGTCGGGGACACCCTCGTCCCAGACGCTCAGCAGGTGGATGTCGCCGGATTCGCGGACCACCACGCATCCGGGACCGAAGGGCCGGGTGCCGGCCGTCCACAATTGCGGCGCACCGCTCACGTAGCGAATATTGGCCTGTCGTCCCAGTACGAGGATGTCGAGGTCGTGGGCTTCCATCTGGGCCAGCACCCGCTCCCGCCGCCCGACGCGGAGAGCTCGGTCATCGGCCAGGATCTCAATCGCCATAAGGCGTGTACGGGTAGTCGGTCAATTGGATGAAGCCTTCCTCGGTGATCACGATGATGTCCTCACTGCGGTAGCCGCCAGTGCCGTCCTCCCACACCACCGGCTCCAGCACAAACGTCGTACCGGCCTCGAGAACGAAGTTCTTGTCGAATTCCTCGCCCAGATCGGTTCCAACCATCGGCATTTCGGCCGGACCCACGCCGATACCGTGCCCCAGATAGAAATGCGGCAGCCACGGTTTGCCGCCACCATTGGCTTCGATCGCCGCCTCGGCCAGATCGGCGCACGTGGCGCCCGCGCGCGTGACCGCGAGCACAGAATCCCTGATATCGCGCCATTTCGCGTATTGCGCCTGCTGCCTGGCGGTCGGGTCCTGACCGACGATCCAGGTGCGGCCGAAATCGGAACAGTAGCCTCCGTAACTGATGCTGACGTCGATCCACAGCACATCGCCGCGGGCGAGTTCCCGTTCCGTGGTGGACAGCGGCAAGGCCAGATCTTCGTGCACGGTCCAGACGCCCGCCGCTCTGCTCTCCGGCATGACCTGCCAGATGGCGTCGAGAATGTTTGCGGTCGCGCCCAATTCGAACGCGCGACGGACAAAGGCCGCCGACAGATCGATCTGCCGGATGCCCGGCGCCAGCGCTGCCTGCACATCGACCATCGCGGCATCGGTGATCCGGCACGCCGTACGAATGCAGGCAAGCTCGTCCGGCGTCTTGACCAGTTTGGCGGCGCTCAGCACCAGGGCGGCATCGGTCGGCGGGCCCGAGGGGAACAGTGCCCGGCCGGCACGCCGCATCGCGCCCGTGTACTGGTCGACGGCCACCTTCGCACCGGCCGGAATGATGTCGGCCAGGGCGCGGGTGAATTTCTCGATGCCTTCGTCGAATTCGGGGTAGACGGGTCCGTGGACGTGGTCCGCGGGCAGTTCCGATTCCTGCGCCGAGCCTTCACGGAAGGGCATGAAAAGATGCGGCCATTCATCGCCCGCCACCACGACCGCCACGGGGCATTCCACGTGGGTCAAACCGGCTTCGCCTAGGGGCCAACTGGTTCCGGTGGCGTACATGACCGACTGGTCTTCGAGCAGAATCAGCGCGTCGACACCCTGTTGCTTCATCGCCGCGCGTAAGCGAGTTCCGGTTTCCCGGAGCATCCTCGAGCGATCCGGTGTATCCGGAATTATTATCGACGGCTGCTGTGCGACCGAGTTCGTCATTCGATCCCCAAGAACGACTTGATATTTCCGCTGACGATCTTCTCGGCCTCTTCCGGTCCGACAGCGTCCACTACCAATTTGAGCGACTTCTCCGAATATCCGAAAGTGCTTTCATTGTGCGGGTAGTCGCTGGACCACATCACCTTGTCGACGCCGATCTGGTCGATCAAACGAAGCCCGAGCGGGTCCACCATGAACGAGGACCACATATTATTTTTCCAATAGTGTCGGATGGGATGCTGCAGTACCGGATCACACATGTGCTTATAGGACGCGTAGAGGTGCTCGGCATCCTGCAGCGCCGACGGAATCCAGGCGATGCCGCCTTCGAACCAGCCGATCCGCAGCTTCGGATGCCGATCGAGAATGCCCGAGAAGATGTACTTGCCGAACATCTCCCGGAACGAATCGACGTTCACCATCATTCCGACCACGATGGTGTTGTATTCGCAGGGGCTCTTCAGGGGCGTTTCCCCGATGTGATGGGTGACGGGTATGCCCGACTCCTCGATCTCGTCCCACACCGCGTCCATGGCGGCACTGCCGAAATCGATCTGATTGCCGTCGGAGTCGACACCGGGGTTGAGCGGCATCAGGAAGGTCTTGAGCCCCAACGACTTCAGTTCCGCCAGTGTCCGGCGAGTGCCCTCCGGTTCCCACCAGTTGATCAGGCCGACACCGTAGAAGCGCCCCTTGGAACGCTCCTGAAGTCCGGCGATGTACTGGTTGTAGATGCGGAAGAGACGTTCACGCATCTCCTTGTCGGGGTGGTGGAAAATCGCCAGAACCGCGTTCGGAAACGCGAGTTCGGTGTGCACGCCGTCGCCGGCAAGCTCCTCGATGCGGGCTTCGAGGTTACCGCTGGCAGCTCCGACCAGGTCGTCGTACTGCATCAGTACGGCGCTGAATTCCCCAGGGAGGAACGACTGCCCGCTGTGGCCGACCTGATAAGCGCCGTCCTCGTACCAGATCCGGGGCGCCTGCTCCTTCAGCTCGTCCGGCAGCTGCCGGTAGAAGATGTCATCCGACAGCGAGACGTGATTGTCCGCGGAGAACACCAGGGTTCCGGGCGGCAGACCCAGGTCGCCGGTGGCGTGGCCCTTCCGGTTCTTCGGCGCGCCATAGCCCTCCTCCGGATAGAGCCCGACGGTCTTCTGCTGGCTTGTCATTGCTTGCCTTCCGATTCGAGTTTATTGTCGCGATTGATCACCATTCGACCGGCAATTCGTAGACGCCGTAGGCCAGTCGGTCGGTCTTGAATTCGACGCGGTCGATCGTCGTCGCCAGGCGCACCGAAGGAATCCGGCGGAACAATGTCGGGAACACGACCTGCAGCTCGATCCGAGCGAGTTGCTGACCGACGCATTGATGCGGTCCGTAACCGAAGGCGACATTGTGGTTGGCATTCACCCGGGCGATATCGAGGCGTTCCGGTTCCGGGAAGGTATGTGAATCCCAGTTCGCCGGGGACTGATCGATGATGACGCCCTCACCGGCACGGATCACCTGCCCGCCCACCTCGATGTCGGCCAGGGCGACACGCCGTTGACCGTGGTGCACGATGCTGAGGTAGCGCAGCAACTCCTCGACCGCGTTCGCAAGCACCTTCGGATCGTCGGTATCGCGAATCACCGCCAGTTGCTCAGGATTCTCCAGCAGGGCGAGAGTGCCCAGTCCGATCATGTTCGAGGTGGTCTCATGCCCCGCGACCAGGAGTCCGACACCCTGCATGGCGGCTTCCATCCGGTCGATCTCGCCCGCCTTGACGCGTTCGGCCAGATCGGAGATCGCATCCTCGGCGGGATTATCGATTTTGGCGTCGACGAGCTTGGCCAGATAGTCGAGCAGAGCCATCACATTCGCGTTGGATTCCTCGGACGTCGTATCCCGGCCGAGTCCGACGTCGCTGTGATGCTGGAAGAATTCGTGGTCGGAATAGGGGACACCGAGCAGTTCGCTGATCACCAGCGACGGCATCGGCAACGCCAGGCCGGCGACGATATCGGCCGGACGCGGCCCGCTCAGAATCCGATCGATGTGCTCATCTGTGATCTTCTGGATCGACGGGCGAAGGGCCTCGACTCGCTTGAGAGCGAACGGTTTGGTCAGCATGCGCCGATAGCGGGAATGCTCCTCGGCGTCCCGATTGAACAGCGACGGTGGCCGGACAGTCGACAACGCCTTCATTCCGTCGTTCCAGTGCGGAAATCCGGGGAGCCGGTCGTCGACGCTGATCCGCGGATCGCGATACAGCACCCGAGCCTGTTCGTAGGAGGTGATCAGCCATGGCTCATTGCCATCCCACAGGCGCACTCTGGACGGTGTTTCCCTTCCGGCGAGCTCACGAATGCCGGGCGGCGGGTCGAAGGGACAGCGCATCGCGCGATCCATCGGGTAGGCGGGGATATCTGATTCGGCGCGGGTTGCCGTACTGGTCGGTGTTTCGGGCATTTCTCCGTCATTCCTCGATATGGATTGCGAGCGCAGGGCAGAATTTGGCGGCCTCATGAACCGGGCCCGCCTGGTCGGGCGGCGGATTCTCATTCAGTAGTACGACGACGCCGTCGTCGTCACGCTGGTCGAAGACCTCGCCGGCCAGCAACGCACATTGCCCCGAGGCAATGCACCTGTCCGGCTCCACAGTCACTTTCATCACGAGTCCGCGGCCGCGGTTACCCGGCTTCGAATGCCGGCGACCGTTCCACCGTCGACCGGCAGGATCGTTCCCGTCACATAGGCGGACCGGTCACTGCCGAAGTACAGCGCGGCCTCGGCGACATCCCGGGCCGTGCCGTCACGATCGAGCGGTTTGCTATTTCTCATGTGCTGGCGCACGGCGTTGACGAACCGTTCGGCGTCCTCCGGATTCATCGCCGCGGCGGACTTGGCGAGCAGCGATGTCGGGATATTGCCCGGCGCGATGCAGTTGACCCGGATATCCTTCTCGGCCAGCTCGGTCGCGGCTGATTTGCTGAAATGCAGTACCGCGGCCTTCGACGCCCGATACGACATCACCCCGGCGCCGGCCTGAATGCCGCCGATCGAGGACACATTCACGATCGATCCGCCACCGCTGGCCGCCATATGGCGTGCGGCTTCCCGGGTTCCGGCCATGACTCCGAGCAGATTAACCGCCATCACCTGCTGGAAGTCCGCCAAATCGTCGTCGAGAAAGCTGGCGTGCATCGCTCCGGAGATTCCGGCGTTGTTGACCATGATGTGCAGGCCACCGAACCGCTCCACCGCAGTGCCGACCAACCGCGCGAGCTGTGCTGGATCGGTGACATCGGTCTCGGCGAAGATGACGTCCGGTCCGTATCGCGCAGCCAGTTTCGCGCCTTCACCGGCGTCACGATCGGCGATCACCACCCGGGCTCCTTCGGCCGCGAATCGCTCGACCACGGCCGCACCCAGCCCGGCGGCTCCGCCGGTGACGATGGCAACTTTCCCGGCCAATTCATTCGCCACCACGTACATCCCTTCATCGCATGCAATCCGACTCGGCTCGATCCGCCTTCGATCGAGCCGTGAAGCCAATCGCCGCTCACTCATCAATTACCGACATACGTCGTGAAAGTTTCGGTACGGAAGAATCCGTACGAGAAATAGTCCGGCTATTTCATGAATTGCCACGACGTCGCAATTCCGGATTCACGCTATCTTCCGGAAAGCCGCTACGGTGCTCCGTCTCACTGAGTAGAAAGTTCGTGGCCCGGCGCCGTTCCGGCGCTCACATACCTGTCCGGCCTGCGGGATGTCACCGCAGCATCAGACGGGTCCGACCCCGCCTTCGTCGTACCACCGATGCGGAACCGACCAATCCCAGTGACCGGACCGCGGTGGGACCGGATTCTCGCGCTCCCACTCCAGGTACGGCTGCAGCGAACCGCTCGCGCAGGCGCCGGAGAGCAGTAGCCCGCGCAGCGCATGTTGCAGAAGTACGCGAATCGTGTTGCGCCGCAACATCGCGACCTCCAGATCTTTCCAAGCGCATGACTCCGCCCGAAACCCGGAGCGGCGGTCGGACGTTCCCGAGCGGTAACAACCACCGATCCGCGCCAGCTTCGCTATCTTCGATTAGAGTACCCTCTTTCTAGAGCTTGGGGCAGTCGTCGGCAGATCTAGTCAGCTCACACTGCAGACATACAGGCAAATGTCGAGTCGCCGGGTCGATCATCCGCAGCGTGTCAGACATTCAATACCCTGATTTATCAGACCGCCGGCCGTCTACGGACGTCCCGATCGCCTCGAAGCGACGAAGCTGTTGCGCCGCAATCGGATCGGATCACGACGATGTTCGCCACGTGCGCCGGCGCTGCCTGAATTCTTCGGGGCGTTGCTGCCCGATCACTCTCGGCCAGCGAGTGTTGCCAGGAGTGGCTATGATCAGATAGCTGATGCGAGACCTGCTGTGGCCGAACGTTTTTGGTGTGACGTCTGGTGCGGGTTAAGTTCCGTAGCCCCGCCGGGCGCGGGGCGGCAGAAGCATGTTTCGGCTCGAGTCCACTTTTCCCTACGACATGCTCTACGGCTTGCGGCCCTCAGATCTGTCACCGGGCGCAGCCTGCGTCCGCGCCGACTGCGCGGACACATCGTCTACTTCGTATTCGTTGACAGGAGCCCATTCTTGACCATGTCACCATGCCTGGGGCCGGTCACCAGCCCCGGGTTGCAGGCCGATGTCGACGGCGTATGCCGGTGAGGCTGTATTCGCCGGAGTTCACCGACGCGCCGCACCGCGCATACGACGAAATGCGCCGTGCCCATGGCGATTTGGTGCCGGTCGAGGTAGCGCCCGGTGTGGCGGCGACGTTGGTGATCGGCTACCACGCGGCGCGTCATATATTCGGCAACTCTGCGCATTTCCCCGCGGATCCGAGGCTGTGGCAGTCCGGTACGCCTATCGGATGTCCTGTGCTACCGACGATCGGGTGGCAGCCCACCGCAGTGCGGTCCGCGGGAGACGATCAAGCTCGGTACAGGTGCGCTGTCGCAACGAGTCTCGACCGAATCGACCTCTATGCCTTGCGGGACACCGTAGAACGCACGGCGGTCGCACTGATCAACCGGTTCTGCCAGGCGGGGACCGCGGATCTGCTCAACGACTACGCGATCCCCCTCACCGCGGAGGCCCTGGACGCCGTGCTGGGGCTCGCGCCGGACGCCGGCGACGAGGCATACGCGGCGATGATGATGCTACGGAGCGCGGTCGACACCCCAACAGCCGACCAGGCGAACGAGATACTCCTCGCGACGATGCGAAAAGTGCTGGCGGACAAGCGATCGACTCCGGACGCGGATGTAGCGTCACGGCTGGCCCAGGCCACCGAGCTGTCCGAGGACGAGAGGGCGCACCAGGCCGCCATGGTGTATCTGCAGGCCGCGGAACCGACCTGGAACCTGATCACGAACACCCTGCTGTCGATGCTGACCGATGACGGGTTCGGCGGTGATCTGCTCGGGGGCGGATTACTGGTCCGGGACGCGATCGACGAGGTGCTCTTCTCCGATCCCCCGGTAGCGAACGCGTGTATCAGCTATCCGCGGCAACCCCAGATCATCGGCGAGGTCTGGCTGCCGGAACACCAACCGGTGATCATCAGCCTGGCAGCCTGCAACACCGACCCCGCCGTGGCCGGGGATCGCAAGGGAAATCGTTCACATCTGGCCTGGGGCGCGGGCCCGCACGCCTGCCCCGGCCGGGCCGCGGCCACGGTCATCGTCGAGGTCGCCCTGGATCAGTTGCTCGACGCGCTGCCTGATATCGCCCTGTCGGTACCCGCACCCGAGCTGCGGTGGCGCCGCGACCCATTTCATCGCGCGCTGAGTGCGCTACCGGTCACATTCCCCTCCTCCCCACCGCTACCTGTCGTCTAAGGAGACCGACCCCGTGCATCCACCCGCGCAAACACATCCTCGGCCACACCCGACCCCGCCGGTGCCGATCGAAGCCATCGGACCCCGAATCCCCGTCTACACCCAAGAATTCGCCGCTGACCCGCACAGCTTCTACCGGATCATGCGCGAGACGTACAGGTCGCTCGTGCCGGTCGAGATATGGCCGGGAGTGCCTGCGACCCTGGTCATCGGCTATCACACCGCGGTCCGGATTCTCGGTGACAATCACCACTTCTCGGCCGATCCGCGCCGCTGGCAGAGCACGGTGCCCGCCGATCTGCCGATCATGCCGATGATCGAATGGCGGCCGAACGCGTTGCGCAGCAACGGCGTCGAGCACACCCGCTACCGTAGCGCGACGAACGACGCTTTGGCCGGGGTCAATCTCTATACCCTGCGCGGCACGGTGGAGCGGGCCGCGTTGCCGCTTGTCAATTCCTTCTGCGAGACCGGGTCCGCCGACCTGATCGGCCAGTACATTCTGCCGCTGGTCTTCGTGGTGCTCAACGAGCTGATCGGCTGCCCGCCGCACATCGGACAGCAGGTCGCCCAGGCCAGCGCCGCACTGTTCGAGGGCGTCGACACCGACGCCGTCAACGCGATGCTCGACAGGGCACTGCGTGAACTCACCACCCTCAAGCGCGCCTACCCCGCCGACGACATCGCCACCCGGCTGGTGCAGCATCCGGTCGGGCTGACCGACGCGGAAATGGTCCACCAGCTGGTCACCTGCTATTCAGCGGGTATAGAGATTCCGCAGAACCTCATCGCGAACACGCTGCTGCTCATGCTGACCGATGCCCGGTGGAACGGTGAGAACCTCGGTTTCGCCCCGCCGACCACGTCCGCGCTGGATGAGATTCTGGCGACCGATCCACCGCTGGCCAACTACTGCATCGTCTACCCCCGCCAGCCCATTGTGATCGACAACGTCTGGCTGCCCGCCGATCAACCCGTGATCACCAGCATGGCCGCCTGCAATACCGGGCCCGAGATCAATACCGGCCACTTCGCCGGCAACGGCTGGAATCTGGCCTGGGGCGCCGGACCGCACGCCTGTCCCATGCAGGCACGGTCCGCATCGCAGCTGATCGTGCAGGAGGCCATCGACCAACTGCTGGACGTCCTGCCCGAGTTGCGGTTGGCGGTCCCCGCCGGGCAACTGCAGTGGCGGCCCGGCCCGTTCCACCGCGCACTCACCGCATTGCCGGTGACCTTCCCACCGTCGAAGCCGGTCACCGTTGTTCCGCCGCCTCCGTTTTCGCCGAATCATGCTTGAGGACAACGCCTATGAGATGAGCTGCGAGGTTTGATTCCGATGAGCACCCCGGGCAGCTGTCAGACCGGCAACTGCCCGGGCAGTACACACTCCGCACGCAGGCCGGGCAACCACCGATAGTGCGACCACGCGCGGAGCTCTCGACAGCAGGGTGAGTGCAATGACAACGACAGACGTTCCCCTCCACGGACTCTCCGCCGACGAACCGTTCCGGCCCACCGACAACACCGCGACCATCGAAGCCCTGCGGGAGGTGATCTTCGGCGAGCACGCGGCACTACACCGGGAGGTGCGCGATGTCATCGTCGGGCTCGCCGACACCCCGCGATCCGGGGCGACCTACTCCCAGCAAACCCAGGACGCCCCCGAGCTCTTGCGGGCGGTGATCGCCGGACTGGGCCGGCCCGCCCGTGAGATCGCCGCCGACACCCAATTGCGAGGTGCGCTCTGCGATTGGGCCCAGATCGCGGCACCGCGGCTATTGCTGGTCCTCACAGGCCATTTCGACCTCGTCATCGGCGCGATCCTCGGTCTCGGCAACGACTCGCCCTACCAGCAGGAATGCCTGGCAGAGCTGGACACCGGCGCGGCACTCGGCGTGCTCATGCTGACCGAACTCGGCGGCACCAATGGCGCCGACCAGCAGACCACCGCGACGTGGGACGCCGAGACGAGCGGATTCTGGCTCACCACCCCCTCGGCGGCGGCCACCAAATTCATGCCGAACGTCGCCGAAGCCACCACCCCGAAAACCGTAGTCGTCACCGCGCGTCTCATCCTCGACGGTAAAGACGAAGGCGTGCTTCCCTTTCTGCTGAAACTACGCACTCCGGCCGGACCGACCGAAGGCGTCGACATCGTCGCCCTGCCCGATAAGGCTTCCGCGCCGATGGATCACGCGATGATCAGATTCCGCCGAGTATGGCTCCCCCGCGAGGCGCTGCTGGGCGGCGACTGGGCTGCTATCGACACTGAGGGCCTGTTCGACTGTGAAGTACTGCCGCGCAGGCGATTTCATGCCGCGATCAGCGTACTGGGCAACGGCCGGCTGGACCTGGCCAATGCCGCCGTCGCCAGCGCCCGCGCCGCACTGGCCGGGCTGGTCAACTACACACGCCAGCGCCGCCCCGGCTCGGGAACGCTGATGGCCGATCGCGACGCGGTGCAACTGGGCCTGGTCTCCGCCCTGGCCGCCGTCTACGCCACCAGCGTGCTGGGCAGGCGGATCCGTGACATGCGCGCCGAATCCACCACCAGCGACCCCGAGCAGGCGATCTGGTCCATGCTCGCAAAACCGTTGCTGTCCAACACCGCTCGCCAGGTGCTGACGATGTGCCGCCAACGCGCCGCCGCCCAGGGCGCACTCCGCATCAACTACCTCGTGGACTGGATCGGCAACCTCGAAGCCATCATCACCGCCGAGGGCGAAAACCAGATCATGCAGATCACCGCGGGGAAATCCGCGTTCGACCTCTCGACGCTGCGACTACCGGACACGCCGGCCCAGATGCCGTGGTACCTCACCATGCTCGCGGGGCGAGAAACCGGCATTGCCGCTGAAGTACGCAGCGGCACCGGCGAATCGATAGGCATCGACGCACGGGCCGCCGAGCTCGCCACCGCGACCGCCGAACGACTGGCGGCCACCGCATTGGTCATCGAGGGGCTGGCCACCGACGATCCAGCCGCCCGAGAACTGGCTGTGTCCGCCGCCGCGGTGTACTCGCTCGAACGCATCTACCGGCACGGCGCCTGGTACACCGAGCACCGCCATATGACGCGGCACCTCGCGGCAAAGGTATCCGCGGAACTACGCCACCACCACTCGCTGCTGACCGCCCACCTGCCGATCATGGTCGCCGCCTTCGACATACCCGAACTACCGGGGCCGATCTTCTCCCCGGACTACATCAGGGCATGGCAGAACTACGCCGACTGGGACGACACGACCTTCACCGGTACGGCCACCGAGCCCCAGTAGCGCAGATCATGAGCTCCTAGTGATATATAGGATCCTGAGTTATCCACCGGCCGAGTAGGTGAACCCGGCTTGCCATGTTCGCCGCCCGGCCTTCCGCACCGCGTCGAAGTGCGCTCAGCTCCGCCGGAATCTCTTCTACCACACTTTTCGGCGGAGCTATACTCGACTACGGCCGACACCCAGCCTCTAGCGACGACATCAACGGCCCGCTCGCAAAGTTCGACAAATTTTGGCGAATCAGAATACTCTTTCTGAATACAGGGCGGCTCGTGCCAAACACCTCAGCACACTGACGACCACCCTGGGGAAGGTCGAGACCATGTCGCAGTCGCTGGCTCACCACGATTCTCGGCACGGCAGTCCATCGGAGCGTTCGAGCGATAGGCGCGTCCGGGAGGATTCGAGAGAACCCGGCATGAATACAGACGTAGCCGCAGCGGTCGAAGCACTGTCACCCATCCTGGCCGAACGTGCCGCGCTGGTCGACCAGACCGGCGAGATCTCGGAGCAGACGATCACCGATCTGATCGGCACCGGCGTATTCCGCCTGCTGCAGCCGAAATCGCATGACGGTTTCGAGGCCAATCCGCTCGACTTCTACGCTGCCGTCCGCGCAGTCGCCGCTGCCTGCGGTTCGACCGGATGGGTGACGTCGGTGCTCGGATTGAGTCCCTGGCATACAGCGCTCTTCGACGACGTCGCGCAGCACGACGTGTGGTCGGACGATCCCGACGCATTGATCTGCTCGTCCTACACACCGGTCGGCCGATTCACCCCGGTTGCCGGGGGCTACGAACTCAGCGGCCACTGGAGGTTCGCCAGCGGGTGTTCACACGCGACGTGGGCACTGCTCGGCGGCACCATCGTGGCCGAGAACGGCCAGCCGGTGGATATGGTCAGCGGGTTGGTGCCGCGGGCCGACTACCGGGTCGAAAAGGTCTGGGACACAGCGGGATTGCGGGGCATCGGCAGCGACGACCTGCACGCGGAGCGGATCTTCGTCCCGGAGCATCGAATACTGCGGTTCTCCGATATCGCGACGCGGCAGACTCCCGGCCGGAAGGTGAATTCCGGTCCGCTGTATCGAATGCCGTACGGCACCATGTACAACTACGCCATCAGCTCGCCCGTGGTCGGTATGGCGCAGGGCTGTCTCGATGTCTTCGTGACGCGCATGCGAGAACGCAATCGGCTCAGTTTCGGTGGCGGCACCATTACGACCGATCAGCCGACCGCGGCCGCACGCGCCAGTGCGGAGATCGATGCCGCTGTGCTCCAGATGGATCGGAGCCTGCGTGACCTCTTCGAGTGTGCGGGACGGCGCGAGGAGATCCCGATCGAACTGCGGTTGCGGGCCCGCCGTGATCAGGCGTGTGGCGCGGAACGTGCGTTGCACTCGATCGACCTGGTGTTCGCGGCGACCGGTGGCGTGGTGCTGCGCGGGCGCAATCCGATCGAAAGAGCCTGGCGCGACGCGCACATCGCCGCCATTCACGCATCCAATGACGTCGGGACCGCGCTGACATTGCACGGGAACGGCACGTTCGGCCTGCCCGTCGACGACATGCTGGTCTGAGGCCGACGGTGGCGCGTCACCACCACCCGACCAGACGATCCATCAGCAGTGTCGCGCTGGCCAGATAGTCGCCGTATCCGCCCCGGAAGAACAGCAGCGGTGTACGCACCGATTCGATACTCAGCTCGCTGACCTGGCCGACGACAAGGTAGTGATCGCCGATCTCGACAACCTGGGTGAGCCGGCAGTCGACCCACGCCACAATGCCGTCCAGTACCGGATTTCCGAGCGGGGAAGGGGCCCAGGACAAGCCGTCGAAGCGGTCCGGGCCTCGGCTCGCCAGTCGGCGCGACACCGGTTCCTGATTCCCCGCGAGTGCGTTGGCGCAGAAGGTGCCGGCCTGCTGGATCTTCGACAGCGTCGAGGAGGACCGGTTCACCAGAAACGACACCAGTGGCGGCTCGAGCGAGACCGACATGAAGGTTCCGACGATCAGCCCGTGCGGGCACCGGTCCGGCGTGGTCGTGGTGATCGCGACAACGCTGGTCGGAAAGTGACCGAGTACCGCACGGAAGCGCATGGCCTCCATCGCCGCCGGTTCCGGAAGAGCACTCATCTGGGTCCTCACGTGGTCTCTGCCGAGGGATCGCACCGTCGGGCCGTTGGGAGACCTACGTTAGGTAAGGAATCGGTGCCGCACGCTACGGCTTCCGCACACCGGGAGCACCCGAGTATCGGTGCCACACTTCACTTTCCGCCTCGCCGCGCCGAGGCGTCTTCCCGCTCAGCGGAAACGGCCGGTATCCGTGCGGACGCACCGGCCACACTGACGGGGTTATCGAGCATCGGCAAGGTTCCGGAACGCGAGGTGTGCAGTGCTGCGATACCGGTTCTCAGAACCACACACCACGCTCGCCCAGTGCGACGATGCGCCCCAGCGTCGCACTCAATGCGGCGTTCTGCGGCGTGTCACTCATTACGCCGGGCTCGAACCGAGGCGCGTGCTTGCGCGCGGCGCCGCCCATCAGTTTCTCGGATATCGCGTGCGCGGTGTTGGCGACCATGGGGGCCAGCCGCTCGAGCGGGGCGCGCAGGTCTCCGACGAGAGAAATGCCGCCCAGCGGTCCCTGGGGGACGCGGATCGCCGCGCCGACACAGGCGATATTGGGGAAGCATTCCCCGCAGTCGAAGGCCAGCCCGCTGCGGGCCCTGATGCGGATCAGCTCCTGATGCAGCATGTCCAGCGCACCGATGCTCCGCATGGTCCGCTGCGCGGGGGCGTTGCGGTACAGCCCGTCGACTTCCTCGGGCGACAGCCACGCCAGCATGCTCTTTCCGGAGGCCGTACAGTGCGCGGGCACGCGACCCCCGACAACGGACGGCACCTGGACCGCGGCCCGCCCGCCGAACTTGTCGAGATAGTAGGTATCGGCCCCATCCAATACCGCCAGGTGCACCACCATTTCGGTGCGCAGGGACAGCGCATGCAGCAGTGGAAACGCCGCCGTCCGCAATGCGCCGTGGCCGACCTCCCGGCCGCCGAGTCCCAGCGCCCGTGGGCCGAGGCCGTACTCACGGCCATTGCGTTCGAGCCAGCGCAGATGTACCAGCTGTTCCAGGATGCGATGGGTTGTCGAGCGCGGCAGATTGGTGCGCCCGGCGACATCCTCGAGCGTGAGCCGAATCTGCGGAGCGCCGAACGAATCCATGATCAGTGTCATTCGTTCGACCATCGAGGGTGGCAACTCGTGCCGTTCGGCGGTGGCGACGGCGCTGTCATTCACCACTGATTCCATTGACCGGCCTCCTTCGTCGGAGCTTGAACCTGAGCGCGATCATACATATAGAGCATCCTCAATCCAGCCGAATCCTCAGATTCTGCACATAGCGCCCGTCGATTATGGACATCAACCTCATACTTTCGCGAACGACCACGTCTAGCTATGCTGACGGATACCACATTCAGTATCCTCTTTAAGGAGTTCACATGGACCCCGCCGATCAGCCCGCAACCGGCTCGGACGATGCCGCGATCGTCGAAGAGGACCTCCTCGTCGAAGAGGTATCGATAGACGGCATGTGCGGTGTCTACTAGCGCTGCCACCCGGGGCGAGAAGCATTCCGGGGCACATCTTTTCGACCAGTCACTGCCGTACGCACTGGCGAGATCGGTGGCTTTGCGACCCGAGCCGTTCGGCGCACTGGCCTACGACTACGACTCCCGCCGGTTGTCGTTCCTCAAGACCCAGCTCCTGGTGACCGTGGTCCGCGAACTCGAGCACCACGCCGATGCGACCGCCGCCCTCGCGGCGGCCGGGGTACCCCGCGTCGAGCACGGCCGCTATCTGCGTGCACTCGCCGGACTGTGTGAATCCGGCGTCATCCGGTCCCGAACCCCGCAGAGAGCACAGGACTGACCATGAAGCTCGTCGAACATTTCGAGAACGGACTCAGCTCGCCGATCTGCCTGACGTGGGAGCTGACCTACGCCTGCAATTTGGCGTGCACCCACTGCCTGTCCTCGTCGGGGCGCCGCGATCCGCGGGAGTTGAGCACCGCCGAGTGCCTGGGCGTGATCGATGAACTGCGGCGCATGCAGGTGTTCTACGTCAATATCGGCGGCGGCGAACCCACCGTGCGCGCGGACTTCTGGCAGCTGCTGACCTATGCCGTCGACCAGGGCGTGGGAGTCAAGTTCTCCACCAACGGAATTCGAATCACGCCGGAACGCGCACGACAGCTGGCCGGCACCGACTACGTCGATGTACAGGTCTCGCTGGACGGCGCGACCGCGGCGGTCAACGATTCCGTACGAGGGCCGGGGTCGTTCGACGCGGCGTATCGGGCGATGTCGAACCTCGCGGACGCCGGCCTGTCCGGTTTCAAGATCTCCGTGGTGATGACCCGGGAAAATGTCGATCAGTTGGACGAATTCAAGGCCATCGCAGACGGTTTCGGCGCGCAGTTGCGGATCACCCGGCTGCGCCCGTCCGGGCGCGGCGCGGATGTGTGGTCGGAGCTACACCCGACCGCCGAGCAGCAGCGGCGCATCTACCACTGGCTGCTCGCCCACGGGGACACGGTGCTGACGGGCGACTCCTTCTTCCATCTGAACGCCCTCGGTCCCGAATCCCTGCCCGGATTGAATCTGTGCGGCGCCGGCCGCGTGGTATGCCTCATCGATCCGGTCGGTGACGTGTACGCCTGCCCGTTCGCCATTCACGACCAGTTCCTGGCCGGGAATGTCCGCGGGCCGGGCGGCTTCGAAACAGTGTGGCGCACTTCGGAACTGTTCACTCGGCTGCGCTCTCCCCAGACCGGAGGCGCGTGTACGTCCTGTAGCGAATACGACTCCTGCCGCGGCGGCTGCATGGCCGCGAAATTCTTCACCGGGCTGCCGCTCGACGGGCCCGATCCCGAATGTGTGCGCGGCAACGCCGAACTCGCCCTCGCCTCGGCAGGTGACGCGCGCCCGCACCCCGACAAGGACCACTCCCGCACCGGCGGCCGGAGATCGGCCGTGACACTCGGCATGCCCTCGGCACGGCCGGCCGTTCCGTACCGCGCCTGCGACACCAGCCCACTCGCCGCACTGCGGTAGAGCCTTATCAGACAAGGACTTTCGCACGATGGCAAGTACCCGCACCTGGTTCGAATCCATAGCCGAGGCGCAACGGCGCGCCGAGAAACGTCTGCCGAAGTCGGTGTATCTGGCGCTGCTGGCGGGTTCCGAAGCCGGGGTGAGCCTCGATGACAATGCCGCCGCCTTCGCCGAACTCGGCTTCCGGCCGCACATCGCCGACCTGCCCGCCACCCGGGACATGTCCACCACCGTGCTCGGGCAGGAGGTTTCGCTGCCGGTGATCTGCTCGCCCACCGGTGTGCAGGCGGTCGACCCGGTCGGCGAGGTGGGCGTCGCCCGTGGTGCCGCGCGGTCGGGAACCGCGATCGGCCTGTCCTCCTTCGCCTCCCGCCCGATCGAGGACGTGGTCGCCGCCAATGACAAGACCTTCTTCCAGGTGTACTGGCTCGGCGACAAGGACGAGATGCTGGCGCGACTCGACCGCGCGCGCGAGGCCGGCGCCAAGGGTGTGATCGTCACCCTGGACTGGGTTTTCGCCACCGCGCGGGACTGGGGCAGTCCTGCACTACCCGAACGCATCGACCTCCGGACCGCGCTGACCTTCGCACCGCAGGTGCTGACCCGGCCCGGTTGGCTGTGGCGCTTCGCGCGCTCGGGCAAGTTACCGGACCTCACCACCCCGAACCTGGTTCCGCGCGGCGCGCAGGCGCCGACCTTCTTCGGCGCATACGGCCAATGGATCGGTACTCCCCCGCCCACCTGGCACGATCTGGCCTGGTTGCGTTCCCGGTGGGAGGGGCCGTTCCTCGTCAAAGGCGTCTCGCACCCCGACGACGCCAAGCGCGCGATCGATATCGGCGCCACCGCGATTTCGGTGTCCAATCACGGCGGCAACAATCTCGACTCCACGCCCGCGACCATCCGGCTGCTGCCGAGTCTCGTGAAAACCGTTGACGGACAGGTGGAGGTGCTGCTCGACGGAGGCATCCGCCGCGGCAGCGACGTGGTCAAGGCACTCGCGCTCGGCGCACGTGCGGTCATGATCGGCCGGCCCTATTTGTGGGGCCTGGCCGCCGGCGGCGAAAACGGGGTGCACAACGTCCTGGAGGTCCTTCGCCAAGGCATCGACTCGACGCTCTACGGACTCGGCCACGCATCGATTCACGAACTCGGCCCCGATGACGTGATCGTTCCGGACGGATTCACCCGGGGGCTGTGATGGACGATGCTCCCGTTGCGGTCGTCACCGGAGCCGCCCGCGGTATCGGTGCCGAGACAGTGCACCGTCTCGCCGGTGCAGGCTGGCGCGTTGTCGCGGTCGACACCCACGCGAACGACCCGGACGTGCCGTACCCGCTGGCCACGGCGAGTCAATTGCGTGCGGTGGCCGAGCCGTACGACGGGCGTGTCATCGCCACCTTCGCCGATGTCCGCGACCTCGTCGCACTGTCCGGTGCCGTTCGTCTTGCCGAGGAGCGGTTCGGCCGCCTCGATGCCGCCGTCGCGGCGGCGGCGGTGCTCACCGGGGGTGGTCGCCCGCTCTGGGAGACCACGACTCGGGAGTGGGCTCCGATGTTCGATGTCGGGGTGCACGGGGTAGCCAATCTCGCCCGGGCCGCCGTGCCGGCACTCCTGCGCCGCCCCGAGCCGCGAACCGGCCGCTTCGTCGCGCTCGCCTCCGCGGCGGGCCACTGCGGCGTCCGGCATCTGGCGGGGTATGTCGCGGCCAAACACGCTGTCGTCGGATTGATCAGCGCGCTGGCGCACGATCTGCGCGGCACGGGAGTCACCGCGGTCGCCGTATCTCCCGGTTCCACGCGCACCGACATGCTCACCGAGACCGCGCGCCTGTACGGACTCGATACCGTCGAGGCGTTCGCCGATCATCAACTGCTGGACCGCATCCTCGAGCCCGACGAGGTCGCCGCGGTCGCGGCATGGCTGTGCTCCCCCGAAACCGCCTGCATCACAGGCACTGTCGTTCATGCCGACGGAGGCTTCCGGCCATGAGGCTGCAATTGGATACCGGGGTTCGCCGCTACGGCGACGGCCGGGTCCTGCTCGGCGGAGCACCCGTACGCCTGCTACGGCTCGGCGTGACCGGCGCGCGACTACTCGACGACTGGATCGCCGGCACGCCTGTCGCCGACGAGACCGCCCCCCGGTCCTTCGCCAGGCGCCTGCTCGACGCCGGGATCGTTCATCCCGCGGCCGAGCCCGGTGCGGCCACTAATTCCCTTGTGACGCTGATTGTCCCGGTACGGGACAACCAGGAGGGCCTGGCGCGGCTGCTCGCATCCACGATCGGCATCGAGCATCGGATCGTCGTCGACGACGGATCCGGTGCTCCGCTGCCGAATGCCACAGTGCGGCACCGCTGTCCGCGCGGTCCCGCCGCGGCGAGAAACTCCGGCCGGAAATGCGCCACTACGCCGCTACTGGCTTTTCTCGACTCCGATGTGCTGCCCGACCCGGGCTGGCTCGATCACCTGCTACCGCTGTTCGACGACCCGGCCGTCGCCGCGGTGGCCCCCCGCGTCCGTTCGCTCGCCACCGGTCCGGTCGGACCGTACGAAATGCTGCGGTCCGCACTCGATATGGGAGCGGAGCCGGCCTCGGTGCGGCCCGACGGACGCGTCCGCTATGTCCCCGGCGCGGCCCTGATCGTCCGCGCCGACGCGCTCGAGGTCGTCGGCGGTTTCGATGAGACCCTGCGCTACGGCGAGGACGTCGATCTGGTCTGGCGGTTGGTAACCGCCGGATATTCGGTACGCTACCAACCTCTTTCGACGGTTCGCCACGAACCACGCGACAGCTTCCGCGCCTTTCTGCGCCAGCGTTTCGGCTACGGCACATCCGCCGCCGCGCTCGCCCGCCGCCATCCGAACCTGCTCCATGCCACCCGATTACCGGCCCCCTCGGCGGGCAACTTTGTACTCGCGCTCCTCGCAGCGCTTCCCGCCGTGGTCACGCTGGATCGCGCCCGCCTCGGTCCCGGCACATTGGCCCGGTATACGATCGGTGTCGCCGGATTCGCTGTGGCAGTTGCACTTCCGGCCACGAGCCCGAGCTTGCGCACGGTACGGAGCTTGCGGGACCGGAACGTGCCGCTCCACGATGCGGTCGTCGTCGCGGCCACCGGGAGACTCGCGCTGGTCCGGCAACTCGCCGACACCGTGCGCCGGGTCTGGTGGCCCTTCGCGCTGTGCTCACGCCGGGGCCGCGCACTGCTGGGCCTTGCCTGGGCCGCGGCGGCGATCGAGTGCATGTCCGAAAACAGCAGTGTGGCAGTGCGATTCGCCGATGAGGTCGCCTATGGCCTCGGAGTCTGGACCGGTTGCCTCGGACACCGCTGCCTCACACCACTGCTCCCCCGCTTCCACCGGATCCTCGAGGAGCCCACGCTGTGAACGAGCTTGCCGATCTCCGGTCACCCGAACTCGCGGACCGGATGCACCACCTGATCCTCGCCGTGCCGCTCGGCGCCACCGAACAGCACGGCCCGCATCTGCCGCTGGGCACCGATACGGTCGTCGCCACCGAACTGTGCCACCGGCTGACCGCACGCCTCCCCGATATCATTGCGGCCCCGCCTGTTCCGTACGGTTCCAGCGGCGAACACGCCGACTTCCCGGGCACGCTGTCCATCGGACAGGACGCGCTGGAATTTCTGCTCGTCGAACTCGCGCGTTCCGCCGACCGCTTCACCGGCGTCGTCTTCGTCAACGGACACGGCGGCAATATCCTGCCGCTGGACACGGCGGTGGGAATCCTGCGCGCGGAGGGCCGCAATGTCCTGGCCTGGTCACCGTCAGGACCGGCCCGGGACAGCCACGCCGGGCATACCGAAACCTCGGTGATGCTGCGCCTGCGGCCGGAGACCGTGGCCCTGGAACATGCCCGGCCCGGCAACACTGCCCCGCTCGGCGGGCTCATCGACCAGATGCGATGGCATGGCGTGGCGGCCGTCAGTCCCAACGGCGTATTGGGCGACCCCACCACCGCGGTCGCCGGCGCGGGTGAGCTGCTCCTGCAGAACTGGACCGAATCCCTTGTCCGAGAGGTGAATACATGGATGTCACTGACACTGCCCTGACGCTGCTACGCCTGATCCTCGGCGTGATCATGATCGCGCACGGTATCAACCACTGGCTCGGGGGCGGCAGGATCGCGGGTACCGCCGGGTGGTTCGGTGGCTTGGGGCTGCGCAACGGCACACTGCAGGCGTGGCTGAGCGTTGTCACCGAAATCGGGGCGGGCGCACTGCTGCTGTTCGGCCTGTTCACACCGTTGGCCTGTGCGGCGGTCATCTCCGTGATGCTCGTGGCCGGACTGCTCGCACACCGCCGCAACGGATTCTTCGTCTTCCGCGAGGGCTACGAATACGTCCTCACACTCGCGGTGCTGGCACTGGCGCTGGCCCTGCTCGGTCCGGGCCGACTGTCCCTCGATCACGCGGCCGGAAGTGCGGTCACCGGTTGGGCGGGCGGCGGCATCGCGATCGGCGGCGCCGCGGCGGCGACAGCCACCCTGCTCGCGGTGTTCTGGCGACCGCAGCCCGCGCCGTCCTGAGACCGTCCTACAACGCAATGCGCAGTGCCCCAGCTGGATTCAGCTGGGGCACTGCGCGCACAGGTGGGTCATTCCACGGTGATGGCTCCCTCCGGGCAGGCCTGCGCGCCCGCCCGGGCGGCATTCTCGAGAGCTTTCGGCACGTCCGCATCGAGCGGCAGGGCATAGCCGTTGTCATCGAGGTCGAACACCTCGGAGGCGGTGGCCCAGCAGCGGGCGTGCCCGGAACATTTCGCGGTATCGATCGTGATTCTCATGGCACGACTCCTTTTTCGAGGGTGGGGACAGCTCCTAGGTCGATCGGCCCGGTGCAGGCGGCCGCGAGCAGGGTGCCGATATCGGCGTCCGTCGCGCCCAGCGCGTCCCGGCAGGCGGCGACGTCCTTGCGCAGGAATGGGGCGACCGCGGCGGTAAAGGATTCGGAGCCGCCCCGGGCCGCGATGTAACGGCCCGCCGTGCTGCCGCCGCTGCTGATCGACAGCACCTCCAGCAGCACGCCCTCCTCGATTCCCAGCCCGCGCCCGGCGGCGAGGCTCTGCAGAGTCAGCTGCGATACGGCGGCGAACAGCAGGTTGTTGAGCAATTTCACCCGTAGCGCCGAACCACGCCCACCGGTGGCGATCACGGTTCCGGCATAGCAGCCGACCACCCGGCGCGCAGTCGCGATATCGCCCGGTGCCCCTCCGAGGAACACTACGAGTTCGCCCGCGCGGACCGCCTCCGGGGTGCCGCTGAACGAGGCTTCGACAATGGTCGCGCCTCGCCCGTTCGGCGCGAACCGGTCCAGCCCATCGAGCGCATCGGGTGTCCCGGTCGTATGGGACAGCAGTATCGCACCCTCGGGCATCGCTGCGACGACCTCGGGAAGCACGGCGGAAATCTGATCATCGCCGAAGAGGCAGCTGACCACGATGTCGGCGGCGGCGATATCCCGCACCAGAGCCACGGGCTCCGCGCCGAGCGCCGCCAGCCGGTTTCGAACCTCCGGACGGCGGGCATACAGCCGCACCCGGTGCCCGGCCGCCAGTAGACGTTCCACCATCGGTTCGCCGATCCGCCCGGCCCCGATGAATCCGACAGTCAGGGCTGTCATCGATCTCCGTTCACCTGCGTGGATATGAAGTCACGTCTCGACCCGCGAGACACCCACTACCGGTACCACTACCGCGGAAAGCCCATCCGGCGCTTCCCACCCAGTGGAAAGTCCTGTGCGGCCACGATTTTCGCCCGGCCAGAGGTTCATCCACCAAACCCTCCACAAGGCAATTAGTGACCTTAATTTGGCACACTGTCCACGATATCGCAGACATGACGGCTATTGAGGATACTATTCATGGGTTCCCCGGCCGCGCTGCGACGCTGCTGAGATCGGAGGATCGAGGATGACCATGGACCAGCCCGTCCCTGTCCGACCACTGCCGCAACCGACGCTCTCCACCGCCGCTTTCTGGAAATCCGGCGCCGACGGCGTGCTCCGGATCTCCCGGTGTGACGAGTGCGAGCGGTACTTCCACCCGCCGATGCCGATATGCCCGTCCTGCCGCAGCCGCGCGGTATCGCTGGCCCCGACATCCGGAAAGGCCGTCGTGGTCGGCTGCAGCGTGAATCATCAGGCCTGGCTGCCCGACTTCCCGCCGCCCTATGTCGTGGCGGTGGTGACGCTCGCCGAGGACGACCGGGCCCGGTTGACCACCAATATCGTCGGCTGCGCACCGGAGCTGGTGCACGTCGGGATGCGGGTGCGGGTGCGATTCGAACCGCACGAGGATGTGTTCATACCTCTGTTCGAACCCGATCCGGACGAGGAGCTGGCTGCCGGTCCCGCAGCACTGCCCGAACCACAGGACATCCGAACCATGCTGCGCCCCATGGTATCTCACCGAAAGTACGAAGACCGCGTGGCGCTGACCGGCGTCGGGCAGTCGCAGGTCGGGCGCAGACTCATGATCGATCCGATCTCACTCACCGTCGACGCCTGCCTGGCCGCGGTCGCCGATGCGGGGCTGGAGCTGGACGAGATCGACGGACTCTCGACCTATCCCGGTGCGGGGGCCCCGGGCGGGCTCGGCGAAGGGGGCATCACCGCCCTCACTGAGGCCTTGCAGCTGCGCCCCACCTGGGTGAACGGCGGACGAGAGGTGCCGGGGCAGATCGGCTCGCTGACCGCTGCCATGCTCGCGGTGGCGGCCGGGCTGTGCCGGCACGTGCTGTGCTTCCGCACGGTCTGGGAATCCTCGTACAGCTCGCTGGTGCGATCCGGGCGATGGCAGGCCGAGAGCGGCCGGGCCGCAGGCATGCTGGAGTGGCGCGCACCGTTCGGCGCGGTATCGGCCGCGCAGTGGATCGCCTGCAACGCCTCGCACTACATGCACCGATACGGGGTGGGGCGAGATGCCTTGGGCGCCATTGCCGTGACCGCACGGGCCGGAGCCATGCGAAATCCGGAGGCGATCTACCGCGACCCGCTCACCCTCGACGACTACTTCGACGCTCGGATGGTGACCACCCCGTTCGGACTGTACGACTGCGATGTCCCGTGCGACGGCGCGGTGGCGGTGATCGTCTCGGCGATCGAGACCTGTCTGGACCGGCCGCGTCCGCCGATCCTGGTCGAGTCGGTCGGCACCGCGGTTCTCGAACGACTCAGCTGGGATCAGGGCACCCTCACCCACCTGCCGCAATCCCTGGGCCCGTCCGCGCACTTGTGGACCCGCACCGACCTCTCCCCCGCCGACGTCGACGTCGCGCTGCTCTACGACGGATTCACCTTCAACGCCCTGTCCTGGCTGGAGGGCCTCGGTTTCTGCGGAGCGGGCGAGGCGACCGACTACCTCGCAGGTGGCAAGACCATCGCCCTGGACGGCGAACTTCCGCTCAACCCGCACGGCGGGCAGCTCTCGGCGGGCCGCCTGCACGGCTACGGCTTCGTGCGTGAAGCCATCATGCAATTGCGTCACGACGCGGGCGACCGTCAGGTCCGCAACGCCCGCGTCGCAGTCGTCACCGCAGGCGGGGGAATCCCATCCGGGGCAATGCTGTTGCGCGCCCCATAGGCGAAGTCCTTGGCAGCAACCAGGTTTCGCGCAATCCCACCTGCCTCCGAGAGTCTGCCGGATGGCCCGGCCCCCGGCGGCGAGTTCGTCGACAGGGCCGGTCTTCCGCATGTCTCACCGATACCGGTAGTAGTGCCCGACTAAGCTCGAAATCCCCACTCATCCAAAGGAGCGCGCAATGTCGACCGCCGTCGCGACCGAATCCGCAGACGGTGAGCGCGCCGATGCTGACCACACTCCCGCATCGGGCAAGATGGCCGCCCAGATAGCGCGCCGGATCGAGGAGATCGTGATCCGCCGCGGCTGGCCCGTCGGTGCATCCCTGGGCTCCGAGGACGAGCTGCGCGAGCAGTTCGGGGTGAGCCGGTCGGTCTTGCGCGAAGCCGTGCGACTGCTCGAACATCACCAGGTCGCCCGCATGCGGCGGGGCCCGAACGGCGGTCTGATCATCAGCGCGCCCGATGCCGGGCCGGCCGCCTGGGCCATGGTGATCTACCTCGAGTACCGGGGCACCAGTGTCGCCGATCTGATCCGGGCGCGCCTGCTACTGGAGCCGATCGCCGCGGGCCTGGCCGCCGACCTGATCACCGAGGAGGGCATCGGCACACTACGATCCGCCCTCGACGAGGAGTACGACCACCTCACCGATCCGGGGATCTGGCCCAATGATCCGGTCCACACCCTGCTCGGCCGATTGTCCGGAAATCCGGTGCTGCACTTGTTCATCGATGTGCTCGCCCGCCTCACGACCCGGTACGCGTTCATGTCCCGCACCATTTCCGACGCCGAAGTCGATGGCGCGAAACATCATTCGCACGACGCCCATCGCGCGATCGCCGAGGCCGTGATCGCCGGCGACAGTGCCCGCGCCCAGGTCGCCCTCACCGCACATCTGGAATCTTTGGCGGCCTGGGTAGGCGACAGCCAGGTGAGCCGCGCCGACATACCGATCACCGGCGCCGTGATCGATCCCGACACAGCCGGACAACCGCGAGCCAAATTCGCGGAGGTGCTCGCGAGCCGCATCCGCGACGACATCGCGGCCAACGGCTGGCACGTGGGAGCGGTGCTGGGTTCGGAGACCGAACTGCTGGCCCGATACGGCGTCAGCCGTGCCGTGCTGCGCGAGGCGGTCCGCTTGCTCGAGTACCACTCGGTGGCCCGGATGCGCCGCGGTCCCGGTGGCGGGCTCGTCGTGGCCGAACCGGAACCTCAGGCCAGCGTCGATACGATGGCGCTGCTACTGGAGTACCAGGGCGTCACCGCCGACGACTTCCGGGTCGCCCGCAATGCCGTCGAGCTGGGAATCGTCGACAGCGTCATCGCCCGGCTCGCCGAAGACGGCGCCGAGGCCACCGATGGCCTCGGCGACGCCGTGCGATGGCCCACGGAAGGTCCGGCGGGCGACTCACGCAAGGCCGACAGGTTCCACCTCGAACTCGCGGCGCTGGCGGGCAATCCGGTGCTGTCGCTTTTCCTCTCGATCATTATCGAGCTCTTCCGCCGCCACGCGACCGGTGAGGATCCCGGGTTGCCCGGCGATCAGGCGGCCGGCGAGGTCGAGAATGTGCACGGCCTCATCCTCGATGCCATCCGGCAGGGCGATGTGGGCGTTGCCCGGCACCGGATGCGCCGCCATCTCGACGCCCTCATGCCGTGGTGGCACTGAACCGCCGCCACCGATCACACCGCGAATCGCGCCAGCTCGTGCACGACCATGCCGTCGAGATCCGGCGCGGGCGGTGCAGGCAGCCGCACCGCCTCGCTCCGGGACGGGAGCAGCACCACCGCGGTACCCGGGGTGGTGACCTCGCCACGCTGATTCTCGCATCGGACCTCGAGGTGGATCTCGTTGCGACCGTCCACCTTTCGTTTGTCGACCACGATGCCGCGCACCCAGGTGGTGTCACCGCGATAGTTGAACCGGCGATGTTCGCAACGCAGCCGCCACAACCAGCCCTCATCACCCATCCAGTCGGTGAGCAGATGACACAGCCAGGTCTCCCGCATCCCGCCGTAGTCATAGGGATTGGGCAGACCCAGCGCCCGCGCCCGCTCCGGCTCCCAGTGCAGGCGCTGCACTGTGTCCGGGATGTTCAACTCGTTGGGCGGGTAGAGGCCGGGCGCCTTGCGCCGAGTCCGAGCGGCGATCTTGAATGCGCCAGGCGGGGTGAGTTGCATCCCCCAGCCCAGATGCCAGACCACCACGTCGGTGGTGGTCAGCGGTCCTTTCACCCTGGGCTGCAACACTTCCCCCACTGTCACGTCCTCCCAGTACCGAGGTTCCGGCCCGCGGCGGGTCTCTGCGGCATAGGCGGCATCTATCTCGGTGAGTTGTCCGGCCGTATAGGGGCGCGGTTCGATCTGCTCCTTGGCTCGGCCCTTCGAGGTGTGCCGTTCCGCATTGATCCACGTCCCGCGCCGGACCGCGTGCAACTCGCCGGCTCCGTTGGCATAGACGTAGTCCTGCGTGACATGTGCGGTCCGGCCGCCGAAACTGCTCGGCTTGATCTGGACACCGACCTGCGTTTGCAACACTCGGCACCGGTCCCCGAGCCGCAGCGGCCGCCACCATTCGTATTCCATGACCGCCTGATAGGAACCGAGCCCGGCGAAGGGATCACCCTTGAGCAATGCCTTGGTGTCCGGATCCGGCGCAGGCGCCGCGTCCTCGCCCATTGTGTAGAGGAAGGTCGGCGGCGCGATCAGCGATTTCCAGCGGGTGCCCCCGGCGTACTCGGGATCGCAGTACATCGGGTTGTCGTCACCGTAGCCGAATGCGAAGTGCCGCACGCCATCCCACGTCACCTCGTAGTTGTGCGGCGGGTTGCGCTGCGGGATGGGAATGCCCAGGCGGCTGCGCGCTCGTTCGACGGCCGCATCGGTCAGTACACCGAAATGCTCTGCCCGACCGCGCTCTGCACTGGTCGTCATGGGTCCTCCTGAGTGTCGGCGCCGGGACGGTTTGTCCGCTGACCGCGGCTCACGCCGTACGATCCGCGAAACCGGCGCGAATAAGGTCCAGCAGTTCCGTCCGGCTCACCTTGCTCGACGGTGTGCGTGGCAGTTCACCGAGAATCGCGATGTGCACGGGTACTTCGTAGGGCAGCAGGTGCGCCCGGCACAGTGCGAGAAGTTCGGCGCTGCCGGGAGCCGGCTGCCCCGGTTCGATTTCGACCGCGGCCACGGGCACCTGCCCGAGGCGAGCGTCGGGCAGTCCGGCCACCGCCGCCTCCCGGACCGCCGCGTGCAGCTCCAGCACCCGTTTGACGGTCTCCGGCTGCACCTTGAAGCCGCCGCGGATGACGGCGTCATCGGCGCGCCCTTCGATCCAAACGAATCCGTCGACATCGATCCGCGCCAGATCGCTTGTCCGGACCCAGGATCCGGAGCCCTGGGCCGTTTGCGCGGTGCGCACCTCGAGCCTTCCGAGCGTGTCGGAGCGCACTTCGAGCCCGTTCTCACCGGTCACCCGCAGCGCCACACCGGCGAAGGCGCGTCCGGCGCTGCCCGCCTTCAGATCCCACCACCGCTGATGCAGCGGCAGTGTCCAGCCGGCCACCGCACCCGCGAATTCGGTGGCGCCGTAGGTCATCAGCACCGGGATGCCGTAGGTGCGAAAAAAGCTGTCCGCCAGCTCTTTCGGACACGGCGCCGTCCCGGAGGTGACCACCTGCAGGCTGGCCAGCCGCGCCTTCGGCACGTCGGCATCGAGTACCGTACGCAACGCCGCGGGCACCAGACTGGCGGCTCGCAATCGATGCCGCTCCACCGCGCTGACCCAGGGTTCGAGCTCGAACTTCGGCATCAGGATCATCCGGCGCCCGGTGGCGAGGCAGGCCAGGGCGCGCCACAGGCCACCGATGTGCACCAGCGGTGCGGACACCAGTGATGCCGAGCGCGAGAGCGACCCGTCCCGCTTCGCCGTCTGTCCGCCGGCCGCCAGGGCGTGGTCCAGTTGCGATGCCCGCAGCCGGACCCGCTTCGGCGCACCGGTCGTCCCCGAGGTGAGCATTTCCACCGCGACGCCGGGATCGGACCGGACAGCGGCGGCGGTCACCGCACCTCCCGCTCGTCGCACCGAGCCGTCGACGCCCAGTTCCAGGACCACGCCCGCAGCCGCGGCCGCATCGAAAACCCTTTCGCGGCCAAGTATCTCGGCTCCGCATACGACTGCGGGCAGGTCGCCGGCTTCGATGTCGGCGGCCAGGCGCGCTGCCGGCTGCAGGGGGCTGAGCGGAACCACACATCGCTGCGACGCGATGAGCACGGCGACCACCGCGACGTGCTCGGGGCGGTTCTCCAAGACGACGCCGATGCGGGATCCGGGGCCGAGCCCGGCCGATTCCAGCGCGTCGGTCACCGCCCGAGCCGTGGCCCGGACCTCTCCCCAGCTCCACCAGATCTGCTGGTACTCGATAGCTTCGGCGTCAGCGGGCGCTTCCGCGAGCAGCCGGGTCAGGCGATCGTGAATTCCCACGTGGTCAGCCTTCGTCATATGCCCACCAGATCGGCCAAGAGGGACCGGTGCATGGCGGGACTGCCGAACAGATGTTCCGATGATTTCGCGCGCTTGAGATACAGGTGCGCGTCGTGTTCCCAGGTGTAACCGAGGCCGCCGTGAATCTGGATGTTCTCCTTGGCCGCGTGCGTGAACGCGGTCGACGCCCACACCGCGGCCAGCGCGGCGGCCACCGACAGACCATCGGGTTCCCCGGCGGCCACGGCGGTCGCGTGATAGACGGCCGACCGGGCGGCTTCGACATCGAGCAGCAGGTTCGCACATTTGTGCTTGATGGCCTGGAAGGACCCGATGGGGCGGCCGAACTGCCACCTGGTCTTCGCGTACTGCACCGCAGCGTCCAAGCAGGCCTGCGCCCCGCCGACCTGTTCGGCGGCCAATGCCACGGTCGCGAGATCCACGACGGTGCGCAGGTATGCGGTGTCGCCGACGGTGCCGACCGGTTGCACCGGCGCACCCTCGAGGTCGACGCGCGCCAATCGCCTTGTCGGATCCAGCGTTTCGAGGCGAGTACGGACGACACCGGGCGCATCGCCCGCCACCGCGAACAGGCCCGGCCCGGACTCGGCGCGCGCGATCACGAGCAGCAGATCGGCCGCCTCCCCGTCGATGACGAACATCTTCGTTCCGGACACCGTCCAGCCCGCATCCGTCCGTGCCGCCTCGGTCGAGACATCCGCGAGCCGCCATCCACCGCTCGCCTCCGCCAGCGCCAGCGTGGCGATCAGCGAACCGTCGGCGATGGCCGGCAGCCAGCGGGCACACAGCGCGTCGTCGCCGCTGGCGACCAGGGCCTGACCGGACAGTGCCACCGCCGAGAAGTACGGTGACGGCACCAGCGCGCGCCCCATTTCCTCGAGCACGATGCCCAATTCGATCGGGCCGCCGCCGCAGCCGCCGAACCTCTCGGGAATGCCGAGCCCGTGCACTCCGAGTTCGACGGCCATCCGCCGCCACAGCGCCGGGTCGTATCCCCACTCGGAATCCATGGCTCGGCGCAGCACCGGACTCGGCGACATCTGGGCGAGCAAGCGGCGCACCACGATACGCAACTCCTCCTGCTCCTCGGTGAAGGTGAAGGTCACGCCGGATTCACCACTCGAGACGCAGAGAGACCAGACCGTACATATTGCCGGTCTGTTCGAGCGTCTGCCCCGGCGCGATCCGGTAGTCCGGAATTCGCCTGTGCCACTCCTCCATCGCGATGTTCAGCTCCAGCCGGGCCAGGTGTGATCCCAGGCAGCGGTGCGGGCCCGAACCGAAGGCGATGTGATTGTTCGTGGCACGATCCAGATCGATCTCCTCCGGATTGTCGAACCGGTCCGCATCCCGGTTGCACACCGCGAGCGGCAACATCACCATCTCGCCGGATTTCACCGGGCAACCGCCGATCTCGGTGTCCCGCATCGCCTTTCGTGCGGGCACGACGAACGAATAGACGCGCAGGACCTCTTCGACGCCATTCGGGATGAGAGCCGGGTCGGCGACGAGGGCCGCGCGCTGCTCCGGATGACTCGCGAAGTGGTAGAGCATCCAGCCCAGGCCGATGGGCACGGTGTCGAAGCCCGCCTGGAACATGAGGATGCAGAAGGCGTGCATATCGTAGTCACTGAGGGTTTCACCGTCGATGCGCCACTGCATCATTCGCGAGAGCAGGTCCGCGCGGGGCGATTCGCGCCGCTCGGCGATCTGCTGTTGGAAGTAGGCCAATGCGGCCGTCATCGCGGCCATCTGCCGCCGATGATCCGGATCTTCGGTGTGGGAGAGGTGCAGCATTTCGTGTACCCACTCCAGGAACTGCTCCAGATCCTCCTCAGGCAAGCCCATCAGCCGCATGAAGATGAGGGTCGGGAACCGGCGCGCGAACTCGTCGAGCACATCCGCACCGCCTGCCGGGAGCAGCCGATCGATGAATTCGACTGCGATCGCACGAATCTCCGATTCCCGCGCGGCGATCGATTTCGGTCCGAACTCCTCGCCCAGCAGCCGCCGCCATTTGGTGTGCAGGGGCGGATCCAGCATCTCCGGAATCCACAGGAAGTTCGGTTCCGGATTGAGGACCGTCACCGAGGTGCTGGAGAACGTCCGCCAGTCCTGCAGCGCCTCCTGCACCGACTGGCCGTCCGTGACCACCCAATGCCCCTGCGCCAGAGTATTCCTGAACGCGGGGTGGGCGCGGGAAAGCTCATCCCAGCGCTCCTGGTGGCTCAGCAGCGGACCGGGCATCCGATTGTCGAAGTAGTAGGCGGGCACACCGTTGTAGTCGCCCTGCGATTCGAGGGTCGTATTCACCACATTTCCTTTCTCATGTCACCGCACCGTCGAGCTTGAGGCGCAGCAGCGCGTCACCGGTAATGCCGAGTTCTGCCATCACCTCGTCGGTGTGTTCGGCGAATTGCGGTCCGCGCGTGAGGGTTACCGGCGTTTCGTCGAATTGCACCGGGTTCGCGACCAGTTCGCGCCGCACGCCGTCGGCGTCGAGGACCGACGCGATGAGACCGTTGGCTCGCAACGACGGATCCTGGCCGACCTCCCAGGCGTTCTGCGCCGCGGCCCACTGGCCTTCGCCCTTTCCGAGGATCTCGACCCAGTCGGAAAAGGGCCGGGCCGCAATTATTTCCGCGACGATCGCGGCCGCCGGCGCCGCATTCGCCATCAGTTTCTCGGTGGTATCGAACCGCTCGTCGTCCGCCAATTCGCCACGACCGGCCAGCCGGCAGAATTCCGGCCAGTACCGGCCGGGCTGCAGCATGGAAAGCTCGAGCCAGCGCCCGTCGGCGGTGCGGTAGGCGCCGATCAACGGGTTGGTGGCCGAGCCGTACCGGGGCGGGGTCTGCACCGGCAGCGGTCCACCGGTCAGCAGCGCCAGGTTGACGGTGAACTGCGTGGCCCAGGCGCCGACGCCGAGCAGGGAGACATCGACGATCGACGGTTCTCCCGTCGTCGCGCGAGAGTAGAGGGCGGCCGCGATCCCGCCGGCGATGGTCATACCGCCGATCGAATCGCCGTACGCGCCGGAGGGCATGCGCGACATACGTTCCGAACCCGGCTGAGTGACACCCACGGCGCTACCGCCGCGAGCCCAGAACGCGGTGCTGTCGTACCCACCCTTATCCGATTCCGCACCACGCAGGCCGAAACCGCTGCCGCGGACATAGATGATGTCCGGATTGATGGCCCGCACATCCTCGACCTCGATACGCAGCCGCGCCCGCGACTCCGGCAGCAGGTTGGTCAGAAAGACGTCGCTGCGGCGAATCAATTCCTCGAGCGCCCCCCGCGCGGCCGGGTTCTCCAATGCCAAACCCACACTGCGCTTTCCCCGATTGGGCCCCTCCATAATGGGGTAGAAGGATGAGCCCGCACTGGCGGCCTCATAGCCGAGTACACGGACCAGACCGCGCTGGGCGTCGCCGCGCTCCGCATGCTCGATCTTGATCACATCGGCGCCCCAGTCGGCGAGCACGGCGCCGGCCGCCGGAACAAAGGTGAACTGGGCGACTTCGAGTACTCGCACACCCTCCATCGGTCTGTGCATCCAGGCACTCCTCTCCGCTGATTGCTCGAAGGATCACCCGCCGGGCGGCCGCCCGCGGCAGGCAGCCCACTCGGTGGGATCACCCGCGTCCCGCACACCGGGGTCTACCCGGAGGCGGCCGGCTCGCCCATTCACCGGGATCGCGGCGCGGTGGACGCGGGGAGTTCGAGAGCATCCCGAGAATGTTCTCGAAGTCCGTGCTGTACGAGGTCAGCGACCACGTCGCGACCGTCACCCTGAACCGGCCCGAAGCCATGAACAGCTTCAACCAGGACATGCTCGAGGACTTCGCGCTCATCTGGCAGACGGTCAAGGATGACGACGATGTGCGCGTCGTCGTCCTGCGCGCCGCGGGCGACCGAGCCTTCTCCACCGGAATGGACGTCAAGCAGGGCATCGATCGGCACTCCAATGTGTGGTCGCAGACCGATCCCGGCGAGCAACTCTCGCCGAAGCTCAATCGGGTATGGAAACCGCTGGTGTGCGCCGTACAGGGGATGGCCGCCGGTGGTGCGTTCTACTGGCTCAACGAGGCCGACGTGATCATCTGCTCGGCGGAGGCCACCTTCTTCGATCCGCACGTCAGTTACGGGCTGACCGGTGCGGTGGAGCCGATCGGGCTCGCGCACCGCATTCCGCTCGGCGAGGTGCTGCGTATCGCGCTGCTCGGCCTGGACGAACGCCTCTCCGCGGAGCGTGCGCTGCAGATCGGACTCGTCAGCGAAGTCGTTCCGCGCGAACAGCTCTGGGAGCGCGCGGACCAGATCGCCCGCATCATCGCCGCGAAGCCCGCTGCCGCCATCCAGGGCACCGTCCGCGCGATCTGGGAGTCACTGGACGCGACGCGCACTCAGGCGCTGCGCACCGCACTGTCCTACACCCAGCTCGGCAATCCGATCGGCAAGGCCGAGGTCGATCGATCCGATGTGCCACGCCGGATCTGGCGACTGCGCTGAACTACGCGCCGAGCTCAACCACTGTGCCCGAGAAGAGAATTCGCCCGGCAAGGAGAATATATGCGGTTCGGTATGCCATGGCCCGGCGCCGAGGTCGGACGTGAGGCCGAGCAGGCCGGCGTAAGCGCCTTCTGCGCAGGCGATTTCGTCGATCGCGATGCTTATCTCACCACGGCCGAGATCGTCGCCGGCACCGAGCACGCGCTGGCGGGCCCTGCCATCGCCTACGCCTTCGCCCGCACTCCGTATGCGCATGCCACCGCACTGCGCCAGCTGCATTCGAGAGCGCCTGGCCGGGTGTTCCTGGGGCTCGGCAGCGGGGCGTTCCGGATCAACCGCGACTGGTTCGGCGCGGACGCGCGGCAACCTGTGGACCGCATCGCCGAGACCGTCGCGGCCGTTCGGGCCTGGCTGCACGCGGAGAACGGCGAGCGGGTCCGCTACTCCGGCGATTTCTACACCATCGACGCCGATGTCCGGGCCCCGGTGCTCGGCCGCCTCGATATCCCGATTCTGCTCGCGGGCTTCAATACTCGGATGGCCGCCACCGCGGGCAGGGTGGCCGATGGCGTGGTCGGACATGGTTTGTTCACCCCTTCCTGGTGGGACGATGTCGTGCGACCCGCTGTCCAGCGCGGCGCCAGCGCGGTCGCGCGGGTCGAACGCCCTCTCGAATACGGCTGGATCATCACCGCGGTCGACGACGCCGCGCCCGAACACGCCATCGCCGACGCCAGGCGAATGATCGCTTTCTATCTGACGGTCAAGACCTACGACCCGTTCGTCGCGCACCACGGCTGGGAGGAGCCCGTTGCCAGGCTGCGTGCGGCATTCCGGGCCGGTGATACCGACGGCATGGGCGCGGCCGTCACCGATGAGATGCTCGCTGAGATCGCGGTGTGCGGCACTACCTCCGACGCCCGCGCGACCCTCGCGCGCAGAGCCGGATCGCTCCCCCGGGACATCGGCTTCTTCGCTCCGCCGTCGTTCCTGGTGGGCCATCACCGTCGTGCCGCCTACACCCGGGCCAGTCTCGACCTGATCGGCTCGGCACCCGCGGCCGAGCCGACTCCCGTTCCGGCCCAACGCATCACCACACCGTATTCAGGAGATACACCATGACGGAGTATTCGTTCTCCGGTCAGCTCTATATCGACGGACGCCGCACCGACGGTGAGACCGACACCGTCCTCACGGTGCGCAATCCCGCGACCGAGCAGACAATCGCACACGTCCCGCAGGCTTCGCTCGCGGATGTGCGCCGCGCGATCACCGTGGCGCGCAAGGCTTTCGACGACGGCCCGTGGCCCCGGTTCACCCCGGGTGAGCGGGCCGCGATACTGCTGCGGATGGCGGCGGAGATGGAGCGACGACTCCCCGAACTGGTCGCGGTCAATATGGCCGAGGCGGGTTCGGTGCGACCGCTGGCGGAGACGCTGCAGACCCGGGTGCCCATTGCCCATCTGCGTGATATGGCCGAGCGCGTACTGCCCGCGTTCGGCTGGCAGCAGCCACTGGAACCCACGATCACGCCGGGGCTGGGTATCTCCCAAGGAGTTGTGCGTCGCGAACCGTACGGGGTGTGCAGTCTGATCGCGGCCTACAACTTCCCGTTCTTCCTCAGCATGATGAAGCTGATTCCCGCGCTGGCCGCCGGCTGCACCGTTGTCCTGAAACCGGCACCCAACACCCCCCTCGAGTCCCTTCTGATCGGCGATTTCGCCGATGCCGCCGGGTTGCCGCCGGGCGTGCTGAACATCGTCACCGGCGATATCGAGGCCGGTGTCGAGCTGACCACCAATCCCATGGTGGACCTGGTCAGCTTCACCGGCTCGGACACCGTCGGCCGGATGGTCTACGTCCAGGCGGCGGCCTCGATGAAGAAAGTGATTCTCGAACTCGGCGGCAAGTCCGCCAGTATCGTGCGCGCCGACGGCGATCTGGACGGTGCGGTGCGGTCCGCCTTCGTCGGCATCACAACGCATGCGGGACAGGGGTGTTCGCTGCTGACCAGCACGATCGTGCACGAATCCGTCCACGACGAGGTGGTGGAGCGGCTGCTGGCTCGGCTGTCCGAGGTCCGGGTCGGCGATCCGGCACAGGAAAGCACCACGATGGGACCGCTCATCAGTGCGGCGCAGCGGGACAAGGTGGAGAAGCTCATTCGCGTCGGCCAGGACGAGGGTGCGCGCATCGCCTGCGGAGGCGGGCGGCCCGCCGGCACTGATCGGGGCTACTTCGTGGAACCGACTCTCTTCACCGGAGTCGACCCGTCGATGACCATCGCGCAGACCGAATTCTTCGGGCCGGTGGGTGTGGTCATCCCCTACCGCACCGACGACGAGGCGATCCGCATTGCCAATGCCACCCCCTATGGACTGTCCGGCGCGGTGTGGAGCGCCGATACGGTGGCCGCCTACGACCTGGCCGCCCGGATTCGCACCGGCACCGTCGCAATCAACGGCGGTGGCGCAGGGGTGACGCCGCGCGTGCCGTTCGGTGGCTACAAGCAGAGCGGAATCGGCAGGGAGTGGGGCGAATTCGGCCTCGACGAGTACTTGCAGTCCAAGACCGTCGCCTGGGCAGCGCGCTGAACAGACCGTGTGCTTGTTACGGCTGACCCGAAAGGAATTCGATGGAGATCAAAGGGAAGAAGACCGTGGTGTTCGGCGGTGCGTCCGGAATGGGCCGGGCCAGCGCGGAACTGCTCGCAGCCCGCGGCGCCGTCGTCGCTGTGCTCGATCGCCCCGAATCGGCCGGTGCGGAGGTGGCCGCCGCGATCGGTGGCTCCTTCCATCCGGTCGACATCATGGACTTCGACGGAACCGAACGCGCGCTGGCCACTGCGGTGGATTCCCTCGGCGGCCTGCACATCTCGATCACCACGGCGGGCGGCGGCAGTGTGCGGCGCACGCTCGGCAACAAGGGCCCCCACGATCTCGAGACGTTCCGGCGAATTCTCGACCTCAATACCGTCGCCACCTTCAATATCAATCGGCTTGCGGCAGAACACATGAGCCGCAACGAACCCGAGGATCCGGACACCGGCGAACGCGGCGTCATCATCAACACCTCGTCCATCGCCGCCTTCGAAGGCCAGATCGGACAGGTCGCCTACTCCGCCGCGAAAGCAGCCATCGCCGGCATGAGCCTGACCATGGCCCGCGACCTCGGCTCCTTCGGCATTCGAGTCCTGGCCATCGCCCCCAGCCTCTTCGACACCGGGGCGACCGGCAAGATCTCGGAGGAGACCCGAGCCGCCCTCGTGCGGGACGCAGCCTTTCCCCAACGTCTCGGACGCCCCGAGGAATACGCGAAACTGGCCCTCGCCATCGTCGACAACCCGATGCTCAACGGTCAGTGCCTGCGCCTGGATGCCGGCCAGCGATTCGGGCCCCGGTAAGAAAGCGGTCATCGCCGCTTCGACATACGACGAGCAGCAGCCGTACGACCGGAAGTCGTACGGCTGCCCGCAGTCGGTCATGGGTCAGGACGCCATACGTTCGGCGTGCTCGCCCGGGGCGACCTCGGCGGCCTCGGATTTGATCGCGCGGAAGAGGACGACCGGCGTGGCGATCTTCCAGACGAGGTACACCATCGACGGAATCATGAAGGCCAGCAGCCCGTTCCAGGCCAGCGGTCCACTGTGTGCGAGATAGACGAACGCGCCCGGAATGAGCAGAACGCCCTGCACGAAACTCAGATACGCATACCAGCGGGGGAAGATCGGATTCGCCCGCTTGTCGATGATCGCCGCGTAACCGATCGTCCAGACCTGCAGCACGTAGATGCAGGCATTGCCGACCAGCATCAGCCAGAACATGTCGGTCAGCGCCGAAAGCACATCGGGGGAATGGATTTCCGGTCGATACGCGGCCGCGGACAGAATGGCCAGCGGAAAGAAGAATCCGATCGGGGCGACCACACCGGTCAGCAGCTGAACCATCGACAGAATGCCCCACCCGCCTTCGATCCGGCGCAGCTGCATGCTCGTGGCCACGACGAACGGATACTCGAACGGTACAGCTAGCACCATGATGGTGGTGCACAGCAGGATCCCGGTCCGGTGCTCCTTCAGATGGTCGACGATATCGCCGGGTGTCATCGTCGGACTCCAGGGCGGCGAGAGCCCCGCGATGGCGAAGGCGACGAAGAACGCCACCACCAGCAGCACGCCGCACCATACGCTGATGCGCTGCAGCCTCAGTTCGAGGAATTTATCCATGTCCGATCTCCTTCGATCGCTCGGCCGGTCACACCATCACCTGCATGGACTGCGGCAGTTCGAGTCCCATGGCGACAATCGCGTTGGCGTGATAGGCCACCCCGGGAACGTGAATCATGTGCGAGAGGCCGGCGTGGGCGTCCCGCCAGAATCGCTGCACCGGGTTGCTGCGCCGGATGGCGTTGCCGCCGGAGCGCGCGAAGATCTCGTCCACCGCCGACACCGCACGCCATGCGCAGCGAACCTGATTGCGCCGCACCGCGGATCGGTCTTCGAGGGTCAGTTCCTCGCCGGCGGCCACCTTGTCGAACAGCCTGCTGACGCCGTCGATCAGTTGCACCCGGGACGCCTGAATCTCCGAGGCCGCTTCGCCGGCGGCGCTGAGAACGTACGGATCGTCCTTGATCTGTACGCCCGTCACCGCGACCCGATCACGCTGCTGACTCAGGTGCACGGCCAGCGCACCCTCGCAGATCCCGATGACCGCCGCGGTGATTCCCAGCGGGAACATCACCATGAAGGGCAGCTTGTAGAGAGTGTCCGTCAGTCCGACTCGCTCCGCCGCCGCGCCGGCCTGCACGTCCGCCTGGTCGATGGTGCGGTATTCGGGAATGAACGCCTGCTGGACGACCACGTCCTTGCTGCCGGTGCCCTCCAGACCCATGACATCCCAGGTGTCTTGCTGCACAGGACAATCCGCGCGCGGTACCAGGACATGCAGGACCTTCGGCGGCTGCGCCGGCTGCCCCTTGCCGTTTCCGACGAGTGCGCCCAGGAAGTTCCAATCGCAGTGCTCCACGCCCGAGGAGAACGGCCACCGTCCACTGAGGACGTAGCCGCCGTCCGCCGGTTCGGCGAGTCCGCCGGGCATATAGGGCGAGGCCATCCACGTGTCGGGATTCTCGCCCCAGACCTCCTGTGCGGCACGGGGATCCATCTGGGCCAGCTCCCACGGATGGACGCCGACCACACCGCACACCCAGCCGGCGGCGCCGTCGTGCCGTGCGACCGCCATCACCGCCTCGACGAAATCGCGCGGATGCGCGCAATATCCGCCGAACTCCTTGGGCTGCAACAACCGCATCACGCCGGCGGTACGCAGCAGTTCGGCGGTCTTGTCACTGAGCTTGCCGATTCGCTCGTTCTCCGCCGCGAGCGCGGCGAACTCCGGGCCGAGTTCCTCGATACGGGTCACTACTTCGTGCGTCATGATTTCTCCTGCGGTACTGCCGGTTCACGGGTGAGGAATTCGAGGGAAATGCGCTCGAATTCGGCCTTGCGCTCGACCTGAACCCAGTGACCGCAGTGGGCGAAGGTGTGCAGTTCGATCTCGGGCAGCATCCGATTCGCGAAATGTGCCCAGTCATAAGGGAGCATGCGATCGTCGCGGCCCCACAGCATCAGCGTGGGGGTGGTGAACGTCGCGGCCCGAGTCCACAGCGGTGTGTAGGTCGCGAGCAGTTTCGGATCGCGCAGCGAGCCGAATATCGTTCGTACACTCTGCAATGCGCCATCGGCTGTCGCAGCGCGCATCCGCTCGTCGACGAGCTCGTCGGTGATCAGGCTCTGGTCGGACACCATCAGCCGCATCCACGCGATCGCGCGCTCGCGGCTGGGGTCGCCCAGAAATTCGAACAGCCGCAGGAAACCCTCGCTGGGTTCGGGCGCGAAGGTCGGAGCAGACAATCCGGCCGGACCCATGGTGATCATCCGCCGCACCCGCTTCGGGAACAGCGCCGCCAGTTCCGCCGCGACCGAACCACCCATGGAGTTTCCAATGAAACTCGCCGATTCGATCCCGAGGTGGTCCATCAGCCGGGCGGTCTGGCGCGCCGCTGCCACGAAGTACATCTCATCGAGTGCGGGCAGCCGGGTGCCGCCGAAGCCCGGCAGGTCTGGCATGACCGTCCGGAACCGTCCGGCGAATACCGGCAGGTTGTGGCGGAAGTTCGCCCAGGCGCTGACGCCGATCCCGGAACCGTGCAGCAGGATCAGCGGTTCGCCCTCCCCCGCCTCGTGGTACGCGACGGCCGATCCGTCGATTTCCGCTGTCACACGGGTCGACTCGTACGTCGGGGCGATCGGCGTGGACTGCACCGCGGTCACGGCTACAGCCCCGCCGAGGGCGTGGTCGACAGGAACTCGCCACCGGGACCGACATCGAGGGCCTCGCCGTACCACCGCTGCCCCCACATCAGTTCGGGGATCTTCCACTCCAGCGGTTCCCAGTCCGGATCGAAGATGAGGTAGCCGCCGGAGTACAGCTCGATTCGGTGACCGGAGCCCGGGTCGTGCAGGTACAGATACATGGCCTGCCCGATGCCGTGTTTACCCGGGCCACAACCGAATTCGATATCGAGATCCCGGACTTCGTCGGCCGCCCGCAGAATGTCGTGGTAATTCTCGATATTGAAGGCCACGTGATGGAACCGGCCGTTGGCCTCCTCCGCATTGATGCCGATCGCGAGATCGTGCACCTGCGAGGTCACCGACAACCACGACGCCATCACGGTCTCCGGAGCCTGCGGGATCATCACGAACTCCCGGCGCTTGAATCCCAGCGCCTCCCGCAACCAGCCCTCGGCCTGGTTCACCGTGCTCGGACTGCACTGGATGTTCATATGATCCAGGCGTCGCACGCCGAAACCGCGCCGACGCGAACTGTTACTGAGCAGCTTGGACCGCAATTCCTCTGGTGCGAGCGGCTTTTCGATGTCGTGGTACAGCTCGAAGGGGTGCTCGCTGCCCGGCACCAGGAAGCGGATGGCGGTGCCGCGGCCGGATTCGTGGTCGGCGGGCAGTTCCACCGCCTCGATCTCCGCCGCGGTGAGCTGCTTGTGGAACAGCTCGACATCCTGCGGCCGCTTGACCCGGAAGCTGTAGCTGTTCACCCGCGCCTCGTCCTGCCGGGTGAGCACCAGCGAGTGGTGCACCAATTCCTGATACCCGCGCAGGTAGGCGACATCGTCCGATTCGGCGACGACTTCCATCCCGAGCAAGTCCCGGAAGAACCAGATCGACCGCTGCAGATCGGGGGTCCCCAGATTCAGACCACCGGCATGGGCAATCTGCGGGCCCGGATCGTAGTCGTGCGAATCAGCCATGCGAACTCTCCTTCGAGTCGAAATATCGTTCTGATTCGCCAGTTTGCGGAGCGACCGGGCACCGCAAGGCGGAGTTTCCGCACACTGGGATGCCCTCGTTCCGGGCGGGTCCGCACGGAGCAGTCCCCGGCGCCGACCCTCGTCGTCCCGCTGAGCGGAAACCCGGAATCGGCCCGCCGCCGACGGCCGGACACTCGATCGACCCAGCGATACGAGGAGAGAACAATGCCCGCTGACGAGGAAACCTTCGACGTCGTTATCGTCGGCTCCGGAGGGGGCGGCCTGATCGGCGCCTACGCTGCCGCGGCGCGCGGACTACGCACGGTCGTCCTCGAAAAGACCGCACTGCTGGGCGGGACCACCGCGTATTCCGGTGCGGGACTGTGGTTTCCGGGCAGCGCCCCGATTCGGCGCGCGGGCTTCGAGGACGATGCGGACGCCACCCGCACCTATCTGCGCGATGTCGTCGCCGACAGTTCGCGCGAGCCACTGCAGGACGCCTATCTGCGGACCGCACCGCGCCTCATCGACGAACTCGAACAGAACCCGATCTTCGGTGAGTTCATCCATATGCCGGTGCCGGAATATTTCGCCGCGAGTCCCGGCGCCAGCCCCACCGGACACTCGGTGTTCCCACCGGAGATCCCCATCGCCGAGCTCGGCGAACTGGCCGAGCTGATCCGCCGGTCGATACCCGAAGAACGCTGGGGAGATCTGGAGGGCCCGACGTTCAGCGGCGGCCGAGCACTCATCGGCCGAGCGCTGAAAGCATTGCTGGACACCGGTAATGGTTCCTATCGGCTCGAAACCGCGATGACAGAGCTCGTGGTTTCCGACGGCCGGGTCACCGGCGTGGTGGCGGTGAAGGACGGCATTCAACGCACCTTCCATGCCACTCGTGGCGTTCTCCTGGCTGCAGGCGGGTTCGAACACAATCGCGAGATGCGTGAGCAGTATTCACCGGTTCCGCTGACCGGCGAATGGTCCAACGGTGCACCCGAGAACACCGGCGACGCGATCCTGGCCGGCCGAGCCGCCGGCGCGGCGACCGATCTGATGGACGAGGCGTGGTACATCCCCGGCCTGGTCTGGCCCGAGGGCCGTCCCGTCTTCCACAGCGGCACTCGCGGCGGCATCTATGTCAATGCCGACGGCGAGCGCTTCACGAACGAGGCGCAGCCCTACGATCGCGCGGGCCACGCCATGGTCCGGGCCGAACTCACCACCGGCGTCTCGCACACCCGCAATCACTGGGTGTTCGACCACCACCAGCTCGAACGGGACGGCATGGGCAGCGACCCCGCCGGAGCGGTGCAACCGGAATGGTTCTCCTCCGGTGCGTTGCGCAAGGCCGAGACGCTCGAGGAATTGGCCGAACTGATCGGAGTACCGCCCCAGGCGCTGCGCAAGTCGGTCGAGGAGTTCAACGGCTACGCGAAAACTGGTGTGGACGAACGCTTCCACCGCGGCGAGACGCCCTGGGACCGGATGCTCAGCTTTATCGTCGGCTATCCCGCGCATCCCCGGCAGAACTACATCGTCCCGCTGCCTGCCGACCTGCCCAACCCGCTGCTCATCCCGATCGACACTCCGCCCTACTACGCCGCCACCATCGTGCTCTCCGATATCGGAACCAAGGGCGGCCTCGTCACCGACGACCACGCCCGCGTGCAGCGCCCGGACGGTACGACGATCGAGGGTCTCTACGCGACCGGAAACACCATGGCGGCCATGTCCGGCGGGGCGTACCCCGGTGCGGGAACGCCCATCGGATCGAGTCTCGTCTTCGCCTATCTCGCCGCCCTCGACCTGGCCGAGGCACCACCCACCGATTAGCACATCAGGAGCCGGCAATGACGCAAGTCTCCGCCCCGATCGAAACAACCCTGTCGGAACGATCGTTCCTGACGGCCACGCTCCAGAGCGTGCAACGCTGCCCGGCCCGGCCCGATTACCTCGAACTGCGTTTCGCGACGGTAATCGGGTTCTGGCAGTGGTGTTTTCCGGAACCCCCGCAGCGACCGGGAACCGGCCGCCGGGCGGCCACGACGCCGGTGGCGCTGGTATTCGGGCGCTACGGCGCCCAAGCCCATCGGATCCGCAACGGCACCCTCGGCGCCGCGCTGCAGAGTTCGGCCGCGCTGCCGATGATTCTCTCCGGCGCAGGGGTTCTGGTCGAACGGCGCCTGATCGCCGCCGATCCGACCGCGTGGGTCAGCACACCATCGTGACCCTCCCCCAGGACGGCATGGATGCCGATCGAGAGTCGGCACGCACGACGCGCCGCCTCCGCACCGATGTGGACGACTGGTGGTCGGAATGGCAGATCGACCACCACTGCATCCGAATACTGCTGGTACGCAACCCTTCCGAGCAAAGTCCTCTGATATCCGCACCGGTTTCCGCTGACGCACCCGATCTGGCCCAGATGCGTGAGCGGTTCCCGAAACTCTCACACCTGTGGGATCGGATCAGGCACGAGTACTGGTCGGAATGCCTGGGTCCCCGGACACCTTGACAAGCGCCGCCGACTGCACCAGCCGCGCCCTCGCCTTCATCACCTTGCCGGCCATGCCCGCACCGACGACAGCTGTCAATACACCGTCGGCAAGGTAGTGAGCGAGGAACCTGCGCCCGTCATCCTCGACGATTCGGACCGTGTCGGCGGCTGTCGGGGTCCCCAGCACCTGAATCCGCAAGCCGTACTGATCACTCCACACATACGGGACCTCGGCCGCCGCCGAAGACTCGACCCCGAGCAATGCGCGCGCGAGAATCCGCGCCTGTTCGCCGGCATTGGTCCAATGCTCCACTCGGCGGTGTCCGCGGTGCGGATGCCACCACGCCGCGACATCACCGACTGCCCAGACGCCGTCGACCGCGGTCCGCCCCACTTCGTCGGCCAGTACTCCTCCGCCGGCACCGGATTCGGCGAGCGGAACGCCCGATCCCTCGAGCCACCCGGTGGCCGGCACCGATCCGATACCGACTACGACCAGATCCGCCTGCACCCGGCTGCCATCCGTGAGCCGGGCACCACGCACGGCACCGCCCTCGGTGATCACCGCATCTACCCCGACCCCGCAGTGCAATTCCACCCCTTCGGCACGATGCAGCCGCGCGACCAATTCGCCGACCCATGGTCCCAGCGCCGCCGCGAGTGGAGTGGGTGCCGGCTCTACGACCACCACACCCATACCCCGGCTCCGCAGGCTGGCCGCGAGTTCGCAGCCGATAAAGCCGGCACCGACGATCAATGCCCGCTCGGCGGCGGCAAGCCGGGCCCGCACCGCGACCGCGTCGTTGTGACTGCGCAGCACGTGCACCCCGGGTATTCCATCGATCGTGGCGATTCGCCTGGGGCGCAGTCCGGTAGCGATCACGAGTTGGGAGTAGTCGAGCTCGGAACCGTCGGCAAGGCGAACTCGCCGCGTGACGGTGTCCACAGCGGTCGCCGCCGCGTCCAACCGCAAGCGGATATCGTGCTCGGTGAAGAATTCCGACGGCCGCAGAGTGGTGTCGTCGATTTCACCGCGCACGAACTGTTTCGACAGCGGCGGCCGGTCGTACGGCAATCGGAACTCGTCACCGACGAGCACCAATCCCCCTTCGTACCCGGCGGCACGCAGCTCCTCGGCCGTTCGCAAACCGGCAAGGCCGGCGCCGGCGATCACGATCGGACGTTCGTCTCGCACCCTGTCGCAGCGATCATCGGTCATCCTCTCCATCGTCATGTGCGCTCAGTCCGAGGCCGGGAGCGGCTTGGCCTGCTTGAGCACCAGGTCCTCGCCCGCGATGGCGGGAAGTCCGGAACCTGGTCTGGTGCACAGTAATTCGACGGTTCCGGCCGAATTCGTGTAGCGCTTGCCGATCGCGCTGCCGCCGTCGACAGCCGCAGTCAGAGCCGAGGCGTTCTTCTCCGTGGCGGCGAGCACCGCGGGCGCGCCGCCGATCGTCAGCTCGACGGGCCCGGCCGGAGCTCTGACGACGATCAGCTCTGTCGAATCGACCGCACTGAAGACGCGTGCACCGGGTGTGAGGGTCACAGTCATGGGTTCCTCCTGAATCGTTCGCTGACCGGCTTCTTGTGCGGTCAGGTCCGCGAGTACGTTCCTGCGCAACAGCTTTCCGGTGTCGGTGTGGGGAAGAGAGTCCCGGAAGACGACCGTTTCCGGGGTCTTCGAGCCGCGCAGCCGCGCGCGTACGAGCTCGCGTAGTTCGTCCCCGGTCACGACCGCGCCTGCCCGCAGGACCACGGCCGCAGCCAGGGTCTGTCCCCATTCCTCGCTGGGCGGGCCGACCACGCACGCCTCGGCAACCGCCGGATGTGACAGCAGCACCTCCTCGATCTCCGCCGGAGCGATGTTCTCGCCGCCGCGAATGATCGTGTCGTCGGCTCGGCCCTCGAGATACAGATATCCCTCGGCGTCGACATGGCCACGGTCCCGGGTGCAGAACCAGCCGTTCTCGTCGAGCAGACTGCCGGTCGAGTACTCCCCGGAGATCTGCTCGCCGCGCACGAAGACGATGCCGGATTTCCCCGCCGGCAGCACCCGATCGTCGTCGTCGCGGATCTCGAGTTCGACCGCCGGCAGCACCTGCCCGGCCGAGGCCAGCCGGGCGCGGATCATCGGATCGTCGGAAACCAATGCGGCCCTGTGATCTTCGGGTCCGAGCACGGCAATCGTGGACGCGGTTTCGGTCAGCCCGTAGGCATTGACGAATCCGACCGCGGGGAACCGCGCCAGCGCCTCGCGCACCACCCGTTCCGAGATCTTCGCACCGCCGTAGGACAGCGATCGCAAGGTCGCGACGTCCGCCGCGACGGGCCCCCGCTCAGCCGCCACATCCACGATCCGCGCCAGCATTGTCGGCACCAACATCGCATTGGTGACAGCTTCCGCGCGGACCGTATCGAGCCATGCTGACGGGTCGAAGGCGCGCAGATACACGATCCGGCGTCCGGCGAACAGGTTCGAGAGCATATTCGCCACGCCGGCGACGTGATAGGGCGGCACCGATACCAGCACCGCCTCTTCCGCTGTGGCACCGCCGAATTCGACCGTGCCGAGCAAGTAGGCCATTAGGTGGCGGTGCCGCAGCAGCGCCGATTTCGGTGCCGCCGTGGTGCCGCTGGTGTACAGCAGAACCGCGACCTGCTCATCGTCGAACAACGGCTCCGCGGCGGGCACCTCGGCGGGGAGCCCGGCCAGCCAGTCGTCGAAGACGACCGCACCAGCGGGCAGCCGGGGCGCGGTCGCCGCGTCCGCCAGTATGAAGGCACCGGGCTGCCGCTCGATCAGCGCATTCAACTGCGCGTCCTCCAACCGGTAGTTCACCGGTACGAACGGAACTCCCGCACAGGCCGCGGCGAAGAGCGCCACCGGCAGCAGCGGATGGTTCTCCCCCGCGTACACCACGGAGGGAGACGCACGCAGCGTCGCCGCTCCGCGCTTGGCCAGTGCGCCGAGCTCGGCGCCGTTCACCCGGCGTTCGGCCGCGCCCAGCAGTGTTCGGTCGGCGAATCCCGACTCGATCATTTCGACCATCGATGACAGATGCAAGACTCATCAACTTCCAGAGGCGTGTTCGGCCGCCACGTACCCGAACACCGCCGAGGCGGCAATGCTCGCCCCGGCGCCGAGGTACTTGCGGCCCATGACGGATGCGGTGCAGTTGCCCGTGGCATACAAACCGCTGATCGGCTTCCCCTCGGTGTTCAGTACCCGGGAGTGTTCGTCGCAGAGCAGTCCGCCGCTGGTACCGATATCTCCCGGGTACAGGGCCGCCGCATAGAACGGCCCCTTCTCCAGAGGGCCGAGGCTCGGATTCGGAGTGTGCGTGCTGTCGCCGTAGCGTCGCTCGTGATCGCCTTCACCGCGGTGGAAGTCCTCGTCGACACCGGTTTCGGCGAAATGGTTGAAACGCTCGATGGTCGCCAGCAGCGAGCCTGTGGGTATATCGCAGTGGCGCGCAAGCTCTTCCAGCGAGTTGGCACGCTTCAGCACCCCACTGGCGATCAGCGCACGCGGTGTCCAGCCCGCGGGCGCCATCCCGAAGGGATAGTGCGACCGATGCCGGGAATCGAGGATCAACCAGGACGGTACGGCCGTACCGTCCGCGCTGTGGCGGGCATACATCTCCTGCCCGGCCTCCTGATACGAGCACGCTTCGTTGAAGTACCGCTCACCGTGGCCGTCGACGATCAGCGATCCCGGTTTGCACCGCTCCGACAGGCACATTCCGGGCGTGCCGTCGGGCATGATCCACGAGGGCATCCACCATGCCTCGTCCAGCATGTCGGTGGCGGCGCCCAGCGCCATCGCCGCGCGCATGACCTCCCCGGTGTCGCCCGGATTGGCCGAGGTCCACTCGGTACCGGTGGGCCGCTCGCCGGAGTACTCCTTGCGCATCGTCTCGTTTCGAGCGAATCCTCCTGCGGCCAAAAGAATTCCGTCGCGCGCACGCACTCGTATATCCAGATCCCCACGGCGGATCACCGCTCCGGCAACCCGGCCGTTCTCCACTACGAGGTCGGTCAGCGCGGACTCACACCAGATCGGCACTTCCCGACGCAGCAGTACCTGCAGCAGCCGGGCGATAAGGGCGGCGCCGTTGGCTACCAGCTTCTGCCCGCGCAAACGCCCGAAGACTGTGCGGAATCCGACTCTGGCGACGACCCCCATGCCTATTCGTGTCCGCATCAACGACATCGGCGCCGCCTCGGCGGTATAGATCACCATGTCGCCGGAGAAGCCCGGACGAATCCTGTCCCGCCAGCTGCCGAGCTTCTTCTTGTCGAAGATCTTCGGCTCGATCGATCGCCCCCGCGCCGAGCCGCCCGTACAGCCCCGGACGCCGGCGTAATAGTCGCTGTAGCCCTCACACCGTTGGAACTGCAGGCCTTCGGATTCGAGGAAGTCGACCATTTCGGCACCCGAATTGATGTACGCCAGTCTGCGCGCCATCGACGAGGCCGGGCCCGCGTCCCCGACAACGGTGTCGAAGTATTCGAGCGCAGCACAGAGGGAGTCCGATACACCCTCACGTTGCATGAGCGGATTGTTGGGCAGCCACAGTACGCCACCCGACATACAGGTGGATCCGCCGAGCAGGTCCGACTTCTCCACGACGAGTACCTGTTTACCGAGGGCGTGGGCTCGCAGTGCACCCACCATTCCGGCGCCGCTCCCGACGACCAGAAAGTCGGTCGTGTAGTCCCAGCCGTCCATCACCGCTGTCTCCCAGTCGAATTGCGCATCGCCGGCGCGTGCCCGATGATGCCGTCGGATTCCAGTGCCGCAATCTCGGATTCGGTGAATCCGAGTTCTGTCAGCACCTCTCGGTTGTGCTCCCCGAGCAGGGGCGCGTGGCGCAGGTGCCAGCGCTCGGGACCGTTCGACAGCGTGAAGGGCACCGTGCTGTGCCGGACCGTCGGATTGACCGGATGCTCGACGTATTCATAGAAGGCGCGCGACTCCAGCTGCGGCAGTTCCGCGACACGATGCGGTTGCATCACCTTGGCCACCGGAACCCCGGCACCCCAGAGGATTTCGACGACCTCACCCGCGCCGCGCTGGGCGCACCACGCGCCGAGATACTTGTCGATGAGATCGTGATGCAGCCGGCGGCCGCGGGCGGTGGTCAGCTCCGGCTCCATCGCCCACTCCGGCCGGCCGATCGCCTCTCGGAGGCCGAGCCATTGCTCATCGTCGGCTACCGCCACCGCGACCCAGGAATCATTGCCGCCGTATTCGTCGGCATCGGTTGTGCGGTAAAGGTTTTGCGGTGCCGCTGCGGGGCCCCGATTACCCTCTCGCATAAGGAGTTTCCCGTATGCCGAATACTCGATAACCTGTTCGGCGGCGACGTTCGTCGCGGCGTCCGCCATCGCGGCCTCGACCAGCATTCCCGCGCCGGTGCGCCGCCGGTTCTCCAGTGCCAGCAGTACCGCGTTGACCGCGTGCAGACCCGCGTTCGAGTCGCCGAAGCAGTAGGGCTCGACCGGGTTCTGATCGGGATGTCCGGTCAGCCAGGTGATTCCGGAGGCGTCCTCGATGATGTAGGCGAAGGCGGGGTTGTCGCGCCACGGTCCGTCGAGCCCGAATCCCGGCATCCGGACCATGATCACGTCCTCGCGCAGGGCCCGTACCTTTCCGTAGTCCAGCCCGATCTGCTCGAGTACCCTCGGCGTGTAATTCTCGATGACGACATCGCAGTGCCGGATGAGCCGGTGCAGCACCTCGATTCCGCTGTCGCTGCGGAAGTCCACTGTCACACTCTTCTTGTTGGTGTTCAGGCTGGAGAAGATCGGCGAACGCTCCCACCACTGATCCTCGGTGATCGGAACACCGGCGATCATCCGGGCGCCGTCGGGCCGGGTCGTCGATTCGAGGTGGATCACCTCCGCGCCCAGCATCGCGAGCAGGTGCGCACAGGAAGGTCCCGCCCAGAAGGCGGTCATATCCAGCACGCGCACACCACTCAGGGGCAGTTCGTCCGGGGTGCCGGCAGACTCGAGTTTCGGCGCGCGGTGCGCCGCGGTGCGATACCGCTCGCGGTGCTCATCCAACCGGGGCGCGGGCGCCGGAGTCCGCGGCGGTTCCGTCCCCAGGCGGTACGGCGGACCTGGTTGGGTATAACCCTCCCGGGGGTTCGGCACGAACGATCCACGCGCCGCGTAGTGCTCCGTCCCGGCGATATCCTCCCCGTTTACGACCAGGGAGTTGGGAATTCTGAATGCCGTTGCCACATCCCGGATTTCATCGACGGTGTGCGCGGCGAACCACGGGCTGATCTCGCTCGCGAGATCAGCGGCCTTCCCGCTGATCGAGAAGGGCGCACTCTCGTCGATCCATTCGGGGTGGCCGACCATCGCGCAGAGGTCGAACCACTGCTGTGCGGTACCGCATCCAACGGCGACCAGGCCGTCCTTCGCGGTGGCCACCCCCGGCACCATCAGCCCTCGACCGGGCCGCATCAACCGGCCCAGCGACTCGTGAAAGGCGACGGAATAGTAAGTGAGAGTGAGTATCTGGGTCTCGAGCATGGACAGATCAACCAGCTCGCCCACGCCGGTGCGAACGGTGCGCGAGCGCGATGCCAGGGTGCCGGCGGCCGCGTACGCCCCGGCGAGCCATTCACCGACCTGCCCCCCGACAAAGACCGGAGCACGGTCGGGCGCACCGCGGCCGAGTCCGATTATCCCGCCCGACCACGCCTGCAAGGTGAACTCCGTCGCCGGGAGTGATTGCCAGGGACCGCTCAGTCCGAAGGGGGTGATCGTGGTGACAGTCAGATGGGGATGGCGCCGGAGAATCGCCTCCGGTGCGAACAGCGGATGTTCCGTGACGCGCGAGCCGCGACTCCAGACCACCGCGTCCGCTCCGGCGAGCAGCTCGTTCAGGAAATCGATCTCCCCGGCGTCGTCCGCTCCGGCACTGCCGATATCGGCGACAACACTGCGCTTCGAACCCGCCAGGAACCCGAACAGCGCACCGTCGGCGCCGGGCGGGATATCGGTGTTCGACGCCGACCAGTTCCGCAGTCGATCACCTTCCGGCGCTTCGACTTTGATAACCTCGGCGCCGGCGTCTGCCAGCAACTTCGTGCAGTAGGCTCCCGCGATGCCACTGGAGAAGTCGGCGATCACATAGCCATCGAGCGGTTCCACGAACTAGTCCTTACGCTCTCGGGCGCGCTTACTCAGCCGCCATTCCGGGGGAAATTTGGTGTCGTTGTCCTTGACCGCGTTGTTGATGCCGCGATCCATGGCCTGGTCGAACATCATGTCCTCGGTGTCCGGCGCCGCGTAACCGCCGACGGTCTCGAAAAGACCGCTGATCATGCTGCCCAGGTATTCACCCTGGAACTGCTTCATGAACTCGAAGAAGGTCTTCTGCATGAACACGGTGTCCGTCGGACGATTATTGGCACAGGCCAGCGCGTACTTGGCTACTTCCGCCTCCAGCTCATCCCGGGGGACGACACTGTTGAGGAAATTGCAGTCGTACATCTCCGCGGCGGTGAAAGCCCTTCCGGTGAACACCATCTCCTGAAACTTGCGAATGCCCATCGTCTGTGCCCACCACCACATTCGCGGCGCCCATCCGACATAGCGGAAAGCCGGATGCCCGAACAGCGCGTCGTCGGAAGAGATCACCAGATCGGCATCGGCGGCCTGATAGAAGTGCCACCCGTAGCAATAGCCCTTCACCTCCAGAATGCTGATCTTCTTGAAATCCTGGAGGCTGCGAATCCCGGAGTGCGGGTTGGCATACCACGAACTTATCGTCGCACCGTGCCGGAACGAGCCCGCGGGTGGATAGGTCACCTCATCGGCGCCGATCCGGAATTCGGCGAGCTTCGGCCCCTGATCCGGATTGGTGTGCGCCGCCATGAATTCCGGCAGATCCGCGCCGGTGCCCAGATCATCACCCACCCCGCGGATCACCAGTACCTTGACGTCGTCGTCGACACTCGCGCGATGCAGAAGATCGGCGTACCGGACCCGAGCCGCGATCGTCGGCGCATTGAGGTGGTCGGGCCGGTTGAGCGTGATCGTGGCGATCTTCGTTTTGGGATCCTTCTCGTAGAGGATGATCTCCTCGGCGGAAGGACTCGAGTCAGTCATTCGATGGTCCCGTCATTGCTCGATATGAATTGCCTTGGCAGGGCACCCCGCAGCCGCCTGATGCACAGCACCGGCCTTGTCGGCGGCAGGATATTCCTCCAGTAGCACGACGACGCCGTCCTCATCACGCTGATCGAATACACCGGCGCCCTGCAGTGCGCATTGACCGGATGAGACGCACTTGTCTTGTTCCACAACGACTTTCATCGGCGCTTCTCGCCATCCTCGCTCGCGGGCTGATTCGTTCACCACTGCGTACGCCTTACTGGACGCTGGACCGATGCTATTGAGAGCGCGGGGCTCCCAGGCTCGTGTCTCACTCAGTAGAAATGCGGGCCACGATCAGCAAGCGGCCGGAACTGGACCCTGCATTTTCAGCAGGCTGCAATACGTCGCCACGGCGACCTTCCAGTGCCCGTCGATGCTGATCGCCTTGCCACTCTGGTTCGGCAGCGCCGGGGCGCCGTTCATCAAGATCGTGTAGACGACCGACGCATGCGTCGCGTCATCGAGAGACACGCTCGACACCGTCGCGGCGGATCCGGAGGCCATCGAGCTGCCGGACTGCTGCACGATCGCCGGGGACAACGCCGAACCGTTCTCGAGGAGACCGACTTTCGTCTCAGCCGGGGTTCTGGCGTCGAAGAAGTTCACGAACGCGTCGGTGATCTCCTTCACTGCCGGACTGTCGGTAGCCGACGGCGCGGTGGTGGTCTGCGTGGCGGCAGCCACCGTCGTGGTGCTTTTCGCGGAGTCGCCGCTCGAGCTGGAACAGCCGGCGGCTGCCGCCGACACGAGTGCCACGGCCGCAGCGGCGCCGAACAGTCTGTGCAGAATCGATTGAGTCATGGGCGTATCGAAACCCCCGGCGCTCCCTCGCAGATCCAGTCTTCCGCTCAGTGGAAACAACCCACGGGCGCAGCGTGACAGCCACCACACTCGCAGCGCCCGCACCTCCGATGTTTCCCCTGGAGTAAGCAATGTCCACCACCGCCACCCCACCTCCGGACGAACTCGACGTCGTCGATACCGGTCGGCTCGAGCACGCCTCGAAACTTCGCATCTTCACGGTGCTCGCACTGATCGTGCTGGAGACCGAAGTCGTTCCCGTGCAGTACACGATGATCACCCCCGCACTGCGGCAGATGAGCGACAGCTTCCCCGGCGTCGGCGCCAATATCAACTGGATCGTCATCCTGATCGGTCTGGTCGGCGCCTCCGCGACGCCGCTACTGGGCAAGATGAGCGATATCTGGGGCAAGAAACTGTTGTTCGTGGCGTGCGGCGCGCTGTTCGTCGCCGGCTCGCTGATCGACGCGGTCACCAGCAACTGGGCATTGTTCCTGTTCGGCCGCGTGCTACAGGCCTTCGCGGTCGCCACCCAGTTCATCGCCTTCGGCCTGATCCGGGATCTGATGCCGCGCCGATACGTGGCGGTCACGCTCGGCTTCGTCGGCGCCGGAATCGGTATCGCCGCCGCGATCGCACCGGTGTTCGGCGGTCTGCTGCTCGACCACTTCAGCTGGCGTTCCATGTTCTGGGCCCTCGGCGCGTTCACCGCGGTGATGACAGTGCTGGTCATCATGATCGTCCCGGAATCGAAATTGCGCGTCCACGATCGCATCGATCCCCTCGGTGCGGTGCTGCTTTCTGTCGGAGTTCTGCTGACACTGCTCTATCTGGACAACGGCCAGACCTGGGGCTGGGGCCGCATGACCAGCGTCGCCTGGCTGGTCGGCGGGCTCGTGCTGCTGGCGCTGTTCTTCGTGGTCGAGACCCGAGTGAGCCGCCCGATGATCGACATGCGGCTGCTGCTGAACCCCAAAGTCAGTGTGGTGCTGCTGATGTCGTTCTTCGGTGTCGGCATCATCGCGGTGCAGCCCCTGGCACTGGGGTACATGACGCAGACCCCCAATGCCGACACGCTCCATGCGCAGGTCACGCAGGGCGTCGTAGACCAAGCCCATCAGATGACCGGAGCCACGCTGCCGGCCGATATGGTCAAGGTGGCCTTCGATCCCGGCTATACCTACGGCAACGGCTTCACCATGCTGCAGTACGCGCTGCACATCGGCCTCTGGGCCGGACTCGTCGCAGTGATCTTCGGACCCATCGGCGGCTGGCTGGCGCACCGCTACGGTGCCCGCATCCCGGCGATCATCGGATTCGCCGTCCTGGTGATCTCCGCGCTCGGGTACATCGTGTTCTCCTTCAGCTGGACCACCGACGCGATCCTCTACGGGCTGTCCGGCATCGGTTTCGGCTTCTTCTATGCCGCCGCAGCCAATCTCGTGGTGGACGCGGTGCCGGAGGAACAGCAGGGCATCAGCACCGGCATGCTCGGTGTCACCATCAATATCGGCACCGCGGTCTCCCTAGCGATGGTCACGGCGCTGCTCAACAACAACCCGGTCAAGGCGAATATCGACGTCATGGGCCATCACGCGGTCCAGGTGATTCCACAGGTGTTCGCCGATCACGGCTACAAGCTGAGTTTCTGGCTCATCCTGGGCGCCACGGTGATCGCACTCATCCTGGCATTACTCCTGCGCCACGGCCGGACACCGGCTCGGGGCGGCGCGATCCAACCGCACTGACCTCACACCCAAGTTTCCGTCGGCACTGCTCCCTAACCCCACGGGTGCCGGCGGACCCAATGCCTCCCGCGGATGTGCCTGCTCCCCCCTCGGCATCCGCGGGAGGCTCGTGTCGTGGGACGAAACAATCCCCATACTCGAATCGGGTATGGGGATTGGCTGGTAGCCGGTGCCTCAGTGCTGGGTGAAGAACTCTGCCGCGCGGCGGATCGAATCCGCTACCGGTTCAGGCTTCCAGCCCAGTTCGCGCTCTGCCTTGCTGTGGTCGAGCGGGGACATCAGATCGGCCATGCGCAGCCCGACTGTCGCAAACGGCAAGTCGCGGTTCAGAATTCGAGCGGCGACATCGTTTCCGCGGGCGGCGCGGTAGAGCAGTGGAAGGGATAGCCCGATACGAGGCCGACGGACTCCCGCTGCGTCGGCGGCGATCTCGTGGACCTCACGGTTGCTCAGGTATCGATCGGAAACGATGTAGCGCTCCCCCGCACGCCCACAGGCACCGGCGAGGACCATCGCACGCGCCGCGTCCTCGATGCCGACCACCTCCGAGGAGAATCCGAAATAGAACGGGAATCGCCCGGCGGCGACCCGCGCGATCACCGAACCGTGCGGTGTCGGGCCCCAGTCACCGGGGCCATAAGTGGTGGAGACGCACATGGCAACCGCCGGAAGGGATTTCTCACCGGCGTAGCGCAGCACGAGATCCTCAGCAGCGACACGAGCCGCGATGTAGGGGCCGCCACCGTCCCAGTTACGCACGTCCGCCTCGGTGACCGGCCGGTGATCATCGATAGCCAATGTTCCTGTGGTGCTGGTGAATACGAACTTCTCCAGCCCGGTCGCGGCGGCAGCGTCGAGCACATGCCGCAAACCGTCGACATTGGTCCGGAACAGCGGCGCCGGATCGCGCAGCCACATCCGCGCGTCCACCACACAGTGATAGACGACGTCGCATCCCTTCATCGCCGAACGCAGCTCCGCGTCGTCGAAGACATCGCCGTAGCGGCGCTCGACATCGAGGTCGTCGATGCCCTGCGTCGAACTGGTGGGGCGCAACATGACTCGCACATCCGCGCCCTCGGTCACAAGACGGCGGGTGACATGACTGCCCAGAAACCCGCTGGCCCCGATGACCAGCTTCTTCGATTGTTTCACCGAGTCGGCTTACTTCAGCAGGCTGCCCGCGTCGATCGGCAAGGGAACACCGGTCATATACCGCGATTCGTCCGACGCCAGAAAGAGCACCGCATGGCTGATATCGATCGGCTCCACCCACCCGACGGGCAGCGTATGCATGAACTTCGCCACCGGCGCGAAATCCTCCTCGGTCGGATTCTCCAGATCCGGCCGGAACATCTTCATGGTCCCCTGGTTCATGAACATCGGCGTATTCACGTTCGTCGGGTGTACCGAGTTGACCCGGATGGAATGCTGGCCCAGCTCGACCGCGAACGCGCGCATGAGACCGACCACGCCGTGTTTGGCGGCGACGTAGTGGCCGGTGTGCGGATACGCTTTGAGCCCGCCCACCGAGCTGGTCAGGATGATCGAACCGCCACCCGCCGCGATCAAATGTGGCACAGCGGCTTTCGCCGTCTTCCAGACACCGCTCAGATTGATGTCGATCATCGTCTGCCAGTCTTCTTCGCTGGTCTTGTCCAGCGTCGCGCCACCGTTGCCGATACCGGCGTTGGCGACGACGATATCGAGCCGGCCCAATTCCTCCACGCCGCTGTCCACGACGGATCGCAGCGCGTCGTAATCGCGGACATCGATCTCAGCCGTCACGATACGGCGGCCCAGGCCTTTCACCAGGCCGGCGGTCTCGGCCAGATCCTCCGGCGTCGAGGCCGGGATCAGGTCGGTGCCACTAACCGGCTTGCAGACATCCACCGCGATGATGTCGGCGCCCTCCTGCGCGAGCCGCACCGCATGGCTGCGACCTTGACCGCGCGCGGCGCCGGTGATGAACGCGACCTTTCCTTCTACCCGTCCGGGCATGCCTACCTCAATTCATCGTGCTGCCACAGGGATGCGCACTGCGCATTTGATCGAGGCTAGGCAGTTCGACGCGCTATCGAGCGCGATCCCGCTCAGTGGAACGAACCACCGACAGCGCGGCAGCCGATCTCGGACAGTTCCGGTGAAGTCCCAGTCCTCGGAACCCATTGCCGGAGGCAGGCAAACCCGAGTACCTATTTCGATCGGGCCCAGTGACGTTCTCGACCAGACCCAGTCAGTGCTGCGGCAGCGACTGTTTCAGCGCCGAACAGAGGGACGAATGACACCGCCTGCCTTCGAATATCACGCACCGGCCACCGCCGAGGACGCCGTCGCACTGCTGGCCGATCTCGGCGATGCCGCCAAGCTCATCGGGGGTGGCCAAAGCCTCGTTCCGATGCTCGCCCTGCGGCTGGCCGTCTTCGATCACCTCATCGATCTGCGCCACGTATCCGAACTGCGCGGCATCACGGCGAGCACGGATTCGGTACGCATCGGAGCGCTGACGACGCACCCGGAGGTCGGCGCTTCCGAGGAAGTACGCCGGGCGATTCCTTTGCTGGCGCAGGCGACACCGCTGATCGGAGACCTTCAGATCCGCACTCTGGGCACTATCGGCGGAGCTATCGCGCACGCTGACGGTGCCGCCGAATATCCGGCCGTCGCGCTGACTCTCGACGCTCAAATCGAAACGCTGTCCCCGCGCGGGCGCCGCACGATTCCCGCCTCGGAGTTCTTCACCGGTATGTGGGCCACCGATCTGGACATCGATGAAATCGTCACCGCCATCACCTTCCCGGTGTGGCACGGTCATTGCGGCTTTGCCATCGAGGAATTCTCCCGGCGCAGTGGCGATTTCGCGATGGCGGGAGCCACTGTCGCACTCCGGCTGGACGAGAATTCCCGAATCGACCACTGTGCGGTCGGGCTGTTCGGCCTGACCCCGCAACCGATGCGGGCGCAGGTGCTGCAAGCCGCGCCGACCGGCCGGCCGATCCACGCTGTCGCGGCCGAGGCAGTCGGTGCGGCTGCGACGGCTGGGCTGCATTCCCTCCCGTCGGACGTGAACGGGTCCGCCGCTTATCGGCGCCGAATGGGAGCAGAGATGGTGGAGCGCGCTTGGCGGCGCGCCGTACAGGAGGCAAGCATTGACTGACAGCGATGACCACGTCGACAGGCCGGCCCGACTCCGCGCGGTCGCCGCCATCGCTGCCCGTGCCGCCGCATTCGTATTGACTCTGTTGTACCGCATCGGATCTCGCTGAAGCCCGGGCCGGGCACAGCGGCCGGACTCCCCATACACAGGGCCACATGCGATTGGGCATGTGGCCCTGCGAATCCCTCGCGGCCCGAGGTCCAGAACGGCCTGCCCGCCATCCGGTGTGGTCAGGAAGTGAAGGCAGGCAACGTTTCCCAGCCGCGGACGGTCGAAGTTGGCGACAGTTTGGCATTCGCCATGTCGACCTCCCACTCGGGGAATCGCGCCAGGATCTCCTCCAGCGCGATCCGGCCTTCCAAGCGCGCCAGTGCCGACCCCAGGCAGTAGTGCGTCCCCACGCTGAAGGTCAGGTGCTGGCGGGTGTCGCGGTGGATATCGAAAACGTCACCGTCGGGTGCGAATTGGCGGTGGTCACGGTTGGCCGCGCCGACGAGCATCATCATGACGCTGCCCTCCGGAACAGTCCGGCCGTGCACCTCGACGTCCCGGGTCGTATAGCGCGCGATATGGGGTGCGGGTGTTTCGAATCGAAGCAGCTCCTCTACCGCGTTCGGAATGAGCCGCGGGTTCTCCACCAGCTCACGCCGCTGGTCGGGATGCTCCGCAAGCACCTTGCCCGCCCAGCCGATGAGCCTCGTCGTGGTCTCGTTGCCGGCGCCGGCGACCACGGTCACGTATGTCAGCAACTCCGCGCGGCTCAGTCGCCGAACGGTTCCGGTCTCGTCCTCGAATTCGACATTGAGCAGTTCGGTCATGATGTCGTCCGACGGGTGCTCGGCACGCCAATCGATATACGCGGCAAAGATTTCACCGCTGGCCAGGCCGTCGGAGGCAGCCTTCATCGGCTTGCCCTCCTCGGTCCGCATCTGATCGTTCGCGAAATCGCGAATGGATTCCTGATCCTCCTCGGGGATGCCCAGCAGCATTCCGATCGTGCGCATCGGCATCTGCGCGCCGATATCGGCTATGAAGTCCAACCGGCCGGTGCCGACCAGCGGATCCAGGCTGCGGGCGCAGAACTGCCGGATCTTATCCTCGAGCTCACGGATCTTACGCGGGGTGAACATCCGGGACAGCAGCTTTCGATGTATGTCGTGGACCGGCGGATCCTCGAAGATCAGAGTCCCGGGCGGTATCGCGATGTCCGCCTTGATCAGCTCGAGAATCGCTCCGCGCGCAGAGCTGTAAGTGCCCGTATCGAGCAACCCCGCATTCACATCCGCCCAGCGGCTCATCGCGTAGAAGTCGTGCTGCTCGTTGTAATACAGGGGCATTTCTTCGCGAATCCGCTTGAACATCGGGTACGGATCGGCATTGAGCTGGATATCGTACGGGTCGTAGTAGATGCCACTGATCGCGCTGGCGGTCATAGGGATTCACCTCTTCTGCTTGAATTCAACATTGCGTTTCCGTTCGGACGGACGTGTCCGCGGCCACCTAGGGCAGTTCGACCTTGCTGGCCAGCCACCGGCCGCCGACGCGGTCCATGGTCATGAGGATGCGGTTGCGGTCGACGCGGGGCGCCGGGTTGGTCGTGTTCGTGATCTCGGCGTCGACGAACAGCATGATCACGGCATGATCCGCCGATGCGGACTGCACGCTCGCGGCGATGACATGCCCCTTGCTGACCGAATTGGCCTGCAGCAGCATCGGTTTGAGCTGATCGGCGGACTTGCTGTAGGTGTCCTTGAACTCACCCGTCGCCCCATTCATCGCGGTCGCGAAGCTGCTGTCGAGATGCGTCGCGTCGATGCTGGTCAGGGCGACCGCATAATCGCTGGCCGCGGCCAGCGCCGCCGCGCCACTCGCTTGACGATCGTTGCGGGTCTCGAGCTTCCAGCCGAAGACCGTCGCGAACACGGTTGCCACCACGAGGAGCAGCAGCAGGATGCCGACCAGCGGACGCGGCACCAACCGGGGCCATGATCTCCCCGATTTTCCGGGGCGCTCGGCGGTATCGGATGTCTTCTCCTCGACCGCCAGTGACTTCGAATCACCCTTCGGCACAACAGCATCAGCGGCCTTCGGCTCGCCGGCTTCAGCGGCGGACACGTCCCCGGCCCGGCCGGACGCCGCATTCTCGGCGTCGGGCAAGTCTGAATCGTCGACCGTGTCCGCTACTATCACGGAGGTTTCACTCATCTCTACTCTCCTGTTCGCGATCTCGTGCGTCCGCAACTCGGGGCGCCTACCCGCCGGGTACGAAGGGACCTCCGTAGGTCAGCGGAACTGACTTCGGGCCGACCGGCGTCGGATCCGCGCGCTGCGCCGGATTCACCTCCGGCGGAGTGGTCGCGGTGTCGTCGCCGGGCGGGCGCGGCGCATTCGCCGCACCCCGGACCAGGACCGACGGGTCGGGATTTGTACATCGCGCGTGCAGGTACGGTTCGGGGTTGTCCGGAACCGATCCCGGCAGACGCGGCAGGTCGTAGTCGCAGGCGTATTTCGGGTAGGGGCTCACCAGGGCCCACACCCCTCCGTCGTGCATGGCGGAGGTGATGGCGTCCAGTGTCGAACCGGCGCGCTGCTGTGGAAAGAAGAACTCCTGCAACGCCGGCACGTGCACATAGGCCATCTGCGATGTGGTGGTCAGATTGCCGAGCAGCTGCACCATGGTCGGGGAGTTGTCCGCGATGATCTTGTCGATCGTGGACAGCGCACCCGGCGCAGTGCCGATCAGGGTCTGGTAACCGCCGGTCATCGACCCGACACCCGCCATCGTCTGCGACAGATTCCTGGCGGTCTCCTGCAGCCCCGGAGCGACCTGGCCCAGCGTGGTGAGTACCGCCTTGCCGTTGTGCAGCAGCGAAACCGTCTGCGGCAGTACCGAATCCAGTGTCGAAAGCAGGAACGTTCCGCCATCGACAAGGGCGGACAGCTTCTCGGTACCGGCCGCACTCGCGCCGAGCTCCTGCACTATCGCCTGGATCTGCGCCGGATCCAGCTGTGCCAGCGTGCCGCTCATGCTGCCGAGCATGGTGGCCAGCGTGACCGGAGTGGAGGTGCGATCCTGCGTGACGACCGCGCCGTCGGCGAGATACGGTCCGGCCTCGGAGGAGGGCGCGAAATCCAGGTACTGCTCACCGGCGGCCGACAGCGAGGCGACCCGCACCTGCCCCGCCTGCGGGATCCGCACGCCGGACCGGATGGCGGCGACCGCGATCACCTTGTCGCCGTCGATATCGACCGACAGCACCCGGCCTACCGGAACGCCGCGCATCGTGACGTCCTGGTCGGCCAGCAGCCCGCCCGATTGCGCCAGCTCGACCCGCACCCGGTACTGCGACTGGAACGGATTGAACTGCAATGAGCCCAGCAGCAGATATCCGGCGCCCAGGAGCAGGACCAGGAGCAGGCCGAGGCCGGAGGTCAGCGAACGGTGGCGGGTGGCCTGCCGCACCGAGTACACCAGCGCACGCGCAGGCGATTCGAGCAGCACATTTCGAATAGCGGTGGTCTTCATCGTCCCGGCTCGACCTTGTCTCTCAGGCGATTGAGGATGTACGCCAGCGATCCGACAAAATTGCTCCAGTCCGAACCGTCCGGCAATCGGGTGCCGGAGTCGGCCGGACTGTTCGGATCCGGCACCGCGCCGATCGCAAGTCGTGCGATATCGACGTTCACGTGCGCGGACGACGCATCCGTGACTTTCATGATGAGCGGCGTGATCGCCATGAGCGCATCGAGATTGGCGTTCGGATTGTTCGCCGAGGCATTCAGGCCGTCGGCCAGCAAATTGACCGATGCGATCAGACTGCGATCATTGGTGCCCTGCACCGACGGATATCGGGCGATCTGCTCGGTGATGCGATTGAGCTGCCCGACCAGGTCGATAATGCCCTGGGTGTTCTCGCCGATGACCTGCAACGCCGGACCGGCCGCGGACACCGCATCGCTGACGTCCGTCCGCTGCGCCGCCAGCGTCGCACTCAGGTCACCGGTCGCGGCCAGCACAGTCCGGATCCGGTCCGAGCGCGCCGTCAGGTTGTTCACCAATTGTGTTGTCTGCTCGATCATTTCGCCCAGCCGATCACCGCGCCCGCCGACCGCAACACCGAGGCTGTTGGCCAGTTTCGTGAGGTTGCCGACGGCCCCGCCATTAACGAGAAGCGCAGCCCTGGTGAGCATTTCCTCGATCGTCGCCGCGGCGGACGTCGACTGCACCGGTAGCTGCGCACCGGCGCCCAATGCCGGGGCGGTGGGATCGGGATGGGCAGGCGGGTTGAGCGAGACGAAGACATCGCCCAGCGGTGTGGCCGAACGTAATTCCGCGGTGGTCCCCGCAGCGAGGCGAACACCGGATTCGATCCGCATAACCACGACCGCGGTATAGCTCTGCGCCCGCATCGATTCGACCTCGCCGACGTCGGCGCCATCGAGCCGGACCTTCGCCTTGGCCGGCAGGTTCAGTGCGTTGGTGAATGTCGCCGTCAGCGAATAGCTGTCACCGCCGACACCCGGCGCAGGCAAGGGCAGTTTGTCCAGGCTCACCGAACACGCGGTAGCCGTGCAGGCAGCGGTCGACACCGTCACCGCGGCGATCACACGGAGGAGTCGGTTCGGGCCGGATTTCGTCATATCTTCACCCCGCTACTTGGGTTGGGCTTTCGCAATGAGTTCGAGCATCTGGCGCAGACCGAAGTCGGGCGCCTTGTCCTGCAGCGTTCCGGTCGCGCAGCCGAGATCCTGCGCGCCGAGCAGATTGCATACCTCTTTCACCATCTGACCGTCCAGGAGAAACTTGTTCAGATCGATGCCGGCGCGCAGCGCGCCGATGTTCTGGTCGATGGCGTTGTATGCGTTGTCCGTCACCAACGGGAACACATCGAGGAACTCCGCCAGATTGCCGTTGTAATCGGCCATGGATTTGGTGATGGTTCCGGCATTCGTGGACAGCGCCCGCAGCTTGTCTTGATTTCGCTCCAGCAGATCGGTCATCTGGATCGTGATCTGATTGAGTTTTGCGCCGGTATCTCCTGTTCCCAGATTCAAGTTGGCGAGTATATCGCTCAACATCCTTATGCCGGAGCCGAATTCACGCAGGGCCTGGTCATTTCGAGCGGCTGCCGAGGCCAGCGCGTCGAGATTCTGGACGACGGTCGTCACGGCCGCCCGAGTCGCCGCCCCATTGTCCGGTCCGAGTTGCAGCGCCCGCGAAAGGGCGGTCATCGCATCGCGGAGACTATTGCCGTTTCCTGTGACAATCTGCGATCCGATATCGAGCAGACCCGCGACCGGCCCCTGCCCTTGACCGTTTCCACCCAATGAGGTGGACAGCTTGTCGGCCATCGCCAGCAGGCTGTCGAACTCCACCGGCGTTCGGGTGCGATCAGTGGTCAGGGTTGTGTGGTCGGCGAGAATCGAACCACCGCGATACACCGGGGTGAGTTCCACATGCCGGTCGGTCAGCATGGAATCGGTCACCGTCACTGCCAGGGCGTCGGCCGGGATCTTGATCGATTTGTCGATCTTCATCGTTACGTCGACATGGGTCGCCCGCGCCTGGATATCCACGACCTTGCCGACGCGCATGCCCAGGACCGACACGGCATTGCCGACGTACAGACCGTTCGCATTCGCGAACTGTCCGGTAATCGTGATCGTGGCATCTGTCAGCCCGCCGATCGGCCCACCGGAACATCCCGCGACGACGAAGCCGAGAACGACGATCGCCATCAGTTTCACTCGCCGGACCGCGCTACTCATTTGCAGTCCTGAAGGTACGGTTGCGCATTCACTTGTTTCGCGTATCCGCTCAGCGCGCACATGAAGGAATCTATGAAGGCGCCATCGGGCGCGTTGGCCGCCACATCCTGTCCGGTTCCACTGGCATTCGCGAACAATCGCCACGGCACCGGCAGAATCTGCAGGATATTGCGCAGCAGGTCGTCATGTCCGGCCATCATCTGAGTCATCTGGGTCAGATTGCTGAGCAGGTCCTGAATTTCCGGCTGGTCGTCCACCACAATCGGTTTCAGGTTTTGGATCAGCGTGGTCGCGGCTGTCACCAGTCCTTCGATCGCCTGCTGCCGAGAGATGATCTGCTGCAGGACGTTCCGGCCCTGGGCGACCATTGCCCCCAAATCCGACTGCTGATTTCGCAATACCGTGGTCACCTGGTCTGTACTTGTCAACAGCGAGCCGATCTGGCTGCGCCGGTCGGCGATCACCGTCGCGAGAGTCTGGATATTGCGCAGTACATCGGGCATCAGAGCCGGCGTACCCCGCAGTTGCTCGGACAGCGAGCCCATCGTCTGCGCAATGCGATCGGCATCGATGCTGCCGAAGGTCGTTGTCGCCCCCTGCAGCGCGGCCTGCAAATCGTACGGAACTTCGGTGTGCGACAACGCGATCGAATCGTCGTGCAGGTGTCCCGATCCGGCGGGCCGGAGTTCGATATACCGCGACCCCAGCAGGGTGGTCAGTTTGATCGCGGCCCCGGTGTCCGCTCCCAATGGCAGGCCGTGCCGCAGTTTCATGGTCACCACCACGCGGTCCCCGGCCAGCCGGGTCCCGGTCACGGTACCGACCTCGATGCCGGCAAGGGTAACGGCGTCGCCCGCGCCGACCCCCGCCGCCTGCGCGAACTCCGCTCGATAGGTCTCCGTGCCCAGATGCAGAGAGTGAATGAATACCGTCACTGTGACCGCAACCGTGAGCACAACAACCGCACTCACCCCGATGCGCAATCTGCTGCGTTCTTCGAGCCGACGCTCGTGCAGCCGCTGCCACGCCCTGTTCAGTCGTCTCATCATCGCCGCCTCACCTGCAGATCGCCGAGTTCTCGGCTTTGCCGCCGGGCGTGCTCAGCCCCAGAATCGCGGCCATCGCCGGATCGAGTCCGGGGATCATGCTCACCTGCACATTGCAGGCATACGCGTCGACGTAGGCGCCGTTGTCGGTCACGCGGGACAATCCCTTCAGCAGGTAGGGAAGGTTGAAGCCGATGTATTCGAACTTTCCCCGGTTGTCGATGAAGTGCTGGGCGAACCCCGGCTGGCGATTGACGAACGCGGTGATCGATGGGCTCGCGCCACGCACCACCTCGGCGGCCCGCCCCAGCACGGTGGAGATCGAATCGACCTGCTGAAACAGCGTGTCCCGGTGTTCGGCCAGCGCATCGAAGATCCTGCGTGTCTGCTGTAGCACCGTTTGCAGGTTGCCGCTCTGCTTCGACAGATCGGTCAGCACCGCACCGAGATTGTCGATCACCTGGCCCAGGATCTGATCCGGCCCCGCGAATGCCTGTGCGAGCGAAGATGTTTCAGAGATCAGCGTAGTAATCGCACCGTCGTCGCCCTGGAGCGCCCGAACCACCGCCGCGCTGATATTGTCGATCTGCTTCGGGTCGAGCATGCTGAAGAGCGGCTCGAATCCATTGAGCAGCTTGGAGATATCGAACGACGGCTCGGTGTGCTCGAGCGGAATCTGACCGCCCGGTGGCAAAGCCTTCGGATCGCCGAAGTCCCGCAGCGACAGTCCGAGATAGCGCTGCCCGATGAGGTTCTGATAGGTCACCGATGCCGCGGTATTGCCGTACAGCACCTGCCCGCGCTGGATCTCGAAGGTCACCTTGGCATGGACACCGTCGAGTTCGACGGCCTGCACCCGGCCGACTCGCACTCCGGCCATGCGCACGTCGTCACGGGCATGCAGTCCGGACGCATCGGTGAAAACCGCTGAGTACGTGTCGGTTTCCCCGCTGATGCTGTGGGACAGGGTGACAAACATGGTCCAGGTCAGCGCGATCGAGACCACCAGGAACAAGATCAGGCCCAGCAACGGCTTGCGATAGCTCATCGTGGTTCTCCTGTCGATACGGGGATATCCGGAGCCGGGTCGAGCCGCACATCATTACCCCGCAGCAGCGGACCGAAAAGGAGGTCGGTCGCGGCGCTGGGCGTCCCACCCAGGATCGAGGCGATCTGCTGCTGCTCCTGCGGGCTGCCGACCGAGCCGACATTGCCGCCGATCGGAGTGGTATCACTCACCGGCGCCACAGCATTCGGCCCGACTATGGCGGGTCCGCCGACCGGAGCCGTTTGACAGCTCGGGCCTTCCAGGTTGCCGTATCGCGGACAATCGGCGCGGGTGTATTGCCGATGCGGTGTCAGCTCCATGACCACCTTGGCGGTGATGTTCTGGTCCTGGACATTCCACAATCTGACGAATGACCAGGCCAACCGGGTCTGCGAGGTGGTCATCTGGACGAAGTTGCGACTCCCCTCGGCGATCGTGCCGAGCGCCGGGGACAGTTTGGCGGTCATGTCGGTGATCGTCGTGGTCTTGTTCTCCAGCGCCGTCGCGACCGTTCCCGAGGTTCCCAGACTGCCCGCCAGCAAGGCGGCCAACTGGTCCTTACCCGCTGCCACCGCGCGCAGCGGGCCCACCGCGTTGTGCACCGCACTCAGCAGATCAGGCGCCGAAGACCGTAGTCCGGCAAGCGCATCCGACAGTGCGTCGATTGTGGAAGCAGTCCCGTCGGGAGCCATTTCCGCATTCAGTGCTTGGGAGATCCGGGTCAATTCCGCACCTGCACGCACCGCCTCGTCACCGTGACCACTGGTGGCGCGTTCGACAGCGGCCAGGATCCCGACCGTCGGATCCGATCCGGAACGCCCTGCGGCAGCGGCGATTCGGCTCAACGCGGTCAAGGAAGTCTGCAAGCGGACCGTCTCCAGGCTGCGATCCTGCGGAATGTGCGCACCTGCGGCCAGCGGCGCGGCCGGGCCCTGGTGGTAGACCAATTGGACCGAGGGCACCGCGAACACATTGCTGGGCACTACACGCGCGGTCACCGTCGCCGGAATCTGCCGGATGTATTCGGGTTTCAGGTCGATCTGCACCTCGTTCGAGCCGCCGTCGGTCGCCGGCGTCACGCCCTCGACCTGACCGACCAGAATGCCCTGATACTTCACATCCGATTTTGCCGGCAGACCATCACCGACATCGGCGAGAACGGCCGTGACCCGGACCGCGTCCCGGAACACGCCCTGTGATTTGGCGATCATCAAGCCTGCGGCCACCCCGAGGACCAGCAGGAAGGCGAATCCCCGTAGCAGCAGCCATCGGTTGGACAGGACCTTGCCGTCGGATTCGAATGAAATCGTCATGCGCTACCCACTGATTCTCGCGCCGGCGTCGAAGCCCCACAGAGCCATCGTCATCAGCAGATTCACGAAGATCATTGCGGTGATGCTCGCGCGCATCGCACGCCCCGCCGCCACCCCGACACCCTGCGGGCCGCCCGAGGCGTAGAAACCGAAGTAGGTCTGGATCGTCGTGGTGAGCACCACGAAGATGACCGCTTTCAACAACGAATAAACGATGTCGGTGCCGCTGAGCACCAGGCGGAAATAGTGTTCGTAGGTGCCCGGCGATTGCCCGCCGGACACACCGACGATGACTTCGACAGTCAGGTAGCTGATCGCCAGACAGGCCAGGTACAGCGGAACCATTGCCACGATCGAGGCCAGCATCCTCGTCGTGACCAGATACGGTATGGGCCGAATCGCGATCGCGTCGAGAGCGTCGATCTCCTCCGCGATCCGCATGGATCCCAATTGCGCGGTGAAGCGGCAACCCGCCTGTGCAGCAAAGGCAATGGACGCCATAATGGGAGCCAGTTCACGGGTCACGGCCGTCGAGGCGATGATTCCGGTGGCCGGCGCCATTCCCAAGAGTTTCAGCGCGCTGAACGCCTCGATGCCGACAATGGCTCCCGCGGCACCGCCGAGCACGAGAACTACCTGCCCCGTCCCGCCACCGACAACGATGGATCCGTTGCCCCACGTCACATTCGACAGGATCTTCAGGAACTCGGCACGATAGTGCCGCAGCACCACCGGAATACCGCTCAGGACCCGTGCGAAGAAGGTGGCCATATGCCCCAGCCGCATGACGGGAACCAGCACTGCGGTCCCGGCAACCATGACGGGGCGGACTCCCGGGGGGAGGTAGCGCGACGCCATCAGAGGGTCGTCCTCGGGAAGAGAATCGTGTACAGCTCGGTGAATCCCGCATTCACCAGCATGAGCATGATGATGGAGGAGACGACCGCGGCATTGACGGAGTTCGCCACACCACCCGGGCCGCCCTTGGTGCTCAAGCCCTTCTCGCACGCGACAACGGCGACGATGACGGCGAATACGACCGCCTTCACCATGGCGAGGAAGAGGTCGCCGACCCTGGCGAAGGAGGAGAAGGTCGCCAAATAGCTTCCGGGAGTGCCGCCTTGGACATAAACGTTGAACAGGTAGCCCGCGACGAAGCCCACGAACGAGCTCAGCCCGGTCAGCCCGAGCGCGACCACGATGGCCGCGACCAATCGGGGCACCACCAGCGCTCGCAACGGCGAAACGCCCATGACCTCCATCGCATCGATCTCTTCGCGAATAGTCCGCGCGCCCAGGTCCGAGCAGATGGCGGATCCGACGGCCGCGGCGAGCAGAATGGCGGTCACCATCGGCGCGGCCTGCCGGATCACCGCCAGTCCTCCCGCGGCGCCGGCCAGCGAGGTCGCTCCGACCTGCCCTGCGATCAGCCCGAATTGGATCGACATCGTCGCGCTGATCGGGATCGCCACGGCGATTGTGGGTACATAGGCGGTCTTCGCCATGAAGACGGCCTGCTGCACGAATTCCCGAAAAGGGAACTGGCCCTTGACGATATCGACGAACAGGTACTGGATGGCCCGGATGCCCAGCACCACCTGCGCGCCGAGTGTCGACAGGGAGGCGACCGGATGACGCCGCAGATACCCGCGCAGCCACAGCTGGATCTCACGGACCGCGGACGGGTCGGCGATCTCGTCCGCGGATACACCGGGGTGGGTGTGGACCTCCACTGTCACGTCGTCCTCTCCTGTGCCGCTCGGTGCATGCCAACATCACAGCCGCTGAGTACGCACCCGATGCCCGCTCTCCCACTCAGCGGAAAGAGCGGCGGTCGCTGTGTGTGCGCCTCGATCACCGTCCGGTTCCGGACTGCTCGGTAATCAGCCGGGTCAGCTTCAGTGAGGCGAGTTTCCACGAGCCGCCGCCATGCACCCAGCGTTCGCGGTAGTGCCCGTATCCGGTCAGTGACGAGCCGTTTCCCCACTCGACCCGGTCCTACATGGCCCAGACGACGCGGGCCTCGTCGCCGTCGAGATCGACCAGCGGGGTGTGGACCTGATGGGCGGTGGTCGCACCGGTCAGCCAGGTGCGAATCGCACCGACGACGTTGTCCCGCCCGGTGAGGACGGGTATGCCCGCGTTGCCGTCACCGACATCCATAACGATGTCCGGCGCCATCAGCCCGGCGAGAGCTTCCCAGTCCTTCGTGTCGATGGCCAGGCAGTAGCGGGCCTTGGCCTGCGACAGTTCGTGGACGGTATTGAGGAGATCTGGTGTCGCCATGGGAATCCTCAGCAGATTTATCGATTATTCGATATTATTTATCGAATATTCAGTGCACCGACCGTAGAACGGTGCGGGAAAGGAGTCAAGATGCGTGGTGCGATATCGGCGCCGACCGCGCGTGTCATCGATGTCGTGGAGTTGCTGGCACGCCCGGGCAGCGATCGGCTCCGCTACAGCGACATCGCGCGTGAGCTGGACCTGACTCTGGCCACCACGCACGCGATCCTGAAGACGCTGTCCGATCGCGGGTGGGTCAGCCGCGATCCGACGGGCAAGACTTTCACGCTCGGCCCCGGGCTCGCCGGTGTGGCGGCGGCGGTCGACACCCGCCCGTTCGCCGCGGCCGCACGCGCCGCGACGATCGAACTAGCGGCCGAATTCGGTTGCGCCGCATCGGTTACCGAAAGACTCGGTGACTCCTTGGTGATCACCGCGTTCGAAGGCGGCGAACGGGCGTGGCCGGGTGATCGCATTCCCTACGCGCCACCGTTCGGGGCGGTCTTCGCGGCCTGGGACACAGCGAAGGAACGCCGCGCCTGGATCGAGCGCGCCGCGGCCTCGACCGCACCTCTCGCCGAGCGAATCGATCAGACGCTGAACCGGATTCGAGACCGCGGCTTCGATGTGGACTGCACGTCACCGGCGCTCGGACAGGCCGCGAGCCTGCTCGGCACACTGGGCACAGGCGCTATCGCACTCCCCTCGAATATTCGGGAAACTCTCGACCAATTGATCGGGGAATTCATGACCGCCGGATTTCCGCACGCCGACTCCGGTGAACCCCAAACGGTCGCCGCCATCACCACGCCGGTGCTCGACGCACGCGGGCACGCCGTTCTACTGCTGTCTGTCCATCCCCTCGTCGAACTGCCGGCGGAACGGATCGACGCCATCGGTGCGCATTTGCTCCGCACGACGGCCGCGATCACCGGATCCTCTGGCACACAGGGGTTCCGGTGAGTGGGACGCGCATGCGGACAGCCGACCGGACTCCGTACTTTCCGACGCACCACCATCATTCGACGGACTCGTGAGGATCTGCGAGATATGGCCTATGTGATCACGCAGCGTTGTTGCAACGACGCCAGCTGCGTACCCGAGTGTCCGGTCGATTGCATTCGTCCCAC
>NZ_JBEXOK010000011.1:0-261955 GCF_040611495.1 Nocardia sp. NPDC006630
CTCTCAACCGGGGGGTATGAGAAGCCGGAACCAATAATAATATTGGCACTGACATTCATCGACACACTATTGAGTTCTCAAAGAACAGGCGCACACACCATCCGGCCGAATTAACGACCCTCCAGTGAGGCAACTTTTCCAGCCTAGCTTCTCTGCTCCAGCGAGTCAAGCTCGGGTTCAGATGGGCTTTACCTGTTTGGTCAGGCGCTCCTCGTACAACCTCGTGTCCGGGTCCGCATTTCCAGCCTCTGAGCTGGGCGTTTGGCTCCCGGTCGGTGTCCGTGTCGCTCTGACCTGGAATAAGTTACGTGGCGGGAAACGCCACGTCAAATCGCCTGGTCAGGGGTCCGTAACCGCAGGTCGCGAGGGCGCGATCCGGACCTTTCGACGACCTGGGCCATCCGAATGTGACCCAGGTCATGTCGATCGGCTCTAGTCGGCCCTGCGGACGCCGGCGAAGTTCTTCTTGCCGCGACGCAGTACCAGCCAGCGGCCGTGCAGGTAGTCGGAGTCGGACGGCGTCCACTCCAGATCCGAGACGCGCTCGTTGTTCACGGCCGCGCCACCCTCATTGACAGCACGCCGCGCCGCGCCGCGACTGTCGGAGAGTCCGGTGGCCACGAGCAGGTCCACGATCGTGGAGTTGCTGGTGGATTCGGCGACCTTGCCGTCGACGGCGGCTTCGGTCAGCGCGGCGGCCATGGTCGATTCGTTGAGGTCACGGAGTTCACCGCGGCCGAACAGGGCCTGACTCGCCAGCTGCACGGAGTGGGTGTTCTCCTCACCGTGTACGAGGGTCGTCATCTCGGCGGCCAGGCGGCGCTGCGCCTCCCGGGCGTGCGGACGCTCGAGGGTCGCCTGCTCGAGTTCGTCCAGTTCCTCCCGCGAGACGAAGGTGAACCAGCGCAGGTAGCGGACCACATCGGCATCGGCCGTATTCACGAAGTACTGGTACCAGGCGTAGGGGCTGGTCATCTCCGGATCGAGCCAGAGACTGCCGCCGCCGGTGGACTTGCCGAACTTCTTGCCGTCGGCGGAGGTCACGAGCGGAACGGTCAGGGCGTGCACATGCTCGCTGTCGACGCGGCGGTTCAGCTCCACGCCCGCGATGATGTTGCCCCACTGATCCGAACCACCGACCTGCAGCCGGCAACCGTGATTGCGGCGCAGCTGCAGGTAGTCGTTGGCCTGCAGCAGCATGTAGGAGAACTCGGTGTAGGACATGCCGTCGCTCTCCAGGCGGCGTTTGACCGTATCGCGGGCCAGCATGACGTTCACCGAGAAGTGTTTGCCGATATCGCGCAGGAACGAGACCGTGCTCAGCGGTCCGGTCCAATCCATATTGTTGGCAATGATCGCGCCGGTGGGTGAATCGTCGAGATCGACGAAACGCTCCAGCTGGGAGCGGATGCGGCCCGCCCACTCGGCCACGGTGTCGGTGGAGTTCATGCTGCGCTCGCCGACGTCGCGAGGATCGCCGATCAGTCCGGTCGCGCCGCCCGCGAGGACGACGGGGCGGTGGCCCGCACGCTGAAAACGCTTGAGCGCCAACAGCGGAACGAGGTGTCCGGCGTGCAGGCTCGCGGCAGTCGGGTCGAAGCCGGCATAGAGGGTGATCGGCCCCTTCGCCAGATCCGCACGCAGCGCGTCCAGGTCGGTGGACTGCGCGATCAATCCGCGCCAGGTCAGTTCATCGATAATGTCGCCGCTCACGTCGCCCTATCTTTCCGCACCCGGAATGCCCGCTGACCAGTAGGTCGGCCCCGGCCCCATCGACGGCGCGTCGATGGGGTGGCCGATCCGGATCATCCCGTCCATCGCCTCGCGAACAAGCCCCGTCTGCGAGGGAGGAACGGGGAGGCGTCAATGCCGTGGTGACCGGCACGCGCCTGATCCGCCACCGAGTGTCCTCGGGGGCGGATCAGGTGTCGAAGCAATATTCAAGGGAGTCAGCGGTTGAGCAGTGCGGTGAAGGTGGCGAAGGAGGCGCGGCGCTCGTAGGCGATCCAGGCGAACATCACGGCCAGGACCAGCGGGAAGGGGGCCAGGGCGGCATCGTGCAGGAGGAAGACCTGGGTGGCGGCGGCCAGCACCGTGGTGATGGACAGGCCCGCGGCGGCCGGGCCGCTCAGACGGGGCACCAGCAGGCCGATGCCGCCGGAGACCTCGACCACGCCGGTGAAGTAGCGGAACCATTCACCCCAGCCGATATCGCGGAAGGACTGCACGGCGTCATGCTGGCCGACCAGCTTCGGCAGGCCCGAGGCGATGATGAAGAACAGGCCGAAGAGGATCTGCAGGGTCCAGAGCACCCGGTTGCGGGTCTTGCTCGGGCCGGCGGTGGTGGCGGAGGTCTGGGCGGGGGCGGCGATGGCGGTCATGGCGAGTTTCCTTCGGGGGCTTGCGAGTTCGGGGTCGAGCTCGGTCATACGTAGAGACGGAGCCCGTTTCGAAAACTCATCGGCGATCCCGAAAAGAATCTTGAAGTTGCACTTTGCCCTGCTCAGCGGCCCGAGATGCATGGGGTTGCAGTGCCTGCGGCAGATACGCGGTAGATGATGGTCGCCGAACGTCCCGCTGGGCCGATCACCTCACCGCCTACGTCGATGCCGTCTGCCTCTACGTCAACGCCGTCTTCAGAGAGGTGAGGTGGACGCGACTCGCGGTGGCGGCGATCTCGGGCTTGCGGGCGCGGATGGCCACATAGAGGTCTTCGTGCGCATGGTGGTCCGCCCCCGGATCGGCGATCGGGCGGATGCGGAGCATATCGACCATGGCACGGCGCAGGCGCGGGACGAAGGCGTTGAACATTTCCAGCAGGATGTCATTGTGCGCAGCGGCGATGACCGTGCGGTGAAAAGCGGTGTCGGCGTCCACGAGTGCTTCGACGGAATCGCCGGCCTCGGCGCGCGCGGTCAGGGCGCGCAGAATATTGCGCAGGTCGGCGGGGGTGCGGCGCTGCGCGGCCAGGGCCGCGGCTTCGGCCTCGATCGCAATGCGGGCCTCGATGACCGCTTCGATATCGGCGCGGCGCAGCACCGTATCCCAATCCTCGGCCACATCGAGTGCGGTGACGAAAACGCCTGCGCCCTGGCGGCTTTCGAGCACACCCCGCCCGGCGAGTTCGCGAATGGCCTCCCGCAGCGTGGAGCGGCCGACGCCGAGCTGCGCGGCGAGCGTCGTCTCCCCCGGTAGCCGGTGCCCCAGCTCCCACTCCCCCGCTCGCAGCCGTTCCAGTAGCACTTCGGCGGCTTGTGCGGCGAGCGGGTGCCTCTGGACCTGCGACATATCCTTTTTGCCTCTCTACTTGTCTGAGGAGTGATTCCCGTTTAGTCTAAGCCACATGACTCAGGGTGTGCTGCTTCTGCTTCTCCGCCGCGGCGGGGTCTGACCGACCGGCACCCTCCCGCGGGTTGAACTGCTGCGCCGGTCACTCTTCCGACGCGAAAGACAGCAATCATGTTCTCTTCCACCACGTGGAATCACCAGCAGCCCTCCGCCATGCCGTCGCATCGGTATCGCGATGTGTACGAACGGGTTTCGGTACCGATCACCGATCGGCGGTGGCCCTCGAACCGGATCACCGCAGCGCCGCTGTGGGTGCCGGTCGATCTGCGGGACGGCAATCAGGCGCTGGCCGAGCCGATGGACCCGGCGCGTAAGCGGCGCTTCTTCGAAATGCTGGTGGCCATGGGCTACAAGGAGATCGAGGTCGGGTATCCCAGCGCCTCGCAGACCGACTTCGATTTCGTGCGGCTCATCGGCGCCGAGGGATTGGCGCCGGAGGATGTCACCATTGTGGTGTTCACGCCCGCCCGCCGGGATCTGATCGAGCGGACCGTCGAATCGATTCGCGGCATCACCAATGACGTGGTCATCCACATGTACATCGCGACCGCGCCGATCTGGCGGGATGTGGTGCTCGGCGCCTCGCGCGAGCAGGTTGCCGACCTGATCACCGCCGGTGCGCGCGATATCGCGGAGCTGGCCGGGGAGCTGCCGAATGTGCGGTTCCAGTTCTCCCCCGAGGTCTTCATGCTCACCGAGCCGGATTTCGTGCTGGATATCTGCGATCGGATCACCACGGCCTGGGAGGCGACGCCGCAGCGGCCGGTGGTGCTGAACCTGCCCGCGACGGTCGAGGTGGCGACGCCGAATGTGTACGCCGATCAAATCGAGTACATGCACCGGAATCTGGCGCGGCGCGAGAGCGTCATCCTGTCGGTGCATCCGCACAATGATCGCGGCACCGGCGTGGCCTGCGCGGAGCTGGCGGTACTGGCGGGCGCGCAGCGGGTGGAGGGGTGCGTATTCGGCAATGGTGAGCGCACCGGCAATGTCGATCTGGCCACCCTCGCCTTGAATCTGCATGCGCAGGGCGTGAATCCGATGATCGACTTCTCCGATATCGACGAGATCCGGCGCACGGTGGAGTACTGCACGCGACTGCCGGTTCCCGAGCGGCATCCGTATGCGGGCGATCTGGTGTACACGGCCTTCTCCGGGACGCACCAGGACGCCATCAAGAAGGGGTTCGCCGAGCACCGGGCGCGAGCGGCGCAGATCGGTGTGCCGGAGAACGAGATTCCTTGGGAGGTACCGTATCTGCCGATCGATCCGGCGGATGTGGGACGTTCCTATGACGCCGTGATCCGGGTGAACTCACAGTCCGGCAAGGGCGGAATCGCGTATCTGCTGCAGGAGGAGTACGGGCTGGACCTGCCGCGGCGTATGCAGATCGACTTCGCGCGGCATGTGCAGCGGCATACCGACAGCACCGGGGCCGAGATTTCGGCGCGCACGCTGTGGGAGCTGTTCACGCAGGTGTATGCCCGAGAGCTGAAAGTATTGCCGGACAACGCTGTTCCGGAAGCAGGCTCTGTTGAGGAACTGGTACACGCGCTGGCCGAACAGGGTTGCATCATCGAAGTGCTGGCGCTGCACCAGCAGGCGGCGGGCCGCACCGGATTCGCGGCCGCGGTGGTGTATCTGGAGTACCGGAACGGGCAGCAGGTGCGGTGGGCATTCGGAACGGGCGAATCCGCCGCCCAGGCCGGGCGCGCGGCGGTGACGGCAGCGGCCGATCGCTGCCGGGCAACGGTCGAGGTGTAATTCCGCGCTGCCGCCGCGCGGTGCGAACCGTGCGGCGGCACAACCGCTTCCGCGACAGCTCAGGCGTCCGGGTCGCGGGGCTGGGAGTCGCCCAGCCGCCGTTCCAGTTCGGTCACGCGGCGTTCGAGAGCCTCGAGGCGGCGCGCCATCGAACTGGCCCCATAGACGGACTTCGCTGCGGGCGTAGCGGATTCGGCATTCGATCCACGTATTTCGAGAATCCGGCTGCGCACCCGCCCGGCGCCGGCGTCCATGCTGTTCAGTATCTGCGCGGCCACGCCCTCACCCTCTTCGACCAGCCCGAGCAGCAGATGTTCGGTGCCGATCTCGGAGTCCCCCAGCTCTTTCGCCTCGTACAGCGACAGCTCCAGCACCCGCTTCGACCGCGGCGTGAAGGGAATGTGGGCGGCCGGTTCGCGGGATCCCTCCCCGATGAGCTGCTTGACCTTGGTGCGCACAGCCTCCCGGCTCACCCCCACATCCTCGAGTGCGTGTGCTGCCACACCGTCGTGCTCGCGGATCAGCCCGAGCAGCAGGTGCTCGGTGCCTATGTAGTTGTGGTTGAGCAGCCTGGCTTCCTCCTGCGCCAGCACCACCACCCGGCGAGCCCGGTCGGAGAATTGATTGAACATGAGACCTCCAGTGGAGCGACTTCCATTCCACGGTAGCCCGCACGCGGCCCGCAGTCGCGGAATCCGCTGGTGTGCTCCAGGTTCAGGCGGGGCGATCGAGCCGCGGCGCGCGCGGGCTGCGCCGGTAGACCGACACGGCGGGCGAATCCGCCAGCCACAGCCGCCAGGGCCGTTCGGCGGCGAGCCGGACGCCAACCCTCGGACCGGCGGAAATGACTGTGGGCTCGATGATTTCGGGAGTCAGCTCCAGCCGGATCGCGGATTTCGCGGTGAAGAGGTCGGTTCCATAGTCGCCGAGGGTGATTCCCAGGGCACTGCCGAGATTGCCCGGCCCCCTTGCCAGATCGGCATCGGTGCGCGCCGCCGGCCGGCGGCTGCGGGCGAGGTCGTGGCCCGCGATCACCTCGCCGGCCCGGATCAGCACCGCGCTGGCGGTACCGTCCGGGCCGGTGGTGACATTCACGCAGGTGTGCATCCCGTAGCTGAGGTAGACGTACAGCACTCCGGGCGGGCCGAACATAACGGCATTGCGCGGCGTGGGGCCCGGATACGAGTGCGCGGCCGGATCGGGCCACGGACCGGCGGGGTCGCCCCCGTACGCCTCGACCTCGGTGATGCGAATTCCCACCACCCCCGACCACAGGGTCGCGCCGAGCAACCGGCGCGCGGCGACCAGCGGTTCGACAACGAGTTCCTCAGCAGGCACAGCTACCGATTGTGTCCTATGACCCCGACACGGTCACAGCCACTTCGCGACCCCGTGATGGCCGGAGCAGGTGCCCCGGTGATTCTCACTGAAGCTGTAGTCGCCGTCCTTGCAGAGGGCGGTTGCTCCCGGCGGTGCGCTGGGGGCCTGCTGTGGGCGCGGAACGCAGTCGCCGTCGACATTGTCGTATTCGGTCGCCGAGCAGGAGGCGTGCAGCAGTGGTGCGGCGGTCGCGGGAGCGCCGAACAGCGCGCCCGCGCCGAAGAGCGCGGCAGACACGGCGGGCAGGACGAAGCGCAGTACGCGCTTCCGGTATTCGATTGTCAACTGAGATTCCTTGTACGAGAACAGTTTCCGCCAGAAGGTGAAGGCCCCCCGACTCAGGCGCCGAACACTACCGCATCGGCTGCGCGACCCGGTGCGGTTCGGCCGATGGCTAGGGCGGCCGTGCACCCGGGGGAGAACACTCATCCCCCAGTTGGTTTTGCCCCCAGAGCTATTCGCTCGCGGGCCGCAAGCCGTCGAGCTTGTCGGGGTTGACCTGGAAGCGGAGGTTCTCGATGCGGCCGCCGACAACGTCGTAGGTGAGCGCGCCGACGATGTAGTCGCCGATCTTGCCGAGAATGCTGAGTTCGCCGTTGACGAAAGCGGATTCGAGGTAGATGCCCGCGCTGATCGGTTTGGCCATGACGCCGAGCATCCAGCGGGCGACATGATCGGGGCCGTGCAGCGGGCGGCGGGCGGCAGTGACCTTGCCACCGCCGTCGTTCCACAGCGTGACGTCGGGCGCGAGTAGTTCCATGAGCGCGTTCAGGTCACCGCCCTGGCAGGCAGCCATGAATTTGCCGGTGATCTCGCGCCGCGAGGCGTCGTCGGCGTCGAATCGTGGCCGGCGGGACTGCACATGGGAGCGGGCGCGATGCGAGATCTGCCGCACCGTGGCCTCGGGGCGGTCCAGGAATCCGGCGATTTCGGCGTGCGAGTAGCCGAAGACTTCGCGCAGGACGAAGACGGCGCGCTCCACCGGTGTGAGGGTTTCCAGGACGACCAGCATGGCGGTCGACACGGTGTCGGCCACTTCGGTCTCCTCGGCGGCATCGGTGGTGGTCAGTAGGGGTTCGGGCAGCCATGGGCCGACATAGGTTTCGCGGGTGGCCCGGGCGGAGGTGAGTCGGTTCAGGGCCAGATTGGTGACGGTGCGAACCAGGTAGGACTTGGGGTACTCGACCGAATCACGGTCGGTGGCATGCCATTTGATCCAGGCGTCCTGCAGGACGTCCTCGGCGTCGGTGACGGTGCCGAGCATCTGGTATGCCGTGCCGAACAGCAGTCGGCGGTGCTCCACGAAGGGATCGATCGCCGCCTCGGGCTCAGTGGCGGGCCGATCGGTGTCATGACTCTGGTCCTGCATGGGGTTCATCTTTACCGGACCTTGCAGATCGAATCGATCGGAGGGCCGGGATGCCGCTGGGTATCCCGGCTTCCGATGTCCGCGTCATACGGTCTTGCGGGTGGCGCGGCCGCCCTTGGACAGCTGCACCGACATGGTCATGCTCTTGCTCATCTTGAAGGTCGGCACCGGGCTGCTGCTGACCATCTCCTTGTAGGCGACCGCGGCCCGGCCCTTCAGGTACCAGCGCTTCGGGGTGTCGTCGGCGTTCGTGAACTGGATGACCGCATCCTTGCGGCCCAGGCTCACCGGCTGGTGGACATAGCCGAAATGGAAGGGCCGCAACGTCTTTCCGCGCAATTCACGAGCAATAGTGTCCGCTGTGTAGGCCGCGGTCGGCAGGCCGCTCTGGCAGGTGCCGTGGATCGGGCCCCACGCCTGCTTGACGGCGGCGGCGTCACCGATGGCGTGAATCTCCGGGTGCGAGACCGAGCGCAGGGTGGCGTCGGTGACGATCAGGCCGCGCGCATCGGTGGCGATACCGGCCGCGGCGGCCAGCGGCGCGACCTTCACACCGGTGGTCCACAGCGTCAGATCCGAGGTCAGCAGTTCACCGGTGCTCAGCTCCACGGCGTCGGGGAGCACCTTGGTGACCTTCACGCCGACGATCCGCTGTACGCCGAGCCGGTCCAGGGCGCGGTTCAGGTGGGCGCGGGCCTTATCGCCCATCATCGCGCCGGGCTCGGCCTGGCTGACGAGGGTGACGGTGAGGCCGGGGTGGGATTCGGCGATTTCGGTCGCGGCCTCGATGCCGGTGAGTCCGCCGCCGCACACGGTGACGGCACCGCCCGCGCGGGCCGCCTCGGTCAGACGCTCCGAAAAGGCATGGGCCCGGCGGGGATCGTTGAGGGTCCAGGCGTGGTGGTCGGCGCCGGGGACCCGGCTGGTGTCGGTGCTGCTGCCGAGCGCGTAGACCAGGGTGTCGTAGTTCAGCTGCGCATTGTCGTCGAGGGTGACGGTGCGGGCGGCGGTATCGATGGCGGTGGCCGCGGCCTGGTGGAATTCCACGCCCGAACCCGCCAGCAGATCCGCGATGCGGTGGTCGGCCAATTCCTGACCGGCGGCGACCTGGTGCATGCGCAGCCGCTCGGTGAATCGGGCGGACGGATTGACCAGGGTGATGCGCACGGCCTGCTTGCGGGTGCGGCGGGCCAGCCGGATGGCGGCCAGCATGCCGGTGTAGCCGGCGCCGAGGACGACGATTTCGTGGGTGTCGGTGGTGTTCATCGCTGCGCTCCTGAGTGTGTCGCGTGGTGGTTCGGCTATGGGACAAACCAGGGTCGCGGAACGTGACATCCGGTGCGGGTGACGCCGGTCACAGCGGAATCTTCGGTCCGCGTTCCGGGTTGGAACTGGCGAAGGCCGGGTCTCCGGCCTGCGAATTTCCGTCTTCGAGTGAGGTGTGATGGCCGTACAGGTCGAGATCTGGACCGATATCAACTGCCCGTTCTGCTACTTGGGCAAGGCGCGATTCGAGGAGGCGCTGCAGGCGTTCCCGCATCGCGACAGCGTCGAGGTGGTGCACCGGTCCTTCGAACTGGATCCGACGCTGCCGCACGACCACAGTGACGCCGTGGTGCCGCATATCGCGGAGAAGTACGGCATCAGCGAGGAGCAGGCCGCCGCCAATGAGCGCGGTATCGGCGCACAGGCCGAGGCGATGGGGCTGACCTATCAGATCGAAGGGCGTGATTTCGGCAGCAGCTTCGATATGCACCGGCTGCTGCACTTCGCCCTGGCGGAAGGCCGGCAGGAGGCCATGCTGAACGCGTTGTACGCGGCCAACTTCGCCGAGGACGCACCGCTGTTCGGCGATGCCGAGCGACTGGTACGGGTCGCGGTGAACGCCGGATTCGACGAGGCCGGGGTGCGCGCGGTGCTCGATGATTCCACCGCGTACGCCGAGGCGGTGCGCGCCGATGAGGCCGAGGCCGCAGCTCTGGGTGCGCGCGGGGTGCCGTTCTTCGTGATCGATCGCAAGTACGGGGTGTCGGGCGCGCAGCCGTCCGAGGTGTTCGAGCAGGCGCTGCAGCAGGCGTGGACCGATCACGCCCCGGTACTGCAGACGGTTGCCGAGGGTGACGTGTGCGGTCCGGACGGTTGCGCTCTGCCCGAACGCAATTGAGGTAGTCGCGGGTCAGGGGTGCGTGGTGCGGGTTCGGCGTAGCGCCACCAGGACCAGCACCCAGACCACTGCTACCGCCACCGCGAGACCCAGGATGTAGTTGCGGTCCAGGATGGTCGGGTTGGGAAGGGCTCCTTTTCGGCCGATCACCGGGACTGCGATGAGTAGCAGTGTCACGGTGCAGACCGCACCGCATGCCACTGGGGCCCACCAGGATTCGGGGAGCACCCGGCGGGCGGCCACGCCCAGGCTTGCCGCGAGCGGTGCGAATACCCCGTCGTGCAGCAGGATTCCGCCCGCGAACCAGAGTGCGATCGAGCGCAGGTCGGCAGGGTTCATCTGCAGCAGCAGGCTGATGCCGTACCAGCCCAGCCACAGGCCGAGCACGACCAGCAGTCCTCGGATGATTGTCATGCCAGCACCTCGATGGTCGAAAGCCATTTGGTTTGCAGGACTCCGGGGCGATTCGGCGCGATGAGACGGCACGGGTAGCCGTGGTCCAGGTCCAGGTCCTCGCCATTGACGCGGAGGGCGACCAGGGTGGAGGCGTCGATCGCATGCCGCCGCGGGAGGACCGTGGTGCGGTACAGGCCACCGGACTCCAAGGATTCGAAACGCACGTCACCGCTGCGGTATTCACCGACGGCGGCGAGCAGATCGCGCAGCCGCACACCCGACCAGTGCGCCGAAGCACTCCAGCCTTCGACGCACGCGATCGGCAGCGTCGACTCCGACTGCGGCAGCGCCGCGAGCTCGGTGCGGCTGAACGCACGCCGCACGCCGCCGACATCGACCATGAGCCGATAGGCCGAATCCTGCGCCCGCTCCCCCACTCCGGCGGCTGCCGCCGTGCGATTAACCGGAAGTCCCTGGGGCCCTTCGCCACTCCTCGGCGAGAGCACTGCCACCCACCGCAGGAACGGTATCGTCTGCCCGGCCACCGCAAGTCCCGCGACGGCGGCGGCGATCCCGGCGGCGCTCAGCACAGCGCGCCGGGAAATACCGGGCTGCCCGGCAGACGTCGAATTACTGTGCACAACAGCCGATTCCGGCAATGCCGGTGTCCTAGCGGGCGATGTGGGCGAACTGCCCGACGCGCGAGAACCTCCATACTCCGGCACCGGGTCCGAATCACTATGCCCAGCAACAGGCTCGGCGGTCGGTGCCGCCGCCCCCGGCATGGGCGGGATACCGACGTCCGGTGGCATCGCGACCGAGTCGTCCGACGCGGCGGTATTCTCCGGCAGCACCCGGGCCGAGGTCCGCTCCGAGACTGCGGGTTGCCCCTGTTGCGGCTCCCCCGCATCGAGCGGTTCCGTACGCCGCATTGCAGGCGAATCACCCTGTTCAACAGCAGATTCCAGCTCAGGTGCCAGCGCAGGGCCCGAGACCGCAGCCGGTTTCGCCAGGGGTCGGGCCAGGGCAGTGCGGATGATCGGGAGTTTTACCGCGAGGTGGATGGCGAGGGCGCCGACGGCTACGTAGGACATGGCGTAGTGGGTGGTGGTGAAGAAGAATTTCCAGGGGTAGAACTGGGCGGTGTTGAACAGGCCGGTGACCAGTTGGAAGATGACCGAACCGACCAGCAGCGCAATGGATCCGCGTTCGAGCATGCGGAGGGGGTTGCCGATGAGTGGGCGGCTGAACAGTCTCGGGAAGACCGCCCAGAGTTTGACCAGCAGCAGCGGGATGGCGATCACGCCCGAGATCACATGCGTGCCCTGGGTGACGCGGTAGAGCCACACCGGATGTGCGGGCCAGTAGAACCAGGTGGGCGGGTGTTGGATCCAGTGGCTGATCAGCCCGGTGAGGAAACACAGTGTGATGGAGATGCCCAGGGCGATGCCTACCCGCGCCGCCACCGCCGGACCCCGTGCGGCCGACACCTGCGACGCGATCAAGGCAGGCACGAGCAGAGCCGGCGGCTCCGGCTCCGGCTCCAGCGGGGCGATGCTGCTCCGGGTCTTCGACACTGTCGTCTCCAATACTCGGAATCTGTTGTCACACAATGAATTACTGCTGGTCGACACGGCACAGGTCCACAACTGCCTGTGCGATCACGGGGCCACCTCCGGGCGGCCATTCGCACCGCTCCACCTCAGCGCGGCCGGAGATCACGCGAGCCCGCACTGCCGCCGAGGTGAACGGGTTACAGCAGGGCGGGAGTCGAGGCCGCGTTGATGAGGTCGAGGGTGGCTGCGAACCGGCCGGTGGATTGGGCGGCGACGGACAGAGCGTCGGAATAACAGTCCACGTCGGTGAGCACCGGCAGGCGGTGCACTCGATAACCGCAGCGGCGCAGGGCTTCCCGGGTGAGGTCGCCGGTACGGGAGGTGGACATGGGGACATCGACGAGTAGGCGGGCGGGGCGGGGGTCGGTCAGTCCGAGTGCCCACCAGCCGCCGTCGGCGGCGGGGCCGAGGACGGTGTCACCGGTGGCCGCCAGCCGGGCGGCGGAGCGGGCGAGCAGTTCGGGACCGGCCTGCGGGGTGTCCATACCGATTTGCAGGACGGGCAGTCCGAAGCGGGCGGCGTCGGCGTGCGCGTTGGCCAGTCGCTCGCCGAAGGTGTTGCCGCGCTGCTGGATTACCGTGAAACCGCGCAGGGCGGCGGCGATCGTGCCGGATTCTTCGGCCATGGCGAGGTTGCCGGTCCAGGCGACCATGCGCTCCTCGGATCCGCAGGAGCGCACCGCGGCGAGCGTGTCGAGCAGGGCGGCGGCGGCCAGCCGGGCGGCATCGCGGGGTGGAAGCGGCGGGGTCAGGCGGGTTTTGGCGAAACCCGCGATGGGGGCTTTCGCGACGATGAGCAGGGTGGCGGGAATGGTCATCGGACACTCCAGAAGTCTTTGGCGGCCCGGACAGTTCCGCGCCACGAACCGGAAACCTTCGATACGCCATGGGTTCTCGGCCGATAGGTGATGTCGCGTTCGACAAGTCGCCAACCGGAACGAGCGGCGGCCACCAGCAATTCGAGCGGATAGCCCGAGCGCGGGTGCAGTGGGCCGAGAGCCAGCAGCCGGGCACGGTGCACCACGCGCATGGCGGCCACATCGTGGACGGCGAGACCGTAGCGCCGGCGCAGGCGGGCGGCGACGATCTGATTGCCGAGTCTTGCGTGCCAGGGCCAGGCCCCGGACCGGTGCGGGCGGCGGCGGCCGACGACCATATCGACGTCGGGTCCGAGTTCGGCTACCAGCAGCGGTAGTTCGCGCGGGTCCATGGAGCCGTCGCCGTCGAGGACGGCCACCACTTCGGTGCGCGCCGCGGCCACGCCGGCCTGCACGGCGCTGCCGTAGCCGGGCACCGGTTCGGCGATGACGTGCGCCCCGGCGAGCCGGGCCACGGCGGCGGTGGCATCGGTGGATCCGTTGTCCACCACGATCACCCGATAGTCCCGGGGGATTGCCGAAAGTACGCCGGGCAGTGCGCCTGCCTCGTCCTTGCACGGGATCACGACGGTGACTCCGCGTTCAACCTTGGATTCGGTCACCTCTAAGACGGTAGAGCCGCGCGGGTCGAATGAACCGGTAGCGACCGGTGACAAAAGTATGACGAGAGCTGGACCGACCCGTATTCCGGTGCAAAGGCGGGGGTGACGCGGCCTAGTCTGGGATCCGTGCGGAAAGCCCCTGTCATGACCCGCCCGCGCCGTGTCGCGCGGCGCGCCGATGTGTACTGCGCGGCGGCGGCCGCGACACTCGTCGCCCTCGCCTTCCTGGTGCCGCGAATACTCAGCGAACGAGCGCGCGGACATCTCTACGCCGGCGCCGCGCCGATCTTCGGAAATTGGCTACCGCATATGGGCTGGGGAACCGTTCCGGCGATCGCACTGGCCGTACTGGTCGTGCGCTACGGACCGGATCTGGCGTACCGCCTGCCCTGGCGGCGCGCCCTGCTGCTCACCTGGCTGACGGCCGTCGCCTGGGCCTTCGCGCTCGCCATGGTCGACGGCTGGCAGCGCGGTATCGCCGGCCGCCTCACCACCCGCGACGAATATCTGCACGAGGTCGGCGGCGTCCGCGACATCCCGGCAATGCTGCGCGGATTCTCCGGCCGCATACTCGATTTCCAGCCCAACTCCTGGACCACTCACGTCTCGGGCCACCCCCCGGGCGCCCTGCTCACCTTCGTCCTCCTCGACCGACTCGGCCTGCACGGCGGCGCCTGGGCCGCCCTGCTCTGCGTCCTCGTCGGCTGCAGCGCAGCCGCGGCCGTCCCGATCGCCATCCGGGCCCTGGGAGCACCGAAAGACGCTGCCCGCCTGGGTGATTCCGGACTTATCGACACAGTTGCCGGCGCAAGCAGCGGCAACTCGGACGGCCGCAACCTCGATGAGAGCAACTCGGCCGACCGTGGACCAGGCAATGGCAAGTCAGCCCTCGACATCCTCGTGGGCCGGGACGGTGACCTGCTCCGCGCCGATGACTCGATCCAGGAAAGCAGCAGCGCAGCCGATGCTGTGAACGCCGGACACTCGGCGGGCGAAGTCGGCCGAGCGGCAGGGCAATTCGCGAGTGATGCGGAATTGCGGGCGCGGGCGGTCATGCCGTTCCTGGCGCTGGCTCCCGCCGTCATTTGGATCGCGGTGTCGGCGGATGCGCTCTTTGCCGGGGTGACCGCGTGGGCGGTGGCCTTGCTGGCCACAGCGACTCGGCAGCGACCGCAATGGGTGCTCACCGCGCTGGCGGCCGGGGTGTTGTTCGGGTTCGGGATGTTCCTGAGTTACGGGCTGGTCTTGATGGCGGTGCCTGCGGCGGCGGTGCTCATGGCGCGGACATTGCGGCCCGCGGTGCCTGCACTGATAGGTGTGCTGCTGGTCGTGGCGGCGTTCAAGGCGGCGGGGTTCTGGTGGGTGGACGGTTATCACCTTGTGGTGCAACGCTATTACCAGGGCATTGCCAGCGAGCGGCCCTTCTCCTACTGGGTGTGGGCAAACCTCGCGGCCACGGTCTGCGCGGTCGGGCTCGCACCGATGGCGGCCCTGCACCGCGTCGCTCTCGGACTGCGGCTCAGCGCGCTCTGGGACCGCCCGGGCCGGCGGACGCCGACGCAGCTGACATCGCTCCCCTCGACCGTCACGACCTCGATGCCTGGCGCAGGAACCGCCGGCGCCCCGGCAACCTGGTCGCCGGAACCTGTAGGCAGTCCAGTGATCCATCCGCCGGAAATCGAGACTGGCTCGGCGACACTCAGGTCGGACCCCGCCGTCAAGGCGGCATTATCGAGGTCGGCCATCGCGACGGCCCCGGTGATGCGGGGCCCGGCAAATGCCACATCGCAGACGACTCCCTCCACTGCCCCGGCAATCTTCAGGGCAGCGCGTGCGGTCGCGGTTCCCGCGTTGCGGCGTTGGCAGGACGCGGTGAATCCGGTGGCGGTGCTCGCCGGGGCGGGGTTGCTGGCGGTGCTGCTGGCTGATCTCAGCGGGTTGAGTAAGGCTGAGACGGAGCGGATTTGGTTGCCGTTCGATGTGTGGGTGCTGGCCGGGGCCGCGCTGCTGCCTGCTCGCGGGGTGCGGGTGTGGCTGGCGGTGCAGGCGGCCGGCGCCCTGGTGCTCGTTCATTTCATTCTGACGAATTGGTGACTGTCATGCGCATTCTGGTGGCCGACGACGATGCTGTTGTCCGGGAAGTGGTTCGGCGATATCTGGAGCGGGACGGGCTCGAGGTGATCGAGACGGCGGACGGGCCCGCGACGGCTGCGGTGCTGGCGCGCAATGACATCGATCTGGCGGTGCTGGATGTGATGATGCCGCCGCCGGACGGGATCGATCTGTGCCGGGCGGTGCGGTCGGGGCCGCGGCCCGGGACGCCGATCATTCTGCTGACGGCGCTCGGGGACGAGGACGACCGGGTGATCGGATTGCAGGCCGGGGCGGACGATTACGTGACCAAGCCGTTCAGCCCGCGCGAGCTGGCGCTGCGGGTGGCCTCGGTGCTGCGGCGCGCGAATCCGCCCGTTGTCGAGGAGGAGGTGCTGCGCAGCGGGGGCGTCGAGGTGCGGCGGGCCGCGCGGGTGGTGACCATCGACGGCGCGCCGGTCGAACTGACGGCCCGGGAATTCGATCTGCTGATCTTCCTGCTGGCCCATCAGCGGCGGGTGTTCAGCCGCGATGAACTGCTCGCGCAGGTGTGGGGCTGGAGTTTCGGCGATCAGTCCACGGTGACCGTGCATATCAAGCGGTTGCGGGCCAAACTCGGTGCGGCGCATCGCATCGACACCGTCTGGGGCCGGGGGTACGCCTGGGGTCGCATCGATGCCGAGGAGGACAACCGTGCCGACTGATATGCCGGGACTGATCGGGTATGCGCTGGCCGCATCGCTGCCGGTGGTGGGGCTCGGCGCGGTACTGCTGCGCTACCTCCGCAATCGCACCATGACCACGAGTATGGCTGTGCTGGTGCTGATTCCGACCCTGGCCACCTTGAGCGGGGTGGTCGCGGTGAGTGGGCTCATGTTCACCGCCGAGTTCGAGCGCTTCGCCGTGGTGCTCGGTGTGGTCACCGCCGTGACCGTGCCCGCGGCCATTCTGCTGGGCCGGGCGCAGGCGCGAACGACGGTGTGGGAGCGGGAGATGCTGGAGCAGGAACGCGCCGCGGAGCGATCGCGCCGCGAGCTGGTGGCCTGGGTCAGCCATGATCTGCGGACTCCCCTCGCGGGGATTCGCGCCATGGCCGAGGCACTGGCCGACGGTGTGGTGAACAATCCCGCCGATATCGAGCGGTACGCGAATCAGATTGTCCGCGAGAACACTCGACTCTCCGCCATGGTGGACGATCTGTTCGAGATGTCGAAGATCAACTCGGGCGCCCTGCGGCTCACCCTGGAGCCGGTGGATCTGCGCGAACTCATCGACGAGGTGCTGGCCGCCAATCAGCCGACCGCCATGCGCGCGCGAATCACGCTGGCGGCCAGGCAACCCGGGGACCGGATCGTGGTGGCGGGCAGCGACCAGGCGCTGAGCCGGGTACTCACCAATCTGGTCGCCAATGCCATCGCCCACACCCCGCCGGGTGGGCGCATCGACATTTCCACCGGCACCGACGACGGCCACGCCTGGGCCCGGGTCGAGGACACCGGTCCGGGCATCGCCCCCACCGACCTGCCCCGCATCTTCGAGGTCGCCTACCGCGGCACCTCCGCCCGCTCCCCCGCCGCCGCCGAACTCGGCAGCAGCAGCGGTATGGGCCTGGCTATTGCCGCCGGGCTGGTCGAAGCCCACAATGGCGATATCAGCGCCGAAAACCGCGAGCAGGGCTGCCGATTCCAAGTCCGCCTCCCCCTCCTCACCGCCGGCGACGCCAACTAGCCGCGCCCCATCATCCCGACGCGCTTTCGGCCGGGATCCACACTGCCCGAGCTTCAGCGGCTTACGTGGATCCCGGCCGAAAACATGCCGGGATGACGGGGCGGATCAGCGCCAGGTCGGGGCGCCGGCGCCGGAGGCCGCAAGCAACGGAGCGGTGGCGAATTCGGTAGACCGTAGTCCAGGGATCGACCGCTGTTAGCCGGTCAGCGCCAGGTCGGGGCACCTGTGCCGGATGCAGCGCGAAGTGGTGCGGTCGCGAATTCGGTGAGGCCGCGGTCCGGGGTGATGGTTGCGGCAAATCCCAGTATGCGCCTGGCTTTTTCCGGGCTGGCGACGATGTGGCGGACATCGCCGGAGCGGTATTCGCCGGTGACGACCGGGGCTTTGCCGCCGCAGGCCGCAGCCAGGACGGTGGCTACCTCGTTGATGGTGATGGGGTGTCCCGAGGCGACGTTGAGGGTGGTGAAGCTGTCGAGGGGGCGTTCCAGGGCTGCCACATTGGCGGCGGCGATATCGCGGACGTGCACGAAATCCCGGGCCTGACAGCCGTCTTCGAAGACGCGCGGGGATTCGCCCGCCTCCAGCGCCGAGCGGAAGATGGCGGCGACACCGGAATACGGTGTGTCCCTGGGCATATTGTCGCCGTAGACATTGTGGTAGCGCAGGGCGGTGACGGTCGAGTCGGTCGCGGTGGCCCAGGCGAGGGCGTAATGCTCCTGCGCGACCTTGCTGGCGGCGTACAGGCTGCGCGGGCGCAGGGGCGCGTCCTCATCGATCGGAGTCCAGTCGAGTGGCTCGCCGGACGGTGCGCGGTGGTCGAAGACGCCGCGATCCAGATCGGCACGAGAACGTGGTCCGGGCACGAAATCTGTTGCGACGCCTCGGTATCGGCCCTCACCGTAGACCACCATGGAGGAGGCGAGCACCAGATGATGGCAGTGCGCCCGGTCCATGGCGGCGAGCAGGACTGCGGTGCCGAGATCATTGTGGGCGGCGTACGCTGGCGCGTCCTGAGCGCTCACCCCCGCGCCGACCACGGCGGCCTGATGGCAGACGGCATCGATCCCGTGCAGGTGCGCGTCCAGGCCCTCGGGATCGCGCACATCCACCTGATGCACGCCTGGCGGCGGAGTCGCAGCGACCCCGTGTGCGGCCGGGAGCATGAGATCAAGGGCGATCACCTCGTGCCCGGCATCCGCCAGCGCGCGGTGAATATGCGATGCGATGAAACCGGCAGCGCCCGTCAGCAATACCCGCATGGTCATGCCTTCCCGATATGGTTCCAGGTCATGCTGTCGATTCTGGACGCGCCGGGGCCGTTATGCCCCTTCGCGTCCGGCGTGCCGCGGATTCGTCAGCGTTTGGTCACTCTCGCGGGCGGCGCGCGACGATGGTGGAGCGGCTCAGATACTTGCCCGCCCCGCCCTCGCGAATGCTCATCAGATCGTCGGCGATGACAAACCCGTAGCCGACCGCCACCAGCACGATGAGCTGCCCCCACGCCACCCAGGCCATGCCGATCGGCGCGGTCGCCATGACCGCGCCCGCGGCGATCAGTCGCACCCACGGGCGCGGCAGCCGCAGCACCTGCCGGAAGAAGGCCTGCCCGAGGAAATACAGCGCAACACCGCCCGAGAGTGCCAGCGCCGCAGCCTTACTCGCCGCTTCATTGCCGTGCGCGATGGTCATGCTGATCCCGGCGGCGGTCATGATGACGCCGACCAGCAGCAGATAGAACGCGTAGTCGTAGCCGGCCACGGCGGCCTGGGTGCGCTGCACCGTGGGCAGTGCGTCCAGGGCGTGCTCGCCGCGTTCGTCATCGAGCCCGAAGAACGCCCACCACAGCACGTAGACCAGGGTCAGGCCGAGTGCGACGGTGGCGATCATTCCGATCGTGATGTCTTCTCCCGCGAGGCCGGTGCCGATGGCCACCACCGATTCGCCCAGCGCCACGATGATGACCAGGCCGTGCCGCTCACAGAAGTGACTGACGCGCACCACGAATCCGCCGCCGTGCACCAGATACGGCGAGAGGATCTGCACCCCGAGCGCGAGCGCCCACAGCAGATAGCGCGGCCAGCCGTGAATGCATCCGCCCGCCAGCACCAGCCCCGCCGAGAGCGCGTTGAACGGGCCGATCCGCCGAATTCCCGCCGCACCGTCGGTGCCCGAGGTCGCGAACATCAGCGCGTGCACGATGGTGATCAGCGCGTATGCCAGTCCGAACGCCAAGCCCGATCCGGTGAACGCTCCCGGAATCGACAGCGCCAGCACGAAGAAGCCGAACATTCCGATGAGTAGCCAGGTGCGCCGGCCGGAGCTGTCGGGGGCCACCTCATTGGTGAGCCAGACATATCCGGCGTACATCCACCAGATGACACCGAACATCAGCGCCACCTGACCGAGCGCCTCCCAACCGGGATGGTGGGTGAAGGCGTGCGTCAGCTGCGTGATGGTGAAGACGAAGACGAGGTCGAAGAACAATTCCAGGGTGGAGGCCCGCAATTGGCCGCCCTCGGCGGCATCCTCCACGGCACCGGGATTTTCACTGTTCACGCAGCAGAGCGTAGAGGTGCGACACACCCTTTGGCATCCCGACCAGCCGGTTCGATCGAAGTGCATCCCGGCACCCCAGCATCCCGGCACCCCAGCATCCCGGCACCCCGGCACCCCGGCACCCCGGCACCCCGGCACCCCGGCACCCCGGCACCCCGGCACCCCGGCACCCCGGCACCGATAATCCCGCCACACCGAAATCGCCGGGCCTACACCGTGCCTCGCGGCTGTTGTGGGGAGAGCCTTGCGCTCCGGTGCGCGGCGGCGCACAATTCATCACGTAGTGAATTCAACACTCGATGAATTGAGGGTGACCGTGACGGCACCGAGCTCATCGCCCGCCATAGCCATCGAGCACCTGCGGGTGGATCGCGGCGGACGCCAAGTACTGCAGGACATTTCGCTGACCGTGCCGCAGGGCAGCATTACCGGGCTGCTCGGGCCCTCGGGCTGCGGGAAGACCACGCTCATGCGCTGTATGGTCGGCACCCAGCTCACCGCGGCCGGCACCGTGCGGGTGCTGGGAGACGAAGCCGGATCACCCGCGCTGCGGCGGCGGGTCGGTTATGTGACCCAGGCGCCGAGCATCTACGACGATCTGTCCGTCGCCGACAATGTCTCGTATTTCGGTGCGATGTACGGATGTTCGGCTGCCGAGGTCGAGGCCGCGATTTCGGCGGTGGGGCTCAGCGGGCATGCGGGGAATCGGGGCAATCAACTCTCCGGCGGGCAGCGGACCCGGGTATCGCTGGCGTGTGCGCTGGTCTCGGATCCGGAACTGCTCGTCCTCGACGAGCCGACCGTCGGGCTGGACCCGGTGCTGCGCGCCGATCTGTGGACGCAGTTCCACGCGCTGGCGAAGCAGGGCCGCACACTGATCGTCTCCAGTCACGTCATGGACGAGGCCGAGCACTGCGATCAACTGCTGCTCATGCGCGAGGGCCGGCTGCTGGCGCAGCTCAGTCCGGATGAATTACGCGCCGACACCGGCGAATCCAGTCTCGAGAACGCCTTTCTCGCGCTGATCCGAATGGGAGAGAAGTCGTGACCGCCACCCTGTCGCGCCCGGCCGGGCCGAAACCGCTGCGCTGCTATATCGCCACCACCGTGCGCATTCTGCGCCAGCTGCGCGCGGACCCCCGCACCGTGGCCATGATTCTGCTGGTGCCAGCACTGCTCATGACGCTGCTGTACTTCGTGTACAAGAACTACTCGGTCATGCCGGGCGCACCGCGACTGTTCGACCGGGTCGGAATCACCATGCTCGGGGTACTGCCGTTCGTGGTCATGTTCCTCATCACCGCCATTGCCATGCAGCGCGAACGGGTTTCGGGCACACTCGAGCGACTGATGACCACCCCATTGTCGAAGCTGGATCTGCTGGCCGGCTACGGCACCGCCTTCTCCATCGCGGCGGGAGCACAGGCCGCGATCGCCTGCGGGGTGGCGTTCTGGCTGCTGGATCTGCAGGCCGCCGGTAGTCCGTTCCTGGTGGTACTCATCGCGGTGGTCGACGCGGTGCTCGGCGTCTCACTGGGACTGCTGGCAAGTGCGTTCGCGCGCACCGAATTCCAGGCCGTACAGTTCATGCCCGTGATCGTGCTGCCGCAATTCTTCCTGTGCGGGCTGCTGGTACCGCGCGGGCAATTGCCCGGCTGGCTGGAGGCCGTGAGCAATGTGCTGCCGCTCAGCTATGCGGTGGACGCGCTGCAGCAGGTGTCCGCGCATACCGGCGTCACCGGGTTGATGTGGCGAGATCTCGCGGTGGTCGCCGGATTCGCCGCTGTCGCACTGGGTCTCGGTGCGGCGACCCTACGACGGCGCACCGCATGAGCGACGGCAATGCCCGCACCGGGCGCAGGCCCGGTCAGTCCAGCACCCGGGAGGCGATTCTCGACGCCGCCCGGGTGCGGTTCGCCGAGGTGGGATTCGAGCAGGCCTCGATCCGATCCATCGCCACCGCCGCGAGCGTGGATCCCGCACTGGTGCACCACTATTACGGCACCAAGCGGGAATTGTTCGCCGCGGCACTGGAATTGCCCTTCGACCCGCAGGTGGTGCTGGAACTACTCGCCGCCACACCACCGGATCAATTGGGCGAGACCGTAGTCCGAGCCGTTGTCGGCCTCTGGGACTCCCCCGTCGGCACCCCCGTCATCGCCGCCTTCCGCAGCCAGCTGGGCAGCACGGACCCCGCGCTGGCACGCACCTTCATCCTGGACATCGTCCTCAAAGAGATTCGCCCCAAGGTGGATTCGCCCCCCGGCACCGGCGCCAAGCGTTCGGTCCTGGCCGCCTCCCAGCTCGCCGGCCTGATGGTCACCCGCAAACTGCTCCGCATCGAGCCCATCGCCTCCATGCCGGTAGACGAACTCGCCGCCCTCGTAGGCCCTACCCTGCAGCGCTACTTCACCGGCGATCTTCCGTAGCCGGACCCTGCGGCGGAGGTGTAGTCCAACCCTGTTGCTGCGGCGGCGCACCCCAACCCGGCTGCGGGCTGCCCGGCACACCCCAACCTTGTGGCGGTGAACCTCCCTGAAGCGGCCCACCCGGCACGAACCCTCCCGGCGAAGGCGTGAACCCAGATTGCTGAGGCATGCCGGGCGCATAGTCGCCCTGCGGCAGCTGCTGCGGCACACCCCAACTTTGCGGTGGCACACCTCCCTGAGGCGGCCCGCCCGGCACGAACCCTCCTGGCGGAGGAGTGAATCCGGCTTGTTGAGGCATGTCGGGGGTATAGCCGCCCTGCGGCATCCACTGTGGATTCGGTTGCGGGACAACACCGGCACGGGGACCAGTCGAGGTCGTAAGCACCGTCAGTACCAGGACCGCCAGTGCGACCAATCCGCCTGCTATCAACAGCCAGAAGCCAGCTCCGAAGCCACCTAACGTGACGGTGTTGTTCAGCATCTGCTGGTCCACCACATCCAGGACCAACATCCCACCGGAGGCGAAACCCAGTGCGGCACCGACGGATGCCAGCGGCCGTCCGAACCCGGCCCGACCGGTGAACAAGACGATCGCGGCAATGACCGCGGTGACAGCCGAAATGACCAGTGGCACACCCTGCAATTGCGTGTCATCCGAGATCCACCACGTGGTCATGTCGAAACCGCCGAGCAGTTTGAAAAAGGAACCGGCCATCAGCAACACCGAGAACAGCGTCGACAGCAGACCCGCGGTCACATCCAGACCCGAAGGTCCCGGCTTCCTCGGCCGTCCGTAGAGGTCAAGCTGCGGTGCGTGAGCAGAAGGCGACGTGGCAAGTGCGGTGAACGAACTCGCAAGTGCGCCAACGGAGACCAGTAGAGTGACGATGAGCGCCCAGTAGCCCGGCCCCAATGTGGCGTGCGTGTCGTCGCCGACAACCATCAGCTGCGTACCGATATCGAATGTCAGGGTCAGGCTCACTCCGACGGCCAAACCCGCCGCTGCCGCACCCAAACCACGCACCCGCCGGCTACGCGTGCCGAGCCCGGCCAGCAGCAGTCCTGCCGCCACGACGGCCACGACCGCCGCGAGTACAAACCCGATCCCGAGTACCTGCCCGGGCGATTGCGGTCCGGGGCCCAGCGGGACAGAACTATGGAATTCCCATGGCCGCCACTGCGAGGTGTAGGACGGTAGATCGATAGTCGGTTGTCCACCAGACTCGAACGTCATCAGTGTCAGAAATGACGCGACGACGAACAGCACGGCTGCGAAGCCGAGCAGACCTGCGGTCACCCGATCCGCAACGCGTCCGCCGACCGGAGCATTCGGAACTCCGCCAGGCGGGGCCTGTACCCACGGCTGCGGCTGATTATTCGAATATCCGCCGGGGCCATATGGACTCGGATACGAACCAGGCGGCGGAAAAGTGCTCACCGCCGCAGACTATGCCACCGGTTGCGTCTCGTCTCGGCGCAAATCGGTCACCGATCCCCCTGTCCGGCCGCAGAACTCAGCCTGACAAGGCAAAACGACCAAGCCCGGAGCAGAGAAAGCAAGCACGGTGACGGATGCGGCTCGACAGTGCTCACTGCCGCTCCGTGAAGCCGGGCTGAGCGGAGGCTCAGTCCTGGGCGATGAAGGTGAGGTGCTCTTCGTCGCTGACGTCGCGGGCCTCGTCGGCGAGCAGGACCGGGATGCCGTTGTCGATCGGGTAGGCGCGGTGCAGGCGGGGGTTGTAGAGCACCGTCGCGCCCTGGTCGTCGCGGACCAGCTGCAGGGGGCCCTTGTCCTGGGGGCAGGCGAGCAGGGTGAGCAGGGTGGCGTCCAGGGTTTCCTCCGACATGATCGACAACCTACCGGTCCGCCGGGGTGAGCTCCGCATCGTGGGGGCTGCGGCGGAACGAAATGTGCCGATGTCCGAAGAAACTGCCGAAGGCGACCAGGCCCATGACCACGACGGCGGCGGGCTTGCTCGGCGTGTGCAGTACCGAGACGGCGAATTGCAGCAGCGCCATATTCAGCACCATGCCGACCAGGTTCACGCCGACGAAGGCCACGAAGTCCCGCATGAGGTGCCCGCGCACCCGGAAGACCAGGGTGCGATGCATGACGAAGGCCACCACCATGCCGACGGCATAGGCCAGCGCCACCGAGAGCGCCGCGGCCACATCCTTGGAGACCACGCCCTCGAGCACGGTCAGCCAGACGATGGTGAGCACCATGCCCATGAGCGTGTTCAGCCCGCCGACCAGGGCGAAGGCGACCTCTTGCCGGCGCACCAGGCGCAGCAGCGGCCCGGCCGGAGCGCCGTCCGGCTCCAACGCAGCGAGCTGCCCCGAATCGATTTCGGCACCCGGCAGCGTCATATCGCGGACCGGCCTTGTCGCATTGCCGTCCGGCAGAGTCGCGTTGCCGACCGGCGAAGTCGCCCGGCCCTCCTGCAACGTCGCACCGCTCTCCGGCAACGTCGCCCTGCGGTCCGATGGCGTTGCCCTGCTGTCCGGCACGCTGCCCCGGCCGCGCTCGGCACCCCCGTCCGGCCCGCCCGGCCCGTCGGGCACGGCAGTTTCGGAGGCGGTTATCGAGCCGTCGGTGGTGGTCACGAAATCGAGTCTACGAGTTCGCGTTTCGGGTCCGGATCAACCAGGTCCGGCAGGTCGGTATCCTCGCCGCCGTCGTCACCGCGGCGACGTGTGCGGAGGTAGAGCCATTCCAGGACGCCGAGACCGACGAGACCCACGGCGGCCGCGCCGATTCCGATCTTCCAGCCCGGCGGACGCCAGGTGAGTTCGAGTTCGGCATTGGACGTGCCCGCCGGGATATCCACGGCGACAAAGGACTTCGCGACCGTGGTGAACGGGATGCTCTTGCCGTTCAGGGTGACCCGGTAGCCCGGCCAGCCGAGCCGGGCGAAGACGATGCGCCCGCCGGTCTGCGATGAGACACGCACCTTGCTGGTGGCGTCGGTCTCCGACATCGAGGTCGCGTCCACATTGCGGGCATCACCGATACGCCCGTTGACGGTGGAGATCAAGCCGTTGTCGCGTTCCAGGACCCAGATGTACTTCTCGTGCCCGGGCGCTTCCACAAAATGCCAGCCGTCCGGCGCGGGCTGATCGCCGGCGTCCGGGAACATGGCCTTCTGCAGCACGATTCGGTCGATCAGCATGAGATCGGCGAGGGTGCGGCCGGTGGTCGGCTCGGGGGTGAACATGCGGCGGTACGAGTCGGGGCAGACGCCGCCGTCCCAGATCATGCAGAGCATTTCGCCGAAGTAGAAGTAGCCGTTGGGCGTATAGCCATTGACGTAGTTCTGCTCCAGGTCCTTGGCGTAGTTGCCCCAGACCAGCGACCCGTACGCACCCTCGAGGCTCTTGTCGGCGGGCTGCAGCAGTCCGCGATCACCGAGCTGAAGTGTGGTGCCGCCCTGGAACTTCGGGAATGCGGCCTTGGCCTCCTCCCGGTTCGCGGGCAGGTTCCACGACATCGGTGTGGGCTGCACGCCCGCCACCTGGAAGTAGGCGATCGGGAACATGGCGACAATGGTCAGCGCCACCGCGGCCGAGCGGCCCCGGGTGCGGGCCAGCCACACCACGGCCGCGCCGAGCAGCGCCACCACGACCGCCGAGAGCACATGCCACAGCACATCGTGCGGATCGGCGGAGAAGGTGCGCACCCACAGCGCCAGGATCAGCACTCCAGCCGCGATGGTGCGATTGCGCCAGCCGCGCACGGTGCCGAAGCGGCCGAGCAGGACGCACACCAGCACCAGCAGTCCCAGCGCCAGCATGGGCAGGACGCGGGCGGGCCAGCGCAGCGGTCCGATGGTGCCGGGCCCGGCGGTCCACATGAGCATGATGATCGCGAACAGCGCCAGCGAGGTGAACTGCTTCCACTGCGCGCGGGCGGCATGCCAATCCACGAAGGCCAGCGCCGGGATCAGGAACCAGGCGATGTAGACCATGGGCAGCGGCTGCACATAGCCCCACCACGAGTTGAACGCCGGCAGCGTGCTCGGCAGGCTGGCATTCAGCGATTCCGACCACGGCACCGTCAGGAACTGGTCGTTATTGATCTGCGAATTGCCGCGCCAGCTCACCTGGGCCGACAGCATGCTGGGCAGGAACGTGATCAGACCCGCCGCGCCCGCGCAGGCGGCGGCCGCGGTCAGGCGCGCGAGCGGCATCCAGGAGGCGCGGCCGCGCCACACCAGTTCACCGACCGCGACGGCGACCAGCATGATCGCCGATTCGACCGCCGGGAACACGTACTGCACCGAGATGGCCAGGTACAGGAAGACGAAGACCGGGATGGGCCCGCCCTTGCCGCGCGCATAGCGGACCGAGGAGGCCCACGCGTGAATCATCCACGCGGTGCCCGTCATTGCGGTGAACCAGCTGGCCTCGTCGAAGAACAGGAAGAAGCCGGTGAACGGGAAGGCGACGCCCGCCACCGCCGCCCACTGCGGGCGGCTGTTGTAGGCCAGGCACACTCGGTACACGCCGAGTCCGGCGATGATCGCGAAGATCACCTTGACGATGGTCGCGTAGACCGCGAGGTTCGGCACCGAGGGCGCGATCAGATCGATCAGCAGCTGCGGCGGGTTGAAAAGCCCCGCCTCCTCATTGGTGTAGTTGCCGGACATCCACTGCTCCGGGCGCAGCAGCGGGAAGTCGCCGTTGCGGAAGGCGCGACCGAAGAACACCCATAGTCCGCTGTATTGGGATTCGGTGTCATCGGTGTAGAAGTGGCGGGCATTGGCGAGCAGCACCGCTATATACCCGAGCGTCACACCGATCGCGGTGACGAAGCCCCAGCGGTACACCTCGCGCCTGGCCGAGCGCTCCTCGGGCTCGGGTCCGGTGGTCTCCGCCACCGTCGAAAATGCACTTTCCACCACGAGTTCCAGACCCTACAGGGCGTCGCGTTGGCTGGCATCAGGCTGTGCGGCAATGATGTTGTGGTGATCATCCGCTGCCCCGAAAGCTGCTACCTGCACCGTGTTAGAGTTCAGCGCGGCTCGGGCTCTGTCGTTCGGCGTGAAGTACCGGCGCGCACCGTCATCGAAAGTCGATTCAGCTGATGCCGATTCCCCCCGCACACGCCCCTCGGCCCCGTACCGATGCGAGCGTCACCGCCGGTCCTCCGGGACAAGCGCGGGTGCATGCCGTGTCCGTGGTCGTACCGGTGTACCGCGGCGAGGACACCATTGCGGCGCTCGTCACCGAACTCGACAAATTGAGCGGGACGGTCACCACGCCCGCCGGTGCGAAGTTTCAGGTGGACGAGATCATCCTCGTGCACGATCACGGCCCGGATCGCTCCGATGTGGTGCTGCAGGAACTCGAGCAGTCCTACCCGCAGGTGCGCGTGGTCTGGATGAGCCGCAATTTCGGGCAGGACGCGGCGACTATCGCGGGCATGGCGGCCGCGGGCGGCGACTGGACCGTCACCATGGACGAGGACGGACAGCACGATCCGGCGTTCATCGGTGAATTCCTGGACGCGGCGATGCGGGAGCGCGCCGATCTGGTGTACTCCAAGCCGGTCAATACCCGGCCGCACGGCTTCCTGCGCAATATCACCTCGCGTGGCGCGAAGATCGTGCTGGCGACCCTGTTCGCCTTCCCCGATTCCACCCGGTTCGAGAGTTACCGGCTGATTCGCGGCGATATCGCGCGGCAGCTGGCGCAGGTGGCGTCGAACGGCGTGTATCTGGATGTGGCGCTCACCTGGGTGGTGAGCGATGTGGCGCAGGTGCCGGTGCAATTGCGCGCCGAGGGCCGCGAGGAGTCCGGGTACAACTACCGGCGGTTGTTCTCGCTGTTCTGGAAAATGGTGCTGTGCAGCGGAACTCGCGGCCTGCGGCTGGTGAGCATGCTGGGCGTGACGCTGGCGCTCGCGGGCGGTGTGATGGCGGCGTGGGTGGTCTATCACGCGCTCACCGACAGCGGCGACGATCCGCAGGGCTGGGCCTCGCTCATGACGGTGCTGCTGCTGGTGTCCGGCGCGCTGCTGTTCTCACTCGGCCTGATCGCCGAGTATCTGGGTGTGGCGCTACACGTGCTCGTGGGCAAACCGCTGTATTTGACGGTAGATTCGCCGACGCCGCGCCCGGCGCAACCGGTTTCGGCACAGGATTTCCAGTACAGCAACGCAGGAACGAGGGGGATCGACCCGGGTGAGCACTGACCGCATCATCTTCAGCCGTCCGTTCCGCGCCACGCGCGAATTGGCGAATGTGGAGGCCGTGCTGTCCTCCGACCACAGCCACGGCGACGGCCCGTTCACCGCGGCGGCCACCGCGAAGCTGCGCGATATCACCTCTGCGCCGTACGCACTGCTGACCACCTCGTGCACGCATGCGCTCGAAATGGCCGGGCTGCTACTGGAACTCGGACCCGATGACGAGGTGATCGTCCCGAGCTTCGCCTTCACCTCGACGGCGACGTCCATGGCATTGCGCGGGGCGACAGTCGTTTTCGCCGATATCGATCTCGAGACCGGCAACCTGGATCCGGCGTCGGTGGCCGCGGCCATCACCCCGCGCACCAAGGCCGTGGTGATCATTCACTACGGCGGTGTGGCGGCGGATATGGAAGGGCTGCAGGCGCTCGCGGACGCGCACGGCGTTGCGCTCATCGAAGACAATGCGCACGGGCTCGGCGGGCATTGGCGTGGCCGGCCGCTGGGGACTATCGGCACCGTGGGCGCGCTGAGTTTCCACGATACGAAGAATGTGCACTGCGGTGAGGGTGGGGCGCTTTTGCTCACCGATGAAATCCTCATGGCGCGTGCGGAAATCGTGCGGGAGAAGGGGACCGACCGGGCGCGGTTCCTGCGGGGCGCGGTGGACAAGTATTCGTGGCAGGACATCGGGTCGAGCTATCTGCCGAGTGAGCTCAATGCGGCGGTGCTGGATGCGCAGTTGTCGGAGTTCGAGACCATTCAGGCCAATCGGCACCGAGTGTGGAACTCGTACGCCGCCGCTCTTCCGGAGTGGGCGGATCGCAACGACGTCCGCCTGATGACGGTCCCCGAGGACCGCGATCACACCGCCCACCTGTACTACCTCCGCGTACCCACCGAGGCGCGCCGCGACGACCTCATCAAACACCTGGGCGCCCAGGGCATCTCAGCCCCATTCCACTACATCCCCCTGGATTCCAGTCCGGCCGGACTGAAGCTCGGACGCACCCCGACACCATGCGTCCGCAGCGCGGAATTCTCCGGAACCATTGTGCGCCTGCCGCTTTGGCCTGGGCTCACAGAAGAGCAGATTGCGCGGGTTGTCGAAGGCGTAACCAGTTTCACTGTCTGAGGATAGAGAACAAAGACAAAGACGCCTGGACAAGAAGAAACAAAACAAGAAGAGCTGAAAGATAAAATCCGAGTATTCTGAATAGCCTTATATCACAACGGAATTCACCTTTCCGGGTCTGTTTTCGCGGAGTAGAATAAAGGCATGGAATCAGGGGGAGAATCCGCAATCGCGACCGGTGCAGCCGCACTGGTCGCTGCGGTCGAATCCCTCACCACCCTGTCGTTGATTCCGGTGTCCGACACCGACATTGTGGCGTTGATGCAGCAGATCGAGACCAGCACCCGCCGGTTGGCGTCGGTGCAACGGGATCTGATCGTGCAAGCCTGCGCGCGGTCGCTGCCCGCTCTCAACGGTTCGGGTAGCCCGGCGTTGTATTTGCAATCGGTGCTGCACATTTCGCACGGGGATGCGATCAACCGGTGGCGCACCGCCGAGGATCTCGCGGTGTGGCACCGCGTCGGGGACGAGCCCGACCCGGCCCCGGTCCTGCCGAACGCCGCCCAAGCCCTCGATGAGGGGGCGATCTCCCTCGATCATGTGCGGGTCATCCGCCAGGTGATGAACAGGTTGCCCGGCAAGGTCGCTCCCGAAGCCCGCGCCTACGCCGAGAAGCAGCTCGCCTTCCAGGCTCGTGCCTTGGATCCGACGCATTTGCCGAGGATCGGGGAGATGATCCTGGGCTACCTCGACCCCGACGGCAAACTCACCGAAGACGCTGACCGGCAGAACCAGCGCAGCGCGGTTCTGAGCCCGCAACGCTACGACCTGATGTCCACCCTCACCGTCGAGCTCACCCCCGACGCCCGCTCGGCATTCGATGCTGTCATGGCCAAGCTCGCGCGCCCCGGTATGTGCAACCCGGCCGATAAGGAAAGCCCGTGGGTCGAGGATGAGGACCACCCGGTGCCGCGGGAGGTGCTGGAAGCGTGCGCGGCCCGGGACGAGCGCAGCAAGGCCCAACGCCAGCATGATGCGTTGCTGGCGGTGTTGCACCCGGACTTCAACCCCGCCAAACTCGGTTCCCACCGGGGGCTGCCGGTGTCGACGATCATGACCATCGACATCGAGGACGTCGAACGCGCTGCGGGGGTAGCGACATTGGCCACCGGCGGCCAGGTGCCGGTCGAGAACGCGGTCAAGATGATGGCCCGCCACTGCAAGACATTCATCCTCGTGAAGAACAAGAACGGGATGCCCCTGCATATCGGGGAAATCCGGTTGGCGAACCCGGCACAGCGGCTGGCGTTGATCGCGACCGAGCGTGGTTGCACGCGCCCGGGGTGCAGCGCTCCGGCGAGTATGGCTGCGGCTCATCATGTGACCGAGTTCTGCAAGGGCGGCCCGACCGATATCGAGAACCTGACCTTGGCGTGCGATCACTGCCACGCCCTGGTCAAGGATGGGCCACGCGGGTGGAAGACGATCAAACTCGGTGCGGATTCGGACTTTCCGGGCCGGACGGCGTGGATCGCTCCGGCGCATGTGGATCCGTCCCGGACTCCGCGGGTCAATCACCTGCATCACCCGGCCGAGTTGTTGACCGAGGCTCCGCCGTCGCTGCGGCCGCGCGGGGTGTGTCATGCCTCGGGGTTGTCGCCGGTGCGGTATCGGGTGCTGCGCCGGGCCATCACACCCCCACCGCGACAATAGATTTCCCGCCCCTGGTGTCACCGACAGGATCATCCTGTCGGTGCTACAGGTCGTTGCCCGACATGATCCTGCGGGTTCGTGTTCTTCGATCCCTTGTTTCCAGGCGTCTTGGTCTTTGAATCTTTGGTCTTTTCGTCTTTGTCTGTGAAACCGGACCACAGCCAGTCTTCCGCCCGGTACCGCAGGTATCTCCTTGGCCCGGAAGGTAAATCGGGTACCCCACCCGAGGTCACCAGCACGGCCATCCCGGGCCCTGCCCGCACCCAGAAACCCACCACCGCCTCTCGGCGCAAGCAACCCAGGTGCACCGACGGCTTCTATACCGAAACCGTCGGTGCACCTGGGTTGCATGCGGCCCGGACAGGGTTGGTCTGCAAGAGGGTGCGGGCAAAGCCCGAGATGGCCGTGCTGGGCACGTGGGGAGACGTACCCGGCCCACCTTCCGCAGTTGGGAGTACTACCTGCGGTACCAGCCGGGTCGACCGGCTGTGGTGCCGTTCTCGAGAACAAAACACGAAAAGACAAGAGCTCAAAGGCCAAGGGCTCGAATATGGTTCGGGTTAGGTCTTGGGGCGGGCTATCAGGAGGTGGCCTGGGATTGGTTTGTGGGGGGTGGGGCGGGATTCTACTGTGAGGCCGGAGGCTTCTAGGGCTGCGATTATTTCTTTGAGTGGGCGGAGGTGGAATCCGTACTGGGTGAAGGGCATTCGGGACATTGTTTCCGGGTCGCCTATGCCGATTATGGCCTTGCCGTGTGGGCGCAGGACTCGGGCGAGTTCTGCGCAGACTTGGTCCAGGTCGGGGACGAAGTAGATGGTGTTGACGGTGATTGCGGCGTCCAGGCTTGCGTCGTCCAGTGGGAGCGCGGTCAGTGAGCCTTCATCCACCTTCAACCGTCCGGCCGCGATCTGAGTCGAGAACCCGGACCTGGCCCGGGTCAGCATGTCCGGCGAGATCTCGATTCCGTGCACATTCCCGGTCGGGCCCACCTGCTCGAGCAGCAGCGAAATCCCCACACCTCCACCGAACCCGATATCGGCGACGGTCTCCCCTACCTCCGACCCGGCCGCCCGCACTGCCTCAGCGATCAGAAACCGATTGGTGCGATTGAGCAGCACCGCGGTCCCCTTCCCCAGCAATCCGTGTGGATTGCCGAGCTGACCGGCGACAGTGGACAACACGCGCGCTGCGAGGGGATTCACCTCACCGATCGTACCGACCGCACAGTCCGGAGACTGGAAGAGGAAACCGCCTCTGCCGAATTGTCGGCAAAGGCGGTTTTCGGCTTCGGTCGTGCGGCGAAGCGGTTCGAACTAAGCGAACAGGCGGTCTGCGATGTCCTGGGTGAGGATTTCGTAAGTGTCGGATTCGCGGTTGTGCCACCAGGTTCGGTCGCCGGGCTGGGGGCGGCCCGCGGCCTGGACAGCGCGGGTGGAAGGTCGGTAGGTAGAGCTGCGGGGGATGTCATCGACCACGTAGATGAGGTCGGGGCGCTGGTCGGGGGCCAGGTGGTTGAGGGCCTCGGTGGCGTCCTTCGGGCTCAGGCGGTGGCCTTCGCGAATGCTGACGGCGGCGACAGCCAGAGTGCGGTTGCCCGCGGGGAGTCCGTAGGCGACTTCCAGGTCCACGGCGGTGATGTCGTTGAGGGCATCGACGATCGGCTGGGTGTAGACAGGGCCGCGGGTCGTGCGAATCACGGTGTCACTGCGGTCCATCAGCCAGTAGTCGCCGTCGCTGTCCCGGCGGAAGAGGTTCTCCGTGGGCATCCAGGCATCACCGGGGGTGAAGACGCCGCGCAACCCGCCGGCCGAAAGGTCGACGGTATCGGAGACGGTGCCGATGAGCAGGCCCACCTCATTATCGGCGCAGCGGCGGGCGAAACCCGAATCCTCGACAATGATCTCGTTGGCGAGCGCGTCGTAGGCGATGAGCTCGACCTTGGCGGTGCCGGGCACCGGACGGCCCTTGCTGCCGATCTTCGCGCCGGACACATTGGCCAGCACCACATCCCCCTCGATGGAGGCGTAGAACTCGAGCACGCGCGCCGGAGCGAACCGATCCTGCGCCCGCCGCCACAGCCCGGCCGGCATACCGGAGCCGATGAACAGGCGGATCGGATGCGGATGACCGTTGGGGAAGGTGTCGGCGTCGAGAATGTCGCGCAGCATGGTCCAGGTGTAGGTGACCACGGTGACGCCGTAGCGGTGCACCTCGGCCGCGAACTGCGCCGGATCCAGGGAGCGGGCCAGTGCGATGCGGCTGCCACCGGCCACCGCGCCACCCAGACTCACCAGCAAACCGGACGAATGGTGCAGCGGCGCAAGGCAGTACACCGTGTCGTCGCGGCCCAGATCGGCGGCGGAGGCGGTGCCGAACGCGGACAGCGCCCAGCGGTGATTGGTCACATACTTGATATCGAAGCGGTCGCCGGTGCCGGTGACCAGAATGAACGCCAGCTCGCGGGCCAGGCCCGGATTCGGCTGATACCAGGACGGCACCGTCACCTGCGCCGGATCGATCTGCTCCAGATCGGTCACCACGCAGTCCTGCGGGATATCCAGCGCGCGGGCATCGCCGCCGCCCAGCACCAGGACCCGGCGGCCGGTAGCGGCCGCGGCACCCAGGTTCTCCGGATCGGAGACAATCAGCTTGGCGCCGGTCAATTCGACGATCTTGGACAGTTCGCTACCGGGCGCGAGCAGCACCGCCACCGCACCGAGCCGCGAGAGCGCGGCAATGGCGACCAGGGCGCTGGGCCGGGTCTCCATGACCACACCGACCCGGGTGGCAGGGCGCACACCGGCGGAGATGAGGCCGCGCACCACATTGTCGATGCGCTCATTGACCGCGGCATGCGTATGCACCCGGTCCTCGAACAAGAACGCTTCGCGCGCGGGGCCGCGCCGGGCCTGCTCGGACAGCAGGCGGCCCAGCGAAACTCGGGTGTGCGGCTGGATCATGCCCAGCCGGGTGAGCCGCGGCAGCGCACGCGCCGCCTCGCCGGAGAGTTCGACGGTGCCGCGCAGCGTCTGCCCGGCCACACCCTCGATGGCCTTGCCGAGCTCCGCGCCGGCCTCGGCCAGACTGCCGACGGCGTGCACCGCACGGGTCAGTCCGGTGGTCGGCCCCTTGCGGGCCACCTCGTGGCTCATGGGCTGGATCTGCTCGGGCAATTCGCCGCGACCGCTGAGCCAATTCACCCAGTCGCGCACCTGCGGCCAGGTCTGCTTGGTGGCGGTGGAACCCGAGACAAGCCCGAAATGTCCTGCTACCACGCTGGATTCGTACACGTCGGCATTGGGCGCCGCGCGCACGATGCCACGAACCGCGGCGGGCTGGCCGATATCGTCGACCTCGCCGACCACCGCCAGAATCGGGCATTTCAGATCGGCGAGCGAGATGGGCTGGTCGCGAATGACGAAACCGCCCAGCATCATTCGATTGTGCTTGATGAACTGCGTGAGCAGATCGGTGAGCGCGGGCCCCGGATAGCCGAGCCAGCCGTCCGCTTCGAGGAAGCGGCGCTGCCGTTCCCGGGGCAGCAGGGCCTCCCGGTCGTGCAGCTGGCGCAGGAAGTCCAGCCGGGACTTGACGGTCTTGACCGGGTCCAGTGCCTGAAAGCCCAGGCGCACCATGGAATCGGTGATCGGCAGCCGGTTGAGCACATGGTCGGCGAGGAAATCGGCCGCGCCCTGCGCGAGTCCGTAGGGAATACCGAAGGGCATGCCCGCCACCGCGTCCACGGGACTGCCGAAGGTGACGATGGACTCCACGCCTTTGCCGAGGCGATAGGCCGCGGTCTGATAGGCGAACATGCCGCCCTGCGAGTAACCCATGAGATGCACGCCGCGGCCGGTCAATTCGTTCACGGTCTCGATGGCGCTGTTGACGGCCAGCACATGGTCGGCGAGGTCGCGGTCCCAGCCGCCCTCCTCGGTGGTGGGTGAGCCGAAATCGACCACCCAGCAGTCGATTCCGCCCTCGTGCAGAATGCCGACCGCCCCGTCCGAGCCGTTCACATCCCAGATCTCGGCGGTGACCATGAGTGGGGGCACCAGCAATGCGACCGGTCGGTCCGAAGGGGCGCTCGCCGCGGATGCCGCAGTGGCATCGGGGAAGTAGTGCCGCAGCCGGTAGGTGCGCTTTCGCTCGACGATCTCGTACGGCGAGGATTCGATGTCGTGAACCAGTCCCCCGAACCGGATCACCTCGAGCCCGTTCTGTGCGGTGGCCACGAGGCGCGCCAGCGGCCCCACAACGGACTTCGTATTGAATTTCACGGCTTTGCTCCCAGACCTACCCTGCTCGTGACCTGCGTCATCCGCCCCGACGCGTTCAGATGAGCTTGCCATATGGCCACCCTACTGCGCGGCGGCTGTGACCAGTTCCATGAGCCGCTCGAGCAGGCGGGTGCGCTGGGACAGACGCGCCGAGCAAAAGGACAGCCCGGTCGGTTCAGCTATTTCTGTGAATATGCGAATGGGGCCATCCGCGACAGCACTCGGCCGGTCAGCACGCTGGTCTAATGCCCGCTAGGGACGATTGCGGAGTCGCTGCTGCGATGCCGCGAAGCCCGACACGACGGCGATAGCAATGCGCCAGACATCATGTTTATGCATTTCGCTGCGCTCGCACGATTGCGCGATCTACGATCTGTATCGCTGGAACGCACTGTCGCGCTTATCTTTTCACTCATCATGTCTAAATCTCCGCAGGCCCGTATTCGGACCTGCCGTATCGCCGTGGACTCCACCGCTCGTGCAACGCGGTGGCCCTTAGAAGGTGAGGACCGCAGCATGACCATCGAAATGCCCCTTCAGACTGAAAACGGCCATCGGAAAACCCTCAGTACCACCGCCGCCCACCAGCTGGCGCACACCACCAAATCCGAACCGCAGATGCAGGGCATCAGCTCCCGATGGCTGACCCGCAATCTGCCGTGGACACAGGTGAAGGGCGGTGTGTATCGAGTCAACCGGCGCCTCACCCACACCGTCGGCAACGGCGAGGTCGAATACATCATCAACGGCCCGAACGCCCGGGTCATCCCGCTCGAACTGCAGGAGCTCCCGCAGCTGCGGGGCTTCGAGGACGAGGAGGTGCTCGCCACCGTCGCCGCACGCTTCGAACAGCGCGACCTCCCGCCCGGCACCGTCGTCGCCGAATTCGGCAATCCGATGGATCAGGTACTGCTGATCGTGCACGGCAAGCTCAGCAAGATCGGCACCGGCGAATACGGCGAGGCCACCAAGCTCGGCCTGCTCGCCGGCGGCGACTACTTCGGCGACGAGACGCTGATCGATCCGGACGCCATCTGGCCGGTCACCATCAAAACCGTCACGCCCACCACCGTTCTGGTGCTGACCCGCCCGGCGCTGCTGCAGCTGTGCGACAACATCCCGGCACTGCAGGAGCATCTGTCGGCCGTGGCCAATGTGCCTGCCGCGCCGCAGAACAAGTTCGGTGAGGCCGAGATCGTGGTCTCCTCCGGCCACCACGGCGAGCCGGTCCTCGACGGCACCTATGTCGACTACGACTCGCAGCCACGCGAATACGAACTCAGCCTCGGCCAGAGCGTATTGCGGGTGCACACCCGCGTCGCCGATCTGTTCAACGATCCGATGGACCAGATCGAACAGCAGCTGCGCCTGACCATCGAAGCCATGTACGAGCGCCGCGAATACGACCTCGTCAACAATCCGGACTTCGGGCTGCTCAACAACTGTGATCTCAAGCAGCGCATCTACACCGAGTCCGGCCCGCCGACCCCGGACGATATGGACGAGCTGCTCAGCATGCGGCGCAGCACCAAACTCTTTCTGGCGCACCCGAAGGCGATCGCCGCATTCGCCCGCGAGTGCAATAAGCGCGGTCTCTACCCGGATCCGGTGGAGGTCGACGGCCATCGCGTGCCGGCCTGGCGCGGGGTGCCGATCTTCCCGTGCGGCAAGATCCCGGTCAGCGACACCTCCACCACGTCCATTCTCGCCATGCGCACCGGCGAGAAGGATCAGGGCGTCATCGGCCTGCACCAGACCGGAATTCCGGACGAGTACGAACCCAGCCTGAATGTGCGATTCAAGGGGATCGACGATCAGTCGATCATCTCCTACCTCGTCAGCTGCTACTACTCGGCCGCCGTCCTGGTCCCCGATGCGCTCGGCATTCTCGACAATGTGTCGATCGCCCGTCAGTCCGACTGATCGGAGCCGGCCATGTCGGTGCTCTCACGCGCCGCGGCGCCGCCCGCCACCCATGAGGTGGCGGCGGCGGTCGCCGCGCTGCTGAAGTCCTTCGACCCGAATGCGCCGTCCACCCTCGTGCTCCCGGAGGGACCGGATTCCGCCGGCGCACTGGATGATCCACGACTGGGCGAATCCGATGCCGCCGAGGCGCATCTCTCGCCGAAACGGTTGCTCGGCCCCATGGGGTTGGGGTCCGCGAGCCTGCTGGTGAATCTGCCCACGCTGGAGGCGATCGCGGGAATCGCCGATCAGGCAGCACATCCGAGCACACCCGCCGGGGGCGCGGTACCGGCCCTGCGGCCCGCGACACCGAAACCCGGTGCCGGGCAGCCACTTCGCCCGATACCCCGGGCGAACAGCGCGGGATTCGTGCCCGCACCACCTGCCCCGGCGCGGACCGGGGCACCGAAAGCCACCGGACGGGCCGCAACCAGCCCGCCGACGGGAGCCGGCTCACCGGCGCGAACCAGCGCGCCGGTGGGAAGAAACACGCCGAGGGCCACAAGCTCATCGGCGGCGGCCGGCACTACGGCGGGGCGAATCCCCTTCGGTCCCAGCGGACTCGGAGCTCCGTCGGCACTCCGGCGACCGCGCGCCGCGGCGCGCGCTCCGGGAACGAAAGCACCCGGAGCGGCGGCGGCGAGTACCCCCGGAGCCGCGAGCGTTCCGGGAGTCGCGGCGCCGAGCGCCTCGGATATCGCAACACCGAAGTCCACTCCGCTCGCCGCCCCCGCCGCCACCCCGGCGGCGGGGGTGGCGCCGCCGGGCGAGAGCACTGCGGTGCGGACTCCTGCGCGTCCGATATCGCACGGCCCCAGCGGAATCGGCACCGCATCCGCAATCCGGACGCAGTCGGCGGGGTCGGCGATTCCGACGCTGTACTGCCCGCCGCCGGTGCGGGACGATCCCGCGCTCGCGGCGGCGGTCAATACCGGAATCATCGCCTGGGCACAGGAGATCGGGCTGTACGAGGGCCGATTGGACGATCTGCGCAAGGCTGATTTCGGGCGCTTGATCATGCTGGCGCATCCGGACTGCGATGATGCGGACCGGCTGCTGGCAGCGGCCAAATGCGCGGTATCGGAGTGGTCGGTGGACGACTACTACTGCGAGGAGGACGCCAGCGATCTCGCACCGGACGGCAGTCGCTCCCGCGCCACCGCCGAACTCGGGCCCCGGCTCGAATTGGCCGCCGCCGCTATGGATCCGGTGCATCTGCCGATCCAGTATCAGGCGCAGGTCGAAAAGGCCATGCAGAGCGATCCGATTCTGCGCGCCTTCCGCACCTCGTTCGAACATCTGTCCCGGTACGCCTCCCCCACCCAGGTCGCCCGCCTGCGGACGGAGATCGCGGGCTGGTTCATCGCGCTGTGCGCGGAGGCCGGCTGGCGGGAGGCCGGGCGGATGCCGCCGGTCTGGGAGTACCTGCTCAACCGCCAGCCGCACAGCTTCCTGCCGTGCATGGCGCCCATCGACGCGGTCGGCGGCTACGAGTTGCCCGCCGCCGAATACACCGATCCGCGGGTCCGGCGGGTGGTGACCACGGCCGCACTGGCCAGTCAGATGGTGAACGACCTGTACTCGATGGCACGCGAAGACCTTTCCAACGGAAGGGAATTCAACCTGCCGACGGTGCTCGCGGCCGAGGAGAAGTGCTCACGCCGACAGGCCGTGCAGCGCACCGCACAGGTGCACGACGAACTGGTGCACCGCTTCGAAGCCGAGGCGGGCGCACTCGCCGCCGGCGGTTCCGCCGAACTGCGCCGCTTCCTGGGCGGTCTGTGGGCCTGGATGGGCGGCAATCGCGCCTGGCATGCCGACAGTCGGAGATACAACGAAAGCGACTGATCCCCAACGTTTTTCAGCTCCTCATCTTCATTCAGCGATCGAGAGGATGATCTGCCATGACCACGTTCCGCCCCGAGTCCGAGAGCGTGCTGCACACCGACTATCAGAAGTCGGTCGCCGCCTACTGGAACAACAATCCCAATGACGACCGCGTGAACACCGTGCTCGGCGAGGTGGATGGGCTCTACCACCACCACTACGGCATCGGCGAGCCGGACCTGTCGGTCCTGGAGGGCGCCGAGGACACGCGCCAGGAGCGCCTCGTCCGGGAATTGCACCGCCTCGAAACCGCGCAGGCCGATGTCCTGCTCGACCAGCTCGGCGATGTGCGCCCCGGTGATCGGCTCATGGACGGCGGTTCCGGCCGCGGTGGCACCAGCTTCATGGCCAATCAGCGTTTCGGCTGCCGGATGGACGGCGTCACCATCTCCGAGTACCAGGCCGGCTTCGCCAATGACCAGGCCGCGGAGCGCGGCGTGACCGACAAGGTGCGGTTCCACTTCAAGAATATGCTCGACACCGGTTTCGAGACCGGGTCCATGCGCGGCATCTGGACCAATGAAACCACCATGTACGTGGACCTTTTCGAGCTCTTCGCCGAGTTCTCCCGGCTGCTGGAGCCCGGCGGGCGCTATGTCTGCATCACCGGCTGCTCCAATGATGTGTTCGGGGCGCGCTCGGCGTCGGTGAGCTGGATCGACGCGCACTACGGCTGCAATATCCACCCGCGCAGCGAGTACTTCAAGGCGCTCGCCGCCAATAATCTGGTCCCGGTCGCGGTCACCGACCTCACCCCGCAGACCATTCCGTACTGGGAACTGCGCACCCATTCCGAGCTGGCCACCGGTGTGGAGAAGCCCTTCCTGACCTCGTACAAGGAGGGCAGCTTCCAGTACCTGATGATTACCGCCGATAAGGTAGGCCGGTGACCGGCACTCTCGACACTTCCGACGCCACTCCGGCCGTCGACCGTGAAGCCCTGCTCGTCGAGCTCGTGGACGAGCAGGGCCGCGCGGCCGGATCGCTGGCGGTGGCGGCGGCCCACACCGCACCCGGCCGACTGCACCGAGCCTTCTCGGTGCTGCTGTTCGACGGGGCCGGGCGGGTACTGCTGCAGCAGCGGGCCGCGGTGAAAACCCGCTTTCCGCGACTGTGGACCAATACCTGCTGCGGGCATCCCGCACCTGGGCAGGCGGTGGCCGAGGCCGCCGCCGTGCGGCTGGGTGAGGAGCTGGGAGTGTCGGCCGAGCTGACCGAGGTCGGCACCTTCAGCTATCAGGCGGCGGACGGGCGGACCGGGCGGGTCGAGCACGAATTCGATCATGTGCTGATCGGGCGGCTGATCGGCCAGGATCCGCAACCGAATCCGGCGGAGATCGACGATATCGCCTGGGTGACCATCGGCGAGCTGCGCACCGCGGTCGCCGCCGCACCCGGCGGGTACACACCGTGGCTGGCTCAGGTCATCGAGCTCGCCGACCGCGCCTACACCGCCGGTCGCTGATTACTGGTTCACGGTCATGGCGAACCGCGAACTCTTCGCCAGGCCGTAGTACACCACCAGGGCCAGACCGCAGCCGATGAACCAGCTGTACTGGGCCGCGGTGTACATACCCGTCATATCCTTGGCCAGCACGGGGAAGACCGCGGCGGCCGCGCCCACCACCGTCGCGATCACGGCGACCGGGTTGAATCCCTTTCGGTACCAGTAACTTCCGGTCTGTGACAGCGTGAACAGATCGTCCACCACGATATTCCGCTTGCGGATCAGGTAGTAGTCGGCGATCAGCACGCCGAACAGCGGGCCGATGAACGCGCCCAGGGTCTCCAGGGTGTAGTGGATGACCTCGGGGTTGTTGTACAGATTCCACGGGGTGATGAGCACCGAGCCGACCGCCGCGATCATGCCGCCCATACGCCAGCTGATGCGCTGCGGACTGACGTGGGAGAAGTCGAAGGCCGGGGAGATGAAGTTGGCGACGATATTGATGCCGACGGTCGCGATGGTGAAGGTCAAGGCGCCCAGCACGATCGCGAAGGTGGAGTCGATGCGCGAGACCGTCTCGACCGGATCGGTGATCAGCTTGCCGTAGACCGGAATGGTCAGCGAGGCGGTGATCACCACGAGCAGCGAGAAGGCCAGGAAGTTGACCGGCAGTCCGAGCAGATTGCCGCGGCGCACGGCCGGCATGGACTTGGCGTAGCGGGAGAAGTCGCCGAAGTTCAGCATGGGTCCGCAGAAGTACGACACCACCAGGGCGATCGCGCCCAGGATGACCGGCAGCGCATTCCAGCCGTGGTACTTCACCGAACCGAGTTCCAAATTGATCGAACCCCAGCCGGCCTTGTAGATCAGGTAGCCGCAGAGCGCGAACATCACGACATAGACTGCGGGACCGCAGAAGTCGATGAACCGGCGAATGGACTCCATGCCCTGCCAGAACACCGCCGCCTGCACCACCCACAGCACCAGGTAGGCACACCAGCCCAGCAGCGACAGGCCGAGGAAGCCGTAATCGGAGGCGACCGCGTACGGCGCCAGGCTCGGGAACAGTTTGACGGCAACCACAATCAGCGCCGCCGAGGCCAGGTAGGTCTGAATCCCGTACCAGGCCACCGCGATCAGGCCGCGGATAATGGCGGGGATATTCGCCCCGCGCACTCCGAAGGCGCTGCGGCACATGACCGGATACGGCACGCCGGTCCGCTGACTGGGCGCGGCCACCAGATTGCACAGGAAATAGACGATGGTGATGCCGACCAGCAGGGCGGCGAGCACCTGCCAGCCGGCCAGGCCGAGCGCGAACAGGCTGCCCGCGGTGACGTAGCCGCCGACGCTGTGCACATCCGACATCCAGAAGGCGAAGATATGGTATGAGCCCCAACGCTGTTCGCGCAGTGGGGCCAGGTCCTCATTGGTGAGCGCGGGGTCGTAAACTGGGGCGGTCACCGTGGGAGGTGTGTCCGCCGTGACGGGTGTGGCGATATCGGTCATGGCGCATCCGATCCGAAGAGCAATGGTCGGATCAAGGTAGGAACGGGCCGTTGCCCCGCCATTGCACCTCCATTGCCCCCTTATTGCGGTATCGATATATCTTCGGCGGCCACCAGCAATCCGGTATCGGTGGGCAGTGTGGAGATCACCTGCTCGAGCCGCAGGTGGTGGCGGCGGGCGATGGCGAGCAGCCGATCCACATCACGATCCAGGAACGCATCGAGCATGAGGTTGTGATCACCGTGCAGGCGTTCCCGATCGGCGTGCGAGACATGCACCATGGGCTGGATGGGTTCGGTGACGTTCCAGGCGGCCTCGAGCATGTGGATGAGCCGGAACAGCCGGGACGGGCGGGTCAGGGCGAGATGGAAGACTCGGGAGTGCCGATGGTAGGCGACCGGGTCGTCCTCGTGAATCGCCTTCTCCAGCAATTCATTTGCCGCTACCAACGCTGCGCGGTCCTCGGCGGAGGCGTTGATCGCCGCCATGCTCAGCGCCGCCTCCTCCAGGGTCTGCCGCACGATATACATCTCGCGTAGTTCGGCGGCGGTCAGCTGGGCGACGGCGTAACCGGCGTGCTGTTCATGCGTAACCAGGCCCTCCCCGATCAGGATTTTGAGGGCTTCGCGGACCGGTATGTGGCTCACACCGAACAGTTCCGCGATCTCACGCAGCGGAATCACGGTGCCCGGCGGGGCGGCGCCGTCCAGGATCACCCGGCGCAATTCACCGAGAATGATCTGCGGTCGACCCGGTTGGTCGACCACCAGGGTGGCCAGCAGGGCGGAGCGTCGACGTGGGGGCATACTGCCAAGCTAGGTTTCCCGTGTTGGTTTTCTCGGTCGGTGGTGTCACAACCAGGAAAAGTTGCCGCCGATTTCACCACATGCTGGCAGACAGCCGGCCCGGGCCGGTGGTGACGCCCGGGCCCATGCAGCCCATGACCATATTCGGGGTCATCATCTCGTATTCGGCGACAACGCGGACGCGACCGCCCTGCCCGAGACCTCCGACCACCTCCATCGGGCCGATTGTGGGCTGCATCATGCCGACCGGCCACGGGCCCCACAGTGTGCTGGTCTCGCCGTCCGACCAGAGGATGTCGACGGTGAGCGGGCCGTCCGCCGGATGCATGCAATCCGATGCCGCCACATGCACTCCCGTGAAGGTGCCGCCGGTGATGCCCGGAACGCCGACACAATCCCACAACCTGCCGACCGAGGTGAAGGTGAGCACGCGGGGCGTCATATCGATGGCGCCGTCCACGGCGGTCCAGCGGAAGTCGCCGCCGGAACAGCTACCGATGGTCGGGACCTCGGCGGCATGGGAGGTCGCGGCCGGAGCGCTGCTCACAGCGGCGGCAACGGCGAACGCGGTCACGATCTTCACTGCATTCGGCACAGCTTCCCTCTCCCGGGATTCGAGCGGGGCATCGGCGCAGGTCAGCGCGAAATCGAGCAGATGCTCGATCGGTCAGAAGATAGCTCGGGAGGTGGGCTCGGCCCGGGATTGTCCGCGCGGGCCGGGGTCCGTACGCGTGGCGCAACGCGGCGCGGCGGGGACGAGACAGTTCGGTTGACGCCTGGCAGCATGGCGCCATGGACCTGATCGCACGGATCGACGCGGCGGCAAATCTGCTGGCTCCGGTCATCCGCCGGACCCCGATGGTGGCATCGCGGGTCATGGCGGAGCGCACCGGGCACGAGGTGTGGCTCAAATGCGAGAACCTGCAGCGCACCGGGTCGTTCAAACCGCGCGGGGCCTACAACCGCATTGCCAATCTGCCGGAGTCCGAACGGCGGCTGGGCGTCGTGGCGGCCAGCGCGGGCAATCACGCGCAGGGGGTCGCCTGGGCGGCAACATCATTGGGCATCGAGTCGACCGTGTTCATGCCGGTGGGTGCGGCACTGCCGAAACTGGTGGCCACCAAGGCATATGGGGCCACGGTGTATCAGGTCGGCGACACCATCGACGAATCACTGATGGCGGCAAGGGAATTCGCCGAGCAGACCGGGGCGACGCTGGTCCATCCGTTCGATCACCCCGATATCGTGGCCGGACAGGGGACGGTGGCGCTGGAAATCCTGGAGCAGCTGCCGGATGTCGGCACGGTCATCGTGCCGACCGGTGGCGGCGGGTTGCTCGCGGGCGTCGCGGGGGCGTTACAGCAGTTGGCCCCGCAGGTGCGGGTGATCGGCGTGCAGGCCTCGGGTGCGGCGGCGTGGCCCGGATCGCTGGAGGCCGGGAAGCCGATTCGATTGGCGCAGATGGTCACCATGGCCGACGGGATTGCCGTGGGACAGCCCGGTGAAGTGCCGTTCGGGCATATTGTCGAATGCGCGCCGAGCATTGTGACCGTCGATGAGGATGCGCTCTCGCGGGCGCTGCTGCTGTGTATGGAACGCGCCAAACTCATTGTCGAACCGGCCGGTGCGGCCGCGGTCGCCGCGCTCATGGCCTGCGATCTGGACGAGCTCGATCTGCGGGGTCCGGTGTGCGCCATTCTCTCCGGCGGCAATATCGATCCGCTGCTGCTGACCCGGGTGATCGGGCACGGTCTGAGCGCTGCGGGCCGCTACCTCGCCGCTCGGGTCACCATCTCCGACCGCCCGGGCAGCCTCGGCGGATTGCTCGCCGAGCTGGGACGCACCGGCGCGAGTGTGCTCGATGTGGTCCACTCCCGCACCGACACCTGGCTTGCCATCGACGAGGTGGAGGTACTGCTGACCCTGGAAACCCGCGGGCCCGCACATCGCGACGAGGTGCTTACGGCGCTCGCCGATGCGGGATACACACTGCGCGTACAGGATTGAGCGTGCTGGAACTCAGCGTCGCTGAGATTCAGTGCGCCTGAGATCGATTCAGTGTGCCCCGCCGAGTTCCAGTGCCAGTACCCCGACGATCACCAGCCCGATCCCGCCCACCTGCACCATTGTCAGTCGCTCATCCAGGAACAGCGCACCGATGGTCGCCACCGCCACCACACCCACGGCCGACCAGATGCCGTACGCGACTCCGATCGCCATACCCCGTTTGAGCGCCTGCGACAGGAAGACGAACGCCGACGCGTAGCCGATCACCACAATGATCGACGGCACCAGTTTGCTGAATCCATCGGAGATCTTCAGCGACACCGTGGCCGTCACCTCGAACGCTATGGCCAGTCCCAGAAACAACAAGGTCATGCGGGCACACTATCGGGCATACCGGGCCCGAAATGAGATGCATGGCGCGACGCCGTATGGTTACTGGGACGGCATGTGGATGCCACCGCACTTCTGAGCCGCCTCAGCGCTGAAATACAGAGAGCGCACCTGTGCCGAATTGTCAGCACCGCCGCTGAGCCTTCGCACATTTCCGGCTCCGAACGCCGATCTCCCGCCGCTCCGCGGCACTCCGATCTCGACCGGTCACCCCCGGCGAGTCGGTCACACTCCCCCAGGAGGACCTCATGTCCGACCAATCCGTGAACCCCGAAACCCAAGCAGTCGACTCCGACACCGCCGACCGGCCGATGTCGCGCCGCGAACGCCGAGGCAAGCCCGCCCGCAAGCAGTCCGACGCCGGCCCCATCAAGTCGGGCCGCTTCACCATCCCCGCCACCAAACGGTCGAACTTCGTCAAAGAATGATCCGGCAGAATCACGAATGCCCGCCGTCTCCGCGGCGGGCATTCGTCGTTCGTACAGGATGATCAGCGACCGTCTTCGTCTGTACCGTTCATCAGTCGATCCAATTCACGTGGGTCGAGCCGTTTGAGCTCCGCCTCGAAAGCCCGGTCGTAGTGCCGGTCGTTCGGGTCACCGCCGTAGCGCCGCCGCGACACACGGCCGTACTGCTTCAGGAACGGCTGAATCTCGGCCTGTAGCCGTGCTTCCCGCTTGGACACAAGCGAACCGTAGCCCTCGCATCCGGCGACGGCTACGGGTTTTCGCCGGGTTCAGCGCAGCCAGGTGCGGTGGTCGGCGGCGGTGCTGCGGACTTCCTCGAGTTGCTTGGCGACCTGGACGCCGGCGGTGCCGCCGCGGGCGTTGCGGGAGGCGATGGAGCCTTCGACGGTGAGGACGTCGCGGACCCGGGGGGTGAGGTTCGGGTCGACGGCGGCGAATTCCTCGTCGGTGAGATCGGCGAGGCCGACGCCGCGGGCTTCGGCGGCGCGGACGCAGCCGCCGGCGGCCTCATGGGCGACGCGGAACGGGACACCCTGGCGGACAAGCCATTCGGCGATATCGGTGGCGAGGGTGAAACCGGCGGGGGCCAGCTCGGCCATGCGGTCGGTGTGGAAGGTCAGGGTGGAGACCAGGCCGGCGATGGCGGGCAGCAGCAGTTCCAGCTGGGCCACCGAGTCGAACAGCGGTTCCTTGTCTTCCTGCAGGTCACGGTTGTAGGCGAGGGGCTGTGCCTTCAACGTGGCGAGCAGACCGGTGAGGTTGCCGATCAGGCGGCCGGCCTTGCCGCGGGTGAGCTCGGAGACGTCCGGGTTCTTCTTCTGCGGCATGATCGAGGAGCCGGTGGACCAGGCGTCGGCGAGGGTGATGTAGCCGAATTCCGGTGTGCTCCAGATGATTACCTCCTCCGCCATGCGGGAGAGGTCGACGGCGGTCATGGCCAGCACGAAGGCGGCCTCGGCGGCGAAATCGCGGGAGGAGGTGGCGTCGATCGAATTGGCCGCTGCCGCATCGAAATCCAGGTCGGCGGCGATCGCCTCCGGATCCAGGCCGAGCGAGGAACCGGCCAGCGCGCCCGAACCGTACGGGGAGATGGCGGCGCGCTTGTCGAAGTCGCGCAGGCGATCGATATCGCGCAGCAGCGGATGCGCGTGCGCCAGCAGGTGATGCGCGAGCAGGACCGGCTGCGCGGCCTGCAGGTGCGTCTTGCCCGGCATGACGGCATCCGGATGCGCGGCGGCCTGGGCGACCAGGGCGTCGACCACCTCGAGGACACCCGCGGCGACCCGGCGCACGGCATCGCGCAGCCACATGCGGAAGAGCGTGGCCACCTGGTCATTACGCGAACGACCGGCACGCAGGCGACCGCCGAGTTCGGTGCCGACGCGTTCGATCAGACCGCGCTCCAGGGCGCCGTGCACGTCCTCATCGGATTCGGCGGGGGCGTAGGCGCCCGAGGCCACATCGGCGGCCAGCTGATCGAGTCCGGTCAGCATGGCGGCCAGATCACCCTCGGACAGCAGTCCGGCCTTGTGCAGCACGCGCGCATGGGCTTTGGACGCGCGGACGTCGTAAGGCGCCAGCACCCAGTCGAAGTGGGTCGACTTGCTCAGCGCGGCCATTGCCGCGGCCGGGCCGGACGCGAATCGTCCGCCCCACAGCGCGCCCTCATTGGTGCTGCCGCCCTGGGTCATAGCGTGTCGTCTCCTCGCGGTCGTATCGCGGTCATCAGGATGTGTGTACTCATATCGGCCAGCGCCTCCTCGGGGACGACGCGGCCGTGATCGGCCAGCAGGGCCGCGGGATCGCCCTCCCGCACCAGCCACTGCTGCATGGCGAACCAGCTACGCGGGTCGGTGCGGCCCTCCCACGGGTACCAGAGCTCTTCGAGATCGACTCGAATCCCGGCCTTGGCCAAGGCTTCCCGTCGGCGTTCGCGCATTTCCTTCGACAGCGCGCGATTTCCGGTGCCGATATTCAGCGCCATCCGGCTGCCGGGCGCACTGAGTGCGACCACGTTCTCCAGCAGCCGGTCCTGCGCCTCGCCGGGGAGGTAGCGCAGCAGGCCCTCGGCGAGCCAGGCGGTCGGCCGATCGGGATCGAAACCCTTGTCGAGCAAGGCTTTCGGCCAGTCGCGCCGCAGATCGACGGGCACCTCACGGCGATCTACCGCAGGCACGTCATCGGCGAGCGCCTTCGCCTTGAAGTCCAGCACCTTCGGCTGATCCAGTTCGAAAACCGTACTGCCGGAGGGCCATTCCACCCGATACGCGCGCGCATCCAAGCCGGAAGCCAGGATGACAAACTGCCGGATGCCGACGGTGATCGCCTTGGCGAAGTAATCGTCGAAATACAGCGTCCGGGCAACCAGGAAGTTGCCCATGACGCCGTTGATGAAGCTGCTACCGGTCGGACCGCCGCCCCGGCCGGCGGCCATGATCGTGTTCCAGCCGTCCGAACCCACGGCGGCCACCAGCTTCGCCGCGTACGGATCGCTGAAGACCGCATCGTCACGCCGGGTTTCGTGGGCCCGCATGGCGGCGACACCGATGGCGGTGGCGCCCACGCTCTCCGTGATGTCCCAGCTGTCGTCATCGGTTCGCATGGACGCCTCCTCAGGCCGGTTGGTACCCGGTCGCAGGCTACTACTTCTTGCCGAGGTCCCGACGCGCCGCAACCTTGGAGGACAGGCCGTGGATCTGCACGAAGCCCTTGGCCAGCGACTGGTCGAAGGTGTCACCGGCGTCGTAGGTGGCCAGGTTGAAGTCGTAGAGCGACTCGTCCGAGCGACGGCCGTTCACGATCACGCTGCCGCCGTGCAGGACCATGCGGACCTCACCGGAGACATGCTGCTGGGTGTCCTGCACGAAGGCGTCCAGCGCGCGCTTGAGCGGGGAGTACCACAGGCCGTCGTACACCAGCTCACCCCAGCGCTGCTCGACCTGGCGCTTGTAGCGGCCGAGCTCGCGCTCGACGGTGACCGCTTCCATCTCCTGGTGCGCAGTGATGAGGGCGATGGCGCCCGGGGCCTCGTAGATCTCGCGGCTCTTGATGCCGACGAGACGGTCCTCGACCATGTCCAGGCGGCCGACGCCCTGGCGTCCGGCGCGCTGGTTCAGCTCGGTGATGGCCTCGAGCATGGAGACCGGGCGGCCGTCGATGGCGACCGGAACACCCTTGTCGAAGGTGACGATGAGCTCGTCCGGCGCCTCGAAGTTGACGGTCGGGTCGACGGTGTAGTCGTACACGTCCTTGGTCGGGGCATTCCAGAGATCCTCGAGGAAGCCGGTTTCCACCGCGCGGCCCCACAGGTTCTGGTCGACCGAGAACGGCGACTTCTTGGAGACATTGATCGGCAGGTTGTTCTCGCCGGCGAACTCGATGGCCTTCTCGCGGGTCCAGGCGTAGTCGCGGACCGGGGCGATGACCTTCAGCTCGGGCGCGAGCGCGCCGATGCCGACCTCGAAGCGAACCTGATCGTTGCCCTTACCGGTGCAACCGTGCGAGACGGTGTCGGCGCCGTGGTACTCGGCGGCCTCGACCAGGTGCTTGACGATCAGCGGCCGGGAGATGGCCGAGACCAGCGGGTAGCGGCCCATGTACATGGCGTTCGCCTGAATGGTCGGCAGGCAGTACTCATCGGCGAACTCATCGCGCGCGTCCACCACGATCGATTCGACCGCACCGCAGTCGAGCGCGCGCTGGCGCACATCGTTCATGTCCTCGCCGCCCTGACCCAGGTCGATCGCGACCGCGACCACCTCGGCCCCGGTCTCCTTGGCGATCCAGCTGATCGCGACTGAGGTGTCCAGCCCGCCGGAGTAGGCGAGTACGACGCGCTTGGTCATAGTCCGTGTGCTCCTCGATTAGTACGTGTAAGTCGGTTCCCCCGCCGTCCTGCAAATGATTATGCACGATGATGCAATCCCATTCATAACCGGGGGTGGCTGACCAGAAAACCCCTGGCCAGAGCCAGTACGGCCCCCCAGCAGCCCGGTGCCGATGAACACCGGCAGCGGGCGCAGCGGGTCATGAGTCGGCGACACCGCGCCCACTACTTCCCCATGAGCCGCCTCAGATCAGCAAGACCGATCACCGCCATCGGCGAAATATCCGATTACTCCAGCGCTGTACCGAGATCAGCGCGGCCGGTGAGCCTTCGCCGGACCATACCGACCATTCGCTTCACAGAAGTGACTACTCATCATCTTCGATGACGGGAATGCATGGCGACAGCAATTCGTCGCGCCATGAAGATACTGCGCCCCGGCGCATTACCGTGACCTGAAATTCATTCTCACGACCAGATGAATCCTCATCGTCTCGCACATAGAGGATCCCGTAGGAACCTGGCGCGACCCGCCCTATTTCGGCGAAGACCTCGATAACTTGATCACCTTGGCTGCCTTTATGATTCGAGCATCCTGCAATATGAATCTGATTTACACCGTTGACAGTTCGAATATCGGCGAGTCCGGGCGCCGATTGCAGACCTTGCAGGACTGCCGCAGCAGCGGTCAGTGCGGCTTCGCTTTCACTATCGTTCTCATCCCCCGCAGAACTCTGAACGGTGACCCAGCCGTGGTACTCGAACACCTCACTCCTTCAGCTAAAACGGCGCTTCATCGATAACAAGGTCGATTTTGTACTCGTCGGCATACTGCTGAAGCTTTTCGCGCACTCCAGCTTGCGGTGGTCCATCAAAATGGTAGTACACACTTCTGCCGGTATCCTGCGCCGCTTCGAAGGTCGCGCGCGCCTGGCTTCTGAAGCTCTTGTTGACTTGAAAGTTCGCAGGCTTCGCTTGAGCGATGTACTGATCGCTGACCGCATCGAACTCCCGGCCGGCGGAGTCGCTGTCGAATCTGACTCGCGATTGCCCGCCGATCCGTCCGGCGAGCTTGTCCGCATCAGGATCCGGCTTGTCGACTTTCGCCAAACCACCGGAGTATCTTCCCGAATCAGCGGGCGCCCGCGCGGTTTTCGGAGGTTGGGCGACCGCATCGTCGGCCACGGTTTCCAGTTCTTGTGCCTCATCCACGGTCTTGCGAGTCTTGCTCAGGTCGCGCAGCGCCAGTTGTGCCTTGCGAGCGCGTATTTCGTCTCGCCAGCCGCGGACGGCTTCCGCGATGCGCACGGCGTAGCGGGCGACGATCGCCGTGGTTGCGGCGCCGGCGGCAACTGCGGTGATACCGAAGGTGATCCAGGCCGTAGCGGTGGCGATGGCGAGTTCACCTGCGACCGCCCAGGCGAGCTCCACCAGGATGCCGTGGAGAATGGCGCTGCGGAGGTGTTCGAGATCCGCCTTATAAGAACTGCACAACTGTGAGAGCTCACCGCAGGCTCCGAGGATGTCGTCGACTGCGTCTTGTAAGTCGAGCAGTCGCCGCGTGAACTCAGCGGCATCGGCGACATCATTGCGTTCCATCACTATCGCGGCGTTCTTCAACACCGAAGCCAACTCGACCGTGTGACCATTTTGCAGGCGATTCCAGGCGTCGGCTGCCGTCTGCAGCGAGTCGGTGTCACCGTCGGGAATGTCGATGCCGACCTTGTCGGCCAATCGAATCAGAGAGTCGGCCGCTTCGCGCAGACCTCGACCAGGCCCTCCGGCCGAAGGCGGGCTGCCATAGTAGCGGCACGACGGCGTCGGAACCGGCGGCATGACAGCAGGCGGGGCGGCTGGACCGAGGACACTGTCGTAGTCGGCCGAGTAATGGTTGTAGCCAGCCTGCACGATCACGGTGCCGAGCTTCTGAAGTCCTTCGCCGAGGAGGGAAACCATGTCGAGAACCTCGGTGACCCGCCGGTCGTACTTCTGCCCCCACGCGGCGCCTGTCTCGTCGACACCGGCCATAGCACCACAGTCGGCCATGGCCTTCGTTTCGGCGAGGAACGCGTTCTGCAGCGCATCGGAAAGGCCGAAACATGCTCTGCCGACGGCGTAGTAGGCGCCGAAGTCGACATTCATCGTTCCGACCTCCGGACCACCGAATTCGCCGGTCTCACAGGCCGAGCATCCTCAAGTTCGCGGCGATGGCTCCGGTGTAGTTCTCGTGTGCGGTGCGGGCGGCGGCTTCCAGCGCGGCCAGGCCGTCGCGGACCTCGTTCGCGCCGGTCAGCCACTCGCGGTGTGCGGTCTCGTAGGCGGTCGCGGCCTCGCTCGACCAGGTTGCCGATAGCGCCTTGGCGCGGTCGTCGAGGGCTGAGAGGTTGTCGGCGACAAAGCCTTTGAAGGCTCGGATGTGTGCGGTCACTTCGTCGAGATGTGTCAGATCAACCGAGTAGCCCTCGCCCGGGACACTCATGGCAGCTCCAGCGAATTCACCGCGGTGGCGAAATTGGTGTCGGCATCCCGATAGTTCTCGGCCGTGACACCCAACTTTGCGGCAAGTTCGAACAGCGCATCCCAGACCTCGACGGCGCCGCGATGCATTTCCTCCCAGCCCTCGCTGTACGAACCCGCGGCAGCGCCCTTCCAGGTGTTCATCAAGTCCCGGACTTCACCATCGAGAGTCGAAGAACCCGACCGCAACTCCTCAGCCATTTTGTAGGCGAGCCGACCCAACGCCTGCACTTCCTCGGGAACAACGTTCAACTGCCCCGATGCCCCACCCGATTCGATCGACACGCCGCCCTCCTTCAGCGCAGCATCATATGGCATCCGAGTAGCAACCAGCATGCTCAGCCAGGCTTCGCGCCCGGACACACCGGCCGGAATCGCCAATCAGGTGGAGGGTGGCCGGTCAGGCGAGGAGTTCGATTTTGGTGGCCAGTTCGGCGCCGGTGGTGGGTTCGCGGGCTATGACGGCGATGGTGTCGTCGCCGGCGATGGTGCCGACGATCTCCGGCAGAGCCGCTCGGTCGAGGGCGCTGGCCAGGAAGTGGGCGGCGCCGGGTGGGGTGCGGAGGACGGCGATATTGCCGCTGGAGTCGGTGGAGACGAGGAGGTCGCCGAGGAGTTTGGAGAGTCGTTCGGTGCCGCCGGTTACGCCCCTGACGGGGCTGCCGTCTTCGGGGACGACATACACACCGGCGCCACCGTCGGCTGCGCGCAGCTTGACCGCCCCGAGTTCGTCCAGGTCGCGGGAGAGGGTGGCCTGGGTGGTGTCGATGCCTTCACCGGAGAGGAGGGCGGCCAGTTCGGATTGGCTGCGGACCTCGTGCTGGGAGAGGATGGCGACTATGCGGGCCTGGCGGCCGGCCCGGGTGCGGGCGATTGCCGCACCCGAGCGCACGGGAGCCGTTGCGGCCGAGCGTCGCTCACCGCTCACCGGGCACCGCCCTGTTTGGCGAGCAGCCAGACCAGCAGCGCCTTCTGGGCGTGTAGGCGGTTTTCGGCTTCGTCCCACACCGCGCTGTGCGGGCCGTCGAGGACCTCGTCGGTGATCTCCTCGCCGCGATGCGCCGGAAGGCAGTGCAGCACAGTCACATCGGGGGCGGCGTGCGCCAGCAGGGCCGCGTTCACCTGGAAGGGGCGGAAGGGGGCGACGCGGTCGAGGCCGTCGTTCTCCTGGCCCATGGACATCCAGGTGTCGGTGACCAGCGCGTCGGCGCCTTCGGCGGCCGCGATCGGATCCGCGGTGAAGGCGATGGTGGCGCCGGTTTCGGCGGCACGCTTCTGGGCCAGTTCCACGATCCACGGCAGCGGCTCGAAACCCGCGGGGGCGGCGATGGTTACGTTCAAACCCGCGGTGACGCCGCCGAGCAGCAGCGAGTGCGCCATATTGTTCGCACCGTCGCCGAGATAGGTGAGCTTGCGCCCGGCCAGGTCGCCCTTGCGCTCCCGCAGCGTCTGCAGATCGGCGAGGATCTGGCAGGGATGGAACTCGTTCGAGAGCGCGTTCACGACCGGAACGGTTGCGGCGCCCGCCATTTCGTCGAGCCGGGTCTGCTCGAAGGTGCGCCAGACGATCGCGTCGACATACCGCGAGAGCACCCGGCCGGTATCGGCGAGCGTCTCCTCGCGGCCGAGCTGCGTATCGCGTCCGTCCACGACCACGGCGTGCCCGCCGAGCTGGGCAATGCCCATTTCGAAGGAGAAGCGGGTGCGGGTGGAGTTCTTCTCGAACATGACCGCGACACCGCGCGGACCCTCGAGCGGACGCCGGGAGAGCGGGGCCTTCTTCAGTTCCGCTGCGATGGCGAGGATTTCGGCCTGTTCGGCCGGGCTCACATCATCGTCGCGCAGGAAATGGCGAATGGTCACTTCTGGTTCTCCTTCTCCACCTGGGCCTGCGCGGCGTCGAGAATGCCGGGGAGGTCGGACAGGAAATTGTCGGCCTGGGTCTCGGTGAGCACCAGCGGCGGAGCCAGCCGGATCACATTGGGCTTGGCGGGATTGATGAGATAACCCGTCTCCCGTGCGGCCGCCTCCACCTGAGCCGAGGCATCGGCGGTGAGCTGGATGCCGATGAGCAGACCGGCGCCGCGCACATGATCGATGAGCGGGTGGTCGAGATCGTCGATCCCGTCGACGAGAATCTTGCCGACCTTCTCCACGTGTGCGAGCAGACCCTCGTCGTCGATGGTCCGCAGCACCGCCAAAGCCGCTGCGGCACAGACCGGATTGCCGCCGAAGGTGGTGCCGTGCATACCGGGCTGCAGCAGCTCGGCCGCCGGACCCTGCGCCAGCACCGCGCCGATGGGCAGACCGCCGCCCAGCCCCTTGGCCAGGGTGATCACATCCGGCACGATGCCCGCCGCCTGATGCGCGTAGAACGCACCGGTGCGGCCGATGCCGGTCTGCACCTCGTCCAGAATCAACAGTGCGCCTTGCTGTTTGGTGATCGCGCGCGCCTTGGCCAGATAGTCGGCGGGCGGAACGACCACACCGCTCTCCCCCAGGATGGGTTCGAGAAACACTGCGGCGGTATCGGTGTCGACCGCGGCGGCGAGCGCCAGCGTATCGCCGTAGGGCACATGCACAACACCGGCCGGCATCGGCTCGAACGGCGTGCGCTTGGCCGCCTGCCCGGTCAGCGCCAGCGCGCCCATGGTCCGCCCGTGGAACGCTTCCTCACACGCGACGATCTTGGTCTTGCCGGTCAGTCGCGCCATCTTGAACGCGGCCTCATTGGCCTCGGTGCCGGAGTTGCAGAAGAACGCCTTCCCGTCCCCGTCACCGAAGTGCGCGAGCAGCCGTTCGGCGAGTTCGATGACCGGTTCGCTGGCATACAGATTCGAGACATGGCCGAGCGTGCCCAGCTGATTGGTGACCGCCTCCAGAATCGCCGGATGCGCGTGCCCGAGGCTGTTGACCGCGATGCCGCCGAGGAAGTCGAGATAGCGCTTGCCGTCGGCGTCGTAGACAACCGCGCCCGCACCGCGCACCAGCGCGATCTTCGGGGTGCCGTAGTTGTTCATCAGCGCGGAGGTCCACCGCTGCTGAATATCGGCTGTGCTCATGACTTCACTCCGTTCGAACTCGCAACGCCCGCGGGGGTCACCATGGTGCCGATCCCCTCCCCGGTGAACAGCTCCAGCAGTACCGAATGCGGCACCCGGCCGTCGATGACGTGCGCGGTCGGGACACCGCCTTCGACGGCACGCAGGCAGGCTTCCATCTTCGGCACCATGCCCGCATCGAGGCTGGGCAGCAACTCGGCCAGCTCATCGGTATCGATGCGGGTGGTCAGCGAGGACCGGTCCGGCCAATCGGTGTACAGGCCTTCCACATCGGTGAGAATGACCAGTTTTTCCGCGCCTATGCCCTGCGCCAGCGCGGCGGCGGCGGTATCGGCATTGATGTTGTGCACCACGCCGTCCGCATCGGGGGCGATGGTGGAGACCACCGGAATGCGGCCCGCCGCAATGAGATCCAGCACCGCATCGGGATTCACCTCGGTGACGTCGCCGACCAGGCCGATATCGGTGGGCGCGCCGTCGACCTCGACGGTGCGGCGGGTGGCGGTGAACAGCCGCGCATCCTCACCGGAGATGCCGACCGCATAGGGCCCGTGCGCATTGATCAGCCCGACGAGCTCGCGGCCCACCTGGCCGAAGAGCACCATGCGCACCACATCCATGACCTCGGGCGTGGTGACGCGGAAGCCGCCCCGGAACTCACCTTGCAGGCCAAGCTTTTTCAGCATGGCGCTGATCTGCGGGCCGCCGCCGTGCACCACCACCGGATGCACGCCCACGGTGCGCAGGAAAGCCATATCGGCGGCGAAGGCCCGCTTGAGGTCCTCGTCGATCATGGCATTGCCGCCGTATTTGACGACCACGACCTTGTCGCGGAATTTCTGCAGCCACGGCAGCGCATCGGCGAGGACGTGTGCCTTGTCCAGCGCCGAAAGCTGTTCGCGCACCGAACTCATGAGCTGTAGGCCGAATTCTCTTCGACGTAGCCGTGCGAGAGGTCGGTGGTGCGGATGGTGGCCTCACCGTCGCCGAGTCCGAGGTCGACCAGCACCTGGATATCGGCGCCGGACAGATCCACATCGCGTGCGCCGGGGGCGCCCATGCCGTTGACGCACACCGGATGTCCATTGAAGGACACCGAAATCTTGTCCGCCTCCAGCTCGATCGGTGCGATGCCGATGCTCGCCAGCACGCGGCCCCAGTTGGGGTCGGAGCCGAAGAACGCCGTCTTGACCAGGCTGTCGCGGGCGAGGGCACGGGCGCCGATGAGCGCCTCGTCCTCGCTGATCGCGCCGCGCACGGTGATGTGCACCCGCTTGGTCACACCTTCGGCATCGGCCATGAGCTGCTCGGCCAGATCGTCGCAGACCGCGAACACAGCGGCATCGAGGTCGTCCTGGCTGGGCGCGACACCGCTGGCGCCATTGGCGAGCAGCAGCACAGTGTCATTGGTGGAGCAGGAACCGTCGACATCGAGCCGGTCGAAGGTCAGAGCGGTAGCCTTGCGCAGCGCCGCGTCCAGCTGTGCGGGCGTGGCGACCGCATCGGTGGTCAGCACGATGAGCATGGTGGCCAGCGACGGTGCGAGCATGCCCGCGCCCTTGCCCATACCGCCGACGTTCCACTTGTCCTGATGGTGGAACGCCACCTCTTTCGGCACGGTATCGGTGGTCATGATGGCCCGTGCGGCCTCCGCACCACCCGAGAGCCCGCCACCCATTTCGCGCACGATCTCGGTGACGGCGGGCAGCAGTTTGTCCATGGGCAGCCGGTCGCCGATGAGACCCGTCGAGCAGACCGCGATCTCGCCCGCCCCGGTCTCGGTGCCCCAGTTGCTGAGCGCCTTCGCGAGCTCCTCGGCGGTGGCGTGCGTGTCCTGGAAACCGCCGGGACCCGTACAGGCATTGGCCCCACCGGAATTCAGGATGACCGCCCGCAGCCGCCCGGTCGTCAGCACCTGCTGCGACCACAGCACCGGTGCGGCCTTCACCTTGTTGCGGGTGAAGACGCCGGCCGCCGAATACTCCGGTCCCTCACTGAATACCAGTGCCAGATCCGGCTTTCCGCTGACCTTGATGCCCGCCGTGATACCGGCCGCGCGGAACCCCAGCGGCGCGGTGACGCCCTGGGTCCGGACCAGCTTGCCGACAGAGGTTGAAGTCACGGTGCCACTCCTACGGTGGAAAGTCCTGCGGTCTCGTCGAATCCGAGAGCCAGATTCAGGGATTGGACAGCCGCGCCCGCGGTGCCCTTGGCCAGATTGTCGATGGCGCCGATCACCACCAGCAGTCCGGCGGCCTCGTCCACGGCCACCTGCAGGGTGACGGCATTGGATCCCAGGACCGAACCGGTCTGCGGCAGTACGCCTTCGGGCAGCAGGTGCACGAAGGGCTCATCGGCATAAGCTTTTTCGTAGACGGCACGGGCCGCGGCGGCGTCCACGCGCGTCGGGGCGGTGCAGGTCGCGAGAATGCCGCGCGGCAGCGGAGCCAGCACCGGGGTGAAGGATACGGCGACGTCGAGACCGGCGAGATCGCTCCCGCCACTCGCGGCGGCCGCCTTCAGATTCTGGGCGATCTCGGGAGTGTGCCGGTGCGCGCCCGCGATGCTGTAGGCACGCAGCGAACCCATCACCTCCGAACCCAGCAGGCCCACATCGAGTTTGCGGCCCGCCCCCGAGGTGCCGCTCACGGCGACAACATTCACATTCGGCTCGATAATGCCCGCGGCAAGGGCCGGGGCCAGTGCGAGACTCGACACCGTCGGATAGCAGCCCGGCACCGCGATCCGGGTCGCCCCGCGCAATCGCTCCCGCGCGCCCGGCAACTCCGGCAGCCCGTACGGCCAGCTGCCCGCATGCGGGGTGCCGTAGTACTTCTCCCAGGCCGCGGCATCGGTGAGCCGGAAATCGGCACCGCAGTCGATGATGACGGTCGATTCCGGCAGCGCCTGGGCAATGGCCGCGGACTGCCCGTGCGGCAGGCCCAGGAACACGATGTCGTGCCCGGCCAGCTCCTCCAGGGTGGTCGGCCCGAGGACCCGATCGGCCAGCGGCAGCAGATGCGGCTGCAGCGACCCGAGCAGGCTGCCCGCATTGGACCCGGCGGTCAGCGCCCCGATCTCGAGACGCCCGCTTCGATAGGCTGGGTGTCCGAGCAGCAGTCGCAGGACTTCGCCGCCCGCGTACCCGCTCGCACCAGCGACCGCGACCCGCAGCGTGGGTCCACTAGAGGTATCCGCCATGTGATGATTATGCACGATTGTGCAAGCTCATTCACAGCGGGGTCCGGCAGACCCCCGCCGCATCGGCCTTCCAGCCTCGATCAGCGCAGGTCAGGCCACGAAAGCGAAAAGCGTCGCCGCCACCGCGAAGCTCACCACCGACAGCACTGTTTCCAGCACCGTCCAGGTCTGCAGCGTCTGTTTGACCGTCAGATTGAAGAACTTGGAGATGATCCAGAAGCCGCCGTCATTGACATGGCTCAGCACAATCGAGCCCGCGGCGATGGACATGGCGATCAGGGCCAGCGCCATCTGCGAGTAGTCGTGGCCGACCACCAGCGGCGCGACAATGCCACCGGTGGTGACGATGGCGACGGTAGCCGAGCCCTGGGCGATGCGCAGGCCACAGCTGATGATGTAGGCGAGCACGATCACCGGAAGACCTGCGGCGGACATGGTTTGGGCCAGGGCCGAGCCGATTCCGGTGGCGGAGATGACCTTTCCGAAGAACGCGCCCGCACCGACCACCAGCAGCAGCATGCCCACCGGGCGCAGCGATTCGGCGGTGAGGGTGCTCAACTCCTGCACCGTCTGCCCGCGCCGCAGACCCAGCACGTAGAAGGCGGTCAGCACGGCGATGAGCAGAGCCACGGCGGGCGTACCGAGGAAGGTGAGCACCTCCAGCGGCTGCGAATTCGCCTGCAGCAGTTGACTGCCGAAGGTCGCGCCGAGAATGAGGACCAGCGGAATTCCGATAATGCCGCCGATGAGCGCCACCGAGGGCGGCGGGCGCACCGCCGTGGCCGTGGTAGTGCCGGGGCCGTCACCGGCCGGTTCCGCCACCAGGAACTCCGCGGGCACCTCGACCTTCACGCGATTGCCGATCCAGCTACCCCAGACGATGCCTGCCGCGATGAATCCGGGTATGCCGCAGACGAATCCCATGAGGATCAGCCAGCCGAGACTGACGCCGAGCAGACCGCCCAGCGATACCGGACCCGGATGCGGCGGCAGGAACGCATGCGTCATGGACAGACCCCCGACCATGGGCATCGCATAGCGCACCAGCGAACCGCCGCCGCGCTTGGCGGCCACGTAGACCAGCGGCGCGAGCACGAAGATCCCGATATCGAAGAACAGCGGGATGCCGAAGATGAGGCCGAGCAGACCCATGGCGACGGGCGCGCCCCGCTCCCCGAAGGCCCGCAGCAGCCGGTCGGTCAGCACATCCGCGCCGCCGGAGCGTTCCAGGATCGCGCCGAGCACCGTGCCCAGGCCGATGATCACGGCGATATGCCCGAGAATGCCGCCGAAACCCGTCTCCAGCAGGGAGTCACCGGATTTCATCGGAGTGCCGACGATCTTCGACACCGGCAGGCCCGCCGCGAGGGCCAGGGCCAGGCTGGTGAGCAGCAGTGCGATGAAGGGCTCGAGCTTGATGCGAATGATCGCCAGCAGCAGGATCGCGATGGACAGACCGCAGAGCACCAGCAGTCCGGGGGTGGTGGTGCGCAGCCAGTCGACTGTGGCGCCCATGGTGTACCTCTCAGTTCAAAGATCGAACGAACGACGCCGCCCGCGTGGCGATTTCGGCCCAGCGCCCGGCCGCGACATCGGCGGGCGCGACCACGTCGGTTCCGGCGGTGACCGCCACCGCGCCCTGGGTGAGGAAATCCGCGGCATTACCAGCGTTGACCCCGCCGGAGGGGATCAATTGCGCCTCGGGAAGGGGTCCGCGCAGGTCCTTGAAATAGCCCGGGCCGAAGGTGCGGGCGGGGAAGATCTTCACTGCCGCCGCACCCAAATCCATGGCCTGCATGACCTCTGTCGGGGTCAAAGCGCCCATGACAACCGGGATTCCGCGCCGCGTGGCCACCTCGGCCACCTCCTCGCGCACTCCGGGCGTCACCAGGAATCGCGCGCCGCTGTCGATAGCGGCCGCGGCCTGCTCACCGGTGAGCACGGTGCCCGCGCCCATGACCCCGAGTCCGGCCTCGGCGGCCTTGCGCAGGCAATCCAGAATGCCCGGGGTGGTGAAAGTCAGTTCCACGGCGCGGATTCCGGATCCGGCGAGCGCCTCGGCAAGGGCCACCGGATCGGGAATCTCCGGCGCCCGCACCACGGTGAGTACACGATCGGCTCGAATGACGTCCATGGCGGAGGTCAACGGGTCTCCTTCCGAGTGGAATCCATGCGCAGGGCGCGACCGGCCCGCACATCGGTGGGTTTGCCTGCGTCCAATGCGAATTCGCCGTTGACGAGGACGTAGGGAATGCCGCGCGCCTGCTGCCTGGGGTTGTCGAAGGTGGCGGTATCCGCCACCGTGTGCGGATCGAACAGCACCAGATCGGCGGCATAGCCCGGCCGGATCAGTCCGCGCTCGCGCAACCGGAGCCGCTGCGCCGGACGGCCGGTGAGGTGGTGCACGCACTCCTCGAGCCCGAGCACGCCGAGCTCACGCGAGTAGCGCCCCAGGTAGCGCGGGAAGGTGCCCCAGGCGCGCGGATGCGGCCGCTCCCCCACCAGCAGTGCGTCACTGCCGCCCATATGCCGCGAGTGGCGCATGATGGCGCGCACATTCTCTTCGTGCCCGACATGCTGAAGGATGGTGGTGGCCAGCTGATCTCGGGTCAGCAGGTCGAAGAACACCTCGACCGGCGGCATATCCCGCTCGGCGGCGATCTCGCTGACGGTGCGCCCGACGTAGCGATCGAGTTCCCGATTCGCGACACCGCTGATCTGAATGGTCTCCCAGTCGACCACCACGCCGTGGCAGCCGTCGGAGCCGTTCTCATTGACATCGGCCACGATGCGCAGCCGGGTCGCCAGATCGGCAATGCGCTCGAGCGCCGCATCGGGCCCGCCGGACATGGCCCAGCTGGGCAGCAATGCCGACAGTGTGGTGGACCCGGGCAGATACGGATACGTATCGAGGCTGATATCGCAGCCGTCCGCCAGGGCCGCGTCGACCAGGGCGAGGAATTCCGGTGCGCGCCCGCGGTTCACGCCGAAGTTCATGGTGGCGTGCGTGAGATGCAGTGCGCAGCCGGTGCGCCGGGAGAGTTCGATCATCTCGGCGTAGGCCTCGAGCGCGCCCGCACCGTAGGAGCGAGTGTGCGGGGCGTAAAAGCCCCCTGCTTCGGCCACCACCTCACACAATGCGGCGAGTTCCGAAGTGCCGGCATACATTCCGGGCGTATAGGTGAGTCCACTGGACATGCCGACCGCACCCTCGGCCAGAGCCTGCGCGAGCAGTGCGCGCATCCGGTCGATCTCGGCGGTGGTGGCGGCGCGCTGATGACTGCCCACCACCATCAGGCGCAGCGTGCCCTGTGGCACCAGGTACGCGGCATTGGGTGAGATGCGCGCGGTATCCAGGCGGTCCAGATACTCGGCGACGGTGCGCCAGGAGAAGTCGAGATCGGCGGGATTGCCGTTCCACCCGGCGATCTGGCGGCGCACCACGGCCAGCGCCGCATCGTCGATGGGCGCGTAGGAGAGCCCGTCCTGTCCGAGGACCTCGGTGGTGATGCCCTGGCTGAGTTTGGCGAAGTGGCCCGGTTCGGTGAGCAGGTGCAGATCCGAATGGGCGTGCATATCGATGAAACCCGGTGCCAGCGCGAGGGTCTCGCCCTCGTCGAGAATGCGGGCGGCCGCGGTCACCGTGCCGGGCGGGGCGATCCGCGTGATGCGGCCACCGTCCACGACCACATCACCCCGGTACCGGTCCGCGCCGGTGCCGTCGATGATGTCGATATCACGAATCAGTAAGTCGGCCATGGCAGTCCGCTCAGAAGAAGGTGTGCAGGAAGTCGACGACGCGCGGCCGCTCGGCATCGGCGTCGTCGAGCACCGGAATGAGCCGCCATTTGTCGAAGGCCGTGCACGGATGCGAAAGCCCCAGTCGCACCACCGAACCCACCGGCACCGCAGCGGCGCTGCCCTCCGGCAGCCGCAGGAAGGTGTGCTGGTCATTGAGGGCCGTCACCACGGCGCCCGCGGGCAGCGGTTGTACTGCCGGTCCCGCCATTCGCTGCGGGACCGGTAGCCCCTCATCGAACGGGAGATCACGCTTGCCCGCGTCGAGCAGCGCAAGCCCCGGTTCCGGCCGGGACACGCTGCGCGCCCAGCCATGCATACCCGCACGCAGCGGGCGGTCCGCACCGGTCAGCGCCACACCGCCGGCGGTGAGCGGGGAGATACCGGAGTAGAAGCCGTCATCGTGGATCAGGTACGCGCCCGAGCGCAGCACCACCGTGGTCGAAACCCCGTGCGCGCCTTCCTCGTCCGCGAGTCCGGCGAGCCGCTCCACCACCAGATCCGGATAGGCGCTGCCACCGGCGGTGAGGATCGCGCGACCTTCGTAGCGGCCCTGGGACGCCAGCTCCTGATGCAGGATGCCCAGCTCGTCGAGGTAATGCCGCACGGCCGCAAGCCCTTCCGGGGTGCGGTCGTGCGCCAGCGCGCCCTCATAACCACCGACACCGGCGAGCACGAGCCGTGCGGAGTCGTGGATGGCCTCGGCCACCTCGTACGCCTCGGACAGGGTGCGGGCCCCGGTACGCCCGTGCGGCCCACCGAGTTCCACCAGCACCGGCACTCGCACACCCTCGGGCGCGGACTCGAGGATCCGTTCCATCTCGCGCACGGTCGAGAGGCCATCGGCCCAGCAGTAGAACTCGAAGTCCGGATCATTCGCCAATTCGTCGGCGACCCAGCGCAATCCGATCGGATCGACCAACGCGTTCGCGAGCATGATGCGGTCCAGTCCGAACGAGCGGCCCACCTGCACCTGCCACACGGTGGCCAGGGTGATGCCCCATGCGCCGGCCTCGAGCTGCTCACGCCACAGCTGCGGCGACATGGTGGTCTTGCCGTGCGGGGCGAGCCGGACCCCGGCCTGCCGCGACCACGCCGCCATGACCGCGAGGTTGGAATCGACGGCCGCGCGGTCCACGGTCAGCACCGGCGTTTGCAGATCGTCCAGATGCGGTGCGGTGGCCAGGTATTCGCGCACGCTCAGCCCCCAGGCGGCGGGCGGCAGCGATTTGTGCTGCGGTCCCAGCCGCTCCCCGCCCAGGGCGGTGACGACGCCATTGTCGAGAGCCACGGCATTCCTTCCGATTTCATGCGACTGATTCACAGCCGACTATTCATAGCCAATTCACATTGCATATTTTGCAACGCTTGTTGCGCATTGTGTTTAGTGGTGGTTATTCTGCACACGAAGACCGCAAGCCGCAACCGTTCAAAGGAGATTGGTGTGACCCAGCCGACTAAGCGCGCGGTCACCGTCGGCGAGGGACTCGCCGTACTGATCGCGCAGCCGGGCCCGCTGGAGGACTCGCACACCTTCGAACGCGGTGCGGCGGGCGCCGAGGCGAATGTCGCCACGGTGCTCGCGCAGCTCGGCATTCAGACCGCCTGGATCTCCCGGGTCGGCGACGACGGCTTCGGCCGCTATCTGGTGCGGCATCTCGGTGCGCGCGGCGTGGACACCTCCGCCGTGACCGTCGATCCGGCCCGGCCCACCGGCGTCTACGTGAAGGAACGCGGCAGCGGCTCCGCCCAGGCGGGCGATCTGGACGCCGGAGCCAGCCGAATGCTGTACTACCGCAACGGATCTGCCGCCAGCGCCCTGTCCCCTGCCGATCTCCCCGCGGCCGCGCGACTGCTCGGCGGGGCCGACGTCATCCACTTCACCGGTATCACCCCGGCGCTGTCGCCCGCCGCCACCGAGTTCACCGCGAGCCTGCTCACCCAGCCGCGCGGGCAGCGCCTGATCAGCTTCGACCTGAACTACCGCCCGGCCCTCTGGGAGCGGCGCGGCGAATCCGCCGGGGAGATCCTGGCCCGCCATATTCGCGGCAGCGATGTGGTGTTCCTCGGCGCGGATGAGGCCGAAGCGGTTTTCGGGGTCGGTGACGCCGAGCGGCTGCGCGCCCTCTTCCCGCAGCCCCGCCACCTGATCGTGAAGAACGATAAGCATTCGGTGACCGGATACATCGGCGATGTTCGCCTCGAGGTCCCCGCCCTGCGCCTCGACGTGACCGAACGCATCGGTGCGGGCGATGCCTTCGCGGGCGGCTATCTGGCGGCGCTGCTGCAGGGCCGCCCGCACGAGCACCTGCTGCGCTTCGGGCATCTGTGCGCCGCCGCCGCGCTCACCGGCACCGGTGACGTCGCCGAGCTGCCGCCGCTGGCGACCCTCGAATCCCGCTCCGCAGCGAGTACTTCCGAATGGGCGGGAATGAATTACGCCCGGCCGCAGCCCATCCCCGAGAATGTCCCCTCATGAGCCAGAGCCTGCTGCGTGCCCTCACCATCCTCGCCGAACTCGGTGAGGAGCCGAAATCCCTGGACCAGTTGGCAACCCAGCTCGGCGTGCACAAGTCCACCGTGCTGCGGCTGCTGCAGACCATGGAGGGTGAGCGCTTCGTCACGCACGACCCGGAGCATAAATATCGATTGGGCTCACGGCTTTTCGAGCTCGCCAATCGCTCGCTGGAGGGTCGCGATGTGCGGATCGCGGCGCGGCCGCACCTGACCGCGCTCAATGCCGCCACCGGTCAGACCGTGCACCTGGCCACCTACGAATCCGGTGAGGCGATCTACATCGACAAACTCGATGCCACCCACAGCGTCCGGATGTATTCGCGGATCGGGCGGCCCGCCGCACTGCACTGCACCGCGGTCGGCAAGGTGCTCGTCGCCGCGCTGCCGCGCGCGTCGTGGCGCGGGATCGCCGAGGGCATCGAGTACCGGCCCTTCACCGACCGCACCATCCGCACCCCCGAGCAGTACCTGGCGGAGCTGGAACTCGTTGCGGCCCAGGGCTATGCCGAGGACCACGAGGAGCACGAGAGCTTCATCAACTGCGTGGCCGTCCCGATTCGCGACGGCACCGGCGCGGTCGTCGCCGCGCTCTCGATGTCGGTGCCGGACATGCTGCTCGACCACGACCAGGTCCTCGGCATGCTGCCGCAGGTACGCGCCGCGGCGGCGGCCGTCTCCACCGAGCTCGGCTGGAGTCCGAGCACCACCCACCCCGACCAGTGAAAGGCCGACCATGAGCGAAAAGATCGCCGTCCGCACCGACAAGGCCCCCGCGCCCGCGCACACCTTCTCGCAGGGTGTGCGCAAGGGCCCCTTCGTCCAGGTCTCCGGGCAGGGTCCGGTCGACCCCGTCACCAATGAGTACCTGTACCCGGGTGACGTCGCGGCGCAGACGATCCGGACGCTCGAGAATGTGAAGGCGATCGTCGAGGCGAGCGGTGCGAGCTTCGACGATGTGGTGATGCTGCGCGTCTACCTCACCAAGCGTGAGGATTTCAGCGTCATGAACGACGCGTACGGCGAATTCGTCACCGCGCACACCCGCGGCGCGGTGCTGCCGAGCCGCACCACCGTTTTCACGGGACTGCCACGAGCGGAAATGCTGGTCGAGATCGACGCCGTCGCCATCGTCGAGGACTAGTCGTCGGATGTGATGGTTATGCATGACTGTGCAATTTCATTCACCCGAGGGTGCTTATTCCGGCATAATCAGAGGCCGATCTGACATCACCGGTCTCCTCCGGCACACTCGACGTAGCCATGTACGACGACGACACTGAACAGCTCCCCGTTTACCGCCCCACCGGCAGTGCGCGCAGGTCAGCTGAGACGCCCCCGACCGAGCCCCGGCGCACCCGCCGCGCCCGGCCGAATTCGCATCGCCGCGCCGCGGAAGCTCCGGCCTCCGCGCAATCGAAGCGGCTGCGCTATGCCGGCCGCGGTGTCATGTCGCTGGTCACCGTCGGGGTGATGGGCATCACCGGTGTGCTCTGGTACGGGGAGACCACCCTGGACCAGGGTTTCACCCGCTCCGGCGCGATCGCCGAGGAGGACCGCACCCTCGACGGCGATATCAATATTCTGCTCATCGGGCTGGATACCCGAAAGGATCTCAACGGCAACGATCTGCCGAAGGAGATCCTCGACCAGCTGCACGCCGGCGACGGCTCCGAGGGCGGCTACAACGCCAATTCCCTGATCCTCGTGCATATTCCGAAGGATATGAAGAAGATCATCGCCTTCTCCATTCCGCGTGACGACTACGTGCCGGTCTCCGGCATCACCGGCTACGACCACGCCAAGATCAAAGAGTCGTACGGTCTCAAGAAGTACATGGTCGAGGAGAAGCTCAAGGCGCAGGGCGTCACCGACAAGGTCGATCTGGAGCGGCAGGGCCGGGAGGCCGGGCGCACCTCGATCGTGCAGACGGTGAAGGCGCTCACCGGCGTTCCCATCAACCGCTTCGCCGAGGTCTCGCTCGCCGGGTTCTACGATCTGGCCACCGCGCTCGGCGGCGTCGACGTCTGCCTCAATCACGCGGTGGACGACAGCTACTACTCCGGCGCCCAATTTCCCGCCGGCAAGCAGCATCTGGACGGCTCCGACGCCCTGGCCTTCGTGCGCCAGCGCCACGGCCTCGACAATGGCGACCTCGACCGCACACACCGGCAGCAGGCGTTCCTCACCTCGGTCGCCAAATCGCTGAAGGATTCCGGCACGCTCACCAATGTGGGCAAGCTGAAGGCGCTCATGGATGTGGCGCACAAGGATGTGGTGCTCTCGGACGGCTGGAGCCTCACCGACTTCATCACCACCGTGGGCCGCGCCGGTTCGCCCTCGATCGAATTCAATACCCTTCCGGTACTGCGCTACGACACCGTCGACGGCCAGGACGTCAATATCATCGATCCGGTCGCCATCAAGAAGACCGTGCGCAGCGCCTTCGGTGTGGAACAGCCGGCCGTCGCGGCCGCGCCCCGCACCACACCCACCAGCACCCTCGACGTGGTCAATGCCACCGGCACCCCCGGTATGGCGGCCAAGGTGCAGAAATCATTGGGCGCCAAGGGATTTCCCACCGGCGATGTCAGCAATGCCACCTCCTCCGATGGCAGCTCCACCGTCATCTACTACGGCACCGGCGCCGACGCGGATGCCCAGCAGCTGACCGATATGCTCGGCGGCGTCTCCGCCAGCCCGTCCTCGAATGTCACCGCCGGGCATATCAAACTGGTCCTGGGCACCGACTTCGAGCTTCCGGAAACCCTCGACCCGGCGGCCGCGACCACCGGCGGCACCACGACCACGACAACCGCCAAGGCAGCGGCAGCCGCCGCGGCAGCCACGACCACCACCGACGGCGCCCCCGACAACGGTAAGCCGGTCACTACGACCATCGGCTCGGATATCCCCTGCGTGAACTGATCCGCGCAGTCCCACCGGCCACCTGACGACTCACTGGACAGTATGTAAAGTGAGCCGCGTTACGCGGCGTCGAGCATTGGGATACAGATGGCAGGCAAGAATTCGGGAACCGGCACCCTCACCTTGAGCGGACGGTTCAATCACTACTCGAGCATCTACCTCGGCTGGAGCGCACGCGCCTATTCGCGCGTGAACAGCTGGATCTACGTCCGATCCGGCGGCACCAAGCTCGCCACCCTGCAGGGCAAACCGGTCTTCCAATTGATCGTCACCGGCCGCAAATCCGGCGAACCACGTCCGGTCATGCTCATGCTGATCCGCTCCGGTGACGATCTGCTGGTGTCCGGTTCCAACGGCGGCCACCCCGGCACCCCGAACTGGTGGCTGAACCTGACCGCCTCCCCCACCGCCCGCGTCCAGGTCGGCGCCGAGAACTGGCCCGTCGACGTGCGCGTGGTCACCGACCCGGCCGAGTACGAAACCCATTGGCGCACACTGGTCGCCGGCTACCCCGACTTCGCCACCTACCGGGCGCTGAGCACCCGTCAGTTCCCGATCGCGGTGCTGAGCCGGGCGGCCGGAGCCTGATCGGCGCCCTGCCGGCGCCCGGAACGTGTTGCCGCGCAGGGCCGTAGCGGGCTATCCGGCAGTGCGCGCGGGCGTCATGGTGTACATCAGCCACTCCCGGCGCGGGAGTTCGCAGCGAAAGAGCTGAACGTTCATCACAATGAACTCGCCGGTGTCGGGCGACCGCACCCGGGTGCTGCGGTGCGGGACCCCCTCCGGCGGAAGACGCTTCGACCACAGTCGTTCCCAGTCCGGCGACTGCCGGCAGACGGCGGCGATCTCCTCGCCGCGGGCGGACGCGGCGGCGCCGGGCCCCATATGCCGGAAGGCGTACACCATGGTGTGCGCCTCCCGCTCCCAATCACCCATGACCGCACGGGCCCGCGGATCCAGCAGCATCCACTCGAGGCCGTTGGCACCCGCCTCCGCACCCGGAAACCACCGGCGATAGGCGTCATTGACCGCAATGATGTCGTGCTCGGGAACGGTCTGATACCACGCCGGGTGCGGCAGGGTCTGCAGAAAATTCAGCTCGGCCGGTTCCATCTCGCCGTAGTGCAGCCCGGTCAGTTCCGGCAGCAGTGCGCTGGCGGCCCATTCGCGATACGGAAACTCGACCTCCAATGCCGTGAAGAGCGCGCCGAGCGCGATCGCGGTGGGCTGGCGGACACCCTGTTCGATCTTCTGAATCAACGCCTCCGAAACCCCCGCCCGCCGTGCGAGTTCCGCGCGCGTCAGCCGTGCCGCTTCCCGGCGCACGCGCAGAAATCCCGCAATTGTCGTATGCGCCTCGGCCACTACTGCCGCTCCTCCGTACCCGATATCCGTTGCTCCAGTGCGTGCTGCTCGCAGTCGAACCTACCGGCGAGCCTGAATGGCCTGTGCCGCAGGGCGATAGCGAATCATTCGGGGCCGAGTGCGGGCACCAGGGTATACATCCACCATTGGCGGCGGGGCAACTCGCAGCGGAAGATGTGGACCTGCATGCGCAGGAACTCACCGGTCTCGAGCGACCGCACGCGGGTGGGGCGGCGGCGGATCTCGGGGGGCGGAATATCCGTCGACCAGAAGCGTTCCCAGTCCGGCGCCTCCCGGCACAGCAGGGTGATCTCTTCGATGCGTTCGGGGGTGGCGATGCCCGGGGCCATGTGCCGGAAAGCCCACACCATGAAGTGCGCCTCCCGCTCCCAGTCGCCCATGACATGGCGCGCGATCGGATCCAGCAGCATCCACGCGATGATGTTGACACCGGGCGTCAGACCCGGAAACGCTTGCAGATAGGCGTCATTGGCCGCGATGAGGTCCAGTCCGGGCAGCGTCTGATAGCACGCCGGATAGGGCAGGCTGCTGAGGAAGTCCAGTTCGGCCTGCTCCGGTATGTCACCGTCGTACGGGATATCGGTCAGTTCCGGCTGCAGCACATTCGCGGCGTGCTCGCGGTACTGCATCGGCACATCCAGCGCTTCGAACAGTGCGGCGAGCGCGGTCGGGGTGGGGTGCCGAGTGCCCTGCTCGACCTTCTGGATCAAGGCCTCCGAGACTCCGGCGCGCCGTGCCAGTTCCGCCCGCGTCAAGCCGGCCGCCTCCCGTCGTACGCGCAGGAAACCCGCAATTGCCGAGTGTGCTTCGACCACCCTTGTGACTCCTCCAGACCCGATCTCGATGATGCTTTCACGCACCGCCGCAGACAAACCTACCGTTCGGTATTAACGATGGCGCAGGCACTCTGTACGGCCCGCGGGCCCGAACCGCAAATCGCACAACTGGGACAAATTGGGACAGGGCTTCGCATTGACGCGGAGTGGGCCGACTCGGGATGCTCACCAGGGCCGTTCAACGCTGCACGGCCACTACCGGATGCCTCGGAGGGGACGGCATGGGCTCGGGTCGCTGATGATGGGCGACCCGCAGAACGTGCCGCAGTGCATCGGCCACGATGTGCCGTACCGACATACGGCACACCGGGGATACGCCGCGGTCGGTGTGCGTGCCTGGCACGCACACCGACCGCGGCGCACACCGCGGGAACGCATACGGCAGGCGTCCGGCCGGATGCGATGCGGGTCAGGACTTCTCGGACCAGATCGCGAGTTCGCCGCCGGGCATGCAGACGACGAGGTAGATGCCGGGGGCGGTGACATGCCAGGCCTCGTAGTAGCGGTCGGGTTCCACTGCCAGCTGCGCACCCGAGTCCAGGAGCATGCGGAGCGTGCCATCGGAATCCACTGCGGCGGAGACTATTACGCCGTCCAGAGCGACGGCCAGATCTTCGGCGGGGGCTTCGCCGGCAATATGGTGCAGGGTGGAGGCCCCGGTGCGGTGCAGCACCAGCTCGCCCTCGATGTGGATTTCATAGGCGCCCGCGCCCAGCACCAGCACAAAGGGGCCGGGCGACAGCACTGTGAGGCGCTCACCGGTGATCGGTAGATCCATAACGCCTCCAGCGGGCGGCGCCCCGGCGGTGGCCGGGGCGCCGGACTACTACTCGGTGGCCTCCGCCAGTACGGCGATGACCTGATCGGAGACGAAGAACGGCTCCAGGCGTTCGCGAATCAGCTTGGCCAGCACACCGTTTCGCTTGGCCGCCTCGACCACGGCGGGGCCGTAGCGCAGAATCTCCCTGCCGATGTCCGCACCGGACAGACCCAGCTCCGGCAGCAGCGCGGCCAGGGTGTGATCGCCGTACTTCTCGAAGAAGACCTCCACGCCCTGGTCGACCAGGATGCCGAAGTACTCCTTCTCGCGCGTGGTGAGCGCGATGCGGTAGATGATCAGCGCCAGATCCTGCAGATCCTGCTGCGAGAGATACTCGCGCAGACCGCTCACCGGCTCACCGGCGTGCAGATCCCAGAATTCCATGGCGGCATCGTGCACCGGCGCGTCCCGCAGCATTTCGCGAATCGCGTTATTGGTCCGCTTGAGCGCGAATTGCGCTCCCTTACCGGCCATTTCGCCGAGGAAGGTGCCGTCGCCGGTGGCCTTCTCGGCGGCCTTGCGGGCCTGTTTGGCGGCGGAGGTGCCGAGCGAGACCAGCGAGCCGACGCCCGGGATCTTGTTCGCCATCTGCCGATTGCTCTCCATGAAATCGGAGATCAGCTTGTCCACGAACTTGGAGGCCACGGTAGCGATGAGCGGACTCTCGGTGAGCCGCTCCAGGATTCGCTCCTGCGCCTGGTGCATGCCGAAGATCTTCTCCAGCAGCTGCTCCACCGGCTCGCGCTCCACCACGTCGCCGAGGGTGTAGTCATTGTTCGCGGCGATATCGTCATACAGCGAGAGCGACAGCTGGCCGACCATCTCCTGTAGGACGGGGCTGCCGCCGATCAGATTGATAATTGTGGCCACCGTCTGCTTGGCCTGGTCGAGCTCCACCACATCGCGGAAGATGATGGTGTCGGCAATGCCGATCACCGCCTCCACATCGCGGCCGATCACCTCGGTGAAGCGATCGCCGGTCACCTCGGCGAGAATGAAGTCGACTTGCAGGTCGAGCAGCCGTTCGGCGATTTCGCGCGGCTCGGTCATAGGGTTCCACCCATCGTCAAGAAAAGACCGCCGAGTTCAGTCGGAATCGTTGCCGTGCATCGATTTTCGAATCTGTTCCAGGCGTTCCCGCGCGGTTTTCTGCCGCGCGTCCCACTGTTCCTCGACGCTACGACCCGCGGGCGTCTGCCGATCGAGCTCGTCCATCCCCTGTGCGGTGCCGTAGCGCTGCTCGACCTTATCGCGAACTGACTCGAAAGTAGGGACGCCCGATGTCGTATACCCGCCAATGCCTGGCGCGATCGGTATACCGGCTGGCGGTACCGGTGGGACCATGCCCGCCGGACCCCCTTCTACCTGGTCCAATGTGACAGGAACGTCCAGCGGCGGCGAGCCGGGCGCCGGATCCGTGTCCGGAGTCACATCGATGTAGTCGGGTGCATGACCGGCGGTGGCCGCCACCGCGGCCGCCACCTCGTGCAGCGCACCCAATGCGGCCCGGCCGGCACTGGCCTCGGCCACGGCCGCCGCCAGCTCGGCATCCGGCAACTTCGCCAATTCCGATACGAGATCCTCGGCATTGCTCATACGGACCAGGCTACGCAGCGCGCGCCCCACCGAGGGCGCCATTGCGCTGACGCCGAGTACGGCGTATGGTAGGCCGTGTTGTAAGCCCGTGGATGTAGGTAGACGCAGGTCCCTCCCACGAGATTTCTTCCCTTCCGAGTCAGTTTTCCGGCAGTAGTTCTGAGCTACCCGCTGACACACACTCGGATCCCCTTGCGGCCCGCCGTCCCGGCGTCCCGCCTCCGGCCGTACGCGGCCGCTCCACATACACACTCCCGGTGCGTAAGTCACCGGATGCCTTTCACAGGAGAACACTCATGACCACCATGGAAACCCGGCCGGCCCGCAATCGCGCCGCCGCACCCAAGTCCACCCCGTCCAAGTCCACCCCAACCACGTCCGTCGAGAACACCGCACCGCCGGTCCTCGACACCATCGAAACACTGTCGCCCGCAACGGGAATCCTCGATATCAGCGGCAATACGGCAACCCTGCGCAGCAACGGCTACCTGCCCGACCCCGCCGATATCTCGGTGCCCACCCGGCTCGTCCGCGAATTCGGTTTGCGCCGTGGCGATTTCGTGACCGCACTCGTGCGTCCGAGCACCCCGAATCAGTCGAATGCCCAGCAGTCGAATGCCAAGGGCGGCAAGTCCGCAACGCTGGTGCGCATCGACACCGTCAACGGCCGCCCTGCGAGCGAAGCCATTTCGCGCCCGCACTTCGGCGAACTGACACCCATTCATCCCGACGAGCGCCTGCGCCTGGAGACCGAGCCGCACAAGCTCACCACCCGGGTCACCGACCTGATCATGCCGATCGGCAAGGGGCAGCGCGCCCTCATCGTCGCACCGCCCAAGGCGGGCAAAACCTCTGTGCTGCAGGCGATCGCGCACGGCATCGCCGCGAATCATCCCGAGGTCCACCTCATGATGGTGCTGGTCGGCGAGCGGCCCGAGGAGGTCACCGACCTCTCCCGCGGCGTTCCCGCCGAGGTTGTCGCCGCCACCTTCGATCACTCACCGGCGCAGCAGACCGCACTCGCGGAACTGGCCATCGAACGCGCCAAGCGGCTCGTCGAACAGGGACATGACGTTGTCGTACTGCTCGATTCGCTCACCCGGCTGGCCCGCGCCTACAACACCTCCGGACCGGCCTCGGGCCGAATCCTTTCCGGCGGTGTGGATTCCGCCGCACTGCTGCCGCCCAAGAAGTTCCTCGGCGCGGCCCGCAATATCGAACACGGCGGCTCGCTCACCATTGTCGCCACCACGCTGGTGGAGACCGGTTCGCTCGGCGACACCGTGATCTTCGAGGAGTACAAGGGCACCGGCAATGCCGAACTCAAGCTCGACCGCAATCTCGCGGCCCGGGGCGTGTTCCCCGCGGTCGACGTCACCCGCTCGAGCACCCGCCGCGATGAGCTGCTGATGGTTCCCGCCGAGCACGACGCGGTCGACAAGCTCCGCCGGACATTGTCCGAGCTCGATGATCAGCGCGCGCTGGACCTGCTGCTCGACGGTCTGCGCCGGACCGGCAGCAATGCCGAGTTCCTCGCGAACATCATTCGTAAGTAAGCACTATCCAGAGGTCAGCCGCTTGGGCGGCAGCACCTTCGCGGCCCAAGCCGCGACCGTGCCCGACCACCCCGGAATCAGCACCAGATCATTGTGCGCACCACCCGGATAGATCACCAGTTCCTTGGGCTCCGGAGCCGCTTCGTAGAGCGTGCGCCCCATCCGCACCGGCAGCATTTCATCGGCATCGCCGTGCATGATCAGCACCGGGCACCGCAGCCGCCGAATCCGCCGCAGACTCGGATAGGCATCGGGCACCACCACTTTGGGCAGATACGGATAGACGGCCCCCGCCGCATCCCGCAGCCCGGTGAAGGTCGACATGAGCACCAGCGCCGCGGGCGGATACGCCGTCGCCAGCTCCAGCATGACCCCGCCACCGAGCGATTTCCCCAGGTACACAATCCGATTCGGATCGATTCCCGGCTGTGCGAGCAGGGCGTCGCGCGCCGCCCGCGCATCCAGGTACGTGCCCTCCTCGCTGGGTCGCCCACCGCTGCGGCCGAATCCGCGATAGTCGAAGACCAGCACATCGAAACCGGCCGCCGACAGCAGCGCCAGAATCGGCGACCGATCACCGATATTGCCGCCATTGCCGTGCGCGAACAGGATGTGCCCCAGGGGTTCCCCGGCCGCCCGCACGAACCAGGCGTTGACGGTCACCCCGTCCGTGGTCCGCAGGGACAGATCCTCGTACCCGACCCCGAACTGGTCGGGGGTCATGACGATGCGCCGATCGGGGACGTAGGTCAGCGCATTGAGAAAAGGCCGTGCCGGATGCCGCATAACGCCTTCCTACTCCTCCATACGACAGCGGCTCGTCGCGACACCCGAAAGTGCCTGCGACGAGCCGCTGCTCGATATTCCCGATCAGTTCCGGCTAGCGCAGCACCGCACCGACGGCGTCGGCCGCCGCAGCCACCGCCGAGTCACGGGCCGCACTGGCCTCGTCCTCGGTCAGCGTGCGGTCGATGGCACGGAAGCGCAGCGCGTAGGTGAGGGATTTACGGCCTTCGCCGGCCTGCGCGCCCTCGTACACGTCGAACAGCGAGATCTTGTCCAGCAGCTCGCCCGCGCCGGAGCGCAGTGCGGCCTCCACCGAGGCGGCCGGAACCGTCTTGGCGACACTCACCGACACGTCCTGCAGGACCGCCGGGAACGGCGAAACCACCGGGGTGGGCCGGTTTTCGCGCAGCGGCAGCGCATCCAGATCGATCACCACGGCGCAGGTGCGCGGCGGCAGGCCGGACCGCTCCAGCACGGCCGGATGCAGTTCACCGGCGTGGCCGACCACCACACCGTCGACCAGCAGTTCGGCGCCACGGCCCGGATGCCACGGCAGGAAGGCCACGGCCCGGCGCTCGATGACCACGCCCGCGGCCTCGGCGACCACATCGACCAGGCCGAAGGCATCGGCGGCCTCGACCGCGCGACCGGGGCCCCACGGTCCGCGCGGTTCGCGCTTACCGGTCAGCACGGCGGCGACATGCACCGGCTGATCGGGCAGTGAGCGCAGCAGGGCGCCGATCTCGTCCTCGGTCGGACGGCGGTCCACCGGCAGCGGGCCGACCGGCGCGGTCTGCTCGGTCCGGCGCACCACCTGGGCGATCCCGTAGATGGCCAGATCGCGCTCACCGCGAGAGATATTGCGGGCGGCCACCTCCAGCAGTCCCGGCAGCAGCGTCGAGGCCAGTTCGGGCCGATCCGCATCCAGCGGGTTGAGCACGCGCATGGTGTTGCGGCGCGGATCGTCGGCGGGCAGTCCCCAGATGTCGAACACCTCGCGGGACATGAACACCGGCACCGGCACCTCGACGCAGCCCTCGAACGCCAGAGCCTTGCTGACCGCCCGGCGGCGCTTCTGCTCGGCGGTCAGTCCGCGACCGGCCGGGGCGGTGGGCAGCACCGACGGAATCTTGTCCAGACCCTCCAGCCGCAGCACCTCCTCCACCAGATCGGCGGGCTGGGTGAGATCGGGCCGCCAGCTCGGCGGGGTGACGATCAACTGACCGTGCCCGGCCTCGCTGACGCCGACATCGACCGCGCAGCCGACCTGCTGCAGCCGGCGGGTGGAAGCGCCGGGCGCATAGTGCACGCCCGCAATGCGATCGGCCAGATCGATATCCATGGCGATGGGCTCGACGGCCGGAACCGGCACCCGCACATCGGTGAGCACGGATTCGACTGTGCCACCGGCAATCTCGGCCAGCAAACCGGCGGCGCGGTCCAGGGCGGCCAGATTGAGCTCCGGATCCACAATGCGCTCGAAGCGGCGGCTGGCCTCGGAGCCCAGCTTGTGCCTGCGCGCGGTGCGCGCCACGGCGATCGGATTCCAGGTCGCGGCCTCGAGAATGATCTCGGTGGATTCCCCGCCGACCTCGGTGCTCGCGCCGCCCATGATGCCCGCGAGCGAGATGACGCCGGAATCATCGGCGATCACCACATCCTCGGCATCGAGGGTGCGCTCGACCTCGTCGAGGGTGCGCAGGGTTTCCCCCTTGTTGGCACGCCGCACCACGAGTCCGCCCGACACCTTCGCGGCGTCGAAAGCGTGCAGCGGCTGGCCCAGTTCGAGCATGACGTAATTGGTGACATCGACCGCCGGGGAGATCGGGCGCACACCCGACAGCAGCAGTCGCCGCTGCAACCACCACGGGCTCACGGCCTTCGGATCGATACCGGCAACCTTGCGCACCGCGAAACGCGTGCACAGCGATTCGGGCTCGAGCCGCACCGGCCACGCCTCGGCATCGGCGTCGGGCAGCGACCGCACGGCCGGATCCTGGAATTCCAGGTCGAAGCCGCAGGCCAGCTCGCGCGCCAGACCGCGCGCCGAGAAGGCGTAACCGCGGTCGGGCGTGATGGCCAGCTCGATGACCGTATCGTCCAGGCCGAGCAGCTCATTGGCATCGGTACCGGGCTCGGCGGTGCCGGGCTCGAGCACCAGAATGCCGTTGTGGTCCTTGCCGATGGCCAGTTCCGCGACCGAGCAGATCATGCCATTGGAGGTGTGCCCGTAGGTCTTGCGCGAGGCGATCTTGAAGCCGCCGGGCAGCTCACCACCCGGCAGCACCACGACCACCAGATCACCGACGGCGAAATTCCTTGCGCCACAGACGATCTCCTGCAGCTCGGGCTTACCGATCTCGACCTTGCAGAATCGGATGGGCTTCTTGAACTCGGTCAGCTCGGTGATCTCGGCAACCCGGCCGACCACCAGCGGATGCTCGATCTCGCCGCCCACCCGCTGCAGCTGTTCGACCTCTTCGACCTCCAGGCCGACCCGGACGAACCCCGCGTCGAGCTCCTCCGGCGTCACCGACCACCCGGGGGTGGTGCGCTGCAGGATTTCCGTCAGCCAGGACTGCGCTACTCGCACTTGACGTTTCGCTTCCTCGTTGGAGTGGGGTGGGCTCAGGCTTGGATGCCGAAAGGCAGCGTGAAGCGCACGTCGCCCTCGACGATGTCGCGCATATCGGGCAGGCCGTTGCGGAACTGCAGAGTCCGCTCCAGACCCATGCCGAAGGCGAAACCGCTGTACACCTCGGGATCGATCCCGCTGGCAATGAGCACCTTCGGATTCACCATGCCGCAGCCGCCCCATTCGACCCAGCCCGGACCGCCCTTCTTGTCCTCGAACCACACGTCCACCTCGGCGGACGGTTCGGTGAAGGGGAAGAAGCTGGGCCGCATGCGGGTGGTGGTGTTCGGGCCGAAGAGCGAGCGCGCGAACGCGTCCAGGGTGCCCTTCAGATGCGCCATGGTCAGGCCCTTGTCGATGGCCAGACCCTCCACCTGGGAGAACACCGGGGTGTGCGTGGCATCGAGCTCATCGGTGCGGAAGGTGCGACCGGGGCACACCACATAGATGGGCAGCTCACGAGAAAGCATGGAGCGCACCTGCACCGGTGAGGTGTGCGTGCGCAGCACCTGGCGCGAACCCTCGGGGGCGATATGGAAGGTGTCCTGCATGGTGCGCGCCGGATGATCCGGCAGGAAGTTCAGGGCGTCGAAGTTGAAATGCTCGGTCTCCACCTCGGGACCTTCGGCGATCTCCCAGCCCATGGCCACGAACACATCGCCGACACGCTCGGAGAGAGCGTTGATGGGGTGCCGCGCACCGACCGCGCCGCGCCGGGCGGGCAGGGTCACGTCGATGGCCTCGGCCACCAGCACCGCGGCATCACGCTCGGCGAGCAGTTCGGTATTGCGGGCCTCGTACGCCTGCGTCACGCGCTGGCGGGCCACGTTCACCCGCTTGCCCGCGTCGGACTTCTCTTCCTTGGGCAGTGTGCCCAGCGAGCGCTGCGCCAGTGCGATCGGCGACTTTCCGCCCATGTACTCGGTTTTCGCGCTCGCGAGCGCGTCCAGGTCGGCGGCGGCGGCGAACGCCTTCTCAGCGGCCTCCGCGGCGGCGGCGAGGGATTCCTCGGTCAGCGCCGCGGTCTGCTCGGCACGGTCGATGTCGTCGGCCACGATGGTTCGTCACTCCCCTGGCTGGTACGGGTCGGGCGGAATTTCCTGTCCATTCTTGCTGGTCGAATCGTAGTCGTTGTAATCAGCCCGGTTCATCCGCTTTTATCGCAGGCCGCGCGCACCCTCCCGGCGTGGTGCGCGCGGCCCGCACCCGGTCACGCGACCGGGTAGGTCTCGCGGAAAACAGTGCGCTCGACGGCCCGCCGGCCCGGGTGCGGACGCTGCTCGGCGGCATAGCCGATGGACATGAGCAGGGCGATGGACAGATCCGGGCGATCCGCGATGCCGATCACCTTTTTCACCTTGTCTTCCTCCCAGCCGTTCATCGGCGAGGTGGCCAGCCCGAGCTCGGTGGCGGCCAGCATGACGTAGGCGGCGGCGATCATGGCGTCCTTCACCGCGTACTCGCGCAGCAGCCCGCGCTCGGCGAGGCCCTGCTGAAACTCGGTGGACGCGGCCGAGAATCCGGCGATGAATTCCTCGTTCCAGGCGCCGTTGCGGCGCGCGTGGTCGTACACGTCGCCCCGATCGTCTTGCCACGCTTGGGTTTCCGCGACGAAGACCAGCAGCACCGGGGCCTCCTGCGGCTGCGGCTGCCCACCGGTGGCCCAGGCCAGGCCCTCGCGGCCCGCCGGTTCGGTGACCACCACGATCGAGCGGTCCTGCAGATTCCAGCTGGAGGGCGCTTCCATGGCCAGTGCCAGCAGGGCTTCCAGAGCGGCGGCGGGCACCGGATCGGGCCGGTAGTGCCGGACGGTACGGCGGGTGCGAATGGCTTCGGCGACGGAGATCATCGTGTTCATGCCACTAACTATTGGAGAGTGACTCTTCTTTGTGAAGTAGGCACTAAATAGTGCGCTACTCTCCCGGATATGACCACGTTCGTCGAATCCTCGGGACTGCCCGCCGACGTCTACTCCCCCAAATGCCCCACCCGCCAGGTGCTCGACCACATTGCCGGGAAATGGACGATCCTCGTGGTGGACGCCCTGCTGCAGCAGGACACCATGCGCTACACCGAACTGTCCCGCCGCATCGGCGGCGTCTCGCAGAAGATGCTCACGCAAACCCTGCGCAGCCTGGAGGGCGACGGATTCCTCACCCGCACAATGCATCCCACCATTCCACCGCGAGTGGAATACCAGCTGACGCCACTGGGCCGCAGCCTCGCTGAACCGATCAGCGCGCTGCGGCAGTGGACCGAAACTCATATCAATGAAGTGGAGCGAGCCCGGGCTCTGAATCACGCTGAGTAACAGCGACTTCCGCGGCAGGACGCTTGCGGCCGGGGAGGAACAGAGCGACCACCGCGCCGACCGCCACGATGACGGCGCCGACACCGATGGCGGGAGCCAGGCCATCGACATAGCTCTGCGGGGTCGTGTAGCCGCCGTGCGAGGCGAAGACGGAGGCCAGCACCGCGACACCCATGGCCACGCCGACCTCACGGATCGTATTGTTCGCACCCGAGGCCATGCCCTGATCATCGGACGACGCGCTCGCCATGACGACGGTGGCGGTGGGCGCGAAGGTCAGACCCATACCGATGCCGCCGAGGATGAACGGCAGCACGAACGAGCCGTACGAGACGTCGACCGTGGTGATCATGGCCATCCAGCCCAGGGCGGCGGCCAGGAACACCTGACCGGTAGCGACCAGCACACGGGGGCCGACGCGGTCGACGATGAGGCCGGCGAGCGGGGCCACCACCATCGGGGCCATGGTCCACGGCAGGGTGCGTATGCCCGATTGCAGCGGCGTGTAGCCCTGTACCACCTGGAAGTACTGGACCAGCAGGAAGATCGAGCCGAAGACACCGACCGCGAAGGTGAACGCCACCGCGTTGATGACGCTGAAACCGCGATTGCGGAACATGCGCAGACGCAGCATCGGATCGGTGACCCGCAGCTCCCAGGCGATGAATGCCGCGAGCAGCGCTGCGCCGCCGAGCAATCCGCCGAGTACAACCGCGGAGGTCCAGCCGTCGTCCGCGCCGTGAATGACGCCCCACACCACCGCGAGCACGCCACCGGCCGAGAGCAGTAGCCCGACCACGTCCAATCGCCTTGCGCCGCCGTAGGATTCGCTCAGCACCCGCGCCACCAGCGGCACCGCGACAATACCGATGGGCACATTCAGCCAGAAGATCCACTGCCAGCTCAGGCCGCTCACCACCGCGCCGCCGACCACCGGGCCGAGCGCCACGCCGAGCCCGGAGATGCCACCCCAGATGCCGATGGCCGCGCTGCGCATCTTCTCCGGGACCGAGGCGGACAGCAGTGTGAGCGAGAGCGGCATGATGGCCGCCGCGCCGAAGCCCTGAATCGCGCGGAACAGGATCAGCATCCACGGCTCCGAGGCCATGGCGCAGGCCGCCGAGGCCGCGGTGAACACGCTGATGCCGATCATGAACAGCCGGCGGCGACCGAGCCGGTCGCCCAGCGCCGAGGCGGTGAGCAGCAGCGAGGCGAACGCGAGGGTGTACGCGTTCACGAACCACTGCAGGTCGGTGAGGGAGGCGCCCAGATCGTGCTTGATCACCGGCAGCGCATTGGCGACCACCAGATTGTCGAGCGTCGCCATGAACATGGGGATGCCGACCGCGGCCAGGACCGCGGCCACCGGGGGCTTGCGCGCCGCCCCCGCTGTGCCAGAGGAGGTTTCGAGAGTTCCAGTCATATCATGTCCCTAGTTGGTATCGACTGATAACAAGAGAGTATGCATCGACTGATAACATGTCAATAGTGACTATGATTCCCCAGTGACGAGGAGGCCGAAGCCGTGACGAGAACCCGCATGACCGCCAGCGAGCGTGGCGAGGAAGTGCTGCAGGCCGCCGTCGCCGCCTTCGCCCAATCCGGTTACGCCGCAACGAAAACCGATGAGATCGCACGCCTTGCGGGTGTTTCGCAGCCGTATGTCATCCGCCTCTTCGGCACCAAACAGCAGCTGTTCCTGGCGACATTGGAGCTGGCGTGCGATCGCATCGAGGAAATCTTCCGGGCCGCCGCCCTCGAGGCCGATCCCGCCGCCGCCCCTCGGGACAAATTGGACACGCTCGGGTCGGCGTTCGAGACCTTCCTCGACGAGCGTGACCTGCCGCTCATGCTGCTGCACGGCTTCGCCGCCTGCGGTGAACCGGCGATCGGCATCGCGACCCGCGACCGCTTCGGCCGGATCTACCAGCTGATTCGCGATCTCACCGGAGCCTCGGTGTCCGAGGCCCGCGACTTCATCGCCGCCGGCATGCTGCTCACCGATCTGGCCGCCATGCGGACCACCGGACCCGAAGCCATCGAAACACCTTGGGCCACAGAGATGCTCGATGACCTGCGGGGTACAGGCGCCTGAGGTTCGTCGCGGCGCCTTCCGGTGTGGGCCGATCCCTCAGCAGTGGTACTGCACCACCAGCGACCCGAGATTCGCGACCTCCGGATCGGCCTCCGCCTCCCGCAAAGCGCCCGAGCCGAAGCGCGTTGTGCCCCGCCGGATGGTCTCCACCACCCGTACGTCCTCCCACGACTTGAGGTTCTCCGGTTCGGCCAGCGTGAGCGGATCGACGCTGAGCACCACAAGATCGGCCAGTTTGCCGGTTTCGATGGTGCCCTTCGTCTTCTCCTCGAAGTACTGGTACGCGGCATTGCTGGTCAATGATCTGAGCGCATCACGCACCGACACCCGCTGTTCGGCACCGATGACAGTCCCGCCGCCGGCCGAGGTCGTCCGGGTCACCCGGGTGACCTGACTGGACAGAATGGCGATCGAATTCGCCAGGGCCACAGGCGCATCGTGATGCGCGGTATAGCGGAGCCCGTTCTGCAGCGCCCAAGCGGTCGGCGAAATGTTCTCGGCGCGTTCGCCTCCCAGCACCGTGCTGCGGTACCACTCGCCCCAGTAGAAGGTATGCATGGTGAAGAACGACGGGATGATGCCGAGCCGGGCGAATGCCTCGATCTGATCCCGTCGAGCCGTTTGCGCGTGAATCGCGACGGGCCTGCGGTGCACCGCATTCGGCTCCCCCAGTCGCTGACAGGCCGCATCGACCGCCGCGATGAACTGATCGATGGCCGCATCACCGTTGACATGCGCGATGACCTGAATATTGCGCCGGAAGGCCTGGTAGACCTTCTCGTTCGCCTCCTCGTCGCTGAGGATCCGATAGCCGCGGTAGCCCTTCGGTTTTCCGGGCACCGGCTGGAAATACGGCTGCGTGAGCCATGCTGTCCGCCCCTGCGGAGAACCGTCCAGCACCAGCTTGACTCCGGCCAGACGCATTCCCCGGAAGTAGCCCTCCTCGACGTCCAGTCGATCCCAATCCGCATCGGTCTCCAGCTCCGAGGCCTTGAAATACACGGCGAGGTCGATCAGGAACCCGGTGGAATTCTGCAGTCCCCGAAGATAATCCAGGATCGGGCGCTTGACCCCGCCGTCCTGCGCGGTGGTGAACCCGAATCTGTTGTACTCCTTACGCCCCGCCGCGTAGAGACCGGCGCTATCGAGCGGGTTCAGTCCGCTCACGGCCAGATCGAAGGCCGGATCGAACACCGTCTCCTCCAGCGGCTGGGGCGTGTCGAGGTCGTAGCCGAGCAACCGCAGTCCCTCTGTGTTGACCACACCCAGATGCGCGGACTGGTGCACCGCGAGCACCGGCCGATTCTGCCCGTCCGCGTCGGAGACCCGCTCCAGATCCTCGAGCGTGGGATGACCGCCGATCAGCGAATCGTCGTATCCCATACCGATAATCCACTTCGACCGCTTGCCGACCTCCGTCTTCGCCCACGCCGACAGCGTGCCGACCACATCCTCGACCGAGGCCACTTTTCCGTCGGGCTCCGCGAGCAGATTCGCGAGCATGGCCTGCAATCCGACCCCGCCCACATGACCGTGGGCATCGATGAATCCCGGCAGCAGGCACTCGCCGCGCAGATCCTGCATACGCGTGGAATTCCCCTTCCACTGCGCCTCGGCCTCCGCGAGATCGCCTACGAACACGATCTTTTCGCCGCGAACGGCCACCGCCTCGGGTGGCGCGGCCTCCCCCTCGTTCATGGTCACGATCGAGCCGTTGAAGAAGATGCGATCAGCCTTCAACAAGGCCGAGGTATCCGAATCCGACATGGTGAACCTCTTCCAACCGATCGCCGAAAGAGGTCGCCCACGGTCGCACCAGCCGCCCCCAGCAGCGATGCCGACGAAATGAGAACCCACTCATTGTCGTTCGGCCCCCATCGCATCGGAGGCCGAACGGCAAATTAGCCGGTAACTCGAAATCCCTTGAGCAAACCGGGAATTCGGTTTCGCAACGCCCTCGGTCCCACCGCACAGCCCCATTCGAACGGCGCAGCCCGTGTCCCTACAGGACACGCCTTATCGGCGTTGTGGGTGGGGACACGGGCTGCGTCGTCGGGCGTGGGTCAGCGCTGGGCGGCGTACTGGACGCGGGCGCTGGCGTAGAGGCAGATCGATGCTGCCGCTGCGAGATTCAGGCTTTCGGCGCGGCCGTGGATGGGGATGCGCACACGGTGGGTGGCGCGGTCGGCGATGGCACGGTCGAGGCCGTGCGCTTCGTTGCCGAACAACCAGGCGACCGGTCCGCTCAGCAGCTCATCGGCCTCGTCGAGGTCGACCTCGCCCTTGGCGGTGGTCGCCAGAATGGTGATGCCCGCCTGTTCGAGGGAGGACAGCACCTTCTCGGTATCGCGCTCGCGAGCGAGGGGTACGTGGAAGAGACTGCCCGCGGCGGACCGCACGCATTTGCCATTGTGCGGATCGACCGAATCACCGGCCAGCACCACACCATTGGCGCCCACGGCATCCGCGACACGGATGAGGGTGCCGGCATTACCGGGATCGGCGATCTCCACCGGCACGGCCAGCAGGGTCGGCGCGGCGCTCAGCACCTCGTGCAGCGGCACGTCCACGGAACGGCAGACTGCGAACAGCCCCGCCGGAGTCACGGTCTCCCCCAGCATTTCCGCGGCCCGGTCGCTCACCAGTGTGGTGCGCACGCCCGAGGCGGCGGCGCCGGCCACCAGCTGATGTTCGCGGCCGGCGATCTTGGCGGAGTAGAACAGCTCCTCGATACGCCCGGTCTCGAAGGCCGACTCCACCGAGTTCGCGCCCTCGGCCAGGAACAGCCCGCTCTTGCGGCGTACCGGAGCCCGATGCAGTTTGACAGCCGAAACGACCCGGGAATTGCGCTCGGAGAGCGCTTCCACGGGTCGTTCCGAATTCTGCTGTGTTGTCACGCAATCCGGCTTAAGCGGCCGGAGCGTTGACGTCTTCCGGCAGCGCAGCCTTCGCCAGGGCGACGAGGCCGGCGAACGCCTCGGCGTCGGAGACGGCCAGCTCGGCCAGGATCTTGCGGTCAACCTCGATCTCCGCGAGCTTGAGGCCCTGGATGAAGCGGTTGTAGGTGATGTCGTTCAGACGCGCGGCGGCGTTGATACGAGCAATCCACAGCTTGCGGAAGTCACCCTTGCGCGCCTTACGGTCGCGGTACGCGTAAGTGAGCGAGTGGAGCTGCTGCTCCTTGGCCTTGCGGTACAGCCGCGAGCGCTGCCCGCGGTAGCCCTTGGAGGCCTCGAGTACGGAACGGCGCTTCTTATGAGCGTTGACGGCCCTTTTGACGCGTGCCACTTGTCAGTCCTTGATCGATCGGCGGGCGCTGCGGTTGCGCCCGGGAGGGGGTCGGTTGCTGGCGTTCGAGAACGCGAGGTGCTGACGCAGCCTTAGAGGCCGAGCAGCTTCTTGACGCGAGGAACGTCCACCTTGGCGACGACCTCCGTGCCTTCCAGACGGCGAGTCCGGCGCGAGGACTTGTGCTCGAGCAGGTGGCGACGGTTGGCCTGCTCACGCATGAGCTTGCCCGTGCCGGTCACCTTGAATCGCTTCGAGGCACCGCTGTGCTTCTTCATCTTCGGCATGGATTCCTCAATCTGTCTCGTGCCGGCGGCGCGCCAGGGCGCGCCGCCGGATGATCGTTATTACTGCTGCGGGCTGGCCGCCTGCGCCTCAGCCGCCGGCGCGGCAGCCGGAGCTGCCGGTTCGGCTGCCGGGGCAGCAATTTCTGCAGCCGGGGCTTGAGCCGGAGCCGCTGCCGCGGGCGCACTGCTGCGCTGCGGCGTCGAGCTCGCTTCGTTCTGTGCCTTCACCCGCGTCTTCGCACCCTTGTGAGGCGCGAGGACCATGGTCATGTTCCGGCCGTCCTGCTTGGCCGAAGTTTCTACGAACCCGAGGTCCGCGACGTCGGAGGCCAATCGCTGCAACAACCGGAACCCGAGCTCCGGACGCGACTGCTCACGACCACGGAACATGATCGTGACCTTGACCTTCGACCCGGCGTCCAGGAAGCGAACAACGTTGCGCTTCTTGGTCTCGTAGTCGTGATCATCGATCTTCGGGCGGAGCTTCTGCTCCTTGATCACGGTCTGGACCTGGTTCTTCCGGGACTCGCGCGCTTTCTGCGCGGTCTCGTACTTGAACTTGCCGTAGTCCATGATCTTGCATACCGGCGGACGCGCGTCCGGTGCGACCTCGACCAGGTCGAGGTCGGCCTCGAGGGCGACGCGTAATGCATCTTCAACACGCACGATCCCGACCTGCTCACCACCCGGTCCGATGAGGCGGACCTCGGGTACGCGGATGCGATCGTTGATGCGAGTCTCAGTGCTGATGGGGCCTCCTAGGTCAAGCGGTTCGTCAACGACCGCAAGCAATAACTGCAACCCCAATTTCAACACGAAAGCCCCGCGTTGGTATTTCTCCAACACGGGGCCCGAGTCGACCGATCAACGACGCAAACAATTGCATCGCACCTGTAGCAGGGGTAAACCCACACAGATACCCACCCGGTAAAAGGTGGGCGACCGGACCGCCGAGCCTGGTACGAGACCGGCAGACGGTGGGAGTCGGGCTCCACTTGATGCCCCAAGCCGGTTACAGGAACCTGTCTGGGGCGGTCGTCGCGGAAAAGTCTAACATCAGTGCGCCGCAGCTCCGAATCGGCTGCCCCCTCGACCAGGGACAACCTGGTCGGTGCGATGCTCTACCCATGAGTGAGGCGACTTTGAACGAGCAGGAATCGGCTCTCATCGACGGTGAAGTCGTGCGCGAACTGGCCGAGATCCCGGCGGTCGAGGTTATCAGCCGGGCCGCCGTCATGCTGATGAGTTCGGCCGCCGAGAAGCTCGGCCTGGGCGAGCCGGATCCGTCCGCCAGCCCGCACCTGGACCTGGACGAGGCCCGGCGGGTCATCACCGCGCTGGCCGGTCTGGTCACCGCGTCCGTCGAGTACCTCGGCCCGCACGCCGGTCCCATCCGCGACGGATTGCAGTCGCTGCAGCGCGCGTTCCGCGAGGCGTCCTCGCATCCGGACGCTCCCGGCACCGGTCCGGGTGAGAAGTACACCGGCCCCGTCTACTGAGCTTGACATGAATCCGGCTTCGGCCCGGCCCGACCAATTGCGGTCGGGCCGGGCCGAATTCGTTAGGTAGTGAAAGCATCTTGGATGGAAGGCTTTTCGCGAATACTCGGACGGAAAGCCTTGGCGTCGCAGACGCGGTGCTGATTGGATGCTGGGGTGGCGTCGGATCGAGCGGGGTGCTCGGGAAGTGCTGCATACTACGACGCGGGGAGCGGCAGCTGCCCGCATACAGAGAACGAAACCTTCGGGGGTTGTACATGATTGAATCCATTTTCGAGCCGAGTTCGGCGCGCGCGAATACGCGCCGCCGCCGCCGTGCACTCGTCCCGGCCGTGGTCGCCGCGGCGGCCCTCATGGGCGCACTGGTGACCGGTTGCTCCTCGTCCGACTCAGGTTCCTCCTCGACCACGTCCGCGGGCGCGCCGGCCACCGGCCCGCTGCCGGACGGCGCGCAGCTCATCGCCGAATCCTCGCGCACCACCCAGACGCTGCAGTCGGTCCATCTGGACCTGCAGGTCACCAATATTCCGAACCTGCCGGTCGACTACGTCAAGGCCGACATCACCAATCAGCCGCAGGGGTCCGGCCAGGCGCTCGGCGAGGCCAAGGTCCGCGTCAAGGAGAACGACCCGACCTGGACCGAGACCAAGTTCCTGGTCGTCGACAAGACCCTGTACGCCGGTGACGGCACCAAGTACGCACCCGTCGGACCGGCCGAGAAGATCTACGATCCGGGCGTCATCCTGGACAAGGACAAGGGCATCGCCCATGTCATCGCCGAGGTGCAGAACCCGAAGGCCGAGGCCCGCGAGACCATCGACGGCGTGAACACCGTCAAGGTCACCGGCACCATCGACACCGCGGTCATCGACCCGGTCGTCCCGCGTATCGGCCAGACCGCGGGCGTGCTGCCCATCACCCTGTGGATCGCGGACGTCGCGCCGCCGACCACCTCCGCGTCGGCGCTGCCGTCGTCGGCCGCTTCGCCGGGCACCGGTCCGAATCTGGTGCGCGCGGTGGTCACCAAGGACGCGGGCAATGTGAATCTGACGCTGTCGGGCTGGGGTAAGCCCGTCACCGTCGCCAAGCCGGCGGGCTAAACAGCAGGCACCTGCCTGGCATCCGAAATACGGAACGGTCCGGGAACGCGGAACGGCGGCACAGCCGTCTTCCGCAGTCCCGGACCGCCTTTCGTGATGTGCCAGTGCGCGTGACCGTCCAGTTCGGTCGAGGCTTAAGAAATTGATTGGTGAAATGCAAGGCCCCGCACGCACGATAACGAGGCATCGCTCGAACGCTGTGGGTGCGTATGGCTTCGGGGTAGCTATGAAACCTGATCAGCGGAGCGCAGGGCTGATCAGACACGGAGGAATGAGATGACAACCGACCACACGGATACCGAGGAGCGGGATCTCCGTCCACCCCCGCCGTCGGGTCCACCTCCGGTTTCCAACGTCTGGGTCTACAACGGCAAAGCCTACGACCTCAGCGACTGGATTTCCAAGCATCCGGGCGGCGAGTTCTTCATCGGGCGAACGAAAAACCGTGACATCACCTCGATTATCGGTTCGTACCACAGGAACCCGGAGGGGATCGGCAAGCTGATCGAGCGGTACGCGCTCGACCGGGTCGCGGTGCCGGAGGACATTCACCCGAAGGCCAATGCGCCGGACTTCCTGTTCAAAGAGGGTTTCGACAGCTGGCGCGATACCCCGCAGTACCGCTTCGACAACAAGGACGATCTGCTCCACCAGGTGAAGAAGCGGCTCAAGGAGCCGGAGCTCGCCGCCCGCATCAAGCGGATGGACAAAACGTTCAATATCGTTGTGGCACTGCTGGCCATCGCCTACTTCGCGGTGCAGGGCGTGCGCCTGTTCGAGCGCAGCTGGATGCCGTTGCCGGTCTTCGTGATCGCCATGGTGCTGCTGCGCAGTTCACTGGCAGGCTTCGGTCACTACGCGATCCACCGTGCCCAGAAGGGCATGAACAAGATCTACACGAATTGCTTCGACTTCAATTATGTCGCACTGGCTTTCGTCACCGCGGACGGTCACGCGCTACTGCACCACCCGCACACCCAGAGTGAAGTCGACATCAAGAAGAACGTCTTCACCATGATGACGCGGATCCCCCGGCTCTACCGGGTGCCGATCCACACCATCCACAAGTTCGGGCACACGCTCACCGGCATGACCATCCGCCTGCTCGACGTCTGCCGCCTCACCCGCAAGGTGGGCATCAAGGATATGTACGGGACCTGGGGCGGCGCGCTGCCGCACTTCATCGGGTCGTTCGGCGTGCGGTTCCTGCTGCTCGGCGAGTTCATCGCCTTCACCGTGATGGGCGACTTCTGGGCCTGGGCACTGCAATTCGTGATCTCGCTGTGGATCAGCACCTTCCTGGTGGTGGCCAGCCACGACTTCGAGGTCGAGACCGAGGAACTGGAGAGCAATACCGAGGACTGGGGTATCAATCAGCTGGAACAGGCCTACGACCTGAAAGTGATCGGCAACCGCTACGTGGACTGCTTCCTGTCCGCCGGGCTCAGCTCGCACCGGGTGCACCACGTACTGCCGTACCAGCGCAGTGGCTTCGCCAATATCGCCACCGAGGATGTATTGCGCGAGGAGGCAGCCAAATTCGATGTCGAATGGCTGCCCGCGAAGAGCTTCTTCACCGACCGCTTCCCGAAGCAGATCCGGACGTACCTGCTGGCACGTTCGGACGATGCGAAGGAACAGAACTGGGGCTTCTTCCGCGAGCATTTCGCGCCGTCGGCCTTGAAGACCTGCGCCGTCTACACGGTTCAGGGCTTCACCGGAATCGGCACGGTGTGAACCGATTCCGCTGATCGACGCGCACATTTTTATCGAAAGAAGGGGAGTAATTTCGTGACTATCACCATTGGCGAGGGGGGCGCTGCGCCCACGGCGACGGCTCGGGTGACGGGCGGTGAGCGCGGCTACGGACTGGTTCAGCCCGTACTGCCGCCGGCGCCGCCGACCACGGTCGGCGTAATCGAAAGCATCGCAACGGGTTCGCCGCTCGAGATCCACGATCAGGCCGAAGCCGCGGCGCGGGTTGCCGAGCGGTTCTCCGATCCTGTTCAGCAGGCCCGGATTCCGCGGATCTACCAGAAGACCCGCATCCAGACCCGCAGGCTCGCAATCGATCCGCTCGATCCCGACTTCCTGCCGTTCAGTTCGCGGCCGGCCACCATCCGGGAGCGGATGCACCTGTTCTACGAGCATGCGGTACCGCTGGCCGTGGACGTGGCGCGGCGGGCGATCGCCGGACTGGAGGATCCGGCCACCCAGATCGGGCTGCTGGTCTTCGTGACCAGCACCGGCTTCATCGCGCCCGGGGTGGATGTGGCCGTGGTCAAGCAGCTCGGACTGGCCAAATCGGTCGGCCGGGTCGTGGTGAACTTCATGGGCTGCGCGGCCGCTATGAACGGTATGCGCACCGCCGTGGATTACGTTCGGGCACACCCGGATAAGAAGGCGATGGTCATCTGCCTCGAGCTCAGCTCGGTCAATGCCGTCTTCGACGACAATATCAACGACGTCATCATCCACAGCCTGTTCGGCGACGGCTGCGGTGCGGTCGTCATCGGCGCGGGCCAGGTGCAGCAGCCGCTGGCGCCGGGCAAGATCGTCATCCGGGACAGCTTCAGCTACCTGTTCGACGATGCGGAGGACGGCATCGTGCTCGGCGTCAACGATAACGGCATCACCTGCGAGCTATCGGAGGAGCTGCCGCAGTACATCCTGCGGGGCGTCGACCCCGTGGTCTCGGAAGTGCTGCACCGCAATGGATTGCGGAAATCCGATATCGACCTGTGGGCCATCCACCCGGGTGGGCCCAAGATCATCGAGCAGTCCGCGCAGTCCCTCGGCATTCCGGTCGAGCAGGCCGCGGTGAGCTGGGATGTGCTGGCGCGCTACGGCAATATGCTCAGCGTCTCGCTGATCTTCGTACTGGAGGAGATGATCCGGCAGGCCGGCAGCGGCAAGCCCCTCTCGACCGGTGTGGCGTTCTCCTTCGCGCCCGGGGTGACCCTCGAGGGCATCGTCTTCGACATCGTCCGCCAGTAGTCCACGCGCACAGCACTATTCAAAGAAATCAGCAGCCAATGCAACTCATCAGATTCCTCATCTCGATCTCCTGGATGCGGATCGCGGCCGTTATCGCGGCCGGTCTCGTCTGCGGTGTCGCCAATACCTACCTGGTGACCCTCATTCGCGGCGTCGTCTCGCCCGGACCGCATCCGGACGCCACGCTGGGGCATTTCGCCCTGACGGCAGTGGTCATTCTGGTCAGTGGTGTCATCTCGCAGGTGCTGTTGATCCGGCTCGCACAGGAGGCCATCTTCCGGCTGCGGGCGGACCTGAGTTCCGGAATCGTCTCGGCGCCACTGGAACACCTGGAACGGCTCGGCATGCACCGCCTGATGGCAACGCTGACCGAGGATGTGCGATCGCTGTCGCAGGCGGTGACCGCCATCCCGAGCATCTGCATCGATGTGACCACCATCCTCGGTTGCCTGGTGTATCTGTCGATTCTGTCCGGGCCGCTCTTTGTGATCACCGTGGCGGGCACCCTGCTCGGAATCGCCTGTGTCGAAACGATTCTCAAGCGGGTGCGCGGTCTCTACCGCCAGGCGCGGGAGAACGACGACGCGCTGCTGCGCGCCTTCACCGCCGTGACGCTCGGCATCAAGGAGCTCAAGCTGCACCGCGGCCGGCGCCAGGACTTCATGGACCGGCACCTGCTCGGCTCGGCCGAGAAACTGCGCGCGCAGAATGTCGAAGCCGGATCCAAATTCGCTGTGGCACAGGGCTTCGGGCAGGTGCTGCAACTCGCCACCATGGCACTCATCCTGTTCGTGATCGCCAAGGCGCTCAAACTGCCCGGCGATGTCATGTTCGGCTACGTCCTGGTGACGACGTTCCTGGCCATGCCCATGCAGAACTTCATGAACCGGATTCCGGACCTGCTGCGCGGTGATGTGGCGCTGGCGAAGATCCGCGGCATGAATCTGTCCATGGAGGCCGTTCACGACGAGAGCGAACTGCCCTTCACCGAGCGGCCCGCGGCGACCGAGGCCCGGCTGCAGCTGACGAATGTCGGCTACACCTACCGCTTCGAAGCGCCGTCACCGTTCCCGGAGGGGCCCGGAAGTCCCACTCCGGGCAGCGGACCGCATCCGGGGGCAGGGCCCGGACGGCCGGGAAAGCCTGGCGCACAGCCGAACCGGCCCGGCGCACACCCGGAGAGTGCTCACCCGGCAGGTCCGAACGGACATCCCGACGCGCCGGGTTCACATCCTGGGCAGCCGGGCGCCCGAGCGGGGCGGCCGGGACCGCACCCCGAGGGTCCCCCACCCGCGGGTCCGGGAGGCCATCCCGGAGGCCCCGGATCTCACCCCGGGGGTGTCGGGGCGCATCGGCCCGGCATGCCACCGCCCCCGCGGCGCGGCGGGCATCCCACCGGACCGGATGTGAACGGCCATCGCTGGGTCGATCACGGCGGGCACGACGGGAAGCCGGTGCCGATGAGCGCACTGCCGGGGGACGCCGGTGAGGGTGCGGCCGGATTCGCGCTGGGCCCCATCGATCTCACCTTCGAGCCCGGGCAGATCACCTTCATCGTGGGCGGCAACGGCAGCGGAAAATCGACGCTGGCTAAGCTGATCACCGGACTGTATGTGCCGCGCACCGGCTCGCTGTCGCTCAATGGCGAGCAGATCGATCACGAGAATGTCGAATGGTTCCGGCAGAACTCGTCGGCCATCTTCACCGATTTCCACCTCTTCGAGGACTATCTGGGCTTCGACCGTCCCGGCATCGACGCCGAGGTGCAGCACTACCTCGAAGAGTTGCAGATCGCACACAAGGTGACCGTGCGGGACGGGCGCCTGTCCACCATCGACCTGTCCCAAGGTCAGCGAAAGCGCCTGGCGCTCTTGACCGCCCTGCTCGAGGACCGCTCGATCTACCTCTTCGACGAATGGGCCGCGGACCAGGAACCCAAGTTCCGCGACGTCTTCTACACCGAGATCCTCGCCGACCTCAAGGCCCGCCGGAAAACGGTCATCGTCATCACCCACGACGACCGCTACTTCCACCTCGCCGACCAACTCGTCAAGCTCGACTTCGGCAAACTCACCGAAGCGAGCGCGACCGCGGGGATAGCAGCGCACTCGGAGTAAGCACGATCCATCACACGCGCCGGGCGTCATTGACGCCCGGCGCTGTCGTACCTGCGTGAATCCGCACTCACCCGCCTGGTATCACCGCCGGCGCTACCTGAGGCCGGCGCGAGAAGTGCCGGAAAAGCGGCGTCTGCTGTCCGTCGACACTCCCGGAACCGGCACTGCCGCAGCGGTATACGACCTCGGCGCGATGTCCGCCGACAGCTTCACCAAGCGCGCGGGGGTGCTGACCGGCGAAGCACCGGCCGCACTGCGGTCGGCACTGAAATCGTATTTCGACCGGCACGACTGACCACCTCCGACGAACGTCGAACACGGAGTAACCGGGTACCCGCCGTTGTTGGCCGACATATGGTCAGCGAGACATCGGCGACGAAACAGCTCCGACGAGAACAGCTCCGGGATTTTCTGCGCACGCGCCGGGCGTCACTGACGCCGGGCGCGGTCGGGGTGGCGTCAGTCGGTACACGACGCACCCCCGGATTGCGCCGGGAGGAGGTCGCGCTGCTCGCCGGCGTCGGCGTGTCCTGGTACACCTGGCTCGAACAGGGGCGGGATATCAATGTGTCCGCCGAGGTATTGGAGGCCATCGGCCGGGCGCTGCAGCTGACCGAACCGGAGCGGGCGCACCTGTTCGTGCTGGCCGGCCTCAATCCGCCACCGGCACACTCGGTTCGGGCCACAGAGGTCAGCCCGGAACTGCGCAGACTGATCGACGCGTGGGCACCCCGACCGGCGCTGCTGCGGGACCGCTACTGGAATATCCTCGCCATCAATCGCGCGACGCGGGCGGCGTTCGGGTATGACGACGACGATCACAATTGCCTGGTCTCCTTCTTCACCAACGCCCGGTATCGCGGCTGCCATGTGCGGTGGGCACAGGTCGCGCCCACCGTGGTGGCCGCCTTCCGCGCCGAGGCGGCCCACCTGCCCGGTGATCCCGAATTCGAGCGAGTGGTCGCCGAACTCAGCGCGGTGAGTGCGGAATTCGCGGAGCTGTGGGCCAGGCACGACGTCGCCTCCCCCACCCAGGCGGTGAAGGCCGTGACCCATCCCGAGGTCGGTGCGATGTATTTCGATACCACCACGCTGGCGGTCATCGACCACCCGTGCTGGTACTTGGAGCTGTACAACCCGCAACCCGGGACCGGGACGCAGGCGCGACTCGACAAACTGCTGCGGGCGGCATCCGCGCCCAGCCTGGTGGTGACAGACCTGGGTTGACTGCGCACTGTTTGCCGCCGCGCACACTCGGAACGCTGAATGCCATGACAAACAGCAGTTCTCGATTCCAGGACAAGATCGCACTCATCACCGGCGGCACCAGCGGTATGGGGCTGGCCACCGCGCACCGACTGCTTTCCGAGGGCGCGAGCGTGATCATTACCGGGCGCGACAGAACCCGGCTCGACACCGCCGCCACGGAGCTCGGCCACAGCCTCGGGAAAGCCGCTGCGGCGGAACGCGTCCTAGGAGTGCGCGGCGATGTGGCCGACCCCGCTGATCTGGCGGTACTGATCGATACGATCCGGACCCGCTATGGGCGGCTGGACGTGGTCTTCGCCAATGCCGGCGTCGCCTCGTTCCAACCGGTCGGCGAGGTCACCGCGCACGAGTTCGACCGGGTGGTGAGCATAAATTTCAAGGGCGTGTATTTCACCATCCAGCAGTCGCTTCCGCTGCTGGCCGACGGTTCGGCGATCGTGATCAATGCCTCCGTGAATGTGCACCGCGGCATACCCGGCGCCACCGTGTACGCGGCCACCAAGGCGGCCGTGCACAATCTGGCGCACACCCTCGCGGCTGATCTGGCACCGAGGCGCATCCGGGTCAACTCGGTGAGCCCGGGCTTCATCAAGACGCCCATGTTCCATGAGAACGTCTCACCCGCAGCGCATTCCACAGTTCTGACCGCCGTCGCCGCCGCCCGCCTCGGTACCTCCGAGGATGTCGCTGCCGCAGTAGCTTTCCTCGCCTCCGACGAGGCGTCCTACATCAATGGCGAGGACCTTCTCATCGACGGCGGCCTGATCGCCGCCATACCCACCGCCATGCTGTAGAGGCAGGCGGCGTAAACGCAAAGCCCCGCCAGTTCTGGCGGGGCTTTGCGTTCGGGCAAGAATCTCCCGCCACTCACGATGGGGTGGGTGGGCGCCCCGGGGCTGGGAGTGTGCCCCGGGGCGCGTGACTCAGCGGAGGGCGGCTGCCTTGCGGCGGGCGGCGGCTGCCTTTTTGGCGGCTGCGTCGGCTGGGGGCTTCTTTTGGGCGGCAGTCTTTTTCGCGGGGGTACCCGTGCTCTGGGCGGCCGACTTGTCGGCGGTGGCCTTGGCAGCTGCCTTCTTTGCCGGGGCCTTCTTGGCTGCGGTTGCCTTGGCCGGGGCGGCGGGCTGGGCGTCCAGGACTGTTTGGAGGAACTGGCCGGTGTAGCTCTCCGGTACGGCCGCAATGTCTTCCGGGGTGCCTTCGGCGATGACGGTGCCACCGCCGGAGCCGCCTTCGGGGCCCATATCGATCACCCAGTCGGAGGTCTTGATGACATCCAGGTTGTGCTCGATGACGATGACGGAGTTGCCCTTGTCGACGAGGCCGTTGATGACCTTGAGGAGTTTGCGGATGTCCTCGAAGTGCAGGCCGGTGGTGGGCTCGTCGAGGATGTAGATGGTGCGGCCGGTGGAGCGCTTCTGCAGTTCCGCAGCCAGTTTCACGCGCTGGGCCTCACCGCCCGACAGGGTCGGGGCGGGCTGGCCCAGGCGGACGTAACCGAGGCCGACATCGACCAGGGTGGCCAGATAGCGGTGGATCGAGGAGATCGGCTCGAAGAATTCCGACGCCTCCTCGATGGGCATATCGAGGACCTCGGCAATGGTCTTGCCCTTGTAGTGGACCTCGAGGGTCTCCCGGTTGTAGCGCGCGCCGTGGCAGACCTCGCACGGGACGTACACATCCGGCAGGAAGTTCATCTCGATCTTCAAAGTGCCGTCGCCCGAGCAGGCTTCGCAGCGGCCGCCCTTCACATTGAAGGAGAACCGGCCCGGCTGATAACCGCGCACCTTGGCCTCGGTGGTCGCGGCGAACAGCGTCCGGATCTTGTCGAAGACGCCGGTGTAGGTCGCGGCATTGGAGCGCGGGGTGCGGCCGATGGGCGACTGGTCCACCTGCACCAGCTTGTCCAGATGGTCGAGACCGTTGATGCGGGTGTGCCGGCCCGGCACCTGCCGCGCACCGTTCAGCTTATTGGCGAGAACGGTCGCGAGAATATCGTTGACCAGCGTCGACTTACCCGAGCCGGACACGCCGGTGACCGCGGTGAGCACGCCGAGCGGGAAGTTCACCTCGACATTGCGCAGATTGTGCTCGGTGGCGCCGACCACGGTGAGCTGCTTCTTCTTGTCCACCGGCCGCCGCAGCAGCGGCATCTCGATAGTCATCCGCCCGGAAAGGTATGCGCCGGTCAGCGATTCCTTGTTCGTCAGCAGCCCCGGATACGGCCCGGAGTACACCACGCGGCCGCCGTGCTCGCCGGCCAGCGGGCCGATATCGACCACCCAGTCCGAGGCGTGAATGGTGTCCTCATCGTGCTCGACCACGATCAGGGTATTGCCGAGATTCTTGAGCCGCGTGAGGGTTTCGATCAGGCGGCGATTATCGCGCTGGTGCAGGCCGATGGACGGTTCGTCCAGCACGTACAGCACGCCGACCAGTCCGGAACCGATCTGCGTCGCGAGCCGGATGCGCTGTGCCTCACCACCGGAGAGCGTGGCCGCCGCACGTGAGAGCGACAGGTACTCCAGACCCACATCGAGCAGGAAGCCCAGGCGCGCCTGCACCTCCTTGACCACCTGCGCGGCAATCGCGGCCTGCCGGTCGTCCAGGGTCAGCGAGTTCAGGAAGTCGGCCGCGCCGCCGATGGACAATTCGGAGATGTCCGCAATGGACAGGTCCTGCTCCCCCGCCCGCAGCGTGACCGCGAGAATCTCCGGCCGCAGCCGTGCACCGTTGCACACCGGGCACGGAATATCGCGCATGTACCCGTCGTAGTGGTCCTTCATCGCCTCCGATTCGGTGCTCTCCATGCGCCGCTGCAGGAACGGCATCACACCCTCGAAATCGGCGTAGTACGAACGCTTCCGGCCGTACCGGTTGGTATAGGAGACGTGCACCTGCTCGGAACTGCCCTCCAGCACGGCCTTTCGTGCCTTGAGCGGCAAGTCCTGCCAGGGCGTCTTCATGGAGAAGCCGAGCGCCTCGGCCAGACCCGACAGCAGCCGGGTGAAGTATTCGGCGGTCTGCCCGCGCGACCACGGCGCGATGGCGCCGTCGCCCAGGCTCAATTCCGCATCGGGCACAACAAGATCCGGATCGACCTCCTTGCGGATACCGAGGCCGGTGCAGTCCGGGCACGCGCCGTAGGGCGAGTTGAAGGAGAACGAGCGCGGTTCCAGATCCTCGATATCGAGGGGGTGCCCGTTCGGGCAGGCCAGCTTCTCGGAGAAGCGGCGCTCCCGATCGTGCGCGTGCTCATCACGATCCACGAAATCGAGCACCACGATGCCGTCGGCCAGCCGCAGCGCCGTCTCGATCGAATCGGTCAGGCGCTGTTTGGAACTGGACTTCACGGCGAGACGGTCGACGACCACCTCGACATCGTGCTTCTCCTGCTTCTTCAGCTTCGGCGGCTCGGTGAGCGGATACACCACGCCGTCCACCCGGACGCGGGAGTAGCCCTGCCCGTGCAGCGATTCGAAGAGATCGACGAATTCGCCCTTGCGAGTGCGCACCACGGGGGCGAGCACCTGGAATTTGATGCCGTCCTCCATGGCCAGCACCTGGTCCACGATCTGCTGCGGCGACTGCTTCTCGATGAGATGGCCACAGGTCGGGCAGTGCGGCGTGCCCGCGCGCGCGAACAGCAGGCGCAGGTAGTCGTAGACCTCGGTGATCGTGCCGACCGTGGACCGCGGATTGCGGTTGGTCGACTTCTGGTCGATCGACACCGCGGGCGAGAGTCCCTCGATGAAGTCCACATCCGGCTTGTCCATCTGCCCGAGGAACTGCCGGGCGTACGCCGACAGCGACTCGACGTACCGGCGCTGTCCCTCGGCGAAAATGGTGTCGAACGCCAGCGAGGACTTACCGGACCCGGACAACCCGGTGAACACGATGAGGCTGTCGCGAGGTAGGTCGATATCGACCCCTTTGAGGTTGTGCTCTCGCGCTCCGCGCACCGTCAGGCGATCCGCCACCGGCCATCCTTCCAACGTTTCGGCATCAAGAAGTCAATCCCCCGACGCCATGCTAGGCGTGCCCACCGACAATTCCGCCTCCCCGGAACTTTGGCGCACGGCTGAGAGCCGAAACTACTGGGTACGCGTGCCGCCGGTCACCGAGCGTCGCCAGTTCTGGGGGTACCCCGGGAGTTACCCCGATCCTAACGAAACCAGTTGTCACCTGGCGAAAAGATCAGGCCAACTTCTCGGTGGCCGCGAGAATGCCTGCCGGCACACCTGTGGCGCGACGCACACACGGGACCACAATGGCGCGCGGCTGTAAACCGCGCTCACGGGGGCGATCCTCGGTGCCGGCGGCGGTCACCAGGGTCAGATCGCCGTCGAAGCGGCGGTAGAGCAGCCGGCCGCGGCGGGTGTCGGGATCGATGAAGAACAGGTACGGCACCCCGCCCATGCACAGCCGCGCCGCGGCGTCGTCCTCGTGCAGCGCCGGAACCGGGTCGCGGTGCTGACGCAGCGGCCGCACGCCGAGCTGACCACTCCAGCACGCCACCGCATCGGCGCCGGTCTCGGCATCGATATAGAGGTGCGCGTCGTAATCCATGGCGTCCAGGGTCCGCGCCGCGGCTTCGGCGGTGGCCACCTGTAGTCGGCAGTCCTTGCGCCGCACGATCGGTCGCGGGCCGCTGACCATGGCCAGACTCGGGCGAGCCGGGTCCGGCCATGGTCGCGACACCTCCTCCGGCGAGCAGCCCAGCCGCAGGTCCAGGCGCTCGAGCGCGAAAGTGGTGGCAAAACGACCTGGCCCGGCGACCTGCACCCGGAGCGCCTTCCCCAGCGTCCGGATCGAGATCTGGGCGAGAGTGGTCCCCTCATCGGAGTCGGGCCAGTGCAGGCGTGCCCGCACCGGCCCTTCCACCCCGTGGCGGCGCAGAATCCTGCCCAGACTGCGCACCACGCGGGTCACCTCGGCCGGCGGAACCGGTCCGCGTGTGGTCACCACGAAGTCCGGATCGATCCCACTCGTCCACACGTCATACGCGCCCATAACCGACCCACTTCCCGTTTCCGACCCGGCAACCTGCTCCTATGGCAACACGTGAGTGAGCGCCGCAAACAGAGTCGAAAGTCCCAAGCCGGGCTATTTTTTGGAAATCTTTCCGTTAAATAGTTGGCGAATGGTTGCTTCAGGTGAAATCGGTTGTGTGACAATGGCATACGCATCAACAACCTTGTGGCAACCAGTGCGCGCGTAACATCCCGAGTGCCGCGTCGCATCCGACGGACAGCCAGGAAAACCATGCACGATGCACCCCGCACCGGGCCCTACTCGGTGCGCGACACGCTGTCGCAGTTGCGATTACGTGAATTGCTCACCGAGGTCAAGGACCGCGTCGAGCAGATCATCGACGCCCGCGACCGCATCGACGGGCTGGTCGAGGCCATGCTCGCGGTCACCTCCGGCCTCGATCTGGACCAGACGCTGCGCACCATCGTGCGCGCCGCCACCAGCCTGGTCGATGCCCGCTACGGGGCGCTCGGGGTGCGCGGCCACGATCAGCAACTCACCCAATTCATCCATCACGGCATCGACGACCGGACCCGCGTGCTCATCGGCGCCCTGCCCGAGGGCCACGGGCTGCTCGGACTGGTGAACGGCGAGACGATCCGGCTGGATGATCTTGCGCGCCATCCCGCTTCGATCGGATTCCCGCCGCACCATCCGCCGATGCGCAGCTTCCTCGGGGTGCCGGTGCGCATTCGCGGTGAGCTGTTCGGCAACCTGTACCTGGCCGAGAAATCCGGCGGGCACCCCTTCACCGAGGACGACGAGGTGCTCATGCAGGCGCTCGCGGCCGCGGCCGGTATCGCCGTCGACAATGCGCGCCTGTACGAATCGGCCCGCACCCGGCAGGCCTGGATCGAGGCCACCCGCGATATCGCCACCGAATTCCTCGCCGATACCGATCCGGCCAAGGTGCTGGCCCATGTGGTCGAGCACGCCCGCGAACTCACCGGGTCCCAGCGCGCCCTGCTCGCGGTGGTCGCCGATCCGGATACACCGCCCGAGGACGTCACCGAACTGGCGGTGGCGCAGTGGTCCGGCCCCGGCGACGATCCGGAGAGTGCGACCGTCCGCGCCTCCGGCACCGCCGTCGGGCAGGCCCTGACCACCCGCACGCCGCTGCGTTTCGACGATGCGCGGCAGGTCGATCTGGGTGCGGCCCTCCCCGATATCGGGCCCGCACTGGTCCTGCCGCTGCACACGCCCGATTCCATACTGGGCGTGCTGATCACGGTGCGTTCCGCCGAATCCGCGCCGTACCCGGACGAACTGGTGGAGCTGATCGCCGCCTTCACCGATCAGGCCGCGCTGGCAATGCAATTGGCGGTGGCACAGCGCCGCATGCGCGAACTGGACATCCTCACCGATCGCGATCGCATTGCCCGCGATCTGCACGATCACGTCATTCAGCGACTCTTCGCCATCGGCCTGTCACTGCAGGGCACGGTGCCGCGCACCCGCGTTCCCGAAGTGCGGCAACGGCTCAACAACACCATCAGTGATCTGCAGGATGTGGTGGAGGAGATCCGCACCTCCATTTTCGATCTGCACGGTGGCGACGGGCACAGCACCCGGCTGCGCCAGCGCCTCGAACGCGCCATCAAACAGCAGACCTCCGCCACCGAGATCCGGGCGCTCATGCACGTCACCGGGCCGCTGTCGGTGGTCGAGCCCGCGCTCGCCGATCATGCGGAAGCCGTTGTGCGCGAGGCGGTCAGCAATGCGGTGCGGCATTCCGGCGCCGATACCATCACCATCGATATCGGGGTGGCCGACGATCTGACCATCGTGGTCGCCGACAACGGCTGCGGCATTCCGGAGGGCATCACGCCCAGCGGGCTCACCAATCTCGCGCATCGCGCCGAACAGTCCGGCGGCCGGCTCGCCGTCTATCCGCGCCGCGACGAGTCCGAGACCGAGACCAAGGAAACCGGCACCAAACTGCACTGGTCCGTGCCCCTGCACTGAGGGGACGTGTGGATCCCGGCCAAGAGCTCGCCGGGATGACGGCACGGTCGGGCGCGGGACGACAGCACGGTCGGGCGCGGGACGACGGGCGCGGTCAGTTGACCGGGCCGAGTACCAGCGCGGAGTTGTTGCCGCCCATGCCCAGTGCGGTCTTCACAGTCAGTCCCTCGCCGCCGGCCATCACACCGTCCACCAGGCGCGCATGCGCGGGCGCGACAATCGGCGCCGACACCACCAGGCCGCGTTCGTAACCGAGCGCGATCGAGGCCACCTCGACCCCCGCCGACGCCGCCTGGCAGTGCCCGGTCAGTGGTTTGGTCGCGCAGACCAGCGGGCGATTGTCGAAAAGCCGGGACAGCAGCGCGGTTTCGGCATCGTCGCACTGCTGGGTGCCGGAGCCGTGCGAGTTGAAATACGCGATCTCCTCGGGCCGCACATCGGCGCTGGCGAGGGCGCGGCGCACACATTCGAAGATCTGCTCGTGCGAGGGGTCCACCGAGATCACGTGATAGCCGTCATTGGTCATGGCCCCGCCCAGGATCGCCGCGTACGGGCGGTCGGCCTCGCGGGTCACCACGAAGGCTGTGGAGGCCTCACCCCAGCTGAAACCGCGGCTGCCGGTCTGGAACGGGCGGCACGCAGTCAGGGGTTCGACATCGGTGACGGCCGCGCCCAGGGCCTCGAAGTGCTCGACCATATCGGGCGTTCCGGACAGGTCGGTGGCGACGACCACCACATCGTCGGCAAAACCCTGTGCCAGCCACAGCTGGGCGGTGAGCAGCCCGGCATTGGCCGAGGAGCACGCCGAGGTGACGTTCATGGCCGGCCCGTGAAAGCCGAACTCCTGCATCAGGTTCGAAATCGGTGTGGACGGCAGTAGTCGCAGATAATCGCGGGCGCGGCGACGGCCGTGATCCTCGACGTAGAAATCACGCCACTCGTACACATTGCCGAGCACGATGGCGTGCAGCAAACCCACGGTGTGACCGGGCCGCCAGCCGCGCGCGGTCGCATCCGCGACGGCCTCGCGCACCGATTCCTGGACAGCCCGGACATACCGGCTCGGGCCGACATCGGGATCGCCACCTTCCGGCACGCGGGCAACCCATCCGTGTCTATCGCGTTCGGGGCCGTACCCTGAATGGAGCCGGGCTGCGGGCTTACCACTCAGCAAACCCTCCCAGAGGGTTTCTCGACCCCAGCCGTACCCGGTGACGGCACCGATTCCGGCAATGGTCATATGATCTTGGTGCTGTTCCGCGGTGTGCGGGATGGGGGTGGTGCCAGGCATTTGCATCATTCCTTCCCGGAGCCGGTGCCTGTAATGATCGCCAGTAGCAAGCCGATGCTGTGCGGAACTGTGATTGATCCAATAGCGGTTGGTGCGGTGTCCAGCAAACCTCGCCGATCACACCATAGGCCGAGCTCCAACGACGCGTTTCACCGACGATCAGGGGGTGCTTGAGGTGGTTGGTAACGATCGGGCAATTACCCCGACCGATGCCGAGCAGCTGGCCCAGCGGTACCGCACGCTGGTGGAGCACAGCCCCGACGGGGTAGTGGTCCACGAACGCGGCACCATCGTTTACGCCAATCCGGCCATGCTGCGGTTGCTCGGCGCACAATCCGTCGACGATGTCGTCGGCGCACCCGTCGCCGATTTTGTGGAGGCACGCGACATTCCCGGCATGCTGGAGCGCATCCGGCGCCTCACCATCGCCGGAACCGCTTCCGAGCCCGCCGAATTGGCGCTGGTGCGCTGTGACGGCAGCACCCTGGACGCGGAGACGGTATCGGTGCTCACCGCATGGCAGAACCGGCTCGCCTATCAGGTGGTGGTGCACGATCTGACCCCGCAGCGCCGCGCCGAGGCCGCGCAGGCGCGCGCCGAGCAGTTCTTCACCACCGTGGTCTCGCAATTGGAGGAGGGGGTGGTGGTCATCGACCGGGAGGGGCGTATCGAATCGGCGAATCCCGCGGCGCGCCGCATATTCGGTTATGACGCCGATGATCTGATCGGCACTCGCCTGGACGATCTGCCGCTGTGCCTGCTCGATGCCAATGCCCAGCCGATGCCGCCGACCTGGACACCGGTCATCCGCACCCTCGCCACCGGAGAGACGGTGACGCGCTTCGTCTTCGGGGTGGACCGGCCCGACGGGCAGCGGCGCTGGCTCTCGGCCAGCAGCCGGCTGCTGAATCCGGAGGACCCCAACTCCCCCGCGGTGTCCTCGTTCAACGACATCACCGAATTCCGCGCCAGCCGAAGGCAATTGGAGTATCAGGCCACCCATGATCCGCTGACCGGTTTGGCCAATCGGGCGCTTGTGCTGTCGCGCCTGGCGGGCGCGCTGGGCACCAGCGAGGATCTGCCGGTCTCCACGGTGCTGTTCATCGACCTGGACGGTTTCAAGATCATCAATGACACGCTCGGGCATGCCATCGGCGATACGGTGCTGCAGATCGTGGCGCAGCGGCTGCAGCGCGGCCTGCGCTCCGATGACATCGTGGGACGCATCGGCGGTGACGAATTCCTGGTGCTGCTGTCCGGGCGCACCCTGGGCGAGGATCTGGAAGCCCTGGTCACCCGGCTGCGCCAGACCATGGCCGAACCGATCATCGCGCGCGGGCATCGCATACAGGTCAATGCCAGCATCGGCATCACGCCGCTGCACGCGGGCGACGCGCGCACGCCGGAAGCGGTCCTGCACGATGCCGATATCGCCATGTATCGGGCGAAACCGGCCGGGCATCGCGACAACACGCTGACTCGCCGGAGCGACAGCACGCACGCGTCGTGAATATACCCGGCATGACCTGCCCGGTCTGAGCCGCTCATCACGCTTCACCAGCCGATACGGCGAGCCGGGGAATCGCGAACTAGACTCGACAACTCTGTTCTCGATGGTTCGCGCGCTGTGCGCCCAAGGCACCGTGTGGTGACAAGGAGTTCCGTTTTGCCCGACCTCACCGAGGAGCGTTCTGTGTCCGCGTCACCGTCCGAAGCCACCAAGACGGCGGCGGAGCTGGAGCGTGAACAGCAGCACCTGACACTGCTCTACGAGCGGCTCGACGGGATGCGCGAATACGCGCAACGCCGACTGCGCACCGTCCTGCTGGAGACCGGCGGTACGCCGCAGGCCCGCAGTGAACGGGAATCGTTCACCCAGCTCTACTCCGAAGACCTATCCAAGTACGACGCCGCCGAACACGGGCTGTGCTTCGGGCGCATCGACCTGGCCGAGAGCGATGAGTCCGCGGACGGCGCTTCCGCCAACGGCAGCGCCGTATCCAATGGGAACGGTGCTGCCGCCAACGGCGCTGCGGCCGATGGCGCTTCCGGCGAAGGCGAGAAGCGCTATATCGGCCGCATCGGCATTCTCGACGAGACCGACGATTACGAGACGCTGCTGCTGGATTGGCGTGCGCCCATGGCGCGCCCGTTCTATCTGGCCACCACCGCCGCGCCCGACGGCGTGACGCGGCGGCGGCATATCCGCACCCGCAATCGCAAGGTCACCTCGGTCAATGACGAATACCTCGATCTCGGGGCGGCCCGGCGCGACGGTGTGATCAGCGGCGACGGCGGCGTGGGCAGTGAGAGCGCACTGCTGGCCGCGCTCAATGCCGCACGCACCGGGCATATGAACGACATCGTCGAAACCATTCAGCACGAACAGGATGCGATCATCCGCTCCGAGCACAAGAGCGTGCTCGTGGTGCAGGGTGGTCCCGGCACCGGTAAGACCGCGGTCGCGCTGCACCGTGCCGCCTATCTGCTGTACACCTACCGCAAGCAGCTGGACAAGGCCGGTGTGCTCATCATCGGCCCGAACTCCACCTTCCTCGACTACATCGGACAGGTGCTCCCCTCGCTCGGTGAGACCGGTGTGCTGCTGTCCACCGTCGGCAATCTGTACCCCGGAGTGCAAGCCACCCTGGAGGATTCGCTGCGCGCCGGACAGCTCAAGGGTTCGCTCGACATGCTCGAGGTGCTCAAGCGGGCGGTGCGGGACTGGCAGGAGATCCCGAAGGATCCGGTGCGGCTGCACTTCGACGGGCGCGAGCTGAGCCTGGACCGCCGGGTGGTCACCAAGGCGCGCGGGCGCGCCCGCTCCTCGCGGCGGCCGCACAACCTGGCCCGGCCCATCTTCGCGGCCGGCGTGGTGGACGCGCTCACCGATCAGCTCGCCGAGCTCATCGGCGCCGATCCGCTCGGCGGGCGAAACCTGTTGAGCCAGGCCGATCTCACCGAGATCCGCGACGAGATGCGGGCCGACGCCGATATCCAGCGCGCCATCGGGGCGCTGTGGCCGCTGCTCACCCCGCAGGATGTGCTGGGCGGACTGTGGGCCGACCCCAAACGCCTGGCCAATGCCGCGAATCAGCTCAGCCCGGCCGACCGCGCCGAGCTGCAGCGCACCGACAGTGGCGAATTCAGCGATGCCGACGCCCCGCTACTGGATGAGCTGGCCGAACTGCTCGGCATCGACGACAGCGAGGAGCGCGAGCGCTCCCGCCGCCGCTGGCGGGCCCAGCTGGCCGAGGCCCAGGATGCCCTCGATATCCTCACCGGCTCCGCGCCGCAGGACCTCGAGGACGATCTCGATCCCGAACTGCTCATGGCCTACGACCTCATCGACGCCGGTCAGCTCGCCGAACGCCAGCAGGTGCGCACCAGCCAGACCACCGCCGAGCGCGCCGCCGGGGATCGCACCTGGACCTACGGGCACGTCATCGTCGATGAGGCGCAGGAGCTTTCGGAGATGGCCTGGCGAATGGTCATGCGCCGCATTCCGAATCGCTGGATCACGGCCGTCGGCGATGTCGCCCAGACGGGTGATCCGGCCGGCGCGTCCTCCTGGCAGCAGGTGCTGGAGCCGTATGTGGCCAAGCGCTGGAAGCTCACCGAGCTGACGGTCAACTACCGCACGCCCGCCGAGATCATGGCGATCGCCGCCGATGTACTGGCCGAGATCGATTCGGGGGCCTCCATCCCCCGCTCGATTCGCGACTCCGGCTTCCAGCCCACCGCATACCGGGTGCCGCCCGCCGATCTCGCCGCCGAGGTGGGACGCCTGGTGGCCGCCGAGGCCGAGCATCCGGGCACCACCGCCGTCATCGTCCCGCACGACGCGGCTGCGAAACTGGCGCATCTGGCCGATGATTCGGCCCGGGTGCTGACCGTGCACGAGGTCAAGGGCCTGGAATTCGACGCGGTCATCCTCGTCGAGCCCCGGCAGATTCTCGACGAATCCCCGCGCGGGATGAACGACCTGTACGTGGCCCTGACCCGCTCCACGCAGCGACTCTCGGTGGCGCACACCGAAGACCTCCCGGAGGTCCTGCACCGGCTGCGGTGAGACGGTGGTTCGGGGGCCAAGGCCCCCGGAACGCAAAGCGGCCGTGACCAATTGGTCACGGCCGCTCTACTGTCGTCGGGGTCCGGGGCGAAGCCACGCCTCCCTTGACAGGGTGTGGGGCAAAGCCCCACGTATGTCAGCGCACGGTGTGCACGATGAGCACGTCGCTGCGGGACTTGCGGGCCACGTCCGACGGCACGGAGCCGAGCAGACGACCCGCGAGGGTGTTGAGGCCACGGTTACCGACCACGAGCAGGTCGGCGTCGAGCTCCTTGAGCAGGGTGAGCAGCGATTCGACGGGCTCGCCGACCACGGCCTTCTCCACGACGTTCACGGCGCCCGCGGCAACTGCCTTATCGCGTGCCACGCGCAGGATCTCGCTGGTCGGCGCGGAGCCGCGCACCTGGTAGGCCTCGTCCTTCAATACGTCCGCGGCGGCTGCGACGTCGCGGTCGTCGGTCGGGTAGTACGCGCAGGCGATGTACAGCGTCGCGCCCGCGGCGCCGGCCAGAGCAGCGGCCCGCTCGACGGCGACGTACGACGAGTCCGAGCCATCGGTACCGACGACGATCGTCCGGTAGGCGGTCATTCTCTCCTCCAAGTACAAAGGTTGGGGCCGCGGTGTCTACGGTTCCGTAGTTACCGCCGCGGCAACTGCGCCTGACAATAGCGGCATAACCGGCGGAAATTTTCGATATCGCAACACATCACAGTTGCGTGCCGCATCGGGACTGTCACACATTCCCAGCACGCTGCGCATACGGCATCGGCTACCAGCGAATTCCCCACCGGCAGTGTGAAACACCACAAATCGCCAACATCATTGCGCCCCTGGGACATTCGTCACAACATCGGATTTCCACCGGGTGCGGACCGGTCCGCCCGGCGCGCATCAGCGCTCCGGACGGACCGGAAAACCGCTATCTCACAGATCGTGATAGTCGGCCCAGAACCAGCCGAGAATCACGCTGAGTACGTTCATGCGTTCCTCTTCCGTACGGCCGATCAATGACGGGCAATACTAGCTCGCCGAGCATCGGTTCAGAGGGCGAGACGTGCGTATTCCAGCGGAGCCATCCCGATCTCCTGTGCGAACTCGCGGGAGAAATGGGCCTGATCGAAGTAGCCGAGATCCAGTGCGAGGGCGGCCAGATCGGAGGTGCGGCCCTGCGCCAGCAACTGCGCGCCGTCCTGTAGCCGGAAGCGGCGCAGCACCCATTTCGGGCTCACTCCGACATAGCGGCGAAACAGCCGCTGCAGCGTGCGAATCGGGGTATCGAAACGCTCGGTGACCTGGTCGACGCGGGTGAGCTCACGATCGGACTCCATGGCGTCCATGATGCGCAGCACCAGGCGATAGGCGGTGTCATCGGCGACCGCGCGCCGGGCCGCGGCCTCGACGAGGAAGGTCTCGACCAGCGTGCGGCGACTCTCGTCGTCCGGATCGGCCAGAATCTTCTCGGCCAGATCCCCGGCCTCTGGGAGCACCTCGGTCAGCGGCAGGGCGGTATCGCGCAGTGCGCCGACATCCAGCCCGGTGAACGCGCCGAAGCCGCCCGGGCGGAACTTCACGCCGAATGTCTCACCGACACCGGCCAATTCCCGGACGTACTTGGTGGTCCACACGCCGGTGACAAAGCCGCCCCGCCGTTCGTGCGTGTGCTCGAAGGTCATATTGACGACCGGAAAGCCCAGCACCTCGGCGAAGTAGGGCGGCTGGCCCCGCCGGTCCCAGCGCACCGACCAATAGAACTCGACATAGCGGCTGACCTGCTCACCGGCCGGCAAACGGCTGTGGTTGCTGGCGCGGATCTGTTCCCGCGGGCGCAGAATGCCTTTCGCGGTCTCGGGCGGCGGCACCGGGCGCGGTGCGTAGGACTCCGGGAGGAGATCCGACGACTGCGGGCGCACCGAATCGTCATCGGCCATGAGGCTGTCGCTTTCTTACAAGATCTGTCCCGGCATGCCGAGCACAGTGGTGACCATGAGCAATGACGTGAATCCGATCCCCGAGGGCTACCACTCCATCACCTGTTTCCTCCCCGTGACGGACGGGAACAGGGCGCTCGACTTCTATACGAATGTCTTCGGCGCAAAGGTGCTGAGCCGCAACGATCTTCCCGACGGCCAGCCCGCCCATGCCGAACTGCTGATCGGCGACTCCACCGTGCAGGTCGGCATGGAGCTGCCCGAGAACGGGGTGCGCTCCCCCGTGGAGTGGGTGACCGCCAGCATCGTGCACTACTGCCCCGATGTGGACGCGGTGGCCGCCCGCGCCCGCGAACACGGCGCACGGTCGGTCGATGAGCCCACGACCTTCCTCACCGGCGACCGCTACGGCGTTGTCATGGATCCCTTCGGCCACCGCTGGGTCTGCATGACCCGGGTCGAGGACGTCTCGCGCGACGAGGCCGAGCGCCGGGTCAACGAATGGATGGCACAGCAGTCCTGAATCGCCGGCCCGCTGCGACGGCACCGCAATACTCACGGCGCCTTCCTCACTGCAGTCCGGCGGCATCCATACCGCGCAGTTCCTTCTTCAGGTCGGCGATTTCGTCGCGCAGGCGACCGGCCAGCTCGAACTGCAGCTCGCGGGCGGCATTCATCATCTGCGCGGTCATCTCCTTGACCAGGTCCGCGAGTTCGGCGCGCGGCATGGATTTGATATCGCGGCCCTCGTAGACACCGGCGCTGACGGCGCGGCCCGGTTCGCCCTGCGCACGGCGGCCGCGACTGGAATTGCGGCCCGAGCCGCCGACCTCGACCTCGGTCTCCTCGGCCTCGCGGTAGACCGTATCGAGAATATCGGCGATCTTCTTGCGCAAGGGTTTCGGATCGAGGCCGCGCTCCTCGTTGTAGGCGACCTGTTTGGCGCGGCGGCGATCGGTCTCGTCGATGGCGTGCTGCATGGAATCGGTGATCTTGTCCGCGTACATGTGGACCTCACCGGAGACATTGCGCGCCGCGCGGCCGATGGTCTGAATGAGGCTGGTCGAGCTGCGCAGGAAGCCTTCCTTATCGGCGTCCAGAATCGCGACCAGCGAAACCTCCGGCAGGTCGAGACCCTCGCGCAGCAGGTTGATGCCGACCAGTACGTCGTACTCACCGAGTCGCAACTGCCGCAACAACTCCACACGCCGCAGCGTGTCGATCTCCGAGTGCAGGTAGCGCACCCGCACGCCGAGCCCGAGCAGATAATCGGTGAGGTCCTCGGACATCTTCTTGGTGAGGGTGGTGACCAGCACCCGCTCGTCCCGTTCGGCGCGCAGCCGGATCTCGTGCACCAGATCGTCGATCTGCCCCTTGGTCGGCTTGACCACGACCTTGGGGTCGATCAGGCCCGTCGGGCGAATGACCTGCTCGACGAATTCGCCTCCGGTCTGGCCCAATTCGTACTTTCCGGGGGTGGCCGAGAGGTACACCGTCTGCCCGATGCGGTCGGCGAACTCCTCCCAGGTGAGCGGCCGATTGTCGACCGCCGAGGGCAGCCGGAAGCCGAACTCCACCAGATTCCGCTTGCGCGACATATCGCCCTCGTACATGGCGCCGATCTGCGGCACCGTCGCATGCGATTCGTCGATGACGAGCAGGAAATCCTCGGGGAAGTAATCGATGAGCGTCGCGGGCGCGGTGCCCGCGCCACGGCCGTCGATATGGCGCGAGTAATTCTCGATACCGGAGCAGAACCCGACCTGGCGAATCATCTCCAAGTCGTACTGGGTGCGCATCCGCAATCGCTGCGCCTCCAGTAGCTTGCCCTGCTTATCCAATTCGGCCAGGCGCGTTTCGAGTTCCGCCTCGATATCCTTGACGGCCCGTTCCATTCGATCGGGACCGGCGACATAATGCGTCGCCGGGAAAATGCGAACCATATCGACCTGCCGCACCACATCACCGGTGAGCGGGTGCAGATAATAGAGCGCTTCGATCTCGTCGCCGAAGAATTCGATGCGGATCGCCAATTCCTCATAGGAGGGAATGATTTCGACGGTATCGCCGCGCACCCGGAAACTGCCGCGGGTGAAGGACATATCGTTGCGGGTGTACTGCACATCGACCAGCAGCCGCAGCAGCTTGTCGCGATCGACCTCTTCGCCGACCTCCAGCATGACCGACCGATCGAGATAGGACTGCGGCGTACCGAGGCCGTAGATGCAGGACACCGACGCCACCACCACGACATCACGGCGCGACAGCAGGCTGGAGGTGGCCGAGTGCCGCAGCCGCTCCACGTCGTCATTGACGGAGCTGTCCTTCTCGATATAGGTATCGGTCTGCGCGATGTACGCCTCGGGCTGGTAGTAGTCGTAGTACGAGACGAAGTACTCGACCGCATTGTTGGGCAGCATCTCGCGCAGCTCATTGGCCAGCTGAGCGGCCAGGGTCTTGTTGGGAGCCATGAGCAGGGTGGGCCGCTGCAGCTTCTCGATCAACCAGGCCGTGGTGGCCGACTTACCGGTACCGGTGGCGCCGAGCAGCACCACATCCCGCTCGCCCGCATTGATGCGCCGCTCCAGCTCCGCGATGGCGGCGGGCTGGTCACCGGCGGGAACGTGCTCACTGACCACCTGGAACCGGCCCTCGACCCGCTCGATATCGCCGATGGGCCGGAACTCGGAATGCGCCAGCGGCAGGTCGTCCGGGATCTCGGTTGCGAAAGCCATGTTCACAGCCTAGGACGACCCACCGACAGGTTCACGCCGAGCGGCCCGAGTCGCCGCCCGCAACGACACGATCGGGGCGGCGACCCGCCCGAGCCGCCGGTGACACTGCGCACATCCGCGGCCGATGCCCCGGGCCGCCCGCGCCCGCGCCGGCCGATCCGGACCGATGCATCCCGCGGGTGCGCGCGCGAGGCACCGCATCGGGAACGAGCCGAGCGCCTCGGATACCCCGGCGTGGCACGGTCGGGACCTGAGGATATTTCTAAGCGTTTACTTTCGCCCGGCCCCGGCGCCGAACAGATCCCGCTGTACCAAATGTCCGAATTATAGTTTCTCCCAAGGAAGTTCAAAGAAACTCCAGGAGATGCCCGCGAAATTCCGTTCCGCGCACGGCCGTCCGATTCCCAGGACCCAGGTGTAACCTGATCTGGCTGGTTGCACGAGTCGGAGAAGAGGCAGGGCGATGACCGGTCTGCATATGCCACAGCGGAATTCCACCAACGGCGCTGACCCGCGCCGGATGGGAAACACCACTCCCCCAGTATCGCCGCATCGACCCAGGCTCGAGTATTTCAATCTGGAGGCGCTGTCCTGGACCGATTATCACGGTTACTTACATCAGGTCGAGCGGATGGCCGCGCAACCGTGGGGTCTGTATGTGGAGCGGATCGTGGACAATCCGCGCTTCCACTACATCGAATCCTGGTTGCTCCCAGAGCTTTCCCTGCGCGTGACCGTGTATCACCTACGGCCGGGCCATGATCGCGGGCAGACCTACTACCTCGACATCGGCGATTACACCCGGATCGAGCCCAAGAAGTGGCGCGCCGAGGGACACTATCTACACGTGGTGGCCCGCCCCGGCCAGATGCCCGAGCTGCTCGGCATCGACGAGTTGCTCTCGGCGCACGCCGCCGGGCACTTCGATACCGCTCGCACCCATCGAGCCATCGAGCGTGCGGCGGCGGTCGTGGACGGTCTCGCCGCGTGCGGTCATGATGTCGACCGCTGGCTCGCCACCAAGGGTCTCGCGCTCAGCTGGTTGTAAAGGCGCTTCGGCCAGCGCGCCGCGAAAAGGCCACCCGGTCCGTATTGTGTTCGGCCCGGGTGGCTTTCGCTTACTGTCCGACCTCCGACTTAACCGGACAGGCTCGGGAACAGACCGTTCAGGCCGCAGCCCACGCTGCCGAAGGCGCTGGACGGAGAAACCTGGACCACGGTCGACTTGCTGATCAGGTCCTGGGTCGCCTGAATGGTGTGGGCGCCGGCGGTGGTCGGGGTCCACTGGATGGTGACCGAATTGCTCAGCAGCGACGGGGTGACCGGGCTGCCGGTGATCGCGGTGCCGTTATCGGTGAAGCTCACCGACAGCAGGCGGTCGATCGCGACGGTGGCCGTGACCGTATAGGCGCAACCCACCTGTTGATTCGAGCCGCCGACCGAGATATCACTAACCCAGGCGCTGGCCTGGGGCGCTACCAGAACCATGGTCGCGGCAGCAGCACCGAAGGCGGTCAGACCCATTCCGGCGCGGCGAGCGCGGGCGCTCATTGCGTTCATACTGTGTACTTCCCTCTTGGTATGTACCACCCACGTCAGGTGTGGGTAGCCGCACCGTAACGAACACTGGTGTTTCACATTGCGATTTTCCGGAAAATAGTCCCGTAAAACACTGTTTACCCAGTTCCGGCCACGACTTGGGCACACTCCTCTGGACGATGACGGCCCGACAAGCGATGCTGTTGGCATGACTCAGGCGCCCGCGGTAGATCTACACCGGCCCAAGGTGGAGTACTTCAACGTCGATGAGCTCACCAATATCGACCCGAAGGGCTTCGTCCGCGCGGTCGAGCGCTACCAGGTCGAGCCCTGGGGCCTGTACATGGCGCGGACGTCGGATCATCCGGAGTTCCACTACATCGAATCCTGGCTGCTGCCAAGCCTGTCCATTCGCGCCACGGTCTTCCACTTCACCCCGGCACACCTGCGCGATCAGGACTACTACATCGATATCGGGGAATACGCACAGGTCGGACCGAAGCGCTGGAAGTCGGTGGACCACTACCTGGATCTGGTGGTGCGCAGCAATCGCGAGGTCGAACTGCTCGATGTGGACGAACTGCTCGCCGCACACGCCGCCGGCTATCTGGACCTGTCCGAGTCCCAGCAGGCCATCGAGACCGCGACCACCGTCATCGACGGAATCGCCGCGCACGGCCATAATTTCGAGTCCTGGCTGCAGGCCCGGGACATCACCCTGACCTGGATGTAAGCACCGCGGGCCCCGGCGCGCACGCCGGGGCCGACGGCCGAATTCACGCCTCGGCGGCGACGATCACATTCGCGGGACGCCCCGGATCCGCCGTGGCGTGCCGGACTTCCGCACCACCCGCCGCAGCGTCGACACGCGGAAAACCGATCTCCGCCAAGCGATCCCGCAGCCCCTCGGCCACGCTCGCACCGGCGACCGCTAGGCGAATATCGAGCACATCCTCCGCGGGCTTGCCCGCCACCGCGGTCGGCCCGACGTGTTCGATGCTCCGCGCATCGGCTCCGCAGGCGACCGCGAGCCGGGCGATAATCCGCCGCGCCGCCGCGGGCCACTCCGGATTCGCCTCCACCACCGGCGATTCGGCGGGCCGCGGCGCGGGGGTGCGGGTGCGCAGATTGTGTTCGAAGGGGATCAGCCGCTCCTCCCACAGCCGGTGCACCGCGGCATCGATCTCGCCGCCGGCGCCATTGTTGTCGAGCAGCACATCGGCGACGGCACGGCGCTGAGCATCGGTGGCCTGGGCCGCGATTCGCGCACGGGCGTCGGCCTCGTCGATACCGCGGAACTGCACCAGGCGGTGCAGCCGGGTCTCCTCGGCGGCGTCGACGACCACCACCAGATTCATGAACGGCGCCAGGCCGTTCTCCACCAGGAGCGGAATGTCCTGTACGACAATGCCGTCGGCGGGCGCGGAGCCGATGAGCTCGGCGGTGCGCTTGCCGACCAGCGGATGCACGATGCCATTGAGGATGGCGCGAGCTCCGTCACTGGCGAATGCCTTGGCCGCCAGCGCCGGTCGATCCAGGCTGCCGTCGGCGGCGAGGATTTCCTCCCCGAAGGCATCGACCAGGGCCGTCAGCCCCTCGGTGCCGGGGGCGACCACTTCACGCGCGATGACATCACTGTCCACCAGCACCGCACCGCGTTCGACGAGAATGCGGGCGACGGTGGATTTACCCGCTCCCATGCCTCCGGTGAGACCGATTCGCAACATTTCCCCAGTCTCGCATTTCCCACTCCCGCCGCGCGCACTGCCCCTCACCAGCCGAAAGGTTGGATTACCCACTCACCTGGGCAATTCCACCAGCGCGCCGACAGTTTGCCCATTCCGTGATATTTACGAGACCGATTCGCAACTTTTTCGCCCAATCCCGACCATTGGTCGGCAACATTCCGACACGCCGGGGAGAAAGTCGTGCAAAATCCGGTGTCGCACACTTTCGTTCGGCTAAGGTTTCGCCGCAGGCGATCCATGGCCGGAAACACGTAGGAGAAGGAACACCATTGGGCACCAAAAACAACCAGACGGGTCGGCACCGTCTGGGACTGCCGGGCACGATGCACTGCATCGAGATTCCCGCGGTCGCGGCAGCGCTGGCCGAGCATCGTCGCGCCTGGTTCAGCGCACTGCTCAGTCCCGCACGGCACAGTCTGGCCGCCATGCGAAAACGCTCTCGCTCCACCTCGGCCACCGTCCGCTGGGTTCCGGCCACCGCCATGTGACTGCGAATACGACTGTGGCCCAGCCCCGATCGGGACTGGGCCACTCTCGTGTGCACTCCGTACAGCAGTAGTCCAGCGACCTCAGACGAGGCCGCTGGGCTTACGACGGCTACCCGGCTCCTGGGTCGGCATCGAGTTCGGCGGCACCGGATACGGGATACCGGCATTCGCGTAGCCGAGCGCGACATTCGGACCACACTGCGCCAGTGCGGCATTCACCTTGCGGTCCGCGGGCCCGAAGGCGGGCTTCACCGCATCGCGACCCGAGGCGAAATCGAAGGCCGAGGTCATATCGCCGGTGACGCTGCGCCGCCACGGGGTCAGGTTCGGCACGTCCACGCCGAAGCGACGCTCCAGCAAACGCAATTGCGAGGTGTGGTCGAAGGTCTCCGAGGCGACCAAACCGCCTCGGCTGTACGGGGAAATCACGAAGCACGGGACGCGGTAGCCCAGCCCGATCGGGCCCGCGATGCCCTCCGACTTCTCGGCCTTGTCCAGCGGCACGGTGACGTACTCCCCCGGCGTGCCGGGCGGCGCGGTCGGCGGCGTGACGTGATCGAAGAAGCCGCCGTTCTCGTCATAGCTGACGATGAGCGCGGTCTTCTCCCACACCGCCGGATTCGAGGTGAGGATATCGAGGACCTGCATAATGCCGACCGCACCCAAAGCCGGTGGCAGCGCCGGATGTTCGCAGTTGAGCAGCGACGGGATCACCCAGGAGACGGCGGGCAGCTGATTGGCGGCCACATCGGCGGCGAAATCGCTGGGGTAGGCCGGGACCTTACCGCGGCGCGCCAACTCTGAAGCCGGATCGGCGGCCTGCTTGAAGCAGCCCAGCATGCCGTCGAGAATCACCGAGGACAGCGGGCCGACATCCCGATTGTTGTAGATCTTCCAGCTCACACCGGCATCAGAGAGGTTCTCCGGCATGGTCCGCCAGCTGTAGGCGTTCTGCGGGATGAGCGTGGGGGTCTGCAGCAGCGGACCGCCGTTGAGCCCGTCCGGATCGATGGTGCCTGACATCCAGTACAGCCGATTCGGATCGGTGGGACCCAGCACCGAGCAGTGGTAGCCGTCGGCAATGGTGAAGGCGTCCGCGAGATCGTGGTGCACCGGAATATCGGCGCGGGTGTAGTAACCCATGGCGGCAGGGCCGTTTCCGGCGCCGACCGAGGCGATGGACATCGGCATCCAGCCGTCGTTCTTACCGTTGTTCCACGCCTTGTGCATGCCCGCCCAGGTGTGGTCCGGGTCATTGATGCATTCGCCGTCGAGGCTCGCGCCGCTCTCGGTGTCCAGGCGGAACGGGTTGATGAAACCGTCCGGGGTCGGGCCGACGCCCGGCGAATAGCCGTACTGGTTCCACGCCGGTGAGGGGTCATCGAATCCTCGCACGCCGGAAAGGGTTCCGAAGTAGTGGTCGAACGAGCGGTTCTCCTGCATGAGCAGGACGAAGTGCTCGATATCGCCGAGCCCGCCCATGCCCGCCGGATCCGCGGCGTAGGCCCGCTCGATAATCGGGCCGGCCAGCGAGGCCATGCCGGCCGCACCGCCCGCAGCCATGGCCTTCGCCAGAAAATCCCGTCGATTGATACCGGCGAACAAGCCCATACTCCGACAACGCCTTCCGCTAGATGACATCTGAACGCGCCGAATCTTTCCAGTTGGGCGCTTGACCTACATCAAACCTTCGCATGATGTCCGGACAGCAAACCACCGGTATCCGGCCGGTTTCCGGCGCCGCGCCGCGCCGAGGCGGTGCTCACACTACCGCGAATTTCTGACAGTGCCTTGCAGGTAGGTCGAGAGTCCGCCTAGGCTGACGCCAATACCTGAAAGTCACTCTCAGGTATCCGGCGTTCAGGGGGAACGATGGCTCGATCCGCGACATCCGCCCGGCAGGATCCCACCCATTCCGGCGAGCGGATCGGCGTCGTCGGACGGGTCGGCATGTTCATGGCCGGGCATCGCCGCGCGGTGCTGGGCGTCTGGCTGCTGCTGATCGTGGTGTGCGCCGCCGCCTATCCGGCCCTGCACCACCGCCTCGGCGCACCCGACTACGGCGTCCCGGGATCCGCATCGGCTGCCGCGGAACGACTTGCGGCCGAACATTTCTCGCAGCTCGGCACGGAGCAGGATCTGATCGTCTTCCACTCCGGCCGCTACACCGCCGACAGCCCCGAATTCCGGGCCGCCGTCAACCGTGCGCTGGCCACCGCCCGCGCGACCGCGGGTGTGGCCGGCGCCGTCGGGCCGTTCGAAGGCAATGCCGCCCTGCAGATCTCGGCCGATCGGCGCACCGCATTCGGCATTGTCGGCCTCGATGGCGATATGTCGGCGCGGGTCGATGTCGTGGCTCAGCTGCAATCGGCGCTGACACCCGTCGCGGACTCCGGCGTACAGGCCCTGGTCACCGGGTATGCCGCGGTCGAAGGCGAACAGATGCGGACGGAAACCGGCGATATGGAACGCGCCGAGAGCATCGGATTGCCGGTCGCGGCACTGGTACTGGTGCTCGCACTGGGCGCGCTGGCCGCCGCCGCGCTACCCATTACCGTCACCGCCGCCGGGATCGCCCTGGCCGTGGGCCTGCTGTTCGGATTGACCAGCTTTCTCGTCTTCGACTCGCTGGTGCTGTCGGTCGCCACCATGATCGGCACCGGCACCGCCATCGACTACACCATGTTCCTCGTGAGCCGGTTCAACGAGGAGCTCACCCGGCGCAAGGTCCGAGACCGGAAGGTGCGCACCGAGATTCTCGCCGCCGTCGGCGCGGCACTGGATACCACCGGCCGCACCGTACTGGCCTCCGGGCTGATCGTGATGATCTCGCTGTGCGCTCTGGCGGTGGTCGGACTGCCGATGCTCAACGGTATTGCGATCGGGGTGGTGACCGCGGTGCTCGCCACCCTCGCCGCGGCATTCACCCTGCTGCCCGCGGCACTGGCCACACTCGGCCCGGCGATCAATCGCGGTGCGCTGCCGCAGCGGCTTCGTCCCGCCGAAACCCGCGCGCACACCGCCTCCAGCGCCTGGGCCCGGTGGGCGCGCACTGTCATGGGCCGTCCGGTGCTCTTCGGCGCGGTCGGCGTCGCGGTGCTGGTGCTCGCGGCCGCACCCCTCACCGGCATGAAGTACGGCATCGATATGGGGTTGAATTCGCTGGGCGACAGCCCCACCGGGCAGGCGACGCGGTTGGTGCAGAACAACTTCGGGCCCGGTCTGCTGTCCCCGATTCAGGTGGTGGTGACCGGCCCGGCCGATACCGCCCTGTCCGGCAACGGTGTTGTGGACGCCAACCGCTTCGTGGCCGAGTTGAACCGCGATCCGCGCATCGCCTCGGTGGTGCCGCAGCAGGCCGATGGGCGCATGCTCGCCCTGGTCGTACCGAAGGATTCCTTCGACTCCACCGCGGTGGCCGAGCTGACCGCGGAGATTCGTACTCGCGCAAGCACTGTCGAGTCCGCGCAGATTCTGGTCGGTGGTGTCCCCGCGACCTTCGCCGATGTCTCGACCCTCATCACCAGCCGCTTCCCCTGGGTCATCGCGCTGGTACTGACGGTCTCCATGGCATTCCTGGTCTTCGCCTTCCGCAGTATCGTGCTGGCGCTCAAGGCGATTGCGCTCAATCTGCTGGCCACCGGTGCGGCACTGGGCATTACGGTCGCGGTGTTCCAGCGCGGCATCGGCGAATCCCTGCTCGGCTTCCACAGCACCGGATTCCTGCAGGTGTATCTGCCGCTGCTGGTATTCGCCGTGCTGTTCGGACTGTCCATGGATTACGAGGTCTTCCTGGTGCGGCGCATGAAGGAGGCCTGGGACCGCGATCCGGACAATGCGGCCGCGGTCGCGGAGGGGCTGCAGCACACGGCCCGCCCGATCACCGCCGCGGCGGCCATCATGGTCGCGGTCTTCGCGAGCTTCGTGACCGCGAATGTGCTGGAGCTGAAGCAGATCGGCTTCGCGCTGGCGGTCGCGGTCACCATCGACGCGGTGATCGTGCGCTTGATTCTGGTGCCGGCCTTCATGCAGCTGTTCGGCCGCTGGAACTGGTGGCTGCCGGCGCTGCGCCGGACTCAGCCGAGCACGGCCTCCACCGCCGACAGGATCGACTCCAGCGCCGCGGTGTAGACGGCCTGCATCGGCACGGCGAAATCCGTTGCGGCCCAATGGTCCAGGGCCCCCGTACATCCCCAGATGACGGTGGCGACGGCAATCCGCAATGGCAGATCGTTGGTATCGCGGCCGGTGCGCTCGGCGATCAGCACCCGGAACTGCTCCTCGAGTTCGCGCATCTGCCGGACCTGCCGGTCACGCACCTCGGGAATGGTCAGCACATGCTGCATGCGCATGCGGGTGCGGCGTTCGACCTCGGGGGTGATGATCGCGGTGATCAGGACCGGCGCCAGCGACCGCGCCACGGCGAGCAATTCGGCGGGCGTGGCCGTCGCGCCGCCACCCGCGGTCCGCAGCACCTCGAGAATCTGCGGATCGGCCTCGTCGTAGAGGACCAGCATCTCCTTGGTCCCGAAATACCGATAGATCGAGCTGGGCGACACCCCCGCCGCGCCCGCGACCCGCTCGACCGTCACATCGCGATACCCGTGCTCGTCGAACAGATCCAGCGCCACCCGCTGGATACGGCTCATGGCCTCGACTTTGCGGCGCTCCCACAGCGACACCGACTCCATGGCGGAAGGAAACATATGTATCGAGAATAGCGAAAAGCCCCGGGTCCATTGCGGACCCGGGGCTCTTCTAGCTATCGCTTATTGCGAGAGCAGCGAATCAGGCGTTGCCCGACAGCTTCTCACGCAGTGCGGCCAGCTGCGCATCGCTCGCCAGCGAGCCACCGGCGGGCTCGGCAGAGGACGAGGACGACGAAGCGGCGGCGGCCGGAGCGGCAGCACCGGTCTCAGAGGAGTAGTTCGAGGAACCGCCGTTGGCGGCCTCGGCGGCAGCGTCAGCGGCCATCTTCTCCATCTGAGCGGTGTGCATCTTGTGGCGACGCTCGGCCTCGGCGTACCGGCCTTCCCACTCTTCCCGGACCTTGTCCGAACCCTCGAGCCATTCGTTGGTCTCGGGATCGAAGCCCTCGGGGAAGATGTAGTTGCCCTGGTCGTCGTAGCTGTCGGCCATGCCGTACTTCGACGGGTCGAACTCGGCGTTGTAGTCCTCGTTCGCCTGCTTCAGCGAGAGCGAGATACGACGACGCTCCAGGTCGATGTCGATGACCTTGACCATGGCGTCGTCGCCGACTGCCACAACCTGGTCCGGGACCTCGACGTGGCGCTCGGCCAGCTCGGAGATGTGCACCAGGCCCTCGATGCCCTCTTCGACGCGCACGAAGGCACCGAAGGGGACCAGCTTGGTGACCTTGCCTGGGACGATCTGCCCGATCGCGTGGGTCCGGGCGAACTGACGCCACGGGTCTTCCTGAGTTGCCTTGAGCGACAGGGAGACACGCTCGCGGTCCAGGTCGACGTCGAGGACCTCGACGGTGACCTCGTTGCCGACCTCGACAACCTCGGACGGGTGGTCGATGTGCTTCCAGGACAGCTCGGAGACGTGCACCAGGCCGTCGACGCCACCCAGGTCCACGAAGGCACCGAAGTTGACGATGGAGGACACGACGCCCTTGCGGACCTGGCCCTTCTGCAGCTGGTGCAGGAACTCGGAGCGGACCTCGGACTGGGTCTGCTCGAGCCACGCACGGCGGGAAAGAACCACGTTGTTGCGGTTCTTGTCCAGCTCGATGATCTTGGCCTCGATCTCCTTGCCGACGTACGGCTGCAGATCGCGGACACGGCGCATCTCGACCAGCGAAGCCGGAAGGAAGCCGCGAAGACCGATGTCGAGGATCAGGCCGCCCTTGACGACCTCGATGACGGTGCCCTTGACGGCCTCGTCCTTCTCCTTGAGCTCCTCGATCGTGCCCCAAGCCCGCTCGTACTGCGCGCGCTTCTTCGACAGGATCAGGCGGCCTTCCTTGTCCTCCTTGGTGAGAACGAGGGCCTCGACCTCATCGCCCACGGAAACGACCTCATTCGGGTCGACATCGTGCTTGATGGACAGTTCGCGGGAGGGGATGACGCCTTCGGTCTTGTAACCGATGTCGAGAAGGACCTCGTCACGGTCGACCTTGACGATGGTGCCTTCGACGATATCGCCGTCGTTGAAGTACTTGATCGTCTTGTCGATGGCGGCGAGGAAGTCCTCGGCGGAGCCAATATCGTTAATGGCTACCTGCGGCGAGGTCACAGTAGTGGGCATGTGTTGGGAGGCTCCGGACGGATTGTGGTCGGTAGTGGACATGTGGGCTTTCGGTATTGCTGCGAACACACAGCGATGGAACTACGTTGGGTCATGCAACAGCACCTCGCTGTGGCGGAGCACAACGCTGCACTCATAGCACGGGTGACTCACAGCACGATCATCTGCTCTGCCCGGACCAACTCGAACCATCCGAGCCGATCCGAGTACAGAAGACACTCGCGGAAAACAGCGTACGCGACGTCCGTTGTACCAAGCAAACACGGGTACTCGGTCGCGAGTCGATAGGGTTGGGCAATGCCCGAAGATCAGCCCGCCCTCCCCGACGACGACCGCCACGCCGAGGCGAACTCCCTGCTCGGGACCGTGGGTGTGGCGCGCGCCAAGATTGACTCGGACGCCAGCCAGCGTGCCAGTCGCCGATGGTGGGATGCGGACGCCGCGGCCTATCACGAGACCCATGCCGATTTCCTGGGCGTGGATTCGGCCGCGGGCGAGTTCGTCTGGTGTCCGGAGGGGTTGCACGAGGGCGACTGGCGGTTCCTCGGGGACATCGTCGGCAAGCGCATTCTGGAGATCGGCTGCGGCAGCGCACCCTGCTCCCGCTGGCTCGCGGCGCACGGCGCGCATCCGGTCGGACTCGACATCTCGCGGCGGATGCTGGACCGCGGTCTGGCCGCCATGGCCGCGGGCGGTCCGCGGGTGCCGCTGGTACAGGCGGGCGCGGAGGAACTGCCCTTCGCCGACGCCAGTTTCGATCTCGCCTGCTCGGCCTTCGGCGGCGTGCCGTTCGTGGCCGACTCCGCGAAGGTGATGCGCGAGGTGGCCCGGGTGCTGCGCCCCGGCGGCCGCTGGGTCTTCTCCGTCAATCACCCGATGCGCTGGATCTTCCCCGACGATCCGGGACCCGAGGGCCTGCGCGCGACCATCCCGTATTTCGACCGCACGCCCTACGTGGAACTCGACGCCGACGGCGAACCCACCTACGTGGAGCACCACCGCACCGTCGGTGACCGCGTCCGCGAAATCGTCGCGGCCGGGCTGAACCTGGTCGACCTGGTAGAACCCGAATGGCCCGAGTGGCTGGAACGCGAATGGGGCCAGTGGAGTCCGCTGCGCGGCGAAATCTTCCCGGGCACAGCCATTTTCATCACCGAGAAGCCCGCCTGAGCCTGCCGGTCCGGTCCGGGTGTGGTAGGCGTACCGGGTGGAGGAAAGTCCGTTCGGCCGCTATCGACTTCTCGGGCTGCTCGGTGAAGGGGGAATGGGCCGGGTCTACCGCGCCTTCGATACGGAGACCGAGCGGATCGTGGCGCTCAAGGTGCTGCCGCCGCAGTTCGCACACGATCCGGCCTACCGCGAACGGTTCCGGCGCGAAGCCCAGGCCGCGGCCCGGCTGACCGAACCGCACATCATCCCGATTCACGGCTACGGGGAGATCGACGGTCGCCTCTTCCTGGATATGCGATTGGTCGAGGGCGTCGATCTCGCCTCGGCGCTCGCCGCCACGGGCCGGCTGCCCGCCGACCGCGCGGTCGACTATCTCGCGCAGATCGCCGCCGCTCTCGATGCCGCACACCGCGCGGGTCTGGTGCACCGGGACGTGAAGCCGTCCAATATCCTCACCACCGCAGGCGGTTTCGGCTATCTCATCGATTTCGGCATTGCCCGCGGCGATGGCGATGCCGACCTGACCACCGCGGGCGCGGCGATCGGCACCTTCGCCTATATGGCCCCCGAGCGGCTCGCCCATGATGAATACGATGCTCGCGCCGATGTGTACGCGCTGGCATGTGTCTTCTACGAATGCCTGGCCGGTGCGAAACCGTTTCCGGGTAACAGCGCCGAACGGCAGATCGCCGCGCATCTGTCGGTGCCGCCGCCGCGGCCGTCGGCCGTCGCCGGCGTCCCGGTGGCCTTCGACGAGGTCATTGCCCGCGGCATGGCCAAGAACCCGGCAGAGCGCTACCCCTCTGCCGGAGCATTGGCCGATGCGGCACGCACCGCACTGTTCGGCGGACAGCGGTCGTCGGAACCGGAATTCTCCGAACCCGTTGTCACTGAGCGCACTCCACCGGCTCCGGACGCCGCACAGCCGACCTGGGCCGCACCCGCCGCGACGGCTGACACCGAAATCGTCCGAACACCGGCGCCCAGCCCGGCGAAGCGATCATTGAGCGCACTGGCCTGGGCCGCCGCCACCGTGATGGCGCTGCTCATCGTGGCGGGGGTCGTACTGGTACCGCTGATGCAGCGAAACGGCACATCGTCGAATATCGCCCCGCAGTCGCCCTCCCCCAGCGCCACCAGCACGACCGCGGTTCCCACCTCGGTGGCGAGCCGGACGGCCGAGTTCGTGCGAACGCACTACGCGCTGCTGCCGGGCAATACCTCGGCCGCGTGGGCCCGCTTGACCCCGCGGTATCAAGAGGCCATCGGCGGCTACGGCGCCTACCAGTCCTACTGGGCCACAGTCGCTTCGGTATCGGTGTGGGGGATCGTCTCCGATCCTGACAACTTGACGGTCACCTACGCGCTGAATGTGCGCTACACCAACGGACAGGTGGGCACCGAGACGCGCCGGGCGCAGCTGGTGCACAACGGCGACACCTTCTGGATCGACAGCGCGGACCAGTTCCCGTGACAGCGGTACGCCCCCTCTCGCTCACGGGAGGGGGCGTACCGGCGATCAGGAGGATTTATGTTCTCGCCCTGCTTGTTTCAGCGCCAGGCGGAGGGCGTACTCGATCTGGGCGTTGATGCTCCGAAGGTCGTCTGCGGCCCATTTGGCGATCGCGTCGTGGACGGCCGGGTCCAGCCGGAGCAGGACTCGCTTCGGTTCGCGTTTGGCCACCGGCATCAGGAGTAGAGGGTTCCGGCATTGACGATGGGCTGGGCGGCGCGGTCACCACACAGGACAACCAGCAGGTTGGAAACCATTGCCGCCTTACGCTCCTCATCGAGTTCGACCATGCCCTGTTCCGCGAGGCTGTCCAGGGCCATACCGACCATACCGACCGCGCCGGCCACAATGCGGCTGCGGGCGGCGACCACCTGATCGGCCTGCTGGCGAACCAGCATGGCCTGGGCGATCTCCGGCGCGTAGGCGAGGTGGGTGATGCGGGCCTCGATAATGTCGATACCGGCCAGTTCGGTGCGCTCGCGCAGTTCGGTGGTGAGCTCGCCGGCGATCTCGGCGCCATTGCGCAGACTGGTGCCGTCCACCTCATCGGTCTGATAGGGGTGGGTGGTGGCCAGGTGCCGGACCGCGGTCTCGGACTGGGTCCGGACGAAGTCCACATAGTCGTCGACCGCGAAGGCCGATTTGAAGCTGTCGACCACGCGGTAGACGACCACCGCGGCGATCTCCACCGGGTTGCCGGCCGAATCGTTGACCTTCAGCTTCTGGGTCTCGAAATTCCGCACCCGCAGCGAGATATTGCGGCGGCTGCTCAGCGGGGTGACCCAGTGGAATCCCGACTCCTCCACGGAGCCGATGTAGCGGCCGAAGAACTGAATCACCTTGGCCTGGTTGGGATTCACGACCACGAACCCGCTCAGCACCAGCACCGCCGCGAGGATGGTGACCGCCAGCAGTATGCCCAGCGCGGTCGAGGAACTCCCCGAGTCGTTGTCTCCCTTGAGCCCGTTGATCTCCACGGCGATCGCGATGATCAGCAGTATCAGGACCCCCAGCATCAGGAACCCGTTCACCCGGAACGTCCGACGCATCTCCATGACACTCTCCTAGTATCGAAGTGATATCACGAAGATAGCGCTTCCCGAGGTCGCTGCCAAGGGCCTCCCGGTTCCCGGAAACGCGTCGCGCCCGCCATCGGAGCACTGGCGGGCGCGATGCGGTAGCGGATCAGTGCGGCAGGATATTGCGGTTGAAGCGGAAGAGGTTCCGGGCGTCGTACTTCGACTTGAGGGCGGCCAGGCGGTCGTAACCGGAGTCGGAGTAGCCCGCGCGGGTCTGCGCCTCGTCCGCCGCGGCGCCACCGCCGTAGAGGAAGTTCAGATTGTGTCCGATGGTCCAGGGCTGCAGCGTCTTCCGGATCCGCGCCAGTCCGTCGGCGATCGCGGCGTCGTCCGGCCCCGGCATGGCGATGGCGCGGGCGATGTACTCGGCGTCGCGGTGCTCCATCACCGACGGGCCGGGACGGCCCAGCGCACCGCCCAGGTGACGGAAACCGGCGACGACCGGGAGCGGGGACTGCGGCCCCGTCGCCTCCAGGAAGGCATCGGTGGCATCGGCCGGCAGCTCGGAAAGCAGCGCATTGGTGGCGGTGTACGGGTGCGGGTTCGGCGGATCGTTGTAGATGGTGTGGCTGTCGGTGTACGGCATCATCCGCAGGTCGTCCGAGAACAGTTCACCGACGGCGCGCAGCGGTGCGACCAGGTGCTCCCCCTCGGCCTCGGAACCGGTGTAGACGATATTCACCGTGGCCAGGTACCTCCCGCGCAGACGCTCCGGGAACTGCGGGATATTCGGCATGGTCATCATGGTGATGGCGGAGGAAAGCTGTTCGGGGACATCGGCGGTCCACAGCCGCCAGGCCTCCAGCGCCTGTGGCACCAGCGCGGCGTCGAATTGCAGCTGGCCGCCGTAAACCGTTGCCACCGGCACCAATTCGAGCTCCAGTGCGGTGACAACACCGAAATTTCCCCCGGTGCCCAGCACCGCTGCGAAGAGTTCGTCGCCGGGCTCCAGGCGGCGCAGCCGTCCATCCGCGGTGACGATCTCGACGGCGCGCACATGATCTGCGGCATAACCGAATTCGCGAGCCATCAGGCCGATGCCGCCGCCTAGGGTGTAGCCGACCACACCGACGGAATCCGAGGAACCGTTCAGGGGTGCGAGCCCGTGCGCGGCGGCGGCCGCGATGAGATTTCCGGCCTGCACACCGGCGCCGATCCGAGCGGCGCGGGCGGCGGCATCGATCCGGATATCGGTCATACGGCTGGTATTGATGAGCACTCCCCTGTCGGCCGGAACCGAGAGGCCGTGCCCGGTAGCCTGCACGGCGACTGGAAGTCCGTGCCGCGCCGCGTATTCCACGGCGGCGCGCACATCCTCCGCGTGTGCGGCGGCGACAACGATGGCGGGGCGGTGAGTGTAAGCGGTTTGGAATCCCGAGATTTCGGCGTCGTAACCGGCGTCGCCCGGCCGCAGGACCAGACCGGTGGTGGCGGGCAATTCGGTGATCGAGTGCGTTGTCTTGGTCATGTCCATGACTCTGCCCGGGTCTGATTGATAACTCCAACAGTTAGTTTGTCTAGTAGTTATAATCAGCAGTTATGGAACTGCGGCAGCTGCGCTACTTCGTCACCGTCGCCGAGGAGGCCAACTTCACCCGGGCGGCCGCCCGCCTGCACCTGACCCAACCCGGTCTGAGTTCGCAGATCCGGCAGCTGGAACGCGAACTGGGACAACCACTTCTGGATCGTTCGACCCGCACGGTCCGCCTCACTCCGATCGGCGCGGCGGTGCTACCGCACGCCCGGGCGGCACTGGCGGCCACCGAGCAGATCACGCACACCGTCGACGAGTTCACCGGACTGCTGCGCGGGCGGGTGCGGGTGGGCCTGATCTCCGGCGCGGCCAATGACGAGATCGATATCGCGCAGGTGCTGGCCGACTACCACCGCGACCATCCGCAGATCGCCATCTCGCTCACCGAGGACACCTCCGAGCGGATGATCGCGGCGCTGCGGCACGGCGAACTCGATATCGCCCTGCTCAGCATTGCGAGCGCGGACCTCGGGCCCGACATCGCGACCGAGATCGTCTTCGATTCCACCATTGTCGCGGCGGTCGCCCGCGATGCCGATTTCGGCGACCGCATCGGCCTGGCCGAGCTGTGCGAGCATCCGCTCATCTGCCTGCCTCCCGGCTCCGGGATTCGATCCGTGCTCGAAACAGCCTGCGCGGCAGCGGGTCTGACACCCGATGTGGCCTTCGAGGCGGCCGCGCCACCGCTGCTCATTCGATTGGCCCGGCACGGGCTCGGCGTGGCCATCGTCCCCCCGCTCGCCGGTGCGGATGCCACCGAACTCGGGGTGCGCATGCTCGATATCGATCCGCCGATGACGGGACGGCTGGTACTCGGCTGGAACAACGAGCGGACGCTGAGCCCGGCCGCCAAGGTCCTGCTCGGCCAACTCCGCATCGCCGTCGGCGGGTGGAAGGACCCGGCCACGATGTTCCGCCACCCCTGAATCGCGACCGGGACCGGAAGAGGCAAACCTCCGCCGTACAGCTCTAAACTTCCCTAAACATCCCTATTGCGCTATTCGATAGGGACGTTTAGGGTCATTCAAGTGAATGAACGCCTCTACTCGGTGGACGAAGTGGCCGAACGCCTCGGACTGCACGTCCGGACGGTTCGCAGCTATGTGCGGGACGGGAAGCTGCCTGCTGTGCGCATCGGCAAGCAGTACCGGATCGCGCATGCGGATCTGGAGGCTTTCACCGGCCGGCCGGTACCCGAGGCGCTGCGGGACTCCGCGGCGCGGGAGCGGCACAGCGAGGTGTCCAGCATTGTCGAGGTCGACGCCGTGGATCAGGCCACCGCGCACCGGGTTTCGACGCTGCTGAGCGGTGCGACGGGCAATCGGCAGGCGGGAGACGAACCGCTGCGGTTCCAGACCTTCTACGACGCCGAACGCGCGCGATTGAAAATCATCATCGTGGGCGGGCTCGGCGAGACCGCCCGCCTGCTCGAATACATGGAAGGGGTGCTCACCTCATGAGCACGACTGTGCAGAAGACTCCCGCGCCGATCTACAAATCCGAGGCCGGAGCGGAGGCGATTGCGCGCCGCTACCGAGAAGTGCTGGCCGACTGGCCCATTCCCGCCGAGCAGCTGCATATTCCGACCCGCGAGGGCGAGACCTTCGTCCTCGCCTCCGGACCGGCGGACGCGCCGCCGCTGGTACTGCTGCACGGCTCCGGGGCCAACTCCTCGACCTGGCGCGGCGATATCGCCGCGTGGTCAAGGGATTTCCGCACCTACTCCGTCGACCTCGTCGGCGAACCCGGCGGCAGCGCACCCGTGCGCCCGAAGCTGAACTCCGACGCGGTCGCACTGTGGCTGGACGATGTCCTGGCAGGACTGGGCATTTCGCGCACGGCCGTGGTGGGCATGTCGCTCGGCGGCTGGACCGCACTGGATTACGCCGTCCGCCGCCCGGACCGCATCACCCGGCTGGCTCTGCTCTGCCCGGGCGGCGTCGGCAAGCAGCGCTACGGCTGGATCCTCAAAGAGATACTCCCCCGGCTACTGGGCCGCCACGATATCCGCCGCTCAGCCCAGACCGTAACCGGCCTGGACGCAGCAGATCTCGGACCGGTCCTGGACGATATCGCCCTGACCTTCACCCACTTCAACCCCCGCACCGAACGGCTCCCCCGCGTCACCGACGCCCAACTCGCCGCCCTTCCCATGCCTGTCCTGACCCTTGTCGGCGACCGCGACGTCATGCTCGACTCCACCGAAACCGCCCGCCGCATAACCACATTCGTCCCGAACGCAACGGTCGAAGTGCTCCCCGGCGTAGGCCACGCCATCCTCGGACACACCGACACCATCCTCACCTTCCTCCGCACCACAACAACGCCCTGACTCCTCTGAAACCCCCGTCATCCCGGCATGTTTTTGGCCGGGATCCACACCTCATACACGGCAAGAGGTTTCGTGGATCCCGGCCAAAGGCGCGCCGGGATGACGGGGTGGGCACCCGAGAACGGGGTGAGCTGCCGGATATGCACCGGCCCCGCTCCGAGTCACGGAGCGGGGCCGGGCGGAAAGGCTTGTCCTGCTACAGAATGCGGGACAGGAAGGCCTTGGTGCGGTCGTGCTGGGGGTTGGCCAGGACCTCGCGCGGATCACCGGCCTCCACCACCACTCCGGCGTCCATGAACACCAGCTGGTCGGCAACCTCACGGGCGAAACCCATTTCGTGGGTCACGACCACCATGGTCATGCCGTCGGCCGCCAATTCGCGCATGACGCCGAGGACTTCGCCGACGAGTTCCGGATCGAGCGCCGAGGTGGGCTCGTCGAAGAGCATCAGCTTGGGATCCATGGCCAGCGCCCGCGCGATGGCGACACGCTGCTGCTGTCCGCCGGACAGCTGCGCCGGATACGAATATGCCTTGTCCGCCAAGCCGACCCGGTCCAGCAGCTCGCGGGCGCGGGCGACAGCGGTGGCCTTCTTCAACTTCTTCACCTGGGTGGGCGCCTCGATGACGTTCTCCAGGACGGTCCGGTGCGGGAAGAGGTTGAAGTGCTGGAACACCATGCCGATATCGCGGCGCTGCTTGGAGGCATCGCGCGGATGCAGTTCGTAGAGCTTGCCGCCCTTCTCGCGATAGCCGACGAGCACGCCGTCCACGTACAGTCGTCCGGCGTTCACATCCTCGAGATGGTTGATGCAGCGCAGGAAGGTGGACTTGCCGGACCCCGACGGACCGATGAGGCACATCACCTCACCGCGCTTCACCTCCAGCGAAATCCCTTTGAGCACATTGAGTGCGCCGAAATTCTTGTACACCTGTTCGGCGCGCACCATCGGCGCCGAGGCATCTTCGAGACTCATTTGCGCCCATCCCCTCCGACGGCCTGCGCGGCGACCAGGGCGCGCTCCTGCCGTCCCGTCAGCTTCCGCGAGGTACCCCGCGAGTAGTAGCGCTCCAGGTAGAACTGACCCACCATGAGCACACTCGTGATGATCAGGTACCAGGTCGCCGCGACCAGCAGCAGCGGAATCGGCTGGAAGTTCACGCCGTAGATATCCCGCGCCCGGCCGTACAGGTCGGTGGTGAGCGGGATGGCCGTCACCAGCGAGGTGGTCTTGAGCATGGAGATGAGCTCATTGCCGGTCGGCGGAATGATCACCCGCATGGCCTGCGGCAGCACGGTGCGGGTCATGGTCTGCGACCACGACATGCCCAGCGCCACCGACGCCTCGCGCTGCCCGTCGTCGACGGAATTGATTCCGGCGCGGACGATTTCGGCCATATAGGCGGCCTCGTTCAGCCCCAGGCCGACCACCGCGAAGAAGAACGGCGCCGACCAGTGCTGCACATCGAAATTCGCGAACGACGGCCCGAACGGCACGCCCACGGTCACCGTCTTGTACAGCGAGGGGAACAGACCCCAGAACACCAGCTGCACGTACACCGGCGTCCCGCGGAAGATCCACAGATACGCCCAGGCCACCGAGCGCAGCACCGGATTCGGCGACAGCCGCATGACCGCCAGCAGCACCCCGAGCAGCACGCCGATGAACATGGCCAGCACGGTCAGCTCCAGCGTGACCGCGGCGCCCTTGGCAATGTTGATGTCGCGCAAGTACTTCCAGTACGTATCCCAGTGATAGGCCGGGTTCGTCTTGGCGCCGTAGAGGAACAGCCCCACCAGCGTCAGCAGCACCACGGCGGCGATCCACCGGCCCGGCCGTCGCAGCGGAATCGCTTTGATCGGCGCGGGCTCGGTGGTGGTCGCGACCGTCACGGCCGAGGCTGCGGAATTAGTCTCGTCCTGTGACATCTAGCGTTATCAGCTCTGTGCGCCGTTGATGACCGACTTGGTGATCACGCCGTCCTGAACGCCCCAGTTCTCGGCGATCTGCTTGTACTCACCGCTGTCGATCAGGTGCTGCAGGGCCTCCTGCAGGACCGGCGCCAGAGTGGAGCCCTTCTTGACCGGCCAGCCGTACGGCGCCGAATCGAACATCGCGCCGGCGGCCTCGATGGTGCCCTGGTTCTGCTTGATGGCGTACGCGGTCACCGGGGAGTCGGCGGACATGGCGTCGACCTGACCGTTCACCAGCGCGGTGGCCGCGGCGCTCTGCTCGTCGTAGGAGACCTTGGTGATCTCCGGCTTACCCTCGGCCTTGCACTTGGCGCTCTTGGCCGGGATCTCGTCGGTGTCCTGAACGGTGGTGCGCTGCACCGCGACTCGCTTGCCGCAGGCATTGTTCGGATCGACCGGCTTCCCCTTCTGCTGGGCCCACTGGCTGCCCGCATTGAAGTAGTCGACGAAGTCCGCGGTGGCCTCGCGCTCCTTGTTGTCGGTGAACGACGACATGCCGATGTTGTAGGTGCCGGCCTCGATGGCCGGGATGATCTTCTCGAAGTCCGACTCCTGGTAGTCGGCCGAAACGCCGAGCACCTTGGCGACGGCGTCCACCAGATCGACGTCGAAACCGACGATCTTGCCGGTGCCCGGATCCTTGTACTCGTTGGGCGAGTAGGGGACGTTCACGCCGACCACGATCTTGCCGCTGCTCTTGATGTCCGCGGGCAGCTTGGCGGCGATGGTGTCGACCTTGGACACATCCACCTTGGAAACCGCAGGCGCATTGGAGTCGGAATTACTCGTACACGCGGTCAGCGCCAGGGCGCCGCCCGCTAGTACGCAGACGGCCCGCAGGGCACGCCCGCGGAAATCTTTACGAACAGACACAGCAGTCCTCCACAGTTCGGTCACGCGACAACCGGGCGTCGCCCGCCGATTGAAATGTAAGCGAGTCGAACATTCCATGCGGGTCGGTAACCGAACATTAATCGGCGACACGCCGATGCATGGCCGATACACGCCCGGTTCCGGAAGTGCGCTCACCAGCGGTGCAGCCGGGCCCGCACCTGCTCGGTGAATTCGGAGGTAGATGCTAACCCACCCAAATCGGATGTCGCGACTCCGGACCGCAACGTCTCGGCAACCGCATGTTCGATCCGCTCGGCCACCCGCCGCAGCGCGCTGTAGGAATCGCGTTCGGCCAGCCAGTGCAGCAGCATGGCGGAGGAGGCCAGCAGCGCAACCGGATTGGCACGATTGTGCCCGGCCAGTGCCGGTGCGGCGCCGTGCACGGCCTGCGCCATGGCCTGGCGCTGTGAACAATTCAGGGAGGGGGCCATCCCCAGCGAACCGCTCAGTTCACCGGCCAGATCCGAGAGGATGTCGCCGAAGAGATTCTCGGTCACGATGACATCGAAATCGGCGGGTGTGCGGACCAGCAGCGCCGCCACCGCATCCGCGTGCCGATCGTTCACGGTGACGTCCGGATACGCTTCGGCGACCTCGTAGCACACATCCCGGAACATGCCCATGGTCATCGGCAGCACATTCGCCTTGTGCACGATGGTGAGCCGCCTACTCCGGGTCTGCGCGATTCCGAAGGCCAAGTGTGCAATTCGCTCGGTCGCCGCGCGCGTCACCACGCCGACCGACAGCGCCACATCCGCGGTGGGCTGGAACTCCCCCGAGCCCGCGAACATATTCCGGTCCGCGTAGAGCCCCTCGCTGTTCTCCCGGACGATCACCAGATCCATCTCCGGGGTGGTCGCGCGGACGCCGTCCAGGGTGCGCGCCGGACGGATATTTCCGTACAGGCCGAATCGTTTGCGAATCGCGCCGCCCGGCGGCAGACCGGTGCGGTGGTCGGCGGGATAGGAGGCATTGTCGTGCGGGCCCATGATCCAGGCGTCCAGACCCTCGAGCGCCTTCAGGGTCGGTTCCGGCATCGGGTCGCCGAATTCCTCGATGGCGGCGTGACCGATCAGCAGCGGCACCCACTCGATGGGCGGCAGACCCACCACCTCGACGGCTTCGTCGACCACGGTACGGGTGGCCCGGACGATCTCCGGGCCGATGCCGTCGCCCTCGATGAGGCCCAGCCGGAGCCGAATATCACTGTCGCCCGGTAGCCGAGTCTCGCTGTCGCTCATGACCGCCATCCTCGCGCAATCGGCCTGACAGCCACGCGGCGGCACGCGGTTGGCGGCTACCGTAGTGGGTAAAGGGAAGAGAACAGCAGGGACCGGTGTTGGACCGGGAAACCCGACACGAGAGGACGTCATGGCCACCCAGACACTGACCGAGCAGAACTTCGACGAGACCGTCACCGGGAGTGATGTCGTTCTCGTCGATTTCTGGGCCGCTTGGTGCGGTCCGTGCCGCCAGTTCGCCCCGACCTTCGAAGCGTCCTCGGAGAATCACCCCGACGTCGTCTTCGGCAAGGTGGATACCGAGGCCGAGCAGGGACTCGCCGCTGCTGCCAATATCCGTTCCATCCCCACCCTGATGGCCTTCCGCGAAGGCGTGCTCGTCTTCGCGCAGCCCGGTGCACTGCCGCCGGCCGCGCTGGAGGACCTCATCGGGCAGGTGAAGGCGCTGGATATGGAAGAGGTCCGCAAGCAGCTCGCGGAGCAGCAGGGCGCCGAGCAGGGTGCTGAGCAGTAAGGGAAATCCCCTCGCGCAGTACACAATTCACACATTCGAATGCGCCGCACCCTGGAAAGGGTTGCGGCGCATTCGTTTATGCGTCAGGCGAAGGTGTTGATACCGGCGATCATGGCGCGGACAGTGGATTCGGCGCTGTCGTCGGCAAGGGCCGCGCCCCAGCCGCGACGACCGTTGAACTCGCACAGCACGAAGGTGGCGGTGCCGATTTCGGTGCGGCGCTGATGGAATTGCAGGATCTCGATGGGATAGCCCTCGTCGTAGAGCGCCGAGGTGAGTGCGGCGACCGGGCTGCCGGTCGCGGTGACGGTGCGCAGCCGGCCGGCGAACTCCAGGGTCGCGGTGAAATTCGCGGCCCGGAGGTGAGTCCATTCGCTCAGTTTGAGCGCACCCGCATCACGGCAGTAGCGGTCGTAGAACTGGGCGGGGCTCAGGCCGGCGCTCTCGGCCCGCAGAGTAGCGGGGGCAGCGGCGATGAACATGTGGGTATCGATGGTGAGTGTCATTGGACTAGGTCTTCCCGACTCTTCGCAGAATTTGGCAGAGGGGACCAGCACAAGAAAAAGATTCACACGGCCCGCAGCGGGGGGGCCGGTCCGAAATCAGACCCCGCTGCGGCGGAGAACTACGAGTACGCGCGCCACAGCCACCATCGCGGTGAGCGGAACAAGCGCGGCGCGGTCGCGGTCGGCGACATTCTGCGCTGCGCTGCGGCTGTAGGCGGGATTCGGCACGGGACCGAGCATAAGGGCTGATACAGGCATTGGCAACCATATTCGTCTTCGACTCACGGGTAACTTTGCCGCAGGTCATCCGCCTGTGGCGCGCGCCATAGCAACCTCCGTCATCAGCTATAGCAACCTCGGATGCCACAATGGGCAAACCCTGTCGGACTGTCGTTCGAACCCTCCGTGAACTCCGAGGAGCACCTCCGCGATGACCGATCCGAAAATCATGCAGACGATCAACCATCTGTTCGGCTGCCACCGCACCTGCGTCCGCCAGACCGGCGAATCCCTGGACATCGGCGGCGACCATGCCGCCCGCGCCCATATCGCCCAGCTCATGGACTGCGCCGCGCTCTGCCGCCTCACCGCCGATATCCTCGACCGCCGCTCCCCCTGGGCCCTGGAACTGTGCGAGCTCACCGCCAAGGTCTGCACCGCCACCGCCGAAAGCTGCGAACGCCTCGACGAACCCATCGCCGCCCGCACCTGCCGCGAAACCGCCGAGGTGGTCAACCTCCTCGCCACCCAACTCACCGCAGCCCCGTAAAACCACCCCACTAGCCCGCTGCCGCCCGAAATGACCGTCCCCTAGGACGAATTCGAGGCGTGTCACCCATGCCCGCACAGCCGCCCTATCGACGCCGGATGAAATCGCGCCGCCATCCCGCCGGCCCAGGGCACGCACCACCAGGGACACCGCCGATTCGGCGCGCCCGGTGGACGGAACGGACTGGCCCGCCGATGCGCACACTGCGGACCCTGGGCAATCTGCTCGAAATCGCGGGCACGCGAACTCACCTCGTCATCCCGGCATGGTTTCGGCCGGGATCCACCCCGGCAGCGCAGCAACAGGTTTCGGTAGATCCCGGCCAAAAGCGCGCCGGGATGACGAGGCAATCGCCACATCAGCCGGGCTGGCTCCCTCGCACGGCTCCTGCGGGGGACTCCCTCGCTCGGCTCCTGCGGGGGGCTCCTCTCTCGCCACACGCGAGGCTCGCTGAGGCACTGGCTGGGATTCCCTGACATCGCGGCCAATTCGATGTGCGCCGGCCGCGAATCTCCCTCTTACACACTGCAGCCCGTGCTCGTCAGAGCACGGGCTGCGAGATCCAGGGGTACTGAGCCTCAGTGGGCGGCGGCGTCCCAGCTGCGGCCGACGCCGACGGAGACCTCGAGGGGGACCGAGAGTTCGATGGCGTTCGACATGTGTTCGCGGGCAAGGGCTTCGAGTTGGTCGCGTTCGCCGGGGACCACTTCGAAGATGAGTTCGTCGTGGACCTGCAGGAGCATGCGGGATTTCAGGCCGGCGGCGCGGATGGCGCGCTGGACGTCGATCATGGCGACCTTGATGATGTCGGCGGCCGTGCCCTGGATGGGGGCGTTGAGGGCCATGCGCTCGGCGGCCTCGCGGCGCTGGCGGTTGCTGGAGTCCAGGTCCGGGAGGTAGCGGCGTCGGCCGAAGAGGGTTTCGGTGTAGCCGGTCTTGCGGGCCTCGTCGACGGCATCGCGCAGATAGTCGCGAATGGCGCCGAAGCGCTCGAAGTACACGTCCATCTGCGCCTTGGCCTCTTCGGCGCTGATCTTCAGCTGCTGCGACAGACCGTAGGCCGACAGACCGTAGGCCAGGCCGTAGGACATGGCCTTGATACGGCGGCGCAATTCCGCGTCGACCGCGGTGATCGGAATGTCGAATGCCTTCGACGCGACGAAATTGTGCAGGTCCTCACCGGAGTTGAAGGCTTCGATGAGCCCCTCGTCCTTGGACAGGTGCGCCATGATCCGCATTTCGATCTGGCTGTAATCGGCGGTCATGAGCGATTCGAATCCCGGACCCACCACGAAGGTGTCGCGAATACGGCGCCCGGTATCGGTGCGAATCGGAATGTTCTGCAGATTCGGCTCGGTGGAGGACAGGCGACCGGTCGCGGCCACCGTCTGATTGAAGGTGGTGTGAATGCGCCCGTCGTCGGCGACCGATTTGAGCAGGCCGTCGACGGTGACCTTGAGACGCGTGGCATCGCGGTGCTCGAGCATGTGCTGCAGGAACGGGTGCTGAGTCTTCTCGTAGAGGCTCTCCAGCGCATCGGCATCGGTGGTGTAGCCGGTCTTGGTGCGCTTGGTCTTCGGCATATCGAGCTCGTCGAACAGCACCACCTGCAGCTGCTTGGGCGAGCCCAGATTGATCTGCTTGCCGATCACGTCGTACGCCGCATTGGCGGCCTCGCCGACCCGGTTCGCGAATTCCTGCTGCAGCTCTTCTAGCTGATCGGAATCCACCGCGATGCCGGCGGCCTCCAGATCGGCGAGCACGGTCAGCAGCGGCAGTTCCATATCGCCGAGCAGCGCGGTGGACTCGATGCGCTCGAGTTCCGCGTCGAAGGCATCGGCGAGGTCGTACACCGCACGCGCACGCAGCATTTCGGCCTGGGCGACCTCGGCGTCGGCCTGATCCTCGTCATCGAGCAGGGACAGCTGGGTTTCCCCGCCGTCGTCCACGCGCAGTTCCCGGCTCAGGTAGCGCAGCGACAGATCGTCGAGATTGAACGAGCGCTGGCCGGGGCGCACCAGGTACGCCGCGAGCGCGGTATCGGTGCTGAGCCCGCCCAGCGTCCACCCCCGCCCGCGCAGCGCGTGCATGGCGGACTTGGCCTCGTGCACGGCCTTGAAGGTGTCCGGATCGGCGAGCCAAGCGCCCAGCGCCGCTTCGTCTTCCGGGGTGAGGGTGTGGACGTCGAGGTATCCGCCCTCACCGTCGGCGGCGGCCAGCGCGAGCGCCTTCACATCGCCGTGCACCGGCGTGCCCACGCCCACCACCGAGAGTCCGTGCCGCACACCGGTCTTCGCGTGTTCGGCGAGCCAGTCCCCGACGGTGCCGGGCGGCAGTGCCGCACCGCTGATCTCGAAACCGGACTCGGCCTCGGGCTCCACCGGCGCGAGCGTGTCGAACAGCCGATCACGCAGCACCCGGAATTCGAGCTCGTCGAAGAGGCGGTGGATCTTGTCCCGATCCCACGGCTGCATACCGAGCTGATCGGGTGTGTACGCCAGCGGCACATCCTTCACCATTTCGGTGAGCTGCCGATTGAGCACCACGCTGGAGAGGTTGGCGCGCAGCGCGTCTCCGACCTTGCCCTTCACCGTGTCGACCTTGTCGACCAGGTTCTCCAGATCACCGTATTCGTTGATCCACTTGGTGGCGGTCTTCTCCCCCACGCCCGGAATGCCCGGCAGGTTATCGCTGGGGTCGCCGCGCAGTGCCGCGAAATCCGGATACTGCGCCGGCGTGAGCCCGTACTTCGCCTCCACCGCGGCCGGGGTGAACCGGGTCAGCTCGGAAACACCCTTCTTCGGGTAGAGCACGGTGACATTGTCATTGACCAGCTGCAGCGCATCGCGGTCACCGGTGACGATCAGCACCCGGAAGCCCTCCGGCACCGCCTGCGTGACCAGCGTCGCGATCACATCGTCGGCCTCGTATCCCTCGATGGCCATGACCGGAATACCCATTGCCCCCAGCACTTCCTGGGTGGTCTCCACCTGCCCCCGGAACTCATCCGGAGTAGTGGCCCGATTCGCCTTGTACTCCGGATACGCCTCCGTCCGGAACGTCTTGCGACTCACATCGAACGCGGCGGCCACATGCGTGGGCTTCTCGTCCCGCAGCAGGTTGATCAGCATGGCGGTGAACCCGTACACCGCATTGGTGGTCTGCCCGCTCGCCGTCTTGAAGTTCTCCGCGGGCAGCGCGTAGAAGGCGCGATAAGCCAGCGAATGTCCATCCAGCAGCAGTAGCGTCGGCTGCTCGGTGGACACGGCAGCGCCAGATGCGGACGCGGCACTCGGCCGCTGATCGGTAGAGGCAGGGGTCACGGCACAGAGTCTAGGGACGTGCACCGACACGTGCGGGAACCGGGCGCATTCGCCACGCCCAAGCGGACGAACCGGACGGCCCGCGCTCGGTCGGCCAGGGTTTTTGCTGGATAGTGGCCTCACCGGGAAATGGATTTTCGCCGGAGGGCGCAGGCTGATAATGTAGCCACGCGAGAACCAAGGGGCGTAGCTCAATTGGCAGAGCAGCCGTCTCCAAAGCGGCAGGTTGCAGGTTCGATTCCTGTCGCCCCTGCATTAGACCGGGCCGGTCACCTTCACAGGTGACCGGCCCGAATGCTTTCCGGGGCAGGCTGATTCAGCCGACGCCGAGGTAGGCGGATTTGACCGCCGGATCGTGCAGCAGGTCGCGGCCGTTGCCGGTTTTGGTGACCTCGCCGGTTTCCAGAATGTAGGCGCGGTCGCTGCGGGTCAGGGCCTGCTGGGCGTTCTGCTCGACCAGCAGGACCGTGGTGCCCTGGGCATTGATATCGGCGATGATGCGGAAGATCTGCTGGATGATCATGGGGGCCAGCCCCATCGACGGCTCATCGAGCAGCAGCAGTTTCGGGCGCGCCATCAGGGAGCGGGCAATGGCGACCATCTGCTGCTCACCGCCCGAGAGCGTGCCGCCCACCTGCTTCTGTCGCTCCTTGACGCGCGGGAAGAGCGAGAACACCCACTCCAGCGTCTGGTTGTAGTCGGCCTTGTTCTTGAAAGGCCTGGAGTAGCAACCCATATCGAGGTTTTCCTGGACCGTCATACCCGGGAACACACCGCGTCCCTCGGGCGCCTGGATCAGGCCCAGGCCGACACGTTCGTGCGCTTTCACCCGGGTGATATCGCGGCCGTCGAACAGCACCCGGCCACGCCCCAGCGGGAGCAGCCCGGACAGCGCACGCATGGTGGTGGTCTTGCCCGCGCCGTTCGCGCCCAGCAGGGTGACCAGTTCACCCGGCGCCACGGACAGCGAAATACCGTGCAGCGCCTGGATTCTGCCGTAGCTGACCACCATATCGTCGACCTGCAGCAGCGCATTGGGGTCGGCGGGCGGCAAGGCCGCTTTCGCATACGGCGTCTTGGCGGGGTTCGGCGATGTCACAGGGCTTCACCCATCTCTTCGTCGGGCACGCCCAGATAGGCGGCGATCACCTTGGGATCCTCCCGGATCTCGGCCGGCAGCCCATCAGCGATCTTGCGGCCGAATTCCAGCACCACCACCCGATCGGTGACGCCCATGACCAGGCGCATGTCGTGCTCGATCAGCAGCACCGTGAAGCCGTCGTCGCGGATCTTGCGAATGAGATCCATGAGAGCGGACTTCTCCCGCGGATTGAATCCGGCGGCGGGCTCGTCCAGGCACAGCAGCTTCGGTTCGGTGGCGAGGGCGCGCGCGATCTCGAGGCGGCGCTGATCACCGTAGGAGAGATTGCGCGCCTTCTCCACCGCGTGCGGGGCGATGCCGACGAATTCCAGTAGCGCCATACCTCTTTCGACCGCGTCGCGTTCCTCGCGGCGATGGCGCGCCGTCCGGAATACCGCACCCGGCACGGAGGTCTTGTGCCGTGCGTCGGTGCCCACGACCACATTCTCCAGAGCCGTCATCTCCGAGAAGAGCCGGATGTTCTGGAAGGTGCGGGCAATGCCCAGGCGGGTGATCTCATTGCGCTTGGTCTTGGTGAGCGGTTTGCCGTCGAAGTACACGGTGCCACCGGACGGGCGGTACACACCGGTGATGGCATTGAAGCAGGTGGTCTTGCCCGCACCGTTCGGCCCGATGAGCCCGAGGATCTCACCGCGGCGAATATCGAAGGTGACATTCTCCAGTGCGGTGAGGCCGCCGAATTTCACGGTGAGCCCGTCGGTGCGCAGCAGCGGCTCGCCGATCTGGGTCTCGATCTCACGATGCGGCGCAACAACTTCCGCGACCGCCTCGGGATCCTTGTATACGGGCAGCACCGCGGTCACATCCAGTGTCCCCGCGCTCGGTTCGAAGTCCGGAGACTGCGCGTAGCCCGCCGCGACATCCTCGTTGTCGAACATCGCATCGCCCGGACCCGGCCCGGTCATCGGTTCGCTCCTGACGTAGCTTCGGCCGTCTCTCCGGGCCGCCGCACGGCCCGCGTGATCTGCCTGCCGTAGGCGAGCAGCTTCTGCCGCACGGGGAACAGCCCCTGCGGCCGGAAAATCATCACGACCACCAGCGTGACACCGTAGAAGAGGTACTTGTAGTCACCGAGCGACTGCCCGCCGATATTCACCGACATGAACCGGTTCGGCAGATAGACGATCAGGAATGCGCCGACGATCACGCCCAGCTTGTTGCCCTGGCCGCCGATCACCACCGCGCACAGGAACAGCATCGAGTTGATGATGTTGAATCCGGTCGGATTGATGAACTGCACCTGACCGGCATACAGCGCACCCGACATACCGCCGATGCCCGCGCCGATCATGAACGCCCACAGTTTGAACTTGAAGGTGGGCACGCCCATCATCTCGGCGGCGTCCTCGTCCTCGCGAATGGCCACCCAGGAGCGGCCCACGCGGCTGCGCTCCAGATTGCCGACGAACAGCAGGATGAGGACCACGAACAGCATGCCCAGCCAGAACCACCAGGCGCCGGAGTTGGCCCGGTCCAGCGGATTCCAGCTGTGCGGCTGCCCCAGATTGCCGGAGGAGAAGTAGCCCTCCGGATGGGAGTCGGAGACCCCGACCCGGGGATACGCGATCCGGGACAGGCCCAGGCTGCCATTGGTGATATCGCCCAGATTGTCGGCGAGCAGTCGCACGATCTCACCGAAGCCGAGGGTCACGATAGCGAGGTAGTCACCGCGCAGCCGCAAGGTCGGCGTGCCCAGGATCAGGCCGGAGACCGCGGTGACGGCAATGGCCAGCGGTACACACACGATCCAGGCCCAGCCCGGCTTCAACCAGCCGTCCGTTTGATTCCACGGACTGTTCGGGCTGGTGAGCAGGCCGACGGTGTACGCGCCGACCGCGTAGAAGCCGACATAGCCGAGGTCGAGCAGACCCGCCTGGCCGACAACAACATTCAGGCCGACGGCAATGAGCGCCGTCATTGCGAACTGCGCCATCACCCCGGAGAAACTGGTGCCCGGAGTATCGAGCAACGGCACCTTGAACAGCGGCAGCAGGGCGAGCACAGCGATCGCGGGCACACCCACGCTCCACTGCGCCGGGCGCGACAGTCCGTTCCACCAGCTGCGGATCGCATCGCCGACACCCCTTCCGGCGGAAGGTTTTTCGTTCGGTAGTACGGCGTGTGTCATACTCGCGCCCTTCCCAGGCTCTCACCGAGAATGCCGGTCGGACGGAACATGAGCACGGCCACCAGCACCACGAAGGCGACCACGTCACGCCACTGGGTGCCGAACAGAATCTGGCCGTAATTCTCGGCCAGGCCGAGCAGCAGACCGCCCAGCAGCGCACCGCGCAGATTGCCGATGCCGCCGAGCACCGCGGCGCTGAAGGCCTTGATGCCCAGGATGAATCCGCCGGAGTAGATGATGCCGTTCGGGATCTTCAGCGTGTACAGCAGTGCGGCGGCGCCGGCCAGCAGACCGCCGAGCAGGAAGGTCAGCATGATGATCCGCTCCCGCGAGACGCCCATCAGGGTCGCGGTGTCCGGATCCTGCGCCACGGCGCGAATGCCGCGGCCGAATTTGGTTCTGTTGATGAGGATTTCGGTGGTGGCGGCCAGGATCACCGCGGCCACGATGATCACCAGGGTCACATTGGTGACCGACGCACCGAAGATCTTGAACTGCTCGGTGGGCTGCACCAGCATGATCGGCTGCTGCGCATTGGTGCCGCCGATGTTCTTGTTGGTCAGCTTCGGCAGGACGTAGTGCACGGTCTCCTGCAGCACGAACGACATGCCGATCGCGGTGATCAGGAAGATCAGGGGTTTGGCGCCGCGTTTACGCAGCGGCCGATAGGCGACGCGTTCCAGGCCGACCGCGGTCAGGCCGGACACCAGCATGCCGATGACCATGGCCACCAGCAGATATACGACGGTGAGAACGACGCCTTCGGAATAGACATTGCCGCTGGGGCTGAATCCGACCACCATCAGGCCGACATACTGACCGAACATGCCCACCATGAATATTTCCGAATGGGCGAAATTGATCAGCCGGAGCACACCGTAGACGAGGGTGTAACCGACCGCGACCAAGGCGTAGATCGAACCATATGCCAAGCCGTCCACGGTAAGTCGCCAGAACTGGTCGACCACGCCCGAGACGTTGAATTCGATGGACCCGTTGGCAAGCAGAGCCGCATCGGCCAATAGGGATGAAGACATTCAATACTCTCGCCGTAGAGGAAGCGGCGTGTGCCGGGATCGCCGGCACACGCCGCTCCAGAATCGGGGGGTGGCTACTTGACCTGGTACATCCAGATCAGCGCGTTGGACAATTCGCCCTGCGCATTCCACTTGTATTCGCGGGCCAGACCCTGGCCGTCGTAGTTCTTCACGTAGTCGACCAGGTCGGGGCGGGTCACCTTACCGGCGGCAATGCCCTTGAGCACGATGGTGGTGAGGTCGTAGCCCTCGGTCGAGTAGGTGCCGGCGTCGTAACCACTGGAGGCCTTGTAGTCGGTGGCGAACTTGTCCGGCGCCGGACCACAGGGGCACGACAGCAGCGCGTCCTTCGACGAGTTACCGGCCTGCTTCACGAACTCGACGTCCTTGGTGCCGTCGTCGGAGATGAAGGTGGACGTCACACCGCCCGAACGCAACTGCTGCACGAACGGGGACGCTTCGGCGTAGTAACCCGCGTAGAAGATGGCGTCCGGCTTGGCGGACGCCATCTTGGAGACGACCGCCGAGAAGTCCTTGTCACCGGCCTTGACCTGGGCGGCGCAGCTGGAATCCGCGATCGGGCCGAGGCCCTCGGTCAGCGTCTTGGCCAGGCCCGTGCCGTAATCGGAGTCGTCCTGCACCACGCAGATCTTCTTGTACTTGCCGGTGCCCGCCAGGTACTTGGCGACCGACGGACCCTGCACACCGTCATTGCCGAGGCCGCGGAAGAAGGTCTTCCAGCCGTTGGTGGTGAGGGAGACATTGGTGGCGGACGGCGTCAGCGACAGCAGCCCGGCATCGCTGATGATCTGGCCGGTGGCCTTGGTCTCGCCCGAGAAGGTCGGGCCGATCAGTGCGGTGATGCTCGGATCGCTGATGATCGTCGGAATGACCTGGGTGGCCTTCTGCGGATCACCCTCGGTGTCGAACTTCTTGACCGACACCTGGCAGTTCGGATTGGCCTTGTTGTGCTGGTCCAGCGCCAGTTGTACGCCACGCACAATATTGAGGCCGAGGTTGGCGTTCGGCCCGGTCAGCGGGCCCGCCATGGCGATCGTCTGCGGCGCGCACTTGTCATTGCCGTCGCTGGCCGGATTCGCCGCCGCGGAGTTGTCGGAAGCCGGCACTTCCTTACCGTTGGCGTCGATCTGAACCAGGGGCTGGATCGTCAGATTGCTCGCACCGGCGGCACCGGTGCTGGAATTGTCGGTGGACTTGCTACTACAGCCGGCAGCGCTGAGCGCGAGTACTGCTGCAGCTCCGACGACCACCACCCGGGCCATGCGGCTGTGCCGCAGCGCCGACGTGCGCGTCATTGAACCAAGCACGATTCACCTCTATGTTCTCTACTCCCCGGCTCGCCGAGGAGGGCCGCCCCATCGATCGGCCCGGACAGAACATATCCCCGCTACGTTAGGTCCGCATCACAAACGGATCATCCATGTGACATCGCAACAAACGAAAGAGCCCCTCGTGTTGCCGGAATGTAAATCGCATCAGCGCATTCACGGCAACAGAGGGGCAAAGTTCGAGCAAAACGGTCTTACTTGGGTGCCAAATTCTCCAGCACTACCTCGGCGACCGCCTTCATCGTGGTGCGACGGTCCATTGCCGTGCGCTGAATCCACTTGAACGCCTGCGGTTCCGAGAGGCCCTGGGTCTGCATGAGCACACCCTTGGCACGCTCCACGAGCTTGCGGGTTTCGAGCCGATCGGCGAGATTCGCGACTTCGCCTTCGAGCGCGGTGATCTCATGGAATCTGCTGACCGCCAATTCGATGGCGGGCACCAGATCCGATTTCGTGAACGGCTTCACCAGATACGCCATCGCACCCGCGTCCCGAGCCCGCTCGACCAGGTCGCGCTGACTGAACGCGGTCAGAATCACCACCGGCGCAAGACGTTTCGACGCGATCTCACCTGCTGCGTCGATACCGTCCCGGCGCGGCATCTTCACATCCATGATCACCAGATCAGGACGCAACTCCTCGGCGAGATCCACGGCCACCTGACCGTCTCCCGCCTCTCCCACCACCTGATAGCCCTCCTCCGAGAGCATCTCCACCAGGTCCATCCGGATGAGCGCCTCGTCCTCGGCAACCACCACCCGCTTGGGGGCCGATGCCGCGGCATCCTTCTTCGAACCGCCCCCTGCTGTCGTTCCCATAGATGAACCCCTGTCGCTCCGATACCAACACCCGACGGCACACCGGTCCGAAGCCACCCTCAACGGATCGGCACGTACCCGAGTTAACCAAAGAGTACCGTCCACCGCCCGCTACAACCCACGTACCCAGCGCAAACTGACCAGTATCACAACGATGTACTTCTCACCCCCGCCCCGCCGAGCCCCGGTTAGGCCACCGACCCCCCAACCCGCTATGCTCTTCCAGCGGTGCGCCGAGTTGGCGGAATAGGCAGACGCGACGGTCTCAAAAACCGTTGTCCGAAAGGACGTGTGGGTTCGATTCCCACACTCGGCACCAAGGTGGGGTCATTTCGGGAATCTCCGGAATGACCCTCTTTTCATGCGGTCCGCAGTTGATAGGCCGCTGCCTGCCCCCGGCGGGAATTCGCTAGACTGCCTCTTCGGAACGCGATGGACAGTGCGTCTGCTTCTCGCACAAGGCATTTCAGACCCCCTGCCCCGGTTCGGAATCCTGGTTCACCGCGGCAACGGACGGCAGACGCTATACGCTGATCGTCCGGTACTGATCAACTGTCTTTCAAGGGGCACTGTGAGCAGCGAAAACCCTTATCCTGCAGCGGGATCCAGTGCGACTGAAAACCGTTCGGTGCGAGTGGTCGTCCGTGACATCGTCGGCACGGTCGCACCGAACGAGCTGCCCATCGTCGAGGGACTGGCCAGTCTGGATGCAGAGGTTGCTATTCGGCGGCTCTCCGGATCCCGCGGCCGCCGCGAACCTCTCGGGTTCGGCGTGGAGGAGATCACCGTTCTCGCCACGCCTATCATATGGCTTGCAGTGAACGAGGCCGCTACCCGAGCTGGAGCAGCCGCAGCAGAAGGGGCCGCCAAGGGCGCCAAGGCATTGCTGCGAAAGGTGTTTCGCAGGCCGTCCGCACCCGCCGATGTCCCACCGTTGACCGCCGAGCAGCTGCGCGAAGTTCACCATTACGTTCTGGAACTGGCACAGCAACGCGGTGTGAACACCGAACAGGCCGACGTGATCGCCAATGCGGTTGTTGCACGCCTAGCGCTCTCACCATCGGACCAGGCGTGGGCTCCAGGCGGGCCCGGTGACCCGGACCATCCCGGCGGACCCCGACAGTAACGGCGAGTGGTCATGGGGGTCGACCCCACGCCGAGGATCGACGACGGTGCGATCGGCACCGGCACAACCATGCGCTTCATCTTGCTGGTGGTCTTGCTGGTCTCGGCCACCGCGGCGATGTTCTCCACCGTCACCAACGATCTGGTCGGAGGAATGAGCGACCGATGTTTGCTCTCTGCCGGCGCAGACTTGGATCAAGCCCGTGCATCCATGTTTTTCCTCGAAGTCCACAATCAGTCCGGTCTACGGCAAGTATGCGAAGACCAATTCCCGGACGTGGCGTGGTGGCTGTCGGTGGTGTGGGTGGCAGTCGTCGTATTCGTGTCCGCCGGATTGTTCTTCGGTTCACCCGTGTGGAAATCCCGCCGGCGCAGAGTCGTTCAGCTCGCGGCGGTGGATCCGGACGGCCGGTTGCACCGTCGACTCGCGGGCCTGGTCGCCGCCGCGCGCCTCACGAGCGCTCCGCGCTTTGTCGTCGATCTGGCGGCGGGACCAGCAGGTGCTGTGGTGTTCGGCCGCAATGGCCGACCGACGGTGTGCTTGCAGGGCGGGCTCCTGGCCGAGCGAGATACTGACCCGCATCGCTTCCGGGCTGTCGTATTGCACGAGTTGGCCCACATTCGCAACCGCGACGTCACGATCACCTATCTGACCATCACGCTCTGGCGAGTGTTCTTGGTATTCGTCCTCACACCGTTCGCCGTGTACGCGGTCTTCGCCCTCACTCATGGCGGAAGCTATTGGCGCACTGATCTAACGGATCACACAGGTTTTCTGATACAGGCGGCATTTCTCGCCGCACTCGTGTATCTGGCCCGCGCCGATGTACTGCGTCACCGCGAGATCTGCGCCGACCGCACTGCGGTCCGACTCGGGGCAGATCCCCGTGGCTGGGTGATCGAACCAGCCGAATTGATCATCAACTCCCCCAGACGCGTCTTGCTCTCGTTCCTCGAGCTATGGCGAACCCATCCACGGTGGCAACTCCGCCGCGACGCCCTCACCGATCCGGCCCCGCTGTTCGGCGCTCCGCTACTGACGTCCTTTCTGGCGGGCGCCGTCGCGAGATTGACCTCCGCCCAATTCGCGAGCTATGCGGCCGCGATTCGGCCGTCAGCAGATCCGGTCAGTCTGCACGAGTCGTTCGGACTCGTGGTCGCAGCCTTCATCGCCGGGACGGCCGGAATCGCTTTGAGCCGGTCGGTCATCTACGCCCAATTGACCACAACGCGCATTCCCTCAGGCTTCGCAGCGGGCCTATGCCTCGGAATAGGTTTTGTGGCCGCTGATCTGCTGCCCGCTGACGGTGAATGGCTGCCTGAGAAGCCCTGGATCCTTGCGCTGTTGCTCTGTTCGGGCGTGATTTTCGGCATGTGGTCGGCTGCCGGCACGGCACTCTGGATCAGTACCCTGCCCACTCGGGCTGTTCGGGTGAGTACCCTGCTCACACTTGTACCGGCCGGCCTGATGATGGCTGGGTGGCTCGCGTGGTGGGACATCAATCATGTCTGGTTCGAGGACGGTTTGACTTCTCATATCAGTGTCTACCTCAACCAGGCGACCATCTCTGGTCATCGCGCCGAACAGCGCATAGCGGAAGACGCCGTGCAGTACCTGTACGAACCAGGGATGATTCCGCTCTTCCCGTATGCAGCTGCCGCGGTGTGGGCGGTACCTGCGGTTGCCTGGACCGTCCGCCGCCACCGGGGGACACAGCTACCGGCCGCGCCCGGCATCGATAGCCGGGCTCGCCGGGCGTCGGCGCCGACCGTGCGGGAAGTATTGCGCCCCATAGCGATCGGCACTGTGACCTGCTGGACAGGCATCGTGATCGTTCAGGGGTACATGCACACTTTTCAGCCTCGATTGCCCAGCGATCGAGAAGGGTACGCGTGGATCTACCTCGGGTGGGTGCTGGTGGCTCTGCTCGCCGGGGCCGCAGCGGCCGCAGTGGCTGTCAACGTCTACTCGGACCGATTTCGCCTGGTGACGACGATCGTGGTCACCGAGACCGTGCTCATGTTCGGCGGGTTGGGGTTCGAGGCACTGAGTTCCCTCGACGGGTGCATCCCTCCGCTCAGCACCTTTCTGATGTCCTGCGGAGTCCAACTGTTCGAACCCAGGCTGATTCGCTTCTTCATCCCGGCGATCCTCGCGGCGGGCCTGGCGGTGGCGAGCCTCGTCGCGGTGGCGGCGACCATGATCGACGAGATTCGTACCCGGTTACGGCGACCGCGAGCGCCCGCGCACCACGGAACGTCGATCAACCCGCTCGAGCGGTGGTGGGTCGCCGTGATTGTCACCGCTGCGGTCGTCACAGTCGTCGCCAATGAACTCGCTGCTTCCGGTACCCGCCCCTCTTACGATCCGGCCTTCTGGGCAGCAACCAGCGGTCCTACCTTGCGCCCGATATCGCTGCGAACCCGCGGCTACCAATTGGTGAGCTGGGGAGCGGTCGGAGGATTCGATCTGATCATCCGATTCTTTCCCTATGAGGGGAATCAGCGATCTGCGCCGCTATCCGATCTACTCACAGGCTGTCGCGTCCTCGCACATATTTCCGACGACGCCGCCCACTCCTTCCGGCTACCGGATCCACAGCTGCTGCCACTCTGGTCGGCGTTCATCACAGGGGCTGCGAGCGCAAGCAAAGAATGCATAGACGCGGTCAACTCACTCCAGGTGCCCTTCACCAGCGAAGATTCGCAACAAGCGGAGGAAATCGACCGAAACGGCGCTCTCGAGCACGCACTCGAATCTCTCGACTACGTCGACAACGCGTTCATTGCCTTCGGCGTGTGCCTGAATCTCGTCCTGTTCGACAGCGGCCTCACCGATCCGGTTCCTGCTACACGACAACCCCGCCACGCACCTGTGCCCGTGGGCGTAGTACATCCAACCCGATAGCGCGAGACATACCTGGGTCGTCGGGCGGGAAGCCCTGCAGCGGAGCGAGATCGATACGTTCAGCACCAACAACCTTGCCGCGGCGGGCAATTCCGGGAGGGGTCCGATGATCGCCTGGCACCGAAGTCGATTCGCAGGCTGGCGGTGCGTGACGGATCGCGAGACTCTGAAACCGCTAGGCAAGTCGTCTCGGACGGTATGGTGACTTCACAAGGCATTTCTTGCAGTGCCCGAGAAGAATTATGCGTAAGGCATCGGCATTCGCCGTTTCATCAGTACTCGCCGCCGTTGGACTGACGCTGGCTACGGCGCCTGGGGTGCAGGCGGGTGTGGGAACACGCTGTCGGATTGGGGCCCGCACTGAACACCGCTACCTGTATCGGCAGTAACAGCTCCTTGGGGCAGGATCACCGTCAACCTCACCCTGTCAGCGAGAGTGCCAATTCACAACGCACATAGCCCCTTTCGGGCTCAGCGATTGACGATTCACCGCTCGGGACGCAGGATGCATCATGAGCTTCGAGACGGTCGTCTCCGCAACTGTTTTCAGCGTGGCAGTCGTGTCGACGGCGGCCGGGCTCATCGGAGTGACCCTGTCCCGGGCAACTCGTCAGCAGGCGGCTCTCGAGCACGCCAGGCAGATGGCGCAGGTGATCGTTGACGCGGGCGAGCCTGATGCCGACTCGGTAGCGGCTCGACCGCCGTGGCTGGACGGCGATGCCACGAGGAACTTCGCGGGGCGACCCGGATCTGCGCGAGGCTATGACCACCAGGCTCAGGGATACGGGCCACTGCCCCAGCAGCCGGAATATGGAGCACAGCCCGAACCCTCGGTATGGGGAGAACAGCCCGGGCCTCCGGTATACGGAGAACCGCCCCAAGCCGGACAACCCAACGGGCAGAGCATTGTTCGGGATCCCGGAGGCGACGCGTTCACCTTTCCCCGGGCCCTTCGAGCGCGCAGACCGGCAGGCAGGCAACTCGATCCGAATCGGCGATCACCGTCGAACGTCGACAACCTGCAGATCCACCAGTACTTCGACCACATCGACAGTGCCAGAAGCCAAAGCGCGATCTATTTCTGGACCTACCTGCTGTCGGGGCTCCTCGGTATCTGCGTACTTCTGACCGCCGCGGCGATCGCGATCTTCGGCAGCCGCGACGTCGCGATCTTCACGACGATCTGCGGCGCGCTCCCCACCGCGATATCGGCGATGTTCTACAAACGCGCGGGCGACCTCGACAAGGTGGTGCAGGACAACCTCGCACGACTTGACAGGGCAGTGGAGACCTCCAAACGAATGAAGGCGGCAAAAGGCGCTGCGGAAAGAATGCCCGCGGGCCAGGAACGCGAGCGAATGCTGAGCCTGATCGCGATCCGGCAGATGTTTCCCGACGCAACCCCAGCCGACATCGCAGCTCTCCTGCCGCAGATCCGCCGCGAGGTCTGAGCCTCGTTACCGGCAATCACACTCGGGAACCTCCCATGGGAACGAACGCATTGTGCGGGAAGTGCGCGGTGCGGCACAGTGACAGTCATGGGCGGCGATCTGGACGCAGCGTGGCGGTCGGTGCGCGAAATGCTCGGCGCGGCAGCCAAAGACGCCGGCGACGCTGCTGCCGCGGTGCCTGCGCAGGCCGCCCACGGCATTACCCGGATCGCTCTCGGGGCTGAAGCAACCGAAACAGCGAACGCAGCGGCGCTGGGGGCAGCATCATCTGATTTTTCCGGCGGAATCGCCAGCGCTGCAACGTCTTCCACCTATGTGCCCGGCCGCGATTTGATCGACGAGGTGGACTACAGCGCGCTGCGGCGGGCCGGGGGGACCGCGTCCTTGGGAACTTCCCCGACATTCGAGAAGATCCAGCGGCTGCAAGGGTTCGACGGGCCGGTCACCATCGCCACACCGCACGAGGTCGACGCGGCGGTCGCGGCGGGTGGGCAGGAGCTGTTCCGGGGGTTCGAGGAGGATCGCTACGTTGATGCCTTCGTCACCGACCCGGTGCGACCTGGCGGCGGTACCACTGGATCCGGGACGTATGCCTCTCCGCTGGAGAGCGTCGCACTGCACTACACCGATCCCGCTCGCACACAGGACCTCTCCACACGGCAGGCCCGCGTGGTGCGGATGGCGTTACGCCCTGATGCCAAGACGACCACTCTCCGTGCGCTCGAATCCGAACGCAACCGCACCCTGACGCAAGTCGCCCGGGAACTACGCGTCGTGCGCAATAAGGCGAACCCGACAGCCGGGGACACAGCTCGGTACGCCGCCCTCCTGGACAAAGAGCTGGCCTTTGCCGATATCGGCCAATACGGCGCCCTGCGCGGCTGGGACGCCATCGACGGATCCGACACCTGGCGAAACCGGGAGTGGGTCGTACTCAACCCGACTGCCCTGTTGATCCAACGCTGAAAACCACCGGCCATTCAGGCGGGCTGCCGATCGGTGTGTCAGGGAAGCTGCACAACCGCCTCCACGCCGCCCTCCGGGAGCTGTCACTCCTGTGTCCGAGTCCGGTTCGACCGGATTTGGACGGCGTGAATTCTCTTGCGGTGCAGGATCATCCACGCGCGCTGCGGCTGGTCGCTGCCTCAGGAGTAGTCCTCGAAGGACGGTGGGGTGTCGACTATTCCGCAGCTGCGGAGATCCGAGGCGGTGAAGGTGTCGTCGGCTCGGGGGCCCAGGAGGATGCGGAGGAGGTCTTCGAGGAGGTCCAGGTGGGCTTCCTTGGAGAGGGTCAGGAGTTTGTCGATGCGGGTCGAGGCCAGGACGACGCGTTTGCCCGGATCGCCTGCGGCTTCCAGGGAGCGCAGGAGCAGGCCCGCTTCGGGGTGGCCGGGGGTGCGCAGGGCCAGGCAGGACAGGACTGTGCTCTTGAAGTGCATGAACAGCACTGTGCCGCGCGGGATTTCGACCATGTTCTTCATATTCAGCTCGAGGCCGAAGAGTTCCTCGAGCGCGCCGAGGAGGCGTTCGCGGTGGATGCGGAGGGCGGCGTTGTAGGCGGAGTTGTCCTGGTGGTAACCGCCGATCGGGTCGGACCAATTCGCTTGCGCGAGAACGTAGGCCTCGGCGAAATCTCGCAGGCTGTATGTGCGCGGGGTGGCGGCGGTAGCGGAGCTCACGTACCGGAGGGTAGCCAGCGGACGGGCCTCGCCGCATGCCAATGGCGCGACTGTCGACCGAACCGGGCGAACCGGAACGCTTATGCGAGGTCGTTGTCCTGCAGAAAGCGGAACCAGCCGGCCGGATCGGTCAGATCGGCGGCACTGACGAATTCGCCGTAGCGCGGGCCGATCATGCACTCGTCGAAGAAGGTCAGCAGATCCGGCGCGACGATGCGGGTGGTGTCCACGTCACCGGGGCGGGAGAACTGGTGGTCGGCGAACATGACCTCGCCGGTCATCAGCGAGACCAGGAATTTGTCGTCGGCGACCGATCCGACCGCGAGCCAGTGCTCGTCGTCGCGGTGCGCCCAGCCGTGCGGGTCCATGATCTCGCCCTTGTCGAAGGTCTGGAACAGGCTGATACGCCCCGACTTCGGATGTGCGGTGATCCGGTACAGCTCCACCATGGCGCGGGGCAGGGTCAGCTCGTCGAGCCCGGCCCGCGCCTCGGCCGGGAGATGCCCGGAGGCGAAGTAGTACTCCATCGTCCGGTGATAGCCCGCGAGCTGTTCGGCATCGTCCAGTTCGACACCGGGCGGGAATTCGGCCCGGAGGTAGCGGCCACGCGACAGCACGGACCGCAGCCGGTCCACCTTCTCGGAAACCTCTACGAAGAGCGCACTCACCGGCAAGACACTACGGACCGGGCATCGAGCGGTGTGTAGGGCCGTCTCGAGCGGCCATATCGACTGCGTAAATGGCCGTCGAACCGGATAAGCGGGATAATTCGTATAACCGCACAGGCCGAGTACACGGCCGCGGCGATGTGGAGGTCCCGCATGCGGGTCAACAGGGTGACGGCAGATCTGTCCGAGTACCCGGATCTGGTTGTCATACTGCTCGGGATGCGGGTGCATCGGCCGCGCGGAATCCTGCGGCTGATCGGTGTGGGCCCCAAGCTGTACCGCTCGCACGCGGACCGGCCGGACGGATTGCTCTCCCACGAGGATGTGGTGTGGTCGCTGTTCCCACCGCACTGGGGCGCCCGGCAATACTGGCGCGATCTGGAAAGTCTCGAACGCTGGACCCGTTCCGAACCGCACCGGATCTGGTGGCAGGAATTCCTGAAGAACTCCGGCGGCACCGGTTTCTGGCACGAGGCGTATTTCGCGCGCGGCGGAATCGATTCGGTCTACGACGATATGGCTCCGGTGGCCGGACTGACCCGATTCGCACCGACGGTGCCCGCGCGCGGGCGGCTCTTCTCCACGCGCCAGCGCGTGCGCGGAGCAGCACCGGAGGTGCCCTCGGTGGTTACGGAGAGCTCGTATTACGAACAGCAGGCGACCGACACTCAGCGACCGGATGAACTTCCCGGTCGAACCGTGTGACAAACCCTTCCAGGCATTTTCGTAACCGAATCGTGAGCATAGGTTGGGCGAATGCATGTGCTCTTCGTGTGCAGCGGAAACGTTTGCAGGTCTGTCATCGCCGAGCGCCTCACGCTGGCGGTGGCCGCCGAACACGGGCTACAGGAGCTATCCGCCGAAAGCGCGGGCGTGCGGGCGCTGGTCGGCTTCCCGGCGGAACCGCTTGCCGCGCAAACCATTGCCGGACTCGGCGGCGACGCGAGCGGTTTCAAGGCCCGCCGGCTGAAACCGGAGATGGTGCATCGCGCCGATCTGGTGCTCACCATGACCGAGAAGATTCGCGATCAGGTGCGGGAGCAGACGCCCGAGGCCCTCGCGCGCACCTTCACGCTGCTGGAGGCGTACCGGATCGCGAAGGTCAGCGGTGCGCGCACGGTGGTCGGACTGCATGCCGCCCGCGACGATCTCGCCTATGTGGGACGCGAGAACATCTCGGACCCGGTCGGTCTCAAGGCGCAGCAGTTCTGCGAGGTCGGCGATCGCATTGCCGAGGCGCTGGTGCCGCTGCTGCTGGCCCTGCACGCGCATCAGCATCCGGAGGCCACTATCCGGCCCCGCGCCACGACCGCCGGCACGACGCGCCCGGCCCTGCTCGTCCTGCCGGGTGGACGCGCCGATACGGGCGAATTGCCCAAGCGGTCAATCGAACCCACCCATCACGCGGCGGAATCCGCCGGGTAGGAGCACATTCCGCGATTTTCGGAACCCCTTACCTATTCCACTTCGGCGTAACCGGGATTACGCTGGACCCAGCGTGTCAATACACCTGTCTGCCCGCTAAGTCCGGTAAGGGATTACACTTCCGCGCGGAACACCACCGCCGGTGGTTCGACACAGGAACAGGACTCAGACATGCCGAAGCGAATTTCGGATGTTTCGCTCCATGTTTACGTGACACCGCAGACCCTCCACCGCGTCACCGAAACGGTGTGCCGCGTCGTGGATGAGTACGTGGACGATCGCGACATCTTCGCCTGGCGCTTCACCCTTCCGGTGGAGTGCGACGATCCCACCCATACGGTTCTCGAAACCCAGTGGCGCCTGGACAATCCCGACGCCGACCCGGGTGAGCGCCGTACCTACGAGATAGCGCTCAGCCTGGTCGGTGATTCCCGCCAGCTCACCAAGGCGGGTATTGCACGGCTGGAACAGCGGCTCATCCTCGGCCTGTCCGCCGACGAGCCGATCCCCTATATCGTGCACGCACTGCAGCGCGAGAACTTCGAGCTGGAAGAGAACCGCGAACTCATCTGAGCCGCGCGGATCCGCACACAAGTCAGGCCGCACCCTGTGGGTACGGCCTGATTTTCGCGTGCTCGAGCTCAGCTATCCCCGCGCCGGGAAGTGGCGAATCACGCCCTCCTGCACCGTGGTCGCGAGCAGTTCGCCGCCGCGCGCATAGAAATGCCCGCGGGCCAGCCCGCGCGATCCGGCGGCCACCGGCGATTCGGTGGCGTACAGCGCCCAGTCGTCGAACCGGAACGGCCGATGGAACCAGATGGAGTGATTGACCGTGGCCGCGATAATGCGGTCCAGCCCCCAGGACAGCCCGTGCGTGGTGATGATCGAATCGAGCACCGTGGTGTCCGACGAGTACGCCAGCGCCGCAACGTGGATCAGCGGATCGTCCGGCAGCCGCCCGTCGGCGCGCATCCACACCCGATTGTGATTGAGCTTCTCCCCCGTGCCCTTGAGGATCCAGGCCGGATCGTTCGTGTACCGCATATCGATGGGATGCGGTGCCTTCACGAACATTTCGAGCTTGTCCTCCAGCCCGGCGAAGGACTCCTCCACGCGCGGAAGGGTTTCCGGGTCGGCGACATCGGGCAGCGGGGTCCCGTGCTCGAGACCCTTGCCCGAATCCTGGAAGGCCGCCAGCATGACGAACAGTTCCTGTTCGTCCTGGACGGCCGTCACCGTGCGATTGGCGAACGAGCGCCCGTCGCGATGCCGGTCGACGTGGTATTCGATCGGCTTCTTGGGGTCGCCGCCGCGCACGAAGTGCGCATTGACGGCGTGCACCGGGCGACCGGGTCCCACCGTGCGCCCGGCGGCGATGATCGCCTGCGAAACCAGCTGACCGCCGAACGTCCGGCTCCACACCTTCGAAGGGTGCTGACCGATGAAGATGTCCGGCCCGTGCTCCTCGAGATCGAGCAGTTCGAGCAGTACTTGCAGATCAGCCGACGGGCCGGCGACGGAGTCGTCCGAACCCGAAACAGCTTCGCCTAGCGATGCACTCACCTAGTGGTCCTCCTCGCCGATACGGTGGACGTGAATCATATTGGTGGAGCCCACGGTACCCGGCGGGGACCCGGCCACGATGACGACCAGATCGCCCTTCTTGTAGCGGCCGATCGACAGCAGGGCGGAATCGACCTGGTGGATCATCTCGTCGGTGGTGCCCACCGGCGGCACGATGAAGGTTTCGGTACCCCAGGTCAGGGCCAGCTGATTGCGGATCACCGGATTCGGGGTGAAGGCCAGCAGCGGCAGCGGGGTGTGCAGGCGGGCCAGGCGGCGCACGGTATCACCGGACTGCGTAAAGGCCACCAGCGCTTTGGCATTGAGCCGCTCGCCGATATCGCGGGCAGCGTAGGAGATGACGCCCCGCTTGGTGCGCGGCACATGGGTCAGCGGCGGCACCCGGGTGGAGGATTCGGACTCCACGGCGTGCACGATGCGGGCCATGGTGCGCACGGTCTCAATCGGGTAGTCGCCGACCGAGGTCTCACCCGAGAGCATGACCGCGTCGGCGCCGTCGAGCACCGCATTGGCGACATCGGAGGCCTCGGCGCGGGTGGGCCGCGAGTTGGTGATCATGGACTCCAGCATCTGGGTCGCCACGATCACCGGCTTGGCATTCTCGCGGGCCATCTGGATGGCCCGCTTCTGCACCAGCGGCACCTGCTCGAGCGGCAGTTCCACGCCGAGGTCGCCACGCGCCACCATGATGGCGTCGAAGGCCAGCACGATGGCCTCCAAATTGTCGATGGCCTCAGGCTTTTCGAGCTTGCCGATGATCGGCACCCGGCGGCCGACCCGGTCCATGATCTCGTGCACCAGCTCGACATCGGACGGGGAGCGCACGAAGGACAGCGCGATGAAGTCGACGCCGAGCTGCAGCGCGAATTCCAGGTCCTCGATGTCCTTTTCGGACAGCGCCGGCACGGAGACGTCCATACCGGGCAGCGAGACGCCCTTGTTATTGGAGACCGGGCCGCCCTCGGTGACCCGGCAGACCACATCGTTGCCGTCGACGCGTTCGACGGTCAGCCCGATCTTGCCGTCGTCGACCAGCAGGCGGTCACCGGCCTTGGCGTCGTTGGCGAGCTCGCGGTAGGTGGTGGAGACACGGTCGTGGGTTCCCACGATGTCGTCGACGGTGATTCGAATTTCCTCACCGGTCGCCCAGACGGTCTTGTTCTCGATGAATCGGCCCAGTCGAATCTTCGGTCCCTGCAGATCGGCGAGAATGCCGACCGTGCGGCCGAGTAGATCGCTTGCTTGGCGTACCTTTTTGTAATTCTCGGCGTGGTCGGAGTGTTCGCCATGGCTGAAATTCAGCCGCGCCACATCCATACCACTCTCGACGAGTTCACGAATTCGGTCCTCCGACGACACCGCCGGGCCCATTGTGCACACAATCTTCGTTCGTCGCATCACATCATCAACCCTAGACCTGCGCTCATCGTCCCGCTGACCGGGCACGCGAAGTTTGCCGAACGTTCCAGCTAACTGCCGGTCAGCGCGCTACATGGCGGGCGAGCCGGGTCTCCAGGCGGGTCTGGCCGAAGCCCAGGAACAGGCATATTACCCAGTAGTAGAGTGCCGCAACGCCGTAGAGGGCGAAGAAGTCGAAGGTGGGCGCGGCGGCCAGCTGCGCGGTGCGCAACAACTCGGTGACCAGAATCGTGGACGCCAGCGAGGTGTCCTTCACCAACGAGATCAAGGTGTTCGACAGCGGTGGCACGGCAATACGCGACGCCTGCGGAAGGATGATCAATCGCAACGCCTGCGAATAGGTCATACCAACCGCATAGGACGCCTCCCACTGCCCGTGCGCCACCGAAAGAATGGCGGCGCGAATGATCTCCGCCGCATACCCGCCGACATTGAGGCTGAAGGCGATGACCGCCGCCGGGAACGGGTCGATGAGGATATGGAACTGCGGCAGCGCGTAGAAGATGATGAACAGCTGGACAAGCAGCGGGGTACCGCGAATGACCGAAATGTAGAACCGGGCCGCCGCCGACAGCAGCCGCATCTTCGACATCCGGGCCAGCGCCACGAACAGCGCCAGCACCAGGCCGATCACGAAGCTGACGGCGGTCAGCGGCAGCGTCTGTTTGACCGTGGCCTCCAGCATCGGCCAGAGGTTCTGCCGGATCAGCGCCCAGGTATCCGGATCCATCGTCGAGTCGCCCTCGAATCTCGGTGTGGCCCTTACTTGCTGACGTCGGTGCCGAAGTACTTCTCGGAGATCTTGGTGAGGGTGCCGTCCGAGCGCAGCTGATCCAGCGCGGTATTGATCTGGTCGATCAACTGCTGCGAATCCTTGCGCGCGGCGAAGGCCTGCTGGCTGGTCTCACCGGTCTTGCCGGCCACGTGCACGCCGGTGTCGCCGGTCTTCTTGCTGTACTCGCCGACGGCCAGGGTGTCGTTGACGGTGGCATCGACGCGGCCGTTCTTGAGCAGCTGGATGGCCTGCACAAAGCCCTCCACACCCTCGACCTTGCAGCCGGCGCCGGAGGCGACCTTGCTCCAATTGCTGGTGGAGGACTGGGCGCAGGTCTTGCCGTTCAGATCGGCCAGCGCGTGAATGCCCGCGTTATCGGTCTTGGTGACGATGACGCCCTCGGAGGTGGTGTACGGCTGCGAGAGCGAATACTTCTGCGCGCGTTCGGGATTGACGGTCACCTGATTGGCGACGAGATCGAAGCGCTTGGACTCGAGGCCCGCGAAGATGGCGTCCCACGGCGTCTGCACGAATTCGACCTTGCGGCCCATCTTGTCGCCGACGGCCTTGATGACCTCGACGTCGTAGCCGGTGAGGTTGCCGCCGTCCTGATAGCTGAACGGCGAGTAGGTGCCCTCGGTACCGACCTTCAGCACATTGGGGTCGTTGCTGCTACTGCTACACGCGGTGAGCCCCGCGGTGGCGGCGACAATGGCGAGCACGGCGGCGAACAGCTTACGGCGCACGGGCGACTACCTCTCCTCGAGCGTGGGCAACCACGCGGCAGACAAGACTGTATCCAATTGCCCCTCCGCTTCGCTCCGGGGCGGGTTCGCGGCCCCGAGTCCCGGTTCTTCCCTCCTCCGCTCCTCCGCTTCGCTCCCCCGCTCCGTCAGTCCAGAACCGGGACGGCCGCGAACCGACAGAGTGGGGCGATTGAGAAGTCAGTCCTTGAGGGGACGGCCCTGCAGGTCCGGGACCTTGCCGGTGAGGATCATGATGCCGTCGATGAGGGCCCAGATGCCGCAGCCGCCGCACGTAAGCAGCTGCAGCACACCGATGGTGGTGTAGCCGAGGTAGAAGCGGCCGATGCCGAAACCGCCGCACAGCAGCTGCAGCAGGCCCGCGGTCAGCTTGCTCTTGTCCGAGAACGGCACGCCGTAGATGTCGCGGCCGTACGGGGCCTCCGCATCCGCGCCGTACGGCATGGGCTGGCCGAATCCCGGCTGCGGCTGGCCGTACGCGGGCTGCTGACCATACGGCTGCTGGCCGTAGCCGGGCTGCTGGGGCTGGCCGTATCCCGGCTGCTGGCCGTAACCGGGCTGCTGCTGGTCATATCCGGGCTGGCCGTATCCCGGCTGCTGCGGCTGCCCGTACGGCTGCGGCGGCTGCTGTCCGTACTGCGGGCCGGTGCCGGGCGCGCCGTACTGCGGGCCGCCCTGCTCCGGTTGCTTGTTGAATGGGTCCGTCACTCGAGTCCTCCTGAATCGCGGGCCGCACGGCCCCCATGTGCTGAACCCGCCGTGCGAATCTCGATACGCGGCGGTCAGGAGTCATTCTTGCCGGAAGAGACCGGTTTCGTCGCCTCGAATTCGACCGCCGGCTCGGAATCGCCGGATTCGGAAGTGTTATCGCCGTTCGTCTCGGATTCGTTGCCGGTCGAAGGAGATTCAGACTCGGACGAATCGGACTTTCCCAGTTCTACGGACTGCGCTTCGGTCTCGGCGTCCGCTCCGGCCTCCGCCTCGGAGGTGCGGGCCTCGGCGGCCGCCGACTCCGCGGTCGCCCCGGTGCGCTCGGCACCGTAGGCGCGCAGGGCGCCCAGCTGCCACGGCAGCGGCCGGTACACGCCCGCCTGCACCTGCTCGGGCGTCTCGCGGCCCTTGGTCGCGAAGATGAAATATGCGACGGCACAGACGAACACGATGGCCGAGGTGAAGGTGTTCACGCGCAGACCCAGAATGTGGGTGGCCTCGTCATCGCGCAGCAGCTCCACGAAGAAGCGGCCGAAGCAGTAGACGGCCACATACAGCGCGAAGAGCCGCCCGTGCCCGATGCGGAATTTGCGATCGAGCAGGATCAGCGCGGCCACGCCCAGCAGATTCCACACCAGTTCGTAGAGGAAGGTCGGCTGCACGATCTTCTCGGCAGCGCCGCTGGCGATGCCGTTCATCATGTCCAGCCCGCCGTTCTTGTCGAAGCGCTGGTAGATCTCCAGACCCCACGGCACGGTGGTCTCGCGGCCGTACAGTTCCTGATTGAAGTAATTGCCCAGGCGGCCGATGGCCTGCGCCAGCAGAATGCCGGGTGCGATGGCATCGCCGAAGGCGGGCAAGGGAATTCGGTAGATGCGGCAGCCGATCCAGGCTCCGATGCCGCCCAGCAGCACCGCGCCCCAGATACCCAGGCCGCCCTGCCAGATCTTGAGCGCGTCGAGCGGATGGCCGCCCTCGCCGAAGTACTTCTGGTAGTCGGTGGCCACATGGTAGAGCCGCCCGCCGATCAGGCCGAACGGCACCGCGAACATGGCGACATCGAGCACCATGCCCGCCTGCCCGCCGCGCTGCTGCCACCGCTTCTCGCCCCACCAGATGGCGGCAATGATGCCGATGATGATGCAGATGGCGTAGGCGCGCAACGGGAACGGGCCGATGTCCCATACGCCGCGGGGCGGACTGGGAATGTAGGCCAGCACGTCGGAGGCCGAAACATTGTCGGCCAGGGCTCGTATGGTCACGCGCCCACCGTAGCGGAATTACCTGAGTGCACAGTTCGCCCGGGTAGCGCGCCGCCGACGCAGTGGCGAACAACCTGATTCCGGGGTGCGAAAAGGGCGCGCATCGAGTCGATGCGCGCCCTTTTCCACACTCGAGGTCAGGAGGTCACAGCCGCCGAACGCACGCCCTGTGCGAGCTCCGCGGTCAGTGTCCGCACCGCGTCCAGGCCCTGACCGGCGGCACTCACCAGTGCCGAGCCGACGATGACACCGTCTGCGTAGGAAGCGATTTCGGCCGCCTGCGCACCGCTGCGCACACCCAGGCCGACACCGATCGGAATATCGGAGTGCGCGCGAATGCGCGCGCACAGCGCCGGAGCCATGGAGGACACCGCATCACGCGCACCGGTGACACCCATGGTGGAGGCGGCGTACACGAACCCGCGCGAGGCCTCCAGTGTCTTCACCAGGCGCTCCTCCGTGGAGGACGGAGCCACCAGGAAGATGCGGTCCAGGTTGTAGGTGGACGAGGCGACGAACCAGTCGTCGGCCTCCTCCGGAATCAGGTTCGGCGTGATCAGGCCGAGCCCGCCCGCCGCCGCCAGATCGCGGGAGAAGGTGTCGACGCCGTACTGCAGCACCGGATTCCAGTAGGCCATGACCACGGCCTTGCCACCGGCCTTGCTGATGGCCTCCACGACCTTGAACACATCGCGCACCCGCACACCACCGCGCAGCGCCTGCTCGGCGGCGGCCTGGATGGTCGGGCCGTCCATCACCGGATCGGAGTACGCGACACCGACTTCGATGACGTCACAACCGGATTCGACCATGGCGACGCAGACGTCGATGCTGCCCTGCACATCCGGGTATCCGGCGGGCAGATAGCCGATGAGCGCGGCGCGATTGTCCTCGCGGCAGGCGGCAAAGGTATTGGCGAGACGGGACTGCTGGCTCACTGCTGCTCCTCCGGCTTGTCGAAGAGCCCGAACCATTTGGCCGCGGTGTCCATATCCTTGTCACCGCGTCCGGACAGATTCACCAGAATGATTGCGCCCTCGCCCAATTCCTGGCCCAGCTGCAGCGCACCCGCAACAGCGTGCGCCGATTCGATGGCCGGAATGATGCCCTCGGCGCGGGACAGCAGCAGCAGCGCGTCCATCGCCTCGGTATCGGTGATGGGGCGGTACTCGGCGCGGCCGATGTCCTTGAGCAGCGCGTGCTCCGGGCCGACGCCCGGGTAGTCCAGACCCGCGGAGATGGAATGCGAGTCGATGGTCTGACCGTCCTCGTCCTGCAGCAGGTACGAGTAGGCGCCCTGGAAGGCGCCCGGGCGACCACCGGCGAAAGTGGCTGCGTGGCGGCCGGTTTCGACACCGTCGCCCGCGGCCTCGTAGCCGATGAGCCGCACGCCGGCATCGTCGATGAAGGAGTGGAAGATGCCGATGGCATTGGAACCGCCACCGACACAGGCGACTACCGCATCGGGCAGCCGTCCGGTGTGGGCCTGCACCTGCACCCGCGCCTCCATGCCGATAATGCGCTGGAAATCGCGCACCATCAGCGGGAACGGGTGCGGCCCGGCCGCGGTGCCGAAACAGTAGTAGGTCTCGTCGGCATGGGTGACCCAGTCGCGCAGCGCCTCGTTGATGGCGTCCTTGAGCGTCTGCGAACCCGTTGTCACACTGATGACTTCGGCGCCGAGCAGGCGCATGCGGGCCACGTTCAAGGCCTGCCGGGCGGTGTCGACCGCGCCCATGTAGATGACGCATTCCAGGCCCAGCAGCGCGCACGCGGTGGCGGTAGCGACGCCGTGCTGGCCCGCGCCCGTCTCCGCGATGACGCGGGTTTTGCCCATGCGCTTGGCGAGCAGCGCCTGCCCGAGCACATTGTTGATTTTGTGAGAACCGGTGTGGTTCAGGTCTTCTCGCTTGAGCAGGATGCGAGCGCCGCCCGCGTGCTTGGCGAGATTGACGCATTCGAACACCGGCGACGGGCGGCCGGTGTAGTCGCGCTGCAACCGGTCCAGCTCGTGCAGGAAGTTGGGGTCGACACGCACCTTGTCGTATTCGGCGGTGACCTCTTCGATCACGGCCATGAGCGCCTCGGGCACATGCCGGCCGCCGTAGACGCCGAAGTGGCCCCCGGCATCCGGCTCGTGCAGGCTCTTGTGCGACACGCCTTCGCTGGCCTGCGGGAGGCCGGCGTTCTTGCCGAGAATGTCGTTCGTCTGTGTCATCGGCTCTCTCACCGGCCCCGGCGAACCGGCTTCGGGCAGGACGGATGGGTTCCGGCGGTCACCAGCTCGGCCACCGCGGCACGCGGATCGCCGCTGGTCACCAGGCCCTCGCCGACGAGCACGGCATCCGCGCCCGCACCGGCGTAGGCCAGCAGATCGGCGGTGCCGCGGATACCGGATTCGGCAATGCGGATCACATCACTGGGCAGACCGGGTGCGATGCGCGCGAACACATCCCGATCCACCTCGAGGGTCTTGAGGTTGCGGGCGTTCACACCGATCACGGTGGCGCCGGCCTCGAGGGCGCGGTCCGCCTCTTCCTCGGTGTGCACCTCGACGAGCGCGGTCATACCGAGTGATTCGGTGCGGTCGATGAGCGAGGACAGCACGTCCTGCGGCAGCGCCGCCACGATCAGCAGAATGACATCCGCGCCGTGCGCGCGGGCCTCGTGGATCTGGTACGGGCCGACGATGAAGTCCTTGCGCAGAACCGGAATGTCGACCACGGCACGCACCGCGTCGAGGTCCGCGAGCGAACCGCCGAAGCGGCGCTGCTCGGTCAGCACGCTGATGATGCGCGCGCCGCCGTCCTCGTACGCACGGGCCAGTACGGACGGGTCCGGAATGTCGGCCAGGGCGCCCTTGGAAGGACTGGACCGCTTCACTTCGGCGATCACGCCGATACCCTCTTCGTGCAGCGCCGCCTTGGCGTCACGAGGAGAGACAGCCGCGGCGGCGGCCTTCTTGACAGCCTGGAAATCCAGGAGGGCTTCCCGTGCGGCGACATCCGCACGGACCCCGTCGAGAATCGAGTCGAGTACCGTCATCTGGCTCGAATCCTTTCTGGGGAGACGGACTTGCTGCCTGAGAATCCCCCCAGGCGCTGTCTCACCGATGCTGATAAAGAGTAAATGGCTATCTTCGCGCCGCTGACGGCGGGGGCGGTACCGGGAGCGACGCTGCTCCCCCGCCCAGTTCAAGCGGGCTTGTGGCCCGCGGCGCCGCTACCTGGATCATCGTGTGCGGCAGCGGTATCGGTTTCCTCGTCGGTAGGATCCGCGCCCGCGTCGAGGGCGTCCCACAGCACCCGGCCCGAGAGTTGTTCCGGCGGCGTGTCCTGTGACCCGGATTCCGCGGCACGCTGCACTGCGTGATGTTCGGCAACCTGTTCGGCCGCCTCCGATTTACGGAAGACCGGATTGTCATATTTGCCCGACATGCGCGCGCTCTCGGAGGGCATGCGTGTCAGCAGCACACCCGCCAGGAAGGCGGCGACCGCACCGACCATGGTCAGTACGGCGGGCAGTGTCGAAGTCTGCGCCGTACCCACATGCTCCCAGGTGCGCAATTCGGCCAAACGCCCGGCCCGCTCGGCGGTCTTGCCCTGCCCCTGCAGCAGCGCGTACGCGGGCACCGCCGCCACCGCCGCCAGCACGGCCACCACCACACCGATGATGCGGCGCAGCCAGCCACGCGTGGCGAAGACCGCGGCAATGGTCGCGATCAGCACCAATGCCAGCGGAGTCAGGGCGCCGAACCAGGTCGCGCCGGACAGATGCACAGTCTTGGGCGGCCCGAGCTCGCTGATGACCTCCACACTCACCCAGGTCATCCGCGACGCGACCCACAGCAGTGCGGCCGCGACGGCCAGGAGGGCCACCGCGCCGACCGGCTTGGGCTTCTTCGCCGCCACCGCACCCTCCGCGTCCGGCTGCGTCACGGGTGCTTCCGCCGGTTCGCCGGTCGGTTTCGGTTGTGCCGCCGCGGTTTCCGGGTCGGCCTCCGGATCGCTCATAGCGCGGTCCCGTTCGGGCGGTAGGCGCGTACGGTGCCCGCCGCGGCGATGGCCTTGAGCACCGCCATCGCCTTGTTGCGGGATTCGACGTCCTCGTACTCCGGATTCGAATCGGCGACCACGCCCGCCCCCGCCTGGACATAGGCGGTGCCGTTCTTGATCAGTGCCGTGCGAATGCAGATGGCGGTATCGGCGTCACCGGCGAAATCGAGATAGCCGACCACACCGCCGTAGATGCCGCGGCGGGTGGGCTCGAGCTCCTCGATGAGCTCCATGGCCCGGACCTTCGGGGCGCCGGAGAGGGTGCCCGCCGGGAAGCACGCCTGCACCGCGTCGAAGGCCACCTTGCCGGCGGCCAGCCGGCCCGAGACGGTCGAAACCAGATGCATGACATGGCTGTAGCGCTCGATATGCCGGTATTCGGTGACACGCACGGTGCCCGGCTCGCACACGCGGCCGAGGTCGTTGCGGCCGAGATCGACGAGCATGAGGTGCTCGGCGTTCTCCTTCTCGTCGGCGAGCAGATCCTTCTCGAGGAGCAGATCGTCCTCCTCGGTGCTGCCGCGCCAGCGCGTGCCCGCGATCGGATGTGTGGTCGCCACACCGTCCTTCACCGTGACCAGCGATTCGGGGCTGGATCCGACGATGGAGAACGCGGTGCCGCCGGAACCGTCCGGAATGTGCATGAGGTACATGTACGGGCTCGGATTGGACGCGCGCAGCATGCGGTACAGATCCAGTGGCGTACCGCCGTACTCCATTTCGAAGCGCTGCGAGAGCACCACCTGGAAGGCCTCGCCGGCCTCGATCTCCTTGACCAGGCGGCGCACGCCCGCGCCGAATTCGTCGGAGGTGCGCTGGCGGCGGAAGTCCGGTTCAGGTTGTTCGAAGACCGAGACGGTGGAGTCGGCGGGTGCGGCGAGGGCCTCGGTCATGCGATCGAGCCGGGCCACCGCATCGTCGTAGGCCTCGTCCACCCGCTCGTCGGTGCCGTTCCAGTTGACGGCATTGGCAATGAGCGTGATCGCGCCCTCGTGGTGATCGAAGGCGGCCAGATCGGTGGCCAGCAGCAGCACCATCTCCGGCAGTTCGAGATCGTCGGCGGCGAGGACGGGCAGCCGTTCCATCCGGCGCACCGCGTCGTAGCCGAGGTAGCCGACCATGCCCCCGGTCAGCGGCGGCAGCCCGGGCAGCCGTTCGGTCTGCAGCAGCTGCAGCGTTTCGCGCAGCGCGCGCAGCGGATCACCGCCGGAGGGCGCATCGGCCGGACTCTGCCCGAGCCAGGCCGCTTCCCCGTCCACCACGCTCAATGCCGTGGGGCTTCCCGCACCGATGAACGACCATCGCGACCACGATCGCCCGTTCTCCGCGGACTCCAGCAGGAAGGTCCCGGCCCGGTCCGCGGCCAATTTGCGGTAGGCCGAGAGTGGAGTCTCCGAGTCCGCCAACACCTTTCGAACCACCGGGACAACCCGATGGTCGGCCGCCAGGAGCCGGAACTGTTCGCGGGAGGTGGTGGAGGTGTGAGAGGCACCGAGCATTCACCCATCATTCCAGGCCCACATCAAGGATCGTGGCCCGGCTCGGTCTGGACTGACGGAGCGGGGGAGCGAAGCGGAGGAGCGGAGGAGGGAAGGCCGAGCTTGCAGGGCCGCGACCCGCCGGAGCGCAGCGTAGGCAAATTAAACAGAGCCGGGAGCGCTGCGGTGGCGAATACACGGTGCGGTCAATCATGGAGAGGTCGCCACGCGGTATCCCAATCGAGAGGAGTTCAACAAGATGTACCCCTCGCAACCGGTCGCACCGGAGGGTCCACGGCACGCAGCTCCGCAGGTAGGCATGGGTTCGATGCCCGGTCAGCCGCCGCGGATGATGGGCATGAATCAGCAGGGCGGCGGCAAGTACAGCGCCATCGCCTCGTTCGTCACGTACGTCAAGGCGCTGGAATCGCTCGATCCCCGCTCCTTCCCGGACGAGTACGCCGAGCACACCGATCGCATTCGGGAGCTCAAGCCCTTCCTGCGGGCGCACGGCATCCTCGACGTCATGAACATCAAGAACCCGGAGGTCGCGGCGCTCATCGGTGCATAATCGTGAGCCGGACCCCGATCGTCGAGCAGCCCGCGCACGGACCGAGTCAGACCGGTCCGTCCGCGGGCTGATTCGTATCCGGTGCGGATCCCGTAACCTCCTGCGTATGAAGCCAGGCCAGCTCGCCCCGCAGTTCGAGCTTCCGGACCAATCCGGCACTCCCCGATCCCTCGATTCGCTGCTTGCGGACGGACCGGTCGTGCTCTTCTTCTACCCCGCCGCCAATACCCCCGTCTGCACCGCCGAGGCGTGCCACTTCCGGGATCTGGCAGGCGAATTCAAGGCCCTGGGCGCCTCGTGCGTGGGCATCAGCGCCGACGCCGTCGACGTGCAGTCCGGTTTCGCGGAAAAGCAGTCGCTGAACTACCCCGTGCTGTCGGACGTGGGCGCGAAGGTCGCCGCCGAGTACGGCGTGAAGCGCGGCCTGCTGGGCGCGCTGATTCCGGTCAAGCGCACCACCTTCATCATCGATCCCGACCGCACCGTCGCCAAGGTGATCAATAGTGAACTGCGCGCGAACGTCCATGCGGACGAGGCATTGCAGTTCCTGCGCGATCGCGCGTGAATTAGGTCTGATGCCCGATTGGTCCGGAGTGGCGCGACGGACGTGCCGCCCGGTCCGGCATACGCTGGACCTATGACTACGCCCAGCCCGGATGTGCCCGAGCACAAGCGATCATCATTCGTCACGTGGCGCAATCGCATTATCGCGCTGGTCGTGGCGGCGGTCGTGCTGTGGGTGTCGTATCTGATTCTGGCGGCATTCATTCCGCGGTGGTGGGCGCAGCGCATCGCCGAAAACGTGCACGGGAGTTTCGCCAAGGGCATCTGGTCGGGTCTGGCGATCGGCGTGGTGTGCACCGCGCTCCCGCTTTTCCTGTTCCTGCTCGCGGGAATGACCTGGCGGAAACGGGGCGGTCCGTTTATTGCGGGCGCTTCGGCCGTTTTGGCCGTTGTCACCGCCATCCCCAATTTGATGACGCTGACCATCGTGCTCGGCGACTCCAATGCGGCGCACGCCGGAGAACGCATTCTCGACGTCGATGCACCGGGTTATCGCGGCGCGGTCCTGGTGGGCGCGATTGTGGCCGCCGTACTGTTCCTGCTGGTGGCATTTCTCTTGGCGCGCAGGCGAATCCGCAAGCATCGCGCCGTGAAGCAGCGGCCGGATCAGGAAAAGCCGCGCATATCGGCGGAGAATCCCCCGAATACCCCTAATCCCGCAGCACCCGGCACCCATGAATTCTGATCCGCGACACGCGTGATGGATGTCACGTCATTCAGCAACGCCGTGACTGATGAGCGAAATCGTGGCAAACTTTGATTTGCGGGTGACTCGCTGTTGCTGCTCCACCGGCCGCCGGACCGGCCAGCACACCATGTCACTTGGCTGCTACGAGAGGGCTGGCACGGTGACAAAGTGGTTGAATCCCATGGAACAGCGAGCTTGGCGTGCCGTAATCGCGCTGACCACCCGACTTCCCGCGGCCCTGGATACCCAGCTTCAACGTGAGTCCGGGATTACCCATTTCGAATACTTCGTGATGACTCTGCTCTCCGAAGAACCAGGCCACCGGTTGCAACTGAGTGAGCTTGCGCAAAAGGCAAACGCATCGCTATCGCGTCTTTCCCATGTGATTTCCAAGCTCGAGCGTTTGGGCTGGGCCGAGCGTGTCAGCATCTCCGGTCGGCGCGGCGCCCAGGCCGTGCTCACCGATGTCGGCTACCACAAGATCACCGATGCCGCGCCCGGATATCTGGAGTGCGTGCGCGGCTTGGTCTTCGACGGGCTCGACAAGGAGGAGACCAGACAGCTGCTCGAAATCAGCGAGACCCTGGTCGCGCAATTGGACAAGGGTACGGCGCGCGGTGCGGGGCGATCATCCGGCAACCAGGATGTCGATACCCGCGACAAACGTTAGCGCGCAGTCAGAGCAGTGTGTCGCCGCGCGCCAGCAGCACATCGGTATCGAAGCAGGTGTGCGTGCCGGTGTGGCAGGCCGCGCCCTCCTGATCGACGATGAGCAGCACGGTATCGCCGTCGCAGTCGAGGCGCACCTCGTGCACGTACTGGGTGTGACCCGAGGTCTCCCCCTTCACCCAATACTGTTGCCGCGAACGCGAATAGTAGGTGCCCTTACGGGTTTCCAGGGTGCGCGCGAGGGCCTCGTCGTCCATCCAGGCCATCATGAGCACATCCCCGGTCGCGCGCTCCTGCGCGACGGCGGCGAACAGGCCGTCGTCATTGCGCTTGAGGCGGGCGGCGATTGCGGGATCCAAACTCACCGGACCACGATACCTTCGGTGCGCATGGCGTCCTTGACCTGGCCGATGGTGAGGTCGCCGAAGTGGAAGACGCTGGCGGCCAGCACCGCGTCCGCACCGGCCTGCACGGCGGGGGCGAAATCATCGACCTTGCCCGCGCCGCCGGAGGCGATCACGGGAACGGAGACCGCGGCGCGGACGGCGCGGATCATGGTGAGGTCGAAGCCGGCCTTGGTGCCGTCGGCATCCATGGAATTGAGCAGGATCTCGCCGACGCCGAGTTCGGCGCCGCGCACGGCCCATTCGACGGCGTCGATACCGGTGCCGCGCTTACCGCCGTGGGTGGTGACCTCCCAGCCCGACGGGGTCGCGGGCTGACCCTCGGGAACGGTGCGCGCATCGACCGACAGCACAATGCACTGCGAGCCGAAACGCTCCGACATCTCGCGCAGCACTTCGGGTCTGGCGATGGCGGCGGTGTTCACCGAGACCTTGTCCGCGCCGGCGCGCAGCAGGCGGTTCACATCCTCCACGGTGCGGACGCCGCCGCCGACGGTGAGCGGGATGAAGATCTGCTCGGCGGTGCGGGTGACCACATCGATCATGGTGCCGCGGTCACCGGTGGAGGCGGTGACATCGAGAAAGGTGAGCTCGTCCGCGCCCTGGGCGTCGTAGGTGGCGGCGAGTTCGACGGGATCGCCCGCGTCCCGCAGGTTTTCGAAGTTCACGCCCTTGACCACGCGGCCCGCGTCCACGTCCAGGCACGGAATCACGCGTACTGCCAATGTCATTGCTCAGCCTCTCCTCGGGCACGATCGGCTGTCGCATTGATCATGTCCAGTAATTCCTCGTGCACGCCGGGCGCGGCCGCCAGCACCGAACCGGATTCGATATTCCAGTCCCGGCCCAGCAGATCGGTGACCACGCCGCCCGCGGCGCGCACCAGCGCCACGCCCGCGGCATTGTCCCAGGGGTGATGGCCGAAGACCACGGCGCCGCCCAGCACGCTGGATGCGGTATACGCCAGGTCGATTCCCGTCGAACCGTGCATGCGCACCCGGCCGGACAGGCGGCTCAGCGCGCCCAGCAGATTGAAGCGGAAGATGCCCGGAATGCGGCCCGCGCCATCGATATTGAAGGCGCCGAAGCCGATCATGGCGGAGGACAGCGTCTTCCGCTCCAGACTCGGCAGGGGTTTGCCGTTCAGGAATACCGGACCACCGGTCACCGCGGCATAGCGCTGGCCGAGCCCGGGCAGCCAGGTGAGGCCGAGGACCGGCTCGCCCTCCTGCACGAGCGCCAGCAGCATGCCCGAAAGCGGGTGGCCCGCAGAGTAATTGAAGGTGCCGTCGATGGGGTCCAGGACCCAGGCGGTGCCGGAGGTCAGCTGGGGGCCGCCGAATTCCTCACCGTGCACCGGGAATCCGGTGCGCTCGGTCAGCTGCTTCGAGAGGGTGCGCTCCAGCTCCAGGTCGAGTTCGGTCGCGAAATCGCCGGGGCCCTTGTCGACAGCGCTGGGTGCGCCCACACCCTCCACGAAACGCGGTGCGGCAGCGTCGAGTACATCACTGGCAATGGTGAGCAGCTCGGCGAGTTCGGCGGCCATCGGGCTCAGCGCACCGCTACAAGGGCTTCGGGCAGGGTGAAGCGGCCCGCGTACAGGGCCTTGCCGACGATCGCGCCCTCCACACCGTCTTCGACCAGGGTCGCGATGGCGCGCAGATCGTCGAGGGTGGAGACGCCGCCGGAGGCGATGACCGGTGCGTCGGTGGCATTGGCCACATGCTGCAGCAGATCGAGATTGGGGCCGGTCAGGGTGCCGTCCTTGCTGACGTCGGTGACCACGTAGCGCGAGCAGCCGTCCCGCTCCAGGCGCTCGAGCACCTCCCACAGATCGCCGCCGTCGGTGACCCAGCCGCGGCCGCGCAGCCGGTACTCACCGTCGATGAGCTTCACATCCATGCCGACCGCGATCTTGTCGCCGTATTCGCCGATGGCGCGGGCGCACCATTCGGGATCCTCGATCGCTGCGGTGCCGAGATTGACCCGCGCGCAACCGGTCGCCAGCGCCAGCTTCAGCGACTCGTCATCGCGAATGCCGCCGGACAGCTCCACTTTCACATCGAGCTCACCGATCACCTGCGCCAGCAGCTCCCGGTTCGAACCCTTGCCGAATGCCGCGTCCAGGTCGACCAGATGCACCCATTCGGCCCCATCGTGCTGCCAGGCGAGGGCGGCATCGCGCGGCGAACCATAACTGGTTTCACTGCCCGCCTCCCCCTGAACCAGGCGCACGGCCTCACCATTGGCGACATCGACGGCAGGTAGCAGCACAAGACTCACGCAAGCATCCTAGTGGTTACCGCGGGATGCTCCGTCGTCGGCCTGGGCAAATAACGCAATTCGTAAACGCCGCGGGCTACCGTCCTGATAAAGCAGGTGAACGTCCGTTCGGCGATTTCGTCTCAGGGAGGAACGGCATATGTTCCGTCAACTCATCTTCGGCACCGCGGCCCTCGCGCTGACCGGACTGCTCACCGCCTGCCAATCGGATCCGCCGGTCCCGCCCTCGGCGCCCGTGGCCCTGTCCTCGATCCCGCCGGCAACAGCGGGCGGCGCGTCCACAACGGTTGCCGCGCCCACCACGGCCGCCGCACTCTCGGCAACCTCTCCCGCCTCGAACTGCGGCCGGAACCTCTCCGCCCCCGAAGTGCACAATGCCATCGCCGCACAACCACCGGTGCAGAACGACTCCGGCGCCCCGTGGACGTGGGCCCCCACCCCTATCGACGGCAACTTCGACCCTTGCCGCACCCTCTCCGCCGCCCTCATCATCATCGAAAGCGGCACCGCCAGTTCACCGATGCAGGTCCTGCTCTTCCACCAGGGCAGCTACCTGGGCACCGGCACCTTGAAGTGGCGCTCGTTCATCAGCATGGACCCCACCCGCACCACCGACGACACCGTGGCCGTCAAATACCGCCTCCCCGGCACCTGCGACGCCTGCAGCGACGGCACCGACTACTGCGTCCAATACCACTGGACCGGCAGCAAAGTCGACATGATCGGCACACCCCCCGACGAATCATCCACCGGCACCGAAATCCCCGGATCCACCCGCTGCTGACACCGCACTCCGACGAAACAGCCTGCCGCACTGCCGAACAGCGCTTTTTCGGTTGCCGGAGGGTGCGAGTTCAGGTGTGGGAATCGAGGATTCGGGTGAGGGTCAGCACGAAGTTGGCGCGTTCGGCGGCGGTGAAGCCGGGGAGGAGTTCGGATTGGGCGACCTCCAGGCGGGTGTCGAGGTCTGCCAGGTGGTCTGCGCCGGCCGGGGTGAGGGTCAGGACATTGCGGCGGCGGTCGGCGGGATCGGGGGTGCGGTGCACAAAACCGCGATCGGCCAGCTCGTTCACCGCCGCAACGACATCACTGCGATCGATCCCGGTACGGCGCCCGACCTCGGCCTGGCTACCGGGTCCGAGCTCATCGAGCGTCGCCAGCAACGCGTAGTGATACCGCCGCGATCCCGTCTCCTCGAGCGCACGCTCGGTCGCCCGATTGGCCAGGATAGCCACCTGACCGACCAACCGCGTAGGCAGCGCCCGCAACCGACCGGACCCTCCCCCAACCGCATTCTCCATACCGGCAATCTAGCCGGATCACCGTCCCGGCAGCCCGTATCCCCACCGCACAGCCCGCGGACGACCTGTGCGGTTTCAGGAGATCAGAGGGAGTCGACCCAGTTGCGGAGCAGGTGGGCGCCGGCGTCGCCGGACTTTTCCGGGTGGAACTGGGTGGCACTCAGGGGGCCGTTTTCTACGGCGGCGAGGAAGGGAGCGCCGTGTTCGGACCAGGTGAGTTTGGCGGGGGCCAGGGTGCCGTGGTCTTCGAGGGACCAGGATTGGGCGGCGTAGGAGTGGACGAAGTAGAAGCGGGTGTCTTCGTCCATGCCGGCGAACAGGACGCTGTCTTCGGGGGCCTTGACGGTGTTCCAGCCCATATGCGGCAGGACGGGGGCGTCCAAACGCTCTACGGTGCCGGGCCATTCGCCGCAGCCGTCGGTTTCCACGCCGAATTCGACGCCGCGCTCGAAGAGAATCTGCATGCCCACGCAGATGCCCAGGACGGGGCGGCCGCCGGCCAGGCGCTTGCCGATGATGCGGTCGCCGCGGACCTCGAGCAGGCCGGACATGCAGGCGGCGTAGGCGCCGACGCCGGGAACCACGAGACCGTCTGCGTTCAAGGCGATTTCGGGATCGGCGGTGACGGTGACCTGGGCGCCGGCCCGCACCAGGGCGCGCTCGGCGGAGTGCAGGTTGCCGGAGCCGTAGTCCAGGAGAGCCAGCTTCTTGGTCATAGCGTTCCCTTGGTGGAGGGGACCCCGGTGACCCGCGGGTCGAGTTCGACGGCGGCGCGCAAAGCCCTTGCCACCGCCTTGAATTCGGCCTCGGTGATGTGGTGCTGGTCGCGACCGTAGAGCACCCGCACGTGCAGGGCGATGCGCGCGTTCAGCGCGATCGACTCGAACACATGGCGATTCAGGACCGTCGAGTAGGACGCGCCGGGGCCTGCGGACGGAATCACGGTGTGCAGCAGGTGTTCCGGCTCACCGGTGTGCACGCAGTACGGGCGGCCGGACACATCCACGATGGCCTGGGCCAGCGTCTCGTCCATGGGAATGAAGGAATCGCCGAAACGGCGGATGCCCTTCTTGTCGCCGAGGGCCTGCGCGAGCGCCTGGCCCAAGACGATGGCGGTGTCCTCCACCGTGTGGTGCGCCTCGATCTCGATATCGCCCTTGGCGGCCACGGTCAGGTCGAAGCTGCCGTGCTGGCCGAACGCGGTGAGCATGTGGTCGTAGAACGGGACGCCGGTGGAGATATCGGTCTTACCGGTGCCGTCGAGGTTCAGTTCGACCACGATGCTGGATTCACGAGTGGTGCGTTCCACCCGGGCGATTCGGTTCATGCTCGCTTCCGTACTCATCGGGCAACCACCTCGGTCGCCACCAATTTCTCACTGACACGCAGGAATTCGTCGTTCTCGGCGGCCAGGCCGATGGTGGTGCGCAGATAGCCGGGAATGCCGACATCGCGAATGAGCACACCCTCGTCGAGGTAGTGCTGCCAGGCGCGCGGGGCGTCGGCGAAGCGGCCGAAGAGCACAAAATTGGCATCCGACGGAATGACGTCGTAGCCGAGCACCCGCAGCGCCGCCATCACCCGATCACGCTGCGCCGCCAATTCGTGGACACTGCCGAGGGTTTCGCCGGCATGCCGCAGCGCCGCCCGCGCCGCGGCCTGGGTGACCACGGACAGGTGATAGGGCAGCCGCACCAGCAGCATGGCGTCGATCACGGCGGGCGCGGCCGCGAGATACCCGAGCCGCCCGCCCGCGAAGGCGAAGGCCTTCGACATGGTGCGGCTGACAACGAGTTTCGCGGGGAACCGGTCGATCAGCGATACCGCACTGGCCACCTCGGAGAACTCCGCGTACGCCTCGTCCACCACCACGATGCCGGGTGCGGCCTCGACGAGGCGCTCCAGGTCGGCGATCGGAATGCTGTGCCCCGTCGGATTATTGGGGCTGGTCACGAACACCACATCGGGGTGGCGGTCGCCGATCACCATGACGGCGTAGTCGATATCGAGGGAGAAGTCGCCATTGCGCTTGGCTTCGATCCATTCGGTATCGATGCCCTCGGAGATGATCGGGTGCATCGAATACGACGGCACGAAACCCAGCGCCGTGCGGCCGGGACCGCCGAACGCCTGCAGCAGCTGCTGCAGGATTTCATTGGAACCATTGGCGGCCCACACATTCGACACGTCCAGCGCGACGCCGGTCTGCCGGGTCAGGTAGGCGGCCAGATCGGTGCGCAGCGCCACCGCATCGCGGTCCGGGTAGCGGTGCAGTTCGGCGGCGGCGGCGCGCACCGATTCGGCGACGTCGTCGATCAGCGCCCTACTCGGCGGGTGCGGGTTCTCATTGGTATTGAGCTGCACCGGCACCGTCAATTGCGGTGCGCCGTACGGACTCTTGCCGCGCAGATTGTCCCGCAGCGGCAGATCATCCAGGGAGACAGCGGATCCGGGCACGGTCACGGCGCTCGATGCGAGGCTCGCCTCGGCATTCATGACAGTGCCCCGAATCGCACCTGGACGGCCTGACCGTGCGCGGGCAGATCCTCGGCATCGGCCAGCGCGACCACATGTCCGGCGACATCCTTCAACGCCGCCTCCGAGTAATCCACGACGTGAATGCCGCGCAGGAAGGTCTGCACACTCAAACCCGAAGAGTGCCGGGCACATCCGGCCGTCGGCAGCACGTGGTTGGAGCCCGCGCAGTAGTCGCCGAGGCTGACCGGCGACCAGGCGCCGACGAATACCGCTCCGGCACTGCGTACTCGGGCAGCCACGGCGGGGGCGTCCACGGTCTGGATCTCCAGGTGCTCGGCCGCATAGGCGTTCACGACGCGCAGCCCCTGGGTGATGTCGTCGACGAGCACCGTGCCGGACTGCTTGCCCGACAACGCTTCCGCCACCCGATCGTGGTGCTTGACCACGCTCATCTGCGCGGTCAGCGCGGCGTCCACCGCATCGGCCAGTTCCACACTGTCGGTGACGAGCACGCTCGCGGCCAGCACATCGTGCTCGGCCTGCGAAATCAGGTCCGCGGCAACATGGACCGGATCGGCGGTGCCGTCGGCCAGAATCGCGATCTCGGTGGGCCCGGCCTCGGCATCGATGCCGACCAGCCCGCGGCACAGCCGCTTGGCGGCAGTCACATAGATATTGCCCGGCCCGGTGATCATGTCGACCGGATCCAGTTGTGCGCCATCGGTATCGGTGCCGCCGTAGGTCAGCAGCGCGACCGCCTGCGCACCGCCGACCGCCCACACCTCCTCGACGCCGAGCAGCTTGGCGGCCGCCAGAATCGTCGGGTGCGGCAGGCCGTCGAACTGCGCCTGCGGCGGCGAGGCCACCACCAGCGAATCGACGCCCGCGGTCTGCGCGGGAACCACATTCATGACCACGCTCGACGGATAGACGGCATTGCCGCCCGGCACATACAGGCCGACCCGCTCGACCGGCACCCAGCGTTCGGTGACGGTGCCGCCGGGCACCACCTGGGTGACCTTGTCGGTGCGCCGCTGATCGGCATGCACCTTGCGGGTGCGCTCGATCGCGACTTCGAGGGCAGCGCGCACCGGGGGGTCGAGCTCTTCGAGCGCCCGATCCAGCTCGGCGGCGGGCACCCGCACGGAGGCGGGCTGCACACCGTCGAACTTCTGGCTGAATTCCAGCGCGGCCTCGACGCCCCGATCGCGGATGGCCTCCACGACCGGCCGCACATGATGCAGCACCGAGTCCACGTCGACGCCTCCACGCGGCAGTGCCGCGCGCAGTTCACCAGCAGTGGGAGTACGTCCGCGCAAATCGACGCGGGCGAGCTCGATGCGGCTTGTCATAGCGCTCTGCAGTCCTTGTCTGTGCTGATCATCAAAGGGGTGCACCGGGCAGCCGGAACTGCCCGCGACCAGGTACCAGACTATCGGGTCGATGCCATCGCTCCTCCGCCGCACCGCGCTGACCGGCAGGGCAGGGCAATCGGTGCGGCGGATTCGGCGGCTATTCGGTGCGCGTCGCGGGCAGCGCCGGCACGGCCTCCTCGGCATCGAACCGGCGGTAGACCAGGTGTTGCTGTACAAACGTCCAGGCATTCTGGGTCACGAAGTACAGCAGGATGGCCACCGGCCACAGCGCACCGGTCACCAGCGTGCCGAGCGGGAACGCCCACATCGACAGCGTATTCATCACCCGCACCTGAGCCGTCTGCTCCGGAGCCGTCTCACGCTGGCGCGCCACCGAGAACCGGGCCGTGAAGTGGGTCGCGACCGTGGCGATGAGCAGCAGGGGAACCACCACCACGGCAACCGAACCGAACGCGCCACCGGCATGGGACAGGCTCATCGACAGCGGTGCGCCGAACAGATTCGCCGACAGGAACGACTGCACCTGATCGGTCGAGAACACATAGTTGGCGGTGCCGGCATGGAACGAATTCAGCACATGGAACAGGCCGACGAAGACCATGATCTGACCGATCATCGGCAGAAACCCGAGCAGCGGATTGAAGCCGTGCTTCTGCTGCAGCTTCCGCACCTCGACGGCCTGCGTCTCCTTGTCACCGGCGTGCTTGCGCTGAATCTCCTTCATCTCCGGCCCGATCAGAGCCAGCTTGCGCTGGAATTGCAGCTGCGCCAGGAACGGGCGGATGAGCAGCGCCCGCAGCGTCATGACCAGGAAGATGATGGCCAGCACCCAGGCCGGGCCACCGGGGATGCCGAGGATCGATGCGAAGAGCGTGTGCCACAGCCACAGGACCGCGGACACGGGGTAATAGATGAAATCGAGCATAAGTATGGGACCTCACTGCGAGGCACCCGCGCACTGCCGCGGGTGGAGCGAATCGGGGGCAGCGGAGGTCTGATCGTGCGGGCACGATCAGACCGCGAGGGCCCCCGGTGCGCGCGGACGCGGACGCCCCGCGGCATCTGGATTGCTCTGTCGCAGAAAGGCTCCTCGGCGGCGACGGCCCGCCGACTCCGGCGGACCCGCGCTCACCGTGACCCGCAGTCGCGGCCCGCGCGCCGCCAGCATGGTGGCGGTCAGCGCGACCAGCGCCGCCGCACCCAGTACCAGCAGCGAATTCGGCTCGGCCGAGCTCAAAAACAGCACAGCCCATGCGGCGACGACCAGCGTGCACACCAGCACCACCGTCGTCCGAATCCGCATCATGCGCTCGACACTACCCACCGATCCGGCTTTCAGCGCTGCCGAGCCCGGGATCTGTGACCCGATCACCACTTCCGGACAGCGGCATCGGCCGCGACGAAGGTGCCCGCGAGGAGGTGCCATCGGGCGCTGCGGAAAGAATCCGCGTCCTGGCGTAAGCGCCTGCGGCCGGGTCACGGGCAGCGCTGGATCACGGGCGGTCCGCACACCATCAGGTCACGCACGCGGGCGCGTCGCGGGCACGGAATGATCGGCATGCCTGTGCGACCGGACTGAGGGTCCGGTCGCATCGACGAGGGGTCAGGTCATTCGGCGACTAGGCGGTTGATGGTGACAGGTTCGGCGAGGATCTCGTCGAAGACGCCGGCGAGGTGCACGAAATGAGGGGCGAGGAAGTGCTCTTCGAGGGCTTCGGCGGACTTCCACTCTTCGACGAGGACCATGTGGGCGGCGTCATTGGGATCCACGAAGGGCTGGTAGACGACGCAGCCGGGTTCGGTCAGGGTGGGTTCGATCATGGCCTCCAGTGCGGTGCGGAGGCGATCCTCCTGGCCGGCCTTGACACGGATTTCGGCGACAACGTGCAGCGTCATGAGAGTTTCTCCTGGTGATTCGATCGATGTTCGGCGATTGACCGAGGGTGGGAACCCCGAAACCGGCGGGGCTGCGATACAGCTGGGTCAGGGACGGGCGGGGCCGGTGCCCGCGCCGGTGGAGTTGATGGCCGTGGCGACTTCTTCGAGGTCTGCCGGGCTCAGTTCCAACGTGAGAGCGCCTGTCCAGCCGTCGATTTGGGTGCTGGTGCGCGCGCCGACAATCGCGGCGGTCACGCCGGGCCAGGAATTGACCCAGGCGAGAGCCGCTTCGGCGACGGACACGCCGTGGCGGGCCGCAATGGGTCGCAGGGCGTCGACCAGTGCCAGGTTGGCGGACAGTCCGGTGGTGAAATCGGGGCTGCCGGAACGCCAGTCGTCGGCGGTGAGCTTGCGGTCCGCAGTGAAGGCGCCCGTCAGCAGCCCCGACTGGAGCGGCGAATAGGCGATCACACCGGTGGAATGCGCCTGCGCCCAGGCGATTTCCGGGGCGGCGGTGCGGTTGACGGCCGAGAACGGGGGCTGGATGGCATCCACGTGGGCGACGGCCTCGGCGCGATCCAGTTCCGCCACCGCATGATTGGACAGGCCGATGGCGCGGACCTTGCCTTCCTTCTTGAGGTCGGCCATGACCTGCCAGTACTCCTCCAGCGGAGTGGGCGCCGCCAGGCTCGCGCCCTCGCCGCCGTAGACGAAGACCGCACCGGTATCCGGCCAGTGCACCTGATAGAGGTCGATGTGCTCGACCCGCAGGCGGCGCAGCGACGCCTCCAGTTCCGCCCGAATGGTTTCCGGCCGCATAATGCGGCGCGGCGGTCCGGTGCGGTCGTCACCCTCCTCCCAGATGAGGCCGGTCTTGGTGAACAGATACGGCCGGTCGGCCTCCGGCATATCGGCCAGGGCCTTGCCGACGAGCGTTTCGGCGTGGCCGAGCCCGTAGGCGGGGGCGGTGTCGAGCCAATTGAGACCGCTGTCGACCGCATGCCGCACGGCGGCAATGGATTCGGCGTCATCGGTGGCGCCCCACGAGTACTGCCATCCGGATCCGGCGATCACCCAGGTGCCGAAACCGAGCGGGGTGATATCCATACCCGTATCCCCGAAGGGACGAGTCCTGCGCATTCGGATCTCCGTTCGAAACCACGTCGCGGCGAGCCGCGCTGCCGGATCGGTTCCGGCTGTGAGCACTACTTTCGTATGCCGCGAGCGCGGTAAACAGTGCGGCGCGAGCCTGGGCACGGCATGACCAGGCTGGATCGGCCGCTACCGCAGGGTGACCCGCATGCAGCACCGTGGAGTGAGGCGCAGGAGCGCCCGGGGCTCCTAACGTCGGCGAGGTGAAGAGCAGCCCACGCCTCGGAATCCTGTTGGCCCTCACCGTCCTTGCCACCGTCACGGCCTGCACCTCGGCGAACTCGCCGAGCGCGGCGGCCCTGGCGTGGAAGCCGTGTCCAGGCACTGGACTCGACCCGCGACAGGAATGCACGAGCATCCAGGTACCCCTGGACTACGACCGGCCCGACGGTGACCGAATCACCCTGGCCGTCTCCCGCATCCGCAGCACCCACCCGGACACCCGGCACGGCGCCCTGCTGCTGGTACCGGGCGGCCCCGGCAATACCGGACTCGACAAGCCGACCGAGGTCGGATCGAAACTTCCTGCCGCCGTGCGTGATACCTACGATCTCATCGGCTTCGACCCGCGCGGTATGGGATCGAGCACCACGGCCGACTGCGGCATCGCGCGCGATGACCTGGTCACCGAACGCTTCCGCGGCTGGCCGCGCGGAGACGGTGATATCTCGGCGAATATCGCGGTGAGCCGGCGGATCGCGCAGGCGTGCGCCGACAATGGCGGCGCCCTGGTGCGCAGTATCAGCACCCGCACCGAGGCCCGCGATATCGACAGCATTCGAGAAGCGCTGGGCGAGAGCCGAATCTCCGCGTGGGGCGAGTCCTACGGCACCTACGCCACCTCGGTCTACGCGACGCTGTTCCCGCAGCACACCGATCGTCTCCTGCTCGACAGCAGCGACGATCCGAATCCGGACCGGATCGAGCGCGGCTGGAATGCCAATTACGCAGTCGGCGTGGAGGATCGGTTCCCCGACTTCGCGAAGTGGGCGGCCGGCCCCGGCAATTCCGATCACACCGCCGAAACCCCCGACGCGGTGCGCGGCCGATTCCTCACGCTCGCAGCGAAACTCGATCAGAACCCACTCCCCTGGCCGGGATCGGAACTGGGGCAGCTGACCGGCAACGGGCTACGGCAACAACTGCTCGACAGCCTCTACAGCGATCAGGCCTTCCCGGCACTGGCCCGGCTGATCACTGCGGCCGAGGCGTCGGCGCCCCTGCCGAACCCGCAGCCCCTCCCGCCGGAGCAGATCGTCCAGCAGCGCACCGCGGTCGGAGTCGCCACCATCTGCAATGACTCCGCCTGGCCCACAGCGGTTTCCGACTATGCCGCCGCCGTCACCGCCAGCCGGACCGCGCACCCGCTGACCGCCGGGATGCCGGAAAACCTGTCCCCCTGCACCTTCTGGCAGTCGCCGATCGCACCCCGGACCGTGGTCACCGCCGACGGCCCGTCGAATATTCTGATGATCCAGAACCTGCGCGATCCGGCTACCCCGTACAGCGGCGCACTGAACCTGCGCCATGCCCTCGGCGACCGCGCCCGCCTGGTCACGGTCGACGGCGGCGGTCACGGCGTCTACCCCTCCCCGATCGGCTGCGCGAACAACGCCGTCGAACGATTTCTCAGCGATGGCACCCGGCCTGATCAGGACCTGACCTGCCGATGACGTACCGCCGGTCCAAGGCGCAGCCCAGCCTGGTCACGACACGACCAGGAATACCCCGGCACACTCCCGCGATACTGATCTCATGACTCTCGACCGGCGTGCCGAACTCGGCGAATTCCTGCGCTCCCGCCGTGCCCGGCTGCGGCCCGAGGAGGTCGGGCTGATCGATCACGGCGCCCGCCGCCGGGTCCCCGGCCTGCGGCGCGAGGAGCTGGCCCTGCTGGCCGGTGTCAGCGTCGACCACTATGTCCGGCTGGAACAGGGCCGCACCCTGCACTTCTCGGAATCGGTCCTGGATGCGGTGGCACGCGCGCTGCGCTTGAATCCGGTGGAGCGCGATCACCTCTACCGGCTGGCGCGGCCGTGGTCGGGTGAGGAGCCGCCCGCCGAACAGCAGGTGCGGCCGGGCCTGCGGCGACTGCTCGACTCCGCGGGCGATATGCCCGCCTACATCCTGGGCCGCGGCACCACTGTGCTGGCCTGGAACCGGCAGGCGGCGGCACTCATCACCGATTTCTCCGCGCTGGCGCCGCGTGATCGCAATAAAGCCCGCATGGTCTTCCTGGACGAAGGCATGCGTGAGCTCTACGAGGACTGGCCCGGCAAGGCCGCCGATGTGGTGGCCTATCTGCGTCTGGACGCCGCCCGCAATCCGGGCGACGCCGAGATCGCCGACCTAATAGACGAACTGCACCAGGCGGATCCGGAGTTCCGCCGACTGTGGGACAACCACGAACTCAGGGACAAGACCCACGGCCGGTATGTCTACCGGCATCCGGTCGTGGGCCGTGTCGAGCTCAGCTTCGAAACCTTCCGGCTCCCAGACGATCCGGACCAGGCCCTGGTCGCCTACACCGTCGAGGCCGACTCCCCCAGCGCCACCGCACTGCGACTACTGGCCGGGCTCGCCGCCGAATCCCAGCGCGTCTGATGCGCCGAAAAGACTGCACTGCCGCAGTTTTCGCGCGGTCCTACGCCTCGACGCGACGGCGAAGTTCGGGTACGCCGTCACCTTCGAGATCGTCGAGAGCGGCGGCGCGGCCTGCCATGGCCACCACGAGCGCTTCGCCGGGACCGCGAACCACCGGGCCGGTGCCCCGCGACCAGTCGGCATCGGTGGCCTCCCACCGCAATCCCTTCAGGAAACGTCCGGGCCGCACAAAGGGATCGGGATTGCTGAGCAGTACGACCAGGCGATCCGCCGCAACCTTGCGCTCGCGCCCGAGCGGCCGGCGAATGTCCTGCTGATGGATGAAGGTATCGGCGAACGCCAATTTCGGTGAGTAGCGGGAGAACCAGCCGCCCGGCTGCGCCAGCCGATCCACCAGTTCCGCGGTGGGCAGCGGCTGGAACCGGGTGACGAGGGCCCCGTTGAGCCGATCGACGGAGCGATTCCGCAGGGCCGTCAGCAGATAGTCGGGCAGCGAAACGGTATCGGTCTGCAGGTGGCAGACGACATCGCGCACCCGCCACCCGGCGCACAGTGACGCCGCCTCCCATTCCTCGGCGGTCAGCGAACGGAGCAGTTCGACCAGCTCCCCGCGCTCTTCTGTGAGCATCTGGCGCACGTTCATATCGGAAGGCTAACCGCGACAGGGGATTGAGAACAGCCCCCGATAACAACGTTGCGCCGCACCGGATTTCCGGTACGGCGCAATACGTCGAGTTCAGGACGGACTAGCGGGTGTCGCTGTCGATCTTCAAAGTGCCACCGCCACCGTCGATCACACGCAGCGTGAGCGATTTGGTCTGGCCGCCGGAGGTCAGGTTGGCCAGTGCGATATCCACCGAACCGTCGGCATTCGCACTGTCATTGCCCCGGGCTCCGGAGATGGAGGCGTAGCGGGTGACGCGATTGTCGTTCCAGTAGGACTGGAAAGCCGTCTGGCCGCCGTAGACCTGCTGGGCCGCCGGAGTCAGCTTGCTCCACGCGTCGGCGAAGCTCATATTGACGAGCGAGTCATAGAACTTGTCTACCGTATCGGCGCCATTGAGCACCGATACCGTTCCGGCGCTCTTGGTTTGCCCGAGGGTTCCTGCCGTACCCGCACCCGTGGTGGTGGAGGTGGAAACCTTCGACGCGCTGGTGCTGCCCGACGCCGTGCCCGGGCTGTCCGAACCGGACGAGCTGATGATGCCGAAGACCACCGCCGCGACCACGACCACCGCCGCGACCACACCGGCCCACACCAGTTTCCCGCGACCGCGGGACTCCAGCTGCGGAGCCGGGTTGGAACGCGTGGGCGGGCCCGCCGACACCGGATGCCGCGGCGGCGGGGTCTCGAGCAATTGCGCCTGGGCCATGGCCCCGGTCGGGATATCGGCATTGGCGGCCGAGCGGCGATCCATCTGCCGGGTGTTCCCGCGCTGCGGCGCCGTCCGGGGTGCGCCGATCGGCTTGGCCGGTGACTGCGCATTGCCGTTCTGACGGCGGGCGGCCATGACGCGGGTGGCCTCGGCTTCGGGTCCGAGCTCCGCGAAGTCCGCCATGATGTCGCGGACCTCGGTCATGCTCGGCCGGTCCTCCGGCTCGAAGCTGAGCAGCGAGAGCAGCAGATCACTGAGCGGGCCGGCATTGCGCGGCTCGCTGATCTGGCCGTTCGCCGCCGCGTACAGCAGTGCGAGCGGATTCGGATTGGTGCCGTAGGGCGGTTCGCCCTCCAGCGCGTGGAAGAGCGTGGCGCCCAGGGCGAAGACATCGGCGGCCGGGCTCGGCTCGGCGCCGCGCGCGACCTCGGGTGCGAGGTAGGCGGCGGTGCCGGAGATGAGCCCGGTGGCGGTGAGCGTGACATCGCCCTTGGCCTTGGAGATGCCGAAGTCGGTGATCTTCACCGCCCCGTTGTCGCCGAGCAGGATATTGCCGGGCTTCACATCGCGATGCACGATGCCGACCCGGTGCGCGGCAATGAGCGCCGACGCGACCTGCTCACCGATGCGCGCGACCTGAGGCAGCGGCAGGGTGCCCTGCGAGGAGAGCACCACCGCCAGGCTCTGGGACGGCAGGTACTCCATGACGAGGCATGGATCGCCCTCGTGCTCGGTAATGTCGAACACCACAATGGCATTCGGATGCTGAAAGCGTGCGGCATTGCGGGCCTCTCGGGCCGCGCGCTGACGCACGATGTCTTTGTCCGCCTCGGACAGACTGGGCTGGGTGATGATCTGCTTGATCGCCACCGAGCGTTCCAGCCGTTGGTCGACGGCTCGCCAGACGACGCCTGTGCCGCCGCTACCAATCCGTTCGACCAGGCGGTAATGCCCTGCGATCACTTGGCCGGTTTCGATGGCACTACTCCGAAATTCTCCGCGATGGTGACTGTGACGACGCGGTTGCCCGCGTGTTTCCCCGCATGAGTGTAGCGGTCCGCAGGCAGCACGCCGACGTCAGCGTGAGATATGAGCGAGATCTCGGTGAGATCTGGACCGCACTCAGGTGACAACCGTGTGACAGGTCACGTAAACGTGCAGCTCAGAGTACTTCCATGACGTGACAGCAAATTCTGTGCCGGCATGCCCGATCCCACCGCGTGGGAACGGATTTCAGTCCTTTCGTGTCGCCGCCACCTGATTTCGGGTCGTTTCGGGCGGATTTTTCGCCGCCGCCGGCCATGCGGCTCGAGTGAGCAGCGCCGCATCGGCATCGTCGAGTTCGATATCGAACACCTCGGCCAGCACCTTGGGCAGTTCGGCGGCCTCGAGCTCCCGAAGCTCGGTGGTGCCGTCCGGATAGGTCGTCGTCCACGTGGTGCCGTCGATCTCGTGATGCACCTCGGGCCGGAACCGTTGCAGGAACGGGCGCATGGTGAACGGTGACCTGGGTGAGGTGGAGACGAAGTGATTACCGACCGCGAAGTCGGTCCGGTACTGCGGATTCGGGCTGAAGGTGTACCGATCGACCCAGCCGTCCCGGCCGAACTGATGCAGGGTCCACAGCTGTCCGCCGAGTGCGTCGGCGCCCAGCTCGAGCCGGTAACGCCAAGCGCCGAGCGTGATTTCGCCCCGATCGGGAGTGAGCTCGACGGGTTCGAGCGGCCCCGCGCCGAAACCCACATCGCAGAGCCAGACCCGATCGTCATCGGCCGCGATGACGCGCAGCAGCGCATGGGTGGCAGGACGTAATCCCGCCGCCCCCATCGTGACTCGGCCCGAGATGCCGGTGAATTCGAATCCGAGCCGCTCCAGCGCGGCGGCGAACAGCAGGACGTTCTCGTAGCAGTAGCCCCCACGCCGGCGCCGGATCAGCTTGTCCTGCAAGGACTCCGGATCGAGCGGAACCCCGCGACCGAGAATGATCTCCAGATTCTCGAACGGAATGGTGGTGGTGTGCGCTCGCACCAGCCCGCGCAGGGTGGCCAGCGTGGGCGTGCGCCCGCCCGTGTATCCGATGCGATCCAGGTACGCGTCCAGATCCAGCTCGTCGCCGCCCCATCGATAGGACGGGTCCACGGGTGCCGTCATCACTGCCTCCTGTCGGTCTGCTTCCTCTCGGGCAACCGCGGTCGGCACGAACCTGTTCCCGGACGCCGCGACCTATCGCCGCACCGCGGACCGCCGGACGGGTTCGGCGTCTGGGACGGAGTTGCCGAATCGTCGGCAGGGTGGTCCACGGGCACCTAGCCTTGATTTCATGATCGCTCTGCTGGATCGGTTGCGGCTGCTCACAATTCGAGAGTTCGCCACCCACTGGGGCCGGACCGTGGCATCGATATTCGTCATGGCGGTGTCGGCCGCGTTCCTGGTGGCAGTGATCGGTATTTCCGGATCGCTGACCGGATCGGTCGCGCGGCTGGCCGCCGGACTGGCGGGCAATGCGAGCCTGGAGATCTCAGGTGTCAGTGATGCCGGATTCCCGCAGGCCGTGCGCAATGACGTGGCGGCCGTCCCCGGCGTGGCCGCGGCCGTCCCCATGCTCCGCGCCAGTGTGGGGCCGCAGGACGATCAACTGCTGGTACTGGGCGTCGACGCCGCCAGCGCGGCCCTGGACAGCACCCTGAAGGACGCCGTCCAGGGCGACCGGCTGGGCTCGCTGCTGAGCGTGCCGAACGGGGTGCTGGCCGGTCCGTCCGCCGGGTACGCGAAAGGCGATGTGGTGCACCTGGGTTCGGGCCAGGTCACCATTGCCGCGGTCGTCTCCGGTGCGCAGCAGCAGCGGCTGAACGGCGGCCACTTCCTCATCGCCCCGCTGCCGCTGGCGCAGCGAATCACCGGGCGCACCGGTGAATTGGATTCGGTGCTCATCGTCGCCGCACCCGGTACCGATGCGGCACAGCTGAATTCGGCCGTGACCGCGGCGGTGGCGGGACGGGCGCTGGTCGGACCGCCGAGCCTGCGGGCGGCGCAGACCGGCAATGGCATTGTGATGCTGGAGTTCATTGCCGCCATGGGCGCGGGCATCGCCCTGGTGGTGTCGGCGTTCTTCATCTACAACACCATGAGCATGGCCCTGGCGGGCCGGCGGCCGGTCATCTCCATGCTGCGCGCCATCGGCGGGCGCAGACAGACGATTGTGCGGGATGTGCTGGTGGAGGCCGCGGCGCTGGGCCTGCTCGGCGGCCTCCTGGGTTCCGGGCTGGGCGTGCTGGCCGGGCGCTACGCGATCGGGCTGCTACCGGGTGCGTTCACCCAGATGATGGAGGCGCGGCTGGAGTATCTGCTGCCCTGGTATGCCGTGCCGGCGGCGATCGCCGCCGCGGTGCTGACCAATGTGGCGGCGACGGCGGTCGCGGCCCGGCAGGTCTATCGAGTGTCGCCGGTGGAGGCGCTCGCTCCGGTCGGGGCTTCGCCCGCGGATGTGGTGTCACCGCGACTGCGGGTCTTCGCGGGTGTCGCGGCCGTCGTCTTGGCGGTGGCGACGATCCTGGTCATGCGCGCACACCTCGGGCTCTTCGCCTCGGTGGCACTGGGTTTGGCGTTCGGCACCGAGATCGCAGTGGCCTTCGCCTCGGCCGGGCCGATTGTCGCGGTCGCCGGTGCGGCCGCCCGGCGACTGGGTTCGGCGGGTGTGCTGGCCGGAGTGAATATCGATCGCGCGCCGCGGCGCGTCTGGGCGACGCTCATGACGGTGGCGATCGCCGTGGGCATGACGATCACCATTACCGGCGCGAATACGGATGTGGTGCGATCGGCTCGCGATACCTTCGCCTCGCTCGCCGACAATGACGTCTGGGTGAGCGTGACTCCCGAGGATGCGGTGCCGACTCCGCTGCTGCCCGCGGATATGGCCCAGCGGGTCGCGGCGGTGCCCGGGGTGGCGCGAGTGACCGAGGGGCAGTTGGCCTTCGCCTCGTTCGCCGGGACCAAGGCGCTGCTCTACGGCGTCGTCCAGGGCAGCAATTACGCCATGTACCGATCGCTGGATGCCGATACCCAGCGGCGACTGCTGGCTGGCGAGGGCGTCGCGCTGTCCCGGGATCTGGCACGCGCACTGCATGTTTCGGTCGGCGACGAATTGTCGGTGCAGACACCGAGCGGTGAGAAGCGCACGCGGGTGCTGGCTTCGGTGTCGTACTTCTCGGCGCTCTCCGGCACCGCGTCCATCAGCCTGACCCTCATGCGCGACTGGTTCGAGCGGCCGGGCGCCAGCACCCTGCAGATCGACGGGGCGCCCGGCACGGATCGCGATCGATTGGCCGCGGCCATCAGGGCGGTCACGCCGCCCGATATGCACGTCTACACCGGACCGGCCGCGCTCGACGGCATCAGCAAGGCCATGCGGCAGGGACTGGTGCTCTCGCGCATCATGCTGGTCATCGTGGCCGTCATCGCTGCCATGGCCCTGCTCAATACCCTCACGCTGGCGCTCCTGGAACGCCGCCGGGAGCTGGGCATCCTGCGCGCGGTGGGTTCGAGCCGCCGTTTCGCCCTGCGCATGGTGCTGGCGGAGGCGGCGGGAATCGGCATCGCCGGTGCGGCCCTGGGCGTGCTCTTCGGACTGTCCGATCAATTCCTCTACTCGCGACTGGCCGCCGATATGATGGGCATCGACGTCACCTTCCGGCCCGGGCCGCTGCTTATCGTATTCACCGCCGCCGCACTGGCTTTGAGCCTGCTGGGCTCCATACCCCCGGCCCTGCGCGCCGCACGCCTGAATATCGTGGATGCGGTCAGCGTCGACTAGAGCTCCGATTCAGGAGGCGCACTTGGTGTTCGGCGGTGCGGGCGGAGCGGTATCGATGCCGTGCGCGATATCGACCAGATAGTCGCTCGCCCCTTCGGGCTCGGTACCGAGCAGCAGTCGCTCGACCGCACAACCGGATTCGAAGAACACCGGGCCGAGGCCGTGCTCACCGGGCACCACATTCCCGCCGAGATCGCGACCGCTGGCGATGGTGTACATGGTGACCGGCTTTCCGGTGGCCATCAGGGCGGCGCGCATCTCCACACTCGAGCTGTACGGCACCAGCGGATCCGAGGTGCCGTGCAGCAGAATGGCGCGCCGCACCGCGATTCGCCCGGCCAGCAGCGCGGGTGAGCGCGCCGCGTACGCGGCCGCGCACACCACCGGGGTACAGCCGCCGGCATCGCGTTCGATCTCCGGCCGCAGGCCCGGCCCCGCCAGGTCCGCCTCCAGCCAGGACACGAAATCGCTGGCCTGGCCGAAGGTGTCGACCCAGTAGTCGTAGGTGCCGGGCGGGGCGTACGCGGCGGCGAGCCCGCTGGTCAATCCGCCCTGGCTCCAACCCCACAGCACGCTGCGCCCGATACCGGGATGCGCACCCCGATACCACTGGGTGGCGGCCACGGTGTCCTGCCAACCGGCCCACACATTCCACTCGCCGGTCCGCCACTGGCTCACGGCGGAGCGCTGATCCATGGTCAGCAGCGGCGCCATGGTCTGCTTCACGATGGAACTCATGTACTCCGGGAAGTCGGCGGCGCTACCGGCATGTCCGTGCACGGCGACGATCAGATCGCGCGGGTCGATATCGCCCGGCGTATCCCGATACGGCTCGTACACCCGCCCGGTGGCCTGTTCGCCGTCGACCGTCAGCGTCACATCGCGCACCGCGACCCGCACGGTGTCCGCCGTCTCGGCGGAAACCGCCGGCGCCGCAACGACCATGGCCGCGAGCACCCCGAGGACTGCGCCGCAGCTCCGATACCGACCTCGCATCGCCGAATCATGACACGTCGCGGGTGCGGTTTCGGGTACCCGCGACGGGTGTCCGGCGGATCGGTCGGCACCTGTGATGTCGCCGGAGCGTCCAGCTCCGTCGAAATACGCCGTCCTTCCGGACAGGTGGAGCATCACCGCCGCACACGTTCGGGTGCAGCGCGGCGGCACGCCGGACATGCCCCGCGATCACACGGCCGGTGTCGTACGCGGCGGCTAGGATTCGCCCATGCGTTCGATGGATGCGGCCGAGCGGCGCGCTCGCCTGGGAGTACGGCATCGGCTGGCGGCCGCGGCCCGGACCGATGATGTGAACGAGGTGGCCCGGTCGCTGGTGGTGCTGCATGCCACCGATCCGGCCACGGTGTTCCTCTCGGTCGCCGCGCGCGGACGGGGCTGCGAGCCGGGGCATGTGGAGAAGGCGCTGTACGAGGATCGGACGCTGCTGCGCATGCTGGCCATGCGGCGCACCATGTTCGTCGCGCCCATCGAATTGGTGCCCGCGCTGCAGGCCTCGTGCGCGGATGCGCTCGCGCACAAGCAGCGCAAGACGTACGCGAGGTACATCGAGCAGGCGGGCGTGGCCGAGGGGGCCGTCCTGCCCTGGCTCAGCGAGGTCGAGGCCGAAACGCACGACACCCTGCTGGCACGCGGTAGCGCCACCGGCGCGCAGTTGGGCAAAGCGGTGCCCCGGCTGCGCACCCAGGTGGACACCGCGCCGGGCAAGTCGTACTCCAAGCCGACCAGCATCACCACCTGGGTGCTGGTGATTCTCGGTGCGGAGGGCCGGATCGTGCGCGGCCGGCCCAACGGCAGTTGGAGCAGTAGCCAATACACCTGGGCGCCCATCGAATCCTGGCTGCCGGAAGGGATTCCGGCACTCTCTGCCGAAGCGGCGCGGGTGGAACTGGTACGAAAGTGGTTGCGGGCCTTCGGACCCGCACCGGTGAGCGATATCAAGTGGTGGACGGGGTGGACGCTGGGCGAGGTCCGCAAGACCCTCGCGCTGCTGGATACCGCCGAGGTGGACCTGGGCGATGCGACCGGCCTGGTGCTCGCCGACGATCTGGAACCCACGCCCGCACCCGAGCCGTGGGTCGCGCTGCTCCCGGCGCTCGATCCGACTCCGATGGGCTGGCAGTCCCGCGAGTGGTACCTCGGCCCGCACTCCCCCATCCTGTTCGACACCAATGGCAATGTCGGGCCGACCGTGTGGTGGGACGGACGCATTGTCGGCGGCTGGGCGCAGCGGCCCGACGGTGAAATCGTCTGGCGCCTATTGGAAGACGTCGGCTCCGATGCTCAGACCCTGATCGAGGCCGAGGCCGCGCGCCTCACCGCCTTCTACGGTGAGGTGCGGCCCATCCCCCGCTTCCGCACCCCGCTCGAACGTGAGCTCACGTCCTGACAGGTTCCGGGGATGCTGCTCTCCGGTCGCCGGAAACTTCCCAGCCGCCACCTGTCGATCGACTGTTAAGGTCGGATCGATACATCAGCACAGTCCGGGCACCGACGCGGGGTTTGCGAGTCCGGTAGATCATTTCGGAGTGTGTCATGGTTTTCCACAGCCGCCGAGAGCAGGCCCCGCAGTGGCGGCAGCAGCTGCTCGCACAGCGAAATGAATTGCGCGGCGGCTCTTTCCGAGATGCCACCATGGGTATTTGCGCACTGATAGCGGCTGCGGACGGCGCTATCGATCCGGCCGACCGCACCCGGGTCGCGCAGCTCATCGGCGCGGACACTGCGCTGCAGCACTTTCCCACCGACGAGCTGCGAAATCTGTTCGAGGACAACTGCACTCGCATCACCCTGGATCCGGCCTTCGGCCGCGCCTATGTGATGGCACAAATCGCCGAGGCCACCGGAAACGCCGTCGAAGCCCGTGCCGCAGTGCAATTGGGAATCATGATCGGTAAGGTCGACGGCGACCTCGACGCACAGGAGATCGCCGCCGTCCGGGATGCCTGCCGTGCCCTGCGCCTGGACCCGCAGGAGTTCGGCTTGTAAAGCCTGCTGGATACCGCTGGACATTCGCCAGCCCGATACCGCACGCTTGCTGCGTTTGGATTCCCAGCGCGAGGAGTGCAATCTGCATGGCGATTCAAGGGTTCCTGAATATCTTCTTCGACACTGTCGCCCCGAACAGAGGCTGGCGGTACTGCGGGATGTGCGAAGGCCGAGGCGATTACGGGCTGGTGAACGGCTCGGTCAACTGGTGCTCGGTCTGCGGCGGCACCGGCTGGATCGCCGAGGCGCCCACCTTCCGCCGCTGAGCCGTCTCACCTATCGCCGAGCCGCCTCACCTCCAGGTCCGCCTCACATATCCAGGCCCAGGTCCAGTACCCGGACCGAGTGGGTGAGTGCGCCGACCGAGAGGTAGTCCACGCCGGTCCCCGCGTAATTCGCCGCGTCCTCCAGCGAAAGTCCGCCCGAGGATTCGAGTTTCGTCTGCGGCGACCGGTCGTTGCGGCGCTGGACGGCGGCCTGGGTGGCCCACAGCGGGAAGTTGTCCAGCAGCACCAGCTGCACGTCTTCGGCGAGCACCGCATCGAGCTGTTCGAGGTTGTCCACCTCGACCTCGCACTCGATATCCGGATTCAGCGCGCGCACCGCACGCAGGGCATTGACCACCGATCCGGCCGCCACCACATGGTTGTCCTTGATGAGGGCCGCATCGCCCAGACCCATGCGGTGATTGACGCCGCCTCCGGTGCGCACCGCGTACTTCTGTAAAGCCCGCAAACCGGGCAGGGTCTTCCGGCTGTCCCGAATGCGGCACTCGGTACCGGCGACCGCATCCACCCAGGCCGAAGTGGCACTGGCGATTCCGGACAAATGGCACACCAGATTGAGCATGGTGCGCTCGGCGGTGAGCAGCCCGCGGGTCGGCGCGATCAGGCTGAGCACGGTATCGCCCGGCTGCACGCGGGTGCCGTCGGGGACCCGGCCGGTGATCTCGTAACCACCCGCGCCGAGCACCTCGTCGAGCACGAGCAGGCCGACATCGAGTCCGGCCACGGTGCCGGGCTGGCGGGACACCATGGCCGCCTTGGCCACCGCATCCGCGGGAACCGTTGCGGCCGTAGTGATATCGGGGCCGTAGCGCAGATCTTCGTCCAGCGCCCGGCGAATGAGCGCGAGCACTTCGTCGCGATCGAGTCCGGCGTCGAGAGTCATTGGTGCACTCCTTCTTTCGTGCGGTGCCAGGACGGCCTCGTCTCCGAGCCGTCGGTGACCAATTGCGGGCGACCATCCGGGCCCAAGCGCACTGCCGTACTGCGGCGCAGCTCCTCGCGCGGGTCCGGATAGTCGGAACGGGTGTGGCAGCCCCGGCTTTCGGTGCGGGCGGAGGCGGTCAGCAGCAGCGTCCGCGCAGTCAGCGTGAGCGCGGAGTCTTCGAGATCCTGGATGATCGCGGCGGCCGAATTCCCCTGCACCGCTTCGCTGGTCTCGTCGGCTTCGCCGCCGGACAGCATGCCCACCAGCCGCAGGACCGCACCGCGCAGGCCGTCACCGTCGCGGACGACCGCGGCGTTCTCGGTCATCAACTCCTGCAGCAGCTTCCGATCCGCCCGCGGCAGTGCCGCGACGCCGCCGAAGTGCACTCCGGAGTCGATGCGCGCGGCCGCGCCCAGCCGCTCGACCGCCGCCGCGCCGGCGCGTTCGCCGACCACGAGACCCTCGAGCAGACTGTTGGAGGCGAGCCGGTTGGCGCCGTGCAGGCCGGTGCGGGCCACCTCACCCGCGGCGTACAGGCCGGGAACGATGGTGCGCCCGTACGTATCGGTGACAACACCACCGCACTGGAAGTGGGCGGCGGGCGCGACCGGGATGAGATCGGCGCTCGGTTCGATGCCCGCGGCCCGGCAGGACGCGGTGATGGTCGGGAAACGCTGCTCGAACCCGTCGAGCGCCCGGGCGTCGAGGTAGACGCGGTCGGTGCCCAGCGCACGCATGCGGGCCTCGATGGCGCGCGACACCACATCACGCGGCGCGAGGTCACCACGCGGATGGACGCCCGCGGTCACCGAATCACCCTGGGAATCCACGAGAACCGCGCCCTCACCGCGCACCGCCTCACTGATCAGCGGTCGCCGTCCCAGCCCGCCCGGTGTGAACAGCACGGTGGGGTGGAACTGCAGGAACTCCAGATCCGAGACCATGGCCCCGGCCCGCAGTGCCAGCGCGATACCGTCGGCGGTGGCTCCCGGCGGATTGGTGCTGCACGCATACAGCTGTCCGAGCCCGCCGGTCGCCAGCAGCACGGCCGGCGCATGCACGATCCCGAATCCCTTGTCGGATAACGCGATCACACCGCGCACCCCGTCGGGACCGGTCACGATCTCGACCGCGGCCGCCCCGAACAACACCGGCAGTCCGGCCGTGTTCAAAGCCCGCTGCACCTCGGCGCCGGTGGCGTCACCACCGGCGTGAATGATCCGCCGGGTGCTGTGCCCGCCCTCCCGGGTGCGCGAAACCTCGCCGTCCCGGCCGAGATCGAATACCGCACCCAGATCGGTCAGCGCCGCGACCGCGTCCACGCCACCCTCGACAATGCAGCGCACCGCCTCCGGATCACACAGCCCGGCCCCGGCCACCACAGTGTCGTGCACATGGGATTCCACCGAATCCCCGTGCGGCGCAACCACGGCGATACCACCCTGCGCATACTGCGTGGAGGTATCGGTGGCACCGCCCTTACTCAATGTCAGCACCCGCAGTCCCCGCAGCGAGGCGGTACGGGCCGCGGTCAAACCCGCGACCCCGCCGCCGACCACCACGAGATCCGCGTCGGTCTCCCATGAGATGGAAATACTCACGGCTGTCACCCTTTCCGGCGAACGCCCGAGCCCGCTGCTATTCCCCGCCGCCGGGGTTGCCGATTTCGATCATCCGCTGGACCGAATTGCGTGCCAGGGCAGCGGTTTCGAGATCGACGTGCACCTCGTCGCGGTTCTCCACCAGGCAGCGGAGCAGGGCCGCGGGGGTGATCATCTTCATGTACTGGCAGGAGGCGCGGTCGTTGACGGCCTGGAAGTCGATGCCGGGGGCGGCCTTTCGCAGCTGGTGCAGCATGCCGATCTCGGTGGCCACCAGCACCTGCTTCGCTCCGCCTGATTTGGCGCTTCGCGCCGCGGCGGCCTTGGCCGCGTCGATCATGCCGCCGGTCGACAGAATGTGCACCCGGTCGGCCGGGAACTCGCCCGCGCCCGCGAGGTACAGCGCCGAAGTGGCGCAACCGCATTCGGGGTGCACGAACAGTTCGGCATCCGGGTGGGTGCGAGCCTGCTCATTGAGCTCATCGCCGTTGATGCCGGCGTGCACATGGCATTCGCCCATCCAGATGTGCATATTCTCGCGGCCGGTGATGCGCTTGACGTGCGCGCCCAGGAACTGGTCCGGCAGGAACAGCACCTCGCGGTCCGGATCGATGGAGGCGACCACATCGACGGCATTGGACGAGGTGCAGCAGATATCGGTGAGCGCCTTCACCGCGGCGGTGGTGTTCACGTACGACACCACCATGGCCTCGGGGTGCTCGTCCTTCCACTCCCGCAGCTGCTCGGCGGTGATGGAGTCGGCCAGCGAACAGCCGGCCCGCTGATCCGGAATCAGCACGGTCTTCTCGGGGCTCAGGATCTTCGCGGTCTCGGCCATGAAGTGCACACCGCAGAACACGATGGTGCCCTCGGCCGCCTCGGCGGCGATACGCGACAGCGCGAGGGAGTCGCCGACATGGTCGGCAATGTCCTGAATCTCGGGGAGCTGATAGTTGTGCGCCAGGATGGTGGCGTTGCGCTCGCGCGCCAATCGCTTGATCTCCTGTGCCCACTCGGGAGTGGCATCGACGCCGGTGAATCCCGCGGGCCCGTCCACAATGCGCTCGGTGAGCGGCATCGTCGCACCTACTGCAGCCATGGCTGGCTCCTTCTCTCATGCGCTCGGCCACATCGCCGATTCGCATACAACCGGTTTTCGACTTAGAATCGAAAACGTGGCCCATCGTAGCACTATCCACGAAACGCTCACCGCCGTGTTCCAGGTTCGTCGCTTTCCGGACACCATCAGTGCAGGTGAGCGTGTTTCGACTGCCGCAGGAGCCGATGCGGGGCGCTGTCCGCCCGGCCAGCGCACGGAATTGGCGGTACTGCTCTGGGAACGCGCCCTCGACCCCGCCAAGGGCACCTGGTCACTACCGGGCGGCAAGCTGCGCGACGGGGAGGACCTCGACGCCTCGGCCGCGCGGCAATTGGCCGAGAAGGTCGATGTGCGGGAATTGACCCATCTGGAACAGGTCTGGGTCTTCAGCGATCCGAATCGCGTACCGGGCGATCGGCGCATCGCCTCGGCGTATCTGGGGCTGGTGCCGCTCACCGCGGAACCGGTCCTGCCCTCGGACACCCGGTGGCATCCGGTGTCGGCCCTGCCGGATATGTCCTTCGATCACGGCGGCATTGTCGTGCATGCGCGAAATCGACTGGCGGCGAAGATGTCCTATACGAATATCGCGTTCGCCCTGGCGCCGGAGCGGTTCACCATGTCCACGCTGCGGGAAACCTATTGCGCGGCACTGGGATACGACGTGGACACCACGAATCTGCAACGGGTGCTTACCCGCCGGGGAGTGATCACGCCGACGGGTGCGACAACCTCCCCCGGTCGCACGGGCGGCCGACCGGCAGCGGTCTACCGCTTCGCCGAGTCGGAAATCCGGGTCACCGATGAATTCGCGGCGCTACGGCCACCGAGCTGACCTGTCGCACCGCGTGCGGGAACTGCCACTCACGCAGCGCTACCGCAGAGCCGAGGAGTCGCACAGACGAGTGCGGCTACCACTCCCGCTTGCGATGCTTGGTACTGCGCCGATAGGTGCGCGCACTCGGAATCGGTTGCGCGGCATTGGATTGCCGTAGTGCGTGGCGCTGGCGCCAGGCGCTGAGATCCGGTCGTTCCGCCGGCGCTTCGGGAGCCTGCGGGGCACGATCGGCGTGCGAAGCGGCTTTCATGGCCGATCCCCCTGCGGTGTCGTGAACTCGATGCCTCAGGGTAGGGAGAATCGCCGGTGAGCTCCAGCGATTTTCACTGCGTGCGATCGGTCTCCGGGACGGAGTCGGCGGGTTCGAACGGCACCACCGGGTCGCGCGGGCCGAAGGGCTGGGTGCCGCCGTAGGGCCCGTAGGTGATGTCGGAGCCGAACTGGCCGGGCGCGAAGGCGGGCGGCTGCGGCGGGTTCCCGCCGAACGGCAGGTGATGTCCGGTGCCCAGATCGTCGGTGGTGCTCAGCGCTGCCAGAATCAGCACCACCAGCCCGGCGACCAGGGGTTGCACCAGCAGCGCGGACCAGCCCTCGACCGTGGGCGCGAATTCCACGATGGTGTGCACGGCGGGATGCGGCGGCCGGGTGTGCCGCTGCTGCGCGACGGCCTCGCCGACCCAGCGCATGACCGAGGAGCCCAGCGCCGAACCGGCCAGCAGGCCGAGCAGCAGCACCGGTCCGCGGGCCCGCCGCCAGCGCCACCCGGCGGCCGCGGTGAGCACCGCGGTCACCAGTCCGATGAGTACGAAGATGGCGACCGCGTCGAAACGATGGGTGCTCTCCCCCGTCAGCGCGGCGCCGCGGTCGGGATCGATCACGAGCAATTGTTCGGCGGGCGCGAGAAATCCCCACACCACGCCCGCGACGGCGCTCGCCGCGACAATGGCGGCGAACACCACCGCCGCCGCACGCGCCTCGCGCCGCAGAAATCCGACCCGCACTCCGGGCTGCTCGGCAGCGGTGAATGTGGTTGCCACTAGCGGTGTTCCAGGCTGCTGGAGTCGAGCACGCCGTGGCGCGAGCACTTGGCCCACCACCCGTCCGGGCTCACCTGCACGACCATGCGGCGGCCGCAGTTCTCACAGAACCGCGGCGGCTCCAAACCCAGGGCGGCAGCGGCGGGGACGGCGTCTTCCAGACCCGGCACCACCCGCTTGCCCGTGAAGGGGTTGTAGCGCTCCTCTATATCCACGACCACCTCAGTGCTCAGCTTCTGTGAAGTGCAGCCTCGACGAGCTGCGCCGGTACCTGTCTGTACGGTACCGGCTTTCGATGGCCCGCTGCGCTCAGAAGGATTCGTTGAGCGCCTTGATCGGCATCTTGAGCTCGCCGAGCAGATCGATATCGGCCTCGGCGGGTCGGCCCAGGGTGGTCAGGTAATTTCCGACGATGACGGCATTGATGCCGCCGAGGATGCCCTGCTTGGCGCCGAGGTCGCCGAGGGTGATCTCACGACCGCCCGCGAAGCGCAGGATGGTGCGCGGCAGCGCGAGGCGGAAGGCCGCGACGGCACGCAGCGCGTCGGAGGCGGGCAGCACCTCGAGGTCACCGAAGGGGGTGCCCGGGCGCGGGTTGAGGAAGTTCAGCGGCACCTCGTCCGGCTCCAATTCGGCGAGCTGCACGGCGAATTCGGCGCGCTGCTCCAGCGATTCGCCCATGCCGAGGATGCCGCCGGAGCAGACCTCCATACCGGCCTCGCGCACCATGCGCAGGGTGTCCCAGCGCTCCTCGTAGGAGTGCGTGGTGACCACGTTCGGGAAGTGCGACTTGGCGGTCTCGAGATTGTGGTTGTAGCGGTGCACGCCCATGGCGGCGAGCTGATCGACCTGCTCCTGATTGAGCATGCCGAGCGAGCAGGCGACCTGGATGTCGACCTCGTTGCGAATGGCCTCGACGCCGGCGGCGACCTGCGCCATGAGCCGGGCATCCGGGCCGCGCACGGCGGCGACGATGCAGAATTCGGTGGCGCCGGATTTGGCGGTCTGCTTGGCGGCCTCGACCAGGCTCGGGATATCGAGCCAGGCGGCGCGCACGGGCGACTGGAAAAGGCCGGACTGCGAACAGAAGTGGCAGTCCTCGGGGCAGCCGCCGGTCTTGAGGGAGATGATGCCCTCGACCTCGACCTCGGGGCCGCACCACTTCATGCGCACGTCGTGGGCGAGGGCGAGCAGCTCCTCGAGCCGATCGTCGCCGAGGCGCAGCACCTCGAGGGTCTGCTCCTGATTGAGTGCGACGCCGCGCTCGAGCACCTGCTCGCGCGCGATCGTCAGAATGTCTTCGCCTGCCGCGCTTGCGGCTTCGGTCCTGACGGCTGCCTGGGTCATGCGCGCGAATCCCTTCATCCGGCCGGTGTGGCCGAGCAACTTGAACGGTGTTCAGGGTAGGCTAGCAGTCCGGAACGTGAGCCGGAACACGAAGGGGTCGGATTCTCAGTGCAACTGCACCGCACGGACGTGGTCGACGGGGCCATCGCCATCCTCGATCAGTACGGACTCGCCGATCTGACCATGCGGCGGCTCGCGAGTTCCCTGCATGTGCAGCCCGGCGCGCTGTACTGGCACTTCCCGAACAAGCAGGCACTGCTCGGCGCCGTCGGCGACCGCGTGCTGGCACCCATGGACGAGCCTGTCGAATCCGGTGAATGGTCCGGCCAGATCACCGAATTGGCGCACCGCCTCCGCTCGTGCCTGCTCGCCTACCGCGACGGCGCCGAATTGGTCTCGGCCACATACGCTTCCAGGCTCACCACCAGCAAGGGCCGGGAACGCCTGGCAGGCGCCGCAATTCGCGCGGGCATGACCCGCGAGGAAGCCGACCTCGCCGCCTATACCCTGCTCTACTACGTCCTGGGCCAAACGGTAGACGAGCAATCCCGCATGCAAATGGACTCCGTAGGCGCCCTGACCGAAGAATCCTCCCCCCTCTACGACAGCCCCGACGCCACCGCCCGCTTCGACTTCGGCCTCCAGCTCTTCATCAGCGGCGTCCGCCACCTCCTCGGCACCCGAGTCCGCTAGCGCCGCCCCACCAAAACAACGCCCCCACGCACCGAACAGCACGCCTTCGTTCCGAACAGCGCCCGCCAGAGCTGTTCGGCTGCGATAAAAGCTGTGCCGTCGATACAGCCGAGAGGGCAGATCCAGGTGGGCGCCGAGTCGGCCGGCGCCTCACCACACCGGCTCAACTCTCTCGGCAGAGCCATCCCCACGACGCATCGAGCAACGCGTCTCGAGGTCGAACAGCGCTTGCCTGCACTGTGCGACCGAGAAGGCGCTGTGCAGTCGGTGTGAGCGTGCTCGACAAGGCACGCTCACCGCTTCGCGTCGGCACAGCCTGATTCGACCTCCGGCAGCAGCGGTTTCGTCAGGGGTGTGCGGCACTTGCTGAGCACCTGCGGCAAGCGAGCGGCTGCGTGGTCGTCATAGCGACATCGAACAGCTTGCTCACGGATCGAACAGTGTTTGCATGCGTTGTTTGAATGCGGCACGGGCTGCGCGGTCCGGTAAGCGCGGGGCGGGGTTGTGGCGGGGAGGCGGGGTGGCGATTGGGTGGCAAATCGGACTTATCGGGCGGCGGGGTAGGGTTCGGGGCTGTTGTTGTTGGCGGGTGCGGGAATCCGGTGGGAATCCGGAGCGGTCGCGCCACTGTGAGTGCCCGGGTGTGTCCGGGTGCGAGTCAGACCTCCCCTGCCATGGATTTCTCTGGAGAGGCCGCGGGTTGCCGATGGAGTTTGTGCGATGAGTCGTGTGCGGCTTTCGATCGCCCTGCCCCTGCTGGGGGTGTTGCTGGTGGCCGCCATGGTGGTTGCGACCGGATTCGGGGCCGAGAACGTGCCGGTGTCTTCGGTGGTCGAGGTATTGCGGCGGCGGATCGGTGGGCTCACGCCCGGGGATCTGGGGCTGGACACGATTGTGTGGCAGTTGCGGGTACCGCGGACGGTGCTTGCGGCCATTGTCGGTGCGGGGCTCGCGGTGGCGGGGGCAGCGATGCAGACACTTGTGCGCAACCCGCTGGCGGATCCGTATCTGCTGGGCGTCTCCTCGGGCGCCGGAGTCGGTGCGGCGGCGGTCATCACCTCGGGGATGTTCGCCGGAGCGGGGATGTGGGCACTGTCGACCGGGGCGCTGGCGGGGGCATTGGTCGCTGCCGCAGCGGTATTCCTGATCGCCATGGCGCAGGGCGGGCTGACTCCGCTGCGATTGGTGCTCACCGGGACTGTGCTGGGCTCCGCCTTCGCGGCGCTCAGCAGTTACCTGATCTTCCGCAGCAGTGAACCGGCGGCCGCGCAGTCGGTGCTGTTCTGGCTGCTGGGCAGTCTCTCCGGTGCGGACTGGACACGAATCCTGTTGCCCGCCTGCGTGGTCGGAGCGAGCCTGCTGGCGCTGCTGATCGCCGCCAATTGGCTGGACGCGCTCAATCTGGGCGCGGATGCCGCCGCCTCGGTGGGAGTTCCCGTGCGCGAGCTGCGAATTGCGCTCTTCATACTGCTGGCGGTGCTCGTCGGCGTGCTGGTGGCCGTCTCCGGCGGCATCGGCTTCGTCGGCCTGGTGGTCCCCCACGCCGCCCGTCTGCTGGTCGGCCCGCGCCACCGCGCGCTCCTCCCCGCCGCCGCCCTCTGCGGCGCGTTCTTCCTGGTGGTCGCGGACGCTGCCACCCGGGTCCTGGTGCGCCCCACCGAAATCCCGGTCGGCGTCCTCACGGGCCTGATCGGCGCACCGGCCTTCCTCATCCTCATGGGCCGCCGCAGCTACCGATTCGGTGCGGCATGATCGACGACGGAGGCATGCGGGCCGATGGGTATGCGTTGGTGGTGCGGGGGTTGGGGTGTGCTGCTGGGCGGCGGAATGTGTTGGAGGGGGTGGGGTTTGCGGTTCGGGCCGGGGAGACGGTGGGGGTAGTCGGGCCCAATGGGAGTGGGAAGACGACGCTGTTGCGGACGCTTGCCGGGCTGGTGAAGCCGGTGCGGGGGCGGGTCGTGGTGGAGGGGCAGGAGCTGCACCGGCTTTCGGCCCGGGAGCGGGCACGGCGGGTGGGGTTCGTGGCGCAGGATCAGTCGGCGTCGGAGGATTTGCTGGTCGGGGAATTGGTGGCGCTCGGGCGGACGCCGTATCTGCCGCCGTGGGGTGGGGGCGGTCCCGAGGAGCAGCAGGCTATCGAAGATGCCTTGCGGAGTGTGGATTTGGCGGGGTTCGCAGGGCGGGCGGTGAGCCGGCTGTCCGGCGGGGAGCGGCAGCGGGTGCTGCTGGCGCGGGCGCTGGCGCAGGAGACGCCGCTGCTGCTGCTCGATGAGCCGACCAATCATCTGGACGTCACACACCAGCTGCAATTGCTGGAATTGGCCCGGGGATTGGATCGCACCGTGGTCACCAGCCTGCACGATCTGGCGCTGGCCGATCAGTACTGCGATCGGGTGCTGGTACTGCACGGGGGCCGGGCGTATCCGCTCGAACCACCAGATATCGCCTTGCGGACCGAGGTGCTCGACACCGTCTTCGGTGTGCACGCCATTCGGGTTCCACATCCGGACACCGGTCAACCACATCTGCTGATCACCGCGCGAAAGGCACAGTCGTGAAACAACTCTCCCGGATCGTCGCGGCCACGGCATTGGCGGGCGCGCTGGCGGCCTGCGGCACTCCGCACACCGCGACCGGCAATCTGATCGTCCGCAATTGCGGCGCGGACGCCGCATTCCCGTCACCGGCGCAGCGCATGTTCGTCAATGACGGCAATCTGATCTCCACGGTGCTGGCACTGGGCGCACAGGAGCAGGTGGTCGCGGTATCGAGCCTGAAGCGGGATGCCGACACACTGCGCCGCCACTACGGCGATGCCGTGGACAAGCTGAATTCCGTTGCGCCCGACTACCCCTCACGTGAGACGGTGCTCGCGCAACGGCCCGACGTCATGGTCGCCGGGTGGAACTACGGATACTCCGAGGCCGGCAATCTCACCCCGGATTCCCTGCGCGCCGCCGGTGTCGCCCCCTATGTGCTCACCGAGAGCTGCCGCCGCCCCGACGGCGAACGCGGCATCACCGACGCCTGGACCGCCCTGCACACCGACCTCACCGATCTCGGCGCCATCACCGGCCGCACCGATCGCGCCACCGCACTCACCGCCGATCTCGATCGCCGCCTCACCGCCCTGCGCGCGGCGCCGCAACCGGAGCACCGCCCCACCGTCTTCCTCTTCGACAGCGCCTCCGACACCGTCTTCTCCAGCGGCAAATACGGTGCACCCCAGGCCATTCTGGACTCGGCCGGCGCCCGCAATGCCCTCGACGATGTCGCCGACACCTGGACCGCCGTCTCCTGGGAGCGCCTGGTCGCGGCCGATCCGGACGCCATCGTCTTCGTCGACTATCCCCCGCAGTCCTTCCAGCAGAAGGTGGATCTGCTGCGGTCCAAGCCCGGTATCCAGAACCTGCGGGCGGTCACGCAATCCCGCTTCCTGAACCTGCCCTATGCCCTGTGGACCAGCGGACCGTTGAATATCGATGCCGCAGAACAGGTCCGGGCACAACTGGAACGCTGGAATCTGGTGCCCGCCTCGACCATCCGCCCGGCGTCCGACGACACCGTGCGCTGAGTTCGCCCCGGCAACACGACCGAGCACTCAGTGCCCGCTCAATGCCGCCGCGGTGAGCGATTCGCGCTGCACCAGCCGAATGAACGGCACCACCTGCTGCTCGATCAGCGTGTTGTACTCCTGCGGCCGCTGAATCGGATTGGCATGCTCGGTATTTCGCGTGAACGCCACCATCAGCGTGCCGTCCACCCCGCCGACCTGGTCGACGAGCACCCGATGGGAGTACTCCACATCCACGATCGGATCGCGCCAGCCCTCGTGCGGGCGGATATAGACAATGGCCGGGCGCGGTTTGCTCCCGGCGGGTTTCGCCAGCGCCCGCAGATCATCGACGGCGCCGCCCGCGACAATGGCCTTGAACTGCGCCTCGATCAGACCGTTGCTGGCGGCATCGGTATTGAAGATCTTGTCGCGCAGCACCTGCGCCACCGCCGACCGGAACCGGTCCCAGCGAATGCCGTACTGCCCGCCCCCGAGGTAACTCTCGTGGCGCGCATAGGTTTCCACGATCAGGCGCAGCAGGCGGCTCTCGCGGGCGCCCGGAATCCAGCCCATCCAGCGTTCCATTTCTTCGCCCTGGTCGCGGCTCTCCGGCCGCACGGCGTGCAGATCGACCGGCGTGCAATCGAGAATCACCCCGAGCACTCGGCGGGAGCTCCCGGTGTGCAGATGTTTGGCGACCTCGAGCGCGATCACGCCGCCCATACTGTGCCCGACCAGCACCACATTGCGCATTCTGCCCGCCTCGGTGACCTTGACTATGAGGTCGGCGATCACCTTGGTATCGATACCGGCATTGTCGTAGCGCACCGCCCACACCGACCCCAGCGCGGTCAGCGACGGCAGCGCCCGCGCGGTATCGGTAGCGTCCAGCACACCCAGCCCGACCAGATCGAAGACGGCGGTATCCGCGGACTGCGGGTTGGCGGGCCCGGCAATCGGCACGACGGCCGGTTCGGTGCGCGCCAGCCGCGCCCGCTCGGGAGCGACGTCGAGCATCATGTACTGACCGAAGATCCCCAGCAGGAGCAGCGGAATCAGGCTCAGCCGCAAGAGCAGCAGCCGGGTGCGCCGACGGTAGGTCCACGTCTGCCCCAGCCTGGTTTCGTGCAGGCGGGCACGCCGCCGCTGATCGTCGTACTCGGCGGCCGTGGACGGGTAGGGATAGCCCGGCAACGCCATACCAATCCACGATAGGCACCCGAGGGCCGATCGCGCCGCCTATGCCGGGCGGCCGATTCAGACTTTCGGCGATCCCGCCTGTTCGGCGAGGGTGGCGAGCTTGGCGAGGGACATGCGGAAACCGAGCTCATTGTCTTCCGGAGACAGCCCGGGCGGCAGATTGTCGTGCCGGGCGATCACCCGGGTGCCGCCGGGCTCGGCGATGAGCGAATAGGTGATGGTCATTTCGCCGCTCAGGCTCGGATTATCGGTCTCGAACTCGACGGTCTGCACCACCTCCGCATCGGATACCAGGCGTACGAAGGTGCCGTGGAAGGTATCGGTACGCGCGGAGGTCTTACCGGCGGCGGTCGGCACGTCATAGGTGAGGGAGATGCGGAAGCGGCCGCCGACGCGCGGATCGAATTCGTGGATGCGGCTGGTCATTCCATCGGGGACCATCCAGGTTCGTACCGAACGCGCATCCAGCAGCGCCCGGAAGACATTCGGGCGGGGCGCACTCACGAACCACTCGACGCGGGTGGAGTTCACGCGCGCCACCATACGCCGCAGGGGTGGCTTTCGAAGCGGGTTGAAAAGGAACACCAGCAGGTCAGAGCTGGGGCGGCGCGGGCAGCACGAGAGTCGCGAGGGTGCCGCCGTCCGGTGCGGATCCGATGGCCACCGAACCGGAATGCGCGCGGGCCACCCACTGCACGAGCGAGAGCCCGATGCCGTGCCTGCCGCCCTCGCCGGTGGCGCCGCGCTCGAACGGATCGGCCAGCGCCGGATCCAAGCCCGGCCCGTGATCGCGCACGGTGACCGCGTAATCCTCCACCGTGATCTCCACCGGAGTGCCGCCGTGCACCAGGGCATTGTCGATGAGATTACGCACCGCCAGCGCCAGCAGATCCGGATCCGCCTGCACCACAGTCGGTTCGGTGCGCAATTCGATTCCGGGCACACCGACCTCGGCGACCACGCCCTCGACGAGTTGATCGAGCCGCAGCCGCTCCGCATCGAGCTCACTGAGCCCGGTTTCGGTGCGAGTGCGCGCGAGCAGTCCCGCGACCAGGCGGCCCATCCGATCGGTGAGGTCGCGAGCATCCGTCACCGCACGCCGGGTGTCGTCCGGATCACGAAGGGCCGCATCGAGATACAGCCGCAGGGTGGCCAGCGGCGTCCGCAGTTCGTGCGAGGCGTCGGACAGGAACCGCTCCTGCTCATCGAGCATGCGCACCGCCGGACGGGTGCTCACCGCGGACAGCAGATGCCCGGCCAGCGCCGCCAGCGCGATGAGCGCCAGCCCGCCGAGTTCCAGCGCCAGCACCAGGCGGCGATGGTCGGCCAGCGATACGGACGGGTCAGCGCCCGCGAAAACCACTGCGCTGATGACGGATTCGTTATCCCACACCGGTGCCGCCGCCACCCGGGTGCGGTGCCCGGTGCTATCGGTCAGTGTGCTCAGGAGGGTCTCCTCCGCGGTGGCGACATCGGTGGCGAGCCCGGCCAGATCCGCGGGCAGCCCCGCCCGCCGATGCCCGAACCGCTCGCGCCACTGCCCGTCCGCATCCCGCACCATGACCGCGACGCCGTAGGTGCCCTGCGCGAGATCGTCTTCGTGTAGGGTTTCCAAATCGACGGAGCCGTCATCGTTCCACGCCACTACGCGCGCCAGTCCGGTGACGACCCGATCGACCCGGTCGTCCAGTGCCCTGTCCCGGGAATGGGAATCGATGGAGGCCGCGACCGTGCCGAGCACCAGCAGACTGACCGCGGTGAGCGCCGTGAACAGCCCCGTCAAGAGCCAGCGCATGCGGCGCAGCCGCGCGAGCGTGGTCGGACTCGTACTCCGGGTCCGGCGACGGGGTCGTATCGGCGGCAGTTTCACGGAGGCGGGGCGATCGTGAAACCGACACCCCGGACCGTATCGATGATCGGCGGCTCGCCGAGCTTGCGGCGCAGCTGCGTCATCACCACGTCGACCACATTGGAGGCCGGTTCGGCCATTTCGTCCCAGCAGCATTCGATGAGATCGGTGCGGGTCACCACCGATCCGGCGCGCGCCGCGAGCATTTCCAGGACGCCGAACTCCTTGGGCGTCAAGGTGAGCAGCACCCCGGCGCGATGTACGCGCCGGCGCGGCCGGTCCACCACCAGATCGCCGATCTCGGTGCGCGTGGATGCGGGCAGTTCCTGGCGGCGGCACAGCGCCCGCACCCGGGCGGTGAGTTCATCCATGGCGAAAGGCTTGATCACATAGTCGTCGGCCCCGTTCGCGAAGCCGTCGAGCCGGTCGGCCAGCGCGTCCCGCGCGGTGAGCATGAGCACCGGTGTGCGCCGGCCCGATTCCCGCTGCGCGCGCACCAGATCCAGACCGTCCCCATCGGGCAGCCCCCGATCGACGACCAGGCAGTCGTAGCGATTCACCGCGATCTTGAGATCGGCCTCGGCGTAGCTCCGGGCCAGATCGACCGCAAACCCGGCGGCCCGCAGCCCGGCGGCGACCTCGTCGCCCAGGGGGAGATCGTCCTCGCACACCAGTACCCGCACTTGTCCCATTACATCACCGAACCGATACAGGGCGGCTCAGGCGGCCACGATCTCCGGCGGCGAGCGCAGGGCGGCATCCTGGGAACCAAGGGTGGCAGCGGTACGGCATCGATAATTCTGTGCGCTCCGAATTCCGCGCTGGTACCTGCGGGAACGGCCCGAATATGGTGCGCCACAGCACCTGCCCCTGGCTTGCCGGTTCATCCATACCCGCACCGTGTCAGCCGGTGCGTTAGGAAATCGTGAGCGTGCGGGCTATCCGGCCGGATGCAGGTGGCGTGCGATCCAGTCGTGGTCGAACCAGGTGCGGGCGGCGGCGGTGAACCGGGGGGCGGGCCAGGAGCCGGTTCCGGCGGGAACCGTGCCGACCAGGTCCATGCCGGTAACGGCGGGCAGGTCGGTGCGGTTGCATTCGGCGGCCAGGTCCGGGGCGGTCGGCCAGGAGCCGATGACAATGCCCGCGCAGCGCACACCGGCGGATTGCAGAGTGCGGGTGGTCAATTCGGTGTGGTTGAGGGTGCCGAGGCCGGCGGCCGCCACCACCAGGACGGGTGCGTCGAGCTTCTGCGCCAGGTCGAGGAGGGTGAATTCGCCGATGCGGACCAGGAGGCCGCCCGCGCCCTCGACCAGGGTGAGGGCGGCGTCGGCGCAGGATTCGATCGCGGCGGCGGTCTCGGCGAGGGTGAGCAGCGGCTGGCCACAGCGGCGGGCAGCGGTGTCCGGGGCCAGCGGGTCCGGATAGCGGGCCAGCTCCACGGTGCGGGTGATGCCGGTGAGCCGGGTGATCTCGGCCAGATCACCGGGTTCGCCCGGGGCGACACCGGTTTGGGCGGGTTTGACCACCGCGACCTCCGCGCCCGCGGCACGTGCGGTGGCGGCCAGCGCGGCGGTGACAATGGTCTTGCCGACATCGGTGGAGGTGCCGGTGATGAAGAGCAGGGTCACTGCGAAACCGCCTCACGTGCGCGCGCTTCGGCGAGCACCTCGCTGAGAATCGTTGTGATGGTCGCGATCTCGGACTCGGTGAGATTGGCGCGCGCGGTCAGTCGCAGCCGCGAGGTGCCCTCGGGCACCGACGGCGGGCGGAAACAGCCGACCGTGAGACCGCGCGCGAGACACGCTTGCGAAGCGTCGTAGGCGACCTGCGCCTCGCCGAGGACCACCGAGACGACGGCCGAATCCGGTTCTGGCACACCGGCGATACGGGCCAGATCGGCGGCTCTGGCCAGTACGCGACCGGCCATTCCGGGATCACGGCGCAGTAGCCGCAGCGCCGCACGGGCCGCGCCGACGGCCGCCGGAGCCAGGCCCGTATCGAAGATGAAAGTACGCGCCGAATCGATGAGGTGCGCCCGCACCCGGCCACTGGCCAGCACCGCACCGCCCTGGGCGGCAAGGGCTTTCGACAGCGTCGCGGTGATCACCAGATCGGGTTCCCCGGCCAGGCCGACCTCGTGCACCAGCCCGCGGCCGCCGTCGCCGCGCACACCGATGCCGTGCGCCTCGTCCACGATCAGCACCGCGCCATTGGCCCGGGTCACCCGGTGCAATTCCGCGAGCGGCGCGAGATCGCCGCCGGCGCTGAAGACCGAATCGGTGAGCACCAGCGCGCGCTCCTCGGTGCGCTCGGCCAGCAATCGGTCCACGGCGGCGGGATCACAGTGCGCCGCGATCTCCACCCGGGCCCGGGACAATCGGCAGGCATCGACCAGCGAGGCATGGCTGCCCGCGTCCGATACCACCAGCGTGCCCCGCCCGGCCAGGGCGGTGACCGCACCGAGATTGGCGGCGTAGCCGGAGGCGAAGACCAAACCGGCTTCGGCGCCCACGAATTCGGCGAGTTCGGCTTCGAGCAGTTCGTGTTCGGCGGTGGTTCCGGTGACCAGGCGCGAACCGGTGGCGCCGGCGCCCCACTTGCAGACCGCGTCGATGGCCCCGTCGATGACCTCGGGATGGCGGACCAGCCCGAGGTAATCATTGGAGGCCAGGTCGATGGTCCCGGTCTCCGGTGCGCGCGGGCGTAGTTCCCGGCGCAGTCCGGCGTCCACGCGCTCGGCGGCCCGCTCGTCCAGCCAACTCAAAGGATCGGCACTCACAGCTCGGCAGCATACTTGAACACCGTTCAGGAGGCATAGCGCGGGCTATGCTGGGAGTCCTAAGGAGGCTGCGCGATGCCACGATGGGCAATAGTGGTCGAGCAGACGACCGGCTTCGGAGAGAGCAAGACCTGGTCCCCGAAGATCCTCACCGAGGTGGTGGGCACCCGCGAACAAGCCCTCGCGAAAGTTCCCGACCTCGTCTCGAAGTTCATCCCCGATCATCCGAAGTTGATCAGCCGCCGCACCATCCTGCGCGACGGCGACTCCTTCATGCTGATCGCCCGCGGCTGGTCCGACGACTGCCACTGCATTTTCCGCGTCTGGGAAGTCCTGTCGGACAGCGACAATCCCGATCGAGTCCGGGAGAAACGCGCCCGCAGCTGAGGCGCGCACCGAGTTACCGCCGGCTGGAGCACAAGGGCACAGCTCCGAAAACCGGCAACCTCATCCGGCGCTGAGCCATGCCTGTACCAACCTAGGCAGGCACTGGACCAGGCCCGCACTGAGCCGTGCTGTTCAATTCGCGCGCTCGCACCCGCCGGCTCGCACTCCCGGCTCGCACTGCGGCATCGGCCTGCGGCAGCGCACGACACCCGCCGGGGCAGCGGCGTCCACCACCGGCTGCAACAGCTCGGCCAGGCGCACCCCCACACCGCGCGCCACACACGCGGCGCTCGGACCGCCGCCTCACACCGCAGCCGCCGCGACCATTGCCGCGGTGATGCGCTGCACGTCGTCGGTGGTGCTGATGAAGGGCGGCATGCAGTAGATGAGGTTGCGGAACGGGCGGAGCCAGACGCCGGATTCGACTGCCGCATGGGTGGCTTTACGCATATCTACGGGATGGTCGAGTTCGATCACGCCGATGGCGCCGAAGATTCGGACATCTGCGACACCCGGCAGGGCGCGGGCCGGAGCCAGCCCGGTGCCGAGTTCGGATTCGATGCGGCGGACTTCCGAGTGCCAGTCTCGGGAGAGCAGCAGTTCCACCGAGGCGACCGCGACCGCGCAGGCGAGCGGATTGCCCATGAAGGTCGGCCCGTGCATGAGCCCGCCGTGTGATCGGCTGATGGTCTCGGCGATCTCGGTGGTGCACAGTGCGGCGGCGAGGGTCATATAGCCGCCGGTGAGGGCCTTGCCGACACACATGACATCCGGCCGGACGCCGGCGTGATCGGCGGCGAAAAGCGTTCCGGTGCGGCCGAATCCGGTGGCGATCTCATCGAAGACCAGCAGCACACCGTGCGCATCGCAGAGGCGGCGCAGATCGGATAGATAGCGCGGATCGTGGAAGCGCATACCGCCCGCGCCCTGCACCACAGGTTCGACGATGACGGCGGCCAATTCGCCCGCGTGCGTGGAGATCAACCGCTCCAGCTCCGAAACGTACTCGGCCTCATAGTCCCTCGGCGGTTCGGGCGCGAAGATCTGCTCGACCAGCACATCGGTCCAGAGCGCGTGCATACCGCCCTCGGGATCGCAGACGCTCATGGGCGTGAAGGTGTCGCCGTGATATCCGCCGCGCCAGGTGAGCAGCCGGTGCTTCTCCGGGCGGCCCAGTGCGCGCTGGTACTGCAGGCACATCTTGATCGCGACCTCGACCGAGACCGAGCCGGAATCGCAGAGGAACACCTTCTCCAGTCCGGCCGGAGTGATGTCGACCAGCAGCTGCGTGAGCCGCGCCGCCGGTTCGTGGGTCAGCCCGCCGAACATGACGTGACTCATGCGCCGCGATTGCGCGAGCAGCGCGGCATCGAGCACCGGGTGCTGATACCCGTGCACCGCGGCCCACCACGAGCTCATCCCGTCGACGAGTTCGCGCCCGTCGGCCAGCGTGAGCCGGGTGCCCGCGGCCGAGGCGACCACCAGCGGCTCGGTGGTGGCCGGAAATCCGCCGTACGGATGCCACACGTGGGCGGCGTCGATGGCGGTGATCTCTTCTGGCGTCACGGAATGTCCTTCATGAGCCGATGGCTTGAACGCCGTTCAAGTTACCAGTGGGCGGCCGGATCCGGCGGAGGGCACCTGATTCGGGGGCCGATCCGGACCGATAGGGTCTTGGCATGGCTCGCGCGACTACCGAAACAGCACCGCTCGGTGTCTGGCCGGGAACCGCCTATCCGCTCGGTGCCACCTATGACGGAGTGGGCACCAATTTTTCGGTGTTCTCCGAGGTCGCCAAGCGGGTCGACCTGTGCCTGATCGGCGCGGGCGCCGAAACGCAGATCCCGCTCGACGAGGTCGACGGATATGTCTGGCATGCGTATCTGCCGGGTGTGGGCCCCGGGCAGCGCTACGGATTCCGCGTGCACGGCCCCTTCGATCCGGCCCTGGGCCAGCGCTGCGACCCGAGCAAACTGCTGCTCGACCCCTACGGCAAGGCGTTCGAGGGCGATTTCGGGGCCGATGCCGGGCCCTACAACTACGGGCAGAACACCCTCGGGCACACCATGACCGGAGTGGTCATCAACCCGTTCTTCGACTGGGCCGACGACCGTGCGCCCAAGCACCCTTACCACGAGACGGTCATCTACGAGACCCACGTCAGGGGCATGACCATCACCCATCCGGACGTGCCACCGGAATTGCGCGGCACCTATGCGGGCATGGCGCATCCTGCCGTCGTGGCGCATCTGAAGAGCCTGGGCATCACGGCGGTCGAACTGATGCCGGTGCACCAGTTCCTGCACGATCGCATCCTGCTCGATCGCGGACTGCGAAACTACTGGGGCTACAACAGTTTCGGCTATTTCGCGCCGCATCTCGAATACGCCGCGAGCAAGACTCCCGGTGCGGCGGTCACCGAATTCAAGGCCATGGTGCGCTCGCTGCACGCGGCCGATATCGAGGTGATTCTCGATGTGGTCTACAACCACACCGCCGAGGGCAATGAATTCGGGCCGACGCTGTCGTTCCGCGGTATCGACAATGCCGCGTATTACCGTCTGGTGGACGATGATCCGCAGCACTACATGGATTACACCGGCACCGGCAACAGCCTGAACGTGCGGCACCCGCACACGCTGCAGCTGATCATGGATTCGCTGCGATACTGGGTGCTGGAGATGCACGTGGACGGTTTCCGCTTCGATCTGGCCGCCACGCTGGCGCGCGAATTGCATGATGTGGACCGGCTTTCCACGTTCTTCGATCTGGTGCACCAGGATCCGGTGGTGAGTCAGGTGAAGCTGATCGCCGAACCGTGGGATGTCGGCGAGGGCGGTTATCAGGTCGGCAATTTCCCGGTGGCCTGGACCGAGTGGAACGGCAAATACCGTGACACCGTGCGGGATTACTGGCGCGGGCAACCGGCGACGCTGGGCGAGTTCGCTTCTCGGCTCACCGGTTCGTCGGATCTGTACGAGGCCACCGGCCGCAGGCCGAGCGCGAGCATCAATTTCGTCACCGCGCACGACGGCTTCACCCTCGCGGATCTGGTGTCCTACAACGAGAAACACAATGACGCCAATGGTGAGGGCGATCGCGACGGCGAAACCTACAACCGCTCCTGCAATTACGGCGTCGAAGGCCCCACCGACGATCCCGAGATCCAGGCGGTGCGCGCCCGCCAGCAACGCAATCTGCTCGCCACCCTGCTGCTGTCGCAGGGCACCCCGATGCTGCTGCACGGCGACGAGCTCGGCCGCACCCAGAGCGGCAACAACAATGCCTACTGTCAGGATTCACCGCTGTCGTGGATGGACTGGTCACTCATGCACACCAATAACGATCTGCTCGAATTCACCCGCCGCGCGGTCGCGGTGCGCACCGCGCATCCGGTGTTCCGGCGCCGGCGCTTCTTCGATGGAAGACCCGCGACCACGCACGACCATCCCGATGACATCGCCTGGTTCACGCCCGCCGGCGCGGAGATGACGGACGCGGACTGGGAGACCGGCTTCGGCCGCTCGCTCACGGTGTTCCTCAATGGCGACGGGATTCGCGAGCCCGGCCCGCACGGCGAACGCATCAGCGATGATTCGTTCCTACTGTGTTTCAACGCTCACGACGCGGCCATCGACTTCACCCTGCCGCCCGCCGAACACGGAAGCGCCTGGTCGATGGAGTTGGACTGCTCGACGCCGACCGGAAGCCCGGCCTCGGACACCGCCCATTACGCCTCCGCGACCCTGCCCGTCCCCGCACGCTGCCTACTCGTGCTCCGCCGTACGGCATGATCGATCACGCCATGACCAGCACGCCCGAACATCACACCGGCCCCATTGCGCGGCAGACACCCGTCCGCAGCACCTATCGGTTGCAGCTGCGCCCCGACGCGCTCACCTTCGCCGATGCCCGCACCATTGCGGAATACCTGCAGCAGCTCGGTATTTCGCATCTGTACCTGTCGCCGGTCTTCACCGCGGCGCGCGGTTCCACGCACGGCTACGACATCACCGACCCGACCACCGTGTCGGCGGCCCTCGGCGGCCCCGGCGGCTTCAAGGCGCTCTCCGACGAGGTGCGCAGCCGCGGTATGGGATTGATCGTCGATCTGGTGCCCAACCATGTCGGCGTCGCCGATCCGCGGCAGAACCCGTGGTGGTGGGATGTGCTGCAGAACGGCAAGGAGTCGAAGTACGCGCACTACTTCGATATCGACTGGAGTCCCGCCAATGGTGCGGGCGGACGGCTCGCACTGCCGGTGCTCGCCAATGAGAACGATCCGGCGGCGCTGTCGGTGGATCGCAGCGGCCTCGAACCCATGCTGGCGCTGCACGATATGCGCTTCCCCATCTCGCCCGGCACCGATGGCGAGAATGCGCTGCGGATCCACGACAAGCAGCACTATCGCCTGGTCAACTGGAAATCCGGGCTGTGCGGCTATCGCCGCTACTTCACCGTCGGCGGACTGGCCGCGCTGCGGCAGGAGGACCCCGCGGTCTTCGAGGCCACGCATCGCGAGCTGACCGCATGGTGCGAGCACGATCTCATCGACGGTGTGCGCGTGGATCATCCGGATGGGTTGTCGCATCCCGCCGACTATCTGGCGCGGCTGCGCAAGATCATCGGACCGCAGCGGTTGCTCCTGGTGGAGAAGGTGCTCGCGCGCAGCGAGCCGCTCGACGCCGGACTCCCCATCGATGGCACCACCGGTTACGACGCACTCTCCGATATCGGCAGCGTGCTCATCGATCCGGACGGCGAGAAGATCCTCACCGACCTGTCCCGCCAGTTCACCGGCCACGGCAGCGACCGCGCCTGGTTCAGCGAGAACGAACACCGCATCAAACGGGCCGTCGCCGAAACCATGCTGGTCCCGGAGGTTCGCCGACTGGTCGCCGCCATCAAACGCGATGCGCGCGCCGACGCCTTCGACACCATGGCGCTGACCAATGCCACCATCGAAGTGCTGTCGTACATGCCGGTGGCCCGCACGGACTACGCGCCGCTGGCCGGAACGATCGGGCCTGTCGTCGCCGAGGTGACAAGGCGCAACAGCGAACTCACCGCACCGCTGCAGGTGCTGGCGACCGCGCTGGCCATCGGCGGCGAGGCGGCCACGCGCTTCCATCAGGTCGGCGGGGCGATCACCGCGAAAGCCGTGGAGGACACCATGTTCTACCGCGCCGCGCGACTGATATCCCTGCAGGAGATGGGCTCGGATCCGACCAGGTTCGGCAGTTCGGTCATCGAATTCCATCTGGCGAACGCCGAACGCGCCGCCCGCTGGCCCGCCACCATGACCACACTCTCCACGCACGACACCAAACGCGGTGAGGACACCCGAGCCCGAATCAGCATGCTGTCGCAGGTGCCGGATATCTGGGCGCGATCGGTCGGCGCGTGGAACGAGATCGCGCCCGGACCCGACGGCGCGACGACTCTCTTTCTGCTGCAGAACATCTACGGAATCTGGCCCGCCGACGGCCGGCCCGCCGCCGCCGTCCCCAAGTTCCGGGAGCGGGTACATCAGTTCGCGGAGAAGGCTGTTCGCGAGGCCGGAACCCAATCCTCCTGGGAGGAACCGGATACCGAGTTCGAGAAGGCCGTACACCGGTGGATCGACACCGTGATCGACGGGCCGATCGGCGTGGAATTGGGAGAGTTCGTCAACGATCTCGCCACGCATGCCTGGACCGATGCGCTGGCGCAGAAGCTGCTTCAGCTGTGCGGGCCGGGAATTCCGGATATCTATCAGGGCTGCGAACTGTGGGAAGACTCGCTGGTCGATCCGGATAATCGGCGACCGGTCGACTTCACGCACCGTTCGCTGCTGTTGCAATCATTGACCGGCACACCGGATCTCGATGCGACCGGGGCTGTGAAAATGTGGATCGTGGCATACGCGCTGTGGTTGCGGCGGGAACGGCCGGAATGCTTCGTCGGGGGGACCTACGCTCCCCTGTTCGCCAGCGGTGACCACGCCAAGCATCTGGTGTCTTACGCGCGCGGACGGAACGGCGAGACTCCCGAGGTGATCGTCGCCGTTACACGGCACAGCATTCGGCTGGACGAAGCCGGTGGGTGGGGCGATACCGTCCTGGACCTGCCCCAAGGGCATTGGACGGATCGGCTTACCGGACATACGTTCTCGGGACGGTCGCGGCTGGAGAAGTTGTTCGCTCGGCTGCCCGTGGCGCTTCTTGTTCGGTAGGGCGAACAGACAAAAGAACAAAAGATTAAAGACGCCTGGACGAGAAGAAGAGAAAACGACAAAAGAACAAGACGAGAAAAGAACAAAGACGTGAAAGAGGCTGGTCGGTTCGCCAGTCTGAATATCCTGATATCACAACATGATTCGCCTTCCCCGGCCTCAATGACGGCGGTAGAATAGGGGTATGAATTCAGGGGGAGAATCCGCGAACACCGGCAGTGCCCGCGCACTGTCGGTGGCGGTCGATCACCTCCTGAACGCTTCCTTGGTTCCGTTGCAGGATGATGAATTCATCGCCCTCATGCGGGAAGTGGAGACCTGCACGCGCAAGCTCGAAGCAGTCAAAACCCGGTTCGTCGTGGAAACCACCAGCCGTGGCCTGGCCCAGCGGGGCGGGGTCGCGTCCCCGAAGGTGTTCCTGCGTCAAACCCTGGGCATCTCCCGCGCCGATGCCGCGTCCCGGGTCAGCATCGCGGTGGAGACCGGTCCGCGCATCGTCTCGGGTGTGGAGCTCGAACCGACCCTCGCCCATGTCGCTCAGGCGCATCGTGAGGGTGTGATCGGTGTTGATCATGTGCGTCGGATCATGACGGTGATGAACCGGTTGCCCGGCAGCCTCGACGCCGATGTGCGTGAAGCCACCGAACTGCAGTTGACCGAATTCGCGCCCACCGGCTACCCGGAAGGGTTGCCGGTCATGGGCGAAGTGCTGCTGGCCGGGTTGGATCCGGACGGGAAATTGAGTTCGGAGGCGGATCGGGACCGGATGCGCGGACTCACCCTCGGTGCCGAACGCGCCGACGGGATGTCGCCGTGGAACGGAGAGATCAACCGCAAACTGCGGTCGGTCCTCGAGCCGATGTTCGCGAAACTGGCCCGCCCCGGTATGTGCAACCCGAAAGACCCGCAGAGCCCGTGGGTGTCGGAGCACAAGCTCACCGCGCAGGAGTTGGCGGCGTGTGTCGAGCGTGATACCCGTACTCCGGCGCAGCGTAATCATGATGCGTTGCTGGCGTTCCTGCGGCCGGAGTTCGGTGGCCCGGCCAAGCTGGGGAAGCATCGGGGCTTGCCGGTGTCGGTGATCGTGACGATGAACGTGGCCGATCTGGAAGCCGAAGCCGGTGTCGCGACGACCGCGTCGGGTGGCATCGTGTCGATCCCCGAAGCCCTCGACCTGGCGGCGAAGTCGAACAAGTATCTGGCAGTGCTGAACCCGGTGGGGTTGCCCCTGTATCTGGGTCGCGGCGAACGCTCGGCGGACTTGGATCAGACCCGCAACTCTTCGGGCATCGCGTGTGGGTCCCGTTCGGGGAGTCTCGATTCCGGCGCTCGCGCCGTCAGCCCCGAGACTGGTTCGCGGGCAGGCGGTTCCGGCCTCGACCTGTGCTTGTTCGGCGACGAGGGTGACTCCGCGTCGGCGGGGCTCAGTGCTGGGCCTGGCCCTGCCGGTCCCGAGTTCGGTTCACATCCGGCCGGTTCCAGCGATGGCTTCCGCTCGACCGGCACCGAGTGCGAGTCCGGCTCGGCCACCCTCGACCACGACTCCCACTCCTCGGGTACCGAGCTGAGTACCGAGCTGAGTACCGAGCGTAAGTTTGGGTCGGCGAGCCTCGGCGCAGGCACTCGGCCCCCGTGCTTGGTGTTCGGTCCACGCACGGTCGGTACCGACCGGGTTCCCCGGTTGGCCAGTCCCGCACAACGACTGGCACTCATCGCCTCGGAGCGGGGTTGCACCCGGCCCGGGTGTGATATGCCCGCGACGATGTGCGCGGTGCACCACATCGATGAGTGGGCTCAGGGTGGGCCCACCGATATCGACAACCTCACCCTGGCCTGCGATCACTGCCATGCCCAGGTTCACGACGGGCCCGGAGGGTGGAAAACCGTTGTGATGGGACCGGACTCGGAGTTCGCGGGGCGGACCGGGTGGATCGGGCCCCCGCACATCAACCCGACCGGGGAACCACAGGTCAACCACCTGCATCACCCGCTCGAACTGAAAGCTGCTGCCCTGGCACGGATCCAGGACCGCAACGAACGAGAGTGGCAGCACAACCGACAATAGGCCGCCACCCACCCGCTAACACCTGTTCCACCGCCGGGGCTCCTGCCCGTCGGTGCTACAGGTCGTTGTCCGGGTGGGTGTTTCGGGTTCTCGGTCTTCGGGTTCTTGGTCTTTCGGCTTTCGTCTTTTCGGGTTTCGTCTCTGAAACCGGACCACAGCCGGTCGACCCCGCTGGTACCGCAGGTTCCTTCCCTGCCGGGGAGCCAAGGTCGGGTACCCCACCCGAGGTCACCAGCACGGCCATCTCGGGCCCTGCCCGCACCCGGTGACCCAACACCGCCCCCCGGCGCAAGCAACCCAGGTGCACCGGCCTCATCTCGGCCTCGAATCTCTCCCCCGAAGCGGGCACCACACCACCCTTCTCCACGACCACACGGCAGGTGTCCGCACGGCACAGACCCCATAACCGCTGTGCCGCAGAGACACCCGCTATTCCGTCCTCGGTGGCCGACGGCTTCTATGCCGAAACGGTCGGTGCACCTGGGTTTCTTGCTTCCCGGGCAGGGTTGGTCAGCAAGGGGTGCGGGCAAAGCCCGAGATGGCCGTGCTGGGCGCGTTGGGAGGGGTACCCGAGTTACCTTCCGGGGTTGGGAGGGGTACCTGCGGTACCAGCTGGGTCGACCGGCTGTGGTTGCGTTCTCGCGACAAGACACAAGACCAGGCTGCTGGTGGATTGGTGCTGGACGGCCCTGATGGCGCCTAGCAATAGTCCCTTCCCGTGGGTTCGATCAGGGCTGGAGGGGTTGGGCCGGTGTGGGACTTGTCCCAGCGGGTGAGGTTGACGGGGGTGGATCCGGCGTCTTGGGCTGAGGAGGCGAGGTAGCTTGCTTGGTCGTAGGGCTCCAGTAGGCGGCGCCAGGAGTCCCAGTAGAAGCGGGGGCTGCGGGGGTTGTGGAGTAGGCGGAGGAAGTTCAGGATTCGGAAGCCGAGGCTGAGGGAATTGTGGAGGGTCTCGGGAGGATTGGGGCAGCAGCTGTGGAGGGTGGTCAGGCGGGTTCGGTCGAAGGCCAGACCTTCGGCTTCGGCTTCGCGGATCATCCAGCTCAGGGTGATGTCGGAGAGGCCGCAGTCGGGGTAGCCGCCGCCGATATCGCTGTGCACGCCTTCGAACCAGACCTGTTTGACTCTGTCTGTGCGGCGGTACTTTTCGGCGATCTCGACGGGGACTTCCCACAGGCAGGGCTCGAAGGCGCGGCGGCGTTCATTGATGGCCAGGGCCTGGCGGGCGCAGTGCACGATGGGGGACAGGTTGACGTCGTGGAAGCGGTGCCGCCGGGCGGTGATGCCGGGGATGCCCATGGCTCCGACGGTGTCGAAGACACCGAGGAAGTTGATGGTGACCGGGTCGGGATAGCAATGCGCACTTCGGAATTCGGCCCATTCCGGCGGATCCGGATCATCGGGGTGTGCCTTGCGGGTCTGGTAGATCTTCAGGGCGCCGGGGTATTTGCCGTCGATCATGGCGGTGTAGGTGAGGATGCCCAGCCGGTTGATCATCCCGGCCAGACTGCGGGCGGTGAACGCGCCGCGGCTGAAGCCGAAGATGTAGATCTCGTCGCCCGGCTCCCAGTTCAGGGCCAGCTGCCAGTAGGCGGCGGAGAGGTTGGCCTCCAGGCCGGTACCGAAGGCGCCGCCCAGCAGGCGATCGGAGGTGAAGCCGCGGGCTCCGGGCCCGGAGACGTAGTAGACACGCTGGCCGATATGGTTCCCGGCCGCGTCGGCGTCGGCCAGCGATACCGTCTGCGCGATCTTCACGATATTCGACACCGTGGTGGAAGACTCCGCCTTCCAGGTGCCGTCACAGCACACCACCAGTCTTTTCATGAACAGATTCTCCCGCCGCAACCGTTCGGTTTCCCGCGTAGTGGACTACTCGACTCGTCGTACGACTATCGCTCATGATTCGTTCACAATTGCCGTGACACCGTGGGCCAATGCCCGACGATCGGATGAACCCCCGCAGCGTATGGGTACTGGTCTGCGAGGACGACGATGAGTTGGGCGAACGGGTCGCGGCCGGTCTGCGGGCCGCCGGATTCATTGTCGATCTGACCCGGAATCTCGCCGACGCGGGCCGTAATTGCGGCACCCGCCGCTACGACTGCCTGATCGTCGATCGCGGGCTGCCCGACGGGGACGGGCTGGATCTAATTCGGCGGCAACGGGAATCGGGGCTGCATATGCCCGCCCTGGTCATCACCGCGCGCGACAGCCCGGCCGATCGCACCGAGGGTTATGCCAGCGGCGCGGACGACTATCTGACCAAACCGTTCTCGCTCGGCGAGCTGGCCGGACGGGTACGGGCGCTGTGCGCACGGCATCTGCGACCGCCCGCCCAGGTGCTGACCATCGGTGATCTGGTGGTGGATCGGTTGCGGCGGCGGGTGCAGCGCAATGGCGTGCTGCTGATCATGACGGCCCGGGAGTTCTGCGCGCTGGAACTGCTGGCGGCGCGGGCGGGCACCCAGGTCAGTTATGCCGAGCTCGCCGAATACTGCACCGAGACAACAACTGTCGCCACCATCGAGGACGTGGTGCACCGGCTGGACCGGAAGCTCGGCGAACCGCAACTCATCTACGCCACGGGCGCGGGATATCTGCTGCACATGTGAACTACACCGACCCGCGGTCCCCAGTGGGGGTGGATCGCGTACGACCGTCCCGGGCAGGGCACTTCCCCGCTCTGCCCGGGATCGAGTCGATCAGGTCAGGTAGCGGTAGGCCGGCGAACCCGGATCCAGGCGTTCGCCGCGAATCGGGGATTCGTCCATCCGCTTCTGCAGCGATTCCAGGCCGTCCGGCGAACCCAGTTCAATGCCGACCAGCGCCGCCCCGGTCTCCCGGTTATTGCGCTTGACGTATTCGAACAGGGTGATGTCGTCGTCGGGACCGAGGATCTCGTCGAGGAAGCGGCGTAGTGCGCCCGGCTCCTGCGGAAAGTCCACCAGGAAATAGTGTTTCAGCCCCTGATGCACCAGCGACCGCTCGATGACCTCGCCGTAGCGGGAGACATCGTTATTGCCGCCCGAGAGCAGGCACACCACGATCGCGCCCGGCGTGAGCTCGACCTCCCGCAGCGCCGCCACCGAGAGCGCACCCGCCGGCTCGGCGACAATGCCCTCGTTCTGGTACAGCTCCAGCATGGCGGTGCAGATGGCGCCCTCGTCGACGGTCATCATGCGGAAACCGCCTGCGCCACTACCGGATTCGGTGGTGGTCAGTAAAGGCAGCGAGGCGTGCGAACGCACCCCGCCGCCCAGACGCGAGACCGCGGTGTAGGGCACCGCGCCGATGCGGCGCACGGCGGCGCCGTCCACGAACGGGTCGATCTCCGGCAGGGTGACCGGTCCCCCGGCGACGAGGGCCGCCGTCATGGAGGCCGCACCCGCGGGCTCGACTCCGAGAATCGCGGTGCGGGGCGAGCGCTCCCGCAGATAGGTGCTGACTCCGGCCAGGCAGCCACCGCCGCCTACCGGCACCACCACCAGGTCGGGGGCACGATCGAGCTGATCCAGAATCTCGGCGGCGATGGTGCCCTGTCCGGCCGCGGTGCGCGGATCGTCGAAGGGCGGGACCATGGTCGCGCCGGTGCGCGCCACATCGTCGACGGCGGCCGCGGCGGCCGCGTCGTAGGTGTCACCGGTGGCGATGAGCTCCACGAATTCGCCGCCGTGCACGCGAATCCGGTCGCGCTTCTGCTTGGGGGTGGTGGTCGGAACGTAGATGCGGCCCTTGATCCCCATCGCCTTGCACGCGAAAGCCACACCCTGCGCATGGTTTCCGGCGCTGGCGGCGACCACGCCCGCGGCGCGTTCGCCGGCGGTGAGCTGGACGATGAGGTTGTAGGCGCCGCGCAGCTTGTAGGAGCGCACAGCGGTGAGATCTTCCCGCTTCAGATAGACCTCGGCACCGGTCAGTTCCGACAGCCGCGCGATCCTCTGCAGCGGTGTCGGATCGATAATGTCGGAAATTCGCTTGGCGGCAGCATCGATTTCGTCCGCGCTCAACGGGGGCAGCGGACCTGACACTTTCTCTGCAACTACAAGCGGATCTGACACCCGACACATGCTACTGAGCCGGAAAACGAGACACTCCGCCGACCGGCAAAGCCAGTTCGGCGGAGTGCGCCCGGGAGTGTCGTCAGTTGCGGGGAGAAAGGACGAACAGCGGGATCTCGCGAGTGGTCTTCTTGGTGTAGTTGTCGTAGTCGGGCCATGCCTCGACCGCGCGCTCCCACCAGATCTTCTTCTCGTCGCCGGTGACCTCGCGGGCGTCGTAGTCCTTGACTACATCGCGATCGCGCAGTTCGACGTGCGGATCGGCCTTGATGTTCCAGTACCAGACGGGGTTCTTGGGAGCGCCGCCCAATGAGGCCACAACGGCGTACTCACCATTGTGCTCAACACGCATGAGCGGGGTTTTACGGAGTTTGCCGGACTTGGCTCCCACGGTGGTCAGCACAATGACAGCTTTGCCTTCATGGCTGCTGGCCTTGGCGCCGTTGGATGCCTCGTACTCTTCGACCTGTGTGCGCGCCCAGTCCGAGGGGCTGGGTTCGTATTCTCCGGAAAGTGGCATGACCCAGCCAACACAGCGGATTCTTGTTATGTTCCCGACAGCAGAGTTCGGTGGACCGAACTTTAGGTCGTCGTATACCCTGAACAGATGGCAGTTGTTCACCCAACACAGGGAGCGCGTACCCGGTCGCACGTGCCGACCGTGAGTATCGCGGGTACCGCCTGGCCGGTGTACAAGCTCGAGGCGCTCGCCGCCGGGCTGATCATTGCCCTGGTATTGCTGCTGATCACCGGTTCCCCGCAGATCGCCGTGCTGGCGGCGGCGACCGTGGTGGCACTGCGCTGGATCGTCGCGGTCGCGCGGCACAGCGCACGCGGCCTGTACTGACACCGCACCCGCACCGTTATCTGAATCGCGACCACTCGGTCCGTGTCATGCGGGCCAGTTATGCGATTCCTCTATTACCTTGATCACCATGCGGTCGAAACCGTTCGGAGTGCTCCTGCTGTCCGTCGGAACCGCGCTGTGCGCTCTGCCGAGCGCCCATGCCGATATCACCGAGCTGGCAGGGCACGAGCAGACCTACACCTCCACCTTCGGCACCTTCACCGTCGGCGATCGCTCGGAGATAGTCAATCGGATCGCGCCGCTGAACGAGGTCGGCACCTCACGTGAGGCGCTGGTCAGCAATATCGCCTACGGCCGGGTCAACGGTCTGGCCGGCGGCCAGCTCAAGACCGGATACCACGTCGGCTGCGCGGTCACCCTGCTGAACGGAAATGCCGGGGCGATCCCCCAGGTATTCCTGCCCAACGAAAATTTCCCGCTGGCCGCAGGCACAGGCGCTGCGCCCGGTATAGCGGTCATCGGGCCGAATGTTCAAGTGCCGCTGAGCATCAACCTCAGCCCGGGCGAGGTCAAAGACGTTCCGGTCGCGGACAAGGACCTCATTCCGGGCAAGGAAGTGCAGATCATCATCCGTGATTTCCATATCGCGGTGAACCAGTGCACCGGGCCCGTGGCGATCCGCCAGTACACCTATCTCTACGCCAAATCCGCCGAAGTCGACGACAGCGGCGCGGTTTTCGGCGACCCGACCTGGTTGTAAGCGCGACTCGATTCCCCGGGAGACCATTCATGAGTTCGCGTGCGGCGACTGCTGTCTTCGCTCTGCTCACCGCCGCTGTCACCGTGACGGCCGCGCCGGCGGTGTCCAGGGCCGCGCCTTCGGATCATCCGATTCCGCTGGCGAGTCTCGGCCTGGGTAAGACGCTGGAATTTCCGGGGCGCGAGCACGAGGTCTCGCTCACGCTGCCGATTCTGCCGGGGCTCGCGCCCGTCGCGATCATGGGGACGGTGCAGCTGCCGCCGAACGTGGCGCGGGCGAGCATCGATGCCCGCTCGTCGCAGCACTTTCTCGATCGTGTCCCGCTACCCGCGGATCCGCGCGCGCCCGTGCGCATTTCGCTGCCCGGGGCGGATGTGGAGAACAATACGATCAGCCTCAGGCTGACCAGCTCGCTGGTTCCCGAGCCCGGCATCTGCATCGATGATTGGCTGGGGCAACCGGCGACGATGTCGGATGTCGTGGTGATCTACAACGGCGAGGAGGCGCAGCCCACAACGGTCGCGGAGTTCCTGCCGCCGGCATTGCAGCGCTTGACCATCTACGCACCCGCCACGCCCTCGCAGGTGGAGAGCGCCGCCGTGCTGGCGCTCAGTACGGCGGTGACCGCGCGCTACACCCGGCAGCCGGTGGCCGTTGATATTCGCCGAATCGATTCGGGTACAGCGATTCCCGATCACACACCGGCATTCCTGGAGCGCCAGATCGTGATCCGGGACGAGTCGAATACCGGGCTGCGGGTGACGGGTGGTCCGGCGCCGGTGCTGACGATCTCCGGTGACGAGAAGACGCTGCCGACCCAGATCCGGCTGATCACCACCGATTTGGCCAAGGCGGCCATGGCCCCCGACGCGACCGCACTCGGCTTGCCCGCCGCACCGCAGCTGGCGCCCGACAACACCACGCTGTCCGCGCTCGGCCAGAATCAGCTCAGCGCGACCGCGATCGGGTATGTGCGGGTGGACTTCGCCCTCGATCAGACCAGGCTCGGCAGGCCCTCGCACAATGTGCGAGTTGCGCTGCGCGGCAACCACACTCCCCTGCCGAATACCTTGAACGGGCAGCTGGCCGTGACAGTGAGCGGCCGGCAGATCGCGGCCTGGCCGGTGCAGCCCTCGGGCGCCTTCAGTGAGCTGATCACCATCCCGGACGAGCTCCTCGGCCGGTTCACCACGGTATCGGTGACGCTGCAGCAGGCGGGCCTGACCACTGGCTGCGGTTTCGAACAGCCGGTCACGCTGACCATCGATCCCGACGGTGAAGTGCACGGCGATCTCGCGACGCCGCCGCTGCCGGCGGGGCTGGGCGCGATACCGCAGGCACTGCTCCCGCGGGTGCAGGTGGGATTGCAGACGCCGGGCTTCGCCGATACCGTCCGGGCCGCACAGGTTCTCATCGCGGCGCAGCGGCTGACCTCGGTGCCGCTGCGGCCGGAACTGGTGTCGTTCGACGATGCGGTGCGCGGCACCCTGCCCGCCGTGCTGGTCGCCGCGAACGGCGGTGTGCCGGACTCGATCACGCTGCCGCTGGACCGCCGCGGCGAGACGCTCACCGTCTATGGCGACGATGCCTATCTGAAGACCAAAATCGATCTGACGCCGCCGATTTCGTTCGGATCGCTGCAGGCCACCTGGACCGGTAAGCGCACCGTCGTGGTCGCCACCTCCACGGAGTCGCCCGATCATCTCGATCGCCTGCTGAACTGGCTTGTCGCAGAACAGGACCGGTCGTTCCAGCTGACGGGCCCGGTGCTGTTGCAGGCGGGCGACCGGAATCCGGAGTTCTTCGATCCGGCCCGCCCGCTGGCCGCCGAGGCGGCGGCCGGTCGTTCCGGGGACTCCGGGACTCCGCTGGGGCATAAACTCGCACTCGCGGGCGGGGTGATCCTGGCGGTGGGCGTGCTGGGCGGCATAGCAATCCTGGTGCAGCGCCGGCGTACTCGCTGATTCGCGAATGACGGTCACTGTCGAATCGCCCGCACCGCAGCGGCCCGCGCGGAGCACCGTGCCATGGCTCACCGTGCTCCGGTTCGCCGTTGTCATCGGCTGCACCGCGGTGGCGTTCTGGAGTCTGTGGTTCGAGCTGATCGAGGATCTGGAGCAGGGCTCGGATATCGGTTATGTGATCACGCTGCCGGTGCTCGCGCTCTTCGCGGCCATCGGCATCGCACTGCGGCATCACGACGAGCTGCCCATTTACGACCGGCAGTCCGACATCATCATCGGGCTGCTCGGGCTGGGTTTCGCGGCCGTGCCCATGGGACTGCTGGTGCTGCGCTACCGCTACGAGTACGAGGTCCTGCACCTGGATCTGGTTGCGGCGCCGATGTTCCTGATGAGCGTGAGCGTTCTCATGTTCGGGCTGCGGCCGGTGTTCCGCTTCTGGCCGGCCTGGTTGCTGACGCTCGCGAGTTTCCCGCCGTTCTATCGGGGCTGGGTGGTCGCGCTGGGCGGAAGCAAACTCGCGAGCGGTGTGGTCATCGTGATGTTCGCCGCCATCGCCGCGGCCATCGGCGCGGGACGGACCCGCCGGCGTGCGCTCGCCGGCGCTGCCATCGCCCTCGCGACGGGAATGATGGCACTGGGCGTGCTCACGGTGTGGTTCCCTGCCGCGACAGTACTGGTTTATCAGCTCATCCCGCCCATCATGGCCGTGTACGTATCCACGACGATCATGTACTTCCACCACCGTGACTGGTCGACGGTGCGACCGCTGAACCGGCCCGTGCGGCCGCTGACAGCGGCGGAATCACGCAGTGCGACGGTGGTGGCGGTGGTCGCGGCGGGATTGTTCGCCCTCATACCGGTGCCGTCGGAGTACAAGGCGCCCAGTCCGCACATTCCGGGACTCGTCGTCACCGAAACGCTCGCCGCCCCACCGGGCTGGCAACTGCTCGACGAACGGCATTTCCCCTGGGTCACCAAATATTTCGGCCCGGACACCACCTGGACCCGGCAGAAGATCCGGGCGGTGCGCGGAAACCCGGACTGGGACAAGGAATCCCGGCGACGGCGGCTGGTGGTCGATATCGTGCGATCCGACAGCCCGCACAATGTCGACCGGTATCCCGAATTCACGATGTACCACCTGAACCAGCCACGCGTAACCCCCGGCATCCGAGTCGATCTGGGACACGGGGTGTCCGCGCGGCTCAATACCGTGCTGGACGATCGGCGACTGCTGAGCTGGACCTGGCTGAGCTGGAACTGGCAGGGCACAGGTGGTGCGCAGCGGGTCAGCCTCATTGCCGCGGACAATCATCTGCCTGATGCCGAATTCCCGCAGCCGGAACCGTGGGCGGTCAGCAATCTGGACAATCTGCTGCATCAGTTCCTGCGCGGCAATGCGGTGACCCTCGACCCCGAAAACGCCTCGGGCGATATCGATTACGACGTCAAGGACGACGCGATGCTGCTGGCGGTGGCCACCGAGATGGTGCGGATCGGAGCCGGGGGATGACGGGCGAACTGCCGGGGCTGGCCACCGAATCGGAGCGCACCCGGGCGCTGCACGTGGCGGTGCACGGATTGCGCGAGAAGAATCCGATGGCCTCCGCCTCGGTGGCTTTCCTGCCGTGGCAACGCAATACGCTGCTGGCAGCGCTGCTGATCGTCGTGGTGTGCGTACTGCTCGCGCCGATGCCGACAGTGATCGTGCTGGTCGCGGCCTGCACCCTGGGTTATCTGGCGGTCATCGTGGACCGGGTGCTGATCTTCACCCGCGGCATGGCGCGCGACGCCATTCTGACGGTGGACGATGAGCGGGCACGCGCGCTCCCCGATGATCGGCTACCGCCCTACACGATTCTGGTTCCGGCGTACGGGGAACCCGAGGTGGTCGGCGATCTCATCGCGGCCCTGAACGGGATCGACTATCCGCGTGATCGATTGCAGGCGCTCCTGCTGCTGGAGGAGGACGACTCCCCCACCATCGGAGCCGCCCACCGCGCCGGAATCGGTTCCGCCGGAAGTGAACACATCACCATCGTGCTGGTGCCGGCCGCCGATCCGCGCACCAAGCCGAAGGCGTGCAACTACGGACTGCATGCGGCGACCGGCGATATCGTCACCATCTACGACGCCGAGGATATTCCGGAACCACTGCAATTGCGCCGTGTCGTAGCGGCTTTCGGTGATCTGCCGCGCTCGGTCGTCTGCATCCAGGCCAAACTGGCCTTCCACAATGCTCGCCAGAATCTGCTGACCGCCTGGTTCACCATGGATTACGGGCTGTGGTTCGGGTTCCTGCTGCCGGGGCTCATGCGCAGTAGTTCGCCGATTCCGCTGGGCGGCACCTCGAATCACTTCCGGCGCAATGTGCTCATCGATATCGGGGCGTGGGATCCGTACAACGTCACCGAGGATGCCGATCTCGGCGTGCGCATCGCGGCGCGCGGATACTCCACCGCCGTCATCGATTCCACCACGCTGGAGGAGGCGAATCCGGATCCGATCAACTGGATTCGGCAGCGCTCCCGCTGGTACAAGGGCTATCTGCAGAGCTGGCTGGTGCACGCGCGGCGGCCGGTGCAGCTGTGGCGCAAGATCGGTCCCGTCGGGTTCCTGCGGTTCACGCTCATTCTCGCGGGCACGCCGATCATCGCCTGCCTCAATCTGCTGTTCTGGTTCATCACGCTGACCTGGATTTTCGGCCAGCCCGGAATCATCGAGAAGGTGTTCCCGGCCGCGGTCTACTTCCCGGCGCTGCTGGTGCTGGTGCTCGGCAATGCCGCGACGGTGTACATGAATCTGGTCGCCTGCCGGGAGAACGATCGGCCCGATCTGCTGCTGGCCTGTCTGACCTCACCGGCGTACTGGCTGCTCATGGCGGTGGCCTCGACCAAGGGGTGCTGGCAGCTGGTGCGCAATCCGTCGTACTGGGAGAAGACCTTCCACGGGCTCGGCACCACGAAGGAGGCCGAGTGAGCGCCGCCGGGGTATCGGTCGGCCCGGCCAGGTGGTCGGTGAACACCGCCAGGTTCTCGCTGAGCGCTGTCCGGGCGCCCCGGCTGATCTTCGCCGGATCCGCGCTGCTGTATCTGCTCACGGGCGCGTTCGTGACCGCCGGGCGCGGATATCTGATGGGTGATGCCCTGAGCCGGGTGTCGGCCACGCAGTCGGCGCTGTTCAGCCGGGATCCGCACCTGTCGGCCATCGGCTTCGTCTTCACACCGCTCACCTCGCTGGCGCAGCTGCCGTTCGTGGCGTTCTCGCCGTGGTTTCCGGGGATCACCCGCTGGGGGCTGTCCGGAGTGCTGATGACGGCGCTGTTCATGGCTGGGGCGGTGGTCATGATCTGGGGCATCGGCACCGATCGCGGTGCGCCGCACTGGCTCTGCGTCCTCGTGACCGCGGTGTTCGCGCTCAATCCGATGGTGGTCTTCTACGGCGGCAACGGTATGAGCGAGGCGCTGTTCCTGTTCTGCCTGTGCTGGGCGGTGCGGCGGCTCATGCGCTGGGTGCGCACCGACGGCGTGCACGATCTGGTCGCCTGCGGTATCGCGCTCGGGCTCGGATATCTGACGCGGTACGACGCATTGGCCCCGGCGGCGGCCGCGGCACTGGTGGTGTTCGCACTGAGCTACTACCGGCAGCGGCACGACGAATTCCGATTCTCCGGTGCGGCAATGGATCTGACGCTGGTCATCGCGCCGGTGGTGCTGGCGTTCGTGGTGTGGGCGGCCACCAGCTGGCTGATCACCGGGGAGGCGTTTCAGCAGTTCACCTCGCAGTACGGCAATACCGCCATTCTCGCCCAGTCGGGTGCGGCGGCGCCGGAGCATCCCTTTGCGGCGCTGCAGTATTCGCTCGGGGCCATGCTGATTCTCGCGCCCGTACTGCCGCTGCTGCTGCCGGTGACGGCCGCGCTGGCGGTGCGGCGGCGCGATCTGCAGGTCGCGGTGCCGATACTGCTGTGCGGAGCGGTGCTGGCCTTCCAGATACTCAGTTACGCAACCGGTTCCACCTTCGCCTTCCTGCGGTTCTATGTGGCTGTCATTCCCCTCGCCGCAATCCTGGTGCTGCTCGTACCGCCCGCACGCGGGTTCCCGCCGAGTCGCCGGCTCGGACGGTATGCGGACAGTCCGGATAGCCCTGAGGCCACAGCACCGTCACGTGCGGCGCGCGGCTCAGTCGGCGCGGCGGTGGCGGCGGCCGCGCTGGTGGCCTCACTCCCCGTGACAACGCTGGGAATGAGCAACCAGCTCATGGCCGTTCAGGAGTACGCGCTCGGCGCGGTGCTCTTCCCTGATCCCGGCAATGCCTCCGCCAGGTACGCCGATCAGGCGCGCATTGCCGCGACCTTCAGCACCGGCCGGAAGCTGGCGGACTATATCGACGCCCTGCACCTGCCGCCCGGTTCGGTGGTGATGGATACCGTGTACGGCTTCGCGGTGCTGGTCGCCTCCGACCAGCCCGACCGCTATGTCATCCCGTCGGATCGCGATTTTGTCCGAGTGCTCAACCGTCCCGCCGAACGCAATGTCAAATATATTCTGGCAGTGCCCAATTCGGGACGCGGCACCTCCGATGCGGTGAATCGGCGATATCCCAGCATGTACGAGAACGGTGCGCAGATCGCCACCCTGGAGCTGGAGATTCCCAATGACGGTGCGGGGTCGCCGAACTGGCGGCTGTATCGGGTGATCGGCAGCTGAACGCTCAGCCGAGCGTGGTCGCGGCGGCGACCAGGGACCACAGCGGGTCGTCGGGGCCGACATCGTAGGTGCACCGGTCCGGGCGCGGGTCGGGTACGAATGCCCAGATCAGCGCTCCGGCCGAGCCGGCGGCGCGCTGGCCGGAAATGCGGCGCTCCATTCGGGTGCGCCGCTCGTCCAGACTTTCGCATGATCCGGCATTCTCACCGATCTCGGCCACCAGCAGTGGTTTTCCCAGCTCTCGCGCCTGCACCAGACGACGGCCCAGACCACTATTGGGCCCATTGGGCAGCGGGGTGTCCGCCTCGGAATAGTCGTGATACTCGACGACGTCCACGTTCGGCGATTGGCTGACATAGCGGAAGTCCTCGCCGGCGGTACCGCACTGGCTGCCGCCGACATAACCCGCGAAGATCAGCCGTGCGGGGTCGAGCTCACGCGGAATCCTCCCGGCCTCGTCCATGAATGTGCGCAGTACCTGCGCGGCGTCCTTCGGGCAGGTACGCACCCGCAGATCGCATTGGCTACTGCGGCAGATACTCGGCTCCGGCTCGCCGATGAGTTCCCATCCGGCTACCGCCGACGAGCTGCGCCAGCGGCCGATGGCCGTACGCAGCCAATCGCTGAAACTCATGACCATTCGGCCGTGAATCGGAGTGAACTCGGTCCAGCCGTCCACGAACCACTGGCGCTGTTTGAAGATCTCGTCACCGCAATCGCCGGTCTGCGCGCCCAGCACCGGCAGGATCATGCGCCCGTGCCGCTCGGCCGCGGCGAATACCGCGTCCGCGGCGGTGAAATCGAGCACCCCGGTGTTCTTGTTCACCGCGAGCGCCTGGAACATGGTGAATCGGGTCAGCGAATTCTCCGGCACCTTGCTGAAGAAGTCGTCGAGATTCACCTCGGCCCCGCACCCGAAGTTCACCGAGTAGCGGGTGGCGAACTGCGGACCGTTGAATCCGGCGGGCCACCACGGCCGTCCGCGCAGCGTCAGCCCCTGCGGAGTCGCGCCGACCACGGCCTCGGCAGCAGGTGCTCCCATCGTGACCTGCTGTGGCAGTGAGGTGGTCACGACCGAATGGGGGCCACTGTGCGAGCAGGCGGCGAGCAGAGCAGTGGCCGCCAGCGCGGCCAGGATACGCACGCGCGGGAAAGCCACCATGGACAAACCTCCGGTCCGAGCACCGTGGATCCCGGCCGAAAGCGCGCCGGGATGACGAGGGAGCAACTACACGCCGGGATGGTGAAGAAGTCTCTCCCGGCACCCTACCGCCGCCGTCGGCAAACACCACGCAACCTGAAATGTATACCCGTCATCCCGGCATGCTGTACCCGTCATTCCGGCGTGCGTTTGGCCGGGATCCACACTGGCAGATGTGGATCCCGGCCGAGGCGTGCCGGAGTGACGGGTTCGGACCGTGGTCAGCCTGCGAGGCAGCCCGGGCCGAGCAGTGCTTTGAGGTCGCCCATGAGCGCCGAGGACGGTGAAACTCGCAGGTTGTCAGCCACTTTCAGGAGTGTGGTGCGCTCGCGGGAACCGACGTGGCGGATGTGGACGTCGGCGGTGCCCGGATGGCTGCTCAGGACCCGCTTGAGCGCGCCGATCTTGTCCGGGGTGCACAGCCGGGTCGGGATGATCACCGACATCGGCTTGTCCACGCCGATGGACGAAAGATCCGGCACGATAAGGTCGTTCGCGATCAGCGAGATGCGGTCATCGCGCGCGGAGACGCGGGCCTTCACCAGGACGATGGCGTCCTCGGTGACATCCATGCCGTAGACCGAATAGGACTGCGGGAAGAACAGCACCTCGATACCACCGCTGAGGTCCTCCAGCTGCGCCGAGGCCCAGGCCAGGCCGTTCTTATTGACGCGGCGGGTGACGCTGGCGAAGATGCCGCCGATGGTGACCTGCTGGCCGTCCTTGACGTCGCCTTCCAGAATGGTCGGGATCTGCGTATCCGACTGTGCCGCAAGCACATGCTCGACGCCGTTGAGCGGATGCCCGGAGACGTACAGGCCCAGCATTTCGCGCTCGAGGGCCAGCTTGTGCTTGGTCTCCCACTCCTCGTCGGGCACCTTCACATTGAAGACGCTGGCCATCGAATCATCGTCGTCCAGGCCGCCGAAGAGGTCGAACTGGCCGATGGCCTCGGCCTTCTTGGTGGACATGACCGCGTCGATGGCATCGGAGTGAATCAGCAGCAGACCCTTGCGCGGATGCCCGAGCGAATCGAAAGCGCCTGCCTTGATGAGAGATTCGATGACCTTCTTGGAGCAGGCGGCGGCGTCGACCTTGTTCAGGTAGTCGGAGAAGTCGGTGAACTTCCCCTTCTCCTTGCGCGCGGTGATGATCGAACCCACCACGGCCGCACCGACATTGCGCACCGCGCCCATACCGAAGCGGATATCGCCACCGACGGAAGCGAATTCGACCTGGGATTCATTGACGTCCGGCGGCAGCACCTGAATGCCCAGGCGGCGGCAGTCGGCCAGATAGATCGCGGCCTTGTCCTTGTCGTCACCGACGGAGGTGAGCAGACCGGCCATGTACTCGGCCGGATAGTTGGCCTTGAGGTACGCGGTCCAGAAGGAGACCAGGCCGTAGCCGGCGGCATGCGATTTGTTGAACGCGTAACCGGCGAACGGAAGAATGGTGTCCCACAGCGCCTTGATGGCCGGCTTGGAGAAGCCGTTGGCCATCATGCCCGCTTCGAAGCCCTCGAATTCGGCCTCCAGGACCGAGGCCTTCTTCTTACCCATGGCGCGGCGCAGAATATCGGCTCGGCCGAGCGAGTAGCCGGCGACCTTCTGCGCGATCTGCATGATCTGTTCCTGATACACGATCAGGCCGTAGGTATCGCCCAGGATGACCTTCAGGGGCTCTTCGAGCTCCGGATGGATGGGTTTGACCTCTTGCCGCCCGTTCTTACGGTCGGCGTAGTCATTGTGGGCGTTCATGCCCATGGGGCCTGGGCGATACAGCGCGAGCACGGCGACGATATCGTCGAAGCCGGTGGGCTGCATGCGGCGCAGCAGATCGCGCATGGCGCCGCCGTCGAGCTGGAAGACGCCGAGAGTGTCTCCGCGCGCGAGCAATTCGTAGGTCGGCGCGTCTTCCAGCGGCAGCGTGTCCAGGTCGAGATCGATGCCGCGGTTGTTCTTCATATTGACCAGCGCGTCACCGATGACGGTGAGGTTGCGCAGGCCCAGGAAGTCCATCTTCAACAGGCCGATGGCCTCACACGACGGGTAGTCCCAGCCGGTGATGATGGCGCCGTCCTGCGCGCGCTTCCAGACCGGGATCGCATCGGTGAGCGGCTCGCTCGACATGATGACCGCGCAGGCGTGTACGCCGGCATTGCGGATCAGGCCCTCGAGACCGCGCGCCGTCTCGTAGATCTTGTTGACATCCGGGTTGGTATTGATGAGCTCCCGGACCTCGGCGGCCTCTTTGTACCGCTCGTGCTCGGGATCCATGATGCCCGAGAGCGGAATGTCCTTGGCCATGATCGGCGGCGGCAGCGCCTTCGAAATCTGGTCCGCAATGGCGAAACCCGGCTGGCCGAACTGTACGCGGGCCGAATCCTTCAGCGCCGCTTTGGTTTTAATGGTACCGAAGGTGATGACCTGCGCGACCCGGTCGCTGCCCCACTTATCGGTGGCGTAGCGGACCATCTCACCGCGGCGGCGATCATCGAAGTCGATATCGATATCGGGCATGGACACGCGCTCGGGATTGAGGAAGCGCTCGAAGAGCAGCCCGTGCGGGATGGGGTCGATATTGGTGATGCCCATGGAGTAGGCGACCAGCGAACCGGCGGCCGAACCACGGCCCGGTCCGACGTGGATGCCGACCGAGCGGGCATAGGTGATGAGGTCGGCGACGATGAGGAAGTAGGCCGGGAAGCCCATTTCGATAATGACGTCGAGCTCGAAGTCGGCGCGCGGCATGTACTCCGGCGGAATGCCTCTCGGGAACCGGCGATCCAGCCCCTTCATGACCTCGTGCCGCAGCCAGCTGCCCTGGGTCTCCCCCTCGGGCACCGGGAAGATCGGCATGCGGTCGCGGTGCTCCCACACCTCGTCGTAGGACTGCACGCGCTCACCGATGAGGACCGTATTGTCGCAGGCCCCAGGGACTTCCGCGTCCCAGATGGCGCGCATCTCCGCGGCGGACTTGAGGTAGTAGCCGCTGCCGTCGAACTTGAAGCGGGTGGGATCCGACAGCGTCTTACCGGTCTGGATGCACAGCAGCGCTTCATGGTTGGCGGAGTCGGTCTCGTGCACGTAGTGGCAGTCATTGGTGGCCAGCGGCGGAATGCCCAGCTCGCGGCCGACCATGAGCAGGCCCTCGCGGACCCGCGTCTCGATGGACAGGCCGTGATCCATGACCTCGAGGAAGAAGTTCTCCGGGCCGAAGATCTCCTGCCACTTCGCCGCGGCCTCCAGCGCCTCGCGCTCCTGGCCCAGGCGCAGACGGGTCTGCACCTCGCCGGAGGGGCAGCCGGTGGTGGCGATGATGCCCGCCGCGTGCTCGGCGATGATGTCGGCGTCCATACGCGCCCACTTGCCGAGCTGGCCCTCGATCGAGGCCAGCGAGGACAGTTTGAAGAGGTTCCGCAGACCGGTCGCGTTCTCCGCGACCATGGTCATATGGGTGTAGGCGCCCGAGCCGGAGATGTCATCGCTCTTCTGCGACGGGTCGCCCCACCGCACGCGCTTGGTGTTGAAGCGGGACTCGGGCGCGATGTACGCCTCGATGCCGATGATCGGCTTGATGCCCTGCTTCTTGGCGGAGTTGTAGAACTCCGAAGCGCCGTACATGTTTCCGTGGTCGGTCATGCCGACGGCGGTCATGTCCAGCCGCTGCGCCTCTTTGAACAGTGGCGTGATCTTCGCCGCGCCATCGAGCATCGAGTACTCGGTGTGGTTATGGAGGTGAACGAATGATCCCGACACGAAGACACATGTTAGGTCCTGGCACCGACAACAGCTTCCGCGGGCGGCGTGGCGACTTTGCGTGTCGTGGTGGACTTCACTGCGAGCGCGGGGAAACCGGCTCCGGATCGAGGTTTTCGAGCGGGTCGCCCACTTGAGCGCGGGACAGTACCACAGCGGCGACACACATGGTGACCACGGAGATCAGGACGAAGACGGTGCCGATCGGTCCGCTTCGCAGCCGCTCATCGAGCACGGTGATGCCGACAAAGGCCGCGACCAGAGGTTCGGCGACTGTAAAGGCGGGCAGGCAGGCCGCCAGCGAACCGGCCTGATAGCCGACCTGCTGGAGGTAGACGCCGCAGAGGCCGGTCGCGATCAGCAGGTACAGCTCCCAACTGGTGAGGGCATGGCCGATATTGCGCTCGAACAGCTGGGTCACGTATTCGGTCAGCGCCGCCGAGACGCCGACCAGGGTGCCGCCCGCCGCACCGAGCATAAGTGCGCGCAGCGCAGAGGTTTTCGCCATGCGGGAGACCACCAGCGCCGCCGCGACCAGCAGGAAGATCACCAGCAGCGGCAGCACCCAGCGGTGCAGTCGCGCATGGGTGAGGCCCGGGGTGGGATCGCCCACAATAAGGAAGACCGCCAGCGCCATCGACAGCGCCAGTGCCGTCAGCCACATGGCCGGGGTGGTCTTGCGGCCGCTGTAGCGGGCGGCCAGCGGCAGCGCGAAAACCAGGGCGCTCACCAGGATCGGCTGCACGATGAGCACCGACCCCATGGCCAGCGCCGCGACCTGGAAGGCGAATCCGCCTCCGTCGCCGATCATTCCGGCCCACCACCGCGGGCTGCGAATGAGCGAGCGCATGAGGGCATCGCCGTCGGGCACTTCGGAGGCGGCCTGCTGCTGCGCCACGGCCGAGACCGCGAACAACAGGGCCGCCACGAAGGCACAGATCACAGCACCGAGAGGTAGTCCAGACACGACCCCAGTCTGCCGCGCCCCCGGCTCAGGCCGCGCGGCGGCTCGGTACTGCGGTGGTACGGCGTGTCGCGCGGGCGCCCCGGACCGCCAGCGGCAGCACCCAGGCCGAGGCGATCTGATCGGAGGTGAGAGCCGCCAGCGAGAGCCGATTGTGGACGAATCCGACGGAAAGTCCCTGCTGAGGGTCGGCCCAGCCGAAGGAACCGCCCAGGCCGATATGGCCGAAACCGGCGCGGGCGCCCGGCATGGGCAGCGAGTGGTAGCCCATATGCCAGAGCATGGGGAAATAGAAGAGCGCGTGATCGAGGCGGTAGGTCTCGATATGCCGCATGGTCTTGATGGTCTGCGGCGACAGGAAGCGGTGGCCGTTGCTCATACCGCCGTTGGCCAGCGCACCGTAGAGGGTGGCCAGACCGCTGGCGGTGCACACGCCATTGCCCGCGGGGAGCTCGGTCTCCAGGATCGGCGGATTGTCACCGTCGACGAACTCCTCCAGGCCGGGCAGGAACAGGGCGCGGGTCGCCGCACCCAGTGCGCCCGGAAGACCATAGGCACGGCCCAGGAACAGCGAGACGTAGGTGGTGCCCACGGCCGCGAGGCGACTGCCCTGCAATTCGGCCGCGGTGGTGGCGGCTCCGGCCGGCGGGCGGCCCAGGTGGATGCCGTCGGTGCCGAGCGGTTCGGCGATCTCGGTGCGGAACAGCTCGGCCATGCCGCGACCGGTGACGGCGCGGGCCAGACCCGCCAGCAGCCAGCCGAAGGTCAGGGCGTGATAGGTCGGAATGTTCAGCAGGTGATCGGGTTTCGCGGCGGCGAGGCGCTGCTCCATCAGGCGGTGGTCCAGAATATCGTCCAGGCCGCGGGCGATCTCAGGCAGGCCGGACAGGCCCGCACGATGGGACAGCAGCTGCCGCACCGTGATTCGCTCCTTGCCATTGGCCGCGAATTCGGGCCAGTAGGCGGCGACAGGGGTGTCGTAGTCGAGCAGGCCGCGGTCGGCGAGACGGTGAATCACCGTGGCCGCAATGCCTTTGGTGGCGGAGAAGACCACGGCGCCGGTATCGGCGCCCCATGCGGTGGCGGGCGCGGCCTCACCGATCCAGGCATCGACCAGCGGCACGCCGTGCAGATGCACCGAGAGCGCACCGCCGGCGCCCGGGTGACCGCCCATCATTCGCGCGAAAGTACGTACCAGGGGCCCGAATTCGGGGGTCGCGAACCCGCCCACACCGGTGGGTAGATCCGCGAGCGCCGGGGCGGTAGCGACATTGCTCACTGATCCAAGGTACGAGGCGCGCAGCACCGAGGGCAATGGGATGACCACGAGAGTTACCGGCCGGGACCCAGAGGTTATTTACGGTGTCGAATCGGTAATGCCGGTGTTACCCGCGCGTACGCTCGGAGAATGCGCGTACTGCGGTCGCTTTCGCTGGGCCTGTTCGTTGTGGTCGTGCTCGCGATGGCGGGCTGCTCGAGTACGCAGCCCGCACAGACGTACGTGACCGGGGACTGGCACGGAAATATCGAAGTGCCTGGTCAGCCGCTCGCGATCGGTGTCAACTTCACCACCGACGGCAAGGGTTCGATCGAGATTCCGGCGCAGAACGTGTCGCACAAGCAGTTGAGCGCGGTGCGCAATGATGTGGATCAGGTCGAGTTCTCGATCCCGGAGTTCCCCGGGCAGCCGGCCTTCAAGGGGAAGTACGACAAGGCCTCGGACAGTATCAAGGGCGATTTCACGCAGTCCGGGAAAACCTTGCCGCTGACGCTGACCCGGGGGCAGGTGGCCGGGGTGGCGCGGCCGCAGGAGCCGAAGCCGCCGTGGCCGTACAAGTCCGAGGATGTCAGCTACCGCAGCGGGAGCATCACCATCGCGGGCACGCTCACCGAGCCGCAGACCGGCGGGCCGCATCCGGCGATGCTGCTCATCACCGGCAGCGGGGCGCAGGATCGCAATGAGGAAATCCTGGGGCACAAGCCGTTCCTGCTGTGGGCGGACACCCTGACCCGGGCCGGATATGCGGTGCTGCGCACCGATGATCGCGGGGTCGGCGGCACCGGCGGGGATCTCGCCGCCGCCAGCTATCAGGACCTGACCGACGATATCGGCGCGGGCGTGGCGTTCCTGCACGGGCGCGCGGACATCGACGGCACACGCATCGGTTTGCTGGGGCACAGTGAGGGCGGATACCTTGCGCCGCTGTATGCCTCGCGGCCCGACAGCGGTGTGGCCTTCGCGATTCTGCAGGCCGGGCCGGCGGTGTCCGGAGCGGATGTCCTGCTCGAACAGAATCGGCTGATCCTGACCGCCTCGGGCGCCTCGCCCGAAGCCGTGGCCGCGCAGGTCGGCTATATCTCGGGGCTCACCAGCATTATTCGCAACGGTGATCTGGGTGCCGCGAAAATCTATGCGCAGCAGCACAATGACAGCCTGCCCGCCGATCAGCGGGCTTCGGGCGAGACCATCGACACCCTGGTGACGCCGTATATGGCCGCGCTCATCAATTACGATCCGGCACCGGCGCTTTCGGCGCTGCGCGTTCCGGTGCTCGCCATGTACGGCACCAAGGATCTGCAGGTTCCGGCGGCGCAGAGCGAAGGGCCCATGCGCAGTCTGCTGGCCGCCGATCCGGATGCCACCGTGCAGGTCTTCGACGGACTCAATCACCTCATGCAGCCCGCGAATACGGGGCTGCCCAGTGAGTACGCCACCATCGAGACGACCATCGACCCGCAGGTGCTGAGTTATGTCACCGCATGGCTGACCAAGCGCTTCCCGCCGCGGTAGCGCACAGGTGTGGGTCCCGGCCGGCAACATGCCGGGATGACGGGGCGGGCATTGGCGCGGGCGACATTTCATTGGGAGAGTGGTGACGTGGGAATCTACGAGAATCAGGTGCTGCCCCGGATCATCGATCTGTCCTGCGGGGCGAAGTTCCTGGATCCGGTGCGCAAACGCGTCTGCGCCGGGCTCAGCGGGCGCGTGGTCGAGATCGGATTCGGATCCGGGCGCAATGTGCCGTTCTATCCCGCCGTGGTGAAGTCGGTGAGCGCGGTCGAACCGGTGGGTCTCGGCTGGAAAATGGCGAGCGGGCGGATCGCGGCGTCCGCCGTTCCGGTGGAGCGGGCGGGATTGGACGGGCAGGCATTGCCGTTCGAGGACAATAGCTTCGAATCCGCGCTGTCCACCTGGACGCTGTGCACCATTCCCGATGTGCATGCGGCGCTGTCGGAGATTCGCCGAGTACTGGTGCCGGGCGGGACATTTCATTTTGTCGAGCACGGGCTGGCGCCGGATCCCGGGGTGCAGGTGTGGCAGCACCGGTTGAATCCGGTGCAGCAAAAATTGTTCGGCGGCTGCCATCTGGATCGCGATATTCGCGGGCTGATCGAGGACACCGGTTTCGAGGTGCGCGCGGTCGATCAGTTCTACGAGAAGGGCTCGCCGAAGTTCATCGGTGCGCTGTCACTGGGCGTGGCCGCTTCGGCGTGAAAGACCCACGCCCAGTGCAGCATCAGGTGTTTACCGCTGCGGCCAGCCACCGTACGGAACGGTGATCAGCTCCATATAGTGGCCGTTGGGATCCTGGAAGTAGATACCGCGGCCACCGTCGTTATGGTTGATCTCGCCTTCGGCCCGGCCGTGCGGATCGGCCCAGTAGGTGATCCGGTGATCGGTGATCTTCTTATAGGCCGAATCGAATTCGTCCTCGGAGACCAGGAAGGCGTAGTGCGTGGGGTGAATGCCACCGGGCAGATCCGGCGGCACATTCGCGAAATCGAAGGTGACACCGTTCCCGACTTGCAGCGGAATGAACGGTCCCCACTCGGCCCCCACCTCCAATCCGAGGATCTCCGCCCAGAATTCGGCGGTTTCCCGATTGGCCTTGCATCCGACAATGGTGTGGTTGAACTGAATAGTTATGGGAATTCTCCTGTGTGAGTGACGATCCCGACCCTGGACCGGTGCAAGTCGGCCGACAGGAGCATCGCCACCCCTTCGACGCTAGCCATACGTCCCCCGATTCGCCAATATTCGAGTGGCAGGGGTCACAGCGACCGGCTGACGGTCGGCGGTGCAGACAGCAGCGCTCAGCGGGTCGGTCCGGCGGAGTATTCCTGTTCGGGGCGGCCGGTGCTGCCGTAGCGCAATTGCATGCGCAGGCCGCCGGCGCCGACCAGGGCGGCGAGGTAGCGCTGGGCGGTGGCGCGGGAAATGCCGATGGCGAGGGCTACCTGGGCGGCTGACATGGGGGCGTCGGCGCGTCGAACGGCCTGCAGCACCAGATCTTTCGTGGGTGAGGCGAGTGCGGCAGGCTGCGCCGCGGCGCCGGTGGCGGTGGTCTGGCGCAGGGCCAGGAGGGCGGCGTCCACATCCGCGGACGCGATTTCCGGCGCCGACAGAATTCGCCGGTAGCGGGCGTATCCGGCCAGGCGGGCCGCCAGGGCGGCATGATCGAAGGGCTTCACCAGGTAGCCGAGAGCGCCTGCGGACAGTGCCGCGCGGACGGTCTCGGATTCGATTGCGGCGGTGAGCATCATGGCATCGAAGCGGATCTCACGGACCAGATCGACGCCGGAGCCGTCGGGGAGATAGACATCGACCAGTGCCAGATCGAACGCCGTCGCGGCAATGGCCGCGCGCGCGGCGGCGAGTGTATTCGCGACCGTGCCGACGGTGAAACCCGGTAGCGCCGAGACGATTCCGGCATGCAGATTGGCCACCCGGAAGTCGTCGTCGACCACCAGTACATTCAGCTCTCCAGCGCCCACGCGGGCTCTCCCTCTGTCAGCACACCCGGCAACCGGGCAATGAATTCCGCTCCCCGCAAAGCCTTCTCGACGGGCACCTCCGGCTCCGCCGCGCCGGGCCGGGCCGTACCACCCGGATCGGCCAGCAGGACATCGCCGCCGCGCGCTCTCGCGACCTGCCGCGACAATGCCAGTCCGACCCCGCGACCACCGGGCACACCCTCCCCGGAACGGGTCGAAACCCCTTCTGCGAACACCGAATCCACCAGCTCGGCCGCCACCCCGCCCCCACTGTCTGCGACCGCGATATGCAGCGTCTCCCCCTCCTGCACCAACTCCAGCTCCACCACAGCGGGTGCAGCATCGCCGCCAGTAGCGGACTCAAACCCACCGCGCGCGGGCTCGGCATCTCCGCCCACAGCGGGCTCAGCATCACGGTGTGCAGCGGGCTCGGCATCACCGGGTGCAACGGGCGCTACGCTCGCGGCAGTCGTGGGGTTCGCGCCCCCGGCGGCGACCTGCCCGGCCGCGCCGAGGCGGGCGGCTTCGATGGCATTGTCGAGGAGGTTGCCGAGGACGGTCGTGACATCCACGGGGGCTGCGAGATTCGCGTTCACCCAGTTGTTGGGGCCGAGGCGGAGGCGGACGCCCTGTTCGCGGGCGTGCGCGGCCTTGGCGGCGAGGAAGGCTTGCAGGTAGGGGTCGGTCACGGCGTCTATGCCGGGCAGGACTGCGCCGAGGGGGCCGGTGCCCAGGAGATCGGCGAGGTAGTGGGAGGCCTCCTCGGCCCGGCCGGTGTGCAGCAGTCCGTTCAGCAGGTGCAGGCGATTGGCGAATTCGTGGCGCTGGGCGCGCAGCACGGTGCTCAGGGAGCGGACCGCATCCAGTTGGCGGGTAAGGGATTCCACATCGGTGCGGTCGCGGACGCTCAGTACCGCGCCGAGGGGGCGGCCGTCGCGGAGCACGCTGCGGGCGGTCACCACCACGATGCGCTCGCCCACCGCCGCCTGCACCAGTTGGCCGTCGGCGGCGCGGAACGCCTGCAGCACACGCGGAGTCAGGCCGAGATCGTCGATATCGTGTCCGGGGGAGGCCTCGATGCCGAGCAGCCGGCGGGCTTCGTCATTGACGACGGTGACGCGCCAGGCGGTATCGGCGGCGACCACGCCCTCGCCGATGCCGTGCAGTACGGCATCCTGCTCGCGCACCAGTTCCGCCAATTCGGCGGGTTCCAGGCCGAGGGTCAAACCATGCCAGCGACGTGCCAGCAACACCGACCCGGCAATGCCCGCGCACAGCGCCCCGGCGATCAGCAGCCCGGATCGGCGGAGGTCGCGCAGCAGCTGTTCGCGCACCGCCGTCGTCGAGATGCCGACACTGACCTCACCGACCACGCGTCCGGTACCGGGTTGCAGCACCGGCACTTTGGCGCGCACCGATTCGCCGAGGGTGCCGTGTTCGCGAATGACCACCTCGCCGCCCGCCAGCGCCCTGGAGGGGTCGGTGCTGACCATTTCGCCGAGCCGGGCACGCTCCGGATGCGCCAGGCGCAGGCCCGCGTCATCGGTGATGACCACGAACAATGCGCTCGTGCGCAGCCGGGCGTCAGCGGCGATGCGCTGCAGTGGGCCGTCGGCGAGATCGCTCTGCAGCTGCGGCCCGGGTTGCAACGAGAAGTCGGCGTAGTGCTCGACCTCGGCGCGCACATCGGGTTCGGAGGCGACGGTGCGGGCGATCGCGAGGGCGCGCTCACCGTATTCGCCGGACAATCGCTGATTGCCGATATAGGCGAACACGCCGAAGGCCAGGCCGACGGTCACACCCACCACCGCGACCTGCAACAGCACGATCTGGGTCCGGAGGCGAACCGAGCGGGGGCCGAGCGAGAACACGGGCCACAGTGTAGAGAACGGCCCGCAAACGCCTGAGCAGAATGCGCAAAACGGTCGAATCGCCGCTTGTGCGGGTAGCGCGCACAACCACATGCGGTGTGACCCGGGCCACGTAGCTTCTCTCCAATGCCGCAGCACACACCCCGAGCGGCACGAAAGCAGGAGCAAGCGATGACCCCACCGCCCCTCGACCGCGGCGAGCCATTGATCGAACTGAGAGGCGCGACCAAGCGCTTTCCGGGCACCAATGGCGGCATTCACACCGCGGTGCGCGACCTGAACTTCACGGTCGCCCCCGGCGAATTCGTCGCCGTGGTCGGACCGACCGGCTGCGGCAAATCGACCACCCTCTCACTGGTCTCCGGACTCGAACCCGCCTCGGCCGGCCGCACTCTGGTGCGCGGCGCGGATGTGCGCGGCATTCCGGACGGCGTCGGCTATATGTTCCAGCAGGATGCCGTGCTGCCGTGGAAGAGCGTGCTCGACAATGTGGCGCTTGGACCGCACTTCCGGGGCGCATCGAAGAAGCAGGCGCGGGCACGGGCCGCCGAATGGGTGCGCACGGTCGGCCTCGGCGGGTTCGAGGGTTACTACCCACATCAGCTCTCCGGCGGTATGCGCAAACGGGTTTCGCTGGCGCAGACGCTGGTCAACAATCCCGAGATCATTCTCATGGACGAGCCGTTCAGCGCGCTCGATGTGCAGACCCGGCAGCTCATGCAGGACGAGCTGCTGCGGGTGTGGTCCGGGACCGATGCGGCGGTCATCTTCGTGACTCACGATCTGGAAGAGGCGATTTCGCTCGCCGATCGGGTGGTCGTCATGACCGCCTCCCCCGCCACGGTGTGCGGCGATTTCACCGTCACGCTGGAGCGGCCGCGCAATGTCGAGGAGGTGCGGCTCACCGAGGAGTTCCGCGATCTCTACAAGGAAATTTGGGAAACGCTGCGCGATCAGGTCGAGGCAGCTCGCAGTAAGGGAGCCTCCCGTGTCGCTTGATGTCGTAGCGCAAACCGCCACCTTCACACCGGAATTCGAGACCGAGGCGCAGATTCTCGCGCGGGTCCGCACGCAGGCACGCAAGGAGAAGATCCGCACCTGGGGGCTGCGGGTACTGCTGATCGCGCTGTGGCTGGGTTCATGGGAGTTGACCGCTTCGCTGTGGATCGACCCGTTCTTCTACTCCAAGCCCTCGCTCATCTGGGATCGGCTCTACGAATGGTTCACCGACGGAACACAATTCGGTTCCATCTGGCTGCAGCTCTACACCACCGTGCAGGAGGCCGTGCTCGGCTTCGTCATCGGCACCGTTGCCGGTGTGGTGCTGGGTGTACTGCTGGGTCGTAGCCGGTACTGGGCGGAGGTGCTGGCGCCGTTCATCAAGGCGCTCAATGCCGTTCCGCGCATTGTGCTGGCATCGCTGTTCATCATCTGGTTCGGGCTGGGGCTCAGCTCCAAGGTGGCGACCGTGGTGGTGCTGGTGTTCTTCGCGGTGTTCTTCAATGCCTTCACCGGCGCACGTGAGGTGGACGGCAATGTCATCGACAACGCACGAATCCTGGGCGCGTCCAAGTGGCAGGTGCTGACCTCCATCGTGCTGCCGAGCGCCACCACCTGGATTCTGTCCAGCCTGCACACCGCCTTCGGTTTTGCGCTCATCGGCGCGGTCGTCGGTGAATACGCCGGCGCCAGCAAGGGTTTGGGGCTGCTCATCTCCAATGCGCAGGGCACCTTCGATGCGGCTGGGATCTATGCGGGCATGATCGTCATCACCGTGGTGGCGCTGGTGGCCGAATGGCTGATCGGACTGGCCGAGAACCGGCTGCTGAAATGGCGTCCGTCGCAGGCCTCTTCGGGTCACGGGGTGTGAGCATGAGACATCGCAGAACTCTCGCGCTCGTACTGCTCGCCGTCTCCTCGCTGCTGCTGGTGACCGGCTGCCGTGATTCCCGGGCCATTCCCGTCGCGAACGGGCGGCCGCAGCTCACCATCATGGTCGGCGGGCTGGAGAAGGTGATCTACCTGCCCGCCATGCTCACTCAGAAGCTGGGCAATTTCGAACGCAATGACATCGATGTGCAGCTGCTCGGCGAACAGTCCGGGGCGACCGCCGAAACCGCGCTGCTCACCGGCGATGTGCAGGCCGTGGTCGGGTTCTACGACCACACCATCGATTTGCAGGCCAAGGACCAATGCCTGCGCACCGTAGTGCAATTCGCCGATGTTCCCGGCGAGGTGGAGCTGGTCTCCACCTCGGATGCGGCAACCATCCGCTCCCCCGAGGACTTCAAGGGCCGCAATCTCGGCGTCACCTCACTGGGTTCGTCCACCGACTTCCTGACCCAGGCCCTGGCCGGGCAGGAAGGGCTGGGCACCTCCGACTACACCCGGGTGAAAGTCGGTGCGGGACAGACCTTCATCGCCGGAATGAACCACAATGGCATCGACGCCGGCATGACCACCGATCCGACGGTCGCCAAAATGGTCAGCGCGGGTGACGCCCGGGTGCTCGTCGATATGCGCAATGAACAGGGCACCCGCGCCGCACTCGGCGGCCTGTATCCCGCTGCCTCCCTGTACATGCGGTGCGAGACCGTGGACAACCACCCCGACATCGTCCAGAAGCTGGTCACCTCGTTCGTGCAGACCCTGCAGTGGATCAAAACCCACAGCCCCGAGGAGATCGCCGCCGAAATGCCCTCGCAGTACGCCGGCGGCGACCCCAAGCTCTACGTCCAATCGGTCCGCGATTCCATCAGCATGTTCAACGGCGACGGACTCATGAAACGCGAAGGCGCCGACAATGTCCTGCGGATCCTGGGCCGGTACTCCCGCAATGTGCAGCCGGTGCGCGACCGCATCGACCTGAACGCCACCTATACGAATCAGTTCGTCGAACGGGCCCTGAAGCCGGGAACGCAGTAGCCGGGCTCGTGGCATTCCGCATTCGTGAGGGGATGCGGAATGCCACCGGCGGTCACACGGTGGAGTCCGAGACGCTGGTATACCAATCGGTGTGTCGGCTACTTTGTGGCGAATGGGCAGGAATAATTCGGCGGATGGCGGTTAGTCGAAGATTCGTGCTGGCTTTGGCCGGGAGTGTGCCGCTGTACGGGCTGGCCGCAGGGCGGGCGGTGGGTGATCCGGGGCTCACGCAGCCGGGGCGGGCTACCGTGCGGTACACGATGACGGCGTTCACGAATGCGAGTGAATCCGATCTGTATGTGTACGAATCCACCGATGCCACCAATTTTCAGTTGCTGCGGGGATCGGCGTATCAGCCGCCGAGCGGGCTGCTGCGGGATCCGAGTCTGATCCGGCATACCGACGGGCGCTATTACCTCACCTATACGACGGGGTGGGAGGGGCAGACCATCGGATTCGCGCGTAGCGACGATCGGGTCAGCTGGACGCACCTCGACGACTATCAGGTCGATGTGGCGGGCGTGACCTCGACGTGGGCGCCGGAGTGGTTCATCGACTCGAATGGCGAAGTCAATGTGCTGGTCTCGCTGTCGGACGGGGTTCGCTTCACTCCGCATCTGATGACCGCCACCGATCCGGGGCTGCGATCGTGGACGCCGCTGACCCCGATGGTGGGACTCGGTCCGAAGGCCGATACCGGATACGGCTATATCGACACCACCGTGGTGCTGCATCGCGGTCAGTACTACGCCTTCACCAAGGACGAGCAGACCAAGTTCGTCGAACTCGCCGTTTCGGATCAGCTGCGCGGGCGGTATTCCTTTGTGCAGACCGGGGATTGGGCGGGGTGGGGATCGCCGCGGGAAGGCCAGTGCGTCATTCCGCTGCCCGGTGGCGGCTGGCGGATCTACTTCGACGCCTATGACGACGGCGAATATCTCTACAGCGACAGCCATGACAACTTCCGCACCTGGACGCCGACTGCCGAACTTCCCGGGCTGTCGGGCACCGTCCGGCATTTCACGGTGCTGCCCGAACACGGCTGACCGTCGATGCGGCCCGCGCCGCGTCAGTGCGCGCAGGTGTCAGTGGGTATCGGTAGCGTCTGTGCCGTGGAAACCGGTGAACACATCCAAGAGCTCGCGGACCGCATCGTGGCGCTGCGCGACGGCTACTACCAGGGCGCGCCACTGGTCGCGGACGCCGAGTACGACGCGATCGAGGACGAGCTACGCGGTCTGATCGAGGCGCACCCGGAGCTCGCACCGGATCCGAATCCGCTGGAGCAGGTCGGCGCGCCCGCGGTGCTGCACGCGCCGATCCGGCATTCGCGCCCGATGCTGTCGCTCGAGAAGTCGACCAAGCCGGAGCAGGTCGCGGCGTTCTTCGGCCGCTTCCCCGGACAGTCGGTGGTGGTGATGCCGAAGCTCGACGGCCTGTCCCTGGCCCTGGTCTACGAGGACGGGCGGCTGGTGCGGGCCATCACCCGGGGCGACGGCACCACCGGTGACGATGTGACCATGCTGGTCCGCGCCCTGGTGGACGGTGTGCCCGAGCGGATCGACGTCCCGGGGCGGGTGGAGGTGCGCGGTGAGGCGGTCATGCTGCGTTCGACCTTCGTCGCCTACAACACGGCGCATCCGGACAAACCGCTGATCAATCCGCGCAATGCCGCGGCGGGCACGCTGCGGGCGAAGGATCCGGCCACGGTCTCCGAGCGCCGGTTGCAGTTCTTCGGCTTCGACCTGGATACCTCGGACGGCGGCGCCGCGGTCGATCTCGGCGAGGGTCTGCGGGCGCTGGGGGTCGCGGGCGCGCAGATGCGGCTCTGCGCCGATGCCGAGCAGGCGCAGGCGGCGATCACCGCGATCGAGCAGGGTCGCAATGATCTGGACTACGACCTCGATGGCGCGGTGCTGCGGCTGGCCGATCGAGATGCCTACGCGGCGGCCGGGATTCGGTCGAACTCCCCGCGTGGTGCGCTGGCATTCAAATTCGCCGCCGAGGAGAAGACCACACTGCTGGCCGATGTGGTCTGGGATGTCGGCAAGACGGGCAAGATCGTCCCGGTCGCCTGGCTGGAGCCGGTGTTCGTGGGCGGCACCACCGTCACCAAGGCGACGCTGGCCAATCAGGAGGTGATCCGCGCTCGCGATGTCAGAGTCGGTGACACCGTGCTGGTACGCCGCGCGGGCGATGTGATCCCGTTCGTCGCGGGTGTGCTGGACGCCTCCAAGCGCACCGGCGAAGAGCGCGAGATCGTGCCGCCGACCGTCTGCCCCTCCTGCGGGCAGCCGGTCACCGAGCAGGGCAATAGCCGAGAACTGTTCTGCACCAACGTCGCCTGCCCCGCGCAGACGGTGCGGCGGCTGATCCACTGGGCCTCGCGCGCGGCGGCGGATATCGATGCCATCGGCGGGGTGTGGATCGAACGTCTCGCCGAAGCGGGCATCCTGGAGAACCCCTCGGACTTCTACACGCTGACCAAGGAGCGCCTGCTCGAATTCGACCGCATGGGCGAGGTCTCGGCCGCGCGCATGATCGATTCGATCGACGCCAGCCGCGAGGTCGGCCTGCGCCGCGCGCTGATCGGCCTGGCGATCCCGATGGCCTCCGACGGCACCGCCGCCCGCCTGGCCCGCGCCGGATTCGGCTCCCTCGAGGAGGTCGCCGACGCGGGCGAGGAAAAGCTTGTGGCCGTGGAGGATATCGGCCCGAAGGTCGCCGCCTCCCTGGTCGCCCACCTCACCCGCCTGCGCCCGGAACTCGAGCGGCTCCGCGAGGCGGGCGTCTCCCTGGACGTGCGTGAGGAGGATCTCCCCCCGGTCATCGCGGCTGGCGCACCGCTGGAGGGCAAGTCGGTGGTGATCACCGGCGCCATCAGCGACCCCCGCTCCGGCGAGAAGGTCGCCCGCCCGACCTTCCAGCGCCTGTGTGAAAAGGCCGGTGCCACAGCGGCATCCTCGGTTTCGGCGAACACCGACATGCTGATCACCGGCGCGGGAGTCGGCGAAAGCAAACTGACCAAAGCGGAAAAGCTCGGCGTCCAGGTCGTCGACCAGGGCGAGATCTGGGACCTGTTGATCGCAGCCAACGTCATCTGACCCCTCGGTGCCGGATCAGCCTGTGACACAGGCTGACCGGCGCTCCTCGACCGTCCCCCTCGGTTACGCGCCGCATTCACCTCCCGGCAGTCTGATTTAGAGGGTTCAGGCCGGTCCGTCGGTGGCGCCGAAACCGCAGGCGAGGTTGGCTACCGATGGTGAAAAATCAGGCCCTCAGGTATCGGCTCCCAGTCGTCTCCGTCGACGGACTGCGTATTTTCATCGACATTGATCAGGCGGATTCCGGCGGCATCGGAAATCGAGAGGATGCGTCCGGTCACGTCCAGGGTCATGGTGTGCCCGAGGTTGTACAGCTCGCCGGAGTAGGCGGTGAGCCCGAAATCGGAATCGAGACTATTCAGATAGAGCGGTTCGTCGCGGGTGACCGGCTGCTGTTCCGGCTTTCGGACATGCCACTGCAGCTCACCCTGGTACAGCCAAGCCAGCACGCCACGGCGATCCCAGACAAGACCGTCGGGCACGAAATCCTCATCGTGGTCGCGGCTTTCGAGCCCCCATTCGAATGCGACAAGCTCCCACCCCCGGTCCCGGTCGAGTTGCAGCACCATGACAAATCCCTGCCGACTGCCGGTTGAGCTACCGTCGCTGTGCATCGGCTGCCCGGTGTCGAGTGCAAGCACGAGCTGATCGCTCCCGTGAAATTGGGCGTAGGTCCACTTCTCGAACCAGTCGACCTCCGGGAGAGTTGCTCGCGCCGTCTCGGTGTGCAGAACACCGCCGGTGAATCGCCAACGGCCGTCCCAGGACTCGGCGTCGACGCCGGCGCTCGGGTTCTCCGACGCCATACTCACCTGCCCCAGGCGTGCGGGGCGGTCATAGAAGTGAGCGAGTGCTGGTTCCTCGAGCAAGATCGCGATCCACTGATCGAACGAGATGTCGCCATCGACATACCACGTGCTGCTGAACTCGGCGGGACGCTCGATGCCGTCGTAGGCGTCGTACAGCAGGATGGTCGTGATCGAATGCCAGTACGGTCCGGGCTCATGCCATCCGGGCCCAAGGTCGGTGCGCGCCTTGATCTTCCGGGAGAGGCGGAAGTAATACCCGTGAACCGAACCGTTCTTCGTGAGGGTCGAGGTGCGAGAACCCGACACCCTCAGCATGTCGGCACCGGGTTCGTCGACCAGCGTGTGAAACCGGATCCGCGAAAAGCGCCGCGCCGACTCCAGCAGATCCCGCACGGTCATGCCAGCGGAATCTGTCGACCTCAACACCGACGAGAATGCGTCCACCCCGTCAAAATGCGAAACTGTCCGAAAATCCTCGCGCGGTGGCCTTTTCGCTCGACCGCCCCCGAACCACTTCACATCGAAATCGTATCCACCGCGAAAAGCGCCGCCCAGCCGGGGATCCACCGCCCCGGACGTGCGCCCTCCGACAGAAGTGGACGTCCGGCCAGGCTCGTTCAGCAGGCGCGCTACGCACTCGTCGGCAATGATCTCGAACATGACAGATTCGACGCCCGAGCAGGCACAGTCCAACCCACAGGGCACCAGAGCTCGAGGGCAACGGCATCCCCGGTGTGAGTTGTGCGGCGGCCCCCAGGTCGGCAACCTCGGTGTAGGCGGCCTGATCGGAATACACCCTCTTGGCCGCCAGCAATGGGGGCTGCCGCTTTCGACATTGCACGCAGTGGTGTGCCTGCAGTGCGGACATGCCGAGCTATTCGCCGCGCAACTCGCAAAGGTCCAGGCCGAAGCCGAGAAGCACCCCGAGCGATTCACGTGGTGATACATCTGAGCGCGAATTGCCCACGAAGACGGAGCATTTCGGAATGGATGCCCCTGCCTTGACTCATATGACGCTCTGCCGTACCTCTTCCGCGGCGGCACAGCGTGGGGTCGATTCGCTCCCGACTGTCCCGAGTCGGGGTATTGCGGCGTTCAGCCAGCCTCGGATCGCCATGGTCGGTTGATCTTCCACCGCACTGTGCCGGCCAGTTCGGTCAGCGCGATATGCGGCATGTTCGGATGCTGCTGCGGGATGAGTGTTGGTCGCGGACGGGGTGCTGTCTGGCCCCGAACGGCTCTGAATTCGTCTGCGGAAGTGAACTGTTCGTGCAAGTAACGGGTGGATCTGCGGAAATCCGTCTAAGAGGGCCATGGATTGCAGGGAAAGTTCATCTCGGATCGGTGCGCGGTAATCGGCAGATCAGTGCGTTCGGTCGGCGCCAGATGTGCGCAGCCCATGGATCTTCCGCGGTGCAGCGCCGGCGGGTTTCAGACCGCGCGGCTCGCGAACTGTGGAATCGGATGTCGCCGGAGGCCCGAGCTCGGTTCGACGCTCTGCTTACATCCGGTGCTGCCATTCAGGCCGTCGCCCTGATGCGTGACCACGCGGTCAGCCTCCCAACTGAATCCCCGGAGCGCCTGCGAATCGCGTCACGAATTCTCGTTGAATTAGGACCGTAACTGTCCTATCTCCACGACACACTCGAATCATGAGCGAAACCGAATCGACCGCGGGACAGACGGATCCGGCCGACATCACCGACTACAACGATCCGAACGCACCCTGGAACCAGGCGTGGGACCAGGAGGCCGGCATCGTGAACTGGAACGATGATTTGATCAAGGAGTTCCGGGAGAACGCGGGCAAGGTAGGTGGCGCCTATGCGGGCAGGGACCTCGTCCTGCTCACCACCACAGGAGCCAGGAGCGGCAAGCGGCACACAACTCCGCTGGGACCGCTGCACCGGGGTGACACCATGTTCGTGAGCTCGTTCATCGAGAACAAGTACCCGGCTTGGTGGTACAACATCAAGGCTGATCCGCAGGTCACTATCGAGATCCGGGGTGAGACCCACCAGGGAACCGGCCAAGTGCTCGAGGGTGCGGACTACGACGAGTTCGCGGCCTGGGCACTGGCCAACTACCCGCTGCTGGCGGACTTCCAGTCCAAGGTCGACCGACCCCTGCCCCTGGTCGTGCTGACTCTCGACAGTCAGGGCTGAGCACTCCAACCTCCCAGCCCCGGCGCGTCGGCAATGGAGCGCGCCGGGCTGTGCGGCCGAGCGGTAGACACCAGTTTCCACATTCGGAGGCGGATCGGTGCGCTTGGTGATCAGCTTGTCGGCCGATCAGAGTGAGTGTACAGTCACTCACATGTGTGACTGATTGATCACTCACGCACTTCGCGTGACCGTACAGAACCAAGCTCCGAAGGGTCGAATCCGATGATCTACCACGGCAGTCGCTTCACTGTTAAGCCCGGTACTCCCGCCGAACAGCTCGAACTAGCCCTCGAAAGCCTCCGCAACCAGGGCCGTCGAATCCCTTCGGTCCGCCACTTCACCGTCGGCCCCGACTACGGCGGCGAATACGATTTCGGCGCGGTCTACGTCATCGACGATCTGGACGGCTACTGGGAGTACCTGATCCACCCCTCCCACCTCCACACCGACCGAATCGGCTTGCCCCTCGTCGACAAGTTCGCCTCCTTCGACATCACCGACGACCCCGACCCTGACATGGCCGCGAAAATCGCCGCCCTGCACAAGCGCCGCTATGACACCCACCCCGAGATCAGTCGACTCGTCTCCGATCTCGGCGACTACCAGGGCAGTGCGGCACCGGGCCGTCACGGCAATCGCTGACTCCCCCGGAATCAGACATCCCGAGAACTGGCCTGGGTCATTTCGGCGCGTTCTCCGGCGTCGAGCATGGTGAAGCCGACCGTGTTCGGTCAGGTGTCTCGCGGGCGGTGACGGCGAGCGAGCCGAGCAGGGCGAGGGCCCGGCTGCTGGGGGTGCCGGGTTCGGCGTGGTAGACCACGAGGGCTTGGCCGGGGCTGGATCGGACGTCGAAGGTTTGCATCGTGAGGGTGAGGGGGCCGACGTCGTGGTGGTGGAAGCGCTTGCTCGCCAAGGCTTTTCCCCGGGCGTCGTGGGTGGTCCACAGTTGCGCGAATTCGGGACTCTGGCCGAGTAGTTCGCCGAGGACCTGTTGGATCCGCGGGTCGTCGGGGGCTTCGCCGTGGCCGAACCTGAACCCGGCCACCGAGTTTCGGGCGATGTCGAGCCAGTCGGCGTAAAACAGCCGTGCGGTGGGGTCGGTGAAGACGATATGCATGAGATTGCGCGAGTGGGTCCAGTCGTGGAACAGCGCGTCGGCGATCGTGTTGGAGGCGAGGACGTCGTAGGCGCGGTTGTAGACGACGGCTGGGTTGTCGGGCCAGGCGTCCATGAGTTGGCGCAGGCTCGGATCGACGCGGCCGGGCGCGGCGGCGGTGTGGGCGCGCGGGGCGAGCCCGGCCAGCCGGAACAGGTGTTGGCGACCGTCGGCGTCGAGCCGCAACGCGATGGACAGGGCATCCACGACCTGTGCCGAGGGTCCACGCTCACGGCCCTGCTCGAGCCGGATGTAGTAGTCGACACTGACCCCGACCAGCAATGCCACCTCCTCGCGCCGCAGCCCCGGAACCCGGCGCGGTCCTGTGTCGGGGAGGTTCACCTGCGCGGGATGTAGTCGCGCGCGGCGGGCACGTAGGTATTCGCCGAGTTCGGTGGATGCCATAGCGGTCATCGTAGGTCGCGTCGAACCGGGTCGTCCTGGGTGTATTACTCCTATGAGAACGGCGTCCTGCCGCCGCGGAGTCTTCTCGGACATCGTGGTCACCATGACTACGAAACAGAAGACGGTGCTGGTCACCGGTGCAAGCAGCGGAATCGGCGCAGCGATTGCCGCTCGGCTGGCCGGCGCGGGGCATCATGTCGTCGCGGGTGCGCGGCGCACCGACCGGCTGCACGCATTGGCCGAACGCACCGGCGACAACCTGCACCCGGTCCAGCTCGATGTCACCGATCCGGTCAGCGTCACCGCGTTCGTCGAGGCCGCGCACCGCCGGACCGGACGTGTCGATGTCCTGGTGAACAATGCCGGGGTGATGCCGCTGTCGCGGCTGGACTCGCTGCTTCTCGACGAGTGGAACTCGATGATCGATGTGAACGTTCGTGGACTCCTGCACGGAATCGCTTCGGCCCTACCGTATTTCACCGCGCAGGGATCGGGTCACTTCGTCACGATCGCGAGCGTGGGTGCTCACGAGGTGGTGCCGACCAGCGCGGTGTACAGCGGCACCAAATATGCCGCCTGGGCGATCACCGAAGGTCTGCGTCAGGAGTGCGACCCCTCGATCCGGGTCACAACCATCTCCCCCGGAGTCGTCACCTCCGAATTGGCGGACTCCATCACCGAACCCGGTGCAGCACAGGCGATGCGCACCTACCGGGCACACGCCATCGCACCGGACGCCATCGCCGCGGCCGTCTCCTTTGCCATCGAACAACCCGACGCGGTCGACGTGAACGAGATCGTCGTGCGCCCGACCCGGCAGCGCTGAACGAACCATCACGACCATCTCGAACACGACCACTACATATCGCGCTCGTTAGACGAACTATGCCTCGGTCGGCGCATCGTGTAATCGGCTATGAGAGCGCGTTGGGAATCTGCTGTCGGCCAACCAGTTTGGACGGCCGCCTAACGCGCGGGTCGCGGCATTATGGTGCGTCGTCGGCGTCCGGGCTGTGGAGGTGCTGACCGAGGAAGAGGGCGGCGCGGTCCAGGGCTTGGTCGGCTTCATCGAGTACGCCGTTGAAGGATTGGAACACGTGGGGCACGTCGGCGGTGATGTCGAGGATGACATCCACACCGGCGGCGCGGGCGCGGGCGGCCAGGCGCGTCGAGTCGTCGAGCATCATTTCGTTGGCGCCCACTTGCAGCAGTATCGGTGGAAAGCCGCTGAGATCGGCGAGGACCGCCGGGCTGAGCAGCGGCTGGTGGGGGTCCTGCCCGGCGAGGTACAGGGCGGCGGTGCGTTCGAGGCTCTCACGGGTGAACAACGGGTCGATGCCGACCTTGGTGTCGATGCTCTCGCCGGTACGAGTCGCGTCCAAGCCCGCGGAGAACGCGACGATGGCGGCGGGCAGCGGCAATCCCGCGTCGCGCGCTGCGAGGCAGGTGGTGATGGTCAGGCCGCCGCCTGCAGAATCGCCGGCGAACGCGATGGCCGCGGGATCCTCGCCGCTGTCGAGTAGGGCGCGGTACGCGCTCAGGGTGTCTTCGATCGCCGCTGGGAAGGGATGTTCGGGGGCCAGCCGGTAGTCCAGCGAGAAGGCACGAAATCCGGTGCGGGTTACCAGGTTCGCGGTCAGTGACATCGCTGTCTGCGGCGAGCCGTAGACCCAGCCACCGCCGTGAAAGTACAGGATCGTCCCGGGTCGCGGGGGCGTGGCCGGTTCGACCAGGACAGCGGGCCGGGTGCCGAGTGTCGTTGCCCGGGTTCGTATCTCGGTGGGCACGTTCATCTGGTCCATCAGCGCGCGGAATCCCGCGCGGATCTGCTCGACCGAGGGCTCCCCGGCGGGCCGTGGCTGACGTAGCAGTGCGTCGATTTTCGCGCGTTGTTCCCTGCTCATGTTCCAACCTTCCTGGGAAGTATCTTCCTGTACAGTATATGCCATGGAATATACATCGGCTGGACCCGCCGTCAACCTGCCGAGTTTGTTCGCCGACCTCGTCCGTTGCGAGACACGGCTGTACAACGCGGTCAACGATCGCCTGCGCGAGCAGCACGGGATTGTCACCTCACAGTTCGAATCCCTGCGCTTCCTGCGTGATCACCCGGGCGCCCGGGTGGCCGACCTCGCGAACGAATTCGCCACGGGCGTCGGGGCGATGAGCAAAGGTGTCGACCGGTTGGAGAAGCAAGGATGGGTCGAGCGGCAAGCGAATCCAGCCGATCGCAGGTCGTCATTGCTGGCGCTGACGAATGAGGGCCTGAGTCTGGTCGAGGCAGCGGAACGAACCTTCAACGCGCAGCTGACCGAGCTTCTCAGCAAGAGCGTTTCGGATTCTTCGCTATCGGTTGTCGCGCAGGCATTTTCGCAGCTACGCGGCGCGCTCGAGCGCGACAGGATCGGCCTGCCCGCGGGCTGACCGGCGTGGTCACCAACCTGCGCTCGATAGCCGGTTCCGTGGGGGCTGCCCGAGCCACGGAAGAGCCAACGCCGCGTCGACGATTCGTACTGTTTCGCATCCGGCATTGGAGCCAATAGCGGACGTACTGAGCCACAACAGGTCTGGGCCGCCGACCACTGCGCGGTGGCCGATTCGAACCGCGCTGCGCGGCAGTGGCGTGGGTTCGGAAGTGCAACGTCCCGCCAATCCGGCACGGTCGCCGGCGCGGAATCCGGCGGCGCAGCCTTGGCGTGGCGCGCGGCTCGATTGCGATATTGAATTGAGTCATGGACGCACCTTGGACGGTAGAGCAGGCGCGAGCCGCGACTGCGGGCGCGCCGCTCGTCGCTACCCGCCGCCTGGAGCAGAACGGGTCTCGGGTGACTGTCGAGTTGTACGCGCCGGTCGCCCAGGCGGGAGGCATCGATGCGTGGTGTCGCTGGCGCATCCTCGGCTTGGCCGAACAGCCTGTGGTCGATCTGCTCGCACCGGGGATCGATGCGGTGGGGGCGATCTTGTCTGCGCTCGACATGATCGGCGACCATCTGAATCTGTTCGAAGGAATCACCTATCTGGGACGAGCGGACCTGGATTTCCCGGTCACCGCGGCCACTGCTGAGAACGATCCGGGCCGGCACGGCACCGGGCACACTGACGGGCCGCATTCGTCGCGGTGGGACCCGAGGGCTTCGGAGTGACCGCGCAGGAGGTCAGGCAGCGCGACCAGCGGCTCCTAGGCAGCGATCGGGATCCATGACCAGCCTGTCTCATTTGTGAGCCAGTTGCACGACAGCGGGGGCAGCCCTGATGGTCGCGGCTATCCAGATGTCAGCTGACGTAGCCAGCGCTTCGACTACCTCGCCTCAACATACGGAAGCGGTTGCGCGAGCGTGTCCGGCCCGGTCAGTTGGTAACGGCCACTTGATCTTCCGGCGCCCCTCGACCGCACGGCGTGACATTCGGGGCGCATTGGCGGGTATCGCTGTACGTTCGGGGCATGGGGAGTTCGGCCGGCGCGGGGCGTCGATCATTGCGGGTCGGTCGGGTGGTCGCGATCTTGGTTGGTGTGGTGGTGGCGGGGTTGGTTGTGGGGTTGTTGCCGAGGTGGTGGTGCGGGCGGGAGGCCGGCGAGTGGTTCAGCGGGGATTCGGGGCGGGTGCATGGGCTGGCCGAGGAACTGGTGGCGTTCGAGGCTGATGATGATCATCGGCGTGCCACCGGTGCGGGTGGGGAAATCGACGGCATGTGGGGGTTGCTCGCGCATCAGATGACAGCGCTGGGGCTGGCGCAGGTGTGTTTGGCGCACCCCGAATGGCGGGAACGGTACGCGCCCATCGTGACTCGTGCGGCGGCCAAGAGTCTGCTGCCCGAGATGCGCGCCGAATTCACCGCAGCCTGGCACGGCGACGACAGGTCGGCCGATCTGAGTAATCCGCATGCGCACGCGTATCTCTCCTATCCCGCTCTCGCACTCGGGATGGCCCGGCTGGTCGATCCGGCCTTCCCGCCCAGCCTCGCAACCCAGCAGGATGCGATCGTCGCCGCTTTCGAGCGGCAGTTGCTCGCTTCGCCGACCGGATTGCTGGAAACCCTTCCCGGAGAGGCTTATCCGACCGATGTGGCAGCCGTCGCCGCGGCGATAGCGGTGCACGGGCGCGCGACCGGCGTCGATCACACGGCGGTGCTCGCGCACTGGGCGCAGCAGGTGCGCGCCGTACAGATCGATCCTGGGACGGGACTGGTGGTGCAGCGCATGGGTATCGACGCGCATGCGCACGATGCGCCGCGCGCCTCGGGAACGGGACTGGCGGCCTACTTCGCCGGATTCGCGGATCGGGCGCTCGCCGAGGAGTTGGCGACCGGGTTGTTCCACCAGGAGCGCAGCGTCCTCGGCTTCAGTGCGATCCATGAGTACGGTGGCGGCCACAGCGGCGCCGGGGATATCGACAGCGGTCCCGTAATTCTCGGAATATCGGTCTCCGCCACCAGCTTTGCGCTCGCCCCGGCCCGCGCCTTCGGCCACCGCGATATCTTCACCCGCCTGTTCCGCACTGCCGACCTGGTCGGGTTGCCCCTGCGCAGCGGATCCCGCCTGCGCTTCGCCACCGGCGGCGTCATCGGCAACGCCCTCCTGCTCGCCTTCCTCACCTCCGGACCGGAGGTGGCACGATGAGACGCCCCGACACCGCCCAACTCCGCACCGCGTGGCGACTGATCCGCATCCCGGCACTCCTGGCCGCGCTCTACCTCTCGCTGCGCCTGGTCTTGGCGGCATTGTCACAGCGACACGGGTTCGGTTCGCCCGACGGGATGGGCCTGGGCTACCTGGCTGTCGCCGGTCTGGCGCTGGCGCTGCGCATCATGCTCCTGGTCATCGCGCCGGCCGTCCTCGCCTATCGCATTGCGGCATGGGCGATTACGCGCGTGATGCACCGGTTCGCTCCGCCGGCCAGCACCGATGACATCGCCAGTTCAGCTGTCCGCGAGCACAGTGCATCGCGTCAGACCTGAGTCCTCGGCGGCCGGGTAGCGCTGCCGATTCATCTGGGCGGATGCACCCAGGTTCCGGGCGGTGGGGTGGGGACGACGCCGCTCATGGGACGGCGCCGGGAACGAGAGCGGTGGATGACAGTGGTCAGCACGATGGCCATCCCTGCGCCGGGACTCGCTGGAAGTTGTTGACATTGCTCGTCATACGGGTGAAGCCGGTGGCGCCCACGGTGATGGCGCCGGCGACTCCCACCACGATCACGAGGATCCCGGCTGCGATCCACCAGCCGGAGGGCCGCACCCGCTGTGGGGGCTGCGCCGCGCCCGGATAGGCAGGCGGGTAGATACCCGGTTGAGACATGGTCGAATCCTCCGCGCTGTCGGCACACCCGCTCACCGCGTGCAGCCTGTCGGCTACAACCTAACTGCGCGACGGGGTTTCGGCGCACTGCGCGAGGGGGTTTCGGCGCGGTACTACTTGATCGACTTCATGGCCAGTTGAAGGGTGGCCAGGACGCCTACCGCGACTACCAGGGGGTAGTGGCCCGAAGAATGGGCGTAGTCGTAGGTGGAGGCGATGACGAGGATCGCCAGGATCAGGAACAGAAAGTGTTTCACCGGTCGCTCCCTTGGCTGGATTCAAGGGTACGAGGGGCAGATTCTGTTGTGCCACAGCTGAACTCGTGTAGGGCAGTGCGAGGCCGACGGAGGGGCAGTGGATTGGCGGCGAACGTCCGGGAAGAGCGGGGATCGGCCTAGCCGGTCGGCTTCGGGCGGGAGCGGCGGAGGGCATCGAGGGTGAAGATGGCCAGGGCCAGCCAGATCAGGGCGAAGCCGGCCCAGCGGGAGGCGGGCATGGGTTCGTGACCTACCGCCACGCCCCAGGTCAGCTGGAGGGCGGGGGTGAGGTACTGGAGGATTCCCATGGTGGACAGCGGGACTCGGGGCGCGGCCAGGGCGAACAGAAGCAGCGGGACGAGGGTTACGGGCCCGGTGATCATGAGCAGGGCGGAGTGGGCGGGGGTGGAACCGAAGGTGGCGTGGCCGGTGACGCCCAGGACTACGACGGCGATCAGGGCGAACGGGGCGGCGGAGATGCCTTCGGCGGCCAGACCGGGGAGCGCATCGAGGCGGATGACCTTTTTGATCAGGCCGTAGGTCGCGAAGGAGCACGCCAGGATGAGGGCGATCCAGGGTGGGCGGCCGTAGTCGATGGTCAGGACGATGACGGCGGTCGCGCCCAAACCCAGTGCGAGCCACTGCACTCGGCGCAGTCGCTCACGAAAGATGAGGACGCCGAAGGCAACTGTCACCAGCGGATTGATGAAGTAGCCCAGGGCGCACTGCACCACCTGCTCGGACATGACGCCGTAGACGTAGACGCCCCAGTTGATGGACAGCGCCAGCGAGGCCGCCGCGGCCAGTCGCCAGGTGCGGGCGTCGATACCGCGCAATTCGCGGATTCTGCCGGTCACCACCAGAAGCAGCAGGGAGACGACCAGGGTCCAGAGAATTCGCTCGGCCAGCACCTCGGCGGGCGTGGCGAAGGTCAGCAGTCCGAAGAAGGCGGGGAACATGCCCCAGACGAAGAAGGCGCCCGCACCGAAGGCCACACCGACTTCCCTGCCGGAGCGGCGCCGCCCGGTTCGCGAAGTCACGGCGGCGGCGGGTGTGTCTGACACCGTTCAACGTTAGCTTGCGCAACGACCAGGCGACTATCGGATATTCGCCGTATAACTCCCCCGCTCCGACGCGCGCGGTGCCCACCTGGGAAAACCGGGCTACCGGATAGCAAACATCTAGGCTGTGAATCATGTCGATCACCGCGCAGGATGAGAAACCCGCGACCGGACTCACCTCGGCAGAGGTAGAGCAGCGGCGCCGCGACGGGCTCACCAATGACGTCCCGGAGCGGGCCAGCCGTTCGGTGCGAGACATCGTCAAGGCCAATATCTTCACGCGCATCAATGCCCTGCTCGGTGTGCTGTTCATTCTGGTGATCGCGACCGGGTCGCTCATCGACGGCATGTTCGGCCTGCTGATCATCGCCAACAGCGGGATCGGCATCATCCAGGAGCTGCGCGCCAAGAAGACCCTCGACGAACTCGCGATCGTCGGACAGGCGCAGCCGGTGGTGCGCCGGGAGGGCAGAACGCAGGCGATCGCACCGCAGGAGATCGTGCTCGACGACATTATCGAGCTCGGCCCCGGCGATCAGATCGTGGTGGACGGCGAGGCGGTGGAGTGCGAACTGCTCGAGGTGGACGAGTCGCTGCTCACCGGCGAGGCCGACCCCATCGACAAAACCGTTGGCGCACAGATCATGTCGGGCAGCTTCGTGGTCTCCGGCAGCGGCGCGTACCGGGCCACCAAGGTCGGCAGGGACGCCTACGCCGCCAAACTCGCCGATGAGGCCAGCAAGTTCACCCTGGTCAAATCCGAACTGCGCACCGGCATCGACACCATTCTGCGGGTCATCACCTACCTGCTGATTCCGGCGGGCCTGCTGTCCATCTACAACCAGCTCGTCTCCAGCAAGGAGTCCTGGCGGCCTGCCGTCAACGGCATGGTGGCGGCGCTGGTGCCGATGGTGCCCGAGGGCCTGGTGCTGATGACCTCCATCGCCTTCGCGGTCGGTGTGGTGCGGCTGGGACGGCGGCAATGCCTGGTGCAGGAGCTGCCCGCCATCGAGGGACTGGCGCGGGTGGATGTGGTGTGCGCCGACAAGACCGGCACGCTCACCGAAAACGGTATGCGGCTGAGCGAGATTCGCGCCCTCGGTGACGAATCCGCCGACCGTGAAAAGGAATTGAAGCAGGTGCTGGCGGCGCTGGCGGGCGGCGATCCACGGCCGAATGCCAGCGTCGCGGCCATCGCCGAGGCGCTGCCGGACACCCCGGGCTGGAAGCAGACCGGACTCGCACCGTTCTCCTCCGCCAAGAAGTGGAGCGGCGCGTCCTACGGCGAGCACGGCAACTGGCTGCTCGGCGCACCCGATGTGCTGCTGGATCCGGACTCCGAAACCGCCGCTGTCGCACAGGAAATCGGATCGAAGGGCCTGCGGGTGCTGTTGCTGGCCAGCAGCGACCGGCCGGTGGACGCCGCCGATGCGCCCGGTGAGGTGACGCCCGCGGCGCTGGTGGTGCTGGAGCAGCGAGTACGTCCCGACGCCAAGGAAACCCTCGAGTACTTCGAATCCCAGCATGTGGCCACCAAGGTCATCTCCGGCGACAATGCCGTCTCCGTCGGCGCGGTGGCCGCCTCCCTCGGACTGGCCGGTGGCAATGACGCCGTCGACGCGCGCACGCTGCCGACCGATCAGAACGAGCTCGCCGATGTACTGGAGAACAAGACCGTCTTCGGCCGCGTGCGCCCGGATCAGAAGCGCGCCATGGTCTCCGCACTGCAGTCGCGCGGGCACACCGTCGCCATGACCGGTGACGGCGTGAACGATGTGCTCGCGCTGAAGGATGCCGATATCGGCGTCGCCATGGGCTCGGGCAGCCCGGCCACCCGCTCGGTGGCGCAGATCGTGCTGCTGGACAACAGGTTCGCGACACTGCCGTATGTGGTCGGCGAGGGCCGGCGGGTGATCGGCAATATCGAGCGGGTCTCCAATCTGTTCCTGACCAAGACGGTGTACTCGGTGGTGCTGGCCTTCCTGGTCGGCATCGCGGGCATCGGCTCGCAGATCTTCCACTACAAGGCGATCGGATATCCGTTCCTGCCACGGCATGTGACGATCGCGGCCTGGTTCACCATCGGCATTCCGGCGTTCATCCTGTCGCTGGCGCCGAACAATGAACGCGCGCGCACCGGATTCGTCGGGCGCGTCATGCGATTGGCGATTCCGTCCGGTCTGGTGATCGGCGTGATGACCTTCATCGCGTACCTGATCGCCTACAAGGGACCGGATGCCGGCGACACCGCGAAGGTGCAGGCGGGCACCACCGCGCTCATCACACTGCTGATCATCGCGGTGTGGGTGCTGGCCATCGTGGCGCGGCCGTGGAACTGGTGGAAGCTGCTGCTGATCGCGGGTTCCGTTGCCGGCTACCTGATTCTGTTCGCGGTGCCGTTCACGCGCCACTTCTTCAAACTCGATCCGAGCAATATCGCGCTCACCACCTCGGCCATCATCTGCGGTGCGATCGGTGTGGTACTGGTCGAGGTGGCGTGGTGGCTCAGCGCCAAGTTCTACGGCGGTGAGGCGCATCTGCTGCGCGCCTCGGCTCGCGAAAACGACTGATCCCAGCGGTATTCCGCACTTCGGCGGGGGGGGGCCCCCCCGGGGGGCGCCCCCCCGGGCGAAAAAAAAAAAGTGGCGAGGGTTTGGGGGGCCGGGTGATGG
>NZ_JBEXOK010000011.1:261965-395701 GCF_040611495.1 Nocardia sp. NPDC006630
AGCACCACCACCGCCGCCGGTAGATTGACGACCCCGCCCGCACTGGGCGCGGAGGCCCTCAGGTGCGCCGCCGCCGCTGTCAAATCCAAACTGGTCGCATGGTTTGGCTCGCCGGTGAACTGCCTTGTCCCGGACGTTCTTTGAACGAAGGGGTACCTTGGCCCCCATGGAGGTCCTGCTGCACCAGATCGACGCGTTCGCCGACGCACCGTTCTCGGGCAATCCGGCGGCCGTGATGCCGCTGCTGTCATGGCTGCCGGATGAGCTGCTGCAACAGCTGGCCGAGGAGAACAATCTCGCCGAGACCGCCTTCTACACCTCCGCGCTACCGCCGGACGCCGGTGCGCCGCCGGACAACTCGCCCGCCTTCCATCTGCGCTGGTTCACCCCGGCCATCGAGGTGGCGCTGTGCGGGCATGCCACTCTCGCGGCCGCCGCGCAGATTCTGGACGATATGCATCCGGGCGCGGATCGCGTGCACTTCTTCACCCGCAGTGGCTGGTTGCGCGTCGACCGGGACCGCGATGATCTGGTGCTGGATCTGCCGGCCGTTCCCTCGGCCGAAATCGACGTGCACGGCGAAGTACCGCGCGCCCTCGCCGCGGCCCTGGGTGTGCGGCCGCTGCGCGCCTTCGAGGGCACCGATGTGGTGCTGGTGCTCGCCTCGGAAGCCGAAGTGCGAGAAGTACATCCGAACTTCTCGGCCTTCCCGAAGCTCAACAGAGCCGCCATCGTCACCGCGACGGGTGACGAGGCCGACTTCGTCTCGCGCGTCTTCGCACCGGGCGTGGGCATTCCCGAGGATCCCGTAACCGGTTCCGCCCATGCGCAACTGACACCACTGTGGAGTCGCGAGCTCGGTCGCAATGCCATGTCGGCCCGGCAGCTGTCCGCACGCGGCGGTGCGCTGCGATGCACGCTGGCGGGCAGCCGCGTGCGGTTGGCCGGGCGCTGCCGCCGCTATCTCGACGGCGTAGTTCGCCTGCCCGACTGAGGGTTTCGGCGACCGCTCCGCTCAGCGATCGACACCGCCCGATTCAGCGATTGACAATGCGCTCGGTGAGCGCCGTCAGATCCTCGGCCCGGTAGCCCGGATACCCGTGCAGCATGGCCCGCCACTGCTCCGGAACGGCCGAGGCGCCCCAGCGCGCACCGAGCAGGCCACCGGCGATGGCGGCCGTGGTATCGGTATCACCACCGGCGCGCACCGCGAGTTCCAGTGCGGCGGGCAGGGAATCGGTGTGGGTGATCGCCCACCAGGCCGTCTGCAGGGCGTGCACCACCCAGCCGTTCTTGGGGAAGTCCTCGGGCGCACCGGTTTCGGCCTTGTCCAGCAGCGGTCCCCAGAAGCCGGCGTCCACCATCGAAAGCGATTGCCGCACACCGTCATAGGTGCCGTACAGTACCGCGTGCCGGATGGCCAGGGTCCACAGTTTGCAGGCCTGCATGGCCTGCATGTCGTAGTGGGTGAGGGAGCTGACCACCGCCGCGGCCTTAGCGCAGTGCGCCTCGTCGTCGAGGTACGCCAGCGCCACCGGGGCGGTGCGCATGAGCGACCCGTTACCGGCCTTGAGGCCGCCGAGTTCGTGCGCGTGGATCTGCATCTGGCGGCCGGTCGGGCTGCGCCACTGCAGCACCTGGCTGGTCTGCGCGCCGACATCGGCGGGTTTGGAATCCCACCAGGTGATGAACTCGGCGGCCACCGCGTCGAGTCCGGGCTCCTCGTGCAGATTCACCGATTCGGCGGCCGCACGCGCCACCGCGACGGCCATGGAGGTGTCATCGGTCCACTCCCCCGGCGCCCAGTTGAAGGCCCCGCCGCCCTTCATCTCGATCACGATATTCGGACTGGGATGGGTGAACTCGTAGCCCGCGCCGAGCGCATCACCCGCCGCCGTTCCCAGCAGCACCCCCGCCGCCCGATCCGCCTGCTCCGCCGTCAGTTCCATCCGAGCTCAGCCCCTCTCGATCCGCACGCCTGAAGACCATCCTCCACGACGTTACGACAGCGCGTAGGAGCCCGCCGCTGGCCCCCGGTGTGTCCGGGGACCGCCGGCCGCGCTGCTAGACCTCCAGCTCCTCCTCGATGCCCTTGAGGCGGTGCCGGGCCATGGCGAGATTGGCGCGGCCGCGATCGAGGGCGAGATAGAGGAACAGGCCCTTGGATTTTCGACCGGTCATGGGCCGGATGATGTGGTACTGGCTGGAGAGCGTGATGAGAATGTCCTCGACCTCCTCATTGAGACCGAGCTGTTCGATGGTGCGCATCTTGGCGCGCACCACCTCGGTATTGCCGGCGGCGGCGACCTGCAGATCCAGGGCCTTGGAGCTGCCGAGCATGCCGAGCGCCATACCGCTGTTGTAGTCGACCACGGCGGCGCCGAGCGCACCATCGACAACCATCATGTCCTTCAGCGCAATATCCATGTTGGACATGGCCGTTCCTTTCAATCGGTGTTCTTCTTCGGGGCTTTCCTGGCCTCGTCGGCCAGGGCCGTCAATTGGTCCGCGATGGCGCGCGCCACCGGACGCGACTCCAGGTGCAGGCGGCCCACATTCACCTCCGGGCCCGCCAGCACCGTCAGCGAGGCCGTCCATCCGGCCGCGTAGATCACCACGTATCCGCCGGAGCCGTGCACCACGACCTCGTGGAAGCCGCCGCCGTGCGCCGTGGTTGCCAGCCGGTGCGACAGCGACAGTTGCGACGCGGTGAGCGCGGCCATGCCACTGGGCTCTATGTGCGCCGGTAGATCGTGCGCGATCAGCAGCCCGTCGGTGGATGCGATCAGCGCGCCGGTGAGTCGGGGGACGCTGTCCCGCAACGATTTCAGCTGCGCCAGTAGCATCGTGTTCGGTTCCGGTCCGGACATCGCCACCTTTGTCGACCTTCTTCCCATCAGTTCGCCGAGCCGCTTCTTTCGCGCGCTCACACCAGCTCCTCCAAGGCCGCCTCCCACTTCGTCCGCCGAGCCGTTTCTTTCGTGAAATCGGCTTTCGCGCGCTCACGCCAGCTCCTCCAGTGCCGTCCGGACTCGGACGAGCACTTCGCGGTCGATGGGTTTCCAGCGGTCCGGGGCGGACGTCATGGCAGCCGAACGCACCCGGCGGCGCGGGAGCGGCGCCGGGGGCAGGACCACCCGGCGCTCGGTCTGCACCTCGGAGGACGGCTGGGATTGCGCTGCCGCGGGCGGCTGGAGCTGCCCCTGCGGAGGCGGCTGGAGTTGTAGGAGGGCAGGCCGTTCGGGTGGGGCCTGCGGGGCGGCCGGGGCTTCGATGAGCCCGGCCGCGGTGAGTTCACGCACCGCCGTGAGGCAGCCGAAAGTGGTGCGGCCCAGCTCCCGGGCGATACCGGTGATGCTGCGCTGCGCATCGGCGGCGGCGAGCACCTCGGCCTGACCGCCGGTGAGCACCACCCGCTGCCGCCGGATCCGGCGGGCCGGGATCACCGGCGCACGGTCGATGAGCGTGATGGGCCACGGGCCCGCCTGCGGATCGCCGCGGCGGGCGCACTCCTGAACCAGGGCGCGGGGCGCGATCCGGCAGACCGAGGCCAGCCAGTGCGCCGGCGCGGGCCGGAATTCGAGGACCTCGGGTGCGGACAGCAGGAAGTAGGCGGCATCGAAAACCGCGATCGCGGCGAGGGTTTCGAGTTGCGGGCAGGCCAGCAGCGGACTCGGATCACCGCCGGCGGCGAGCTGCCACTGTTCGGCGGTCGCCACACCCGCCTCGACCACCAGCCGATCGAGCCCAGTAGTCCGGTGGCAATCGGCGCAGGCGATGGCGCCTTCGGTGAAGTGGAACGCGCCATCCCCTGCGCGCAGTACTCCCGTCGAGCCTTCGTCTTCCAATCTCCGCAATTCACTTGCGACTTCAGCGTTCATGCCCGCCCTCGCCCAATTCTGCGAGTATTCCCCGCAGCCGGAATCGGGCCATACCGAGATTGCCGGTCTCATCATCGAAGAGCACGTGCACGAACAGCCGCCCCTCGAAGTCGCCCTTGATCAAATTCAGCAGGTGGTACCCGCCGGTCCCACAGACGATGATCTCGGAGATGTCATCGTCCTCGCGGCCACTGGCCAGCGCCGGGCAGCCGAGCACCGCGCGCACCACATCGGTGCTAGCTGCGGCGTCTTCATGTTGATCGAGTGGATCCTGCCGTCCCGCACCGGCAATCGCCAAGCCGCTCGCACCGTCCACCAGCGTCACACTGCGCGCACCGGGGATATCCATGATGCGCTGCAGGCAGCCGTCAATACCGATCACCGCGCCACCGCTTTATCTAATAAGCCTTTACGAATTCAAGACGCTACACACGCCCGCGACCCGGCGTACAGCGAATGCGCGAGAATTCGGATGGCACACAGCATTTCCCCCGGCTACCGGCCAAGAATACCTTTCGGTATTCAATACCTTTTGGTACAAATAACTTTCGGAATGCAATACTCACCCGCAAAAGATAGCCAGAATGGTCATCCCAGCAAACATGATGCGGGGCGATAGCCGAGACCGCGCAGACTCAGTTGTCCGGCACCGGACCGTCATCCGCGCCGAAGTCGGCGCGGTCCCGCTGCTCGGGCAGCAGCGGGGACAGCGCGAAGACTCCGGCGGACGCATCGGCGGGCAGCGCCTCGATGGCGCGAACTCCGGGCAGGGCAGCCAGGTTTCGCAGCTGCGGCAGCGTGGCCTGCACCACCAGACCGACCAGACACGAGCAATTGGCCGAGAGCCGCGCATAGGTCACCTGCTGGACGCGCTCGGCACGGTCGCCGTCGGCGTGCATGGCCCAGACCGTGGCGGCAGCCGCCCGCTGCGAGGCCACGGCGACCGGACCGCCCGCGGGTAGCGGGATCTGCACGATCGGCGTCACCACCCGATCGATCGGCACATGGTAGAGCGCCTCGGAAACACGCAGATCCCCGGCGAATTCGGGGATGCGATCGGAGCTGACGCCCGCGGTGAAGGAGATCAATGCCCAGTGCGCATCGGTATCGGTGGCCGCCAGCGTATTTCGCGCACGCGCCAGGTACTCGGCAACAGGCTCACTGTTCTCCGGGCCGAGGCGATCGGAGGAGATGATCGCGGGGCGGGGCGGAATCGCCCAGCCGAGCAGCACGATCAAGATCACGAAAGCCGTTGCCGCGACCCCGATTCCGAGCCGCCGCCGAGTGGAGTCGCGCGTCGGAATGGAGCCAGCCGCACCCTCCACCTCGCGCTTCGGTGCGGCGTCCGGTCCGTTGTCCACCTCGGTGGCCGACCCAGGATCCGCTGCGGAGTCCGGCCCGGGCACAGCCCCAGCGTCGGGCCCGTGCGCAGGTTCCGACCCACGGTCCGCTGCGGAGTCCAGCCCGAACGCAGCCCCAGCGCCCGGCCCGGGCACAGGTTCCGACCCACGGTCCGCTCCGGAGTCCAGCCCGAACGCAGCCCCAGCGCCCGGCCCGGGCACAGGTTCCGACCCACGGTCCGCTCCGGAGTCCAGCCCGGGCACAGCTCCAGCGTCCGGCCCGCGCGCAGCTCCAGCGTCCGGCCCGTGCTCAGGTTCCGGCCCGCGTTCCGCGGCACTGTCCTGCACGCGCTCCTCCTCGTACGGCGGGCGATGCCGCACTGTATTGCCAGCGGCGAGCTAGGCGCGCAGGACTTCCAGGGCGTGGGCGAGGTCGGCGGGGTATTCGCTGGTGATCTCGATCCAGCGGCCGTCGGCGGGGTGGTTGAAGCCGAGCTGTTTGGCGTGCAGCCACTGGCGTTCCAGGCCCAGGCGTTCCGCGATGCGCGGGTCGGCGCCGTAGGTGAGGTCACCGCAGCAGGGGTGGCGGACGGCGGAGAAGTGCACGCGAATCTGGTGTGTGCGACCGGTTTCCAGATGCACGTCGAGCAGGCTCGCGGACTGGAAGGCCTCGATGGTGTCGTAGTGGGTGACGCTGGGGCGGCCGTCCGCGGTGACCGCGAACTTCCAGGCATTGCCGCGGGCCCGGCCGATCGGCGCGTCGATGGTGCCGCTGCTGGGATCCGGATGTCCCTGTACCAGAGCGTGATAGCGCTTGTCCACGGTGCGCTCCTTGAAGGCGCGCTTGAGCACCGTGTACGCCCGCTCGGACTGCGCGACCACCATGACCCCGGAGGTGCCGACATCCAGGCGGTGCACGATGCCCTGGCGCTCATGGGCGCCGGAGGTGGAGATGCGGTAGCCCATGGCGACGAGCCCGCCCACCACGGTGGGTCCGGTCCAGCCGACGCCGGTGTGCGCGGCCACGCCGACCGGCTTGTCCACGGCCACGATGTCGTCATCGGCGTAGAGGATCTTCATACCGTCGACGGGAGTCGCCTCGATGGTGAGTTCCCGCTTGGGCTCGGGGAATTCGACCTCGAGCCAGGAGCCCGCGTTCAGCCGGTCGGATTTGCCTGCCGCCACCCCGTCGAGCTGGACCGAGCCGTCCTCGGTCATGGCGACCACGGCCGTGCGCGACAGGCCGAGCAGCCGGGACAGTCCGGAATCGACACGCATTCCGTCCAGTCCGTCCGGCACCGGCATACTGCGGGTTTCCTTCATACGCTCTTCTCCTCCGCGTTGTCGTCCTCCAGGTGCCGGTGCATGCGCGTCCCGTCCGGTTCGAAACCGAACACCGTCAACGCCACCAGTAACACCGCGCCGCAGACGATCGCCGAATCGGCGACATTGAACACCGGCCACCAGCCGACCGCCACAAAATCCACCACATGCCCCTGCAGCGGCCCCGGCGCCCGGAACAACCGGTCGATCAGATTGCCGAGTGCACCGCCGAGCACCAGACCCAGGCCCACGGCCCACGGCAGCGAGCGCATGGTGCGGCCGATCCGGATCACGCCGATCACCACCGCGGCGGCCACCAGCGTCAGCAGCCAGGTCATACCGGTCGCCATCGAGAACGCGGCGCCCGGATTGCGCACCAGCGCGAAGCGCACCGAATGGCCGATCAGATAGACCGGATCGCCCGGGGTCAGCTTCGCGACCACAATCGTCTTGGTCAGCAGATCCAGTCCGAGCGCGACCACGGCGACGAGCAGCAGGGTGCGCAGACGCAGCGGTCGCGCGGTCGCCTCCGGCTCGGCCGAGGCGTCCGGATCAGCGGCGGGGGCCGGCTCCGGCGGGGCGCCGACGGGTGCGCTGTCGGCGTGCGACTCGTCTGGTTCCTCAATGCCGGATTCGCGCGGCCGGTCGGTACTCACGGGTCACATCATTCCCTATGACTATCCAGCGCCCGATGGCCGGACGGCGCGGCCGCTTCCCAAGCTGATTATCAGGAAGTGGTCGTAACCTGTTCGACGTGACGGTGTTGTCTTCATCCCCCAGCTCGGCGAACGCCACCGCACCCTGTTCCGGCTCACCCGGCCGGCCTCGACCGGGACTACGCAGCACCCGATCCGGTGTCTTGCTGCTCGTGCTCGCGGTGACGCTCTCCGCCTTCGGAGTCGGCTGCAGCGACCACACCGAGGGCGCCGCCGAATCCGACAGCGCGGAACCGCTCGGCATCGGCAAAGAGGTCACCATGCCCATCGCGGCGGTGACCACCACCATCGTCGATCCGGGCGCCGAACCGCGCTCCGCACTGCGGCCCGCACTCGAACAGGGCACCACCCAGCAGGTGACGCTGCGTACCGACCATCACATCGAACAGCAGATCAATGCGCAGGCAGTGCGTGATTTCTCCCCGCCCGCCGTGACCATTCCGCTCACCGCGCAGGCGGGCAGCGACGGTGTGGAGCTGACCCTGGGCACCGTCACCTCTCCCGATCCGGCGCTGGCCAAGGCGCTGCTGCCCGCGGACGGATCGCACGCCGGTTTCGATATCAGTGATGTGGGGGCGATCACCGCGCTGCGGATGGCGCCCAAGCCCGCCACCTCCGATGCCGCCCGCGCGGCGTTGGAACAGGCGTTCTATCAGGCGGTGTACCAGTCCATCGCGTTCCCGGACGATCCGGTCGGGGTGGGCGCGGTGTGGACGGTGCGCCAGCAGGTTTCCGGCAGCGTGCCGCTCGAGCAGGTGACCACCGCGACGCTCACCCGCCGCGACGGCAATCTGCTCACCATCGAGCTCGATGTGGTGCAGACGCCCGAGACCACCGTGTGGCGACTGCCCAATCAGGCCGGGCAGCTGGAGATCGTGGACTACCTCATGCACGGCACCGGGACCATCGATGTGGATCTCGGTCTGCCGCTGCCCGTTTCGGGGCAGGTCGAAGTCGGCGGCAATCAGACCTATCGCGATCCCAGCAGCTCGGTCACGCTGAGCCAGACGCTGCGCACCCAGGTGCAGTGGGGATCCTGACCCGCGTGGCGGCGACGACCACCGCACGAACTGCCGGGCATGATGGCGCGGTGATCGCATCCACCACTACACCCCGGCGGCCGCGCGGGCGGACCGCACTCGTCCTGCTGCTCAGTACTGTTGCCGTATCCGCCTGTGGTTCCCACGATTCCGCCGCGCCCGCACTGCCGACGCTGGGGCCGACCGTGCAGCCCAAGGCGACGGTCGCGCCCGCGATACCGGATGTGATCACGCTGCGCGCCCAGCTGCTCGATGTACCGCAGCTGCCCAGCGGGTACTCCTCACTCGGTGATCCGGCGCCGGGCAGCACCACCGGCGCGGGTGCGCGCACCACGCCCGCGCAGTGCGCGAAGGTGCTGGCGCCGATTGCCGAACAGGCGCCGAACGCCGTCACTCGGGCGGCCGCGCAGTACGGCGGACCGGACTTCGACAGTATCGATATCGATTCCGCGGCCTATGCGAACGACGGAGCGGCGCAGGCGTTCTCGGCGGCGCAGACGCTGCTGCGGCAGTGCGGAACGTATTCCAGCACCGATACCGACGGGTCGAAGGTGCAATTCCAGGTCGGCGGACTGAATCAGCCGACCGCCGGGGACGGATCCTTCGGGTTCCGGGTGCACACCACCAGCCAGGGGCTCACGCTCTACACGGCGGTGAGCATCACCGTGGTCGGATCCACCGTCGTACAGCTCGCCATGTCCGGCACGAACGAGCCTGACCCGCAACAGCTCAGCGCGCTGACCGATGCGCAGGTGCACAAGCTGCGCGGCGACGCCGGACCGTAGCCTCCGCAGCGGACTGCGCCCGCCGGGGATCGAAACGTCCGCATACGATCGCGCCTCCGCTCTCCGGATACGACCGCGCCCCTGCCATCCGGATACGGCCACGGCCCCTGCCATCCGGATACGGCCACGCACCGCCGGCCGGATACGACTGCGCCCCCGCTTCGAGTGCGAAGCGGGGGCGCGGTGTTCCGGACTACTGCCAGCCGGTCACATTGATCGGACCGGGACTCGACAGGGCCGAGCGGGTTTCCGGGGTGACCACCGGGAGCGCGCGGATGGCGGTGTCGTCGATGCGCGAGAACTGTTGCAGCTCACCCCAATCCCGGCGCCAGTCCTGGTTCAGATACGTCGCCAGGGTGTGCGGGCGCAGCAGCATGGAGCTCCAGCCGAGCGGGCCGCCGCCCTCATGGCTCTCCCAGGCGTTCGTATCCTTCGCGCCGCCCCGGTCGGGCAGGATCCGATAGCTCGGCACCTCGGCGATGCCGACCTTGTGGTCGAACGGGCGCTGGCACGGGAATTGCAGGCCGACAGCCCAATCCAGCAGCACCGGCTGCTGGGAACCGATCAGATCCTGCAGGATGCGGGTCTGCGGGACGCGCGGCGGGGTCAGGGCGACCCACTGCTTGGGATCACGGTCCCGATCGGTGGCGACCAGGCGGACCACGGTGGCATCGGCCGGAATTTCGGTGAACGGCACCCGCAGATTGCGCCAGGTCGGCGACGGGCCGATATCGATCGGCGTGACCCGGCCCTGCGGCTGCGCCTCGCCCGCGGGATCGGCTGTGCCGTATTCGATTTCGACGGACTGACCCGGGGTCACAATGCCGTCCTTGTCAACGGAGCGAATGCGGCCGGCGGCGGCGATGGAGATGATGCCGCCGCGGTGGGCGGTATCGGGGAGCCGGTACCAGCCGGTGGTGAGCGAAGCGATGGATTCGCCGGTCCCACTGGAGCCCAGCACCGGTACCCGGGCCGGGTCCAGGCCGAACGGCAGTGCGGCAGTGGTGGTTCCGGTTTCACCGGCGGTGGACTTGTTGTTCAGCGCGGTGGTGATGGCGCTGGTGTCGACCTCGTCGTCGGCGGTCATATCACCGGCGACGCCGGTCGGGGTGAAGCCCTTCGCGTCGGCGGCGAAGGTGCTGAAGGCGTCGCCGGTCAGCGGCGCCAGCAGGCCCGCGTTCGGGTCGGTCTCCACCAGGACGTCTCGGGCCAGGCCGCACGGTTCACCCAGTGCCGCAGCCACATTCGAGCGGGCCAGGGAGAACGCCGGGCCCTGTGCGGCGGCCGCCTTGGCGAACGAGGCGACCTCGAACAGCACCATGAACGCGGCCACCACGGTCAGGGGCGGAATGGCCGTCAGCCGCCAGGCCTGCCGGGAAATGCGATGCGGGGCGGTCGCCGGATCGGGCGCGCGCACATGCCACCAGCCGGCCAGCGCGAGCAGGGCCAGCGCCGCGAGCAGGAAGACCTTGTTCAAGCCGATACCGGCGATCACCACCGGCTTGTCGTTCCACGGAATGCCGTAGTTCGAGACGTACCACCAGCCGTTGATGCTGGAGAAGGTGATGGCCAGCGCGAAGGCGACCACCGCGGCGAAGAGCGCGCGATTGCGGGGCGAGCGCATGACCTTCGGGCCCAGCGCCACCGCCGCCAGCACCGCGATCACACCGGCCAGTCCGGCGTAGATGCCGTTGTGGTGCGTCCACTTGGTGGGTGTAGTCATCATCAGCAGGATCACCCCGACGGTGCTGCCGAGCACGCGTCGTGCCGGACCCGAGGCGACGGTGGGAATCCGGCCGCCCTTGCGCAGCAGCACAAGTGCGACGGCCGCGATGCCCAGCCAGAGCATGAACATGCCGAAGCGGCGGGCCACCGAACCGTCGATGGTGTCCATGAACAGGTACTGGTAGCGCAGGTATTCGTCCGGCCACTTCACATCCGGGCCGACGATGGAGTGCACCCGCTGCATCTGGAGCATGGACGAGAGCGGCTGCACGCCGAACATGGCGACCAGCACCACGGTTCCGGCGGCGACCAGCGGCGCAGCCAAGGTGAGATACGCGACGAAGCGGGCGCGCACCACGGTGAACACCCCGGCGTTCTCGGCTGTCGGCCTACTCAGTGCGGCGGCCCGGGTATCGAGCACCCGCCACACCGGGCGGATACCGGCCAGCAGTGGTGCGAAACAGATCACGCCCGACGGGCCGACGGTACAGGCGAACGCGCCGATGGCGATGGCGACGCCGTACGGCAGCAGCCGCCGGGTGGCGATCGAGCGCTCTACCGAGACCCAGGTCAGCAGGACGGCCAGGCCCACCATGGCCTCGGGGCGCAGGCCGTTGTTGTACGGCATCCAGACCGCCAGGAAGCCCAGCGCACCGGTCCACACCGCGACACGATTGCGGCTGATGCGCGCGCCCAGGCGGGGAATGACCTCTTTGCTGATCGCCAGCCAGCAGACGAAACCAGCCAGCAGGGCGGGTAGCCGGACGAACGGGCTCGCGACGCTGATCTCGGCGAGGCGGCCGATCAGGTCGTAATACGGTGTGCCGACCGGGTTCTCGGGGACGCCGAAGTAGGCGAAGTAGTTGGCCATATAGCCGGCGCCGATGGAGGTGCGGGCCATGCCGAACTGGTAGCCGTCATCGGAGGTGGTGGAGCCGATGAAATGCCACAGCACCAGGGTGCCCAGCACCGTGGCGTCCACGGCGGTGAAGCTCCACCAGCGCTGCGGGAGGAAGCGGCGGGCGCGGCGGCCGTCGCGGCGATCGAGGCGGTAGAGGGCGAACAGTGCGAGCAGCGTGCCCAGCACGGCCGTCCACATGGCTGCGCGCTTCACCAGGGTCGGATGCGCGGAGAAGCGACTGTCGACCCGGGCGGTGACCGTGGTGCCGTCCGGTGCGGTCAGATCGCTGAAAATGCCGACCAGCTGCGGGCGGTAATCACCGGAGAGAGTGACCGGGGTCACGCTGGAACCGGTGAGAGCCAGTGTGGCCTTGGTCATTTCGGTGTGCACGGTGAGCGCGCAACCGGCCGGGAGTTCATCCACCGGGACGCTCAGCAGGGACTGATTGTGCAGTACCGCTTCGAGTTTGCTGGGCGTGGCCGTTCCGTCGGCAGCGGTGGTGACCGCGGTCACTCGCGCGACAAAACCGTATCGCTCCAGATTGGGGGCACCATTGGGACCGGTCGCGATCAGGGTCCCACCGTGCGAACCGAGCTGCGCCACAGCCGAACACGGAATGGTGGCGTCGAAAGTCAAGGGCGCGTACGAGACCAGCGGAGCCTCCACGCTGCGCGCCGAATCACCTTGCGGCCAAGAGAGTGTCGCGGCATCCACCCGCACCGGCAACAGTGGCACCGCCACCGCGCACAACACTGCGATCAGACCTGCGATCAGGGCGAGCGGCCGTTCCCATCCCCCGGGTCTGCCTCGCACGGTTTCGGGTCCAGCTCGTCCGGCGGAATCCTGCCCCGCCTTCTCCATCACGTCGGTCACGATCGCCGATCCTAAGCGGCGCCCCGCACCTTCCGCTCCACGGTCACCGAACCACCCAAACCGCCCAGGTCACGAGCGGGGGCAATCACCCCGCACAGGCGAACGGGCCCGGCACTCCAGTGGAGTGCCGGGCCCGTTCGGGAAGAGTCAGCTGCAGGCCGGGGAGGTCTGGTTCGCGAGCGACAGCGTATTGCAGATCCACTCCTTCTGGACCTTCCACTTGCCGTCTTCGGCCACGAACGGCACCACCATCTGCTGCGGCGCGCCGCCATTGATCGACGCCTGGGCATCGGCGGTGATGGTGCCGTTGCCGAGGTCGGTCACATTGGTGACCGTGATGGTGGCGTTGTTCTGCTTGTAGGCGTCGGCCAGCCGGCTCGGGAGGCTCGGGTCCGCCTGCACGCCCTGCATCATGTCCAGCTTCTCGGAATCCGGGATGGACGGATCGAGGGCCTTCTGCAGCTGGGTGTTGAGGTCCGCCGCGGTCGGGGCCGGCGGGAAGTTCTGGGCGGCCGAGGTGCTCGCGGCGCTGGTGGTGTGGGTGACCTTGGTCCCCGGCTTGTCACCGCTGCCACACGCCGACAGCCCGAGTACGGTGACGACGGCCAGTGCGGCGACCGTGATGCGTCCAGTCTTCTGAAGCTTCAACTGCTCGTCCTTTGCGTTCGAGTAGGTCCGTTCGACAACGTGACAGCTACACCCGACCGGCGACGCTGCACGACGACACAGAGGCTACCAACGACATCCGTGCGAAGCCGCCTCCGAACACGCCACGGGGGCACTTTCAGTCCGAATCCTCATAATCGCCGCATTCGTCCCTTACTTCCGGGCCGAAAACCCCTGGTAAGTCTCAGCGCAGACTGTCGAGCGGATCGGCGCGGGTCAGCGCGGTATCGGTGGCCGCGAAGGTGCGCGCCGGACCCGTTCCGGTGGAACGGGTCTCGAATCGGACCGTCACCACCCCGTGCCCGGCGCCCTGCACCCAGCCGTGCCCGAATTCGGTGTGCACCACATCCAATCCGGGATACCAGCTCGCGGTGCCGTAGGAGCGAGCGGCGGGCGGCACCACCGGATCCGGTGCGACGGCCAGTCCGAGCGTGGGCTCCTCGGACACCGATTCGGCAATGGTGTCGACGGTCTGGTCCAGCTCCGGGAACAGCGATTCCTGCCGAATTTCCGACAGTCCGGCGAAACCCACACCCACCAGGCGGATGGACCCCAGTTCCGCCGGATCGATGGCCGAGCGCTGCGCCGCCGCGGTGAGCGTGGCCAGCTCCTCGGTGGCATAGGGCAGCGTGGACGAGCGGGTCACAATGCTCATATCGGCCCTTTTCAGCTTGAGCACCACCGTGCGGGCCGCGCGGCCGTCCGCGATGAGCCGCCGGTGCGCGGACACCGCCATGGCCTCGATGGCCGGGCGCAGCTGAGCCAGCGTGACGATATCGGTCTCGTAGGTGGTCTCGGCGCTGATCTGCTTAGCCTCCGCACGCTCGGCGACGGGCCGGTCATCGATGCCGCGCGCCAGCCGGTGCAGCGCAATGCCCACGGCGCTACCGAGAATCGAGGCCGCCTCGGCCTCGGGCAGTGCGGCGAATGCCCCGACGGTCTCGATTCCCATTGAGCGCAAACGGCTTTCGGCTACCGGGCCGATACCCCAGAGCCGCCGCACCGGGAGCGCGGCGAGGAACTGCAACTGCTCGGCGGGCGAAACCACCCGCACCCCATCAGGTTTCGCCATATCGGAGGCTATCTTGGCGAGCTGCTTCCCGCTGCCCGCACCCACCGAGGCCACCAGACCCGTGCGTTCGCGCACCAGTGCGCGCAACCCTTCACAGAATTCGAGCACCTCGGCGGCGGTGGCCCCGGCCAATTCGGCGGGCTCCCCGAACGCCTCGTCGAACGAGAGCGTCTCCAGCACCGGAATCCGTGATCGCAGAGCCTCGAACACCTGCCCGCTGAGTTCGGCGTAGACGACACCGCGCGGGGGCACCACCACCCCGTTCGCACCCACCAGGCGGCGGGCCTGATGCATGGGCATGGCCGAGCGCGCCCCGAACACGCGCGCCTCATAACTCGCGCCCGCCACCACCCCGCGGCCGCCCATTCCGCCGACGAGCACCGGCCGCCCGCGCAGCGTCGGGCGGGTCAGCTGTTCGACCGAGGCGTAAAACGCGTCCATATCTATGTGCAGCACCCAGCGCCGGCCCCGGCGCGCATCGGCATTCGCCCGGTCATCACCCCCTTTTGGACGCTGACTATTGGCTGAGAGGCTGCTGCCGGTCTGCTGCGAATTCGGTTCCCCCGCCGATAACCTCAGATCGACCCCGCTCACCCCCGACGGCCCACTGTGACCAGGCACAATGCGCTCGTCTGCGGAATAGGCAGCGGTGTTCACGATCCGGAATCTACGCGTCACTACCGACAAGTCCGGACATCGCCGTGTGTGATGATCGGTCTATGACGATTCGCAAGGCCGTGATCCCCGCCGCCGGCATCGGTTCCCGCCTGCTGCCACTGACCAAAGCGATTCCGAAGGAGATGCTCCCGGTCGGCGACAAGCCGGTCATCGAGCACACCGTCCGCGAACTGGTGGCCTCCGGGATCACCGATATCACCATTGTGGTGAGCAACGGAAAGTCATTGATCCAGGACCACTTCCGGCCCAACCCGCAGCTGGTGGCGCAATTGCGCGCCGACGGCAAGGCCGCCTACGCCGATGTGGTCGAGGAGGTCGGCGAACTGAGCCGCCGCGGCCACATCACCTATCTGGACCAGCACGGGCCCTACGGCAACGGCACTCCCGTGCTGAATGCCGCCCGCAATCTGGGCGACGAACCGATGCTGGTGCTGTGGCCGGACGACGTCTTCGTCGCCGCCGTGCCGCGCGCACAGCAGTTGATCAACGCCTATGAGAAGACCGGCGCACCGGTGCTGGCGCTCATGCCCATGGACCCGTCCGATTCGCAGCGCTACGGCGTCCCGGTGGTCGAGGAGACCGCCGGGGACGGCCTCATGCGCATCAGCGGATTGAAGGAGAAGCCGAAGCCCGCGGACGCGCCGTCGAGCTTCGCCGCCGTCGGCGGCTATGTGGTGACCCCCGGCATCATCGCGGAACTGCGGTCCCAGGTGGACAACTGGTACACCCACCGCACCGGCGAGGTGTACCTGACCGATGCCATCAATATCTTCGCCGCCTCGAACCCGGTGTACGGCCAGGTGATTCAGGGGCACTGGTACGACACCGGCAACCCGGCCGACTACCTGGTGGCCCAGTTCGCCTCGGCGCTGGCGCATCCGGAGTACGGCCCGCTGCTGCGGCAACTCGTCGCGGAGTAGGCCCCACCAGCAAAAAGTCACAAATGCGTCAAACAGGCTCCAGCACGCCACGAGCTATTTCGTCAAAACCCGAAACATAGGGGCAACATTTGGCGATCATCCGTGCGGGAGATACTGGCTAGTACGGGAGTTCGGTTTTGCTTTGCGACAGTGCCGATCGGTACAGAGTTGGCACACGGGCGATGGCGCTCGCGGCCACAGCCACCTTCTTCATCGGGTCACTCACCACTCTCACGGCGACGGGTACGGCGCTGGCAGCGCCACCCGACCCCATCACCAGCACCGCGACCCTCGCCGGCACACCGGTTTCCGATGACGGATCCAAGATCTCCGCCTTCGAGGTGCGCGATAAGCACAATCTGACCCTGCACGTGCACTCCGCGGCCATGAACGACGACGTCACCGTGGACGTACAGCGCCCGGCCGACGCCTCCGTGGCCCGGCCGGTGCTGTATCTGCTCAACGGCGCCGGCGGCGGCGAGGATACGGCCACCTGGAAGCGCAATACCAATGCCACACAGTTCTTCTCCGACAAGAACGTGAACGTGGTCATGCCCATCGGCGGCGCCTTCAGCTACTACACCGACTGGCGCGCAGTCGATCCCAAGCTCGGTCTCAATATGTGGAAGACCTTCCTCACCGAGGAGCTACCGCCGCTCATCGACGGCGCGTTGAACACCAATGGATTACGCGCCATCGTCGGCATGTCCATGTCGGGCACCTCGGTGCTGCAGTTGCCGATCGCCAAGCCGGGACTCTACAAGGCGGTCGCCTCCTACAGCGGCTGCGCGCAGATCAGCGATCCGATCGGACGTAATTTCGCGCAGATCGTGGTCTCCATCGGCGGCGGCAATCCGGTCAATATGTATGGGCCGGTGGACGATCCGGAGTGGGCCGAGAACGACCCGTATCTGCACGCCGACGCACTGCGCGGGCTCGACCTGTACATCTCCAACGGCAGCGGGCTGCCCGGGCGGCACGACAATGTCGCCGATACCCGCAGCCTGGGGCCGGCCGACGGCGGCATCATGCAGCAGCTGCTGGTCGGCGGCATTCTGGAGGCGGCCAGCGACTGGTGCGCGCGGAATCTGCAGACCAAGCTCGAGCAGTTGAACATTCCCGCCACCTTCGATATCAATCAGGCCGGCACCCACTCGTGGGGTTACTGGGAGGACGCGCTGCGCGCCTCGTGGCCGGTGCTGGCCAAGGGTCTGCAGCTGTAATCGCCTACGGCAGCGGGACTATCACCACGCGATTGTCCCGCAGGGCCGGAATCCAGAGATTGCGCCCGGCCGGATCGACCGCGAAATCGCCCGGCCCGTGCAGACTGTGCGGATCCTGCAGCGCCAGATCGTCGAGCAGGGCGGGTGCGTTGTCACCGAGCCGGGCTTCGAAGACCTGCCCGTGGGTATCGGTATCGAAGCCGACCACCCGATCGATATCGGTGACGAAGACCCGATTGCCGGTGTACGCCAGCCCTTTCGGCGCGTTCAAGGGCGGATCGCCGGGGCGGGGCATGGCATGGCGGGCCGTCACCGTACCCCCCGAGTTCAGTTCGGTGAGATAGCCGTCGCCGTCCTGGGCAGGCTCCCGGTCGGCTCCGATATTGGAGATGAACCACCGGTCCCCGGCGAACAGCACGCTCTCCGGCGACGAGAAGCCTTCGAGGGAACCGGGTTTCGGGGCGGCGCCGGGTGTGTGGGCGGTGATCGGGCCCGCGGTCCGGATGGTGCCGCCGTCCCAGGTGCCACATCCGGTGGCGGCCACCAGCAGTAGGACGCCGACACAGGTCGCTACTATCGCGCGACCGCTCTCGACTGCGAAACCGTTCGACATATGGGGCATGGCGCCCACCCTCCGACGGGAGATCCCGCCGGCCCGCGGGACCGGTTCAGTGTATCCAGCAACCGGTGCGCGACTGACCGAAATCGATTGAACTCCGGCCTGTTTCAGTACACGTCAACTACTCGTCGGCAGCGTTGTACCGGACCAGATAGTCCGCCATGCGAGCAATATCCGCATCATCCCAGTCGCGCAGACGTTCCGCGAAGGCCGCGGCCCGGGCGCGCGCGGCATCTCCAGCAACCCGCCGGCCCGCCGTCGTCGCCCGCAGCACATGATTGCGCCGATTGGCCGGATCCGCCTCCCGGGTGAGATAGCCGAGATGTTCCAGGGCCGCCACCTGGCGGCTGACCGTGGACTTGTCGAGATGGAAGTGCCCGGCCAGATCACTGGCGAGGCAGCCCTCGCGTTCGATGACCAGATCCAGAATGCTCGACGCCACCAGCGACAGCTCCGGATGCAGTTCGGCGGCCCGGCCGCGGGCGCGGCGCGAGAAGGCGGTGAGCTCGCGCTGTATGACCTCGATCGCGTCCGCACGCCCCGGGAATGCCGATTCACTCTTCATAGTTGTATAGTACAACCTAGATAGTTGCATTTACCAACCATTTGGAGAGAGATCATGACCTCGGCCCAGATCCGGCATATCGCCACCCACCTGCTGACCCCGCTGCTCATGTGCCTGGGCATGGGGCTGGCCTATCTGGGCGCCTTCCACCAGCCCGCGCCGAATCATCTGGCGATTGCGGTGGTCGGCGATTCGGCACAGGTCAAGGTGCTGGCGCAGACACTGAAGGACACCGGCGGCAACGCGCTCGACGTCATCACGCTGCCCAGCCGCGACGCGGCCGTCACCCAGCTGCGCAATCGCGATCTCGCGGGCGCCTACGTCCCCGACACCCAGCATCCCGAAGCACTGGTCGCCAAGGCCGGGTCCGACACCACGGCCATGGCCGCCGAGGCGGTCTTCGGACAGATCGCCGCGAAACAGGGCGCGGTGATGACCACCACCGATATCACCACCGCCGCCTCCGGCGATCCCACCGGACAGGGCATCTTCTTCCTGCTGGTGGCACTGAGCATCGGTTCCTACGGCAGTGTGGCGGCCATCGGCGCGGCCGGCGCGGGCATGTCCATGTGGGCCAAAGGCCTTATCGGACTGGTCACTTCACTACTGGTCAGCCTCATCGGCCTGGCGCTCGCGGGCCCGGTCTTCCATATCGTCGACCATGACAATGCCGCCGTCTGGGCCATGTCGTGGCTCTACTCGGCGGGCATTCTGGCCGTGGGCATCGGTGCGCACACCTTCCTGAAGCGCTGGACCACCCTGGCCATGATGGTGCTGTTCGTGATGCTCAACTTCACCACTTCCGGCGGCGTGTACACCCCGTGGCTGCAGAACGATTTCTTCGGCGCCCTGCACGCCTTCTGGAACGGCGCGGGATTCGTCGAGGGTGCGCGCAGCCTGCTCTACTTCGACAGCGCGGGCTTCGGTCCCCGGCTCACCAGTCTGTTCGCCTGGTTCGGCGCGGGTCTGCTGGTCATGGTCGCCGCCGCCGTCGCCGAGAAGCGCCAGGCAGCGAGCGCACCCCGGCACGCGGCGGTCGCCGAACCGGTCGCCGAGGCCGAGGAGGAGATGGAGGAGACGGTCGGCGTCTGAGCGGTCAGGGGTGGGTTACCAACTGCGCCAGCGCAATTCGGATTCCCGCCTGCACCGTCTCGTCGTCGCCCAGACCCCCGCTGAGGGCCACACCGTCCCGAGTCAGCAATAGTGCGCGCGCCGCACGGTCCGGATCATCGTGACCGGCGGCGCGCAGCCGTGTGGCCATGAGATCGCGGAACCAGCCTCGATAGTCGTCGACGACCTTGCGCACCGCATGCTCGGGATTCGGAAACTCCACGGCCGCATTGAGAAACGGGCAGCCTCGGAAGCCGGGACCGCAGCTGAGCTCGCCGAGCCGTTCGAAAATGGTGACGATTCCCTCGGCGCCCGCACCGGGCACCGACTCCAGAACATCGCGCTGCCGGTCGTATTCGCGCACCAGATAGGCCACGACCAGGTCTTCCTTGGTTTTGAAGTGACGGTAGAAGGTGGCCTTGGCGACGCCGGCCTCCGCGATGATCCGGTCGATACCCACGGTGTGAATGCCCTCGGCATAGAACAGCCGAGTGGCCGTATCGAGGAGACGTTCGCGGGCTTCGCTCATACCCTTGACTCTAGCAGACAGATCTGTCTACTCTTAGCTCGGAAGTACAGACAAGTCTGTCTAGGAGGACGCAATGCCCGCTCTCTACACCGCAGTAGCCACCTCGGTCGGCCGCGACGGCCGCTCACTCAGCGATGACGGCGTGCTCGATCTGAAGCTGGCCCGGCCGAAGGCCATGGGCGGCGTCGGCGACGGCACCAACCCCGAGCAGCTCTTCGCCGCCGGCTACTCCGCCTGCTTCGCCAGCGCGCTCCAGGTGGTCGCCAAGCGCAAGAACATCGAGGCCAGCGAGGCCGCGGTCACCGCCGAGGTCACCCTGAACACCCAGGACGGCGGCGGTTTCGGGCTCTCGGTCGTGCTGCGCGTCGAGCTCCCCGAGCACCTGCAGAACGAGCAGGGCCGTGAGCTCGTCGAGGCCGCACACCAGGTGTGCCCGTACTCCAATGCCACCCGGGGCAATATCCCGGTGGAACTGGTTGTGGAGTAACAGGATTCAGTAGAACCGGCGGATGGTGTAGATGTCGAACTGCGACAGCGGGGTCAGGCCCACCGGCACGCCCCAGTCGTAGGCATTGAGCACATTGCCGCCGCCGGCATAGATACCCACATGCGAGGCATCGTCGTTCAGAATGATCACATCGCCGGGCTGCAGCGCGCCGAAGGGGACCTCCAGGCCCACTTCGGCCTGCTGCCAGGTGGTGCGCGGCATATCGATGCCGACGCTGCGGAAGGCCCACTGCACCAGGCCGGAGCAATCCCAGGCATCCGGGCCGACCCCGCCCCACAGGTAGGGCTTGCCGGTCTGGGTTTGCGCCAGGCTCAGCGCGATCATGGCGCGGGGGCTGGCCATGGGCATTTGCGCGGAGCCGCTGGCACTTCCGGAGGCGGAGCCGCTCGCGCTGCCGGAGGCCGAACCCGAGGCCGCGGACCCGGTGTCGGCGTGGACGGTTCCCGCCCAGAGCGCTCCCGCCAGCAGCAAAGCCGCCGCTGTCGTCAGAGACGACGCGAACCGTCGTAGCAGCCTTCGTGTCATGCACTCGCCCTTCAGCTCAACGGCGCTGACCGGGGGGAGGACATATAGCTCCAGCAACCATTCCGCATTCAGAACGATCACCAGGGAGACTGCACAGAAGCTCTGTAGCCGGTACTACATGTCGTGACGTTCAGCGCTTTTCGTCTGGAACTAGCGAAACAACTCGAAATGGCAGTAAAGCTATACGTTAGCTCTACAGTTGCTGTTTTATCCCATTCGAAACACGCTTCACAAGGGGTTCGCTCCGGGCGAGTCGCGAGACCCACATCACTTCGCCCTCTTTCGAGGGCCCGGAATCAGCTGTCGTCGCGAGCCGCGAAAACCTCCCGGGCGGCGGTGACGGCATTGAGCGCGGCCGGAAATCCGCCGTAGCCCGCCATCTGGATGATGACCTCCACGGCCTCCTCGCGGGTGCCGCCGACATTCAGCAGCCCGTGCAGGTGCACCCGCAGCTGCGGCGCGGCATTGCCCATGACGGTGCAGGCCGCGACGGTCGCCAGTTCGCGGGTCTTCAGATCCAGCCCGCGCCGCGAGTAGACGTCCGCGAAGGCGAATTCGACCAGGTAGCGGGCGAGGTCGGGGGCAATGTCCGCCAGCGTTTCGAAGATGTGATCGGCGGCGTCGCCGTCGACCTCGGCGAGCTTGACCAGGCCGCGCTCGTAGCGCTGCTGCGTGGTCTCGTCGGGGCGAATCTCGCTGTCGCCCAGCGGACTTCCGGCCTCGGGGCGATCGGCGAAGGCGGCGCGGGCGACGGTCAGCCCGTTCAGCGTCGCGGGGAAGCCGGCGTACAGGCCGATATGGACGATGGTCTCCACCACCTCGGCCGGGGTGACACCGACGGTGAGTGCGCCGTCGATGTGGAAGCGCAACTGGGGTGCGGCGGTACCGAGTGCGGTCAGGGCCGCGACATTGATGATCTGCCGCTGCCGCAGGGTCAGGCCCTGGCGCGAGTAGATATCGCCGTAGCCGAATTCGACGACATAGCGGCCCAGATCGGGGGCGATATCGGCGAGGCTGTTCACCACGGCCCGGCCGTTCGGGCCGCCGACCTGATCCAGTACCGCGAGGCCACGGTCGTAGCGGGTATCGGAGGTCTCGGGAGAGGCGTTCATACGAGGCTACTTTCAGGCGGCGGCGGCGAGACGGTCCGTCTCGTCTCAGTACGCTAGGTGGCCGCTATGCCCCCTGTCAAGACGAGACGTACCGTCTCGTTGTGCGCTACGCTGGGCGCGTGACTCCACCGAATCCGGAACTCCGCAATCCGCGCTCACACCGGGCGATCCTGGATTCGACCTTCGAACTGGCCGTCAGCAAGGGCTACGGCAAGCTGACCGTCGAGGCCATCGCCACCGCGGCCGGGGTGGGCAAGCAGACCATCTACCGGTGGTGGCCGTCCAAGGGCGCCATCGCGCTGGACGCGATCAACGAGCGCATGGGCCACCTCACCGACTTCCCCGATACCGGGGATATCGAGGCGGATCTGCGCAGTCAGACCACCGCGCTGGCCGGACTGCTCAGCAGCGATATCGGCATCGTCTACCGCGGGGTCATCGCCGAGGCGCAGAGCGATCCGCAATTGGCGGCGAATGTGCGCGACGCGATTGTCGGGCCCCGATCGAAGCTGTGCCGGGACCGGCTCGAAAGAGCCGTCACCGCAGGACAACTCCGCGGCGACATCCCGACGCGCGCCATGGTGCAGCTGCTGTACGGACCGCTGTACTACCGGTTCCTGCTCGGCACCGATGACGTCCAGGATGCCCCGGAGCTGGTGGGCTACATCCTGGCGGGGCTGCGGACGCCTGAGGAGTAAGCACCCCGTCATCCTGCCCGGCACGACGGACGGTTCCTGCCCGGCACGACGAAGGGGCGAGGCCGGTGTGGCCTCGCCCCCTCATGTTCTGATCAGTCGATCAGGCCTTGGTGACGGAAACCTTGACGCCGCCGACGATTTCGGCGGCATCCGCGCCCGCATCCCCGAAAGTCAGGGTGGTGGCGAGGATTTCACCGGCGATCAGGTCGCGGTGGGTCTGCGCCCACTCCTGGCGGTCGGCCGGGACGTCGAGGACCACGGTGATGCGGTCGGAGACATCGAGGCCGTGGGACTTGCGGGTCTCCTGCAGGTCGCGGATGAGGTCGCGGGCCCAGCCCTCGGCCTCCAGCTCCTCGGTGACCACCGAATTCAGCACCACCAGACCGGCATTGCCGGGCAGGGCGGCGGTGGATTCGGGTTCGGCGGCGACCAGGCGCTGGGTGTACTCCTCCGGCAGCAGCGTGATGCCGGCGGCGGTCACGGTGCCGTCGGTGTCCTCGGTCCACTCCCCCGCCTTGACCGCCTTGATGACCGCCTGCACCTGCTTGCCGATGCGCGGACCGGCGGCGCGGGCGTTCACCACGAGTTCGAAGCGGCCGTGCGCGGCCACATCGGTGGTGAGGTCGACCTTCTTGACGTTCACCTCATCGGCGATCAGCTCGGCGAAGGGGCGCAGTCGTTCGGCGTCCTCGGCGGCCACCGTCAGCTCCGAAAGCGGCAGGCGCACACGCAGATTCTGCGCCTTGCGCTGACCGAGCACCGTCGAGCAGACCGTGCGCACCTCGTCCATGGCCGAGACCAGTTCGGGATCGGCGGGCAGATCGCTCGCACTCGGCCAATCGGTCAGGTGCACCGAGCGCTCACCGGTGAGGCCACGCCAGATGACCTCGGTGAGCAGCGGCAGCAGCGGTGCGGCCAGGCGCGTGGCGACCTCCAGCACGGTGTGCAGGGTGTCGATGGCATCGCGATCCTCCTCCCAGAAGCGCGAACGCGACCGGCGCACATACCAGTTCGTCAGCGCGTCGGCGAAGGAGCGGAATTCCTCTGCCGCGGTGGAGATGTCGTAGACCTCGAACGCGTCGGTCATGACATCGCGGGTGTGCGCCAGCTTGGCCAGGATGTAGCGGTCGAGCACATTCGCCGAATCCGTGCGCCACACACCGGGAGTCGAGGCGTACAGCTGCAGGAAGGTCCAGGCGTTCCACAGCGGCCGCAGCGCATGGCTGACACCCTCGCGGATACCGCGCTCGGTGACGATGAGATTGCCGCCGCGCAGGATCGGCGAGGCCATCAGGAACCAGCGCATGGCATCGGCGCCGTCACGGTCGAAGACCTCGTTGACGTCCGGATAGTTGCCCTTGGACTTGGACATCTTCAGGCCGTCGTCACCGAGCACGATGCCGTGCGCCACTACCGATTTGACCGCCGGGCGATCGAAGAGCGCGGTGGAGAGCACGTGCAGGTTGTAGAACCAGCCCTTGGTCTGACCGTTGTACTCGACGACAAAATCGCCGGGGCTGTGCGCGGCTGCCGCCGCGGTGCCCTCGAACCACTCCTTGTTCTCGAACGGGTAGTGCACCTGCGCATACGGCATGGAACCGGATTCGAACCAGCAGTCGAGCACCTCGGGCACCCGCCGCATCATCGACTTCCCGGTCGGGTCATCGGGATTCGGGCGCACCAGCTCATCGATGTTCGGGCGGTGCAGATCGGCCGGGCGCGCGCCGAAGTCGCGCTCGAGCGCATCCAGCGAACCGTAGACGTCGACGCGCGGGTACTCCGGATCGTCCGACATCCACACCGGGATCGGCGCGCCCCAGTAGCGATTACGGCTGATGTTCCAGTCGCGCGCGTTCTCCAGCCACTTGCCGAACTGGCCGTCGCGCAGGTGCTCGGGAGTCCAGTCGATCTGCTTGTTGAGCTCGAGCATGCGATCGCGGAACTTGGTGACCGCCACGAACCAGGACGGCACCGCCATATAGATCAGCGGCTGACCGGAGCGCCAGCTGTGCGGGTAGGAGTGCTCGATAGTCTCGTGCCGCAACAGCTTTCCCGCGGCCTTGAGGTCCTTGATGATGACCGGGTTGGCGTCGAAGACCATCAGGCCCTGATACGGCGGCACCATGGAGGTGAACTTGCCGCCCGCATCGAGGGGCTGCACGATCTGGATGCCGTTGGCGGTGGCGACATCCATATCCTCCTCACCGAAGGCCGGCGCGAGATGCACGATGCCGGTGCCGGAGTCGGTGGTGACGTAGTCGGCATTGAGCACGCGGTGCGCGTTCGGATGACCGGCGAAGAAGTCGAACGGCGGGTGGTAGCGCAGATCCGCCAGCGCCGCGCCGGAGTGCTCGGACAGCACCTCGGGCTCCTCGCCGAATTCGCGGGCATAGTGCGAGACCCGTTCAGCGGCAAGCAGGTACCGCTTACCGTCCTGCGCGCGCAGGTGCACGTAGGTGACGTCCGGATGCACGGCGATGGCGAGGTTGGACGGCAGCGTCCACGGCGTGGTGGTCCAGATCAGCGCGTTGGCGCCGTCCAGTACGTGCAGCGGGTGCTCCGCGGGCACCGACAGCAGCATGTCGACGGTGACCGCCGGGTCCTGGCGCATGCGATACGAATCATCGAGGCGCGCCTCCTGATTCGACAGCGGCGTCTGCTCGTACCAGCTGTAGGGCAGCACCCGGAAGCCCTGATAGATCAAACCCTTGTCGTGCAAGGACTTGAACGCCCACATGACCGATTCCATGAAGTCGAGGTCGAGGGTTTTGTAGTCGTTGTCGAAGTCGACCCAACGTGCCTGACGCGTCACATAGGAGCGCCACTCGTTCGTGTAGCGAAGAACCGAAGTTTTGCACGCGGCATTGAATTCCGCGAGACCCATGGCATCGATCTGTGATTTGTCCGTGATACCGAGCTGCTTCTCCGCTTCGATTTCCGCGGGCAAACCATGAGTGTCCCAGCCGAAACGGCGTTCGACCTTCTTCCCGCGCATGGTCTGAAAGCGCGGGATCAAATCCTTGACATATCCGGTCAGCAGATGACCGTAATGCGGCAACCCATTGGCGAAGGGCGGACCGTCGTAGAAGACGAATTCCTCTGCATCGGAACGATTCTCGATGCTGGCCCGGAAGGTGTCATCGGCGGCCCAGTAGTCCAGCACGCGCTGCTCGAGCTCGGGGAAGGACACCTGACCCGAGGAAGCGCCCAGGTCGGCGCGGGGGTAGGCGTTGGGTGTGGGATTCTCGCCGGACATCTCGGCGTCAGCTCCTCCGTGCCAGTGGGCCTGCGTGCAGACCCCGGTGGGCACGGGGGCGACGCCGGCGCTGGTGCGCCGAGACCGCGGTACCACCCCGCTTGCCCGGCTGCTGCCCGCTCTCGCGGCAGAGCCGAACCACTCATTGCGAGCTGTGACGGGCTCACCCGTTCGGTTCTACTGGGCGCGAACGCCGTTCTTCCGAAGACTCCCCGGTGATGGCCGGATCGACGCCGTGAAACTACTTCGAGTCTAGCCGGGTAGGTCCAGCGGATATTCCCTGGGCTCGACCACCGGCAAGTAACCGTCAATGCCTGGCGTGCCGCCCACCGGGACGCGATTGCGCGTCATCGGGGTCCTCACGGAAGGAAAGAGCGCTGACCAGCAGCAGCACCGCACCGAGCACGCACACGATAATGCAGGCCCACGCCCAGACCACCGAACCGGTGGTCAGTGCGGTCACCAGCAGGCCGAAACCGACGGCTGCCAGGGCCAATGTCATCACGAGCATGGTCACCACCCCCTCGTATGGAAACGGTGGCGGCGCCGCACAACCCGATCAACGGGCAGCGCAGCACCAGTGGCCGTGCTTACGACTCTACTTGCCGCCCTTGAGGAGTGCTCCGTTGCCCGAGGCGTTGTCGCTGAACTCGCCACCATCGACCGGGACCGCGGAACCACGGTTCTCGAGCTCCTCCAGCTGCGATTCCAGGTAGGACTTCAGGCGCACACGGTATTCGCGCTCGAAGGTCTTGAGCTGCTCGATCCGGCTCTCCAGCACGCTGCGCTGCTGCGTGATGGTGGCCATGATCTCGGTGTGCTTGCGCTCGGCATCGGCCTGCAGGGCGTCGGCCTTCTCCTTGGCCTGGCGCAGCTGGCTGTCCGAACGGGTCTGGGCGTCCGACAGCATGGCTTCGGCCTTCTGACGGGCGTCGGCGACCATGGCCTCGGAACGGGTGCGGGCATCGCCGACCAGTCGCTCCGAATTCGCTCTGGCATTGGCGAGCAGCTGCTCTGCCTCGGTCTTCGCGTCCGAGGTGAGGCGATCGGCCATCTCCTGTGCGAGCGAGAGCACCTTGGCTGCCTGCAGATTCGCGTCCGCACTGGGCGCGACCGGAGGGGCCACCGGCGCGGCGACCGGCATGGGGGCGGGCGGCGGCGGGGCGGCCTTGACCGGCTCCGGCACAACCGGCGCCTTCACGGCATTGACCGGACCGCGATTCTTCTTGGCGTCAGCCAATTCCGCGTCCAACTCAGCAACACGCTGGCGAAGGTCCGCGTTCTCCTCGATGAGGCGTGAGAGCTCCTGCTCGATCAGGTCGAGGAAGGCATCAACTTCATCCTCGTTGTAGCCGCGCTTCCCGATCGGTGGTTTGCTGAACGCGACGTTGTGCACATCGGCAGGGGTCAGCGGCATGGAACGATCCCTTCACGCTTCGTTGGAGATCTAGCGGTAGATCTGGCAAGCATTAGTTCTTCCGGCCATTCTGTCACACCTGAGCTACCGACTGCCCGAGCTGGCCCGTGATCGACATCAAGATGAAGACGATGAAAAGCAGGACCATTATCGACAGATCGAGCCTAATTCCCCCAAGATTCACTGGAGGTATCAAACGCCTCAGTAGTTTCACCGGAGGGTCTGTGATCGTGAAGATCGCCTCGAGGACGATCACAACGAACCCGGTGGGCCGCCAGTCCCGCGCGAAGCTGCGAATGAACTCGACGATGACTCGGCTGATCAGCAGGAGCCAGAAGAGAAACAGCAGTAGGTTCAACACCTGGAACAGGGCCACGACGTTCACTCTGCCTCAGAAACGGTGACGCGCAAAATAGGAACACCGGTCGGACCGGTCACAGTGTGGTTGTGGCAGATCCGACTGATTCCGGTCACGCCACCCGGCCCCCGAGAGTCAAGCCCCGTGAATATCGGGGCGACACAGCTCAACTCACATGTACGCGGGCCGCCCGGTGCAGGACCGGGTGGAGCAGCAGAGCGACGCGGAGGAGCAAGCGGTAGGACCGGGTCATCAAGGCCGCACACCGCCACGAGGGGGCGGAGGCGGGTCGAACAGAACCCTACTTCTGGTTGTAGTAGCCGTTTTCGGCGAGCTTGCGCCGCTCCTCCGCGGAAACGTCCACGTCGGCGGGGGAAAGCAGGAAGACCTTGGTGGCGACCTTGTCGAAGGAACCACGCAGTGCGAAGGCCAGACCGGCGGCGAAGTCCACCAGGCGGCGGGCATCGCTGTTGCTCATCTCCACCAGATCCATGATCACCGGGGTCCCGTCGCGGAAACGCTCGCCGATGATGGCGGCTTCGGCATAGGTGCGCGGGCGCAATGTGGTGATCTTGGACAAGGGGCCTCCGTCGTTGAAGATCGCAGACGGACGCGGCGGCTGCTGTTCCAGCCGGCGCTCTTCCATCCGCAGCTCTTCCATGCGCCGCTCGGCCTCCGGGTCCACGGCGAGAGCGCCGCGGGTGGTGCCGCGCACCATGGAGGCGCCACCGCCGCCACCCATGGACGCGCCCATGGACCGAGTACGGCTGGAGGGGGCGGTGTCGATGCGGGTGGGGCGACGCGGCGCGTCGTAGCGGTCGCGGTCCTCCGCGTATTCGTCGGAGTACTCGTCACGGCGCGAGGTGGCGCTGTAGGCGGGCTTGTACGGCGCCTTGTAGGGCGGCGGCTCCGCGGCGTACCCGGGCTCGTCGTCGTAGCGCTCGTGCTCGTACCGGTCGTAATCGCGCTCGGTGTAAGGCCGGGGCCGGCGCGGGGCACGTTCGTCGGTGGCGCCGCGGGGACCGCGGTCCTCGACGTAGTCGTCTTCGTAGTCCTCGAGCGGAACCATGCCGAAGTACGCCTTGAACTTGTGCAGCGTGCTCATCTGGTCGACCTTCCTTCGGCCCCGGTTGGCCTGGGGTGTTGTCCTGCTCAGTCCTCGTCCGACACCAAGCATATGTTTCATATGTGACTGATGAGGTTTCTTTGCTACGCCGAGGTTATCGGTCGAGCGCCCATCAAAGCGGTACCGACACGCACGCAGGTGGATCCGTGGCGGATTGCAGCCTCCAAATCACTTGACATGCCCGCCGACAGCTCGCTGGCCTGGGGATGTGCCGACAAAAGTGAAGCGTGCATACGGGCGAGTCGCTCGAACGCGTCGTCCGGATCGGCGTCCAGTGGCGGGATCGCCATCAGGCCTGCCAGCTGCAATGATGCCGATTTTTCGAGCTGATCGGCGAGGGCGAGCATGGCAGTGTCCGAGACACCTCCCCGGGTGGGGTCGGCGTCCAGGCTGACCTGAATCAGCACGCGCAGCGGGGCACTGCGCTGCCCCGTTTCGAGGGCCGCGCGGACACCGGCGTCAAGGGTGGTGACCAAGCGGTCGCTATCGACCGAATAGACCGTATTTGCCCAGGTGGCAACGGATTTCGCCTTGTTCCGCTGCAGCCGGCCGATGAAGTCCCAGCGCACTTGCGACAGATGGCGCAGTTGCGCCACTTTGTCCGATGCCTCTTGTTCCCGCGATTCACCGAACTCGCGCAGTCCCAGACCATAGAGGATCTCGATATCCGAGGCCGGGTGAAACTTCGTGACCGGGAGCAGCCGCACGGTGTCGCGGGCACGGCCCGCAGCCTCGCACGCTGCATCGATGCGTTCGTTCAGCGTGTTGAGCGCCGCCGACAATTGCGCGACCCGAGCCGAGGATCGGGCGACCGGATCAGGTGCGGATGTGAGTCCGGCCGCACCTGCGGCGGCGGGAAACCCCGCAGAATCGGTTGCCGCACCCAGGTTTTCGGTCATTCTTGGATTCCCTCCGATGACATCCAAATCACACCGGCGAGTCGTCCCGTCGGCGCGCCGCGCCGATGGCTGAACAGTGCTTTGTCCTCGATGGTGCAGCGCGGGTCCATGGCGACACCGCTCACGCCCGCCTCCAGCAGCTGCCGGCGCAGTCCGGCGCGCAGATCCAGACCCGGAGTGCCCCGGACAGTTGTGGTCGCGCTGCCGGGCAGATGCTTCTCCACATCGGCGCGCATGGCGGCGGGCACCTCGTACTGGCGACCGCTCGCCGCCGGCCCCAGGAAGGCGCCGATCCGCTCGACGCGCGCCCCGACGGACACCATCGCCTCGAGCACCTTCGGCACGATTCCGATGCGCGCGCCGATGCGGCCCGCGTGCACGGCGGCGATGACACCCGCCTCGTCATCGGACAGCAGCACCGGCACACAGTCGGCACTCAGCGTCACCAGCGCCAGATCGCGCCGAGTCGTCACCAGCGCATCCGTGGCAGGCACCGCCTCTGCGCGCGGCCCGTCCACGATCTCGACAGTGCGGGAGTGGATCTGCTCCATCCAGACCAGATTCTCCGGCGGCAACCCGAGACTCTCCGCGAGCCGAACCCGATTGCGCCGCACCGCCTCCGGATCGTCCCCCACATGATCACCGAGATTGAACGAGTCGTACGGCGCCTGCGAGAACCCGCCCGCCCGCGACGTCACCACCCGCCTGGTCCGAAAAGTCTGCGCAGTCGAAGTCATAACGCCAAGGGTAGTAGCCACCCTGAGGCAACTCTCGCCGCACCGATCGGGTTCCCCGGCACCCTCAGCGGTTGCGTCACTGACGATGTGGGCGCGGTCACCGAGGAAGGTTCGAACGTGCCCTGGATCGGGCCCGTACAGCTGAAAGCCCGCAACGCGAAGTCACGTTGCGGGCTTTCGGTTCGAGCTGGGGCGCTACTTACCGCCGCATGAAGGAGGGGACGTCGACGTCATCGTCGTCGGCATCCGGGGGCTGGATGTGGGTGCGGTTGTTGTGCGCGACCGTCGGATCGACCGAGGGGCGCGGGGATTCGTAGGAGGGGGCGGGGCCGCGGCCCGAGGAGGGCGGGGTCTGGGCGACGGGAACCGGGGCCGGCTCCTGACGCACCGGGGCCGCCGGTTCGGGGGCGCGCGCGCTGGTGAATTCGCTGGCGCGAGTCACCTCTCCCGCGGAGGCACGGGCCGTGCCGAAGGAGGAAGAGGTGGTGCCGGTGCGACCTACCGCGGGCTCGATGCGGCGGGCGGGGCCGCTACCGTCAAAACCCGCGGCGATCACCGTCACTCGTACCTCGTCGCCGAGGGAGTCGTCGATGACCGTTCCGAAAATAATATTGGCCTCGATGTGCGCGGCCTCCTGCACCAGCGAGGCGGCCTCGTTGATCTCGAACAGTCCGAGATCGGAACCGCCCGCGATCGAGAGCAGCACACCGTGCGCACCGTCCATGGATGCCTCGAGCAGTGGCGAATTGATCGCCGACTCGGCGGCCTTCACCGAGCGGCCCTCACCGCGTGCCGAGCCGATGCCCATGAGGGCACTGCCCGCACCGGACATGACGGACTTGACGTCCGCGAAGTCGACATTGATCAGACCCGGGGTGGTGATCAGGTCGGTAATGCCCTGAACACCGTTGAGCAGCACCTCATCCGCCGAGCGGAAGGCGTCCATGAGGCTCACCGCCGCATCGCCCAGCTGCAGCAGCCGGTCGTTGGGGATGACGATGAGGGTGTCGCAGGATTCGCGCAGCGCCTGAATGCCCGCCTCGGCCTGATTGCTGCGGCGCTTGCCCTCGAACGAGAAGGGCCGCGTCACCACGCCGATGGTGAGCGCGCCCAGCTTGCGGGCGATCCCGGCCACGACGGGTGCGCCACCGGTTCCGGTGCCACCACCCTCGCCCGCGGTGACGAAGACCATGTCGGCGCCCTTGAGCACCTCTTCGATCTCGTCCTTGTGGTCCTCGGCGGCCTTGCGGCCGACCTCGGGGTCGGCGCCGGCGCCCAGGCCTCGGGTCAGTTCGCGGCCGACGTCGAGCTTGACGTCCGCGTCACTCATCAGCAGAGCCTGCGCGTCGGTGTTGACCGCGATGAACTCGACTCCCTTGAGTCCCTGTTCGATCATCCGGTTGACGGCATTCACGCCGCCGCCGCCGATACCGACGACCTTGATCACCGCAAGGTAGTTGTGCGGGGGCGTCATGGGCTCTCGCCTTCCTTAGATCCAAAAAGCTTGTCGTCTAACAGATGCTCGCCGTACGCCGTGCCGGTGATCTCGAGTTGATAAACTCTCAACCATAGCTTTAGCCTTATGTCAAGTATCCGACTGGGCCGAAACGGTATTCGCAGCCACCGCAATACGTGCGCAGGCGCGCCGAAACGAGAATCAGAATCTTGTGTGATCCACCTCGTTCGACCCACCAGGCATCGTATCTTGGACGGTTGCCCTCCGGAGCCAGGATGGGCTCCGGCGGTGACACTCCGGCAAGCCACCCGAAAATTCCGGCGGCCCAATGGGTGTCGCTCACTTTACCGTGGCCAGATTCGGACTCGATACATCGAACACGTTGCCGGGCTGGGTGAGCAGCGGAACGGCCACCGCTGCCTTGCGCTGCGAATCGCCCGCCCCTCCCCACAGCACGGTACGCCCATCCCGCAACTGGAGAGCAATATCCGAAACCGAGCGGGCCACAACCTGTCCCACGCCGAGGCTCGGCGGGACCGCGGACATGACCGCCACCGCCGCCTTGGTCACCGGATCGTTACCGCCGGGATGGTCGGTCACCAGTTTGGGCGCGGTGTCCGGAGGCGGCTCGATCGCGAATTCCACACTGTCGGAATCGAGCAGGTGCGGTCCGTCCGGAGCGTCGAAGAAGAGCACGGGCACCCGCTCGACCACGGTCACCTGCACGCTGGACGGGAATTCCCGCTGCACCCGCACGCTGCGCACCTTGGGCAGCTGCGCCACCCGCTCGGCCATGGCGGTGGTGTCCAGGCGCATCATGGACAATCCGTCGGGCACCTGGAGTGCGTCCAGCACTTGGGCTTCCGGCACCGCGTGCAGACCGTCGATGCGCACCGAGCGCACCGCGAAGATCGGGGAGAACCAGGCCGTGAGGGCCAGCGCGATCAGCAGGACGACACCCGCCGCCGCGCCGATGCGGACCCGCCGGGACTGCCAGGCCAGCCGCAGCCGGGAATCGCCGTCCTCGTTGGTGAACCAGCTGCTGCGAGTCCGGCCGCGCCGTAGTCGCGCGCGCCGCGCCGCCGCCCGCGCGGCCGAATCATCGTCGGCGAGAGCGTTATCGGACCGGTCGTCCCCGGTCCGATCGGTGACGCTGCCCTCTCCCCCACCGGAGCGCATCTCCGCTCACCGCCCGTGCGAGGGTCGTGCGCGCAGCCCGTCGAGAATCTGCCCGCCCAGCATGGTCACATCGCCCGCGCCCATGGTGATCACCACATCGCCGGGCCGCGCGAGAGCTGCCACCTGGCGGCCCACTCGCGACATATCCGGCTGGTAGTGCACGGGTTTGGTGACGGCATTGGCCACCAGCGCACCGTTCACCCCGGGTAGCGGCTCTTCCCGCGCGCCGTACACGTCGAGCACCACGACCTCGTCCGCGAGGGACAGGGCGGTGCCGAACTCGGTCGCGAAAGTGGCGGTGCGACTGTACAAGTGCGGCTGGAAGACCACGATGACCCGGCCCGGCCGCGAGCGGGCGCCGTCGCGAGCCTCCTGCGCCACCAGTTCCGCGGCCGCGCTCAGCACCGCGCGCACCTCGGTCGGATGATGGGCGTAGTCGTCGAAGACGCGTACGCCGTTCTCCCGGCCGGTGAGCTGGAAGCGCCGGTGCACGCCGCCGAAACCCTCCAGGCCCTGGATGATTTCGCCCATATCGGCGCCGGCGGCGCGGGCGGCCAGCAGCGCGCCCAGCGCGTTCAGGGCCATATGGCGACCGGGCACCGAGAGCCGCAGGGTGCGGGCGGCCGGTTCGTCGGAGAGCTGGAAGACCGCGACGCCGCCGACATCGCGCGGCTCCCAGGACAGCAGCTGTGCGCCGAGGGTCAGTCCGGGGGTCGTGAAATCGCCCGAGCCGTAACCGATCACCTCGATACCGCGCGGATTGTCGCCGAGCCGCGCGAGGGTGCGCTCGGCCAGGCCGAACGAGCCCGCGTCGTCGAGGCAGACGATCAGCCGGCCGCCGGGCTGCAGGCGGTCCGCGAAATCGTCGAAGACCTGGGTGTAGGCCTCATCGGTGCCGAAGAAGTCCAGGTGGTCGGATTCGATATTGGTGACCACCGCGACATCCGGGGCGTACTGCAGCAGCGAGGCATCGCTCTCATCGGCCTCGGCCACGAAGATGCCGCCGGTGCCGTGGTGGGCATTGGTGCCCGATTCGTTCAGCTCACCGCCGACCGCGAAGGACGGGTCCGCGCCGGTGTGCTGCAGCGCCACCACCAGCATGGAGGTGGTGGAGGTCTTACCGTGGGTGCCGGAGACCAGCAGGGTCTTGTGGCCCTGCATGAGCTCGGCCAGCACCGCCGGGCGCAGCAGCACCGGCAGGCCCCGCCGATGTGCTTCCACCAGTTCGGGATTGGTCTTGGGAATCGCGGCGTAGGTGGTCACCACGGCGGTCGGGCCGCCGGGCAGCAGGTCCAGGGCACCGGCATCGTGGCCGATGCGCACCTGGGCGCCGCGGGCCCGCAGCGCGAGCACGCCCCGGCTCTCCTTGGCGTCCGAACCGGACACCATGCCGCCGCGCGAGAGCAGGATCCGCGCGATGCCGGACATTCCGGCGCCGCCGATGCCGATCATGTGCACCCGCTGCAGCAGTTCGGGTAGGTCCGTCTCCTGTTCGACGATCACGTTTCGGTTGTCCGCTGCTTCACTCACGACCTGCCACCTCCCACACAATGCGCGCAACCTCGTCCGCGGCGTCCCGATGCCCGGCGCCGGCCGCCGCGCGGCCCATGGCCGTCAGCCGATCGGAATCCAGCAGCAGCGGTATCACCTCGTCGATCACGTATTTCGGAGTCAGCTCCGCGTCCGCCACGATTCTGCCACCGCCCGCGGCGACCACCGGCCGCGCATTGAGTTCCTGCTCCCCATTGCCGTGCGGCAGCGGCACATAGAAGGCGGGCAGGCCGACCGCGGACACCTCGGCGACCGTCATGGCGCCGGAGCGGCAGACGACGGCGTCGGCGGCCGCGTAGGCCAGGGCCATCTGCGACAGGTACGGCACCGCAACGTATTTCGCGGGTTCGTGCAGGCCCGCGAGAGTCAGGGTGTTCTTGGGTCCGTGCGCGTGCAGCACCGAGATCCCGGCGGCGGTCAGCTGCGGCGCGGCGGCGGATACCGCCTCGTTCAGACTGCGCGCGCCCTGTGAACCGCCGAACACCAGCAGCACCGGTCCGTCGGCGGGCAGGCCGAAGTGCTCGCGGGCTTCCGCTCGCAGCGCCGCCCGGTTCAGGGTGGTGATGGCCGAGCGCACCGGAATGCCCACCACCTCGGCATCGGCGCGGCCGCGCGAGCGCACACCTGAGTTCGGCGCTGCCGCCAGGACTCTCGTGGCCAGGCGCGCACCGATCTTGTTGGAGATGCCCGCCATGGCATTGGCCTCGTGCACCACCACGGGCACCTTGCGCCTGCCTCGCCTCGTCATTCCGGGGGTGAGTCCCCGACCGGCGGCGAGGTAGGCGGGTAGCGCGACGTAGCCGCCGAAGCCGATGATCACGTCGGCTTCCACCGTGTCGATGACCTCGCGGGTGCGGCGCACCGAGGCCAGCACCCGGCCGGGCAGTCGCAGCAGATCGGCGGTGGGCTTGCGCGGCAGGGGAACCGGCGGAATCAACTCCAGCGGATAACCGCGTTCGGGGACCAGTTTCGTCTCCAGGCCGCGGTGGGTGCCCAGCGCCGTCACCCGGATGGCCGGATCCCGCCGCCGCAGCGCGTCGGCCACCGCCAATGCGGGTTCGATATGCCCTGCGGTGCCACCGCCCGCCACGATCACCGAGAGCGGCCGCTCCACTGTCACCTCGAATGTCCCCTGTCCCTATCGTGTTTCGTCGGATAGCTGGGCTCCCAGGCCCGCGTGCTGCGCCACGATTCGGTGGAGCGGCTGGTGCGCCTGGCGGTATCGGAATCTACGGACCGCCGCGCCGCCGCATCACTGCCACCCCGGCCGCGGCCGCTGGGCGGTAGGGCGCGGCGCTGCGGGGCGGCCTTGACGCCCGCCTTGGGCTTGGGTTTCGGCTTGGGCTTCTTGCGCGCCCGGGCGGCCTGCGCCCGTGCGGGCGAATACATTTCGGGCACCGGCAGCCGCAGCAGCCGGCTGAAGCGCCCGTCCTGTCCGGCCTGCAGCGCCGCCACCGCCTCCGGTTCGTGCCGGGCGGCATTGGCGATGATGCCGAACATGAGCAGCGTGATGGCGAGCGAGGAACCACCCGCCGAGACCAGCGGCAGCTGCAGACCGGTCACCGGCAGCAGGCCCACCACATAGCCGACATTGATGAACGCCTGCCCGGTGATCCAGGTGGTGGCCGAACCGGTCAGCAGCCGGATGAACGGATCCGCCGACCGGGTCGCGATGCGCAGGCCCGCGTAGACGAACAGCGCGAAAAGGCCCAGTACCAAGGCACATCCGAGGAAACCGAGCTCCTCGCCGATGATCGCGAAGATGAAGTCGTTGTGCGCGTTGGGCAGATAGCTCCACTTGGCGCGGGACTGACCGAGGCCGCGGCCCCAGATCCCGCCGTCCGCAAGGGAGTACTTGGCCTGGCGGGCCTGATAGCCGATGCCCTGCGGATCGCTGCCGGGGCTGAAGAACGCCCGCATGCGGTCGGAGCGGTAACCGGCCGACAGCGCAAGCACACCGGCCGCCACAGCGCCCGACACCGCGATTGTGACGAACATGCGCAGCGGCAGCCCGCCGAACCACAGCAGCGAGGTGAGCACGATGCCCAGCGCGATGGTGGTCGACAGGTTCGGCTCCAGCACGACCAGGAAACACACCAGCAGGCCCGCGGGCACCAGCGGCATGAGCAGGTCCTTGTACCCGGCCTTCTCGGTCTGCCGCGACGCCAGCAGATGTGAACCCCACACCACCAGGGTCACCTTGGCGATCTCGGACGGCTGCACCGAAACGAAGCCGAGGTCGAACCAGCGCTGCGAACCCTGCACCTTGGTGCCGACGCCGGGAATCAGCACCAGCACCAGCAGCAGCACCGACAGCGCGAAGACCGGGAACGACAGCCGCCGCATCACCCGCATCGGAATCCGCAGCGCGATATAGAACAGCACCGCGCCGAAGGCCGCCATCGCCACCTGCAGCATGAACAGCGAATACGCGGATTTGCCGTCGGCATAGGACTCGACGCTGGAGGCGGAGAGCACCATGACCAAGCCGAGCAGGGTGAGCAGTATCGCGATCGCGACCACCAGGTGGAACGAGGCGAGCGGGCGGGCCAGCCAGGCCACGAACCACGCGGCCCGCGGTGCGTCCTTGGCCTGCCGCGGCGCTTCCTTCGCGGCCGACCGCGGTGACTCTTTCGCGGCCCGCCGCGGTGCCGTCATTCCGTTCTCCCGATGTCCTTTTCGTCCAGGGCCTGCACCGCTGCCGCGAAACTTCGCCCACGATGCGTGTAGTCGGCGAACATATCCAGAGAAGCCGCCGCCGGAGCCAGCAGCACGGTGTCGCCGCGGGTGGCATACCCTGCGGCCACGCGAACCGCGCGGGCCATCACCGCTTCGGGTTCGACTTCGGCGAAGGGGTCACCCATCCCTGCATCGTCCCCCGAATTCAGCTCCACCACGGGGACATCCGGGGCGTGTCGCGCCAGTGCGGCGGCGATCACCGCGGCGTCCGCGCCGAAAACCACGGCGGCGACAAGCAGTTCGCGCACCTCTTCGACGAGGTCCTCGACGCTGGCGCCCTTGAGCTGACCGCCCGCCACCCAGATCACCGACTGGTGCGCCATGATCGAGGAGCGCGCGGCATGCGGGTTGGTGGCCTTGGAATCGTCGACGAATTCGACACCGCACAGTTCCCGCACGAAGGCGGCGCGATGCGGGCCCACCTTGTGCTCCTGCAGGCCCTCCTTCACGAACTGCGGAGCCACATCGATGGATCGGGTGAGCGCGGCCGCCGCGAGCGCGTCGGCCACACCGGCCGGGCCCTGCGGGCTGATATCGCCCACCTCGGCCAGGATGGCGGCCTTGGTGAAGGCGCGATCGAGGAGTTTGCCGTCCACCACACCGAGTTCACCGTCGGCGGGAACACCGATGCGGAAGCCGACGGTGCGGCGCGCCTTGGACTTTCGCGCCAGCGCGGCGGCGACCTGGTCATCCAGGCCGACCACGCCGACCCGTCCGGTGAGCGCGCGCGCCTTGGCCGCCGCGTAGGCGTCCAGGCCGCCGTGCCAATCCAGGTGATCCTCGGCCACATTCAGCACCACACCGGCCTCGGGCCGCACCGACGGCGCCCAATGCAGCTGGAACGAGGACAGTTCCACCGCGAGCACCTGCGGACCGGGACTGCGCCGCAGCGCATCCAGAATGGGCAGGCCGATATTGCCGCACGCCACACTGGGAATGCCCGCGGCGCGCAGGATCGAATGCGTCATCTGCGTGGTGGTGGTCTTGCCGTTGGTACCGGTCACCACCAGCCACTTGCGCACCGGGCCGTAGATACGGGCCTGATCGACCCACCAGGCGAACTCGACATCGCCCCACACCGGAATGCCCTCGGTGACAGCCGAAGCCAGCACCGGGGAATCCGGCCGCCAGCCCGGGCTGGTGATCACCAGCGCGAACCGTTGCAGCGCATCGGGTTCCAGAAGATCGGCGGAAGTGGCTGTCGCCACCCCGAGTTCGGCGGCCTCGGCCAGCGCCTTGGCGCCGCCGTCGGTGACGACCGGCCGGGCGCCGATGTCCTGGAGCGGCTCGACCAGCGAGCGCCCCGACACCCCCCAGCCGGCGACGAGAACGTCACGACCACGCAGGAATTCGAGCATGGGGCCCGGCGAGCGCAGGACCCTCGGAGAATGTTCGACCATCAGTTCACCCGACCGCAGAGAGGTAATCGCTGTAGAACAGGCCCAGGCCGATCGCCGACGCCATGCCGGCCAGCAACCAGAACCGTATGATCACCGTCGTTTCCGCCCACCCGCTCAATTCGAAGTGGTGATGGAACGGCGCCATCTTGAACAATCGGTTCCGCGTGGTGCGGAACACCGCCACCTGCAGGATCACCGAGGCCGCCTCGGCAACGAAGAGCGCGCCGATGACGATCATCAGCAGTTCGGTGCGGGTGGTGATGGACAGGCCCGCGAGCAGACCGCCCAGCGCCAGCGAACCGGTATCGCCCATGAAGATCTTGGCGGGCGCGGCATTCCACCACAGGAAGCCGATGCAGGCGGCGCCACCGGCGGCGCAGACGAGCGCCAGGTCCAGTGGATCACGCACGTTGTAGCAGCCCGCCTCCGGATGCGTGGAGCAGGCATTGCGCCACTGCCAGAAGGTGATGATCATGTACGCGCCCAGCACCAGGCTGATGGAACCGGCCGCGAGACCGTCCAGGCCGTCGGTCAGGTTCACCGCATTGGACCAGGCCACCACGATCAGCGAGACGAACGCCAGGAAGATCACCACGCCCATGGACACCGTGGTGATGTCGCGGGTGTAGGACAGGTGCCGGCTGGCGGGCGTCAAACCGTTGGCGCCCTTGAACTGCAGCGCCAGCACACCGAAGATGATCGCCGAGGCAAGCTGCCCGATGTACTTGCCCGCGGCGGTGAGGCCCAGGTTGCGCTGCTTGCGCAGCTTGATCATGTCGTCCAGGAAGCCGACCGCGCCGAGCGCGGTGGCCAGGCCCATGACCAGCAGACCGGACGCGGACGGTCCGGGTTCGCCGTAGCTCATCGAGATCAGGTGCGAGCCCAGGTAACCGGCCCACATGCCGATGATGATGGCGACGCCGCCCATGGTGGGGGTGCCGCGCTTGGCCTTGTGGCTCTCCGGGCCGTCGACCCGGATCTCCTGGCCGAAGCCCTGTTTGGCGAACCAGCTGATCACCGCGGGCGTCAGCAGAATGGAGACGGCGAGCGCGATGGCCGCCGACAGCAGAATCTGGGTCATTGCGCGGCCTCCTGCTGTTTCTCCGCAGCGGTCACCGAAGGCTGCTCCGCAGTGGCGGCGAGCAGGTGCTCGGCAACGGTCCAGAGCCCCACCGACTTCGAGGCCTTCACCAGCACCACATCACCCGATTCGAGTTCGGCATCGAGAATCTCGATGGCGGTCTCGAGATCGGGAACCAGTATCGACTCCGCACCCCATGAACCTTCCATCACCGCTCCCTGATGCATGCCGTGCGAGGGCCGCCCGGTGCCGACCACTATGAGCCGGTCCACGTCCAACCGCACCACGAGCCGGCCGATGCGGTCGTGCTCGATCACCGATTCATCGCCCAGCTCGCCCATTTCGCCGAGCACGGCCCAGCTGCGGCGGCGGCCGACCTCGCGGCCCTGCCCGTCGGCGCCGGCCGAGCGGGCCATGGTGACGAGCGCCTTGAGGGCCGCGCGCACCGAATCCGGATTGGCGTTGTAGGAGTCGTTGATGACGGTCACGCCGTCGGGCCGGGTGCGCACATCCATGCGGCGGACCGAGGCGGCGTTCGCGCCTTCGAGCGCGCGGGCCACGGTCGCCAGATCGGCGCCGTGATTCAGCGCCACCGCGGCGGCGGAAAGGGCATTGCCGACCTGATGCTCACCGTGCACCGCGAGCCGCACCGGAACGCTGTCGCCATTGTGGTGCAACGTGAATCGCGCCCGCGCCTGCTCGTCCATGGTGACGCCGGTGGCGCGCACATCGGCGTTCGAATTCGCGCCGACGGTCACCACCCGGGCCCGCGTGCGCCCGGCCATCGCGGCGACCAGGCGGTCGTCGAGGTTCAGCACCGCCAGGCCGGAGGCCGGAAGCGCTTCCACGAGTTCGCCTTTGGTCTGGGCGATGACTTCCTGGCTGCCGAATTCGCCGAGGTGCGCGGTGCCGATATTGAGCACCACGCCGACATTCGGCGGGGCGATCTCGGTGAGCGCCTTGATATGTCCGGGTCCGCGAGCGGAGAGCTCGAGGACCAGGAAGCGGGTGTTCGCGTCGGCGCGCAGGGCCGTCCAGGGATGGCCGAGTTCGTTGTTGAAGGAGCCGGGGGGCGCCACGACCTCGCCCAGCGGGGCCAGCACCGCCGCCAGCAGATCCTTGGTGGAGGTCTTACCGGAGGAGCCGGTCACGCCGACCACGGTCAGATTGCCGGCGGCCGCCAGCCGGTCCACGCTCGCGCGGGCCAGCTTGGCCAGGGCCTCGAGGACCGCGGCGCCGGAACCGTCGGTGTCGTGCGCCAGCGCGATGGCACGGCTGGCGTGCGGCTGGGGCGCGACCACGATGGCCGGAACGCCCACCGGGCGCGCGGCCAGTACGGCGACCGCACCCGCGGTCACCGCCCGGGCCGCGAAATCGTGGCCGTCGGTGTGCTCTCCCGGCAGTGCCAGGAACAGATCACCGGAAGAGATTCGGCGCGAATCGAATTCGGCCGCTCCGGTGACCGATACGTCGGGGTCGGGGATATCGTGCAGCGTTCCGCCCACGATCTCCGCGATCTCCCGCAAAGTCATCTCGATCATGAATGCGTCAGGTCCCTCGTCCTTCGCGACAAGGCCGCCGCGAGCACCTCGCGGTCGTCGAACGGATACTTCACTCCCGAAATCTCCTGCCCTGTCTCATGTCCCTTGCCCGCGATCAGCACCACGTCGCCCGGATTCGCCCAGTCGACGGCGGCGGCGATGGCGTCGGCCCGGTCCCCGACCTCCCGGACCTCTCCGCGTTCACCCGCCGGAACCTCATCGGCTCCGGCGCGGACGGCGGCGCGGATGGCCGCCGGATCCTCACTGCGTGGATTGTCGTCGGTAATGATCAGCAGATCGGCGCCGCGCGCCCCGGCCGCACCCATGAGCGGGCGCTTGCCGGCATCGCGATCACCACCGGCGCCGACCACCACCGCCAGCCGGCCCCGGTCCTGCTCGGCGAGCAGCGCACGCAAGGTCGCCACCACCGATTCGATGGCCGCGGGCTTGTGCGCGTAGTCGACCACGGCCAGGAAATCCTGTCCGCGCTCCACCCGCTGCATGCGCCCGGGCACATCCACCTCGCCCAAAGCCGCTGCGGCACCGGCCGCATCGGCGCCGGCCGCTGCGCACACCGCGAGTGCGAGCAGGCCGTTGGCGATGTTGTACGCGCCCGGAAGTCGCAGGCGCACATCCAGATTCACACCGGGACCGGTCGCCTCGAACTGCTGCGAGGCCGCACCCTGGGTGGCCGCACCGGCGACCCAGTCCGCGCCCACGCCGGGGCGGGTGGTCACGGTCACGATCTCCGGCTGCCCGTTCGCCATGGCCGCCACGGACACGTCTCCGGCCAGCCGGGTGCCCCACTCGTCATCGATGCAGAGCACCGCCTTGGCGGCGGGCACCACGGCCGAGTCGTCCGGAACGAACAGGCGGCGCTTGGCGGCGTAGTAGTCCTCGAAATCGGTGTGGAAATCCAGGTGGTCCTGCGAAAGATTGGTGAACGCGCCGACCGCGAAACGCACCCCGTCCACCCGGCCCAGCGCGAGCGCATGGCTGGAGACCTCCATGACCACCGCCTGCACACCCTGCTCCACCATGACGGCGAACATGGCGTGCAGCTGCGGGGCCTCGGGGGTGGTCAGCGCCGACGGCACCCGGACGCCGCCGATGCGGGTCTCGATGGTGCCGAGCAGCGCGGTGCGGAAACCGGTGGCCGCCAGACCCGCCTCCACCAGATACGCGGTGGTGGTTTTGCCCGAGGTGCCGGTGATGCCGATGATGCGCAGCGTGCGCGAGGGATCACCGTAGAGCGCCGAAGACAATTCGCCGAGCACCGAACGCGGCGCATCGTGCACGAGCACCGGGACCTCGATCGCGCCGATGAGCTCCGCGCCCGCCGGATCGGTGAAGATCGCGACCGCGCCGCGCTCCACCGCGGCCCGGGCGAACCGGGCGCCGTGCGCATGCGTGCCGGCCAGACCGGCGAACAGATCACCCGGCAGCACCTCGTTCGAGCGCTGCTCGATTCCGGTCAGCTGTACCTGTGACTCGGCGCCGGTGAGCATTCCGGCCGAACCGGCCGAGCGCGCGCCCGTCAACTCCGCCACCGTGCGCAGGGTGGTCACCGGCGGTGCGGCGGGCCGAAGTACCTGCGGGCTGGACTGCGCGGGCACGAAGCTCCTCTCCGGGATGTGGTCATAGCTGAAATCCGACGATGGGACTCGGATCGACGAGTCAGGTTACCTGTGTTCGAAAGCCGCGCGATCGGCACGGCGCAGTTCGGTCACCCGCCCGTGCACGCGCCGGGAGCGGTCTGCGTCACTGCCATCGTCTACCTGCTCTAACTCGCCTGCAGAATCAGTGGTTTGGCCGGTGGTGACGGCGGCACCCGATCACGCTGCAGCGCCCAGGACGCAATGCTGTGGAACAGCGGCGCAGCCGATCCGCCGCCGCTGCCGTCGGAGCTGCGCACCGGTGCGTCCAGCATCATGCCGATCACATAGCGCGGGTTGTCCGCGGGCGCCATACCGGCGAAGGTGATCCAGTAGCGGTCGTTCGAATAGCAGTGGCACTTCTGGTCGATCTGCTGCGCGGTACCGGTCTTGCCCGCCACCTGATAACCCTCGATGGCGGCCTGGGTTCCGGTGCCGGTCTGGTTGCCGCCCTGCGGATCCTTCTGCACGATCGCCTCGAACATCTGCCGCAGCGTCTGCGCCGTCTGCGGGCTGACCACCTTGACGCTGTCTGGCTGATCCTCTTCGGTGCGGGTGCCGTCCGGCGCGATCTTGGCCTTCACGATGCGCGGCGGAATCCGCACGCCGTCATTGGCGATGGCCTGGTACATCGAGGTCATCTGCAGGGTCGTCATCGAAAGTCCCTGGCCGATGGGCAGGTTCGCGAAGGTGGCGCCCGACCACTGATCCCGGGCGGGCAGCACGCCGGCGCTCTCACCGGGCAGGCCCACACCGGTGCGCTGGCCGATGCCGAACTTCTTGACCATGTCGTACCAGCGGTCCTCGCCGACGCGCTGCGCCAGCATGAGCGTGCCCACATTCGAGGACTTACCGAAGATTCCGGTGGTCGTATACGGCGCGACGCCGTGCACCCAGGCGTCGTTCACGGTGACACCGCCGAGGCTGATGCTGCCCGGAACCTGGTGCACCTCATCGGGAGTGGTGAGACCGTATTCGATGGCGGCGGCCGCGGTGACGATCTTGTTGACCGAACCCGGCTCGTACACCGACTGCACCGACGGATTGCCCAGATCGGACTGCGACCAATACTGCGGGCCCAGTGCGGGATTGAAGGTGGCGTCATTGGCCATGGCCAGCACCTGGCCGGTATGCGCGTCCAGCACGACCGCGGAGGCGGACTGCGCGCCGGACATGTCCTTGGCCTGCTGCACCTGCTGCTGCACGTAGTACTGCAGATCCGAATCCAGGGTCAGCTCAACGCCGTAACCGTTCACCGCGGGCAGCCGATCACGCCAGCTGCCCGGGATCACCGCACCGTCGGAACCGCGGTCATAGGTCATGGAACCGTCCGAGCCCGCGAGGATCGCATCCATCGCCGACTCCAGGCCGATCTGCCCGTGCCCGTCCCAGCCGGTCGCGCCGATCATATTGGCGGCCAGCGAACCACCCGGATATTCACGCATGTCCTGGCGCTCGGTGCCGACCTCGGGGAACTGCAGACTGATATCGGCCGCCACCTGCGGGTCCACATTGCGCACCAGATAGGAGAACGGATCATCGCTGCGCAGTTTGGTCAGCAGATCCTGCTCCGGTGCGTCATTGCCCAGCTTCTGGTGAATGTACTTGGCAATGGCCTGCAGCCGGTCATCCGGATCCGGCGCCGACGGGTTCTTGGTGTGCGCATCGGACAGCTCTTTACGCACCTTCACGGGCTGGAAGGTGAGCGCCTTCGCGGCAATGGTGAAGGCCAGCGATTTGCCGTAGCGGTCGGTGATCGGACCGCGGGTCGCGGGATCGGGCAGCTTCACCGTGCGCTGACTGGCCGCCTCCGCCGACAGGGTCGGCGCGGACCAGCTCTGAATCCACAGCAGTTGGGCGGCGGCCACCAGCAGCGCCAGCAGCATGACGAACCGGCCCACCCCGAACCGGAAGCGCGTCGAGGCGTCCATGCCGGGAGCGGCACGCGGCCGGGACGCACGCCCCGGCCCGGAACCCGCACGGCCGGAGGCGGTTCGGCTGCGGCCGGCGGCCGCACGTCCCCGGCCGGAGTCACGACCGCCGCGTACCGCGCGGGAAAAACTCATCGAGGCGTTCCGTTCGGCGCGGCCTGCAGGGCAGGTGACTGCGGCGCCTGCGCCGTCGTCGGCGCGGTAGTGGTGGTGGGCGGGTTGGGCGTCGTGGTGACCGGGACCAGCCGCTCACCCTGTGCCTGCACCAGCTTCGGCGGTTGCGCCACCGGCACCGGCGGCGTGGTGTTCAGCGGCGGGGCCGGGGAGCCCTGTGCCGGAATCGGATTGCCGACCACCGTCACCGAACCGTCCGGGGCCACCAGCAGGCGGGCCGGATCCTTCGCGGGGATCATGCCCAATTCCGCTGCGCGCGCGGCCAGTTCGGGCGCCGAATCGGCCGACTCCACCTCACGCTGCAGCGCCGCCCGCTCATCCGAGAGCTGCTGATTGACGCGCCTGGCATCACCCAGCTGATAGCTGTCCTCGGTGGAACGGGTGGTCAGCAGCAGCGTCACCGCCAGACCGCAGCCCAGCAGCGCGATAATGGTGGCCACGAACGACATCCGCCCGCGCGGCACGGATTCGCCGGTGCGCCGCAGCAATTGCGGCAGCTCGGTGCGCTCGCGACTGCGACGGCGCGCGTAAGCCCGTTGCGCCGCACCCGATTTCACCTGCTCCGCCGCCTGCACCCGACGAGCCCCCCGGCCCGTCGCCTGCGCCCTGATCGTCGTCATAGGGCGGCCCCTTCGCACGCCGGGCGCACGTGTGACCTCCGAGCCTGAAACTTCGCTGTATATATGCGGGCGTGCGCGGAGCCCTCCGTGGTTACGCTCCGCTGCCGCCTCCGGGCTTGACCGCTCACGCCTGCTCCTCCCCAACGATCCGTTCGGCTGCCCGCATGCGCACCGGAGTGGCCCGCGGATTGTCTTCGATCTCCTGCTCGGTCGCCTTCTCCGCACCGCGGGTCAGGATCTTGAATTCCGGTCCCATGCCGGGCAATTCCACGGGCAGGTCCAGCGGGGTCTTCGAAGCGGCACGCTTCGCCAACTCCGACTTGACCACCCGGTCCTCGAGAGATTGATAGCTCATGAACACGATCCGGCCACCGGGCGCCAGCGCGTCCAGCGCGGCCGGCACCGCCGCCTCGAGGGATTCGAGCTCCCGGTTCACCTCCACCCGCAGCGCCTGGAAGGTGCGCTTGGCCGGATGTCCACCGGTACGGCGGGCCGCGGCCGGAATGGCGTCGTAGAGCAGCTCCACCAGCTGCGCGCTGGTGACGAAGGGGGTTTTCTGCCTGCGGCGCAACACTTCCGAGGCGATCTTGCCCGCGAAGCGCTCCTCGCCGTAGACCTTCAGCACCCGGGCCAGATCGCCGTGCCCATAGGTATTGAGCACATCGGCGGCCGTGGGGCCGGTGCTGGAGTCCATCCGCATATCGAGCGGGGCGTCGATGGAGTAGGCGAAACCGCGTTCGGCCTCGTCGAGCTGCATGGAGGAGACACCGAGATCCATCAGAATCGCCTGCACGCTGCCGCGAGGCGGCAGACCGGCCTGCTCGAGCGCGGCGGCGATGCCGTCATACGTGGTGTGTACCAGCGTGATCCGGTTTTCGTAGGGGCGTAGTCGCTCCCCCGCCAGCTTCAGGGCCTCGGTATCGCGATCCAACCCGATCAGGCGAATATTCGGGTAGGTATGCAAGAAGTGTTCGGCATGGCCACCGAGTCCGAGTGTGCAGTCGAGATAGACGGCGCCATCGGAACCCAGTGCGGGACCGAGGATTTCGTCGGCGCGATCGAGGAGAACCGGGACATGGCGGGGACCGTCACTGCCTGGGTGCACCTTCGACCTCCCGGACCTCACATTTCGTCGCACGGCCACTGACGGGTCGCTTGCGATCGGACTCTGCACTGACAGTGAACTCTGCACTGAACGGTCGTATCTGCACTGATCAGTGGGTGGCCAATGCCCCAGGGTCTCTGACCGAAGCACGGCACCTGGCGTTGGGGAAGTACGTCAGGGTCCGCGTCGGGCAGAGGCCGCAGGGCACTCGCCTCGCTGTGGGCGCTTAGAAGATCTCGCCCAGCGACTCGTCTCCAGCCTGCGAGTAATCCTCCTCATGCTCGGCGAGGTAGGAATCCCACGCCGCCTTGTCCCATATTTCGAGGAAGTCGACCGAGCCGATCACCACACAGTCCTTGGAAAGGCTTGCGTAGCGCCGATGCTCAGCCGACAACACGATGCGGCCCTGTGCGTCCGGACGCTGCTCGTCCGAGGAGGCAGCCAGGGCACGGACGAATGCGCGAGCCTGCGGATTGCTTCGAGACGCGGCCGCAGCCCGCCGCGCAAGCGCGGTGAACTCGTCCTTCGGATATACGGCAAGGCTGTGGTCTTGACCCTTCGTGACCATCAACCCTCCCGCCAGCTCGTCCCGGAACTTCGCAGGCAACGTGAGTCGCCCTTTGTCGTCCAGTCGAGGGGTATAGGTACCGAGGAACAAGCCGCGACACCTCCTACCGAATCACCCTTCGACTGTTCGGTCTCCTGTAGTGCGCGCTCCACATTACCCCACTTTCCCCCACTTTCAATCGAAAGCGGCGGTGATCTCAGTCCCCGCTTGGCGAACTTCGCAGGTCACACCAGCTATCACCGTGGTGGGGAACTTTCGCCCCAGTTCCCCCGACACGCACGGCTCGCGGCGGAGGGCACCCGACAACAGTTAGCAAACACGCAGATAGCGCCCATTTCCGGCGAAAGTGGGCGCATGTGGGGGACCGCGGTGGGTGAGGGTGGGGAGGGCCGGCGGGGCATGGACACGCCGCAGAACTTCCACGAGAAACGCCGTGACGCCACACCTCAAATCGGTGTGGCGCCACGGCGTGTCGCGCTTGTTTCAGTTAGCCGATACAGCTGTCCGCCGGAGCGGAGCAGACCGATCAGTTGTCCTGCTCGAACCGGCGGCGGAACCGGTCCTCCATACGAGATGAGAACCCGCCCGACTTCTTCTGTCGACCCCGGCCGCCGCCGGGGTTGGCGCCCGCCGCAGGACTGCCCTCACCGCCGCGGCCGCCCTGGGAGGTCATCCCACGGCCACCGGACAGCAACAGCACACCTGCGCCGAACATGACAATGAATCCGATCAAGCTGATGATCGGGAAGTCGCCCAGCTTTATGGGCGCGGCGATGCCTGCCACGAGCAGAAACAGACCGAGGACGAACAAAGCCGCCGACTGTAATCTGCGCCGGCCGGTGGCGGAACGCAGGCGTCCGCCCCGAACCGTCGAGGCGAACTTGGGGTCCTCAGCGTAGAGCGCGCTCTCGATTTGTTCGAGCATGCGCTGCTCGTGCTCGGAGAGTGGCACGGTACCTCCCCCGGCACTAGGTGGTGGCGGTCGCCTCCGGGTAAGCGACAGATAGCCGACGTTGGCGGCTGTCTGCCATTAATAATACGAGTTCGATCAGAGAGCTACCACCTACTCGCCGATACTCAGGCCAGCATTCCGTCAACCCACCCCGTACCGGGACGCAATCGTGACGCTGCGGCCAGCAGATCTTCGACGTCATGCAGGAATGCGCCTACCCGCGAAGAGAACTCGTCGGCGCGTTGATCATCGATCGGCCGGGGCAGACCGGCCTCCAGCGCGGCCCGGGTTTCGGACTGGCCGGTGAAGTAGTCCGCCCACATCACGAATTCGGGGGCGGCGGCCTGCATGAGCACCCACGCATTGCGGGAACGCGCACGTGGCGCACGGTCCGCGCCGGTCAGAGCCAGCACGGCGCCGGCTCCGCGCAGGGCGGCCAGGTAGGCCGTGCGGAACCGTTCGGGCGGGTCCTGCTCCCCCGCCGCCTGCATGAGCAGACCGTCGGCGCGCCGCAGGAGTTCACCGGCACGCCCCGGATGGGCCGGACGTTGGTTGCTACCGGACATCGGGTACCTCCCCACTCGCATACCCGGACCACCATGAAGATCGAACAGGCATTCGAAGGTTTCAATTAAGTTGAATATAAAGACAGCCACCGACAAGTTCCGACGCTCGACCGTGAAAGCAACGCGGGACGGGATCGGCGCTATCGTCGGACCCACCGCCCGCGCTAACGAGAGCTGCGCCTGCCCGATGACCGCCGTCACCCCCAACACCACGCCCGCGCCCGTTGTCGTCGATCTCTCCGCGGCGACCATGCGCGCCCGGCTGCACGATGCCCTCGCGGTGTACGTCGCGGCCATGGACTACCCGCGCGGCACCGAACACCAGCGCGCACCCATGTGGGCCGAGCACACCACCCGGCCCGGCTGGCAGTCCGTGGCCGCGGTCCTACCCGACGACGACGGGCGGCTCGACCTGCGCACCGCGCCCATCGTCGCCATCGCCTACGGGTATCACGGTGCACCGCACCAGTGGTGGCATCAGCAGGTGTACAGCGGTATGCGGCGCACCGGCTGGCCGGAACACGCTGCGCGCGAACTGCTCTCCGATTACTTCGAATTGACCGAACTGCATGTGCATCCCGCCGCACAGGGGCGCGGCATCGGCGAGATCCTGCTCACCCGGCTGCTGCAGAACCGGCCGGAGCGCAGTGTGCTGCTGTCCACACCGGAGGTCGATGCCGAATCCAATCGCGCCTGGCGGCTCTACCGCCGGCAGGGATTCGGTGATGTGGTGCGGCATTTCATCTTCTCCGGCGACACCCGCAAGTTCGCGGTGCTGGGGCGGCGGCTGCCGCTGTGACGGTGGTGATCATCGGATCCGGTCACAATGCGCTGGTCGCGGCCTGTTATCTGGCGCGGGACGGGCATGCGGTCGAGGTGCTGGAACGCGATACCGTGCTCGGCGGGGCGGTGTCGACGGTGGAGCGGTTTCCCGGGCATCAGGTGGATCGCGGGTCCTCGGCGCACATCATGATCCGGCACACCGGGATCATCGAGGAGCTCGAGCTGGAGCGCTTCGGGCTGCGGTATATCGATTGTGATCCCTGGGCTTTCGCGCCCGCGCCGCCCGGGACCGACCTGCCGCCGATCGTGTTCCACCGTGATGTGGAACGCACCTGCGCGTCCATCGCCGCGGCCTGCGGGGCCGGTGATGCCGCCGCGTATCGGAAGTTCGTGCAGGTGTGGGGGCCGCGGACCGCGCGCGTCATGCGGTCGTTCGCCGGTGCGCCGACACCCGGGCGGCTGCTGCGGTCGTTCTGGGGGCTCGACGCGCAGGGCGGCGGGAGCGCGCTGTCGCGGGAGTTCCTGCAAAGCGGAGATGCGCTGCTGGACAGCTACTTCGACAGTGAGCGACTGAAGGCGGCACTGGCCTGGTGGGGTGCGCAGTCCGGGCCACCCATGTCCGAGCCCGGATCCGCGCCCATGGTCGGGTTCGCGGCGCTCATGCATACACTGCCGCCCGGCCGCGCCGTCGGCGGCAGCGGCGCGCTGGCCTCGGCGCTGGTGGCGCGGCTGCGGGCGGACGGTGGTGTGGTGAGTCCGGGCGATGCCGCCACCTCGCTGACCCGGTCGGGTAAGGGCTGGCGGGTCGGCACCGCGAGCGGGCGAAAACTGCACGCGGACACCGTGATCGCGGGCTCGCACATTCTCACCACGCTGGATCTGCTCGCGCAGGGCGGATTCGACGCGGACACCCTGGAGGATTGGCGGCGGCGCATCCGGGTCGGGCCCGGCATCGGCATGGTGGTGCGCGCGGCCACCACCGCGCTGCCGGAGTATCCCGGCGCCAAGGCCGCCGAATCCGCCACGGGGCTGCAACTTCTCGTCACCGATCGCGCTCAGCTGCGCCGCGCGCACGGCGCCGCGCTCGCCGGTGATCTTCCGCCGCGGCCCGTGGTGCTGGCCATGAGTTTCAGCGCCCTGGACCCCAGCATCGCCCCGCCGGGCGAGCACCAGCTTTCGCTGTGGGCGCAATGGCATCCGTACCGGCTCGCCGACGGCAGCTCCTGGACCGCGCACGCCGAGCATGAGGGCGATCGCATCATCGCCGAAGTCGATGCGCATGCACCGGGTTTCGCCGGCACCGTCCGCGACCGCTTCGTCCAGACCCCCGCCGATCTGGAACGCGAAATGGGCCTGCTCGGCGGCAATGTCATGCATATAGAAATGTCCCTGGACCAGATGTTCCTCTGGCGCCCCCTCCCCGAACTCTCGAACCACCGCGTCCCCGGCGCCCCCGGCCTCTACCTCACCGGCGCGTCCACCCATCCCGGCGGCGGCGTCTCCGGAGCCAGCGGCCGCAGCGTCGCCCACCTCGTCCACCGCGACCTCCGCCGTCCCCGCCTCCGCCTCCCCCGCCGATGAGCAGCGATCCAGCACTCACGAAGCCTCCCGCTATCTCGGTGCGGAAACTCACCGGTACCCAGGCTCCGAGCACGCTGTCGACACCGGGATCGGTCTCGACAGCAATGACACTCATGGCAAGAACCCTCGTCATCCCGGTGTGCTTGTGGCCGGGATCCACTGTGAATTCCGGCCACAAGCACGCCGGAATGACGAGGCTCGCGTGACCGAAACCGTGAATCGGGTCTTACGCGGACCCGGGTGGGTGACGCAGCGTGCTGTGATCGTCGCGGCGGTACCCGCGATGTTGTTGGTACTGGTGCAGATTGCTTATCCGTTGACACACGGCGTGGCGCGGGATCGGGTGACGGTCGCCGTTGTGCTTTTATCCGCCGCTACGGCGCTGGTGCATGCGGGGTTGACGCGTGGAGTGCGGTGGGCGGCAGGGCTGTTGGTGATTGTCTCCGGGATCGGGCTGATAGCCGAGATTGTGGGGACCACCACCGGTGTGCCGTTCGGATGCTACGAGTACGCCAGTGGGCGGCTGGGGGCGGCGGTGGCGGAGGTGCCGCTGGTGGTGCCGCTGGCATGGACCGGTGGGGTGTATCCGGTATGGGTGGCGGTGCGGTTGGCGAGTTCGCGTGCGGGGGTGCGGGTTTCGCTCACCGCGCTGGGGGTTGTCGGGTGGGATCTGTTTCTGGATCCGCAGATGGTGGCGGACGGGCAGTGGCGGTGGAATTCCGGGCTGCCGGGATTGCCGGGGCTGGGGCAGATTCCGTATACGAATTATCTGGGGTGGTTCGCGGTGGCGCTGGTGATGGCCGGACTGCTGGAGCTGTGGGATCGGACGGCGCCGGACAGCGGTGCGGCGCGGGTGGTGCCGGTGGCGGTATTCCTGTGGACCTGGCTCGGTTCGACATTGGCGCACGCGGTGTTCCTGGGGTTGCCGGTGTCGGCGGCGTACGGGTTCGCGGGGCTCGGCGTGGTGGGATTTCCGCTGGTTCGGGGGCTCCGGGCCCGTCGAATCACACTGCGGCCCCTGGGCCATGGCACGATGTGACCGTGCCGAGTCCGATCACCCCCACAGCAGACGACACGCTCGAGTCCGCGGCACCGCCGCCGTCGCCGGTCCGGCGATCGCGTCGGTGGGTGCGCATATCGGCAGTCCTGCTCTTCGCGGCCCTGGCCGTCATGCTGACCGGATGCCTGCGTGTGCAGGTGTCGATGGGCGTCTCCTCCAACGACCGGGTGTCCGGCCGCATTGTGGCCGCCGCCGTCCCGCAGAACGACAAGGACAAGGGCCCGCAGCTCAAGGCCCCCGACGCGCTCGCCTCCAAGGTGCGGGTGGACCCGTACTCGCAGGACGGATACGTCGGCAGTCAGGTCTATTTCGACGATCTCACCTTCGGTGAGGTGCAGCAGCTCGGCGGGCTCTCCGACCAGACCCAGGGCATGTTCAACCTGCAGTTCAACCGGGTCGGCGATCTGGTCACCCTCACCGGGCGGGTGGATCTGAAGAGTCTGCCGCCGCAGGGCTCCGATGTGCAGCTGACCGTTGCCTTCCCGGCCCGCATCGCCACCACCAACGGCACCCGCGAGAGCGATTCCGAGGTGAGCTGGAAGCTGCCCGCCGGTGATGTCACCTCGCTGCACGCCGAAGTCGGCTATGCGGACCCGAATACGCGCTCCTTCGCGGGCTGGGCCGGGATCGTCGGTGGTCTCACCCTCGCGGTGGCGGCCGTGGTGGCCGTGCTCGCGTACATGACCCGCAATCCCGATCCGCCGGCGTACGTGCGCGCGGCGCGCTGGATTCGCAACAGCCGCAATACCCGCGTGTGACCCTGCGTTCCGGGGAGTTCGCGGTCCGAGCCGGAACCGTGATCGCCGGACTGGGTGCGGTGACCGCACTGCTCAATCGAATCACGCTGCGGCAGTTGCGCGGTGGGAGTACGACGGTGACCGAAGCGGTCACCGTCTGCGTTCCCGCCCGCAACGAGGCCGATCTGCTGCCCGGACTGATTGCGGATCTTCGTGCGCAGCAGGGTATTCCGCAGCTGCGGGTACTCATCCTCGATGACGATTCCACCGATGACACCTACAGTGCGGCGCTCGAGGCCGTGGGCGCTGACGAGCGATTCACGGTGCAGCGCAATGAGATAGCACCCGCCCCTGGCTGGACCGGCAAAAATGCCGCCTGTGCGCTCCTGGCCGAACTCGCGACCGTCCAGGCGCCCGGTGCCCTCGTCTTCCTCGACGCGGATGTGCGGCTGACCCCGGGGGCGGTGGCCGCTGCGGTCGCCGAATTGCGGCGGGCACAGGCGAGTTCGCTGTGCGCGTGGCCACGACAGCGGGCTCAGACCACGGCCGAGCGCCTGGTGCAGCCGCTGCTGTGCTGGTCCTGGGCCGGTACCTTGCCGCTGATCCTCGGCAATCGGAGTCTGCGGTCGTCGATGGCGGTGGCCTGCGGGCAGTTCCTGGTCTTCGATGCCGCCGACTATGGCGCGCTCGGCGGGCATGCGGTGGTGGCGGACCGGATCACCGAGGATCTGGCCATCACCCGCGCCCTGCGGCGGTCCGGGCGACGCACCGTGCTGGTCGCCGGCGGGCAGCTCGCCGAGACCCGGATGTACCGGGACGCAAAGGAACTCGAACAGGGCTACAGCCGGTGGCTGTGGACCGCTTACGGTGGCCCTGCGGGCAGTGTCGCCGTCGCGGCCTTCCTGGCGCTGGGCTACTGGGTGCCGCCCCTCGCCGCGCTGGCGGGACGGGGACGGACGCGCCGACTGGGACTAGTGGGCTACGCCGCCGCCGTCACCGGCCGCCTGCTGGCCCGTTCGACGGAGAGCGGCGGCAGCCTCACTCCTGCGGATGCCCTTGCAGCCCTGGCACATCCGGTCGCCATAGCCGCCTACCTGCGATTGTCAGCGAAGTCACATCTGGCTCACCGTAGCGGCACCCTGTCTTGGAAAGATCGGGCCCTCAACAACACTCGCTGATCAGGGCACGGGTGTGACACCGACGGTCGGGAAGAAGAAGCAGGACCGGCTGCCATTGTTGACCACACCGAATACGGCGGCCAGCACGGTGCCGGAGCCGGTGTTCACCGGGACCGCGCGCACACCACCCGTCGGCAGCGAGCCCGCGAAGAAGTCGTGCACCGCCTGCGCCACCATGGGCCGGAGCTCGCCCGGAACCTGCGGCGGGATCATGGCATTGAGCACATCCGACAGCGAGCCCATGGGCGTGAAACCGCCGTGGCCCGTGGTGAGATTGAGCCAGGCCACCTGCATGCCCGAGGTGTCCGTGCCGTCCTGGTTCAGGCCGTACGGTACGAAGGCGAACATGGTCTGACCCGCCTTGACGGCCGAAAGATCCAGTCCCGGAATGGAAAACGCGAGCTTCGGCCAGGGGCCGGGGATGGCGCCGGCAATGGCGGGGGCGAGCCCGAGGGTGGTGCCACCCACGCAGAACGGCGCCGCGGTCGGGTACAGGAAGGGCTCGACGCCCAATTGCTGTAGCCCGTCCAGGGTTTGGCTGTAGGCGGCGAACCAGTCCGAGGGTGCGGCGGCCTGTCCGGCACGGGCGAGAGCGGAGACGAGTGCGGCCGTGGCGTGCGGGTCGATCCCATTGGCCATGGCGGCCGCGGCGCCCTTCGCCAGCGCGATATTGATCCCGTCCGCCGGAGCACTCCCGTCGGCGGTCGCGGCTGCCGGAGGATTGCCGGGGACATCGGGCGCGGCGTGCGCCGGGCCTGCCGCCAGCACCGCGCAGGCGCCGACTGCGCCTGCGATGCGTACGAGGTTGTGCAACATGGGCATGAGCGTCTCCTCAACATCGCGGTCGAGGTCGCACATTACTCCGCTGACCAGCACATTCCGGATATTTAACCCGGCAAGCCGGAGCGGACCCCCAGGCCCGGCCGACCGCGATCAGGCGTGCGCGGGAGCCGCGGAGACGGTGTAGCCGAGGTTCGCGAGCACTTCGCTGGTGGTCTTGGCGAAGTTCAGGGTGATGAAGTGCAGGCAGGGTGCGCCCTCGTCGATGAGGCGCTGGGCCATCTCGGTGGCGATCTCGATACCGGCGGCGCGCACGGCGGCGCGGTTCTCCTCCGGACCGTCACCGGCCGCCAGGTGCAAGCGCCGCAGCACCGATTCGGGCAGTTCGCGGCCCGAGAGTTCGACGGCGCGCTCCACCGTGCGCAGTGAGGTGATGGGCATGAGCTCCGGAATGATCGGCTTGGCGCCGGCGACCGGATCGATCCGGGCCACGCGGTCGCGCAGCCGGAGGTAGTGCTCGGGATCGAAGAACATCTGGGTGATCGAATACTCCGCGCCCGCACGCAGTTTCGCCACCAGATGCGCGGTGTCCTGATCCAGATCGGTGGAGCGCGGATGGCCCTGCGGGAACGAGGCCACACCCACGTGGAAGTCGCCGAGATCGCGCACCATGCGCACCAGCTCCTCGGCGTACTCGACACCCTCGGGGTGCTGGATCCACTCACCGAGCGGATCGCCCGGCGGATCACCGCGCAGCACCAGCAGATTGCGAATACCCGCATCCGCGTACGCGCCCACGATCGAACGCAATTCGGCAATGCTGTGATCCACGGCGGTCAGATGCGCCACCGTCAGCAGCGTCGTCTCCTGCGCCAGCTGTCCGGTCACCCGCACCGTGCGATCGCGGGTGGACCCGCCCGCACCGTAGGTCATGGACACGAACGCCGGATGCAGCCGCTCGAACTCCCGGGCCGCCCGCCACAACCGCGCCTCCGCCGCCGCATCCCGCGGCGGATTGAACTCCACCGAGAACGGCACCGACCCATCCGGACGCGGCCCGAGCTGCTGAACTATGGAGCGAGTTCCGGACCCTTGCGGTGTGCGGGAAACTCGGCCAGGGGTCGAATATCCCCGTACATTGTCGAAACTCACGCCCTCAGTTTAAGGGCACAACCCCCACCACCTCCCCGGACCCGACCCACCCCGCCGCGCCGCACCACCATTTCCCGCTCCGGGCCGGGAAATATGACCCCAGGAAGTCCGAAAGGCGGCGGAGCTACCACCCACCCGAGTCTCCAACGCAACGACTCGATTTCGCGACCTTCGGGTAGCTCCCCGGGCACCCCGATACCCCGTCCCCACCCAACGTCACTACGGGTGCACGGCCGGTCAGGTACCCCGCCGCCCGCGAAAGTTCCGGAGAGGCGGCACAGGCTAGAGTCGTTGCCGAACCCCCTGGCCCCGCGTTGATCGTGTTTCGCGGCGCCGGCTGTTCCCGTGAACGCGTCGCGCCCGAGAGTGCGGCACACACCTCAGGAGGATCCCCTGTCCGCCGGACCCGGTACCCCGACGCGCCACCCGGTCGGCGCGGGATCAATCGTCGCCGCTGTCGAGGAGCGACTCGCTCATTTCTTCGTCACTCGCCGCGAGTACATCGCGCCGCTGGGGCCGGTGGTCATCGACGCCGCGCGGGCGCTCGAGAATTTTGTGCTGCGGGGCGGTAAGCGCACCCGGCCCGCCTTCGCCTGGACCGGCTGGCTCGGCGCGGGGCACAGTGCCGACGATCCGGAGGCGGATGCGGTGCTGACCGCCTGTGCGGCACTGGAATTGGTGCAGGCGGCGGCGCTCATCCACGACGACATCATCGACTCCTCGCGGACCCGGCGCGGATTCCCCACGGTGCATGTGGATTACGAGACCCGCCATCGCGACGGGCAGTGGGCGGGCGACTCCGCGCACTACGGGGCGAGCATTGCCACCCTCATCGGCGATCTGGCGCTGGCCTGGGCCGATGACATGACCCGCGATGCCGGGCTCGATCCGGCGGCGCTGCACCGGTTCGGCCCGGTGTGGGCGGCCATGCGCACCGAGGTGCTCGGCGGGCAGATGCTCGATATCCACGGCGAGGCCGGTGGCGACGAATCCGTCGAGGCGGCGCTGCAGATCAATCGCTTCAAAACGGCCGCGTACACCATCGAGCGCCCACTGCACCTGGGTGCGGCGCTCGCCGACGCCGATCCGGAACTGATTGCCGCCTACCGCGAATTCGGCACCGATATCGGCATCGCCTTCCAGCTGCGTGACGACCTGCTGGGCGTATTCGGCGACCCGGCGGTCACCGGCAAACCCTCCGGCGACGATCTGCGCGAGGGCAAGCGCACCGTGCTCATCGCCGAGGCCCTGCGCCGCGCCGACCTCTCCGATCCGCCCGCCGCCGCACTGATCCGCAGCAGCCTCGGCACCGACGTCACCCCCGACGAGGTCACCGAATTGCGCCGCATCCTCACCGATCTCGGTGCGGTGGACGCGGTCGAAGAGCGCATCGCCGGCCTCACCGACCAGGCCCTCGCAGCGCTGGATGCCAGCACGGCCACCGCGGACGCCAAGCGCCAACTGCGCGCCATGGCGCTCGCCGCCACCGCGCGGTCCTACTGACCACATGACGAGAGGGGGCGCTCGCGCAGGGATTGGCAGTAACCCTCACAGTCAAGGCACCAACGGCACCCGGGGCGATATCCACAAGCGGCGCGCCGGGACTACGAGGCGCGGTCCCACGAGAAGCCAGCGGGGCGCGGTACCGACCAGGAAGTTGTTGTGGCATGAAAACGGTTGCGGGGCAGACCGATCAGGTTGTGGTTGTGGGTGCGGGGTTGTCCGGGCTGGCGGCGGCGCTGCATCTGGCAGGGGCCGGGCGGCGGGTGACGGTGCTGGAGCGGGCCGATCATCCGGGTGGGCGGGTCGGGCTGTATCGCGGGGACGATTACGAGATCGACTCCGGGGCAACGATTCTGACCATGCCGGAGTTGATCGACGAGGCGCTGGGGGCGGTCGGGCATACCCGCGAATCGGTGGGTTTGGAGATTCTCGCCATGGCCCCGGCCTATCGGGCGCGGTTCGACGACGGGTCCGTGGTCGGCGTGTATTCGGATCCGGCCGAGATGACGGCCGAGGTCACTCGGGTGCGGGATGCCGCTGCGGGACAACGGTATCGGCGACTGCGCGGGTGGTTGCAGGGCATCTACGAATCCGAGTTCGCGCAATTCATGGACACCAACTTCGATTCACCGCTGGATATGGTGCGCTATCCGCACAAGCGCACCGCACTCCTGAAGCTGGTGCGGCTGGGCGGTTTCGGGCGGCTCGGACCCCGGGTGCGCACGCTCATGGGCGATGAACGGCTGGCACGATTGTTCAGCTTCCAGGCCCTCTTCGCGGGCACGGCGCCCGATCAGGCGCTCGCGGTGTACGGCGCGATTCCGTATATGGACACCTGCCTGGGCGTGTACTACCCGGTCGGCGGCATGCGCGCGATCGCCGACGCCCTCGCGCGCGCCTTCACCGCGGCGGGCGGCACCCTCGAATTGCGCACCGAGGTCACCGGAATCGACTACACCGGCCGCCGTGCCACCGGCGTACGCACCGCCGACGGCCGCACCCTGCCCTGCGATGCCGTGGTGGTCACCGCCGATATCGGCAGCCTGGAACGCTTCGGCCTGCGCCGCCGCCGCGGCTTGCGCGCCTCCCCGTCCGCCGTGATCGCACACGGCACGGTTCCGGCCGAGATCGCCGCGACCTGGCCGGTGCAGGCCCACCACACCATCGACTTCGGCCGGGAGTGGGACCGCACCTTCACCGAGATCGCGGCGCGGCCGGGGTGGCGGGGTGGGAGCACACACGGCAACGGCAAGCTCATGAGCGATCCGTCACTGCTGCTCACCCGGCCCGCACTCACCGACCCGAGCCTCTACATCGACCGCGCGCAACAGCGCATCGACGCCGCCGGGCACCTCACCGGCACCGTCCGCCACGAACCGCTGTCACTGCTGGCCCCCTGCCCCAACCTCGATGCCGCACCGCTCGATTGGGACCGGCTCGGCCCGTTCTACCTGCGCGAACTCCTGCAAATCCTGGAAGATCGCGGGTACCAGGGCATTTCGGAGCATTTCCGCATCGACCACCTGGACACGCCGCGGACCTGGAAGGACCGGGGCATGCTCGCGGGCACCCCGTTCTCGGCCGCGCACCTGTTCCGGCAGACCGGCCCCTTCCGCACCCGGAACCTGGTGCGCGACCGGGATAATGTGGTTCTCGCCGGGTCGGGTACCGTGCCTGGCGTAGGCGTACCCACCGTGCTGCTGTCCGGGAAACTGGCCGCGACACGCATCACAGGTGATCTGCGACATGCCCGGGCTGCAAGCTCACCTGCCGGGGCGGTAGCACTGCCGCACAACCACTAGACTGACCGGCGTCCTGAACCTAGCGGCGGGCGCCGCCGACCTTTCCGGGGGGAACGACCACCGATGCCGACCCCCGATATGGAATTCACCACGACTATCGACCCGCTCCCCGTCATTTCCCCCGGCGCAGTGTCGCATTCCCGAATGCGCAATGCCGGCGATTTCGCGCGCAGCCCCGAGGGTAAAGCCGCACTGCTCGGCTTCTTCGGCGCACTCATGATCACCTTCGGCGGTTTCGGCGCGGGCAGTGTGCGCCGCAACGATCCGCTGCTGGAGACCGCACATCTGTCCTGGCTGCGCTTCGGCCACGGCTACGCGCTCTCGACGGTGTTCGTGTGGATCGGCGTGCTGGCCATGATCACCGCGTGGGTGCGGCTGGGCCGGGCCACCATCGGCACCGTCCCCCATGCCTCGGTGACGCTGAACGAACTGCGCGCCATCGTCGGCATCTGGATCTTCCCGCTGCTGTTCGCGGTGCCCATGTTCTCCCGCGACGCGTATTCGTATCTGGCGCAGGGCGCGCTGCTGCGCGACGGCTTCAATCCGTACCAGGTCGGGCCGGTGGTGAATCCCGGTGTGCTGCTGGACAATGTGAGCCCGGTGTGGACCACCACCACCGCGCCGTACGGGCCGATCTTCCTGCTGCTGGCGCGCGGCATCACCTCCATCACCGGAGAGAATGTGGTGGCCGGGACCATCGCGCTGCGCCTGGTCATGCTGCCGGGGCTGGCGCTGATGATGTGGTCGGTACCGCATCTGACCAAACATCTGGGCGGTAAGCCGACCACCGCGCTGTGGCTGGCGGTGCTCAACCCGCTGGTGCTGATCCATCTCATCGGCGGCGTGCACAACGAAATGCTCATGGTCGGGCTCATGGCCGCCGGTATCGCGCTGGTACTCGAACACCATCACGTCGGCGGCATCGTGGTCGTCGCCATCGGCGTGGGCGTGAAAGCGACGGCGGGCATAGCCCTGCCATTCCTGGTGTGGATCTGGATGATTCACGAACGCGAACGCCGCGCCGCCCAGGGCGAGGCCGAACTACCGCATCCCGCGGTCATGTTCGCCAAGATCGCCGGACTCGGTGTCGCGGTGTTCTGCGCCGTCTTCGTGGCCGCCTCCGCGCTGGCCAATGTGGGCATCGGCTGGCTGACCGCGCTGTCCGGCTCGAAGAAGATCATCAACTGGCTGTCGCTGCCGACGATCATGGCGCACATGGTCACCTGGGTGACACCGCTGCGCATGGAATCGGTGCTGTCGGTGACCCGCATGATGTGCGCCGGTGCGCTGGTCGTGGTGCTGGCGTGGACCTGGTGGCGCTTCCGGCACACCGAACGCGAAGCGGTGCTGGGCATTCTCATCGCCTTCGTGGCGATCGTGATCCTGTCCCCCGCCGCGCTGCCCTGGTACTACTCGTGGCCGCTTGCCCTGGCCGCCGGATTCGCGCTGTCCACCACCACCCTGCAGTGGTTGGTGGGGCTGTGCACCTGGCTCATGCTGGTATTCCAGCCGGACGGGTCCATCGGCCTCTACAACTTCTGGCATGTCGCGCTGGCCACCTTCGCGGCCGTGGTCGCGGCGGTCTCGCTGCGCACCGTCGATCCGCTCAAGCTCAGCGCGCATGTGCCACAGCCTGCGAACATCGGCCCGCCGCCCACCCCGGCATGAGTTCGGCCGAACTCGCACTCGCCTACCGGGACTGCCGCCGCATTGCCGCCGAACACGGCCGCACGTACTTCCTCGCCACCCGGCTGCTGGAATCCGAGCGAAGACCAGCCGTGCACGCGCTCTACGCGTTCGCGCGCATGGTGGACGACATCGTCGACGACAGTGCGGCGGTGACGCGGGCCGAATATTCGGCGGCGCACTTGGATCGGATCGAACACGAACTGCGCGGGCGGCTGGCCCAGGCGCCCGCCGAGTCCACCGCGGACCGCATCCTGCTGGCCGTCTCCGACACCATCCGGCGCTATGACATTGCGGCCGAGCACTTCTGGGTATTCCTGGACTCCATGCGCATGGACATCCCCGGCAGCCCGCAATACCGCGACCGATACCCCACCATGGACGCGCTGCGCACCTACATGCGCGGCAGCGCCGCCGCCATCGGCCTGCAACTGCTGCCGGTGCTGGGCACCGTCGTCCCGATCGCCGAGGCCGAACCCGCCGCCGCGGCCCTCGGAGAAGCCTTCCAGCTCACCAATTTCCTGCGCGATATCGCCGAAGACCTCGACCGCGGCCGCCGCTACCTCCCCGCCGACGAACTGGCCGCCTTCGGCGTCGACGACGACCTCCTCCAGCACTGCCGCAAAACCGGCCGCACCGACCAGCGCGTCCGCCGCGCCCTGGCCCACCTGATCGCCGTCAACCGCGACATCTACCGCACCGCAGTCCCCGGCATAGACCTGCTCACCCCCCGCGTGCGCCCCGCCATCCGCACCGCCGCCACCCTCTACAGCGGCATCCTCGACGAAATCGAACACACCGACTACGCCGTCTTCACCCGCCGCGCAGCAGTCCCCCGCCACCGCCGACTACGCGTAGCCGCAAGGGAATTCGCCCTCGCCTAGATCCCGATTCCCGTCACTCCGCAGGCCAGTACCTCGTTACCCAACGGGACAACTGATTTCGCACCGTTCGGGGTAACTCGTCGGGTACCCCCAAAAGTCGCGCCCCTCCCCACCGTCGGCCCGGTGCGCAACGCACGGGGCTCCCCACGACCGGCAAAAGGTCCGGGGAGGCGGGTTAGAACGGGTCTGCGGCCGCTCGGCGGATTACCTCGCGGGCGAGGTCGCCGTGCAGGGCGTCGATGGGACGGCCGGGGAGGGAGTCGTCCTCGGTGTAGATCCACTCGAGGATTTCCTCGTTGGTGTAGCGGCTGTCGCGCATGACCGTGATCAGGGGGGTGACATGTTTGGCGATCGCGCCGGTGGAGTCGAAGAACTCCTCGGGGATGCCGATCACACCGTTGCGGCGGACCGCGATGAGCTGATGCTCGCGCAGCAGTGCGTGCACCCGGGTCACGGCCATCCCCATCAGCTCGGCCACATCGGGCAGAGCGAGCAGGGTCACCGAATCCGGCAGGACATCATCGCTGTAGGGAATGGCACTCACGGCCGTAACGGTAGTCGGTCGGGTCGCTACGGACGCATCACACCCCGACCCGACTACCATCGGGTGAGCCGCACAGGGCGGATCGGAAGTCGGAAGGGTTGCTGTTGATCGGCCAGATGCTGGAAGGGCGCTACCGCATCGACGCGCCGATCGCGCGCGGCGGCATGTCCATGGTCTTCCGGGGAGTGGACACTCGCCTGGATCGACCGGTCGCCATCAAGGTGATGGACCCCAAGTTCGCCCATGATCCGCAATTCCTCCAGCGGTTCGAACTGGAGGCCCGCGCGGTCGCCAAGCTCAAGCATCCGGGTCTGGTCGCCGTGTACGACCAGGGCGTGGACGGGGATTACCCCTTCCTGATCATGGAGCTCGTCGAGGGCGGCACGCTGCGCGAGCTACTACGCGAACGCGGACCCATGCCCCCGCACGCGGTACGCGCGGTTGCCGAACCGGTGCTGGCCGCCGTCGGCGTCGCGCACGCGGCCGGGCTGGTGCACCGCGATATCAAACCGGAGAACGTGCTCATCTCCGACTCCGGAGAAGTCAAGATCGCCGATTTCGGCCTGGTGCGCGCTGTGGCCTCGGCGAATATCACCTCGGCCAGCGTGATTCTCGGTACCGCGGCCTATCTCTCGCCCGAGCAGGTCACCAGCGGCAGCGCCGATGCGCGCAGCGATGTGTACTCCGCCGGCATCCTCATCTTCGAAATGCTCACCGGGCGCACCCCGTTCAACGGCGACAGCTCCATTTCGATCGCACTGCAGCGGGTCGAGAAGGATGTGCCCAGCCCCGGCCGGCTCATCGGCGGCGTCCCACCGGAATTCGACGAACTGGTCGCACACGCCACCGCGCGCGAACCTTCGCACCGATTCGCCGATGCCACCGAGATGGCGGGCGAATTGCGGCGCATCGCACGGGAACTGCAGCTGCCGGACTACCGCGTGCCCTCCCCCACCGAATCCGCCGAGCATATGAGCGCCCGCTACCAGGTCGCGCCCGTAACGCCCCCGCCCGCACGGCAGGCGCCCGCGCGCCACACACCCGCCGCGACCGAGGCGACCACCCGGATTCCCGCCGATCCGCCCACACAACATATGGCGCAGCAGCAGCACACCCGGGTCATGACCGCCGCGCGCGAGCTACCGCCCGAGTACGCCCCGCCCCCGGGACCGCCTGGCAGAGAACGCAATCCGCGGTCGGACCTGATCGAGAATCGCGGCAAATCCCGGCGCACCGTCTTCATCTGGCTCGGCATCGTCATCACCCTCGCGCTCCTGCTCGGCATCGGCGGCTGGTGGCTAGGGGTGGGCAGATACTCGGCGGTGCCGTCGATCGCCGGGCTCGACAGCCAGCGGGCGGTCACCACGCTGCAGGATGCCGGATTCAAGACCGAGACCAGACAGAAAGCGTCCGACATCATTCCGGTCGGCAATGTGGTCGGCACCGATCCGGCCGCCGGAACGAAGGTCGTCAAAGGCTCGACGGTCGCGGTACTGGTCTCGAGCGGTAAACCGAAAGTCCCGGAAATCACTGCGGGACAGGACGTTGCCAGTGTCGAGAAGGCGATCAGAGATGCCGGGCTGATCCCGGTCGAATCCGGGGACGTGGGCAGTACCGCCCCGAAAGGCACTGTCGCCAAAGTCGATCCGGCCCCCGGCACCGTCCTGCCCGCCGGGGGCAGCGTGAAGGTGTACCGCAGCAAGGGCGTCGTCTCGGCCAAGGTCCCCGATGTGAGCGGTAAGACCGAGGACGAGGCCAAGGCGGTGCTGCAGAAGGCCGGAATCACCGTGCAGGACACCAGAGCCGAGTACAACGGGAAGGTCAAGGCCGGGCAGGTGATCGGCACCGACCCGGCCGCCGGCTCCACCGTCGACTCCGGCACCGTCACCCTGATCGTGAACAATGCCGTCGAAGTCCCGAATCTGCTCGGCTCCAGCGTCGCCAGCGCCCGCAGCAAACTGCAGGCCCTGGGCTTGCAGGTCACGGTGCGTCAGCTGGCCAATAACGACGGTTCGATCGTCATCTCCCAATCCACCGCTCCCGGCGGGAATGTGGAATCAGGATCCACCATTACGATCGTCGCACTGCCTTAGCAATCTTTCGCTCTGCCATCACCCGCTCCGCCATTGAAGCGAATAGCGCCGAAAGAGAAGGGCCCGGAACTGCTTTCGCAGTCCGGGCCCTTCGCGTTCGGTAGGTTCAGCGCAGCATCTCGGCGACGAGGAACGCCAGCTCGAGCGACTGCTGAGTGTTCAGTCGCGGATCGCACGCGGTCTCGTAGCGGTTCTCCAGATCCAGATCCGAGATGTCCTGTGCGCCACCGAGGCATTCGGTGACGTTCTCACCGGTGAGCTCGATGTGCAGGCCGCCCGGATGGGTGCCGAGCGCATGGTGCACCTCGAAGAAGCCCTGCACCTCATCGACAATGCGGTCGAAGTGCCGGGTCTTGTAGCCGTTCGAGGTCTCGTGCGTATTGCCGTGCATGGGATCGCACTGCCAGATCACCTGATGACCGGTGGCCTGCACCTTCTCGATGATCGCGGGCAGCACCTCGCGCACCTTGCTGTTGCCCATGCGCGCGACCAGGGTCAGGCGGCCGGGCTCATTGTTCGGGTCCAGGCGCTCCACGTATTCCACCGCCTGCTCGGGGGTGGTGGTGGGCCCGATCTTCAGGCCGATCGGATTGGCCAGCAGTTCGGCGAAGGCGATATGCGCGCCGTCGAGCTGACGGGTGCGCTCACCGATCCACAGGAAGTGCGCGGACAGATCGTAGAGCAGCGGTTCACCCGTGGTGGGGTGCTCGCTCAGCCGCAGCATGGCGCGCTCGTAATCGAGCACCAGCGCCTCGTGCGAGGCGTAGAGCCGTGCGGTCGACAGGTTCGGGTCGTTGACGCGACAGGCCTTCATGAACGACAGCGCACGGTCGATCTCGGTGGCGACGGTGTTGTAGCGGGCCCCGGCCGGGGACTGCGCGACGAACTCCCGATTCCACTCGTGCAGATTGTGCAGATCGGCGGTGCCCGCGGAGGTGAGCGCGCGCACCAGGTTCATGGCCGCCGACGCATTGGCGTAGGCCCGCACCAGACGGGACGGATCATGTTCGCGCACGGCCGGATCCGCGACCAGGGAGTTCACCATGTCACCGCGGTAGGAGATGAGGCCCAGCGCATCGGTATTGGACGAGCGCGGCTTGGCGTACTGGCCGGCGATGCGTGCCACCTTCACCACCGGCAGGCTCGCACCGTAGGTGAGCACCACGGCCATCTGCAGCAGCGTGCGGATATTGCCGCGGATATGCGGCTCGGTGTTGTCGGCGAAGGTCTCGGCGCAGTCGCCGCCCTGCATGAGGAAGGCCTCACCGCGGGCCACCTCGGCCAGGCGTAGCTTCAGTTCCTCGACCTCGGCGGGCACGCAGATGGGCGGCACGCTCTCGAGCACGGTGCGCATCTTGGCGGCCTGCTCGGGATCCCAGTCGGGCTGCTGCAGGGCGGTGCGGGACAGTGCGTCGTCGAGGCGTCGACGCAGCTCTGCGGGCAACGGCGGAAGTTCCGGCAAGCGATCGATCGGTACGTCGACGGTCCAGTTCACTCGTTCAGAATACGGATCGGTACAAACCGTGTGGACTACACCCAGGGCTGGAATCGCCGACACCGCGTGAACCCGATCTCACCCGGCCCTCCGGCCACCGCCGGACACGCGGAACATAGGCTGGACGCCCGGAGGATCCACCCGGATCGTCCCCCGACCACCGACGTCGACGGCGCAGTCCCGTGGCGGCGCACCGAGGAGAGACCGATCTCGTTGAGATATTTTTACGATTCGGAATTCATCGAGGACGGTTCGACCATCGATCTCGTCTCCATTGCGGTGGTGTGCGAGGACGGCCGCGAGTACTACGCGGTCTCAACGGAATTCGATGCCAGCAAGGCCGGGCCGTTCGTGCGCCGCAATGTGCTGCCGAAACTGCCGCCGCCCGCCTCCCCGCTGTGGCGCAGCCGCGAGAAGATTCGCGAGGACCTCTACCGCTTCTTCCTCCCCCGCCCCGGCATCGAACCGGAGCTGTGGGCCTGGGTCGGCGCCTACGACCACGTGGCCCTGTGCCAGCTGTGGGGTTCGATGGTCGATCTGCCCAATGCCCTGCCCCGCTACACCAATGAGCTTCGGCAGCACTGGGTTCAGCACGGCAGCCCGGCGCTGCCGCCGATTCCCAAGGATGCGCACGACGCGCTGGCGGACGCCCGGCACAATCTGGCGAAGTTCGAGGCCATCGAATCGCATCGGCGTATGCACGCCTCCTGATCACGGGCAGCGCCTCCTGATCACGGGCACAAATGACGCGGGCCCCGAGAGACAGTGTCTCTCGGGGCCCGCGTTTCGGCTGCGGTGACTCAGCCGGCCATGGTCTGGGGGATGCGATCGGCCTCGGGGCGGGCGTCCGCGGGGACGCTCTTCTTGAGGCTCGAGGCGTAGACGTCCACGTACTCCTGATCGCCCATCCGCATGAGCTCGTACATGATCTCGTCGGTGACGGCACGCTCGACGAAGCGGTTGCCGCCCATGCCCTCATAGCGCGAGAAGTCGATGGGCTTACCGAATTTCACGGTGACCTTGCGCGGACGCCAGCGGAACGGCCCGGGCGGGCAGACCCCGTCGGTGCCGATCAGCGCGACCGGGATGACCGGGACACCGGTCTCCAGCGCGAGGCGGGCCACACCGGTCTTGCCCTTGTACAGGCGGCCGTCCGGGGAGCGCGTGCCCTCCGGGTACAGGCCGACCAGGCGGCCTTCGCTGAGCAGCTTGCGCGCCGAATCGAGAGCGCCCTCGGCGGCGGTCGCACTGGAACGATCGATCGGGTACTGGCCGGCGCCGGAGAAGAAGAACTTCTGCAGGCGGCCCTTCAGGCCCGGAGTGGTGAAGTACTCGGCCTTGGCCAGGTACGTAATGCGACGCGGACTCGCCAGGGGGGTGAACAGCCAATCGGTGAACGAGAGGTGGTTACCGGCCAGAATTGCGGCGCCATCGGGTGGGATATTTTCCACGCCCTCGACCTTGGGCCGGTTGACGAGAGAGATAAAAGGCCCCACCAAGACGAACTTCAGCAGCCAGTAGAACATTGCGTCCTTTCCCCTGTTTCGATACCCGGGACCGGCCTCGTTGCGGGCACCACACTCACCAAGCCACCCTACCGCTGAGACCTGGTAGTGACCAACCGCACCCTGCCTGATGTGTCCGGTTCATCCAGGATTTACGTCGCAGGAACCGCATCTCGCGACGCTTCGAGCGCGGCACGCGCCAATTCCGCCGCGCCGATCATGCCCGCGGCCTCACCCAATTGCGCGGTCCGAATCCGCGCGAGCCGCCGATGCCGGGCGCCGGTGATGGAGGCCGCGTAATGCTCCCGGGCGGCATCGAGAAACAGTGGCGCCGAACTGCTCACGCCACCGGCCACCACGATCAGATCCGGATCGAACAGATCGCTGACAAAGGCCAGTCCGAGCCCGAGCCAGCGCGCGAAATCGGCCATGACCTCTTGAGCGAGGGGATCGCCGTCCTGTGCCGCGCCCGCCACCCGGCGACCGGTGAGCGAACCCGGATCGCGGCCCGCCTCCCGCGCCAGCACCGTGGAGCGCCCGGGATCGGTCGCCAGCATCTCCAGCGCGGTATCCACCAGAGCCGTACCGCTGCAATACCTTTCCCAGCACCCGCGCTTTCCGCAGGCACAGGCCCGGCCGTTGGGCACCACCGTCAGATGGCCCAGTTCCGGTGCGACGCCGTAACTGCCGCGATAGAGCTGGCCACCGGTCAGCAGTGCCGCGCCGATGCCGGTACCGATGGCCACCAGCACCACATTGCGCCCGCCCGCCGCCGCGCCGAACCGGTACTCGGCCCACAGCGCGGCATTGGCGTCGTGCTCCAGAATCACCGGCAGGCCCAGCCGATCGGTGAGCCGCTGCGCCACCGGCGCGTCCTCCCACGGCAGATGCGGGGCGAACCGCACCGTCGCGCGATCCTCGTCGACGAATCCGGCCACGGCCAGACCCACCGCGCCGATGGCGTGCCTGCCGCACAATTCGCGCACCACCCGCGCCAGGCCGTCCTCCAGGGACCGCGCCGACTGCGGTGTGGACGCGGTCACCGTATCGAGGACCTCGCCCGCACCGTCGACCACCGACGCGCGAATATTGGTGCCGCCCACATCGATTCCGACAGTCAACGGCACCTGTGCACCGCCCCTCATGCCTTGATGGTCACATTGATCGGCACGTACCCGGCTCGTGTCGCCCCCCGTCCGCTGCGGGCGGCCTGATCGCCACCGTCAGCGCCCGGTGGGCCACCGGCCCGCGTCGAGGCCTTGTCGCCCGGCCGCCGCGCGGTGCCCGGACCGCGGCCGAGCGGATCGGCCACCTCCGGACCAGATGCGGTGCCGTGCGCCTGCGCACCGGATTCGGCGTCAGTGCCGGGAGTTCCACCGGAACGACTGCTCGCGGGCGGCGCGCCACGACCGCTCGCGCCCTGCACACCGGCGCCGGCCCGGACATCCGCGCCGTACTGGGCACCGGCCCGGCCGCGCGCATCGGCGCTGCGCTGGGCGCCCGCCTCCGCGCCGGGAGCGGCACTGTCCGCAGCACCGCTGTGCCGGGCGTCTCCGGTATCCGCAGCGGCGGGTTCGCCCGCGGTACGGGCGCGGCGCTCGGCGGCGACACCCGCGGCCCCCGCGGCGAAGCGGGCGATCAGCCCGGCGAGTGCGACGCTCGGGCGAGTATGTCCGCCCGGCGCACCCGGACCGGGCGCATCGGACTCCGCAGCGGGATCGCCGGGATCACTCCTGGAGAAGTCCTCGGGCGCGTCCGGGCCGCCGGACGAATCGCCATGCCTGCCATGGGTATCGGAGTCGTGGCCGAACGAATCATGAAGCCAGGCTTGGTATTCCGGCGACTCCGGATCCAGATCCGGCGGCAGCACCGGTTCCACGGGCACCCCGGCGAGCGCCTCGCGCAGCACGGTCACAATGGCGGTGCCATGATCGGCGATGGCCGCGACCACATCGTGGTGCTCACCGCGCACCACCGCCGCGGCCGCGCACACCGGGCACCAGGCGCAGCTGGACCACTGGGTCCGGCCGTCCGCGGCGGTACGCCGCAGGACCGGTTCGACCCGCTCGAGCACGGCTTCGGCCAGCAGCCGCAGCTCCTCGGCGAATTCGCTGAAATTATCGTCCGGATGGCCGGCGCGCGGATGATCGTGCGGGGCGGTCATTTCGGCCAGACCTGCGGGTCGGGCCGGAATCTGATCACCAATTGGTCGCCGTCGAGTTCGGCGGCGTCGACCGTGCACCGCCGCAATACCGGCGCCAGTCGCAATCGGCGCCTGACCCCGTCCGCTCCCACGATCAAATCGTCCTCCACTCGTCCCAGCTGCAGGGTCGACGGATCGACCACGGGTAGATGCATACGCATGGCGAACACCGAATGCACGCCCGCGCCCGCCTCGAGCCGCACCACGGGCCCGGCTGAGACAGACAGCACACCATCCACATCTGTGCCAAGCATAGGGACAGGACCCGATCCGACCCAGTTACCACTCGCATCGACCGCGTAGGACAGTGCAGTCAATGCGCTCAGGCCCACCGGTTCGGCCCCGGCGTGCGCTACGACCTGCACCTGCACACCGCCCATGCGCTCACGAAGGTCGGCGACCACATCTGTTTGCTCGGCACGGCGGTTGAAGTACCACTGCACGGCGGGATGAATCGGACCGCCGTAATCGGGCGGCGGGACCTCGGCCAGGACCTTGTTCACGAGCACGGCGTCCAGGCGCAGGCCGAGCAGCGCGGCCGCCGAACGGACCCGGGCGGATTCGGCCACGGCGACCTGCTCGGCCGCGGTGACCAGGCGCGCACCGGTGCGCGCGCGATCGGCGATGAGGTCGCGGGCGGCGGTGACGGAGGCGACGATCTGCTCGACGGTCACCGCGAGGACCGCGCGGCGCAGATCGCCGCCCACCGCGGTCAGAGTGCGGGAATGCGCAGGCCAGACGCGCTCGAGATAACCGAGCAATGTGTCTGGGGCAGTGAGGATGCGGAGCATATCGGCCGAGGGCGGGCAATCGAGAATGATCACGTCCCACCGCGCGGTCTTGGCGAATTCGGTGATCTCGAGCAGCGCGAGGAGTTCCTGGACGCCGGGCAGACCGGTCAGCTCGGCGGGATCGAGCGCGCTCAGATCGACACCGTGATCATGCCCCGCGCCGGACAGCATGAGCAGTACCGTGCGGAAGCGATCCTCCAGCAGCGCAAGGGAATCCACCTCGATCACATCGAGGCCGGGTTGCACCGCCGCCACCCCGGGCACACTGCCGGGCTGATGCTGGAACCGGAATCCCAGCGCGTCACCGAGGGAATGCGCCTGATCGAGGGACGCCAGCAGCACCCGCTGCCCGGATCGCGCATAAGCGAGCGCGGTCGCGCATGCCAGCGTCGTCTTGCCTACCCCACCCTTGCCGACGAACAGTTCCACACGGGTGGGTCGTTCGGACCTGCTCGCGGTCAGCCTTCGACCCGTTTCTTGAGTTCTTTCAAGGCGGTGTCGGTGATGACCTTCTCCGCCTTGCGTTTGAACATGCCGATCATCGGGATGTTCAGATCGACCGTCAGCTCGTACACCACCTCGGTGGTGCCGTCGGGCTGCGCGATCAGCTCATAGGTGCCGTCCTGCGCCTTCTGCAGTTCACCGCTGGCCAGGGTCCAACTGACCGCGCGGCCGTCCGGACGCCAGGTGTAGCTCAGCGTGTAGGTGTCCTTGACAACGCCGGCATCGAGGACGAAGCGCGCGGTGCGGGCCCGGCCGTCGGGGTATTTGTCGAGCACCTCGACCGAGCGGGCCGCGGCGACCCATTCCGGATACGACTCCAGATCGGCGATGACGGCCATTACGCGATCCGAGGGGGCGTCGATCACGATCGACCGTTGAGTTCGATCGGCCATGGGTGACAACGCTTCCTTTCGAAGGGCTGAATACGTCTACTGCGGAATTCGTCTACTGCGGAGCGAACGATGTCTACTGTGCGGCGGCGGGCGCGACCCCGGCCTTGCGACCGGCTTCCAAGCGGGCCTTGACCTCGAAGGACATCTTCTTTCCGGCGACCCGGTGGGTGCGATTGACGGCCAGCAGATCACGCGCCGACAGGCCCTCGATACTGCGCGGCTCGGCGTGCATGAAGTAGTGCAGGATGACGCCGTCCAGCATGGGCTCCAGCCAGACCTCCATGGTGCCGGTCGCCGCGCCGCTCACCGTCCAGCGAATCCCCTTGTCGCCCCGGTCTTCCCGCACCTGCAATTGCAGGTCCGGCCACCAGCGGCGCCAGCGGGCACGATCTGCCAGCATCTCGCCCACGGCCACGCCGGGCGCGGCGACAAAGGTCTGGTCGGCAACCTGGATACTGCTCACGCGCAGAGCCTAACCCAGAGGATGCGTGCGTCCGATTTCGGCGGGGAGTACCGGGCGCCGCGCCCGTCCGGCATGGTCGTGGCCGGAATCCGGGCAACGGCCGCAGATCCCGGACATAAGCACACCGGGATGACAGGGACAGCGACGCCAGGACGAAGCGGGTGACGAGGTTCGGCCAACGGGCTCACGAGGTTGGACCAACGGGGTGACCGGGGTTCGGGCAACGGGGTGACCGGGGTTCGACCAACCAGGTGACCGGGGTTCGACCAACCAGGTGACCGAGGTTCGACCCAACCGGGCGACCTGGGTTGGGACGGCGGGGGCGACTCAGTTCAGACCGGCGGCGGGCATCGAATGCACTGGTGGATCCAGCAATTCGCGTAGGCGGGCGCCCATTCGATCCCAGCGCCACTGCTGCTGCACCCAGGCGCGCCCGGCCGCGCCCATGCGGGCGGCGGCATCGGGATCGGAAAGGATATCGACAATGGCGTCGGCAATGGAGTCGGTGGAGCGACCGTCGACCACGCGGCCGGTCTCGCCCTCGCGAACCGTCTCCGGCGCACCGCCCGAATTGCCCGCCACCACCGGAACACCGGTGGCGGAGGCCTCCAGGAACACAATGCCCAGACCCTCCACATCCAGGCCGAGACCGCGGGTGCGGCACGGCATGGCGAAGACATCGGCAATGGTGTGGTGCGCGGCCAGTTCCGCAGCGGGGACGCGGCCGGTGAACACCACATCGTCCGAAACGCCCAGGGCTTCCGCGAGAGCGTGCAGCTTCTCCTCGTAGGGGCCGCCGCCCGCGATGACCAGGACCGCGCCGTCGATGCGGTCGCGAATGTTCTTCATGGCCACAATGAGTGCGTCCTGCCCCTTGCGGGGAACCAGCCTCGACAGGCACAGAATGGTGGGCCGCTCGCCCAGGCCGTAGCGGGCGCGCAATTCCGCGCGGGCGGCCGGATCGGGCTTGAAGACCTCGGAGTCGACGGCGGGCGGCAGATATTCGAGCGCGGCGCGCGGTCCGAACGCCGCGGAGAACCGGCGGCGCGTGTACTTGCTGACATAGGTGATGACATCGGTGTTCTCGCCGATGGCCCGCAGCGCCTGCCGCGCACCGGGCAGCATGGACCAGCCGACCTCGTGCCCGTGTGTGGAGGCCACAATGCGCTCGGCGCCGGCCCGGCGCAGCACCGGTGACATGAGCGCCAGCGGCGCGGCCGCCCCGAACCACACCCGATCGCACTGCTCATCACGCATCAGCTTGCTCGCGCGGCGCGCCACCAGGGGGGTGGGCAGCATCAGGGTGGTGGGATGACGCACCACCTGAAAAGGCTGATCCGCATCGAACTTCCAGTGACTGTCGCCCTTCCAGCGCGGGGCGTAGACCACCAGTTCATCGGGGGGCAACTGCATGGCCAGCGCATGCACGTAGGACTGGATACCTCCCGGTCGTGGCGGGAAATCATTGGTAACCAGCAGCGTTCGCCCCATGCCCTCAACCTACTGCACCGGCGCGCGGCGCTCCCCCCAGCCTGAAACCTCGCACCCCTGCGGCATGCGTGTCGGAGATCAGGCGCCTTCGGCGGTTCGGGTGCTGATCCAGGAGTGCCAGCGCGCGAGGAAGTCCGGATAGGCGGTGGCCAGCGTGCCCCGGAAGATCGCCTCCACGGCGGCTTGATCCTTCGGCCCGCTCGCCAATTGCCGGTAGAGCGAGAGCAATTGGGGCTCACCGTACTGATCGGCAATGAAAGCGCAGGCGGACCAGGCCTGTTCGTAGGCGACGGCCGCATCGGCGCTGGCGGGTGCGAAGATCGCATCCGAGGGCAGATCCGCGGGGATATTGCCGGAGCGGGCGCGCGCGGTCAGCGTGGGCGCGATCTCGGCGACGGGAGTGTGCATCCCCCGATGCGCGGAGTATTCGGCGAAACCCTCGAGCATCCACAGCGGGGAACCATCGACCGTCACCGCGCGGGTGGCCACATGGGTGAGCTCGTGCCGCAGCACCGAGCGCAGCCCGTCGGCCCCGAGCCGGCCGGCGGCCTCCGGGCCGAAAACCACACGCTGACCGGTGGGCGCGGTACCCGGGCGAAAGACATCGGACACCGTGGAGGCCGCCACGGAGGCGGGCACGTCACCGGTGGCATGGGTGAGCGCCGCGAATTCGGCTGGGCTGGAAGCGACTACGACGACCGGGGCCTGGGACCAGTCCGAACCCCAGAGCGAACTGACCGCGACCGTCGCCGCCGCGAGCTCACCGGAGAGCACATCCATATCGCCGCTGTGCGCCGGATGACCGAGTACCACCCCGACCTTGCCGGACCCGGTTGTCACCGGTGCGGCGATCACACTGCCGTAGGAGTCCATGATCCGCTTCACCCCCGGCACCTGCGGATCCGATGCCACCAGGGTGTCGGCGCCCGGAACCACCGCGCGCAGCTTGGGGAGCACCGAATTGGGCAGCATGAGCAGCGCGCCGCAGGCCGCGGTCAATCCGGTCACCATCACCAGGGTCAGGCAGAACTGGAAACGGCGCTTGGCCGACAGCCAGCCGCGAACCTGCCGCAGTGCGCTCATAACCACCTCGGGGTGAGTGTCAGAACCGGCGCGCCGAATGGAATGGCGAGGATCCCATCGGCGCCACCGCTACCGGGACACCGAATGTGGAGGCGTGCAGCATCAGGCCGTTGCCCGCGTAGATGCCGACATGCGAGATATCAGAGTAGAAGAAGACGACGTCGCCGGGCTGCAGGTCCTTCTCGTCGACGGGCGTGCCGTACGTGGACTGCTGCTGACTGGTGCGCGGGACATCCTTGCCGACCTGATGGAACGCCCACTGCACGAGTCCGGAGCAGTCGAACTGCTCGGGACCGGTTGCGCCCCATACATAAGGAAAGCCGATGCGGGTGAGCCCGGCGGCGAGCGCACTGGTGCCACTGCCGGGAACGAGCCCGCGCAGCAGGCTGTCCCGATCGAATCCGGGCGGGAACGCGGATCCGGCGAGCGCGGAGCGATCGCTGGCCGAGAGCTGACCCCAGGCGGCGATGACGCTCGCCATGGAACCCTGCAGCGATGCCCGCTTGGTCTCGAGGTCGGTGCGTACGGCATCGGCCTGGGCGCTGGCGGCGCGCGCGATATCGGCGGCGCTGCGGGCGGCGGTTTCGGCGACCTTGGCCGCATCGCTGACCTTCTGGAATTGGCCCAGTTGATCATTCGTGCGCGCGCCGACCAGATCCACAATGGACATCTGGTCCAGAAGTTGCTGCGGCGAACTGCTGACGAGCATGGCCGTGAGCCGGTTGGTGCGACTGCCGAGCAGGGCCGAACTGGCGGCGCGGTCGATCACCGGCTGATAGCTCTGGATCTCGATCCGCGCGGCGTTCAGGGCGCCCTCGGCGATATCGGCCTTGGCATCGGCGGCATCGGCGGCCGCGACCTTGGCGTCGAGATCGGACTGTGCGTTCAGCGCCTGCTGATTGAGCTGTTCGGACTGATGCGACAGGTCGATCAGGCGCTGCACCGCTTCCCCGGCCGATGCCGGTGCAGCGACCGGATCGGCCGTCGCGGGTCCTACGCCGCAGGTACAGACCAGGAGTGCGCCCGCCGTGAGCGTCGCACCCACCAGTTGCTTCGTTCTGAGAATCGTCGTGCTCTGATTCCGCTGCTGCACTGCCACCGTCGGCCGTTTCCCGTTCTCTTACCCCGAGCTGGAAAGGAAGGTCTCGATAAGGTTACGAAACGGCGACCGCTCGTGTCCAGCAGGCCACGAATTCATTACGGTCGCCGTCTCGCGCGCAGGTCGGTGACCTGCGGTTGTATCGCTCAGATCCGTTTCAGATTCGTCGGGCGCCCGCGAACGGCATCGAGGAGATCGGCGCGACCTTGACCGGCTGGCCGGCGGTGGAGGCGTGCACGACATTGCCGTCGCCGACGTAGATGCCGGAGTGGCTGCCGCCGTAGAAGGACACCACGTCGCCGGGCTGCAGGTCGCCCTCGGAGATCGGGGCGCCGGTATTGAGCTGCTCGTAGCTGGTGCGCGGCACATCGATTCCGGCCTGCGCGTACGACCACTGCACCAGACCGGAGCAGTCGAAGGCGTCCGGGCCGGTGGCGCCGTACACGTACGGGTCGCCGATGCGGCTCATGGCGGCGTCCACGACCTGCTGACGCGGGTTGGCCTGCGGGGCGGCGGGGGCGGGCACACCCGGGAGCACAACGCCGGGGATGGGCGGCAGCTGCACCGGGATGGACTCCGGAACGCCGGGAATGCCGGCGGGAAGCTGAATCTGGTCCGGCACGTCGAAGTTGCCGATACCGGGAATGGACACCGGCTGCGCCGATGCGGGAGTGGCGGGCAGCAGCAGCGCACTCAGCGTGGCAGCGCCGACGGCACCGGCCGTGAGGGCCCGCTTGACGGTCTTGGTCGCCATGGTGAGGTACTTCCAATCTGCCCCGCGACGCCGCACCGGTTTGGTGGGTCGGACTCCGCGAGGTCTCAGGAAGATTACGAGCCGATAACGGTGCTTTGTAAAGTCCGGCCCAACGGCGGATGGCTCGAAATTGTTACGCGGCAGCATTTCGCTGCGACGAATGTCACAGCAATCACGAAACGATAACAGCGCCGCTTTTGCCGGGAGCGTCCGGATAGCTACCGGCCAGTAGGAAGCAGCCGAGCACAGCCCCCTCTTCCAGGGGCGATTCGATATAACACCAGTTCAGAGGCGCCTTGTCCGACCAGGCCCTGACCGGCGGACTTGCATTTGGCCACAAGGTGACACCTACTTCGGCAGCACGCCCGAGATGGCGACCGGAGATGATCTTGTCCGTCGTCCGAATTGATCCACTTTATGAATCAATGTGACCCTGACCACATTTTGACATATTCGTGCAATTCGGGGATTTCATCTCGAGAATCTCGATCAGATCTCGGTCCATTCTTCCTCGAATCGCGGCGCTACCCGTTGCGCGACACGCCCCCGATTCACCCGGCGGCCCGGGAGTGGCCCAACCTGTCGGACCCACGCTCTACGCTGCGGATCGTGTCCGGACAGCTGGCCTTCGATGAGCTCGAAACACCGCTCTATGACACGACGTTCGTGGTGGTCGACCTGGAAACCACCGGGACCAGCCCCGAGGGCGACGCGATCACCGAGATCGGGGCGGTGAAGATTCGCGGTGGGGAGGTCCTGGGCGAGTTCGCCACGCTGGTGAACCCCGGCTACGCGATTCCGCCGCAGATCGTGCAGATCACCGGGATCACCACCGCGATGGTGGTGGATGCGCCGCGCATCGAATCGGTGCTGCCCGGATTCCTGGAGTTCGCGCGCGGGACCGTCCTGGTCGCGCACAATGCCCGCTTCGATACCGGGTTCCTGCGCGCGGCGGCGGCCCGCAGCGATATCCCCTGGCCCGCCTTCCAGGTGCTGTGCACGGTGCAGCTGGCCCGGCGGGTGCTCGGGCGCGATGAAGCGCCCTCGGTGCGGCTCTCACTGCTCGCGGAACTGCTCGGGGCGCAGACCCGGCCGACCCACCGCGCGCTGGACGATGCGCGCGCCACCGTGGATGTGCTGCACGCGCTCATCGCCCGCGTCGGCAATCAGGGCGTGCACAGCCTCACCGAGCTGCTCGACTATCTGCCGGAGGTGACGCGCCGCCAGCGTTCCAAACGGACACTCGCCACGGATCTTCCGGCCACCCCCGGCGTGTATCTCTTCCGTGGCCCGTCGGATGAAGTCCTCTATATAGGAACCGCGGTGAATCTTCGCCGCCGTGTCCGCAACTACTTCACCGGTTCCGACACCCGTCCGCGGATGCGCGAGATGGTCCAATTGGCCACGCGCGTCGATCATGTCGAGTGCGCGCACGGTCTGGAGGCGGGTGTGCGCGAGCTCCGCCTGCTGCTCGCGCACACCCCGCCCTACAACCGCCGGTCCAAATTCCCGCAGCGCGCCTGGTGGCTCACCCTGACCGAGGAGCCCTTCCCCCGCTTCGCCGTCTCCCGCACTCCCACCCGGGATGCCCTGGGCCCGTTCACCTCCCGCGCCGGCGCGGTCGAGGTCGGCGTCACCGTCGCGGAGAATTCCCGCCTGCGCACCTGCACCGCCCGCATCCCGCGCTCGGGCCACCACGATTGCCCGCCCGCCGTTGTCGGCGGCTGCCCCGCGACCGCCGAAAACAGACCCCTATATATAGAGGAGTACGCGCAAGCCCCCGAGGCGGTGCGCGCACTCTTCTCCGGCCGCAGCGACGACATCCTGCACGCGATCGAGTCGAAGATCGAAACCCACTCCGCCGCAGAGCATTTCGAAGCCGCCGCCCGCCTCCGCGACCGCACCGTCACCGTGGTCCGAGCCCTCCGCCGCACCCAGCGCCTGGCCGCCCTCACCCGCATCCCCGAACTGATCGCCGCCCACCCCGACGGCGCCGGCGGCTGGCAATTCGCCGTCATCCGCCACGGCCGCCTGGCCTCCGCCGGCAACGCCCCCCGCGGCGTCTCCCCCATGCTCACCGTCGACCACCTCGCCGCCGCCGCCGAAACCGTCATCCCACCCCGCCTGAATCCCCCACCCCGAACCCGCACCCCCACGCCAACTCCCGGCACCCCACCAGCGGCCGACCTGGATGCCGAAGCGACCACCACTCCGGTCGCCTCCGACGACCCCGCCTATCCCCCGCTACACGGCGCCCTCCCCGAGGAAGCCGGCCTCCTCGTCCGCTGGCTGGAACAACCCGGCACCCGCATAGTCCGCACCACCGACGGCTACCACGAGCCCCGCCTCGGCGCAGGCGCCTGGCTCGCCTGGATGGAGCGCGCCGAAGCCGCCGCATGCCTCGCGACTACCGAAGCACGATCGCCAGATACACCTCACCGAGAGTGACGGCATAAGCAGCCAGGAAGCACCGGCCGGCCAACTCGAACCCACCCGCGCGGCCCGTGTGCACGTCCCATCAACCGCAGCAGCGGAATGATCACGTCCTGGCCATCGGTGTCCAGCCGGGTGCGCAACGCCGCGACGAGCAGCGCGTCGGCAGCCGCCAAGCACGGCCAAACTCCCGGCGGCGCAAAATTATCCGGCGACGACAAGCGGCACCAGCAGCACCGGAAACGAGCGCAGCCTCCGCATCCGGATACGTCAGTCCTGCCGCCCATCGCGAGAATAGGTCGGCCGGGCCTCCGAATACCGCTGCATACCAGGCGCTTCGGCCGAGCGGCCACGCCGCGTTTCATTGCCCCGGGAACGGGGAAGGCCCCGAGTCGAATTCGACTCGGGGCCTTCCCTTTACAGCGGGGTGTCTCAGTGGCTGTCGTGCACGCCGCTGTCGACGTTCTCCTGATGGCTCGCGAGGGCCTTGAGCATCTCGTGCTCTTCCTTGTGCGCGTTCGCGACATTGTCCAGCTGCTGCTGGTGCGGGTCGGCGAACAGGAAGGAGCCGGTGCCGGGCTTGCCGGCGGAGCCGAGCTTGACCATCTTCTTGGGCACCGTGGCGCCCTGGTACTCCAGCGGAATGGCGTGGCCGTGCGAATCGACCGGTCCGAGCGGCTGGTGCACCTCGATGTACTCACCGTGCGGCAGGCGCTTGATGACACCGGTTTCGATGCCGTGCTCGAGCACGTCGCGGTCACTGCGCTGCAGGCCGAGGCACAGGCGGTAGGCCGCGAAGTACGCCAGCGGCGGCGCCACCAGCAGGCCGATGCGGAAGATCCACGTCGTCGCGTTCAGCGAGATGTTGAACTTCAGCGCGATGATGTCATTGACACACGCCAGGGTCAGCACCAGGTAGAAGGCGATGGACATGGCGCCGATGGCGGTACGAACCGGCACATCGCGCGGACGCTGCAGCAGGTTGTGGCGCACGGTGTCGCCGGTGAGCCGCTTCTCGATCCACGGGTACATGACCAGGACGGTGAAGACCAGGCCCATGATCAGCGCGACCCAGAACGCGGCCGGCACGGTGTGGCCCCAGAAGTAGAGCTCCCACGGCGGCATGAGACGCGCCATGCCGTCGGTCCACATCATGTAGAAGTCCGGCTGCGAACCCGCGGAGACCTGAGACGGGTTGTAGGGACCCAGGTTCCAGATCGGGTTGATCTGGAACACGCCCGCCATGATCGCGACGATGCCGAGGGTGAAGGCGAAGAACGCGCCCTGGTCCGCGGCGAACACCGGCACGATGCGCGCGCCGACGACATTGGTTTCCTTGCGGCCCGGCCCGGGGAACTGCGTGTGCTTCTGGTACCAGACCAGCGCGACGTGCGCCGCGATGAGCGCCAGCAGAATGCCCGGGATCAGCAGCACGTGCGCGATGTACAGGCGCGGGATGATGATGTCGCCCGGGAAGTCGCCGCCGAAGATCAGCCAGTGCATCCAGGTGCCGATGACCGGAACACCCATGGTGATGCCACCGAACGCCGCGCGCAGACCGGTTCCGGAGAGCAGGTCGTCGGGAAGCGAGTAGCCGAAGAAGCCTTCGAACATGGCCAGGATGAGCAGCAGCGAGCCGATGACCCAGTTGGCCTCACGCGGCTTGCGGAAAGCGCCGGTGAAGAAGATGCGGAACAGGTGGATGATGATCGACGCCGCGAACAGCAGCGCCGCCCAGTGGTGCACCTGGCGCACGAACAGACCGCCGCGCACCTCGAAGGAGATGTTCAGCGCGGTCTCGTAGGCCCGCGACATGGAGACACCGCGCAACGGCTGGTAAGAGCCGTTGTAGACGGTCTCGCTCATGGACGGGTCGAAGTACAGCGTCAGGTAGATACCCGACAGCAGCAGGATGATGAAGGCGTACAGCGCGATCTCACCGAGCAGGAACGACCAGTGGGTCGGGAAGACCTTGTTGATCGATCGCTTTACGAACGCGGCAGCGTGGTACCGCTCGTCGAGTTCATCAACTTGGCTCATGAACGACGCTCCCAGTAGGCCGGTCCGAGGGGCTCGATGAAGTCGTGCGCGGCGACCAGGTAGCCCTCGGAGTTGACGGTGATCGCCAGCTGCGGCAGCGCGCGGGCGGCGGGACCGAAGATCGGCTTACCCCATTCGACCGCAGAGAACTGCGACTGGTGGCAGGGGCACAGGATCTTGTTGTCCTGCTGCTCGAAAAGCGAGGTGGGGCAACCGAGGTGGGTGCAGATCTTCGAGTAGGCCCAGTAGTCGCCGTAGTTGAAGCTTTCCTGGCCCTTGCGCTTGATGGCGGACTCGGAGTCCTTGGTGCGCAGGCGAATCAGCATGACCGCGTTGCGGATTCCACGCAGCGACTGCAGCGTCTCCTCCTCGTCGCCACGCCATTCTTCCTTCCAGGGGAAGACGGTTTCCATGGCGCCGGCGTCGAGATCCTCCGGCTTCACCAGCACGATGTCGCTGGGGCGGCCGGTGTCGCGGCGCAGGTAGACGGTCTGGCCCGGGTAGTCCGGGGTCCAGCCGGAGACCCACAGCGGCGACTTGTCGCCCTTGGCCCACGGGTTCTTGATCATGCCGCCGGCGAAGACGAACAGCGCGCCGATGCCGAGCAGGCCCGCGCCCGCACCCGCGGTGCGGGTGATGAGCTTGCGGCGGCCGAGCGTGGAGGTTTCCACCGCGTCGGACAGCTGCGCGCCCAGGGTGCGGCGGTTGACCTCGGAGGAGCGGCCGTCGTGGCGGTCCTGGATCGAGATCTCGGCCGGGATGAACTTCTTGCGGATGAGCACCACGGCCACGCCGATGGCCAGCACCGAGATGCCCAGGGTGAGGCCGTACAGCGGGGTGGTCAGCGTGTAGGCGGCATTGCCGTCTTCGCCGCGGCCCTTGTACTGCCAGGGCCAGAAGAGGAATACGCCGATGAGCGCGGCCGCCGCGATGCCGGAGATGGCGAACCACAGCGCCACCTGGCGCTCGGCGCGCTTCTCGGCGCGGGTGCCGGGGACGGGCCAGCGCGGTGCGCGGTAGGCCACGTCGACGCCGTCGAGCTTGGTACCGAGTTCGACGAGCTCGTCACGCGACATCGCGTCGAGCTGCTCATCCGTCGGTTCCCCGGTGGGGTTGTCCCCCATGCTGTTTCGCTCCTGTTCGCTCATGATCGGGATCCGATCCACATCGCCGATCCGACCAGCGCCACGATGCCGACGATCCACATGACCAGACCCTCGGTCGCGGGACCGAAGCCGCCGAGGCCGTATCCGGCCTCCGACGGGGTCCGCATGCGATCGGTGATGTACCCGACGATGTCCTTCTTCTCCTCCGGCGTCAGCTGCCGGTCGGAGAACTTGGGCATGTTCTGCGGGCCGGTGAGCATGGCCAGGTAGATCTGCTGATTGGTCGCCTTGTCCAGCGGCGGCGCGAACTTACCGGAGGACAGCGCGCCGCCCTTGCCGGTGAAGTTGTGGCAGGAGGCGCAGTTCATGCGGAAGAGCTCGCCACCGCGGCCGAGATCGGCTCCGGCGGTGAGGGAATCCTGTGCGACCTCGCCGTTGGCGTCGCGCACCACGGTCGGACCGCCGCCATTGGCCTGGATGTAGGCGCCGAGGGCGTCGGTCTGGTGTGCGTCGAACTTCTCGGGCTTGCGCACGATCTGCGCTTCGTTGCGGGCCGCTGGCATACGTCCGGAGGAGACCTGGAAGTACACCGCTGCCTCGCCGACGCCGATCAGGGCGGGGCCGCGATCCTGGACACCCTGCAGATTGGCACCGTGACAGGTGACGCAGGAGGTGTCGTAGATCTGCTTGCCCTCGCGGATCAGCGCGGACTGGTCTTCGTTCGCCGTGGCGACCTGAGCCGTCGGCGTCAGGGCCGATGCCGCGAAGCCGGCTCCGACGAGGCCCATCAGAAGAACCAGACCGCCGGCGATACGCCGGCGCAAGCGGCGCTGCTTACGCGTCTTGGTGGCCTCGCCCGAACCCGATGCGAGGCTCGGATCTGGCGCTGACGGGGGAGATGAACTCATCTGTGTCCCTTTGGAGTAGACGGAACCGACTTGTACAGAAGTTTCTTGCCTACGGCGGGCGTTGCCGTGGAGCTCAACCGCGCTAGCGGATGAAGTAGATCGTGGCGAAGAGGCCGATCCAGACGATGTCGACGAAGTGCCAGTAGTACGAGACAACGATCGCTGCCGTGGCCTGCGCCGGGGTGAACTTACTCAGCGAGGTACGGATCAGCAGGAAGACGAAGGCGATGAGACCGCCGATGACGTGCAGGCCGTGGAAGCCGGTCGTGATGTAGAAGACCGAGCCGTACACGGTGCTGGAGATGGTGGTGCCTTCACGAACCAGGTTGGTGTACTCGTAGCCCTGACCGGCGACGAACATCGCGCCCATGATCAGGGTGACGGTGTACCAGCGGCGCAGGCCGAACACGTCGCCGCGCTCAGCCGCGAAGACGCCCATCTGGCAGGTGAAAGACGAAGCGACCAGGACGGCGGTCACCGGCACGGCGAGCTTGAGGTTCAGCTCGGTCGGCTCCATCGGCCATTTGCCGTGTGCCTGCGCGCGGGCGACAAAGTACATAGCGAACAGGCCGGCGAAGAACATCAACTCGCTCGACAGCCAGATGATGGTACCGACGCTGACCATGTTGGGCCGGTTCAGCGAATGCACTCGCTGGGTAATGGCCGATCCTGGGGTCCCTACTGCGGTCGTCACGCCGGTAAGTATGACTTGTCGTAGTACGACAGGAGTAGCGGGGTACGAAACTTCGTCGTACGTGTCGGAAACCGCAGGGCGAGCGACCCTCTCGACAGGGGCTCGGCGTGTCATGGAGCAGCCTAGATTGTGCAGGTAAGAGGAAGCTGAGCCACTTTTGGAAGGTGAAATGAACGCGAAGTCACGGTGGCTGCGGCGCTTTCGGCGCGCCGGGCCCGCGCAACTCGATACCGGGCGCGGCGACCTGGTGGTGGTGGCGTCGAGTTTCGATGACGCGGAAGCATGTTCGGCTGTTTTGGGCCGCGCGGAGAACTGGACTGCCGACCAACCTGTGGTTTTGCGGCACCACCTGCGACTTCCCGCAGAGCGGGTGAATGCGGTGCAAATCATTGCCGAGCAGGAAGGCTATGAAACCGTTTCGCAGGCCGATGCCGAGACGCTGATCCTGCAGCGCGTGCGGGTGCTCGATGCCATGCACTGCGCCCAGGACCACGCCCGCATGGTCGCGCTCGCGCACCGCCATGACGGTGTGGCCCTGGGCTGGGATGCCCTGCAGCCACCGGGAGAAAAGAAATAGCCCCCGCGCACTAGGCTTGGCAGCCATGAGCGCGCGCAGCTGGCGAGAAATCCTCGGCATCCTCACCGACGGCAATGACCTCTCCGCTGAGGAGGCCACCTGGGCGCTGAACGAGATCTTCACCGATAGCGCCACCTCCGCGCAGATCGCGGCCTTCGGCGTGGCCCTGAAGATGAAGGGCCCCACCTCCGCCGAACTGGGCGGCCTGGCCGCGGGCATGCTCGCGCACGCGCGCCGGATTCCGTTCGAGGGCACGGCGGTCGATATCGTCGGCACCGGCGGTGACCGCTCCGGCACGGTGAACATCTCCACCATGTCCTCGATCGTGGTGGCGGCCACCGGGATTCCCGTGGTGAAGCACGGCAATCGCGCGGCGTCCTCCAAGAGCGGCGGCGCGGATGTGCTGGAGGCGCTGGGCGTGAAGATCGCCCTGGGCCCGGCCTCGGTCGCGGCCTCGGTGCGCGAGGCCGGTATCGGCTTCTGCTTCGCACCGGTCTTCCATCCGGCGCTGCGCTACGCCAGTCAGGCGCGCGGTGAGATCGGCATTCCGACGGTCTTCAATATCCTGGGCCCGCTGACCAATCCGGCACAGCCGACGGCCGGTCTCATCGGCTGCGCCTTCGCGGATCTGCTGCCGGTCATCGCGGGCGTGTTCGCCGATCGCGGCGCCTCGGCGCTGGTGGTGCGCGGCAATGACGGGCTGGACGAGATCACCACGGCCGATACCACCGATGTGTGGGTCGTCGCGGGCGGTCAGCGGTACGAAACCACCATCGACCCAACCAAACTCGGCATCGAGCGCGTCGATCCGGCGGCCCTCAAGGGTGGCGACGCGACCATGAACGCGGTGATCGCCCGCAATATGTTCGCCGGTGATCTCGGCCCGGTTCGTGATGCGGTACTGGTGAATTCGGCCGCCGCGGTGGTCGCCTACGAGCTCACGGCCGCGAACGCCGAGGAGGACCTGCACGCACGACTGGCCGTTGCGCTGGAGCGGGTTTCCGCCGCCGTCGACAGCGGCGCCGCCGCGTCGCTGCTCGATCGCTGGGTGGCAGTGACCAATGAGCTCGGTTCGGACTGATCGCGGCCGGACGATCCCTTCGCAATCGGTCAAAGCACTGAAAAAGACCGAATTGTCGCTTTTCACACGAGTTCGCAGGCGCCAAAGGTGTGTTGTTTGCTGGTGATGCACCAGCGGCGGCGTTACAGTTTCGGCGTTGAGCAGGCGGTTCTCCGCTAGGGTGCGGGCGATCGCCGTACGGACCCAGTGAGGATGTGCGGCATGAAGCGGTACGGATATGCGATATCCGGGCTCTCGGCTGCGGTGCTCGTGACGGCCGCACCGGTGAACACAGCCTCGGCGAGATCGCCGCGGAACCTGCCCGGCTCCCCGACCCCCGCACCCTGATGGCGGGCCCCGCGCAGCACGGAATCTCTTGGCGGCGAGGCATTCTCGCGATCGCGGTAGCCGCCGTCGGCGGTGCCCTCCTCGGCGGTGTGCCGGTGAGCGCCGCGCATCCGGTCACCCCGATAGTCCGGACCACGGCACAGGGCATGCTGACCGTCGATGACCGCGATTACGGCGACCTCAACGGATGCCTCACCGTTCGCAAGGTGCCGCGACGCCTGGCGGTCACCAACAACACCGATCAGGCGGTCCGCGTCTATCTGCTGCCGGGTTGCCGAGGCGGCGTCACCCGCGTCATCGAGCCCGGCCGCCACGCCTCTCCCCTCGGCGCCGCAGTCCTCGCGAACTGACCACACGCCGGCCGAAGGCTATTCGCCGATGGAGAAGCCCTGCTCCACATCCGCACGCGAATAGGACTTGAACGCGATGTGCGTGGTGGTGCGCTCCACCCCGGCCGTCTTGTTGATCCGCCCGGTCACCACCTCCGCGATCTGCTCATGGTCGCGCACCCGCACCACCGCGATCAGATCCACATCCCCGGCGCACGAGTACACCTCGGCAACCCCGTCGATATCGGCTAGTTCCTGCGCAGTCTCCGGAATCCGATCGGACTCGGCAAAGATCAGCACGATCGCGGTAATCATGCGCCCAACTCTAGGTGATCACCCCTCGAATCCCCCCGACCCCCGACCGCACAACCCGCATCAGCACCCCACAGCGCCACCGAGCACTGTCCAGCCAGACACGCGCTGTTCGGTGCCCAGCACACGCAGTCGCGTGCCAACCATCGCCCGCGCCGACCGCACAACCCGTCACGATGCCGGGTAACGCCGACAAGGGCTGTCCAGCAGAGACACGCGCTGTTGGGTGCGGGCGGTCAGTCCGGGAGAGAAGCGTGGTCGACGGGGGTGCCGAGAAGGTCGGTGGCGGTGTGGTGGATTTTGGCGAGGGCGGACATGAGGTGTTTGCGTTCGGTGGGAGTCAGGGCGGCAGTGACTTTGTCCTCCAGGGCTTTTCGGTCGGCTTCGACGGGTTTCTGGAGGTCGCGGCCCTTATCGGTGAGCCAGAGGCGGACGAGGCGGTTGTCGCGGTCGTCGGGGCGGCGGACGAGCAGGCCGGCGGCGGTCATGCGGGTGGCGGCTTTGACAACGGTGGGGGTGCTGACGTTCAGCGCGGCGGCCATCTCCCCCGGTGTGCGCCCGTCCTGCTCCCAGAGCGCGGCCAGCAGGTGGTTCTGCCCGAGGTGCAGCCCGAGGCGGCGCATATCGCGATCGGCCAAGGCGCGCAGGACTTTCGAGGTGCTGCCATGGAGATCGAGGAAGTCGGACATCAGGCCTCCGGGGTCGGCGGACAACTATTGACCAGAGATCGTTAGCCGTCTAGCGTTATTCGATAGACGGCTAACGACTTGGAGCGTTCATGATACTTCTGACAGGTGCGACCGGAAACATCGGCCGCGAACTCACCCGCGAACTGGCCACCGCCGGAGTCGAATACCGCATTCTGGTACGCGATCCGGCCCGCGCCCGCGACCTCCCGGCACCGGCGCAGCGATACGTCGGCGATCTCGACGATCCGGCCGCCCTCACCGGGGCCCTGGACGGCGTCACCGCCCTGTTCCTGCTGGTCCCCGGCGTCGGCATCGACCACACCCGCCACGCGGTGAAGTCCGCACAGCAGGCCGGCGTCCGCCGCATCGTCCTGCTGTCCTCCTTCCACGCCGCCGGCGATCCCGTTCCCCCCATGGGCCGCTGGCACCGCGAACGCGAGGAACTCGTCCTGGTCAGCGGCATTCCGGCAACCATCGTGCGACCGGGCGGCCTCATGAGCAATGCCCTCGAATGGGCCCCCGCCATCCGCGCGGGCGAACCGATTCTCGACCCGACCGGCCCGGGTCGCTTCGCCCCGATCGACCCGGCCGATATCGCCGCGGTGGCGGCCCGCGCCCTGACCGAGCCGGACCACCGGCCCGCCATCCATGCCCTGACCGGCGCCGAATCCCTCACCTGCGCAGAGCAGGTCGCGATCCTTGCGCGAATCCTCGGCCGCACACTCGAGATTCGCGGCACCAGCACCCCGGAGGAGGCCATCCGGGCTCGCTTCCCGAACGGCGCCCCACCGGCCCTGGCCGCCGCGATCCTGGAGTCCTTCACCCAAATGCGCTCCGACACAGTCGGACTGCGCACCGATACCGTCACCGCGCTGCTCGGCCGCCCGCCCCGCACCTTCGCGCAGTGGTGTGCGGCACACCGCGACGCCTTCGCCTGACCGGACGATCCGGGTCGCCGCAGGTCGGGGGCGTGCGGATCTTGATTTCGCCGAATCGTGTACCGGGCAGTAATTTTCGGGTGATCATGGATCGAAAATGTGAACCGACTAGTAGTCGCTAGCGTGGCTGCCCAGGGGGTTTCCGATGTTCGATCTGCTACCGGCTGTTCCGGTTTTCCGCCACCTCTCCCGAAATACCGCGCGTCTCGCTGTGCGCACCCTGCTCACGGGTGCCACGGTCGTCGCGGTCGCCGCCGCTGTCGCCACGGCGCATGCCGAACCCGCCGCCGCACCGGTGGATCCGGCGGCGTCCATCTCGCAGGGCGCGCTCGCCGTTCTCCATTCGGTCACCACGGTGATGCCCGGCGTGGACCTCCCCGGCCTGGAACTGCCCGCCATGTTCAGCCCGGCCACCGCCATCGTGGTGCTCGGTTACGGCCTGCTGCCCGATGGTTCGATGCGCCCGGAGCTGGTGAACCGCCTCTACGCCGGGTACGTCTCGGCGCTGCTGTCCCCCGATTCCCCGGTGATCGTCACCGGCGGCAATCCGCAGAACGGCGTCACCGAGGCCCAGGCCATGGCGGACTGGCTGGCGCAGCGCGGCATCACCCCGCAGCGCATTCACAGTGAGACCCATGCGAATTCGACCGTGCAGAACGCGGCGTTCTCGGCCCAGCTCATGCAGGCGATCGGCGCACACGCGGCCATCCTGATCACCTCCGCCGACCATATCGCCCGCGCCCTCAGCAACTTCCGTTCCGCGGGCATCGCCGTGGTCGCGACCATGACCCCGGACGACTCCCCACTGTCGGCCCAGCCCTTCGGGATAGGCAAGTAGCTTCGAGCTCGAAAGCTGAAGGCCCGTCCCTATTCCGGGGACGGGCCTTCAGCCTCGATGCCGTCACACCAGGTAGCGGGCGATGCTTTCTGCCACGCAGGCGGGTTTGGGTTCGCCCTCGAGCTCGATGGTGACCGTGCGTTCGCCCTGGACGCCGCCCGGGATATCGGTGATGGAGTTCAGGGTGAAGCGGCCGCGGATGCGACTGCCGACCGGGACCGGGGTGATGAAGCGAACCTTGTTGAGTCCGTAGTTGATTGCCATGCGCACGAAGCTGGCCTGCATCACCTGTGCGCTCATGGGGACCACCAGGGACAGGGTCAGGAAGCCGTGTGCGATGGTGCGCCCGTAGGGTCCGGCGGCGGCGCGTTCCGGATCGACGTGGATCCACTGGTGATCGCCGGTGGCCTCGGCGAACCGGTCGATGCGCTCCTGGTCGATGAGAATCCAGTCGCTGACACCGATTTCGGTCCCGACGGCCGCCCGCAATTCGTCGAACGAAGTGAAGTCGATCATGCGAACCGCTCCTTGAGTTCTCGCTTCAAAATCTTATGAGTGGGTCCGAGGGGTAGTTCCGTCAAAAATTCGACCCGCCGCGGGTACTTGTAGCGCGCCACATGCTCCCGAGCGAACTCGATGATCTCCTCGGCGGTGACAGGCTTCGCGGGCACCACCACAGCCAGAATCTCCTCGCCGTAATTGTCGTCCGGCACCCCGATCACCGCGACCTGCGCGATCTTGGGATGCCGCAGCAGCGCGGCCTCGACCTCGGTCGGATAGACGTTGAATCCGCCGCGAATGATCATTTCCTTGATGCGGTCCACAATGCGCAGGTAGTCACCCTCGTCCTTGACGCCGAGGTCACCGGTGCGGAACCAGCCGTCCACCACGGCTTCCGCCGTAGCCTCGGGCCGCCCGGTGTACCCGCTGAACACATTGTGCCCGCGCACCACGACCTCGCCGACACTCCCGGTCGGCAGCAGTTCGATGCGATCGCGCACCGCCGGATCGGCGATCTCGACATCCACGCCCCACACCGCATGCCCGACGGTGCCGGCGACCGGTCCGAGCAGCGGCTGGTTGACGGTGGCGGTCGGCGAGGTCTCCGAAAGCCCGTAGCCCTCCAGCACCTGCGCGCCGAACACCCGCTCGAAGTCCTCGAGCACCGACGGCGGCATGGCCGCACCGCCGCTGATGCACAGCCGCAGCTTCGGCAGTCGTTCCGCCTCGCGCGCGGCTTCCAGCAGGCCGACGTACATGGTCGGCACCCCGTGGAAGGTATTGATGCTCTCGGCGTTCATGAGCCGAATCGCCTCGGCCGCATCGAATCTCGGCAGCAGCACCAGTGTCGCGCCCAGCCGCCAGTGCGAATTCATGGACACGGTCTGCCCGAACACATGGAAGAGCGGGAGCGCACCGAGGGCGATATCCTCGCGCTTGACCTCATTGGCGTCGAAGGCGTTCACCGTGGCGCACATGACCATATTGAGGTGACTGAGCTCCGCACCCTTCGGCCGGCCGGTGGTCCCGCTGGTGTAGAACACCACCGCGATATCGAGCGGACTGCGCGAGACGAATGTCGGAATCGCCTCGGCAGCCAGCTCTTTCGGATTCACGCAGGGAATCCCCGCGCGCTCGGCGGCCGCCTTGCCCACCGTAGCCACCATGTCGTGACAGATGAGCAATGACGCTTCGCTGTCCCGCAGCACGTATTCGGCCTCGTCCGCGGTGAGCAGCAGATGTACCGGCACCACGGTCGCCCCCGCCGCCAGAATGGCGTAGTAGGCGCGCGGGAAATCAGCGGTATTGGGCCCCATGAGCGCGACTCGATCCCCCGGCCGCACACCGAGTTCGATGAGCGCCCCGGCCTGTTCGCGGGCCTGCCGCCACAGGTCGGCGAAGGTGATCCGTTGTGCGCCTTCGATGAGGGCGAGGTGATCGGGCCGCCGCCGCGCCGGTTCGGCGAGAATGCTGGCCAGGGAGAGCGTCGCGTTCATGGGACCTCTTGCTGTTCGTAGCGTGTGGCCTACAGGCCCATATCCTTGGCGATGATCATCTTCATGACTTCGCTGGTGCCGCCGTAGATCCGGTTGACGCGGTTGTCGGCGTAGAGCCGCGCGATCGGGTATTCGTTGATGAATCCGTAGCCGCCGTGCAGCTGCAGGCAGCGGTCGATGACCCGGGCCGCGACCTCGGTGCAGAACAGCTTGGCGGAGGCGGCATCCGCCGGTGTCAGCGTCCCGGCGTCGAGCGCCTCGAGCCCGCGATCCACCACGGCTTCGGCGGCATCGACTTCGGCCTGGCAGGCGGCGAGCTCGAATTTGGTGTTCTGGAAGCTGGCGACCGGCTGCCCGAACACATTGCGCTGCTGCGTGTATTCCTTGGCGAACTGCACCGCCGCCCGCGCCTGCGCGTACGCGCCGACGGCGATGGACAGCCGTTCCTGCGGCAGATTGAGCCCGAGGTAGGAGAACCCCTTGTTCTCCTCGCCGAGCAGATCCGCCACCGGCACTTCGACATTCGTGAAGCTGAGTTCGGCGGTGTCGGAGACCTTCAGGCCCAGCTTGTCGAGCTTGCGCCCGACGGTGTAGCCCGGCGACTTGGTGTCCACCATGAACAGCGAGATGCCGTGGCGGCGATCCTCCGCACGAGGCGCGTCGGTGCGGGCGCAGACGATCACCCGGTCGGCAAGCACACCGCCGGTGATGAAGGTCTTGGACCCGTTCAGCACATAGTGCGTGCCGTCCTCGGAAAGCTTTGCGGTGGTGCGCATTCCGGCCAGATCCGAACCGGTACCGGGCTCGGTCATGGCGATGGCGAACATGGTCTCGCCGCTCACGAAGCCCGGCAGCAGGCGTTCCTTCTGCTCCTGTGTGGCCAGCATCTTCAGATACGGCAGGCACAGACCCACATGCACGCTGGAGCCGCCGAAGGACACCGCGGCGCGCGCGGCCTCCTCGATGATGACGGCCTGGAACTTGAACGATTCGATGCCCGCGCCACCGAATTCCTCGGGCACCTCGATGCCGAAGATGCCGAGTTCGGCCAGCTTGTAATAGAACTCGCGCGGCACGATGCCGGCGTCGAACCATTCGTCGTAGACGGGCGCGACCTCGGATTCGATGAAGGCGCGCACCGTCTTGCGGAAGGATTCATGGTCGGCGTCGAAAACTGTTCTCTGCATTGCACTTTCTCTCTTCGAATCACGATCCGGAGCAGCCCCGGGAGCTGCCTAGAGCTTGCGGCCACCGTCGACGTAGATGGTCTGCCCGGTGACGAAGGAGGCGTCCTCGGAGACGAGGAACGAGACCACATTGGCGATATCCGCGGGCTGCCCGACCCGGCGCAGCGGCGTGATCGCGGCGGCCTGGGTCCGGAACTCCTCCGGATCGACGCCGACCCGCGCCGCGGTGGCATCGGTCATATCGGTGACGATGAACCCGGGCGCAACGGCATTCACATTGATCCCGTACGGGCCGAGTTCGATGGCGAGCGTGCGGGTGAAGCCCTGGATGCCCATCTTGGCGGCCGAATAATTGGCCTGCCCGCGACTGCCCAGCGCGGACACACTGGAGGTGTTCACGATCTTGCCCGACTTCTGCTTGACCATGTACCGCTGCGCGGCCCGGCTGCACAGGAACGCCCCGCGCAGATGCACCGACATAACGGTGTCCCAGTCCTCGACGGACATCTTGAACAGCAGATTGTCCCGCAGCACCCCGGCATTGTTGACCAGCACGTCGACCGAACCCAGCTCAGCCACAACCCGTTCGAACGCGGCATCGACCGACGCTTCATCGGTCACATTGCAGGCCACCGCGATCGCCTTGCCGCCGTCGGCGACGATCGCGTCGACGGCCGTCTTACAGGCGGTTTCGTCGAGGTCGGCAATGACGACGGTGAATCCGTCGGCGGCCAGCCGGGCCGCGGTGGCGGCGCCGATTCCGCGGGCGGCGCCGGTGACGAAGGCAACCTTCGAGGTCATGCGAATCTCCTTGTCCGAGAGTGTGATCGAAATCAGACGATGGCGTTCACGCCAGTGAGGGCGCGGCCGATGAGCAGTTTCTGAATCTGGCTGGTGCCCTCGTACAGCGTGAGCACGCGCGCATCACGCAGGTACTTGGCGACCGGGTACTCGTCGATATAGCCGTAGCCGCCGAAGACCTGAATGGCATTGTTGGCGGCCTTGACCGCGGCCTCACTGGCGAACAGCTTGGCCACCGACGCCTCGGTGCCGAACGGCTTACCGCGCTCCACCAGATCGGCCACCCGCCAGGCGAGCAGCCGCGCCGCCTCGACCTCGACGGCGATATCGGCGAGCAGCTCCTGCACCAGCTGATACGAGGCGATGGGCTTCCCGAACTGCTCGCGCTCCTGAGCGTATTTCACCGCGGCTTCCAGACAGCCGCGCGCGACGCCGACACAACCGGCGGCCACACCCATGCGCCCCTTGTCGAGCGCGCCCATGGCGATCTTGAACCCCTGGCCTTCGTCGCCGAGCCGGGCCGAATCGGGCACCCGCACCTGCTCCAGCACCAGTTCGGCGGTGGCCTGCCCGCGCAGCCCCAGCTTGCCCTTGATCTCGGTGCGGCTGAATCCCGGCGCATCGGTCGGCACGAGGAAGGCGGTGACGCCCCGAGGCCCCGGCCCGCCGGTTCGCGCGAAGAAGAGCGCGACGTCCGCCCAGGTGCCATTGGTGATGAACATCTTGGTACCCGACAGCAGCCAATCATCGCCGTCCCGAACGGCTTTGGAGATCAGACTGCCCGCATCCGATCCGGTACCGGGCTCGGTGAGCGCGAAGCACCCCAGCGCCTGCCCGGAGCACAAGCGCGGCAACCATTCTCGCCGCTGCGCCTCGGTGCCGTAGGTCTTGATCGATTTGCCGACCAGCCCGAGCGATACCGAGACGATGCCGCGCACCGAACTGTCCCCGCGCCCGAGTTCCTCGAGCAGCAGGCAGTAATCGAGTGCGGTGCCGCCGGATCCGCCGTACTCCTCGGGAATCTCGATGCCGAGAAATCCCATGGCGCCGAGCTTGCCGACAATGGCCAGGTCCACCGATTCGGCGCGATCCCAGGCGGCGGCGTACGGGACGACCTCCTTGTCCACCCAGGCGCGGGCGACCTCGCGCAGTTCGCGCTGCGGTTCGTCGAGCTCGAAGTCCATCGGTCATAGCTCCTAACCGAACGTTGTTAGGTTAATGACCCGAAGTTATCCTAACGGTGTTCGGTTTTTCAAGGATCAAGTGATAACTTCGAGGTCAGCGGGGTGATCAATCAGGGAGGTGAGTCGAATGGCGAGACCGAGGGTGCCACTGCTGAGCCGGGACCGCATTCGCGACGCCGCCCTGACCCTCATCGACCGCGACGGCCTCGCCGAGCTGTCCATGCGCAAACTCGCCGCCGAACTGGGCGTGCAGGCGGCCTCCCTCTACGGCCACTACCCCACCAAGGACGATGTCCTGGACGATATCGCCGGGGGCATCATGGCCCGCGTGGACACCTCCGCCTTCGACCACGGCGATTGGCAGCACGGCCTCATGTCCTGGGCCCGCTCCTACCGCCAGGAGTTGGTCGCGCACCCCAACTTCGTCCCCTACCTCGCCGCGGGTCCCGGCAAACGCGAGGAGAACCTCCGCCACGCCGATGCCGTGCACGGCGGCCTGGTGGGCGCGGGCTGGCCTCCGCGCGATGCCACCATGATCGGCGCCGCCACCCGTTACCTGGTCATGGGCGCGACCATCGGCTCCTTCTCCCGCGGCTTCGTCGACGACGTCCAGGTCTACCGCGACCGCTACCCCCACCTCGAACAAGCCCACCTGCTCCGCGCCCGGGCCGACGAAATCGATTCCGAGAGCTTCGAATTGGCCCTGACCGCCTTCGTCGACGGACTCACCGCCCGCTTCCCGGCCCGCGCTCCGGAGTAGGGAGCAGCCCGCGGCGGTCAGACCCCTTCGCCGAGATCCGGCGTTTCCGGCGCGGGGTAGAGGCTGTGGATGGTGAGAGCGGCTGCGAGCAAACGGGAATCGTGCGGATCGCTCGGGTCCAGGCCGGTCAGTTCGGCCACCCGGCGCAGGCGGTAGCTGAAGGTGTTGGGGTGCACGTGCACCACCGCGGCGGCGGCCTTGCGGTCCGAGCCGTGCCGGATGTGGGCGTCCAGGGTGTCGAACAGGTGGGCGTGCCGCAGGATCGGGGCAATGCGCTCGGCCAGGCGGTCCCGGGCGGGACCGGGGCGGGTGAGCTGATATTCCAGCAGTAGATCGTCGAGGCGGTAGACGCCGGTGTGGCGGCCCAGCAGCCGGGCCAGTTCGGCGAGATCGGTGGTTTGCCGTGCCGCCCTGGGCAAGTCGGCGCGAGTGCTGCCCGGACATTCGGCGATGAAGACATCCACGCCGAACTGTTCGGCGAGGCTGGTCGCCAGCCGCTCGAGGGGAGCGACCCCGACCACGGAGGTGGGACGGGATCGGCTGGGCAGCAGGATGATTCCGTCCGAGCCGTCGAAGGTATTGAGGGCTGTCGTGCCGATGAGCGAGTACAGGGTCTGCTGGAACTGCCGGATCCGGCGGCGGGTGACCATGGCGTCGGCCACCATGATCAGCGGGCCCGGACGCAGGTGCAGGGTGAGGACGTCGTAGCGGTCCTCCAGCGCGATATCGGCCCGGGCGGCCAGCTCATCGGCGGGGGCGCCGCGCAGCAGGGCCGCGCACAAGGCCCGGCGCGCTTCACGTTCGACGGTGTAGATGGACTGCTCCACGCCGGAGTGCACCTCGGAGATGATGATCGTGATGTGCATGAGCGCCTCGAGAATCCCCTGGCCGACCGCGGCGACGTCGGGTATCTCGTACGGTGCGGCCGTGCGGGCGATCTCGCCCCAGAGGTATCCGGTCCCGCTGAACAATCCGGTCATGAGCTGGCGCAAGGGAATCCGGTCCTCGGCGTGCCGCTCCACGACCGGCGTGACGTACTGCGCGACCTCCTCGGCGGTGACCATGCGCCCGTCCTCGAGGGCACGAATGAAGGCCATCGCACCCCCTAGCAGACTGGGCATGACATCGGCGAAGTGATCCTCGGGCAGGTCTTCCAGGCCGGGAACCGCCGCCAGCGCGGCGTCGAACATGCCCGCGGCGATCTCGGGGAGCCGCGGTGCCAATCGGGCGAAGATGGGCGAGGAATCACCCGGGCGGGCAGCGAGGGCGAACATCTGCCGATTGTTACCGAGAACAGACTCGAGCACCACCGATTGTGTTCGAAATACCAATGCGCACACCCATGCCTATCGCGCCACGTCGATTTCCGGTTTTCCAAGGGGTGCAGTATCTTTCGGTCACATTCCCGAAACATTACTCTCGCGAGACGATATCGGGCGACTGCGTTTGTCACCGAATACAAAGCGATGCTTCATCTTTCGCGGGCCACGCCATTCGCGGTTAAGCTCCGATTCGTGCCCCTATCGACATCTCGAATGCTGTCCGTGGACGATCTGCCGGGGCCCAAGGGATGGCCGCTGCTGGGCAATCTCCCGCAGTTGACACCCGCCCGGCTGCACCGCCAATTCGATTCCTGGTGTGACGAATACGGGTTGATGTACCGGGTCCGCATGGCCGGGCAGCGGATCGTGGTGGTGAGCGATCCCGAGCTCAATCGCGAGATCCTGCGCAACCGCCCGGGCGGCTTCCGGCGGCAGTCGTCCATCGAGTCGGTCATGGACGAGATGGGGTCCAACGGACTGTTCTCGCTGGAGGGCGAGGCCTGGCGCCGCCGCCGCAAGCTGGCCATGCCCGCCTTCAATGCCACCCACCTGCGCGGCTTCCAGCCCAGCCTGGAATCCATCACCGACCGCCTGCGGCGACGCTGGGAAGACCGCTCGCCCGATGATGTGCGCGCCGAATTGACCCGCTACACAGTCGATGTCACCGCCAAGCTGACCTTCGACTACGACATCAACACCATCGAGCAGTCCGGCGATGTGATCCAGCGCCATCTGGAGCTGATCTTCCCCATCCTCAATCGGCGACTCGGTATGCCGTTCCCGTACTGGCGCTATGTCAAGCTGCCCGACGACCGGGCCCTGGACCGGGCGCTGGCGGCGCTGCGGCAGGATCTGACCGCCGTCATCGCCCGCGCCCGTGCGAATCTCCCCGAACAGCCCACGAATTTCATCGAGGCCCTGCTGCTGGCACAGGACGGCGGCGAGTTCACCGATGCGGAGCTGTTCGCCGAGGCCCTCACGATTCTCATCGCCGGCCAGGACACCACCAGCAATGCCATGGCCTGGCTGCTCTACCACCTGGCCGGTAATCCCGCAGCGCAGCAGCGCATTCGGGAGGAGGTCGCACAGATTCCCTCCGTCCTGGATCGGCAACCGTATCTGGAGGCGGTCGCGGCGGAATCCATGCGACTGCAGCCCACCACTCCCCTGCTCGCCATGGAGGCGATCGAGGACACCACGATCGACGGGGTGGCGGTCCCGGCCGGAACCTGGGTGATCGTCAATGTCCGGCATGCCGGGCTGCAGGCGCAGAACTTCAGCGCACCACAGACTTTCGATCCGGACCGCTGGCTGCGGGAGGGCCCCGGCAATCACCGGCCCGATACCGCCCTGCCCTTCGGCTCCGGTCCCCGGTTCTGCCCGGGGCGCGGCCTGGCCATGCTGGAGATCAAGAGCGTCACCAGCATGGTGTGCCGCAATTTCGATATCAGTCTGCCGCCGGATGCCGAACCACCCAGTGACCGTTTCCATTTCGCCGTCATCCCGACCGGCATGCGCGTGAACGTCACTCCCCGCACCGCCCCCTGACCACGAAAGAGGCCCCGCATGGCGATCAAGCGGCTCTCCGCGACCGACGGCATCTGGCTGTCGCTGGAATCCCCCGATATGCCGATGCATATCGGATTCCTGCTCGAATTCACCGTCCCGGACGGGGACGCGGCGCTGTTCGTACGGCGCTGGCGCGCACAGGTTGTCGCGCCGATGGCCGTCCCGCCGCCGTGGAATCTGGTGCCGGTCGGCGGTCCGCTGACCCGCCTGGTGGCCCTCATGCGGGAAACCGCCGAGGTCGATCCGGCCGACCACATCCGCACCTGGCAGCTCAACCGTCCCGGCGACCGCCGGGAACTCACCGACCTGGCCGCGCGCATCCACCGCGAGCAATTGGATATGACCCGGCCGCCGTGGGAGATTCATCTGATCGAGGGCTTGGCGCCGGACCGCTTCGCCCTCATTCTCAAGGTGCATCACAGCCTGTTCGACGGTGCCACGATCATGCGGCTGTTCACCGACACCTTCTCGGCGGATCCGGCCGATCGTGACACACCGCACCTGTTCAGCGTCGGGCGCGTGAATCCGGATGTGCCGGAGCGGATTCCGGGAACCAGCCGCATCCGGGCACTGCTCGCGACACTGCGGGGCCTGCTCGACCTGCTGCGCGGCATCGGGACGGCGGGCCGCGACGCCGCGCGCCGAGCCCGGGGCAAAACCACGGCGCAGCAGGCCTACCGGCAACCGGCATCCATCTTCGACGGGCCGATCACCGGCCGCCGCGATCTGTCGCTGCGTCGCTACGAACTCGACCGGTTCAAACGGCTGGCTCGTGCGGCGGACTGCACGATCAACGACATCGTGCTCTACCTGGTCGGCACGGCACTGCGCACCTATCTCACCGCGAACGCGGAACTGCCGGATCGCCCCCTCACCGCGGGCGTCCCCGTGGATCTGCGCGAGGGCGACGACGATCGCGTCGGCACCCGCGCGGGCATGATGTTCACCGCCCTCGCCACCGATATCGCCGACCCGGCCGAACGCCTCGCCGCGGTCCGGGCGTCCATCCGCGAGGCGAAGCAGGAAATGGCGGGTATGCCGCCCAATACCGTGATCGGTTACGGCCTGGCCGTCACCCTGCCGTGGATCATGGGTCTCACCTGGGGCCGCGCCGATACTCCGGCCTCACATCCGATGGGCATCTCCAATGTGCCCGGACCGCGGAATCCGCTGTACTGGAACGGGGCCCGACTCGAGTCGCTCTACCCGATCTCGCTGCTCATGCACGGCAACCCGTTCAATGTCACCTGCCTCGGCTACCTCGACGGCCTGCATTTCGGCGTACTGGGCGCAGCCGACAAACTGCCGCCGATGGAGTACCTGACGGACGGTCTGGATGCCGCCCTCGACGAACTGACCGGACTGCTGCTGCCCGAGGAGTACACCCTGCCGTCGGCGGGATGAGCCGAAAGCAGAGCGCTCCCGGTCCTTTCCGGACCGGGAGCGCTCTTGCGTTTCAGCTGAAGTGTCAGGACGGGAGTGCGGAAAGGCCGCCGATGGATTTCGCCCAGTCCACGTAGCGATCCATGCCCTCGCGCAGGGAAACCGTGGGGGCATAGCCGAAATCGCGGCGGGCGGCGGTGGTGTCGTAGGTGTTCGACACGGTGAGGGCGGCGACGGTCCAGCTGGACAGCGGCGGGGCGATGCGCGATTGCAAGCCCGGGATCTTCCAGATGGTGTCGAAGACCGCAATGACGGTGTCCAGCACCGGTTTCGGAATCGTCCGGGTGGGCGGCGTCAGATCGAAGGCGGTCGCCAGGTCGCGGGCGAAGCCCCACAGGTCGACGTCTTCGGCATCGGCCAGGAAGTACGGCTTACCTGCCACGGCATCGGACCGGGAGGCCTGGACACAGGCGCGGGCGGCGTGCTCGCAGTAGGTCATCGAGATCAGCACCGGCTTACCGCCCGACAGATCCGGCAGGCGTCCCGAGGCGATCTTGTTGAGCAGCAGCGTCATCCAGCCGCCGGAGCGCGGCCCCCAGATCATCCGGGGACGCAGCGCGCAGGTGGTGAAGTCCGGTCCGTTCGCCGCCAGCACCTCACGCTCGGCAATCGCCTTGGTCTCGACGTAGTAGCTCTTGGGATTGCGCACATACGGCTCGGATTCGTCGACGCCGAAGCGATCGCGATCGTATTCGGTGGCCACACTGGGACTGCTGACGAAGACGAAACGCCCCGCGCCGGCCGTGCGGGCGGCATCCATCAGACGCCGGGTGCCCACCACATTGGCCTCCCAGAACTGATCGCGATGACCGGTCTCGGCCACCCGCCCGGCACTGTGGTGCACCACGTCCACACCCTTGCAGGCCGCGGTGAGCGATTCCGCATCGCCGAGATCACCGTGCACGATCTCGACGTCGGACAGCGAGCGCAGGTAGCCGAGATCGCCGGTGGGCCTGGCGAGTACGCGCACCTCATCGCCCGCCGCGAGAGCCTGGTCGACAATGTGGCTGCCGAGGAATCCGGTGGCGCCGGTGACGAGGACTTTCATCGAGAGGTTCCTTCACTGTCGTAGCCGAGCCGCACGCCGGCCCAACCGGCGAGCTCCTCCCGGCCGATCTTGGCATTGTGCCGAATGTCGACCGGAAATCCGCTGTGCCGCAGGAAGGTACGTATCGGCGCGGTGACGGCGCGAGATTCGGCCAGGCGCAACAGTTCCCGCTCGATGCGCGGGGATTCGGCGGGATCCACGCCCGCGCGTAGTTCGTAGCAGAGCACCGGCACCTGCGCATTCACCCGGCCGACGCCGACCAGCGCGCTGCGGTGCACATCAGGGTGCGCGGTGAAGATCTGCTCGCATTGCACGGTGAAAAGGTCACCGGCGCTGGTGCGCACCCGCTGGGAGATGCGGCCGCAGAACCACAGTCGGCCCTGATCATCGCGCCGGGCGAGGTCACCGATGCGATGCCAGCGCCGCACCGTGCCGTCCGCGAGCCGTTCCTCGATCTTGGCCCGCGCATCGGCGGCCGGATTGCCGTGGTAGGCGGCGCTGACCTGCGCTCCGGTCGCGGCGATCTCACCGATCTCACCGGGCTCGACCTCCAGATCTTCGGTCCAGAAAGGGATTTCGGCATCGGTGATGCGAATGATCCGCACCCGGGTGTCGCTCTCCGATTCCGGCAGCGGCCTGCCCACACACGTGCCCGCCCCATCGCGGGTCCGGTCCTGCAGCCCTTCGAGCTCCGACCACTCCAGCGTGGTGAGCGGAAGCGCCTCGGTCGCACCGTATGTGGTGAAAACCCGCGCCTGCGGACCGAGCGCACTCCGCACGTCGGCCAGCGAGTCCAGATTCGCGGGCGCACCCATGGAAATGACCGTGGTCAGACTGGGCAATTCGATTCCCGTCCGCCGCAGATAAGCGCCGAGCGGGGCGAGCAGCGCGGGCGACGCGGTCAGATCGGTGACCTGGAAGCGGCGCGCCACCTCGGCGAGCAGCGCAGGATCGGCCTGCGACACCCGCACCGGATCCACCGGGCCGAGCACCACGTGCGCACCCTGCAGCAGATCGAAGAGCCCGAACAGCGGAACGGTCGCCAGCGAGACGAAACCGGCTGCGCGCCCGTGTAAGTCGGCGACCACCCGCAGCGAGGCGGCGAAGCCCGCGCGGGTGAACTCCACCCCCTTGGCCGGGCCCGTGCTGCCGGTGGTGAATGCGATCATCAGCAGATCCCCGGGCGCGTGCGCGACCGTGACCGGCTCCCCTTTCCGCTTCGCGAGCTGCCCCAGCGTGTAACCGCCCCAGTACGAGCGCTCGCCCGCGGTGACGTGCACCCGAACCGTGCGGAAGGTGCGCCGCGCCGCGATCCGGATCAGGTGCGCCACCGGAATGCCGATGAACGCCTCCGCACCGACGCTGCGGAAACAATGCAGCATGCGTTGTACGCCCATACCCGGATCCACCACCACCGGCACCGCGCCGACCCGGAACAGCGCGAAGATCACCGCGAACAGATCCGGCTCCGGCCGGACCATCACAATCGTCCTGACGCCCTTACCGATTCCAATATCGGTGAAGGCCCGCGCGTAGGCATCGACCCGCGCACCGAGCTCGCGAAAGGTCAGCGCCTGGAATTCCGCACCGTCCGCCGCGCCGGTCCGATGGCTGACGGCGGGCAATTCCGCGTACTTCTCGAGCTGCCGCGCCAACTGCACGTCCGGATCATCGAGTACCGCGCTCACACGGCCCCTTCCACCCGATAGCTCACGCATCCGGCCATCGGCCCCGAACCCGCGGTGAGGAATACCAGCTCGGTGCCCGGCGTCAGTGCGCCCTGCCCCTGTAGCTGGTGGTACGCAATGGCAAGGCCGGAGCTGCCGGCATCGCGGTCGCCGGTCATCGCCTGATAACCGGCGCCGAATCCGAACTCCGCGGCCAGGCCGCTCGCGAAATCGGGGACCGGATTATTGGTGACCAGAGTGGCACTGCCCGTGGCGATCTCGGGCCGTTCGGCCAGATAGTCACGCAGGGTCGCGGCCGCGGTCGCGACGATCACGGTGTCGTAGTCGTCCGCGACGTCGACCGTAATCGTCCGCTGCCCGGCACTTCCCATGGATTTCAGATCCAGATATCCGGCAATGCCCGGATCAGCGCCCGCGCTCCGGCCGCGCGCGGGGGAAATCCGGAGCGGGCCGAAACCCGACTCCCGATCCACACCCTTGCTCAGCAACCAGGCCGCACCGGCGGTCGCATACCGGAAGTCGTTCGGCTCGTGGCCGATTCCGCCCGGATGCGCGTCACTGCTGACGATCAGGATGCGCCCGGCGGTGCCATTGGCCAGCAGCGCGGTCGCCGCGTGCACGGCATTGAGCACCCCGCACGCGCCATTGCGCAGATCGAAGGAGAACGTGGAGCGGCCCGATCCGGCCTCGTAGTCGAGGTGCATATCCAGACCGAGCTGAATGAGGGCGGAGTTGGCGGGTTCGACCACATTGCCGTCGCGGTAGACGCCGACGTTCACCAGCACGTCGATATCGCCGGGGGCGATTCCGGCCCGCTCCAGGCATTCCCGGCCCGCGAGGACGGCGTGCTCGATCGATCCCGTGGTCGCGGGGGCGGCACTGATCGCGGATTGTTCGATGATTACGGACATGTTCATCCCACCAGAGAATCGATAGTGGCGGACATGACACCGAAGATCATTCCGGAGGCGGTCGGCACCACGCAGACTTTGGAACCCTTCGGAATCTCGCCGCGCGAAATATAGTCGTACAGCGCGAGGAAATGCGTGCTCGCACCGGTATTCGCGTATTTGTGCACGGTCGCCAGCCGCTGTGGCATTTCCGCTTCGTGGATCTTACTGCCGGATTCGGCGAGTTTCTCGGTGAAGGCCACGCCGAGCTGATGGAAGACGATGAAATCGAACTTCTCATCGGCGAATGTGCTGCCGCGCTTGACGAGCCGATCACGGTGCAGTTTCGCCCAGGTTTCACGGCGCGGCGCGGCCTGCATGGTCATATTGTCGGTCAGCATGATCATGTTCTCGGAGGCATCACTGGGCTTGGCGATGCAGAGCGGCGAGAATTCGGCACTGGTGATCATGTCCACGTAGTGGATTCGATCGTGCTCGTCCTCGGCGCGGTCCACGATCACCGCGACGGCCGCGTCGGCCAGGGTGAGCGCCGGGAACTGCAGATCGCGGATGCCCTTCGCCTCGGCGAGCGCGCCCTCGGTGACCGGGGAGATGATCTCCGCCGTCACCACCATGCCGGTGCGCACCAGTCCGGCGCGAATCATGTTCTCCAGCAGGTAGATCGCCGTCATGGTGCCGCCGCAGGCATTCACCACGTCGTATGCCATGGCATTGTCGGCGCCGATCCGGCGGGCGATCTCGTGCGCGGCGGCGGGTTCGAACACCATATGGAATCCGTCGTGCACCGTGGTGCCCGCGCTGATGATCACATCCAGATCGGCGGCCTGGTACCGCGAGCGCGCCAGACAGTCCTGTGCCGCGAGCGCGCCGAGCGAGAGGCTGTCCTCGCCCGCCGAGCGATCGACCATGCGGCGGGTCCGAATTCCGGTGATCCGTTCGACGTCGAATTGACCGCCGCTCGACATTCGAGTCAGTAGTTCATCCGTGGTGTATTCGCGCTGGGGCAGAGCGGCTCCCAGCGCACCGAGGCGTGCGGCACTCATCGTGACTCCCGATGGCTATCGGATGGAGGGAACCGGCGACTGGGCGGTCCCGCTGAATCGAACGAGGCAAACATTGGCTCTGTTCGGATTCCACGGACCGTATGAGCACGGTCTTACGGTGTCAAGACAATTCGCACCCGAGAGCGACAGAGGTCACCCGAAGGCGCAGTCATATCCGATGCCACTGCTCCCGAGATACCAATCGGCACAGTGCTTTTTGGTTCCGGAGACAAGTCTGATCGCCCGGTTGCGACGGTGCGGAAGTCCTGGTTACGCTGACCGAAACCGGCATCCCCGCAATCGATTCGCTGGCGTTCTCTCGAAACTCGGGCCCTCGCCCGCAATTACCCGATTCCGCGCGTCGTCGCGCGATCCGGCCGCCAGATTTGGAGCATTCCGCGATGACATCCACCGCCACCCTCACCCCGGCCGCGAGCCGCGTACCACCGACCGCCCCCGGCGCCCTGCCCCTGCTCGGCCACTGGCCGCGGTTCGGCCGCCGGCCCTACCGGTTCATGTCCACACTTCCTGCGGTGGGACCGGTTGTGCGCGTGCGTATTCCGGGCTACGACACCTACGTCGTCACCGATCCCGAACTGGCCCGCGAGGCATTCGTGACGCTCTCCGACCAGGGGCACATGATCGAACGCGCCGAGGCGCTGCTGGGCGAGGGCGTCACCGTTCTGCAGGGCAAGCGGCACAGGCGCGAACGCCGCATGATCGCACCGGCTTTCGCGAAGGCGCGGATCGCCCGGTACGCGACGGTCATGACGCGACTGGGGGCCGAACGCGCCGCATCCTGGCACGCAGGTGAGACGCTCGCGGTCAACGAGCAGATGCACGACCTCGCGCTGCGGACCGTCGCAGCAGCCCTCTTCACCGGCGAAATCGGTTCCGAGACAGCCGAAGACATCCATCGACTACTGCCACCGGTCATGACCCTGCTCTCGCGCCGGGTCACCCGCCCCGCCTGGATCGACCGGCTGCCGCTGCCCGGCAACCGCCGCTTCGACCGGCTGGTCCTCGAGATGAAGGCCGCCACCGGCGGCATCATCGCCGCCTACCGTGCCGAACTGGCCGCCGATCCGGACCTCGATCACGGCGACCTCCTCGACACCCTCCTCAAGGCCCGCGACGAAGCCGGAGAAGCCCTCACCGACTCGCAGGTGCACGACGAACTCATCAACTTCCTCGTCGGCGGCACCGAGGCCATCGGCGCCACCCTGGCCTGGGTCTTCTACGAACTCGGCCAGAATCCCGAGGTCGAGGCAGCCCTGCACGTCGAAGTAGACGCCCTCCTGCGCGTGGGAGGCGAGATCCCCTCGCACGCACCAGAAGACACCGGGTTGCCTGGACGCGGGGATACCACGCCGGCCGGGCACGGAGACACCACGCCATCCGTGCAAGGGGACACCGCGCCCGCCGGGTGCGGAGCCACCGCGCTGCCCATTCAGGGAGACACCCCGCCGCGCACTCGCACTGCGGGAGACGGCACGCTCGCGAACGTGCGGCCTGCTGAATTCGGCGATCTGGGGGCGCTGGATGTGACCAAGCGGATTGTGCTCGAGACGCTGCGCAAGTATTCGCCGTGGCTGACCGTGCGGCATGTGCCCACCGATTACAGCCTGGGCGGTGTCGAGATCCCCGGCGGCAGCATGCTTTTCGTCTGCCCCGTAGCAGTGCACCGGGATCCGGCACTGTACCCCGATCCGGAGCGTTTCGATCCGGACCGGTGGCTGCCGGAGTCGATGGCGGCCATGACGAAGGGCGCGCACATTCCCTTCGGCATGGGCGCCCGGCAGTGTCCCGGAAATGTGTTCTCGCTCACCGAGATCGCGCTGCAGGTGGCCACGATCAGCGCGCGCTGGCGACTGCGGCCGGTACCGGGTGTCGAGGTTCGGGAGACCGTGATCGGTGCGCTCGTGCACCCGAAGCGGCTGCCCATGCGGGTGGAGGCGCGCTGACCGTGGTCGCTTTCGCACTACGCCGGTACCGTGCGGTCCTGATCGTCGCGGCCGTACTCGCGGTGCTCGCCGGACTGGCGGGCACCACACTGTTCGACAAACTCCAGGGCGGCGGATACTTCGACCCGAGTTCGGAATCCACCGCCGCGGCCGACGCCCTGCGAGATCACTTCGGGCAGGGCGCGCCGAATCTGGTGCTGCTCGTGGACACCGGAAAACTCGTCGACGATCCCGAATCCACGCGTGCCGCAGCGGCACTCGTACAGCGCCTGCAGGCCGAAGCGGACGTGACCGGAGTGATGTCCTACTGGACGTCGGGACACCTGCCCGCACTGCGCGACAAGAGCGGACGGCTGGGCCTTCTGGTCGCCACGATTCTGGGCGACGAAATGGGCATCGACCACCGAATCGCCGAGCTCGCACCGCAATTCGCCGGGACGCACGACGGCATCGATGTCCGAGTCGGCGGCTACGCCATGATGATGCACGAGACCGTGCAGCAGGGGCAGCGCGATGTGGTCGCGGGCGAGGCGGTGGCCTTTCCGCTGACCCTCATCGCACTGCTGGTGGTATTCGGCACGGTCGTGGGCGCGGCACTGCCCCTCATCACCGGCACCGTGACGACCATGCTCACCGTGGGCGTGCTGTGGCTGCTGGCCGAGTTCACCGAATTATCCTCCACGGCAACCAATGTCGCCTCACTGCTCGGCCTCGGGCTGGCGATCGACTACAGCCTGCTCATCGTCAGCAGATATCGCGAGGAGCTGGTCACCGCACCCGATCCGCGCACGGCCCTGATCACGACCATGACCTCGGCGGGCCGCACGGTGGCCTTCTCGGCACTGACGGTCGCCGTCGCACTGTCCTCCATGCTCATGTTCCCGCTGCTGGCGGTGCGATCGATCGGATACGCCGGAATCGCCGTGGCGCTGACCGCCGCCGTGGTCTCACTGACCGTGCTCCCGGCCATCCTGCTGGTCGCCGGCGATCGGATCGACCGCTTCCGTGTCTTCCGGAAGCGGCAGTCCGCCACTACCTCCCGCGAACTCGACGAGGGCTTCTGGCACCGCCTCGCCACCATGGTCATGCGGCGGCCGATTCCGGTCGCCACCGTCACGGTCCTGCTGCTGCTCGCACTCGGACTGCCCTTCCTGCGCTTCCACCCCGGCTTCCCCGACTACCGCTCCATGCCCGGCGGCTCATCCTCGCGGCAGGTCGCCGAGACGGTGCAGCGCGACTTCGATGCCGCCGAGCTCTCGGGACTGTTCGTCGTACTCCCGGACAGTAAAGCGGGACTCACCGACTATGCGACTGCCTTGTCACAGCTCGACGGCGTCGCGCGCGTCGATACCGCGACCGGCAGCTATACCCGGGGCGCACTGGTCATACCCGCAACCGCCCAGCATCACCGGTTCGAAACCGACACTGCCGCTTATCTTTCTGTGGTTCCCACCGCCGCCGATCCGGGAACCGTGGACGCCGTCATCCGCGCTGTCCGCGCCACCCCGTCGCCGTCGCGGGCACTGGTAGGTGGTGTGGACGCCGCCAACCTGGACGCCATCCACGCCCTCACCACGCGAGTGCCACTCGCCCTCGGCTACGTCCTGGTCGCCATGGCGCTGCTGCTGTTCCTGCTCACCGGCAGCGTTCTCGTCCCGGTGCTGGCGCTGATCCTGAGTGCGCTGAGCTTGACCGCCACCTTCGGCGCACTCGTCTGGATCTTCCAGGAGGGCAGGCTGTCCGGGCTGCTCGGCTTCACCGTCACCGGCGATCTGTCGGCCGTCGTGCCGGTCATGCTGTTCGCCGTCGCCTTCGGGCTGGCCATGGACTATCAGGTCTTCCTGCTGGCCCGCATTCGCGAGGAGTACGAGAACACCGGCGACGCAACGGCATCGGTGGCGATCGGGCTGGAGCGCATCGGCCGCATCGTCACAGCGGCCGCCATTCTCATCTCCATCGTGTTCCTGGGCTTCCTCGCCTCCGACATCACCTTCATGAAGGCCTTCGGCATCGGGCTACCGCTGGCGGTACTGGCCGACGCCACCCTGGTGCGCGGCTTCCTGCTCCCGGCGGCGCTGCGGCTGGGCGGGCGCTGGACCTGGTGGGCTCCGGCGCCGCTGCGCCGCCTGCACGATCGCTTCGGTCTCCGCGACAGTGTCGCGCCACCCGGCGAGGTCGCGGTGGTGTCCTGAAATGTCCGGGCCTTCAGAACTTTCCGTCCATCAATCGAGGTGCCCTCATGTCTGACTCCCAGTCCGGTCCCGACCGCTACGACGTCGCCATTATCGGCACCGGATTCAGCGGTCTGGCGGTGGCGATCAATCTCCGCCGCCTCGGCATGGACAATTTCGTCCTGCTGGAACGCGCCGGCGCCGTGGGCGGCACCTGGCGGGACAATGTCTATCCCGGCTGCGCGGTCGACGTGCCGTCCGTACTGTATTCGTATTCGTTCGCGCCGAATCCGGAGTGGACGCGCCTGTACGCGACCCAGCCCGAACTGCGCGCCTACACCGAATCAGTGGTCGACCGGTTCGACCTGCGACGGCGAATTCAGCTGAAAAGCGAAGTGGCCGAGGCGGATTTCGACGAGGACGCCGCGGAGTGGGTGATCCGGCTGACCGACAATCGGATCGTGCGCGCCCGGGCCGTGGTCATGGGCTACTTCTCGCTGCACGCCGCGGCCATCCCCGATATCCCCGGACGGTCCGGCTTCACCGGACCGCAAATGCATTCCAGCACCTGGGATCCCGGCTTCGACCCCACCGGCAAGCGCATTGCCGTGGTGGGCGCGGGCGCCAGCGCCGTGCAGATCGTGCCCGCCCTGGCGCGCACTGCCGGCCGGGTCATCTCCTTCCAGCGTACCGCCGCGTGGGTGCTCCCGCGCGGCGACCGCCCCATTCCCCCGGCCGTGCGAACCCTGCTGCGCCGCATACCGCCACTGCGACTCGCCGCCCGCGCCTTCGTCTTCACCTTCCTCGAGGCGCTGCACTTCGCCGAATTCCATCCCCGCCTGGTGCGGCTCTACGCACGAATCTGCCTGGCCGCCTTGAATCGCCAGGTCCCCGATCCCGAGGTGCGCCGAAAACTGGTTCCCGACTACAGCTTCGGCTGCAAGCGCCCCATGGTGTCGGACGAGTACTACGCCGCCTTCGCGCGGCCCGAGGTCGGCCTCAGCACCGAGAAGATCGTCGAGATCACCCCCACCGGGCTGCGCACCGCCGACGGCCTGCACCACGAGGTCGATGCGATCGTGTGGGCCACCGGCTTCCACGTCCAGGACTCCATCGCCCACTTCCCCGACTTCCGCACCGAAACCACCTCCACGCGAAAGAAATTCGCGCGGGACGGTTTCACCGCCTATCGGGGCATAGCCTTCGCGGGTCTCCCCAACCTCTTCGCCGTCACCGGCCCCAATACCGCGCTACCCCACACGTCCCAATTCCTGGCCATCGAACCCACTGCCGGGCTCATCGCCCGCACCATCGCCGATATGCACCACCGAGCCGTCCCCCGCTACACCCCGACCGCAGCGGCCGAACAAGCCTGGGTGACCCGGGCACACCAACTCCTGAGCACCCGCATCTGGTCGACCGGTAACTGCACCAGCTACTTCGTCGACCAGACCGGCACCAATACCCTCACCTACCCCGGCGGCACCTGGACCCTCCGCCGCGACCGCCGCCGGCTCCGCCCCGAGGACTGGCAGCAGGCGGGCGGCCGCTAGCTCGCCGTCAGAGTTCCGGGGTGAGCGGATTTCCCGGCGCGATGGCGCCGCAGCTGGTCGGCGCCGGGGCTCCCGCGAATCGGTCATTGAGCCAGCCGAGCGCCACCGGCGACCACGGGGCCATCGAGGGCACATGGCTGAGCAGGTCGTACTGCTGGTACTGGATGGACGGATTGCCGGTCTCGCAGTACTGATTGGCGAGGGCGCGGACATCACCGGCGACCATGACACCGTCACCGTGGCCGACGCCGGGCTTGGTGCCGTCGCTGCCCTCCAGTTCGCCATTGGCGCCCTGGCCGATGAACATCGGGATCGTCGGTGTCGGCGCGAGCCCGAGGTCGATCTTGCGCACCGCCTCCACGAACGGCGGCACACTATTGGGGTCGGCGTACTCCGGCTTCGCCATCTGCTGCCAGGTCAATCCGGGGTACTGGAACAGCACATTGGCGATCGAGGCGTTCGAGAGCCGGGAAACCACCTGTGCGCCATAGCCGCTCAGGTAGGGCGTGAAGTCGATATCGTAGGAGCGGGCGATGCCGATGATCGCCATCGCCGCCACACCCGACCAGCCGACACTGCCGCTGATATAGGACAGATTGCGGGCGGGGTTGACCAGCACGCCGCCCTCGGCAGCGCCGACCAGGTTGGCGTCGACATCCGGGGCGTAGCTGGGCGCCAGGGCCGCGGCCCAGTTGGTCGCGATCGCACCGCCCGAATACCCGATCATGCCGATCCGGGCATCCGCGTCGAGGCCGGTAGCCGAGGAATGTGTCGCCGCCCGGATGGAATCCAGGGTGTTCATGCCGTATTCGGGTCCGGCGGCGAAATCGGCCTGCTCGCCCTCGGTGTCGTCGACGATGACGGTGTAACCCTGCGCGAGCAGCGGGGCGATCAATACGCCTTCCGAGGCATTGACCATGCCGCCGAAGGTCACGTCACCCGCGACGGCCCGCGAGGGACTGTCCGCCGGGTTCAGAGAGTCGTAGAAGGACTGGTAGGCAACCGCTTTGGCGGGATCGCTGCCCGGCGGGACCAGGACCGAGGTGACCCCCACGGCCGGCCGCTGCTGCGCGTCGGTCGTGCGGTACAGCAGCTGCACCGCCGTGACCGGTAGCGGCAGACCGCTGACGTGGTAGGGCATGGTCCTGGTGTCGAGCACCGTGCCCGGCTCGATCGACGACAGCGGCGTGGCGCCGTGGTATTCGTAGAACGCATCGGGTTCGGCGTTCGCCTGCGGTGCGAACTCCACCGTCGAACCGACCGCCAGCGCCAAGGCCGCAACAGCCGTCACAACGGGAACACGTCCCAGTATTTTTCTCAACTCCGAGAATCCTCTCAACCGCGGGCGCCAAAAAGCACTGGTCATAGACCGCAGCTCTAACCAGACCCCACAGTCCGGTTACCCACCGGTAGTCTGAACGCGTTCCCCTTTCTTCGTCAAGATCAGCCCTTCGATCACCACCGGTTTCAGACTGGTCCGACGACTTTCGTAGGATTCATAGGACGAAAGCCGAGGATTGAAGTGACGCAACATAATCGACTACGCCGCCGCACCCTGCTCACCGGCGCGGCAGCGGTAGCCGCAACAGGATGGCTCGGCGCCCGGGCCCTCGCCGATGCCGCCCCCGCCGAGGGAACCGACTGCCACGGTGGGCTTTTCACCGCGGTGCGCCAGCCCGATCAGGCCGCGAGTCCGGCCTCGGTGCGATTCCGGGTGGCGGGCGCCTGGAGCGATCCGGTCCAGGTGCATCGAACGGCGCACGGGCGCGATGATCGCCCCGGCAAGCTCTCGGAGATCATCCCGGTTCCGGCGGGTGCCGACCGACTCGATGTCATCTCCGAAACCGCCTTGGTTCCCAGTGTTTTCGCACCGGTGACCGCGCAGCCGTTCCGCACCGCCGTATCCACCTCGTACGCCTGGGGTTTCCCGGCGGTCACCCGCTCCGGCTGGGGCGCCGACGAATCCCTGATGACCTGGGGCGAGCCGGAATACGCACCCGCACAGGTGATCACGGTCCACCACACCCAGATCCCCACCGGGCGCGAGTACGACGACTACCGCGACGCGGTCACCGGCGTCTACCGCTTCCACGCCCTCCCCGATCCCGACGGCCAAGGCTGGGGCGACCTCGGCTACCACCTCATGATCGACCCCAACGGCGTGATCTACTCCGCCCGCCACACCGGCGCCGACGACTCCCCCATCTTCAAACCCGGCGCCGACCTGCGCCCCGGCGCCGAAATCATCACCGCCGGCCACGTCCGCGGCGCGAATTCCGGCAATATCGGCATCTGCCTGATCGGCGACTTCACCAGCACCCTCCCCAGCAAACCCGCCCTGCACAGCCTCGACACCGTCCTGACCCGCCTCTGCTCCGCCCTCGCCCTCAACCCCTTCGCCCCGACGAACTACACCAACCCCACCACCGGCCTGACCACCACCATCCCCACCGTCGCCGGCCACCGCGACTGGCAATCCGTGTGCGGCGAAACCACCTGCCCCGGCGATTTCCTGCACACCATCCTCCCGCTCCTCACCGCCCTCTCCCAACTCGGCTGAGCATGGACATTCTCGGCTGATCGTCCACGGGGACAAGGGAAATCCCCTTACCATCGGTCAGTTCAGGTTTGCGGGAGGGGAAGTCATGCGTCGCTCGATGCTGTCCACGATGTCACTGCTGGCAATCACGGGAGCCGCCCTGGTTGCGACGCCACACGCGTCCGCCGCCGAGGTGAGCACCGCGACCTGCTTCGTCGCGGGCAGCGAGATGGCCCTCGCCCCGGGTATCGGTCTGGTTCCGTCGCAACAACACATCCGCGACCGAGGCATGTCGATCACCTGCACCGGCCAACTGGGCGACCGCCACCTCGACCCGAGCAGATCCGGCATCTGGGATGTCGATGTCACCACCGGCACCCGCCCCGGACCGGGCGGAACCGGAACCTGCCTCACCGACGCCGGCGAAGGCCACATCGCCGTCCACCTCCCGACAGCCGACGGCGGAACCCTCGAACTCGACGGCCCCGCCACCTACATCGCCGCCGGCCCGGGAACAGTCCTGCAGGGCGACCTCGGCCGGTACCACTTCCGCTCGATCGCCCTGTCCGTACCCGACCTGAGCCACCCCGAGGGAAACTGCTTCACCGCCCCCCTCCAACACTGGCTGAGCGCAGGCCCCCTCATGCTCTTCGACAACACCCAGTAGACGCCGAGTAGCTCAGCAAGACAGGGCTTTTCGCATTCAATTGCGACGGAGGGCTTGCAGGAGAGCGGAATCCGGGCCGATGTGTCTCATATCGACGCCGGCGTGGTCTTTTCCACCAGGGCGCGCAGTGCGGCGATGTCAGTGTCGAGGCCGCGCTGGAGCATGCGGGCCAGTAGGCGGCCGATCGGGCGCTGGATGCCGTGCGGGGTGACGCGCAGTTCGAGGCGGAGCAGGCAGCTGCCGGGGGTCAGCGGCGTTACCGCGCGGGCGCCCTCGGCGTCGGCGCCGGATACTGTGCGCCAGGTCATTCGGGTGCCGGGGTCGACGGTGACGACTTCGCCGCCGTTGTGCCAGGTGCGGCCGGCGAAGCGGAGTTGTTCGGCGGTTCGGGCGCCGGGGGTGACGATGCCGGGCGGGTCGGCGGTCATGGCGATGACGCCGCTGCGCCAGGCGACGTCATTGGCGTAGTCGGCGATCAGGGCCCAGACGATCGGGGCGGGGCGGTCGATGGTGGTCTCGGCGGCCAGGTCGTAGGCGGTCACCGCCCGGCCTCCAATGCCGCGAGCATGACCGGGGTGTCGATGTAGGCGCTGTAGCCGACAACGAGCCCGTCGCTCAACTTCCAGACGTGAACCTCGGGAACATCGAAGGCGATACCGCCCGACCTGGTCGCACCGGTCGTGCGCCCGATCTGCACAACGTCCTCACCGGCCGCGAACAGATGTTCGCAGGTCACTTTGCTGTCGATGGCTCCCAGCAGGGTCGTGAAGAATTCGACCGCGCCCTGATGGCCGTAATAACGCCCACCCCAAGGCAATTCGGAAGCCTGTTCGATTTTGATATCGGGGTCGAACAGCCGCGGGATCACAGCGAAGTCCCGTGAGTCGAAGGCTTGGTAGACCTGCGCGATGACGTCGAGATTGGGATGCGGCATGGCGACGCTCCTGAGGGCGATATCGATGGGCATCGGGCCCGAGCGGCCGGTCGGCGGCTCCGGCCGACTATCCCGCCGCGGCGTTTCAATTCCGCTACAGCGCTACAGCGCGTGCTAGCGGCCCGCGGCGTCAGCGATCAAACCGACCATGGCGGTCCAGCTCAGCTCCGGCTCGGCCGCGGCGGGTGCGGCGGACAGCAGTCGATCCATTCGCTCGATCACCGCGGGGTGCGCGAATTGCGCGTAGCGGCGCGGGTCGGCGCCGACGCGTTCGGAATGGTGCACCGCCGCCGCCCGCAGCGCGATCGCCTGCTCCGGCAATCCGCGCACCATCAGGGCGTAGGCGGCGGCGTACGCGGCGCCCAGCGCATCGGACGTGTTCGATTGCTGCGCGAAGACGGTCAGCGCCCGGTCGATGGCGGCGAGTGCCTCATCGGCACCGGCGATATCGTCCGGGTCCGACAGGATCGACAGGGCGAGCACCACATCGGCCATACCCTCGCACCACAGATGGCCGCAGTCGGCGCTCAGCTCCCGCGCCGCGCGCAACCAGGAGATCGCCTGTGCGGGTTGCCCTTCCAGCAGCAGCGCAAGACCCTGCCCGAATTGCGTGCAGCCGCGGATCCAGTCGGGCGCAGGACCGCGTTCGACCTCCGCGATGACATCGTCGACCGCGGCCCGAGTCGGGATCGGGTCACCGAGCGCGGTAATCGCCAGGGCCCGGTACATCAGCGCGTGCAGCCACAGTTCACGCTCGACCGCACTGTCGAGCAGCCCCATCGCGGATTCGGCGCGCGCCAGCGCCGCACCCGGATCACCGGCATGGAACGACACGATCGACAGGGCGAGCAGCCCGTGCGCCCGCTCGGCGGGCGTGGCATCGGTCGCGAGATCGAGCGCGGTCCGGATCAGATTGCGGCCGTCCACCAGAACACCCAGGGTTCCCCAGGCGAATTGCAGCGATGCGGTCGTGCGCAGCGCGTGCACCGGATGGCACGCCAGGTCGTAGGTGATGCCCGCCCGGATGTTCGGCAGCTCCACCGCCAGCGCGCGGTAGGCGGCCCCGGCGCGGTGCCCGGTCAGCAGTGCCGCCTGCTCGCCCGCGAACGCACGCACCCATTCCGCATGCGCGGCACGCGTGGCCTGCGGGTCGGGATCGATATCGCGGCAGTACCGCCGGATGGTTTCCAGCAGCCGGTACCGCAGCACACCGGAGGCGGTGCGATCGGTGGTGATCACCGACCGGTCCAGCAGCGACGCCAAGGTCGCGAGCACGCTGGCATCGGTGGCGCCGGACTGTACGGATTCGGCAGCCTCCCAGCCGAATCCGCCCTCGAACGGCCACAGCCGCAACAGCATCGCCCGATCGGCGGCGCCGAGGTGATCGATGCTCCAGCCGATGGCCGCCTGCAGACTGGCATGCCGCGACAGCGATCCGCGCGGCGTGGGGCCGAGCACGTCGAGACGGTCGCGAATATGCGCGGCGACCCCGGCCAGCCCGAATGCGCGTTCCCGGGCGGCGGCCAATTCGATCGCCAGTGGCAGGCCGTCGACGGTCACGCAGATCTCCCGCGCGGCACCAAGGTCGTCGCCGGTCGGCTGCCAGCCCGGGCGCGCGGCCCGCACCCGGTCGATCAGCAGATCCACCGCGGCACCGTCGGCGCCGTCCGAGTCCACTGTCCGGAGCGGTTCGATGGTCAGCACATGTTCGCCGTCGATACCGAGCGGCTGCCGACTGGTCGCGAGTATCCGCAGCTCAGGGCAGCCCGCGAGCAGCGTCACCGCGAGTTCGGCGATCGGCTCGATCAGATGTTCGCAATTGTCGAGCACCAGCAATCCGGGTTGCATGGTGAGCGCGCGCCGCACCAGGGTCAGCGGATCTCCGGTGAGGTGGATCAGCCCGAGCGCGGACGCGATCGCGGTCACCACCGCGTCACCGTCATGAACGTCGCCCAGTCGCACCAGCCACCGATCCGTCGTATTCGCCTCCGCCGCACAGTATTCGACCGCCAGCCGAGTCTTACCGACTCCACCGGGCCCGACCAGGCTGACCATGCGCCGGTCGGCCAGCAGCTCAGCCAGCAATCCCAGTTCCCGGCGGCGGCCGATGAATGCCGACAGCGGACGCCCCACCGGCCGCATCATTGCCGATTGCGAAACTGGTTGCGGGCGTGGTGATTCCATCAGCAGCAAATCCGGATCATGGTCGAGCATCCGCTGCTCCACACCGCGCAGCGCAGGCCCGGGCTCCACGCCGAGCTCCTCGATCAGCAGCTCGCGCACCCGGCGCAGTTCGGCCAGCGCATGGGCTTGGCGCCCACTGCGATACAGGCCCAGCGCCAGCAGCTCCCAGCGCCGCTCCCGGAACGGCGCCGCGGTCACCGCCTCACTGAGGTCGGCCACCGCCGTCGCGGTATCACCACAGGCCAGCCGCGCCGCCTGCAATTCCTCGATCGCGATCTCCCGCAGCTCCACGAGCCGGATCCGCTCGGCCGCCGACGCCGGAGCCTGATCCAGTTCCGGCCACGGCTCGCCACGCCACAGGCCCAGCGCCTGGGCCAGCAGCCGCGCGGCGCGCTCGGCGTCACCGGACGCGAGCAGGCGCACCCCGTCGGTGATCAGCTCGGCGAATCGATGGTGATCGACCCACTCCGGCGGCACCGCCAGCAGATACCCGGAGTTGCCGCGCTGCAGATACTCTCGGGCGCCGAGCGCCGAACGCAGTCGCGAGGCCATGACCCGCAATGTCCCGACCGCATGCCGCGGCTGGTCCGCACCCCATACCCACTCCGACAGGACCGCATCGGAGACCGGTGCGCCCACCGCCATCGACAGGGCGGACAGGAAGCGCCGCGGCGCCGGCCCGCCCAGATCCACGACGCAGCCGTCCAGCTCGACCTCGATCGGGCCGAGTACCCGAACCACCAGCACCCCGGAAGCCTAACCGGGATGAGCCTGGACCTCGGACAATAGGGGTGGCTCAGCGGCTCAGGGTGGTCTCCTGGTCCATGCGGGACAACTTGGCGGGATTGCGAACGGAGTACAGGCCGGTGATCAGGCCGTCGTCGATGCGCAGCGCCATGACGGTGTCGAGCTCGCCGTCGAGGCGAAGGATGAGAGCCGGGTAACCGTTGACCTGAGTCGGCTCGAAGGAGGCCTCGGCGGCGAACCTGCTCCAGCCGGCGGACAGCACGCGAGCCACCTTGTCGGCTCCCACAACGGGTTGCGGGAGGGCCTGTTTGACGCCGCCGCCGTCACCCATGGCGACCACATCCGGCGCGAGGAGATCGAGAAGGCTTTGCAGATCGCCTGTTTCGACCGCGCGCTGGAACGCATCGAGCACACCGCGGGTCTCCGCCTGCGAGACCACACCGCGCGGGCGGCGGGCGGCGACGTGTGTCCTTGCGCGGTGGGCGATTTGGCGAACCGCGGCCGGGGTCTTGTCGACGGCCTCGGCGATCTCGTCGTAGTCCAGATCGAATACCTCGCGCAGGACGAACACCGCCCGCTCAGTCGGGGTGAGCGTCTCCAGCACCAGAAGCATTGCCATCGAGACGCTTTCGGCCAACTCCACATCCTCGGCCACATCGGGCGCGGTCAGCAGCGGTTCGGGCAGCCACTGACCGACATAGGACTCCTTACGGCGCCCGAGCGTGCGCAGCCGGGTGAGCGCCTGGCGAGTGGTGATCCGCACCAGATACGCCCGCTGATCCTGCACGATGGCGAGATCCACGCCCGCCCACCGCAACCACGTCTCCTGCAGCACGTCCTCGGCGTCGGCGGCCGAGCCGAGCATCTCGTAGGCCACGGTGAAGAGCAGATTGCGGTGCGCGACAAATGCTTCGGTGGCCGGATCCGGCCGATCCTCGCTCACGACCGCGCTCCCGGCATCCGGAATGTGCTGCCCATGAGTGGCTCCTGTCCTCGATCTCGACTGCGTCCCCACAAGACGCCGGTCCCCCACATTCTGTGACAACGCTCCTCTGTGACGGTCGTCACCCCGCCGAGCTGTCACAGGATTCCGTCCGCAGGCATCTCATGGGCAACCCGATCACGTACGAGGAGCAACCATGAACGTCACCCTGTGGATCGTCACCGGCCTACTGGCCACCGTCGCCCTGGCCGGCGGCATCAGCAAGACCTTCGTCCCCAAGGCAAAACTGGCCGCGGCCCCCGGCGGCGGCTGGACCGCAACCGCCGCGGTCCCCTTCATCAAGGCCCTCGGAATCCTGGAACTCCTGGCGGCCCTCGGCCTGATCCTCCCCGCCGCTCTCGATATCGCCCCGATCATGGTCCCGATAACCGCCACCTGCTGGATTCTGCTGATGGCCGGCGCAATAACCGCCCACCTCCGCCACAACGAAGCCAAGTTCATCGCCGTGAACCTCGTCTATCTGGCCCTGGCCGTCGTCGTAGTCTGGGGTCGCTTCGGCCCCTACGCCTTCTGACCCGTACCGGGTTCAGCCGACGCGAATCACAATGGCGGTGGCGTTATCGCTGCCGCCGGCCCGATCGCAGGCAGCCAGCAGCTCACCGACCACAGCCTGCGGCTTCGTCTCGCGACCGAGGTAGGCCAGCAGATCGTTGTAGCCGATCTGATCGGACACGCCGTCGGTGCACATCAGATACCGATCACCGGGCTGCATCGTCACACTGAACACGTCCGGTTCCGGGGCGCCCCCGTGTCCGATGTACCGGGTCAGCTGATAGCGCGCCGCCGCGGCCTGTGGCGAATCGAACGGATACCAGCCGTGCACCGCCCCCAGCCAGGCCATCGTATGGTCGGTGGTCAGCAATTCGAGCAATCCGGCGCGCAATCGGTACACCCGGGAGTCACCGATCTGCACGACCCAAAAGCCCTGCGGTGCACCGACTATCGCGGTCAGCGTGCACCCCGCCAAAGTCTGCAGTTCGCGCCCGATCGGGATCACCCGCCCCTGAGCCGCCGCCACCGCGGCACGCAGCTGATCCGGCCCGACCTCCGCAGCCCGCGCGACGTGGCCGACAAAGGTCTCCACCGCCGTTCGCCCCGCGGCCGCGCTACCCGGCCCATCCCCCATGCCGTCGGCCAGCACCGCCAGCAGCGGCTGCTCCCGCAGGTAGCTCACGTCGAAGTTCGCCGAATAGCGTTTGCCGACATCGCTACCCACCGCAACGTCGATCGAGTGACTGCGCACTCGCAGATTCTGGCATACCGACCCCGGCCAGATCACCCTCGAACCCAAACCCGGCGGTAGTTCGGCATTTTCGGGTGTCAGCCGCGCGGATTTACGTTTCCTTTTCATATTTCGGCGAATTAAATACGAAAGCCCTACGGGTTAGTGCTATTCGGAAGAAAAAGTCATCCCATCGCATGATGAATGGCTTTACTTAACGCATGGAATGGGCTTACTGTCATATTGCTGTGAGCGACGGTCCGATCCGCGGACGACGCTCCGCCGATGTACCGGCGCCGGGCCGAAATGGCCTGTCGCACAGCAGCTCAGAAACCCACGGGTCACTTTGTCGTGCCCAGAACAGGAGAAATTCGGTGAACGGGAAGATTCTCGACTTCGCGGTTGTCGGCGCGGTGGTAGTCACCTTCTTCGCTTTCGCGATCTTCCACCCCGGAGTCGCGAACCTGCTCGTAGGTTGGTTCGGCGCCCTCGCCCTCGGCTACTACAGCGTCTACATACGCCACGACCCCACACTCGTAAACGCAACCCGCGGCGGCGAACACACCCTGAACCATTCGACAACCCTCCGCCCCGCCTGGCGCTGACCCCTGCGCTCAACGGATTTGCGGAGGCCACCTGGACCGCCGCCCGCTGCCGGCAACTCCGGCGACCTCGTCATCTGCGATCGCAGACACCAGGGTCGCGGCAGGATTGTCGCCGTAGTACCGGACGACCCGGGCCAGTTGCGACCGAGCACCGCCCACGGCCAGGCAGAAGTGAGTCGGACGGGTGAACCGATCGACCAACGGCCGTATTATTGGGCCCGGCACCACGGCGTGGCCGAACAATCGGAGGGCGGAGGCGAGGTATGACCGATGAGGAGATCATCATCTCGTTCGCCCTGACCAGACTGGATAACGCGAACAGCGCCCTCGACCTGGAAGACATTGCCGCCCTGGTAGTGCGCCGCCTGACCCCCGATCAGATACTCGACCTAGCCACCCGCAACCTCGCTACACGAAATGAGCTGCGGGGAGCATTGTTCGAATCTGCGGTTGAGCATGTACTCAGGGCCGTCCTGACGGCCCGAGGACCTGCCGACTAACGGATCGACTCAACAATCGCGGGCCAGTCCCCGAGCGGACCTGACGGCCGAACGCACGCTCATCGACACGTGACTGCGTTGGATGCGCTGTCGGCCGGACGGTTTGGACGGCCGACGAACGCGCGGGTCGCGGCATGAGCGGATGTGCCGAAGAAGGGCCAGTAGCATTTCTCACCATGATCTCGGCCCGCCCTCACGCCGAATTTGTCGGAGGCCACTCGTAGCGTTCACGGAATGAACTGGAGACCCTGGCTGGAGCTGTGGAGCGAGGAACGGATCGCCACGTGTGATCCCGGTGATCTGGATCCCGAAGTGGCGCAACAACGCTGGCTCGGCTATCCCCCGGCCACCGAGGCCGACGTCGCAGCGGTCGAGCAGCGCCTCGGGCTGAGGTTGCCGCCCTCCTATCGCAGCTTCCTGCTGACCACCGATGGATGGCGCCATGCCGGGGAATTCGTGTGGAAGATGCGTGACACCACCAATCTCGGATGGCTGCGTGAGCTCGAACCCTCTTGGGAGTCGTGGGCCGACCTGGTCAGCGAGGCTCCGGTCGACGCGCCGGGTAATCCGTTCACTCGCGGGCTGCTGATCTCGCTGCACGCCGACGTCGGAGTTCTGTTCCTCGACCCGGCCGACCGTGACGAGAACGGCGAATGGGCCGCCTACAGCGTGTTTTCCTGGGGTGAGTTTCCGCGGCGTTTCCCGTCGTTCACCGCGCTCATGGAATCGGAGTACCAAAGCTTTCATCAAATACGTCAGCCGGCGGGCAAGACCCGTGACAGCTGGGATCTGGTGGTGGAGCAGGCTCGGGACCAAGCCCTTTCCGGGGATGTCGACACCGCCACGGCGGCCCTGGAAAAAGCCCAGCATTTCGGCCGATCCCGCGCCACGGTCCTGCAAACCCAGCTCCAGATGTTCCTCACCACCTCCTCTCCCTACGAGGCTTCCAGGATCCTTTCGCGTCTGTTACCTCTGACACCCGTCCCCGACGGATTCTTCACCGGTCCGCTGTTCACCGACGAGTTCGTGCCGTGCATGTTCCTGCAGCACGCACATAAAGAACCCTGGTATGCCTCCGCGCTAGACGTTGCCCAGATCCTCGAGACCGCGCAAACCGACCCCGGGGGCGAGATCAAACGTGCCATCGACGGACACCGGACACGCACGCAGCAGCCTGGTTACCAGCTCACCTACGGCAACCAGGCATTCGACACTGCGGTACGAAAAGCGCTCGCACAACACCATTCCGACCCAGAAGCCCTGTGGGAGGCGCTCAGGACCGCGATGCCGCTGTGGCAGCCCCGCACTCCCGATCACATCGCCCCGGTCGCGCTGCTCGCCGACCCTGTACTGGCGTACAGCCTTACCCCGGAACGCGGCCGCGCGTTGTTGAATCAACCTCGCAGTGGCCGCTGACCCCGCCACCGCACACACGCCCCAGATCACTTACGACCATGCTGGATAACACGCTCATCGGCAATGTGGTGCGTTCGGCCGGCCCCGGTTGAACACCGCCAGTCGACCTTCCACAGTCAGAGCTCTCGATCGGCCTGAACGGTCACAAACCCCGCCTCACCGGCAAAATTTGCCGCCCAGTGCGATCTTCGACCGCTCAGGCCGATTCTCCAGCCACCACCATGTGGTCCACAGCCCTTCCACCCGTGCCGAAGGTGATCTCGGTCGTAGCCTTCCCGAGAAACCAAGTGGCCGAACTCAACAGCGCGGGTCGCGGCAGATGAGTGCGTTGATCCGGGTGGCCGCTATTCGGCTTCTGACGGCCGCGGACCTCGGTGCAGGTCGCGTTCGAAGACCACATTCGTAGGAGAAAAGCCGTGCCGCGGCAGAGTCGATTGACCTGCCGCGGAGGATGGGGCGTCCACGCCGATGCTGATGCGCATGAGCGCGCACACCTCGGTCTCGGATTCTGATGGCGAGCGGTCTGGGAGTGGGCACCACACCCTCGCACGGTCTTGCCTTTGAGCGCACTCGAAGGCATACCGTCGCCGGCATGACTACACAGACAACCCAGACCTGGATCATCACCGGGGCTTCGAAGGGGTTCGGGCGCGCGCTGGCGGAGTCCTCGCTCGCGGCGGGTGACAATGTCGTTGCGGCAGTGCGCAACCCGGAGAGCGTGGCCGACCTGGTGACCAAGTACTCCGAGACCTGTCTGGTGGCTCGCTTCGACGTTCGCGATACGGACGCGGCCGCCGGTCTGGTGAGCACCGCCCTAGACCGGTTCGGTCGTCTCGACGTGCTCGTGAACAATGCCGGCCGCGCGGTGGTCGGCGCGGTCGAGGAGGTCGGTGACGCGCAGTTGCGGGACCTGATGGACCTGCACCTGTTCGGCCCGGCGGCGCTCGTGCGGGCCGCGCTGCCCGTGCTGCGCGGCCAGGGTAGTGGCACGATCGTACAGATGAGCAGCCAGGGCGGACGGGTGGCATTTCCCGGTGTGTCGGCCTATTGCTCCTCGAAGTTCGCACTCGAAGGCTGGTCCGAATCCCTCGCGGCCGAGGTCGCGCCGTTCGGGGTGCGTGTGATGATCGTCGAGCCGAGCCGGTTCCGTACCGCGTTCAACGCGGAGCTCGAGTTCAGCACGGTGTCGGAAAGCTACCGTGACACGCTTGCCGCGCTGCGGGCCGACATGGCGGGCGCCGACGGCGTCCAGGAAGGCGATCCGGTGCGAGCGGCCGACATTATCGTGCGCCTCGCGCACAGCGAGCACGTCCCGCTGCGCCTGCCTCTCGGGCAGGAGGCGGTCCAGCGGCTGTCCGGCGTCTATCGTCGTGGCCTGCACGAGGTCGAGCAGTGGGCCGAGACCGCCCGCAGCGCCGATTTCGACGACGCCGTCTCCGCGGTTCGCCCCGTTTAGGCTCGATGACGTGGCGACGGACGAATTGATGGGACGGGCGCTGGCAATGCTCGGCGACGAGGACGATGACCTGACCTCGATCGAGGTGATTCATCGTCTCTCGAATGCCGCGGACATCGAGGGGCCGATGACCATCGCCGACGTGGCGGACATGCTCGACGTCTCGCCCCACACTCTGCGTTACTACGAGCGGGCGAGGCTGATCGAGGTCGGCCGTGACAGCAGCGGTTACCGCGCCTACGACGCCGAAGCGGTACGGAGGTTGGTGTTCCTGACCCGAATGCGGTTGTCCGGCATGCCGATGCGCGATCTTCAGCACTACGTCGAGCTCGTCGACGCCGGCGAGGACACCGTGCCGGAACGGCTCGACATGCTGATCGAGCACCGCGATATGATCCGCCGGCGTATCCGTGAACTGACCCTGTCGCTCGCCGCGACCGAGTACAAGATCGCCACCTACGGCGGCCGCACCGGCCCCGACGTATAAGTTCGCCGTTGCGCCGCACCCGTTCACCGACAGCACACCCGGTTGATCATTGTGACGAGCATCGGGAATCGCGCAGCTTGCGGTGGGCGCGGAAAACATCGGGTCCACCATCGACATGCAGTTGATGGATCATCCATCCCAGTTCGGCCAGCACATCGATATCAGTGCGGCCCGGGCTGGGTCTCGGTGGCGGGTGGGCTGCGCGTTCCCAAAGCGTGTGGAGACCAAAGTACTCAGCCCTGCTGTTCCTCGGTAACAAGATGGAAGCGGTTGAACACCCTCGTGGGCTGCTTCACATTTGAATCCAACTCGTCACCGGACTGCTCGGTCTGCTGGGCGTACTCATCGGTGGGAGGGTCCGTTGCGTCCTCATAGGTGGGTGGGTTCGTTGCGTCGTCGGTAGGCACTGAGCACTTCTCCTGACAGGTTGGCTAGTGCGAGGCGGCTCGCACGCGGAACACATTGCGTAGCAGAAGTTTTCCACACTGCGGTTCCAGTTGAGCCACAAGTGCCGCCACACAGCATTCGGCATGTGCGCGCGTTGGAAAGCTGCTGTCGGCCAACCATTTTGGACGGACGACCAATGCGCGGGTCGCAGCAAGAGCGGACACGCACTTGATTACCAGCAAGTACGGCAACCGCCTTGACCTCGACCATGGTTGATGTTTCACGATTCAAAGCATGGACGACGACATCGAGGTGATCCGAGAACTGTTCGATCGCTATACGGAGCTCTGGGTTCGACACCAGATGCGGGAATGGGGAGAGCTGTTCACCGAGGATTGTGACTTCATCACCCACCGTGGGGTGTGGTGGAGGTCGCGGGAGGAGAATGTGCGCGGCCACGAGGATGTACCCGAATCCGTTCTGGCGCAATAGAAAAACTACAGCCAAACGGTTGTCGGAGTCCATCGGCTCGGTCCCGAGGTGATGTTGGTACATACCGAATGGGCCTGGCCCGAGCATGTCTTGCCAGGCGCTACCGCAGCCGAGGACCGTCGGGGCCTGATCACCGCGGTACTTGTCCAACGCGCGGGACGCTGGCTGATCCGGGCAGCACAGAACACGCGACTCAACGGACTCGATGACTTCACGCCGATCGCTGCGCGAGGCTTCGAGCCCGTTGAACACCCATGAGCTGCCCCCTCCTGCTCGGAGGCAACAGTCGAACATCGGCAATATGGTGCGTTCCGCCGGCCTCGGATGAGCAGTGCCAGTTGATCTTCCGCGCACCGCGCTGGCCGGTTCAGTCGGCACGATCGCGGCAGATGAGTGTGTTCCGAGGCCACGAAACACGGCGGCGCAAACCCGGTAGCACGTGCTTCGCCGCATTAGTCGTCGGGCATTCCGAGATGGCGCTCGAGATCGATCAGGCGTTGTTCCGACAGTTCCGGGGCGACCCAGTCGTACTGCTCGGCATGGTTCATGAAGTCGATAGGTGGCGCGGCACGGTGATATTCGATGTAGTCCTCCCACGCCAACGCCCAGAGCCACGCACCGTCGGTCATCACCCCGATCCGGACACGAGCATTCGGGTTACCGGGCACGAAGGGATCATCGATGACCCCGGGCGCAGCGAGAACGCATGTAGCCGACCGCAGGTAACCGAGCAGCAGCCCGGCCTCGCCGTCCGATAGCGTGTTCGGAGCAGCGTCAAACCCCGGAGCCCGGTCGCACTGGTGGTCGCCGATTCGATAAGGGGCAGAGACTCTTGGCATTTCGTCCTCGAAGGCGATAAGCCCAACCGGCTGTCAGCTGGGCGAGCGCCTCAGTAAAACAGGCTCTGAGGTTCAAACCGTTCGTACACTAAAGTGCGTTGCCGATGGCGAGATGAGCTTGGCGCGTTGGGCGAACGCCCGCATTTCCGAGCGACCTAGTGCACGTTCGGGTTCGGTCGGGATGCCAGTGCCGACAACTACAGCTGTGATGCCCCACCGTCCACCGGAAACTCTGCTCCCGTCGAGAATGTCGCACCGAACGCCAAGTACTCCACCGCTGCGGCAATCTCCTCGGACAGCCCGAAACGCTGCATCGGATTCGCGCTGCGGAACTGTTCCTTCATCGCCGCCGCCGTCTCGGCCGGCATCGACCGATCCAGGATCCCGGTGTCGATCGGCCCGGGGCTGACCGCGTTGACGCGCACCTTCCGCGACAGCAACTCCCGCGCCAGCGATCGCGTCATCGAGCGCAGAGCCGCCTTGCTCGCCGCGTAAGCGCTGATCATCTCGAGGCCTTTGACGTTGACCACCGACGTCGTCAGCACCACACCGGCGCCTTCGCGCATCAGTGGCGCAAGCCTCTGCACCGTGAAGTACGGGCCCTTCGTGTTGATCGCGAACAGCTCGTCGTACATGTCCTCCGGTGTTGACTCGAACGCCGCGGACGCGGTGACGCCCGCGTTCACAAACAACGCGTCCACCAGACCGAACTCCGCCGCCACGCGGTTCGCCAATGCCTCGATGTCCGGTATGAATGCCGCGTCGCTGCGGACAGCGATCGCGTTGCTCCCCAACCGTTCCCGCGCCGCGTCCAATGTCGACTGGGTGCGGCCGGTGATCAATACTCGCGCTCCAGAATCTACGAACCGCTGGGCCGTCGTCAGACCGAAACCGTTGCTGCCACCGGTGATCACGATGTTCTTGCCGTTGTAATCGTCCATGCCTACGAGTCAACGGCGTCGTGCGCCCGCCGTCCAAGACCTGTTTCGCACCTCGTCATGCCGCACGCGTATGGCGATCTATTCTGGACGTGTGGACCTCGACCTGCGGCTCGTGCGCTACTTCACCGTCGTTGCCGAGCACGGCAACTTCGGGCGCGCCGCCTCCGCGCTCCACCTGGCACAGCCCTCGCTCAGCCGCCAGATCCAGCGCCTCGAAGACCAGCTCGGTGTCCGGCTGCTCGACCGCACCCCGCAGGGCAGCAGCCTCACCGACGCCGGCCGAGCCTTCCTCTCCCATGCGCAGGAACTACTGCACACCGCCGAGCAGGCCACACGTGCCGCCAAAGCCGCCGACCCGCCCCGCGCGATCACCATCGGCTACGCCGAGGGCCTGGTCATCACCTCTGCCGTGCAGGCGTTGCGCCGCTGCCACCCCGACGCGCGGATCCGCACGCGGCACCTCGCCTGGAACGCCACACACGCCCTCCCGGAACGCCGGGTCGACGCGCTCATTGCCCGACGCCCGCTCCCCTTCCCGACAGACCACATGCGCGTGCGGACGTTGTATCAGGAATCACGCGTGCTTGTCGTACCGGTGACGCACCGCTTGGCGGGCAAGGAATCCGCCGGCTTCGATGAGCTCACCGACGAGGAACTCGTCGCCTGCAAGAACACACCGACGATCTGGAGCACACCCCGACCCGTCGGCGACCGTCCGGCACCACCCGGTCCCGCCATCGAGGACAGTTTCGAGGACAAGCTCGAACTCATCGCCACCGGTCACTCCGTCGCGATCCTCCCCGCAGGCGACCGCCGCGCCACCGTCCGCGACGATATCGCCTTGGTACCCCTCGATGGCATCGAGCCGTGCGAGGTCGTGCTCGTCACCCGAGCGCACGATCGGAACCCAATGATCACAGCACTGAAAGACGCAGCGCTGGCCCACCTCACCGGTTAGCGTTCGAAGCCCTCCCCCTGGGACTCGATAATCGGCAATGTGGTGCGTTCGGCCGGCCCCGGTTGCACACCGCCAGTCGACCTTCCACGGTCAGAGCTCTCGATCGGCCTGAGCGGTCACAAAACCGGCCTCACCGGCAAAATTTGCTGACCCAGTGCGATCTTCGACCGCTCAGGCCGATTCTCCAGCCACCACTATGTGGTCCACAGCCCTTCCACCCGTTGCCGAAGGTGATCTCGGTCGTAGCCTTCCCGAGAAGCCAAGTGGCCGAACTCAACAGCGCGGGTCGCGGCATTACCGTGCGTTCGATGTGGGTCAGACCCGCGCTCTCGGTCGGGCCCGGCCTGGCGAAACTACGGCTTGGAGAATTCTGCCCGGGCGCCCCGCGCTGTGCGCGACCCGGACGCGCCCGTCAGAGCAGGGCGCCGCCGGAGACCTCGATGCGCTGGGCGGTCATCCAGCGCATGCCCTCCGACGCCAGCGTGGCGATGGCGTCGCCGATCTCCTCAGGTTCGCCGACGCGGCCGAGCGCGGTCTGCCCGGCGAGACCCTGGCGCATCTGGGCGTCATCGCGCATGGAACCGCCGTTGAAGTCGGTGGCGGTCGGCCCCGGGGCAATGGAGTTGACCCGGATACCGCGGGGGCCGAGTTCTGCGGCCAGAGTGCGGCTCAGCGCCTCGACGGCGGCCTTCGAGGCGGAGTAGACCGAGGTCGCGGGACTGGTGTGGCGAGTCAACGACGACGAGACGTTGATGACGCGGGCGCCCTGCGCCAGCAGCGGCACAAGCGACTGGATGAGGAAGAACGTGCCGCGCACGTTCGTGCCGAACACCGTGTCGAAGTCGTCGGCCGTGACAGCTTCCAGCGGGCCGAAGACACCCACCCCCGCGTTGTTGACCACGATATCGAGCCGCGAAGCCCCCCACCGCTCGAGCAGTCCGCTCAGCTCGGAAGTGAAGGCTCCGAAAGAGGAGACGCCGCTGATGTCGAGACGCACAACAGCGGCAGTCCCGCCCGCAGCGTGCACTTGCTGCGCCGTCTCCTCGGCCCCGGCCGCATCACCGCGATGGGTGACCACGACGCGCACTCCGCGCGCCGCCAGGGCAAGAGCCGTACTCCGACCCAGGCCACGGTTCGCACCGGTCACCAAAGCGATCCTGTCGACTGTCATCAGCTGCTCCCTCATCGCACGGCACCCGAAAGACGGCGGGCGCCGCAATCAGATACGAGTCACTCGACTCGCCTTTCGATCGCACTGTAGGCAGGCCATAGGAGGCGAGTCAAGTGACTCGCCTCGGAGCTAGGGCATACTGCACGCATGGCCGCAGAGCTCTCCACACATCACCGCCGCCTCGCCCAGCAAAAGCGTGAGGCGATCATCTCCGCAGCCACGGACCTCTTCCTGAACCGCGGCTATGACGGCACTTCCCTCGCCCGTATTGCCGAAGGCGCGGCAGTCTCGAAGTCCACTCTGTTCAAGCAGTTCCCCACCAAGGCAGCGCTTTTCGAGGCCATCGTCACCGAGTCCTGGCAGCGCGACGCCGGAGGCGCTGTCGCACGGCCTCAGGTCGGAGACCTGCGCTCCGGCCTGACTTCCATCGGCCACCGCTACGCCGACCTGATCGGCCGGCCCGGCATGACAGCCCTGTTCCGCATCGTCATCGCCGAGCTGCCCCGCTTCCCCGAACTGGGGCGGATGCAGTTCCAGCTCGGCAAGCTGCCCTACTTCACCTCAGTCCAGCACTACCTCGAGTCAGAGCACGAGGCCGGTAACGCCGACGTCCCGGACGCCGAGAGCGCCGCCAACCAGTTCCTCGGGATGATCGCCAACTACGTCCTGTGGCCCCGCATGCTGCTGACCGACTGGAACCCCGCAGCCTCTGACATCCGCTATGCCGTCGAGCAGGCTGTCGAAACCATGCTCGCCCGCTACACCACCGATCGACCAGCCTGATCCGAAACCGGAATTCGCACGCCCGCACCGGGTTCCGGAGGGGCCCGAGCCGGTTATCGGAGGCGATCGCGGCTACCGATCACGCCTCGAGCACCTTCAGAGAGTGGTTGGGAGAACGCCGCCGTCCGCCCGGATGGCCGCACCGTTGGTCGCCGACGAGCGTGGGCTCGCGAGGAATGTCACCAGGTTCGCGATCTCGCCGGGTTCGATGAAACGCTGGATGAGCGAGGTGTCGCGTACGAGAGAAGATTTCAGGTCCTGCGGCGAGAGTCCCTGAGCGGTCGCGATCCGCTCAACCGTACTCGCCACGCCATCGGAGTAGGTCGGGCCTCCGAGCACGGTGTTGACGGTGACCCCGGTGCCTTTGGTGAGCTTTGCGAGCCCATTGCTCAGCGCCAGACCAGCGGCCTTGGTTGCTCCGTAGTGCACCATGTCGCCGGGGACGTCGACTGCCGATTCGGTTCCGATGAAGATGATCCGCCCCCAGCCGTTCGCGAGCATTCCGTCGAGGACCCCTCGCGAAAGGCGAACCGCGCTCATCACGTTGATATCGAAGTACCGCAGCCACTCCTCATCCGGCACCTCGATGAACGGTTTGACGTCGAACAATCCCACGTTGTTGACAAGCACGTCCACGGGTCCGAGCTCGTCGAGGAGTGCCCGAACCTGTTCCGGCGCAGCGAAGTCCGCGGCGATCCCGGAGACCTGAGCGCCCGGCGTGGATGCTCGAAGACGTTCGACCGCCTCGACAACACGTTGCTCGTGCCGCCCATTCAGCACAACCGCAGCACCCTCGACCGCACAGGCCGCGGCTACGGAGTAGCCGATTCCCTGTGTGGAACCACTGATGAAGATCTTCTTGCCTGCGAGTTGCATATCCATGGTCGTATCCCTCCCGGTCCCGTTGACCGCATTTACTTGCTTGGGCAAGTGAAGGCTACGCGCAATTACTTTCCTAAGAAAGTAACGAGGTAGGATCGCGAATATGGCAGGCACCGGAGACTCGGACACCTTCACCCCCGACGAGCTCGAGACGTGGTCCGCTCTGGCGACCTTGCTCGAGTGGCTTCCCGTGGCGCTCGACACTCAGCTACAACGAGACTCGGGCATGAGTCACTTCGAGTTCGGGGTCCTCTTCGCCCTTTCGCGAGCCCCGGACGAGACATTGCGCATGAGCACGCTGGCCGGATACGCCAACAGCACACTGTCGCGCCTGTCGCGCGCGGTAGCCAGACTGGAGCGCCGGGACTGGGTGCGGCGCGCACCCGATCCCCACGACGGTCGCATAACGGTCGCGATCCTCACCAGCGCGGGCCGGGAGGCAGCGCGCACGGCCGCACCTGGGCACGTCGCACTTGTACGGAAACTCGTCTTCGACTCACTGACGCGTACGCAGGCGCAGCGGCTCGGTCACTCCAGCCTGCGGATCGCTGAAGCCATCCGTGCAGATGGTCCGTGGCGGCCCGAGAGCGAGCGCTGACATCGACTGCGGCCGTTAGGTTATCGAGCGCACCAACATCCCCCAAGGAAATTGACCGAGCGATGGCAGTCTGCAGATAGCTGGGCGGGCAAGTCGTGGCGACTGTCGGGTCGGGTTGTCCGTCGCTCGCCCCCGCAATTCCCCAGCCGCGTCGAAACTCTCGCGATACGACCACAAAACTGGGGGCGCATCGGCGGCAGCACTGTGAGGCCGATTGCTGGCAAGATCAACACTATGCGCTCCAGCGTGCCCACCCTCGTGCTGCTGATGGCGGCTGTTCTGCTGACCGGATGTGGCTATTTCGATCGAGGACGCGACCAGGCCGAGCATGACAGCTGGTCGCGCAAGATCGAGGCGGCCATCCGGGCCCTGCCGGGGGTGACCAGCGCGTCACACCGCTTCGAGCACTACAAGGGCAGGCATTTCAACGCCAAGCTCGACGTGCAGCTCCGCGACGACGCCACACCGGCCGAGGCCGCGTCCGTGGTGAGTGTTATGGGCGCTCAACAGCTTCCGCGCCGCTTCCATGGCGACCCGATAGCGGTCACCATCGACCGGATGGCGGACTCCTATTCCGCGTACTGGATTTTCGGTCGCGAAGTGGGCACGGAAGTGAATGCCGCAAACACCTGGGCGCGACTGTGGGCTGCGGGCACCGAAGTGCACTGGGACTCGAGCGGCGGCTTCGCAGACCGCATAACCAACACCATCGACGTCCGGGCGGGCTCCGAGAGCGAACCTCACCGCGCCATCGCGGCGATGCGCCGAATCATCCGGGACTTCCCCGAACTGGCATCCAACCAGTGGATCGTGTCCACCGTTCATGAACGGGAGCGTGGGTTCACCAATCATTCGGAACGGCGCCCCGGGTCGTATCCATGGTCACATGATCGCAGCACCCCCCACCAAGAGCCCACCCCTCGCTTCCCGTCCGATGACGAACTCGACCTGTGGCAGTGGTTCCTGACCGATCAACCCATCCCGTATTTCGCTCGAATGTCTATCTATGACCCGCCTTTCGAAGGCCGCACACTGGGCGTCACCGTATTCCCTCCCCTAGGTACGGAATTCAGCGCCGCACAGACCACACAACTGGCCGATCTGCATCTTCCCTACCTGGCCGGCTCCGGCACTGTGGTCGACTACACGATCGACACAACCAACGGCCCCGGCTTCTCCTACGGCCGCCCCTTGTTCGAGGTCGTAGTCGGCGGCTGCCAGACACTCGGGCACAACGTCTTACCGGAGTCGCAGCCCTACGTACGTCAATACGAACACTGCTGATCCGCGTCCCACAACCACCGAGTCGAGATGGTCGGTAGCGGCGACGTCGAAAGCCGGGCACGAGACATCGCGGCGACATAATCCGGCCAGATCTCGCATTACTGCGCTGGTATCAGCCGACTGACGTAGTACTGCGGCGTGAGATGCGCTCGGCCCGTTGATCTTCTAGCTCTGGCCCAATGGCCGCTTCGAACAGCGCGGGAAGCGGTGTGGTCTCAATGGGTTAGCGCAACACTGGGTATGTCCTGGTGGAACGGGGATGTGATGCGTGATGGCCTCGACGAGACCGCTGTCAGAGAAGCGAATACCGCTGACCGAGCCCGAGATCGAGGAAGTCTGGCGGCGCTGGAGATCCGGGCAAGCGATCAAGGTTCTAGCCCGCGAGATGCGTCGGCATCCCTCGACGGTGCAGGAACTGCTCAAACGCTGCGGCGGTGTCCGGCCGGTAGCGCGTCACCGCAACCAGCTGCGGTTGACCCTGGCTGAACGCGAAGAGATCTCGCGTGGTCTCGCTGCTGGAGACTCCTTGCGCGCGATCTCGCGGAGCTTGGGACGTGCCCCGTCGACGATCTCGCGGGAGGTCACCGGCCATGGTGGCCGCTTCGCCTATCGCGCGCTGCCCGCCGACCGGGCAGCATTGGCGCGGGCGGTGCGACCGAAACCGACCAAACTTTCCCAAGATCGGCAACTGGCCCAGATAGTGGCCGAGAAACTCACTGCCCGTTGGTCGCCGCAGCAGATCGCGGGCTGGCTGGCACGAAACCAGAAGTCCAGCATGGGATATGTGTCGCACGAGAGCATCTACCGGACCCTGTTCATCCAGGCCCGCGGCGAACTGCGCCACGAACTGACCCGCTACCTGCGCACGCACCGCGCCATGCGCCGACCCCGTGTCACTCGCCAGCCTGACGGGCGTGGTCAACGCCGTGGCGTCCTCAACATCTCCGAACGCCCCGCCGAGGCCGCCGACCGGGCGGTTCCCGGGCACTGGGAATCTCAATGGTGTTGTCAAGCCGCGGATCTGGTCAGGTCTGGTGGGGTGTCGGTGTAGCAGCGGTGGTCGCGCACGAGTGCCCAGAGGACGTCGACGCGGCGTCGGGCCAGGGCGATGATGGCCTGAGTATGGGCGCGTCCGTGCTCGCGTTTGCGTAGGTAGTAGTCCCGGTTGGGTCCGGCGCGCATCGAACTGGTTTGCGCTGCCAGGTAAAACACGTGCCGTAGGGGCCGGCTGTAGCGGCGGGGCCGATGCAGGTTGCCGGTGCGTCGTCCAGAGTCGTTCGGGACGGGAACCAGTCCGGCGGCCGCGGCGAGGTGGCCGGCGCTGGGGAACCCACGCAGGTCACCGGCGGTGGCCAGCAGCATCGCACCGAGGATTGGCCCGAAGCCGGGCATCGATTCGATGCTGGCGGCGTCGGGGTGGCTGCGGAACATGGCTGCGATCTGTGCGTCGAGGTCAGCGGTCCTGGTATCGAGGGTCAAGATGTCGGTGGCGAGCTCGGTGATGATGTCGGCTGCGATCTGCTCGCCGGGCAGCGTGACCCGTTGTGATCGTGCGGCATCGACTGCGCGAGTGGCGATCTGGGCGTAGTTGCGGACCCTGCGCCGTTGCAACCACGCGGTCAGCCGCATCGGACCGATCCGGCGGATCCGCTCCGGTGTGGCGTAGCCGGTCAGCAGCACGAGCGCGCCCTTGCATGCCGAGTAGTCGAATTCTCGTTCCAGCGCAGGGAACACGCTGGTCATCACGTCTCGTAGCCGGTTGATCATTCGGACTCGGTCGGCGATGAGGTCGCTGCGCCGATCGGATCACAGAAATAGACCGGGACCCCGGTCGCGATGGTGAAGGTGGCGTGTTCGGTCATTTCGATGCCTTGATCCCAGGTCAGGGTGCGTCTCAACGCGACCGGCAAGGTCACGATCTTCGCCGCCAGCGCGGACGCGACCAGATCAGCCCGATGCCCACCGGGCAACGCGACCAGCATCAGGAAACGCGTGGAACGCTCCACCAGGGTCGCGATCGGAGACATGCCGCGCCCGAAGACCAG
>NZ_JBEXOK010000012.1:0-232977 GCF_040611495.1 Nocardia sp. NPDC006630
GCCCGGTCCCATTCCGAACCCGGAAGCTAAGGCCACCTGCGCCGATGGTACTGCACTCGACAGGGTGTGGGAGAGTAGGACACCGCCGGAACATCATTCGCAAAACCCCCAGCCTTCGGGCTGGGGGTTTTGTCGTATCCGGACACCCTTCGCACCGATTAATTCGGTTTCGCCGATCGACGGGGTTCCGTACTCTCACAGGAGATCTCGTGCCGAATGGCACGCGGACATCCAGGAGGGAGACCGTGATGCGTGACGCACGCACGCTTGTCGCTCCCCGCCCTCGCTTCGAGGTGATCCTGGTGTCCTCGCCGGCTCGGTGCCGGCTGCGCGGCCGGTACTGAGTTACCCGGGCGACCTCTCTCGTCGTCTCGGGAATCGCGCTGTTCTGTTCCAGGACCAGCACGAAGGACTGACGATCATGCGTACCAATACTTCTCGGCAAGCTCTGGCCACTGTTCGCAACCTGGGCATCCTCGCCCATGTCGATGCGGGGAAGACGACTGTCACCGAGCGGATGCTGTTCCTCACGGGCATGACGCACAAGCGTGGTGAGGTGCACGACGGGACGACCGTCACCGATTTCGATCCGCAGGAGCGGGAACGCGGGATCACCATTTTCGCCGCGGCGGTGGCGTGCGAGTGGGCCGGGCATCGGCTCACTGTCATCGATACGCCTGGGCATGTGGACTTTTCGGATGAGGTCGAGCGCTCGCTGCGGGTGCTCGACGGTGCTGTCGCGGTTTTCGATGCGGTGGCCGGCGTGGAGCCGCAGAGTGAATCCGTGTGGCGGCGGGCGGACCGGTACGGGGTGCCGCGAATTGTGTTCGTGAACAAGATGGATCGGGTCGGCGCCGATTTCGGCATGGCCGTGGACTCCATTCGGGAGCGCCTGCATGCGGCGCCGCTCGCGGTGCAGCTGCCCATCGGGGCCGAGGACGGATTCGCCGGTGTGGTCGATCTGGTTCGTATGCGCGCGCTGCTCTGGGTGGCGGGTGCGCTGACCGTCGCTCCGATTCCGGAGGAGCTGTCGGAGACTGCTCGTCAGCATCGGAGAGAACTGGAAGAGGCTGTGGCCGAGCGGTATTCGGCGGCGCTGGACGAGTTCTACGCGCGGTCGGCACTGTCGGACGAGACCTTGGCGGCGGCGCTGCGCGCGCTCACCCTCACGGGCGAGATCGTGGTGGTGCTGTGCGGTGCGGCGTACCGGAATATCGGTGTGGAACCGCTGCTGGATGCCGTGGTGGCATACCTGCCTTCGCCGTCGGATCGACCTCCGGTGCGCGGCGAGGGCTTCGAGCTCGCCGCGGATCCGGCGGAATCCCTTGTGGCACTGGTGTTCAAGGTGCAGGCGACCGGTACCGGGCGGCTGACGTTCGTGCGCGTGTACGCGGGCACGCTGCGGAAGGGCGCGTCGGTGCTGGATGTCGGCGCCGGGCGCACCGAGCGGATCGGCCGCATCCTGCGGGTGCAGGCCGACCGGCACGAGGAACTGGAGGAGGCTGTGGCGGGACAGATTGTCGCCGTGATCGGGCCCAAGTCGGCGCGACCCGGGGCGACGCTGTGCGCACCGGAGACTCCGGTGCTGCTGGAGCCGCCGACCGTCAGTGATCCGGTGGTATCGGTGGCGGTCGAGGCCCGCACCGCGGCCGATGCCGAACGGCTGGCGACCGCGCTGGCCCGGATGGTGGAGGAGGACCCGTCCCTGGTCGTCCGCACCGATCCGGAGTCGGGGCAGACGCTGCTGTCGGGCATGGGTGAACTGCATCTCGAGGTGGCGGTGGAGAAGATCCGCCGGGACCGCGGGATCGGGATCGCCGTCGGGCGTCCGCAGGTGGCCTACCGGGAGACGGTGCTGCGCGGGGTGTCGGGACTGCGGTTCCGGCATATCAAGCAGAGCGGTGGTCCCGGGCAGTTCGCCGATATCGTCATCGACGTGGAGCCGCTCGTGTTCGAGGCGGAATCATCCGGTGGCGCAGCCGAATTCGAGTTCCACTCGACGGTGACCGGTGGCCGGGTGCCGGAGGAGTACGTGCGGGCGGTGCAGGCCGGGTGCCGGGATGCCCTGGCGGACGGTCCGATCGGCGGCCATCCGGTGATCGGGGTGCGGGTCACGCTCACCGACGGTGCGACCCATCCGGTCGACTCGTCGGAGCGGGCCTTCCGGGCCGCCGGGCGACTCGCACTGCGAGAAGCGTTGCACGCCGGTGAGATGGCACTGCTCGAGCCGCTGCTCGAGCTGACCGTCACCGCTCCCGAGGAGTCGCTCGGTGCGGTGCTCGGTGATCTCGCCGCTCGCCGTGGCCGGGTCCTCGATTCGGTGACCCGGGGCAGCACGGTGGTGGTGACGGCGTCCGCGCCGCTGGCCGAAGTGTTCGGTTACGCAACACGTTTGCGCAGCCGGACCCAGGGGCGCGGCACCTTCACCAGCCGCCCGCTCGGATATGACCGGGCGCCTGGTCGGTAGGAGGTCCGGCCCCGGTGGCTGGGAGTGACCCGGATAGCGGGGCGGGTCTGGAGGTGGTCGGTACGCGTACATGCGGACCGGCCACTTCGCTGTTGTCGAGGGTTGTCCGGAATCAGGGGTTGATTGTTGTCGCAACTACAGTTACTGTTGTCGCAACAACGAAAACGCAAATGAGATCCAGGGGCAGTCATGATGTACTCGTTCATCGAAGAAGCCGTGATCAAGGGCGATATCGACCAGGTCTGGACGGTGGCGACCGATGTGGCACGCTGGTCGGAGTGGGATCCGCACGAGGAGCAGTCGCGGATCGACGGACCGTTCCAGGTGGGAACCATCGGGTGGGTCAAACCGAAGGGCGCTCCGGCGGGACCGTTCACGATCACGGCGGTCGAGCCGGGCAGATCGTGGACCAGCGAGGCGGGCATCCCGTTCGGGAAGCTGCGCGGGCAGCGCACCTATGAGTCACTCGGCGATGGCACGCTGCGGGTGTCCGAGCGGGTGGAGGTCCACGGCCCGTTCGGACCACTGTTCAAACTGATCTGGGCGAAGGCGATGCGGGCGGATATGCCGCTCACCTTCGCGGCATTGGAGAAGGAGGCGCTACAGCGTGGCTGAATCATCGGACGGACCTCGCGGCATCCCGCGGGGTCCGCTCATGAGCCCGGGGTTCTGGCTGCACCACGCCGCACTGGAGTGGCGGGCGACGCTGGAGCGGAATCTGCGGCCGCTCGGGTTGACGCCGACCCAGTTCAATCTGCTGGCGTCCGCGGGCTGGCTGGGCCGGCAGGGTGAGCTGCCGACCCAGCAGCAGGTAGCCGATATGTCCGGCGCGGATCGGATGATGGCGTCGAAGGTGATTCGGGTACTCGAGGAGCGCGAGCTGCTCGCCCGCCGCGCGGATCCGGTGGATGCCCGCGTGCTCCGCATCGAAATCACCACTGCGGGCCGGGAATTGGTGGGTAAGGGCGTGCAGATCGCAGTCGATACCGATGCGCAGATGTTCGGAGCCGCCGGTGAGCAGCTCCGGGAACAACTTAAACCGATTGCCGCGCACCGAATTCCGGACTGAACTCGGACTTACTCGGCGGCGGACTTGACGAGGATGGCGCGGGTGTAGAGCAGGTCGAAGCCGCTGCGCTGGGCGTTCTGCTGGGATTTGGATCCCGGCTGGGTGGTGATGACGGCGATATCGCAGCCCGCGGCCGTGGCCTCGGCCAGGCGGGCGGCCAGGAGTGCCGATTGAATGCCGCGTCGCCGATGAGTGGGAAGTGTTGCGGCTCCGGTGAGTTGGGCAATGCCCTGGGACATTCGCATACTCGCGCCGCCCGCGATCGTGCCCTCGTGCACGGCGACGTAGCGCTGTACTCCGGCGGCCGCGGTGAGATCGCGCATGGCGCTCGCGATGATTTCGCGCGGGAATTCCTCGTGTGAGGCCACGCCCTGGGTGTCGGGGTGCGCGAAGCCGTCGGCAATGACATCGAGCCAGATATCGAATTCGCCTGCGCCGCTGTGCCTTACCTCGACATCCGCAGGGAGAGTGGCATCGGCCGCGCTGTTCAGCGCGATGCCGAGCACATTCTCGAACGAGACGAGCCGGTATCCGCGCGCGGTGAGCAGTTCGCCGAGGGCCGGGTCGCCGAGATGCGCCAGCTCGACCTGAACGGGCGTGTCACGCACCTCGAACTGCTTTTCCAGCGCCTCGAGTTCCTCCGCACCGGGAAGGCCCGCGAACCCCAGGCCCGCCACCTTGTTGAGTGGCGAGCCGTACTCGGCGAAGGCGCCCACACCGCCCGCGATCGGGATGACGAATCCCTCCTCGGTGCCGAGCCGGGCGCTCGCCGCCGCGCCGCCGGTGGCGATCAGTTCCGTCTCGACCCGTTCGATGCGCGCGCCGAGCTCGACGCTGCAGAACAGGGATCCGCGATCACTTGCCATGGCGATAAGCCTAGTTCGAGGTCGCAACCGGTTTCTTTGGGCGAACGGCGTGACCGTATGGTCGGGGCGTGGCCATTGATCGTGCGACCGCCGTTCCGAACGAACTTGTTGTCGGGTTCGACCTGGATATGACGCTGATCGACTCCCGCCCCGGCATTGCCGCGGTGTGGGATGCGGTGGCCGCCGAGACCGGTGTGCCGATCGATTCCGAGCTGGTGGTATCGCGGCTGGGTCCGCCGCTGGCGGTGGAGGCGGCCGAATGGTTCCCGCAGGACCGGGTGCCGGAGGTGGTGGCCATGTACCGGCGGTTCTATCCCGGACTCGCGGTGGAGCCGAGCGATCATCTGCCCGGTGTGGTCGATGCGCTGGCCGCGGTGCATGCCGCCGGCGGGCGGGTGCTGGTGATCACCGCCAAGAACGGCCCGCACGCGCAATTGCATCTCGATCATCTCGGTCTCGAGGTCGATGATCTGGTCGGCGGCGCATGGGCGGAGGAGAAGGGCGAGGTGCTGCGCGAGCACGACGCGTCGATCTATGTGGGCGACCATCTCGGTGATGTGCGCGCCGCGAAGGTGGCCGATGCCTACTCTGTGGCAGTGACGACCGGTCCGTATTCCGCCGAGGAACTGTCCGCCGCGGGTGCCGATATCGTCCTCGCCGATCTCACCGCATTCCCGGCCTGGTTGGCCTCTCACCTGGCACGATAGCCGCCAGACCAGCGGCGGGACCGCCTGCGCAACAGGCGATTCGTCCCATTTTTCACATCACCTTGATTCCAAGGGTGTCTCGGCCCATCCTCGCGTCGCTACATTTGCGCCCACGGTCACGAGTATCAGCATGTTCGAGCCCCGGCTCGCTGATCGGCAACCCTCGCACAGCGGTGGGGTGCCCCGGGTGACGACCAGGTGGTGTCCGCCGGGCATCGCAAGCGCTCTCATGCCCGGCAGTGGTGTGGGTGAGTACAGAGGAATCAGATGAGTAAGCAGTGGTCCCGGTCGCTTCGGGTAGTGGTGGGCATCGCGTCCGCGGCCGTGGTGGCCGGGTCGTTGGCGGCGTGCGAAAACTCGACCGAAAGCAGCGGCGACACCGTGTATTTCGGTGTGTCGGGGCCGAAGTCGGGGACGTCGGCGGAGTACGGGCGGCTGTGGCAGCAGGGCTTCGATCTGGCCATCGATCAGGTCAATGCGGCCGGCGGCATCAATGGTAAGAAGGTGGCGCTGAAGTGGGAGGACTCGCAGTCCGACCCGAAGCAGACGGTGCCGATCGCGACCAAGTTCGTCGGTGACAGTTCGATCATCGCCGAATTGGGCGACTTCTCCTCTCCCGCATCGATTGCGGCGTCACCGGTGTACAACAGGGGCAAGCTGGTGCAGTACGGCTTCACCAACTCGTCGACGGATTTCACCAAGGGCGGCGACTATTCGTGGAGCCCGTCCATCACGCTGGACACGATCCAGCAGGCCGTGACCGACTGGGTGCGGGCCAAGGCCAAGAAGGTTTCCGTCGTCTATCTCGAATCCGATTGGGGTAAGCAGGATTTCGGCTTCTTCCAGCAGTACGCGAAGGAGAAGGGGATCGATATCGTCTACTCCTCCTCGATCCTTCCGGATTCGCAGGACTTCCGGCCGGTGCTGATCAAGGCCCGTGACGCCAATCCGGATGCGGTGGTGCACCTGGGTTATGGACCGGACGGCGCGCTGGTCGTCAAGCAGCTGCGCGATGTCGGGTACACCGGCCCATTCTTCGGCGGCCAGAACACCCCGCAGTTCGTCGAGCTGGCCGGTAGCGCCGCCGAGGGCGACATTGTGAACGGCGTGTTCTCCCCGTCCGATCCGAGCCCGCGGATTCAGGACTTCGTCACCAAGTTCCGCGCCAAATACAATACGGACCCGGGCGATTTCAACGTCTACGCCTATGATGCCGTCAATGCGCTGGTGCAGGCCGCCAAGTACGGCGGCGCGACCCGCGAGGGCGTGCTGAAGGGCCTGCGCGAGGTCAAGGATTTCGGCGGCATCGGCTTCTCGGACACCTTCGCCTTCGATCAGCAGACGCGCCGGCCGGGCAAGATCAAGCCGATCGAGCTGGTGCTGCAGAACGGCAAGTTCGTGCCTGTCACCACGAGTAAGTGACGGCATGTTCGACACGCTCATCGCGGGTCTGGTCCACGGCAATGCGTACGCGCTCATTGCCGTGGGCATCACCCTGATCTTCGGGGTCACCAATGTCATCAATTTCGCGCACGGGGCGATCTTCGCCTTCGGTTCGGTGCTGGGCTGGTGGCTGATCGCCCAGCACGGGGTGCCGCTGTGGGCGGCGATCATTGTGGTGGTCGGTGTGACCGCGCTGGTCGGAGTGGGTATCGACGTGCTGGCGGTCCGCCCGCTGCGGCGGGCCCCCGCCATTTCGGCGCTGCTGGCCACCGTGGCGGCGGGATTGATCATCGAGAACGTGGTGGCGCTGGTCTTCGGACCCGATACCCGGCCGTTCCCGGAAGTGCTGTCCACCAATAACTTCCGGGTCGGCGGCATCCGGTTCGGCACCTCGGATGTGGTCATGTTCGCCATCACGATCTCGGTCATGGTGGGGCTGTGGGCATTTCTGCGCTTCGGCCGCTACGGGCTGGCCATCCGGGCCACCGCCCAGGATCCGGATGCGGCCGCGCAGATGGGCATCAGCGTCGGGCGGATTCAGTCGCTGGCCTTCGCCATCGCCTCCGGGCTGGGCGGGCTGGCGGGCATCTTCGTCGGCCTCTACAACTCGAATATCTCGCCGACCAGCGGCAGCATTGTCGGCATGACCGGCTTCGTGGCCGCGACCATCGGCGGGCTCGGCTCGATTCCCGGCGCGGTGGTGGGCGGTTTTGTGCTCGGGCTGGTGGAGGCGTTCGGTATCTACACCTTCGGGGACGGGTACCGCGATCTGATCACCTTCGGCCTGCTCGTGGTGTTCCTGGTGCTGCGGCCGGGCGGGCTGCTGGCCCGGCCGCCCGCAATCGAATCCGAGCCGCTGACCGGGACCTTCCTCGGTTCCGGGAGGCTGCTGCGGGTGCGCTGGTGGCATGCGCTGATCGCCTTCGCCATTGCGGGACTGGTGATTCCGGCGGTGTCGAACGATTACGGCATCTCGGTGGGTACGCAGATCCTGGCGTACGCGATCATCGCCGTATCCATGACGCTGGTCGCCGGATCGGCCGGGCAGTTGGCCATCGGGCAGGCGGGGCCGATCGCCATCGGCGCGTACACGTCGGCGGTGCTGACGGTATCGCACGGCTGGGCCTTCCTGCCCGCCATCATCGCGGCCGGAATCGTTGCGGCCGTGGTGTCTTCGGTGCTGGCCGCACCGCTGTGGCGGCTGGGCGGGCACTATGTCGCCATTGCCACGCTGGGCATCGGCATTGTCACGGTGGCCCTGATCCGCAATTGGGAATCGGTGACGCGCGGCAGTTACGGCATTTTCGGAATTCCGCCGCCCGAGCTGTTCGGCTTCGAATTCGTCACGCACACACAGATTTTCCAGCTGGAGCTGGTGGTGCTGGCGATTACGCTGGCGGTGATTCTCGGGGTGCAGCGATCGCGTTTGGGCACTGCCATCCGAGCCATCGGCGCGGACGAGGTCGCCGCCCGGTCGGCCGGAGTGCCGGTCCGCGATTACAAGGCGCTGGCCTTCGCGATCGCCGCCTTCTTCTCCGGGATCGGCGGTTCGCTCCTGGCACACCAGTACTCGTACATCGATCCGACCGTGTTCAATCTGCCGATGTCGCTACTGGTGGTGACGATTCTGGTGCTCGGCGGCACCGCCTCGCCGTACGGGGCCGTGCTCGGGGCGGTGGTGCTGATCGGTGCGCCGGAGGCGCTGCGGCTCGCGCCCGAATTGCGGATCGTGCTCTACGGGTTGGTGCTGCTGCTGGTGGTGCGTTTCCGGCCGCAGGGAATTCTGGTGAGGAGGGAACGTGTCCGGGTCACAGCCTGAGCCGGTGCTCGCGGTGCGTGGATTGCGCCGCGCCTTCGGCGGGGTGCGCGCCGTGGATGGTGTCGATATCACCATTGTGCCAGGGGAATTCGTCTCGATCATCGGTCCCAATGGGTCCGGTAAGTCGACGACGGTCAATCTGATCTCCGGCGTATTGAAGCCGGACAGTGGTGACATTCTGGTGCGGGGCAAGAGAATTCGCCCCGGAAAACCGGAAGCAGCCGCCGCAGCGGGCATTGCCCGCACCTTCCAGAACGGGCGCGTGTTCGGCAATATGACCGTTCGCGAGAATGTGGATGTCGGCCTGCAGACCACACTGCGCGCCTCCCGTCCGCTGCGTTCGCTGGCCGGAATTCCATTGCTGCGCTGGATATCTCTGCTGGCGGAACTCCTCGTCGCACTGGTGCCCACGCCGGCCGTGCGCGCCGAGCGCAAGGAATCCGCCGCCAGGATCGACGCCCAGCTGGCGCGGTTCCAGGAGCGGCTCGGACCGCGTGCCGGCAATGCCGCGTACACGCTGTCCTATGCCAACCGCCGCCGCACCGAAATCGCGCGGGCCCTGGCGTTGGAACCGGATCTGCTGCTGCTCGACGAGCCGGCCGCGGGCATGAATCAGACCGAGACCGCCGAAATCGGCAGGCAATTGGCCGAATTGAAGGCGCAGGGGCAGACCGTGCTGCTCGTCGAACACAAGATGGACCTGGTTCACGACCTGTCCGACCGGGTGCTGGTCCTGGACGAAGGGCGCGTCATCGCCGAGGGCACACCCGAGCAGGTGCTGGCCGACCCGCGTGTCATCGAGGCGTATCTCGGCCGCAGCCGGGTCGCGAAGGTAGCCGCGGCCGCTGATCACGCTGCGCCGGAGTCGGAAAGCGAAGTGGTGGAAAGCGGTCGAGGCGTGGAGCAGGTGAGTGCTGATGCCGGACTCTGACGCCGTGGTGATCGAGGATGGCCCGGCCGCGCCGCACTATGACGAGGCCGCAGCTCCGATTCTCGAATTCGACCGTGTAGTAGTGCATTACGGCCCGTCGCGCGCCTTGAACGAGGTATCCCTGCGGGTGCGTCCCGGTGAAATCGTCTCCCTGCTCGGCGGCAATGCCTCGGGGAAGTCGACCACCATGAAAACCGCGCTCGGGCTGCTGAAACCCACCTCCGGCGTGGTGCGCATCGACAGGGTGGACGTGACGAGGACACCGCCCTCCGCACGCATCAGGGCCGGTTTGGCGTCGGTGCCGGAGGCGCGGCGGGTATTTCCGGCCATGACGGTCGAGGAGAACCTCTTTGTGGGCGGTTATATCCGCCGCGAACGCCGCTCGGTGCTGGCCGCGCGCGCCGCCGAGATGTTCGAGCATTTCCCGCGGCTGGCCGAGCGGCGGTCGCAGCGGGCGGGCACCCTGTCCGGCGGTGAGCAGCAGATGCTGGCCTTCGCGCGGGCGCTCATGAGCAAACCCCGGCTCATCTGCATGGACGAGCCGACCATGGGATTGTCCCCGCTGTTCGTGGATCGGGTGCTGGAGGAAATCGCCCGGCTCAACCGGGAATTGGGCCTGGCCATCCTGATCGTCGAACAGCAGGCGGAACTGGCACTGAGCATTGCGCACACCGCGAATGTGCTGCGCGTCGGCGAGATCGTGCTGCACGGCACGGCCGCCGAACTCAGCGACAATCCGGCTGTCCGCGATGCCTATCTGGGGAAGGTGACCATATGAGTTTCCACCGCCTCGGCCTGTTCACCAGGCTGGTGCGCTCCGACGAGAGCGAAGATGCGGCGACCGTGTACCGGCACGCCCGCGAGCAGTTCGACCTGGCCGAGCGGCTCGGCTACGACGGAGCCTGGGTGGCGCAGCACCATCTCGATCCGGCCGAGGGCGGGCTGCCGTCACCGTTCGTCTTCCTGGCGCATGCGGCGGCGCGCAATCCGCGGCTGCGGCTCGGCACCGCCATTGTCACGCTCGCACTGGAGGATCCGATCCGGGTCGCCGAGGATGCGGCCGTACTGGATGTGCTCAGCGACGGTCGGCTCGAAATTGGTTTCGGCGCAGGTGGTTCCGGGCACGCCTTCGAATTGTTCGGCTTGACGGGCGCGGATCGGCAGCAGGTGTACGCCGAGAAGCTGGCGACGCTGACCGCCGCGCTGACGGGTGCACCGCTGGTCGGGGACCGCGGTCTCAATCCACCCGCGCGGACGCTGCGGGACCGGATCTGGCAGGCCACGTTCTCGGCCGCCGGGGCGGCGCGCGCCGGACTGGCGGGCGACGGCCTGCTGCTGTCGAAGGCGCAGCCGCGTGATCCGGCGGCCCCGGACGCCACCCTCTGGGAGATCCAGACGCCACTGCTGGACGCGTACCTGGATGCGCTGCCCACCGGTGTGCAGGCCCGAATCGGCGCGTCCCGAGGCGTTTTCGTGGCCGACGATCACGACACCGCCTGGCGACTGGCCGAACGCGGTGCGGCGCGCTTCCTGGATCAATTGCGCCGCAATGGCGGTCCGGAATTGGCGACCACCGTGCCGGAGGTGCTGCGCGATTCGTTCATCGGCACCCCCGACGAGGTGGTCGCACAGCTTTCCGCGGACGCCGCGCTGCGGCATGCCACCGATTTCATCGTGCAGGTGCACCCGGTCGATCCCGGCCAGGACGCCACCCTGCGCTCCATCGAACTCATTGCCACCAAGGTTGCGCCGCAACTGGGTTGGCGGGAAGGAACGAAACCGTGACCGACGTGATCGACGCCGTACTGGGCGCGCGGGCGGAGGGCGTGCACAAGATCCGGCAGGAGCGCCCGGCCGTGGTGGCGCACACCCAGGGTGTGTACGACGCCCTGCTGGACGGGCCCGCGGCCGCCTCGGTGGGGCGTGAGCGCCTCATCGCCGCGGCGGTTGCCGTGGCGGAGCTGGCGGGTGCGCCGGAGCTGGCCGCGCACTATGCCGGGCTGGGAACTACGCCCGCACAGGGTGATTCGGTACTGGCTGCCATTCTGCTGCACGCGGCGCTGGTGACGAGCACGCCCGCCGCGGCGACCCGCGCGGATATCGAGGCGCTGACGGCCGCCGGACTGTCCGCGGCGGACATCGTGACGGTGGCGCAGCTCATCGGCTTCGTGCACTTCCAGGTCCGGCTGCTGGCCGGTCTCACGCTGATCGGAGCCGGACATGAGTGAACAGACCGTGCGCAGTGCCGAATCGGCCGCCGGTCCACGCGACGGCGAACCGGGCGGCGAGGTGCGCAGCGTCGATTCCGGCCGCCGCCCGGGCGGATTCACGCAGGAGCAGCTGGACTGGGTGCCGTGGGTGGAGCCCATCCGGCTGGCCGACGCCGATGCGCGGCAGGCGCCGCTGCTCGAGGGTGATCGGGGCGTCGGCCCGTACTTCCGGGTGCTGGCGCGCAATCCCGAAGTGCTCGCGCATCGCAGTGGCAATGACAGGGAGATCTTCTACGGTCGCGCCGGATTGGGCCGTGCCGAAAGGGAACTCGCCGCCACCGTCACCTCGCGGCACAACGGCTGCGAGTACTGCGCCTCGGTGCATTCGCGGTTCACCACCGCCCTGTCCAAGCGCGGCGCCGATGTGCAGCGGCTGCTGGACGAGGGCAACGGGGTGCGCATCGACGAAAGATGGGATGCCATTGTCGATTTCGTGGACGCGCTGGCGGCCAACCCGCCGCGCGCCGGCCACGCGCATATCGAACGGCTGCGGGAACTGGGTCTGACCGATACCGAAATCCACGATCTGGTGCTGTCCGCGGCCTCGTTCTCCTGGGCCAACCGGCTCATGCTCACACTCGGTGAACCGGAGGCTCCGCAGGCGGAGTGACGGCTTCCCGGAACCTCGCAAAGGGGGTTGCCAGACAGTCGCAGCAACCGCATCATGTGTGGATCTCCGTGACTGCTTCCCCGGAGCGCCGGCACTCGGCGAGTCTCGCTGAAACCCCAGGTAGGCCAGCATCTAGCCCCGTCTCGAAATAAAACTAGATTTTTCCTCGAAAAGCTTCCCGAGGCGTGGTCCGGCTCGGTATGGTCCCGATGGCAAACAGTCAGTGAAGCAACACTGGCACCCGTTATTCGATCGGAGCACCACCATGACGGACATCATCTCGAACGTACTCGTGCAGACCATCCTGAAGCTGCTCGCGACCGGCTCGGCCAGCGGTTCCGCCAAGTAGCCACGCGAGTGCCACCTTTCGGCTACTGCGCGGGAGCCGACGAGGTACTGAAGGGCCTGATCCATGACGAGGGGATCGGGCCCTTCGTCATGTCCAGGGTGAATGTCCGGTTCGGTGGGGGTATGGCGCTGGTCGCCGCACGACCCGCCATTTGCGCGGAAATATATTCTAAAAAACTCCTTCAAAAGTATTCCGTCCAGTTCGCCCGCTCTGTATCGTGTTGATTGGCAAACGATCAGTGACTTTCGGGCCAATGCGGCATCGGAATGCGTTTCTTCCCCCGGAACCGCGTTCCGAACCTGGGGCGGTTCCCCTGCCTATACCCGCCTCCCCAGGTGCGCCGTACTGGCCCGAAGTAGCTGAGCCAACTTTCGGCTATCGCGCGGGATGTCGAAGGTGCAAACGAAGGGCCCGATCCATGACGAGGGGATCGGGCCCTTCGGTATTGTCTGGCGCAATGTCACAGGAAACGAACGCGGGAAGAATGTACGCCGGGCAGCCCGTAGAAGACCGGCAACGGCAGCGTCGTGCGCGTTTTCTGGAGTCGGGGCTGACGGTGTTCGCGCGAGACGGATACGCAAACAGCTCCGTCGGCGCCATCTGTAAGGACGCCGGCCTCTCCTCACGGCAGTTCTACGAGGAGTTCACCGGTCGCGAATCGCTGCTGCTCGAGCTCTACGAGCAGATCGACCGCGAATCACGGGAAGCCGTGGCGGCCACCATCGCCGAGCACTCCGATGCGAACGCCATCGACATCATCGACGCCGCCGTGCGCGCGTATATCGAGTCCATCGGACGCGATCCGCGAAAAGCCCGAGTCGCGCTCGTCGAGGTCGTCGGCGCCGGGCCGAAGGTCGAGCAGTTCCGCCTCGAGCTGCGCCGCGCCTGGGGCGCTCTGCTCGCCAGCGCCGCCGAGGATGCCGCCATGCACGGCGAAATCCCGCCCGGTGACTACGAGATGCGGGTGCTGGCGATCATCGGCGCCGTCAATTACGTGGTGGATGCCTGGAGCGGTTCCGAACCCCGTTCGCCGCTGGACGAGGTCATCGCCGTGCTGCGCCGCGTCATCATGGGCGCCGTCAGCGCCTGACCGCACGTCAACCGCCCTCGGCCGCACCGATTTCCATTCGCGGGTGCGTACCGGGGGCGGTACCGTGGCGGCCATGTACGGGGGAATCCGCAGTACGCACCAGGTGTGCACCGGCTGTCGTGTGTCGATGAAACGCGCCCTGGGGCACGGCAATCCGGCCCGGCCGTGCCCGGTCTGCCGCCGCCCCATGCGCGATGCCGGCACCGCGCTCGCCATCCCGCGCCGCACCGACCTCTCCGGCTGGCGCGCCCTCGCCACCGTGCTGGACTCCGGATTCACCTACCACTCCACCGGGTGCGGCCAGGACGGCCCGGGCTACCGCCCGCGCAATTTCGGCGGACCGTTCGGTGCGCGCCGCTGGGCGGCCACCGTGGTCCCGGCCTCACGCAACCCAGCCGCCGCAGGCAAACCCCGTAGCGGGCAAGCCAGCCGGTCGTACCGCCTGCCTGGCGACGCCGCCGGGACTTGATCTTGCTGCCGCCGAAGGGTAAGCGCGCCTTGTCTCCTGGAAATCCGGACGCGCGGTAGCGTGCGGGGCGTGGAGAGTGTGCCGATTCAGATGCCGGACGGGTCGACGGTCACCGTATGGCTGATTCCGGCGAAAGGTGCGCATCAGCATCCGATCACCGCCGACTCACCGCGGCCGGTCGTGGTGATCGTGCCGGGCCTGGGGGTGCCGGGGGAGTACTACTCGTTGTTCGGAAATCCCCTGGCGGCAAGGGGATTCGACGTCGCGCTGCTGGAGCTGCGGGGGAACGGCGACAGCCGGCCGAAACCGAATCCGCCCGGACCCTACGGCTATCAGGAACTGGTGTCGGTGGATTTTCCCGCCATGTTCCAGGTGGTGCGCAACAGATTTCCGGACAGCACCCCGTATCTGCTGGGGCACAGCATGGGCGGGCAACTGGGCGTCATGTACGCCTCGCGCATTCGCGGACGCCTGGGCGGGCTGATTCTCATCGCCTCCGGAACGCCGTATCACCGCGGCTACCGGGGTTTGGCCGCGCCGGGATTCCTGCTGGGCAGTGCCGCAATCTCGGTGGCCGCCAACTTCGCCGGCTTCTGGCCCGGTGACAAGATCAACGCTGGTGGCTTCGGCCCCCAATCGAAGGTGCTGCTCGCCGATCTGGCGCGCCTGGCCCGCACCGGGCGGTTCGAGCCGGCCGGTGCGGATATCGATTACGAGGAGCGCATCGGCCGGCTGAAACTGCCGGTGCTGTCCATCACCATGACCGGTGACGAGCGCACTCCGATCAGCTCGGCCCAGCATCTGCTGGACAAGCTTCCCAAGGCCGACATCACGACCTGGCACAACCCGGCGCGGCTGGGCCACAACGGGTGGATCAGCGACCCCGTTTCCACCCTCGACTACGTCGAAAAGTGGCTCAGGGACCGGTGATCAGCGGATCCGGGCGGACGGTCTGCCAGCCCGGATTCGCGGTCACTTCTCAGGCGTCCTTCTCGATGAGTGTCCGGGTGAAGAATTCGTAGATCAGGGATGCCTGGAACGCGGACTGCTTGTTGTCGGCCGCGCCGCCGTGCCCGCCCTCGATATTCTCGTGGTACCAGACCGGATGGCCCTGGGATTCCAAGAGCGCGGCCATCTTTCGCGCATGGCCGGGGTGCACGCGATCGTCGCGGGTGGAGGTGGTGAGCAGGATCGGCGGGTACTTCGCGTCCGGATCGGTGTTCTGGTACGGCGAGTACTTCGAGATGTACGCCCACTCCTCGGGCTTGTCCGGGTCACCGTATTCGGCGATCCACGACGCGCCCGCCAGCAGCAGGTGGTAGCGCTTCATATCCAGCAGCGGGACCTGGCACACGATGGCGCCGAACAGTTCCGGGTAGCGGGTGAGCATGACGCCCATGAGCAGGCCGCCATTGCTGCCGCCGACCGCGCCCAGCTGATCGTGGGTGGTGATGCCGCGCGCGACCAGATCGCGGGCGATCGAGGAGAAGTCCTCGTAGACCCGGTGCCGGTTGGCCTTCTGTGCGGCGGTGTGCCATTCGGGGCCGTATTCGCCGCCGCCGCGAATATTGGTCATCACCCAGGTGCCGCCGCGTTCCAGCCAGCCCATACCGGCCGCGCCGCTGTAGGCGGGGGTGCGGGAGACCTCGAAACCGCCGTAGCCGGACATGACCGCCGGGCCGGGGGTGCCGCGCCGATCCCGGTGCCGCAGTACGAAATACGGGATCATGGTGCCGTCGTCGGAGCGGGCGAAGAACTGCTCGGTCTCGACGCCGGCGGCGTCGAAGAATTCCGGTTCCTTCTTCAGTATTTCGGTGGCGCCGCCGACCGAACTCGTCAGCAGTGTGGTGGGACTGGTGAAACCGCTTGTCGAGAGCATGAATTCGTCACCGCCCTCGAGCGGGTCCAGATTCATGACGCTGGTGGTGGCCATCGGCGGGGCATCGCCGAGGACCTCGCGCACCCAGCCGTCCGGCCCGGGGGTGACCACATGCAGTTTGGTCTGCACGTCCTGCAGGGTGATGAGCAGCAGGTGGTTCTCGGTCCAGCCGTAACCGTGCAGGGCGGTGTGCTCGTCGGGGGTGAACAGCACCTCGAAATCGCGTGCGCCGCTGAGGAATCGCTCGAAATCGATGACCAGCAGCGCGCCCGCCGGATAGCTGACCGCGCCGATCTCCCACGGTGATTTCAGCCGCACCAGCAGCCAGTCCTTGTACCAGGATTCGGAGGCGTCGCTGGGCACCTCGATGAGCCGGCGGCTGCCGTCGTCCTCGAGCAGGAAGACCTCCTCATTGAAGAAGTCGGTGGCGCGACCGGCGAAATGTCGTTCGTAGCCGGGGGTTCGGTCGTATCCGGCGGAGACGGCCACATCCCCGGCCTCGCCCTCGAAGACGGTGACGGCCTCGGCGAGCGGCGTTCCGCGCTGCCAGCGCTTGGCGATGCGCGGATATCCGGAGTCGGTGAGCGAGCCGGGACCGAAATCCGTTCCGACATAGACCGTATCGGCATCGATCCAGCGGATTTCGGATTTGGCCTCGGGCAGAGCGAACCCGCCGTCCTCCGGTTCGCGGAAAGTCCTTGTCTCGATATCGAATTCCCGCACCACCTTGGCGTCCGCTCCGCCGCGCGAGAGGCTGATCAGGGCCCTGTGCTGTTCGGGCCGCAGGACGGCGGCCCCGCTCCACACCCAGTTCTCACCCTCGAGCTCGGCGAGCGCGTCCAGGTCGATCAGCACCTGCCACGCCGGTTCGTCCTTGGCGTATTCGGCGAAAGTGGTGCGCCGCCACAGTCCCTTGGGGTGCTCGCCGTCCCGCCAGTAGTTGTAGAGCCACGGCCCGCGCCGCCCGGGATAGGCGATGCGGGTATCGGTATCGAGCATGTCGAGGATGCGCGCCTCGAGCCCGCTGAACCGTTCCGAGGCCGCGAACCGCGCCAGCACCACCTCGTTGTGCGCCCGCGCCCAATCCAGCGCACGATCACTGGTGACTTCTTCGAGCCACAGGTACGGGTCCGTCACGGTCTCGCCATCACCGGTCATGCCCTACATTCTTGCCGAGTCCGAGGGGACGTGGTGCCCCGACCGGTCGAGGCGAGCCGATCGAGTCCGCCGGTTGTCACATAACGGTCAGTACGATTGCTGGGTCTATGCCGATCCGCTGCAGGAGGTCCCGGATTGCCGTACCAGTCGCCGGAACAGACCGGGCCCAGACTGTGGGAGCAGCACTGCTGCCTGCCCCTGCTGCCGTCGGCCGATATTTCCGAATTGGCCCGCTATCCGCTCGGCTCGTATCTGTCGGTGAACGTGGGGTATTCGCCGCAGTCCACCCGGGATGCGCTGGTGCTGCTGGACCAGTTCCGGCGGGATGCCCTGGCGGACGGCCGATTCCGGCTCGTCGAGCGGATCGCGGATGCTGTCGAACCCGATCCCGACACCATCGCGCTGGCCTTCGATCTGGAGGATTCCGGTCCGCTCGGCGGCGATCTCGACAATGTGAAGATGTTCTACGACCTGGGCGTGCGCTCGCTGCTGCCCAGCTACAACTATGCGAATGCGGCCGGATGTGGCTGCCTGGATGCGGAGGACACCGGACTCACCGCCTACGGGCGCGATCTGATCCGCGCGCTCAATGCGGTGGGCATGTTCGCCGACGGTTCGCACTGCTCGGCGCGCACCGGGCTGGACATCGCCGATATCACCGCAGTCCCGATGATCTACAGCCACTCCAATTTCGCTGCGCTGCGGGCGCATCCGCGCAATATCACCGATGATCAGGCGCGGGCGTGCGCCGGCACCGGCGGGGTGATCGGCATCAATGGCGTGGGAATCTTCCTCGGCCGCAATGAGCCCGGTCAGCGTGCCGAACGCATCGAGGCCATGGCGGACCACATTGCCTACGGGGCCATGCTGGTCGGTATCGAGCACATCGGCGTCAGCTCGGACTTCTCCTTCGACGGCGACGACTTCAACGAGGAGATCGCGCGCAATCCGGAAATCTTCTCCGAGGAGTTCACCCGCTACGGACCGTTGCAGTGGACGCCGCCGGAGGATCTGCTCGGCGGATCCGAGGTGCCCGGCCTGAACGAGGTGCTCACCGGACGCGGTTTCTCCGACGCCGAGCGCGCGGCGGTATTCGGCGGAAATTTTGCCCGGGTAGCGCAGCAGGTCTGGCGTGATTGAGCTGCGCCGCTAGACTCGAACGCGGTGTTTGCCCTGCTCTTGCCATTTTGCCGCCGAGAGGGATGAACAATGACGCAGCTCGATCGCACGGTGCAGAAATTCGTGGACGCTATCAATGCGCACGATTCGGATGCCTTTTTCGAAACCCTGAGCGAAGACGCCAGCATGTCCGATGACGGCAATGAGCGGAATCTCGCTCAGTGGACCGATTCGGAGATCTTCGCCACCAATGCCCGCATGAGCGTCGAATCCACCACCAGCCCGACCGAATTCGTCGCCGACTACAGCAATGACCGGTGGGGGAGCATGCGCACGGCCTGGCGCTTCACCGTCCGCGACGGCCTCATCAGCCGCTTCGAAACCGGGCAGGCTGGATGAGTGCGTTCGGCGCGCCGGGGTTAGGCTCGGGGGCGTGACTTCCCACTACGATGTCGTCGTTCTCGGCGCTGGTCCCGGCGGTTACGTCGCCGCGATCCGCGCCGCTCAACTCGGCCTGCGAACAGCGATCGTCGAGCAGAAATACTGGGGTGGCGTGTGCCTGAACGTGGGCTGCATTCCGTCCAAGGCGCTGCTTCGGAACGCGGAGCTGGCCCATATCTTCAATAAAGAAGCCAAAACCTTCGGCATCTCCGGTGAGGTGAGCTTCGACTTCGGCGCGGCGTTCGACCGCAGCCGCAAGGTGGCGGACGGCCGGGTCAAGGGCGTCCACTTCCTGATGAAGAAGAACAAGATCGACGAGTTCGACGGGAAGGGCACGTTCACCGACGCGAAGACCCTCTCGGTCGAGCTGTCGAAGGGCGGCACCGAGACGATCACGTTCGACAATGTGATCATTGCGACCGGTACCGAAACCAAGCTGCTGCCGGGCACCTCGCTCTCGGCCAATGTGGTGACCTACGAGGAGCAGATCCTCACCCGCGACCTGCCGGGCTCCATCCTCATCGTGGGTGCGGGCGCCATCGGCATGGAGTTCGCCTACGTCCTGAAGAACTACGGCGTGGATGTGCGGATCGTCGAATTCCTCGATCGGGCGCTGCCGAACGAGGACGTCGACGTCTCCAAGGAGATCACCAAGGCGTACAAGAAGCTCGGCGTCACCATCACCACCGGTGCGGCCGTGCAGTCCATCGACGATGACGGCTCCAAGGTCACCGTCGCGATCAAGGACAACAAGTCCGGCAATGTCGAGACCGTCACGGTCGACAAGGTGCTGCAGGCAGTCGGATTCGCGCCGCGGATCAAGGGCTACGGCCTGGAGAACACCGGCGTGCAGCTGACCGACCGTGGCGCCATTGCCATCGACGATGTCATGCGCACCAATGTCCCCGGCATCTACGCCATCGGTGACGTCACCGCCAAGCTGCAGCTCGCGCATGTCGCGGAAGCTCAGGGCGTGGTCGCCGCGGAGACCATCGCGGGCGCGGAGACCCTGCCGCTCGGCGATTACCGCATGATGCCGCGCGCCACCTTCTGCCAGCCGCAGGTCGCCAGCTTCGGTCTCACCGAGCAGCAGGCCCGCGACGAGGGCTACGACGTGAAGGTGGCCACCTTCCCGTTCACCGCCAATGGCAAGGCGCACGGCCTGGGCGACCCCAATGGTTTCGTCAAGCTCATCGCGGATGCGAAGTACGGCGAGCTCATCGGCGGCCACCTCATCGGCCCGGATGTCTCCGAGCTGCTGCCCGAGCTGACCCTGGCCCAGAAGTGGGACCTCACGGTCAATGAGCTGGCCCGCAATGTGCACACCCACCCGACGTTGAGCGAAGCCCTGCAGGAGGCCATCCACGGCCTCGCCGGGCACATGATCAACTTCTGATCCGCCCCGAATCACCAAGGCGCCCCTCGGTTTCCGAACCGAGGGGCGCCTTTTCGTCGCCAACCTGTGGATAACTGTCCGCCTGTGGATGGATGTGCAGAGATTCAGTCCGTCGCGCAGCCGGAATCAGTCGCGGTGGTAGGCGTCCTGGGCAGCGCGGATCTGGTCGATATTGGTCTCCAGCATGTGCACGAGCCCCTCCAGCTGGTCGGCGACCTTGGCGCCGAGGTCGGTGAGGGTGTATTCGACGTGCGGCGGAATGGACTGCTGGACCTCGCGGTGGATCATGCCGTCGCGTTCGAGGGTCTGCAGGGTCTGCGAGAGCATGCGCTCGCTGATGCCGTCGACGCGGCGGCGCAGGGCGCTGAAGCGGGTGGGGCCTTCCTTCAGCGCGACCAGGGCCAGCACTCCCCAGCGGCTGGCAATGTTCTGCAGGACCGGGCGGGAGGTGCAATTGCGCGCGAAGACGTCGGCTTCCAGGGTCGGGTCGTTGTCGTCGGGCGGCGTACTCATGGTTCGAGATTACCCACCCTTCAGGTTGCGGTTTCGGAATAGCATGTGCTTACTATTAGTTAGTACATCCAGACAGTGCATTTTGTTCCCACCGAGAACCTGGAGTAAGTCATGACCGTCGCAGTCACCGGAGCCAGTGGTCAGCTCGGCCGGCTTGTTGTCGAAACCCTCTTGAAGCAGGGCGTCACCCCCGTCGCGGTCGTCCGCGATCCCGCCAAGGTGGCCGATCTGGCCGCACTGGGCGCCGAGATCCGGCAGGCCGGTTACGACGATCCGGCCGCACTGGACCGCGCCTTCGAGGGTGTGGATCGGGTGCTGCTGGTGTCCGGCAACGAGTTCGGCAGCCGGGTCGCCCAGCACACCAATGTGCTTCGCGCCGCCGAGCGCGCGGGTGTGGAGCTGTTCGCCTACACCAGCATTCCGAATATCGACCGCAATGAAATGATCCTCGCCCAGGAACATCGCGGCACCGAGGCGGACCTGGACGAGGCGAGTGTGCCGGTGGTCCGGCTGCGCAACGATTGGTACTGGGAGAACTACCTCAGCGGCCTGGCGCCCGCCATCGAATCGGGCGTGCTGTACGGCGCGGCCGGGACCGGCCGGGTGGCCGGCGCCTCCCGCGCCGACTATGCCGAAGCCGCCGCGAAGGTGCTGACCACGGACGGTCACGGCGGGCAGAACTACGAGCTCGGCGGCGAACCTCTCACGTATGCCGATCTGGCGCAGGCGATTTCGGAGGCATCCGGCAAGCCGGTGCGCTACCAGGATCTGCCGCAGGCGGATTACGCCGCCGCGCTCGCGCAGAACGGCGTCCCCGCGCAGTACGCGCAGGTGCTCGCCGATGCGGATGCCGGTATCGCCCAGGGCATTCTGGATATCGAGACCGGTGATCTGCAGCGGCTGCTCGGCCGCACGCCTACCTCCGCGGTCGAGGTGTTCCGCGCCGCTCTCGCCTGAGCGCCGCCGCAGCCCCGAATCAGTACCGGCGGCCCCGGATCAGTACCAGTGGTGGGCCTGCCAGAAATCCCAGGCCGCGACCGGGCTGCCGTACCGCTCGACCATGTACCGGTAGGCCCAGCGCAGCTGGGTCATCGGATTGACCAGCCAGTCGGGGCCCGCGCTGAACATCTTGAGCGCGGGCAGCGCCTGGGCCAGGCCGTAGGCGCCGGAGCTGGGATTGACGGCGAACACCCGCCAGCTGCTCTCGTGGGTGATCACCTCATCGAAGGCCCCGAACTGATCGAGGGGGACAACGGTGAGCGCCATGGCTTTCAGCACCGGTCTGGGGAACGCCGACGACGGGTCCAAGCCGAGGGCCGTCACCGTGGGAATGAGTGTGGTCGCCACCGGGCCAAGGGATTTCGCCGCCAGTTGCAGCGCGGACGAGGTCATATCGACCAGCTGGGCGACCTGTTCGTCGGGAGTCGCTTGCGCGGTGGGACTGCCTGCGCCGATCACGATCGGTGCGGCCACCACCAGGAGCATTCCGAGGGTTTTCGCTCGGAGTCCCCGCCGTTGCGATGTAGCCGATTCGGGTAGCTGAGCAATCACGAATAGTCGGTCGAAGAATCGTAATCAGGAGTCAACGTACTCGCTCCCGAGGTGTTCGCGGGGGAGCCTTCCCGGCGCGTCGTTCAGTAATCTCTGTGGGTATCTGCGCTGCTCAAGCCTTATTCGCTCGTTCCGTCAACAGGGCCTGCTCAGTAGTGTTGGCGGTCAGTTCCGCGGCGCGCAGGAATGCGGCGCGGGCGTCGTCGGTGTGACCGAGCCGGGCCAGCAGATCGCCTCGGACGGCGTACAGCAGGTGATAGTCGTCGAGGGCGCCGGAGGCCGCCGCCTTGTCGGCCAGTTCCAGCCCGGCGGCGGGGCCGTGCAGCATGGCGACGGCCACGGCCCGGTTCAATTCCACGATCGGTGACGGAAACCGCTGGGCCAGTACGGCATACAGTCCGGCAATACGCCGCCAATCGGTATCGGCGGCGGTCGGCGCCATGGCGTGCACCGCGGCGATCGCCGCCTGCAGTGCGTAGCGGCCCGGGCCGCCGCGGGTGCGGGCGAGGGTGTGCGCGCGGGCCAGCGCGGCGAAACCGCGCCGAATGTAGAGCCGATTCCAGTGTGCGCGATCCTGATCCGCGAGCAGGACCATATCGTTGCCGTCCGCGCTGCGGGCTCCGGTGCGGGACGCCTGCAATTCCAGCAGGGCGGCCAGGCCGTGCGTTTCCGGTTCCCCGGGCAGCAGCGCCGACAGGATGCGCGCCAAACGCAGTGCGTCCTCGCACAATTCGGCGCGCACCCAGCGTTCGCCCGAGGTCGCGGTGTAGCCCTCGTTGAAGATCAGATAGATCACCTCGAGGACCGAATCCAGCCGGGCCGTCAGTTCGGCGCCCTGCGGTACCTCGTAGGGCACCTTTCGGGTGGCGATGGTCTTCTTCGCGCGCACGATACGTTGCGCCACAGTCGATTCCGAGATGACATAGGCGCGGGCTATCTCGCAGACGGTCAGGCCGCCGACCATGCGCAGTGTCAGTGCGGCGCGGGCCGGCGGCGTCAGCACCGGATGGCAGGCGGTGAAGATCATGCGCAGCAGATCGTCGGAGATGGCCTCGGCCGGTTCCGGCGGTTCTTCGTCCAACTCCACCTCCCGGCCGAGCAGTTCGAGCTTGCGGGCGAAGGTGGCATCCCGCCGAATCCGGTCGATGGCACGGTGTTTCGCGGTCAGCATGAGCCAGCCGCCCGGATTCGCGGGCACCCCGTCGCGCGGCCACTGCTCCAGGGCCGCCACGTGGGCGTCCTGGGCGAGCTCCTCGGCCGCGCCGATATCGCCGACCACGCGGGTCAGGCCGGCGACCAGGCGCGGCCACTCGATGCGCCAGGCCGCCTCGACGGCCTGGCGCGCTCGCTCCCGCGGTGACCGCTCGGGCACGGCTCAGTCCTGATCGGCGAGCTGCCGGACCTCGACCTCGATATCCCACTCCGGCCCGTGCACCCGCAGGAAGCGGGAAGCCCACTCCACCGCCTCCTCGGTGGATCGGGTCTGCAGCAGGCAGTAGCCGCCGATGATCTCCTTGGATTCGGTGAAGGGGCCGTCGATGACGGTCTGCTTCCCGTCGACCTGGTGGATGCGGGTGCCCTCCTCGGTCGGCCGCAATCCGGCGGTGTCGAGCAGGACGCCCGCCTTGGTCATCTCCTCGATGAGCGTGTTCATATCCGCCATGAGCTTCTCGTCGGGACCCTGTTCGGGGGCCTTGGACGGATCGAGACGGATCAGCACCAGATTTCGCATTGTCTTCTCTCTTCCTTGGCTCAGGCGACCTGGTAGCGGAGGTAGACCGCACCCGAGTCGAACGTCTTCGATTCCAGCAGATCCACATTCAATGCGGCCTTGTCATGGAACAGCGGCGTGCCGGAGCCGACCGTCACCGGATGCACCATGATCCGGAATTCGTCGATGAGACCGTTGTCGATGAACCAGTGCACCAGTTTCGGGCTGGCGTAGATGGCAAGCGTGCCACCGTCTTCCGCTTTGAGTTCGGCGACACGGGCGGCCGCGTCGGCGGCGATGATCCGGGTGTTCTTCCAGCCCGCCTCCCGCAGCGTGGTGGAGAAGGCGATCTTGCTGACGTTCGTCACCCATTCGGCGTGCGCCTTCTCGCCTTCGGCCGCATCCGGATTGGCGGCGACGCCGGACCAGAAGTCCCGCATGCCTTCGAAGGTACGACGTCCGTACATCGCGGTGTCGACATCGGCGCGCACATGCTGATTACCGAAGGCGTCGACCTCGGGGCTGTAACCCCGGAAGGTCCATTCGAACCCGAGTCCGGTCTGCGAGTCCACGTACCCGTCCAGGGTCATGTTCTCGATTGCCACCACTTTCCGCATGGCTGGTTCCTTCCCGTCGAGGAGCGGGCCGCGGTTCGGCCCATGACTACTCCTCGAACGGGACGGTCCGGAATCGACACGATCAGACCCACTGGACCAATTGGATGATGATTCCGTTCGGATCGACGGCCTGGAAGTAGCGCTCGCCCCAGGGTTCGGTTTCGATCGGGGTGACGATCGGAACGCCCTCGGACCGGACGCGCTCGTACTCCTTGTCGATGTCTTCCACTATCAAGACCACCAGGAGACCCTGTCCGGCGCTGCCCGCAATGGTCGCGGGTTTGAAGGTGGACAGGCCGGTGCGCAGGTAGATGATGTTGAAACCTGCATCTGGCCTGGTCAGGGAGATGAATCCGTCGGCGGACATATCTTCGGCGAAGCCGAAGTGGTCGATCAGAAATTGGGCCGAGGTGGTGGGTTCGGCCACGTTCAGGGAGAGGGCGGACGCGGTGATTTTCACGGGTGCTCCTTGCTGCCGATAAACTCTGTACTAAGTACGCTGTACTTTGTACGTAAATTCCCGACGGGCTGCATCGTGACTAGCGTCACATCTATACGATCGGGGCGGAGGTGAGGCATGGGCGCACGTGAGCGGAGCAGTGCCGGAGATCCGGTGCGCACCCTGGAACTGCTGTGGCGCGAGCCCGGGCAGGGCGGGGCGGCGCGCGGTCCGAAACAGCGCACCACCGTCGACGCGGTGGTCGATGCGGCGCTGGAGATCGCCGACGGTCAGGGGTTGGCGGCGCTCACCATGCGGTCGGTCGCGGCGCAGCTCGGACTCACGCCGATGGCCACCTACACCTATGTGCCGGGCAAGGCCGAACTTCTCGACCTTATGCTCGATACCGTCTATCAGCGGATGACCCGCCATGATCTAGCCGGAATGCCTTGGCGTGAAAGGGTTTCCGCCATCGCCGCCGAGAACCGGGCGCTGCTGGCCGCGCACCCCTGGGTCGCCTACGTTCCGACCACCCGTCCGCCCCTGGGCCCCGGCGTCGCCGCCAAATACGACCACGAACTCCGGGCCTTCGACGGCCTCGGCCTCGACGACGTCGATATGGACGCGGCCCTCACCCACGTCCTCGGCTTTGTCACCTCGGTTGCCCGCATCGCCATCGACACCGACCGCGCCGCCGCCGAAAGCGGTGAATCCGACCATGATTGGTGGCAGCGCGCCGCTCCCCTCCTGGAACGCGTGTTCTCCGCAGACCGCTACCCCCTCGCCGCCCGCGTCGGCGCCGCCGCCGGCCAGGCCCACGACAGCGCCTACAGCGCCGACCACGCCTACGACTTCGGCCTCGCCCGCGTCCTCGACGGCCTCGCCGCCCTCATCGAAACCTCGTCCGGCTGAGCCGCAATGTCGGCGGGCTGCGCTCCCTGCGGCGGAATAGCGTGGCGCGGAACGGCCTTGCGGAGAGCCGGGCCCCGTGGTGTGGGCGACCGTTTCAGGTGGCCCGGGGTCGCGGCCGGGCGGCTGATCGGAATTCCGGCGACACGGGGTGCGGGAGCGGGGCAGAATTTCAGGTATGCCGCGATCGGTGCCGGCAATCATTGCCGCTGAAGTCTTTACCAAGGGCGCGCAGCCGGTGATTCCGGCGGGCGAGGGGTTGGTGTTGCGGCCCTGGCTGCGCCGGGATGCGCCGGAGGTGTTCGCGGCCTTCCAGGATCCGGCGATTCAGCGGTGGCATGCGCGGACGGCCGAGTCGGTGGAGGAGGCGGACGACTGGATCGAGTTGTGGCTGCATGCGTGGAGTGGCGGGGTCGACGCCAATTGGGCTGTGGCCGACAGCCATACCGGGCATGTGGTGGGGCGGGCGTCGCTGCGGTCGATGCTGCTGTCGCAGGGGCTGGGCGAGATGGCGTACTGGGTGGCGCCGCGGGCGCGCGGGCAGGGGATCGCACCCCGGGCCGTTGCCGCGCTCACCTCGTGGGCATTCGACGAAATCGGCTTCCACCGACTGGAACTCCGTCACTCCGTGCACAATCCGCAGTCCTGCCGGGTGGCGATGAAATCCGGCTACGCCCTGGAGGGCACCAACCGCAGCGCCACTCTGCATGCCGACGGCTGGCACGACATGCATATGCACGCCCGGGTCGTGGGGGATCTGTCGACCGAAACCCTGCCGCTCGCACTGGGTTCGCGGGCGCGGCATCGCGCGGACGGCTAGCAACCGATGACGGGGATTGCGCTGGGATGAGGGGGATTGCTCAGTGATCCGTTTGGATTCGGAGGGCGGTGATGGTGCTGGCGAGGCCCTCGTACTGGTTGGTGAGCAGGACGATTTCGATGAGGCGGCGGTCGTCGTAGTGCTCGGCGAGGGTGGTCCAGGTGGGGTCGTCGAGGTTGCGGGTGGTGACCAGTTGGTCGACGGCGGTGAGGAGGGCGCGTTCCTTGTCGGTCCAGCCGGGGGCGGCGGGGCCGAGGCGCAGGCGGTCGAGGACCTCCTGGGTGATGCCCGCGCGCTTGCCGAGGCGAATGTGATGGTCGGTCTCGTACTCGCATTCGCGCAGGTGCGCGACTCGCAGAATCACCATTTCGGATTCGTAGCGGCGCAGCCGCCCGCCGGGCATGAGCTTCCCGGAGAAGTGCAGCCAGCCGCGGAACAGGCCGCCGGTGCGCCCGAGGGTGCTGAACAGGTGCGCGTCATCCGTGCCCGCGGCGCGGGAAAGCGCCTGCCAGACAACCCAGTTGACCGGACCCAGCTCCCGGAGACGCCCGGGCGCGATACGTGGCTGCGTCGACACCATGCCCAACGCTAACAGTCTGTCCCAGCCACTGGCCACCATCCGACGCGCCAACCGCCCGCCTCCGTCATGCCAACCGCCCGTCCCCGTCATCCCGGCATGCCTTTGGCCGGGATCTACACCGCGTCGGTGGATCCCGGCCAAAAGCGCACCGGGATGACGACAGGAGTCACTCGTCGTCGGGATGACGAGAGGGGTCAGTCGTCGTCGGGATGACGAGAGGGGTCAGTCGTCGACGGGATGACGAGAGGGGTCACTCTTCGCTGGGATGACAAGGGCGTTGTTCGCGGCGGGGATGACGAGTCACTCCCGCACTGCCTGGGCGAGTTTCGTCATTTCCAACGCACGGCGGGCGCGGGTGAGGACGTGGGCTCGGGAGCTTGTCAGGTGGGCCAGCAGGGTGCGGAGGGCGGCGTCGAGGTCGCCCATGAGGAGGTATTCGGCAATGGCTATGTGGTCTTCGGCCATGGCGGCGACGCGTTCGGGGGTGGGCATATCGATGGCGCGGACGGGGCGGACGCGGGCGTGCACCGTCGAGAGGGCGTCGGCCAGTGCGGAATTGCCCGCTGCCGCGAGCAGGGTGATGTGGAAGCGCTCGTCGGCGGCGATGAGGTCGGCGTCGGGTTCCGGTGGGTTGTCGCGCAGATACCGCCATGTCTCCAGCTCGCGCAGCACCGCGGCCGCGTCCTGCAGCAGGTGCGCCGCCGCGAAGGCTGGGCCAGGGGAAGGAGCGCGCCGCATGGTGCCGTAGGCGGGGTATTCCACGGCCGCCTCATGCGCCTGTGATCCGCCCGCGTACCCGTAGGCGGAGTCCTGGGGATAGGCCTCCACCGGTATCGGATCCAGGCCGCCGAGTCCGGCGGGGGTGGTTTGCAAGCGCTGGATTCCCCTGGCCTCCAGCACGATTCGCAGCTCGTACAGATCGCCGAGTTCATCCACTCGCGGCCGGTAGGGGTAGAAGCCATCGGGGTGACGTTCGAGCAGTCCGTCGGCGAAGAGCCGGGCCAGGGCCTCGCGGACGGGAGTGCGGGAGACGCCGTAGGTCTCGGCGAGCCGCTCCTCGCCGAGCCGTTCGGTCGGTACCAGCACCCCTGCCGCGAGATCCCGCTGCAGGGCCAGATAGACCCGTTCGGACAACGGAATGCGCCCCCTGCGCGCCATATCGGGACGGCCGATCAGATCGCCATGGCCAGACGGACGTTGGATTCCGCGCCCGCGCCGCCCGCCCCGGAGGAGGTGATGCGGCCCGATTGCAGCACGTAGTACTGCTGCGCGGCCTGCAGGGCGAAGCCGATGTGCTGTTCCACCAGCAGCACGCTCAGACCACCGCGATTGGTGAGATCGATGATGGTGCGCTCGATTTCGGCCACCACCGACGGCTGGATGCCCTCGGTCGGCTCGTCGAGAATGAGCAGTTTGGGTTCGGTGATGAGGGCGCGTGCGATGGCCAGCTGCTGCCGCTGACCGCCGGAGAGCAGTCCGGCCTTGCGAGCGAGCAATTCCTTCAGCGCCGGGAACAGCTCCAGTGATTCGGCGATGAGTTCCTTACCGCGCTTGCGCCCGTCCGCCACCACCTGGAGGTTTTCCAAGGCGGTCAGCTGCGGGAAGGACTGCTGCCCCTGCGGCACGTAGGCGATGCCGCGCTTGACCCGCCGCGACGGCGCCATCTTGGTGATGTCCTCGTCATTGAAGCGGATCCGCCCCGATTTGGCGGGCAGCAGCCCGACCGCGGCGCGCAGCAGCGAGGTCTTCCCGGCGCCGTTGTGGCCCATGACGGCAACCACGCCGTCACTCGGAACCGTCAGCGAGACACCGTGAATCACCTGGCTGCGACCGTATCCGGTCTGTAGGTCGATGATCTCAAGCATTCGCGGCCTCCTCTGCGTCGGTGGATGCGCTCTCGGCGGGACCGGCCGAGTCGGCGGCGGGCGGCAGGTCACCGGCCGCCGCGGTGCCGAGGTAGACCTCCTGCACCTTGGGATCGGCCTGGACCTGTTCGACGGTGCCCTCGCTGAGCACCCGGCCGCCCGCGAGCACGGTGACCGAGGTGGCGAAGGCGCGCATGAAGTCCATATCGTGTTCGACGACCACGACGATGCGTTCACCGCCGATGCGGCGCAACAGGTTTCCGGTCTCCTCGCGCTCCTCGGCGCTCATACCGGCGACCGGTTCGTCGAGCAGCAGTACCGAGGCGTTCTGCACCAGCAGCATGCCGATCTCCAGCCACTGCTTCTGGCCGTGCGCGAGCACCCCGGCGGGCTTGTCGCGCAGGGCCGTCAGGCCGGTGGTCTCCAGCGCCTCCTCGATGGCGGGCAGCACCGATTTGCGCTTGCGCAGCAGCGTCAGCGCGGAACGTCCGGCGCCGGCGGCGATATCGAGATTCTGCAGCACGGTCAGCTGTTCGAAAACGCTGGCGGTCTGGAAGGTGCGGCCGACGCCCAGCCGGGCGATCTGATGCACCTTCTTGCCGATCAGCTCACTGCCGGACTTGCGCGCCGAACCGGTGGCGGCGGCCAGACCGGTGATGGCGTCGATCAGCGTGGTCTTGCCCGCGCCGTTCGGTCCGATGAGAAAGCGCAGATCACCCTGCAGCACAGTGAGATCGACATCGGTGACGGCTTTGAAGCCGTCGAAACTCACCGAGAGGCCGCGGATTTCGAGGTATTCGCTGTCCATTCCGGCATTGCCGCCGAATTTGGGTTCCTGCGCGGCAGCGGTCGTCATGCCTTCACCTTCTCTTCGTCCGCGGGGGCTTCCGGCTCGGTGGCGGGTTCGGCGGTCTCATCGGCCGGTGCTTCGACGGAGACGGCCGAGGCGGTGACCGCCGGGCCGGAGCCCGGCGCCGGGCGCATCCGCTCCGCCAATTGCTTTGCCAGCGGCAGCAATCCGGCCAGACCGGCGGGCAGGAAGCCGATCACCACGATGAACAGCGCGCCCTGGAAGTAGGTCCAGGCCGACGGGAAATTCTCCGAGAGCGTGGTCTGCGCCCAGGCCACGCCGATCGCGCCCAGCACCGGGCCGAGCAGGGTGGTGCGGCCGCCGATGGCGACGCCGACCAGGAAGGCGATCGAGGGCACCACGCCGATATCGGCGGGGGAGATGATGCCGACGATCGGGGTGAACAGCGCGCCCGCGATGCCCGCGAAGAAGGCGGCCACCACATACGCGACGATCTTGATATTGGCCGGGTCGTAGCCGAGGAAGCGCACGCGCTCCTCCTGATCACGCACGGCGACAAGGAGTTCGCCGTAGCGGCTGTTCATCAGCTGGCGCGCGATGGCGACCACCACGAGCAGGGCGCCCGCCGCGATGAAGAACAGCATGCGCCGGTTCACCGGATCGTCCAGGCGGAAGCCGAAGAAGGTCTTGAAGTCGCTCAGACCGGTGAAGCCACCGATGGTCTGCTGACCCGTGAGCAGAATGGCCAGCGCCGCCGCGAGCGCCTGGCTCAGAATGGCGAAGTACGCGCCCTTGACGCGGCGCTTGAACACTCCGAAGCCGAGCACCGCCGCGACCAGTGCGGGCACCACCAGAATGCCCAGGATCGCGACCGGTGCGGAGGCGAAAGGCCGCCAGTACGAGGGCAATTCGGAGATGCCCGCGATGGACATGAACTCCGGCACATCCTCGTGCGCCTTGCTGGCGTCGGCCATCTGCATATGCATGGCCATGATGTACGCGCCGATGCCGAAGAACACGCCCTGGCCCAGGGTGAGCATGCCGCCGCGACCCCAGGACAGGCCGATGCCGACCGCGACAATGGCGAAGCAGAGGAATTTCGCCAGCAGGCTCAGCCGGAAATCGCTGAGCATCGCGGGTGCGATGCCGAACAGGACGACGGCCGCCAGGACGAAACCGCCCACGACCTTGTACGACGACGCGTCTTTGAAAGTGCGCTGGATGAGAGTCATGCCAGACTCCTCGTGCGAACGGTGAACAGGCCCTGCGGGCGGGCCTGCAGGAAGATCACGATCACGATGAAGACGATCACCTTGGCGACCGACGCGGTGGTGGAGTACTCGACGAACGAATTCAGCAGGCCCATGCCGAAGGCCGCGATGACGGTGCCCTTGATCTGTCCCAGGCCGCCGATGACCACCACCAGGAAGGCGTCGACGAGATACGACTGTCCGATGGTGGGGCTGGTGGAACCGATCAGGGTGAGCGCCACCCCGGCGACCGCGGCCAGGCCGGAGCCGATGAAGAAGGTGCTGATATCGGTGAAACGGGAAGAGACGCCGGAGGTTTCGGCGAGGCTGCGGTTCTGCACCACGGCCCGGATGCGCCGGCCCAGCGGAGTGGTCTTGAGCGCGGTGGCCAGCGCGATGACCGCGACCAGGGCCAGCACCATGATGAAGATGCGGGTCTTGGGAACCACGGTGCCGGCAATGGTGATGCCGCCGGTCAGCCAGTCGGGGGCCACCACATTCTTGGCGGGAGCGCCGAAGATATTGCGGGCGGCCTGCTGTAGCACCAGGCCCACGCCGAAGGTGACCAGCAGGGTGTCCAGTGGTCGGTCGTACATCCAGCGGATGAGACCCATTTCCAGGGCCGCGCCCAGTAGCCCGCCGACCAGGAAGCCGACGAACAGCGACACGATGAGTGCGACGCCGGTCGAGTGAATGACCTGCTGCACAACAAATGTGGTGTAACAACCGGCCATGATGAATTCGCCGTGCGCCATATTGATCACGCCCATCTGACCGAAGGTCAGCGACAGGCCCAGCGCGGCGAGCAGCAGGATAGAGCCGAGGCTCAAGCCCGTGAAGAGCTGTCCGACAGCGACTTCCATGTGATTACCTCTGTGATTCTCTCGCGCTGCGGGGGCGGTGGCGGCGCGTCGTGCGGGCGGGAGCGGGTCGCGTATGCGGCGCTCCGGTGCCGCGATGGTCGCGGACGGGCGGCTCGCTGTGCGCTGCGCTCCTCCGTCCGGCAGTTCGGGAGGGGCGGATTGCGGTGCGTACGTGCGGCTGTCGCGGCGGTCGGGGATGGCGGCTCGGCGGTGCGGGTGGACTTCGGCGGTGCGGGTGGACTTCGTCGTTGTGACGTGGGTAGCTGCCGTGTACGGCCGGTGCGGAGTGATTCCGCACCGGCCGCCCCTCAATCGGCGGCTACACCGATGGCTATTTCAGGCCCTTGGCCCAGTCGTAGGTGGTCAGGTACGGGTCCGGCTGGATCGGCTTGCCGGAATCCCAGACGGTGTAAATGAGGCCGTCGGGGTGGATTTCACCGATGCGGGCGGTCTTGGTGATGTGGTGGTTGTCGCCGTCGATGGTGACGGTGCCCTCCGGTGCGTCGAAGGTGACGCCATTGGCCGCGGCCTGAATGTCGGCCACTGCGAACGACTTCGCCTTCTCGACGGTGTTCTTCCACAGGTAGACCGAGGTGTAGGCGGCTTCCATCGGGTCGGAGGTGGGCTTGTTGGCGCCGTAGGCGGCCTTGTACGCGGTGACGAACGCCTTGTTGGCCGGGGTGTCGACGGTCTGGTAGTAGTTCCAGGCAGTCAGCTGGCCGGTGATGTTCTGCGCACCGATGCCCGCGACCTCCTCCTCGGCGATGGAGACCGAAACCACCGGCATCTCAGCGGCTTTCAGGCCCGCGTTGGAGTACTCGCGGAAGAACGCCACATTGGAGTCGCCGTTCAGGGTGTTGAACACCGCACCGGCATGCGAGTTGCGAACCTTGTTGACGATGGTGGAGAAGTCGGTCGAGCCGAGCGGCGCGTAGTCCTCGCCCTTGATCTCGATGCCGTTGGCCTTGGCGTACGCCTTGATCTCCCGGTTGGCGGTCTGCGGGAACACGTAGTCCGAGCCGACCAGGTAGAGGGAGGTGATGCCCTTCTGCTTCAGGTAGTCCAGCGCCGGCACGATCTGCTGGTTGGTGGTCGCGCCGGTGTAGAAGATGTTCTTGCTGTCCTCCAGGCCCTCGTACTGGACGGGGTAGTAGAGCAGCGAGTTCAGCGATTCGAACTTGGGCTTCATGGCCTTGCGGCTGGAGGAGGTCCAGCCACCGAAAACCGCTGCGACACAGTCGGAGCTGATCAGCTTCTCGGCCTTCTCCGCGAAGGTCTTCGGGTCGGACGCACCGTCCTCGAGCACCACCTCGAGCTTCTTGCCCATGACGCCGCCGGACGCGTTGATCTGGTCCACCGCCAACTTGGTCGCATTCGCGACGGTGACCTCGCTGATGGCCATGGTGCCGGTCAGCGAGTGCAGCGAACCGATCTTGATGGTGTCCTTCGAGGTATCGACACAGGACTTGGCGTTGGAGCCCGACGCGGTGTTGTCGTCGCGCGAACCGCAGCCCGAGACGAGCGCTACGGACAGCACCAGGGCGGTCGGGATGGTGATTGCTCTGACCAGGCGCGCAGTTCGCTGTCGGCGGTGGGAATCTTGCATGGGGCGGACCCTTCTCACTTCACGGGGTTCGGCATCAGCCGGTTACCAGCACAGCGACGCCACGTGCGCCGCTTGCGAATACCGCCGCGTATACAACGGCTGTATTCGTGGTGCGAACGGTAAACGGGAAGTGTTGCGCCGGAATGACTCTCGGTGACGGTCCGATTGCTGATGTTTCCGTGAAGTGAATTTCCGCTCACCGCAATAACTTCCGGTTCGCGTGCGGCGGCTATAACAGCAGGTGAGAAGGGGTGACGAGGCCCGATTTGGTGTCAATGGGTGCTGGCATCCGACCGAATCGGACTGTGAGATGTCCTACCCGGAAGTAACTTTCCGGATGCTGCGGTTACTGGATCACGTAGGGGGAGATGGAACTTCGGTGTTCGCTGATATCGAGGGATTTGCCGAGTGGGGGGAAGGCGCGCTGGGGGCAGTTGGAGCGTTCGCAGACTCGGCAGCCGGCGCCGATGGGAGTTGCTTTGGGCTCGTTGAGATCCAGGCCGTCGGCATAGACAACGCGACCGGCGTGGCGGAGTTCGCAGCCGAGGCCGATGGCGAATACCTTGCTCGGTTCGCCGTAGCGGGTGGCGCGGCGTTCCACGGTTCTGGCCACCCACAGATACTTTCGGCCGTCGGGCATCTGGGCGATCTGGGTCATGATCTTCGCGGGGTAGGCGAAGGTCTCGTAGACGTTCCACAGCGGGCAGGTGCCGCCGCTGGAGGAGAAGTGGAATCCGGTGGCGGACTGGCGTTTCGACATATTGCCGGCGCGGTCCACCCGGACGAAGGAGAACGGGACGCCGCGCAGCCGGGGGCGCTGCAGGGTGGAGAGGCGGTGGCAGATGGTCTCGTAGCTCTGGGTGAAGAAGGCCGACAGGCGTTCGATGTCGTAGCGGAAGTCTTCGGCCATCTCGTGGAAATGCGTGTACGGCAGCACCGTGGCCGCCGCGAAATAGTTCGCCAGGCCGAGTTTCGCCAGTACCCGTGATTCGGGACTGGAGAAGTTGCCCTCCTCGACCAGCTTTTCGATGAGATCCCCGCACTCCAGATAGGCGAGTTCCGCGGCAAGTTTGAATACCCGCTGCCCGCCGGAGAGATGCGGCGCGATTTCCAGGCGGCGCTGTTCGGGGTCGTATCTGTGCAGTACGCCGTCGTGCAGGTCGATGCGTTCCACGATCTGCACTCCGTGCGCGGTGGTGAGGCGGCGCGCGATCTCCCGTTTCAGATCGCCGCCGTGGAAACGCATGCGGTTCGCGAGTTCCTCGGCCGCGGTATCCAATTCGTGAATGTAGTTCTGCCGCTGATAGAAGTAGTCGCGCACTTCCTCGTGCGGTTTGGAGATGGCGCCGGACCCGCTGCCGTCGGCGAAGCGGTCCTCGGTGGCGGCCGCCAGCTGCGCGGTCGTATTGCGATAGCGGCGGTGCATATTCACCATGGCACGCGCCAAAGCCGGGTGCGCGGAGACCATTTCGGCGATTTCCTGGGCATCGGCCTCGATGCTGAGCTCCTGGTCCATCACCACCTCTTGCAGTTCGGCAATGAGGCGGGTGTCGTCCTGGGAGGAGAAGAATCCGGCGTCCACCCCGAAGACCTCGCTGATACGCAGCAGGACCGGTACGGTGAGCGGGCGAACGTCGTGTTCGATCTGGTTGAGGTAGCTGGCCGAAATCTCCAGCTTCTTGGCGAGGGAGACCTGGCTCAGCCCGCGTTCGGTGCGCAATTGCCGCAGGCGCGCGCCGACGAAAGTCTTGGCCATGTGCCCAGTTTATGGGCGGTTTCGCAGGCCTGCCAACCCGGAATTAGCAACTCTGCTGAGTGCTGCGTCACAGCGGGCGCGGCGCGAAGGTCCCAGATCTGTCATACCCCGGCGCTACCGTCGTTTGGTGCTCTTGTCGCAGGTGGTTCAGGCGTCACAGGCCGTGCGCGCGACGTCCTCGCGCAAGACCAAGATAAATACGCTGGCGCAATTGCTGGGCGCGGCCGATCCGCTGGAATTGGCCCAGGTCGTGGCCTGGGTCTCGGGGGAATTGCCGCAGGGGCGAATAGGTACCGGGTGGCGGACGCTGACCTCGATGGAAACCGACCCTGCCGAGCTGCAGACGCTGACCGTGCAGCAGGTGGATCAGGTCTTCACCGAATTGTCGGAGGTCGCGGGCAGCGGGTCGACCGCCCGGCGCAAGCAGTTGCTGGCGCAGATGTTCACCGTCGCCACCGCAGTCGAGCAGGAATTCCTGATCCGCCTGCTGACCGGGGAGATGCGGCAGGGCGCGCTCACCGCGGTCGTGGCGGAGGCGGTCGCCACGGCCTTCGAGGTGCCGATCGAGCTGGTGCGGCGGGCGCACATGCTGTCCGGGCGCCTGCCTGTGACGGCGCTGGCGGCTCGGACCGGTGGCGCGGAGGCGCTGGCCGCCTTCCGGCTGGAGGTCGGGCGGCCGATTCAGCCCATGCTCGCCTCGCCCGGGGCCGCGCTCGATGAGGCGCTGAGCGAATTCGACGGTGCGGTGAGCGTCGAACACAAGATGGACGGTGCGCGCATCCAGGTGCACCGGGACGGTGACCGAGTGTGGGTGTTCACCCGCACGCTGCGCGATATCACCGGCAGCGTTCCCGAATTGGTCAGCCTGGTAAAGGAACTCGACTGCACCAGTGTGGTGCTGGACGGGGAGACCCTGGCGCTCAACGACTCCGGCCGGCCCCGGCCCTTCCAGGAGACCATGAGCCGATTCGGGGCCGCCACCGCGCAGGAGCTGCTGCTGCACCCGTACTTCTTCGACTGCCTGCATCTGGACGGTGTGGACCTGCTCGACGCCCCGCTGCGGGAGCGCCGCCTCGCGCTCACGAAAGTGGCTTGCGGACTGAGCATTCCGGCTCTCATCGCCCCCGATGCCGAGGCCGCCGCCGAATACTTCGACGGCGCCCTGGCGGCCGGCCACGAGGGCATCATGATCAAATCCCTGGACGCGCCCTATGCGGCCGGTCGGCGCGGCCGCGCCTGGCAGAAGATCAAACCCACGCACACCCTGGACCTCATCGTCCTCGGCGCGGAATGGGGCTACGGCCGCCGCACCGGGTACCTGTCGAATCTGCATCTGGGAGCCCTGGATCCGGACGGCGGTGAGCCCATCATGGTCGGCAAGACCTTCAAGGGCCTCACCGATGCGCTACTGCACTGGCAGACCGCCGAATTCCCCCGGCACGAGCGCCGCCAGGACGGCAATACCGTCTACCTGCGCCCGGAACTGGTCGTCGAGATCGCCATCGATGGCGTCCAGGTCAGCCCCCGCTATCCCGGCGGCATCGCCCTGCGCTTCGCCCGCGTGGTCCGCTACCGCCCGGACAAGGAACCGCACCAGGCCGACACCATCACCACCCTGCGCGCCCTGCTCCCCGAATCCTCAAGCCTCACAGCACTGCCCGGCGAATCTTCCGAGGTCTAGGGCGCGTCGGACATCTCCCAGCGGATTCACAGGTGGATCGACAGGGTCCTCCGAGGTTGGGGGTGCAGGATTCGTTGTGTTGATAGCTCGGGCCTGGTTGTTGTCAGGTGACGGGGAGTGGACACTGCCTCCGCATCTCCCATGTGGGTTCTGCTCTCCGTGTGCCGGGCCGGGGCTTTCAACGGTGGGTTGCGCATGATCCACCTGTGCTGTCGGCGGCGTCCCGACCCCTCGCCGGGCGCCGCCGACGTACGTCTGCGGCATTCCGCCGCGATCAGTACTCGTATTCGCGATTGCCCGTCAGGTTGGGCAGGCGCCGGCGGCCCGCGGCCAATTCGGTCGCCAGATGCTCGTAGGCGATGGAGAGCTCGGTGAGCCGCAGCGCCGCATCATTGATCGCATCGTCCGGCGAGCTGGCCAGCGTCACATAGGCCAGGGCCGAGAACTGCGCCAGGCGATCCACCACCGTGCCGACGGTTTCGGTATGCAGCTGGGCATCACGGGCGGCCTTGGGGAGTTCGGCTGCCACCCAGCGGTCGATATCGAGCACCATGTGCGCCCGTTCCTGATCTATGCGCCCGGTTGCCACCGCGGTCAGTCGTCGCTCGTGCAGATCCGCCAGCAGCCCGGCGCAGCGCAGCACCGGATGATCTTCGGGGGGCAGGCCGCGGCAGGCCTGCAGCAGCAGATGTTTCGGGGGGAGCAGAGGCACGGCCGCCATAGTGCTACGCGAATATCTCCGATTGGCAACAACATTCGCCGGACCTGCGGTGCAACCCCGTGCCGGAGCGGTGATTACCGGCCGGATCCGAGTTGGTCCAGGACCCACCGGCCGACGGTGGCATCGAGGGGCAGGTGCTGATGTGCGACGCTGCCGGGTCGCAGATCCTGCACGAATTGGTTTGTCACGCCGGGCTCGTCGATGAACGAGGCCGGGCCCGCCGGGGTGACCGTGGTGTCGTCGCGGGTGGCCAGGACCGCGTAGCGCACGCCCGGCTGGGCGATCGGGCCGTCATCGAGGGCGTTCATGAAGGTCGAGCCCACCTCCAGATCGGCGCAGGCCGCGCAGAACGCGGGCAGTACCTCGTTGTCCACGGCGCTGCGCACCGCGGGCGCCTGATCCACGAGACCGACCAGGCCCGACAGGGTGGTGCCGTGGGTACCGGGGGCCAGCAGGAGTTCGGTGTGCACGTGCCGCGCCTGCCCGAGATTCTTGGCGTAGTACTCGGCGATGGTGCCGCCCTGGGAGTGCCCGACGATATCGACACGGGCCGCACCGGTCCGGGTCAGCACCCCGTCGATATAGGTCGCGACCTCGGCGGCGGCGCGGGCGATGGGTGCGATGCCGCCGTAGGGCAGGGGTGAGCCGTCCTGCCCGTAGCTGGGTGCGAAGACGCAGTATCCGGCCGCGGTCAGGTTGGGCGCCAGCACATTCCAGGCGCTCGCATCGTCCATGGTGCCGTGCAGCAGCACCACCGGGTACGGATGGTCGGCGGTGGGGCGGCAGGTTCCGGCCGGATCGGCGGGCCCGGCGGCCGCGGGTGTGGCGGCCATACCGGTGAGGACGGCTGTCGCGACCGCTGCCGCCAGGGCTGTGCCCGAGATTCGAACCATTGCCCTCTCCTATCATGAATTGTTTTGTGTTGCGCCAGTTCTCGGCATTCAGCCGGCAGGGTTACCCACGGCGCGAACCTGATCGGCGAATACCGGATAAGGGTTGCCCTTGGTGCCGGACCACAGCTGCTGCGCCATGATGGGCAATCTCGCCCGGACCGGATCGACCATCTGCTGTTCGGTCATGGCATTCGGATCGTCGGCCCAGACGAACAACTTCGAACCCAGCAATCGATCGTGCTGATCGGCCCGCAATCGGGTGCCGTTGACAAACAGTCCGGGGTCCCAGGCGTAGAGCAGTTCCGGCGGTGAGTTCAGTGCGGCGGCGGTACCGCCGGTGGCCCAGTAGGTGGGGGTGAAACTCGCATTGCTGAGCGTGAAGCCTTGGTCGGCAAGGGATTCGGGGCCGTTCTGAGTGCCGATCCAGGGGATCAATCCGTTTCCCCCCGTCCAATAGTCGACGATGATCGATCGGTCGACCGGTATGCGTCCACCGGCCGGAATGCCGTCATTCCACATGCGGGGAGTCTTACCGTAGGACCGGACGATGCCCGCCGCCCGGTTCACGGTGTCCGAGACCAGATCCTGACCGGTGAACTGCGGGCCGAGCGTGGTGTGGGCGTAGTCGGTGAGCTGCGGAAAGCGGCTGTAATCGCTGACGTACTCATCGCCGCCGACGTGGAAATAGCGGCCGGGGAACAAGGGCACGAATTCCCGCAGCAGATCTTCGATGAGCGGCCGGGCGGCCGGATTCGACAGATCGATGCGGCCCTGCGCGGTGCCCGCGAGCAGACTGTCGGTGGCGGCATCGACCGGACTCGTGGTGGCCGGGTGCAGGATCAGGTCCGGATGCGATTCCAGAATGCCGTTCATATGGCCCGGAAATCCGATCTCGGGCATCACCTCGATGCCGTAATCGGCGGCATAGGAGATTATCTCGGACATTTCAGCTCGGCTGTAATGCTGCGGCGAGGTGATCTCCGGATGCGAGATGCTCGCCAGCCGGAACCCGTAACTATCCGAAAGATGCAGCTGGATGAGATTCATCCGGTAGTAGGCCATCTCGCGGATGCGCTGCTTGATCCAGTCGACGGTGAGGAATTTGCGTCCGAGATCGAGCAGCAGGCCGCGCTCGCCGTAGTCGGGCCAGTCCGTCACGGTTCCGAACGGCAGGGCCGTGCTCTGCGAGAACCATTGCAGCAGTGTCTGTGTGGCGTGAATCGCGCCCTCGGTGGTGCGGGCGGTAACGGTGACGGTGTCGCCGATATCGATGCGGTACGACTCCGGCTGCGGCGGGCCGGAATCGTCGATGCGCAGTGCCACCGCACCCGGACCCGCCGCGCCGCCGCCTGCGGTCGCGACGTGACCGGCGCGAGTCAGATCACCGGCCAATCGGGTGGCGATCGGCGCGGCCGCGCCGGAGGCCACGATGTGCGCGCCGCCCGCGAGATCGAAATGTCCTGAGCCCGGCGTGAATTCGCGCACGCTCGGCACCGTCACCGGCAGGACGGGCGCGATATCGGCCCGTCCCGCCGGTGCGGGCAGAGTGAGACTTCCGGTGAAGAACGCGGCCGCCCCCAGTACGGCCGCGATCGTCAACGGCAGCCGGCTCACGAGGCGCGCACCGGCAGTTCCGCCACGGACGGCGCGGAGAAGACGACCCGACTGCCCATCGGGGTCGAACTCTCGAACGGGATCGGGTCCTGGGTGGTGACGGTGAGCGTCAGGCGGTGGCCCGGTGCGAGATTCCAATAGGTCGGTGCGAGATCCCACTGCACCGTGTTCGGAGCGCCCGCGGCGAGACCGTGCCGGGTGATCGGCCAGTAGCTGATCGTCTTGCCACTGCCGTCGGGGCCCTCGTCGTAGAGGATCCCGATCATGGTCAGATCCGAAGTCGACGGCGCGACAGTGAGATCGAGGTGCACGCTGCCGGAGACGACGCCGCCGTTCGCGAACGGCTCGGTGCGCCAGACGCCCGCGTCATCGCGGTCGACACTGCTGATCGGGATGGCCGGAGCCAGTCCCAGCTGTGCCAGGGAACCGGTGACGTAGGGGACCGCCGCGATGGCGGTTGTCGGTCCGGAAGTCAGTGGCTGACTCCAGGATTCGTTGGGATCCCCGCCCAGCACTCCGGCCGCGGGGGCCGAGAGCGGGAAGTCGCGGAGCGGGGCCCGCGCATCGGCGACCGAGTCGAAGTGCACCAGCGCCTGGGGATCGGGCAGCAGGCTGACGGTATCGGCGGCCTGGATATTCACCGTCGGCTCCTGGTCGATGCCATTGTCCGTTCCGTTGACGTAGTGGTCCAGCCACCGAATTCCGGCGTCCCAGTACGAATTCGGCAGCCCGACGATCTGGCCCGCGCCGCCGGCGGTCGAATGATCGCCGGGCGCCAGATACAGCATCTTCGGCCCGGTGAGCTGATCGAACAGGGAGTACACGGGTCCGACGGGCAGCAGGCTGTCCTGCCAGTCGTGGGCCAGGAAGACTGCCGTGCCATTGGCATTGAGCTTCGGTATGGCGTCGGCCAGCACATGCCGCGAAGCCAGCGAATCGAAGGCGACGCCGTTGCCGCGCACGATCGCGTCGAGGCCGCGCCGCACGAGCTCCGGACCGAACCGGTTGGTCGCGACCCCGGCCAGCGCGAGGGCGACCGGGCCGCCGGTCTTCGGGGTGCCGTTCGGTGCGAGCGCATCGGCCAGATCACCGGGCGGGGAGTCGGCGACAATGGCCTTGATGCGTGAATCATGCGCTGCCGCAAGCACGCTCAGCCCCGCACCGTACGAGCCGCCCGCGACCGCGATGCGCTCCGGGTCCACATTGAGATTGGCGATGGCCCAGTCGATGATCGCCGACGCGTCCTCGGCATCCTTCTCGCCGAACACGTCCACATCGCCACCGGAGAGGTACATGCCGCGCGCGGTGTATTCGATGGAGACGAAACCGTCCGCGGCGGAAAGCTTGTAGGCCGATCCGAGGCTGCCCATCGCGGGCACTCCCCATCCCGACGGCTGCAATACCAGCGCGTTCCGGTGCGCGGCGAGGTCCGGCGGCGCCGTGATCACGGCATTCATCGGCACCCCGTCCGCGCCCGGGATGAAGAGCGTGGTGATCTGCCCGCCCGGGATGGGCACAGCGGCGGCGGGCGTGAGGGACAGGGTGGCGCCCGCCGCGAACAGCGCGGTCGCGGCGAGTGCGCGGAGAAGTCGATTGCTCATGATCGCGTCCCCTCAGTGCAGATTCGCGATGAGCTGGCCCAAATTCTGCAACAGCGACACCGGCGACATGAGCAGGTAGCCGAGGATCGTGCCGAGGAGGTCGGGTGCGGGAAGTTCATGCATGAGGTGTCCTCTGCAGCCGGAATCGATTCACCGAGAGTAATTGAGCGTTTATGCTCTGTCTATACGGAAACCGATCATTAACAATCACAAACATTGGGTTGATCCCTGGGTCTCCTCATGTCAGGAGCCATGTCAGGTCTGCGTCAGGCCCGTATCAGGCGGGCTGGCGAAGGTATTCCCATGACAAGTTCAGCGATCGCGGCCTCCGGGTTGCGAAAGACGTACGGGGACAAAACAGTTCTCGATGGCATTGACCTCAATATCGGCGCAGGCACGATCTTCTCGCTGCTCGGCCCGAACGGTGCGGGGAAGACGACGGCGGTCAATGTGCTGACCACACTGCTGACCGCCGACGGCGGCACGGCGAGTGTGGCCGGGCACGATATCGCCACCGAACCCAAGGCGGTTCGCAAGGCGATCGGCGTCACCGGGCAGTTCGCGGCGGTGGACGATCTGCTGACCGGCGAGGAGAACCTGCGATTGATGGCGGATCTGCATCGCCTGCGGGGCAGCGAGAGCAAGCGGGTGGTCGCCGGCCTGCTGGAGCGATTCGATCTGGTGGAATCGGCGCGCAAGCACGCGTCGACGTACTCCGGCGGTATGCGCCGGAAGCTGGATCTGGCGATGACGCTGGTCACCAGGCCGGAGATCATCTTCCTGGACGAGCCGACCACCGGACTGGATCCGCGCAGCCGGCGCACCATGTGGGACATCGTGCGGGATCTGACGGCCGACGGTGTGACCGTCTTCCTCACCACCCAGTACCTCGAGGAAGCCGATCAGCTGGCCGACCGGGTCGCTGTGCTCGATCAGGGGCGCATTGTCGCCGAGGGCACGCCCGCCGAGCTCAAGCGCCAGATACCGGGCAGCCACATCCAGGTCACCTTCACCGCTGTCGCGGAAATGGATGCGGCGGAACGGATTCTGCCCGGTTCCACCCGCGACGACGAGGCGCTGGCCCTGCGGATTCCCGGCGACGGGAGCACCAAATCGCTGCGCGAGCTGCTGAATCGGCTCGCCGACCACTCGATCGAGACCGCGGACGTCTCGATCCACACCCCCGATCTCGACGACGTTTTCTTTGCCCTGACCGGACACGCGACCACGGAGGCCGACGCATCATGAGCACCCTTTCCGCACCACTGGCAGACGCGTCGATCATGTTGCGGCGCAACTTCAAACACACCGCACGCACGCCCGTCACGATCTTCAACGCGGCCCTGATGCCGATCATGATGTTGCTGATCTTCGTCTACGTCTTCGGCAATGCCTTCAATGTCGGCGAGAAGTACATCAACTACGCCCTGCCGGGCATGATCCTGCTGGCCATCAGCTACGGACTGTCCTCGACCGCGGTATCGGTGAACTCCGATATGACCAAGGGCATCATCAACCGGTTCAAGGTCATGGACGTCTCTCGCGGCGCGGTGCTGACCGGCCACGTGGTGGCCACCATGCTGACCATCGCGATCTCCACCGCGGCCGTCATCGGCGTCGGCTTCGCACTGGGATTCCGTTCTGCGGCAAGCCCGCTGGAATGGCTCGGCGCGATCGGAGTCATCGCGGCGACGGCCTTCGCCACCGCCTGGCTCACCGTCGCACTGGGCATGGCCGCGAAGACTCCGGAATCCGCGGGCATGACCACCGTGCCGCTGATCATGCTGCCCTTCGTGAGCAGTGCGGTCGTGCCGGCGCACCAGATGGGCCAGGGCATCCGGCAATTCGCGGAGTACCAGCCCTTCACTCCGATCATCGAATCGCTGCGCGGCCTGCTCACCGGCAACCCGTCGGGCGGCTACACGGCCGCCGCGCTGGCCTGGTGCGCCGGTATCGCCCTGGTCGGATACCTGTGGTCCCGTGCCACATTCAGCAAGCGAGCGTAGTTTCGATCAGCTCATGCCAGCTGGTCTGCGCACCCTCCCGCATCGCCTCGGCGAACTTCGGTTCGCCGAGGCTTTCGCGCGTGGCCTGTTCGATGCGGGCCGCATCCGGATGCGACCGATCCGGCAGACCGCGCACCGTCGCACTCGCCGCGAGCAGTCGCGCGGCCTGCTCGTACTGTTCCCCGCGCAGCGCCTGGTCCGCGATTCCGATGAGCACCTGCGCGATCAGGGGTGCGTACCCCGTCTCGGATGCCGCCCGGAATGCCGTGACGCGGTGCTCGCGGGCATCCTCGAGGCTGTCGACGACATAGCCGAGCAGATCATGGGTCACCGCCCGGATATTGGTCGACTCGGTATCCAATGTGACTGTCGCGACGTCGATTTGGCGGTAGACCTGATCGGTGTCGCCGCTCCAGCGAGCCAGCTCCGCCTGCGCCAGGGCCAGCTCGGCCAGTGCGTTCGGCCAGGCGCAGCGCTGCGCGCACCGCTGCGCCTCGGCCATGGCGGCCGCGCTCGCCTCGGCATCATCGAGCAGCCAGTACAGCTGCGCCTGCCGCGCCCGCAGCTGCACCACGTCCTCGAGCGCGCCGGCCTCGGTGACCACCGCGATCGCCTGGTCGAAATGTTCGATCGCACTGCGGAATTCGCCGCGCATGGCGATGCGATTCGCCACCTCGGTCAGCGCGAACGACATACCCCAGCGCTCGCCGATCGCCCGGAATTCCGTGAGCGCCTGCTCCAGATACGCATCCACATCCTGCATATCCCGGCCGAGCACGATCCGCATCTTGCCCATCTGCAACCGGGCCAGTGCGCGTACCCACGGGTCCTCATCGGTGAGCAGCGGTTCGAACGCGGTCAGAAACGCATCCGGCCCCTGCAGCATGCGCTCCAGCGCGCCGACGAATCCGAGCAGCGGGTTGCGGATCTGGGAGTCCCGGCTGTAGTGGTGCGCCCGGTGTATCCAATCCTCCACTTGGAACTCGTCATTCCGCCCGGCGGACACGAAATGCACGACCAGCGTGTACACCATGGCCCGGGTGTCGTCGTCCACCTCACCGGGCGCCTCGGCGGCCGCGATGATGAGCTCCATGCCCTCGGCCTTGTGCCCGCCGAGCCACCAGTACCAGCCGGCGGCCGCCGCGAGCCGCATGGCCCCGGTCGCATCGCCGGCCGCGAGCGCGGCGCGCAGGGCGGCGGCGATATTGTCGTGCTCGGCCGCGAGGGTGGCGAGCCACTCCAGCTGCTCGGCGCGGCGCAGATGCGGATCGGCGGTGGCGGCGAGCTCGGTGAAGTACGCGAGATGCGCCCGGCGCGCGGACTCCGATTCCCCTGCCTCCGTGAGCCGTTCCCGGGCGTACTCCTTGATCGTCTCGAGCATCCGGTAGCGCGGTGCGCTATCGCCCGCCGCGGGCCCTGCGCTGCTCGCCACGGTGCGCAGCAGCGATTTCTCGGTCAGCGCGGTCAGCAGCTCGAGCACCTCCCACTGCTCGACCGCACCGCTTGCGACTGCTTGCAGGTCGCTCGAAATGGCACCGCTTGCGTCTCTCTGCAGGTCGCTCCACAGGGCATCCCCGGCGCAGACCTGCTCGGCGGCGTCCAGGCTCGCGCCGCCGGCGAACACCGAAAGTCGGCGCAGCACAGTGCGTTCGGCGTCGGTGAGCAACTCCCAGCTCCAGTCGACCACCGCGCGCAGCGTCCGGTGCTGCGGTATCGCGGTACGACTGCCGCCGGTGAGCAGACGGAATCGATCGTCGAGGCGGTTGGCGAGCTGATCGAGGGACATGGTGCGCAATCTGGCCGCGGCGAGTTCGATGGCCAGCGGTATCCCGTCGAGCGCGCGGCAGATGCGCGCCATATTCGAGAGTGCGTGGGCGTCCGCCGCCAGCGACTGGCTCACCGCGCCGGCGCGGTCCTGCAGGAGCTGAACAGCGGGGGAGGACTCGATATCGGCGGGAGCCGCGTCCGCGGCCGGTAGCGCCAGCGGCTCGACCTGCCACAGCGCCTCACCCGTAATGCCGAGCGGCTCCCGGCTCGTCGCGAGAATCCGCAGTTGCCGGCACTCGCCGAGCAACCGGTGGGCGAATTTCGCCGCCGCCTCGATCACATGCTCACAGTTGTCCAGAATCAACAGCGCTTCGCGCCCGCGGAACGCGGCGATGAGCCGGTCCATCGGTTCCGCATCCGGTGCGCCGCCGAGCAGCGCCTCGCGGAGTCCGAGCGCGGCCAGCGTCGCCTGGGCCACATCACCGCTCGCGCCGATGGGCGCGAGTTCCACCAGCCAGGCCCCGTCCGGCAGTTCGCCGAGCAGGGTCTGCGCGGTTTCCACGGCCAGCCTGGTCTTACCGGAGCCCCCGGGCCCGCTCAAGGTGGTGAGCCGGTGCTCCGCAACAAGTTCGGCCACCGCGGCGACGTCGGCGGACTTGCCGACGAAGGTGGTCAGCTCGGCCCGCAGGTTGGTCTTGCGGACCTCCTCGGTCGCCGGAGTCGGCTCCGGTGCGTCCAATTCGCCGCGCAGTAGCGCGACGTGCAGTGCGGACATCTCCGGCGAGGGGTCCACGCCCAGCTCGTCGGCGAGCGCCTCCCGCGCCCGCTGGTACACCTGCAGGGCCTCGGTGCCTCGGCCCGCGGCGCCGAGGGCGCGCATGAGCGCGGCGGCGAGTCGTTCCCGCACCGGATGCCGGGCTACCGATTCGGTCAGCTCCGCGACCAGTTCCGCACCCCGGCCGAGGCGGATCTCCACCTCGTAGCGATCCTCCAGCGCGGCGAGATGCAGCCCCTCGAGCCGGGTGACGACGGCGTCGAAGGCCTCGCTGTCCTGCAGGCCGACGTCCTGCATCACGGTGCCGCGCCACAGTTCCAGGGCCTCCCGCAGCAGCTGGGCGCGGCGCGGGTCCGCGCTGCCGCGGGCCTGGTCGAGCAGCTCTTCGAACCGCACGGCATCGACCGCGTGCGGTTCCACGGTCAGCCGGTATCCGCCCGTCTGCACCTCGATCGAACCGTCCGGCAGCACCCGTCGCAGCCGGGAGACCAAGGCCTGCAGCGCATTCGCCGCATCGGCGGGCGGCTGCTCACCCCAGATCCAATCGACCAGCTTCGCTTTCGAGACGGCACGCCCGGGTTCGAGGCCGAGTGCGATCAACAGCGCACGCAGCCGGGCGCCCGGCACCTCTATCGCACCGCCGTCATCCGCCCGAATAACCAGCGGTCCAAGCATCCCGATCTGCACCCGGCTCATCTTGCCGTGCACGCTCGCCGGGCCGCCAGCCTGCCCCGTGCCCGGATTGTCGGCTCTCCCGCGGCAACCGGTCAGCAATCGGGGTGGAATCGGAGTGCACCGATTCGCTCGGCGGCCCCGGGCATCCGGCTCACACCAGATCGACTCGCACACCGGCGGCGCGCAGCCCGGCGACGGTCTCCGGGTCGGCGTCGGAATCGGTGACCAGGACGTGGATCCGCTCGATCGGGCAGATCCGGGCCAGTGCGGTGCGCTGGAGTTTGTCCGAGGTCGCCACCGCGATGACATGCTGTGCGCGGCGGACCATTTCGGCATTCACGCCGGACTCGTCGAGGTGGGTGCACTGCGCACCGCCGTCGACGGAGAGCGCGTTGACGCCGAGAACCAGTGTGTCCAAGCGCAATTCGGCCAGGGAACGCTCGGCGAGCGGGCCGTGCAGTTCGTAGGACTCGCGGCGGGCCATACCGCCCAGGCAGATGGTGCGCAGATACGGGCGCAGGACCAGCTCGGAGGCGATGTTCAGCGCATTGGTGACGATGGTGAGCCGCTCGTCCGTGGCGGTGGCCAGGTCGGGGCGGCTCGCCAGCGCGCGGGCCACGGCGGTGGTGGTGGTGCCGCCGTTGAGCCCGACCACCGCATGCGTATCGATGAGCCCGGCCGCGTGTTCGGCGATGCGCTGCTTGGCATCGTCGCTGTGCCGGTACCGGGCGGGCAGATCGTAGGCGACCGAGGTCGCCACAATGCCGCCGTGGGTGCGGGTGGCCAGCTGCTGGTCGGCCAGCGAGGTGAAATCGCGGCGGACGGTAGCGGCGGAGACGCCCAGTCGTTCGGACGCCTCCTCCACCGAGAGCCGGCCGGATTCGGCCAGCAGCTCGAGCAGCCGGTTCCAGCGGGTGGATCGATCGGCCGCCGCGGTCATTGCACCCTGCCTGTCATTTCACGCTGCCGGCCGTGAGACCGGCGACCAGACGTTTTTCGATGAATGCGAAGAGGATGACGACCGGCACGATACCGACGGTAGAGATGGCGAACACGTATTGCCAAGCCGTGTCGTACTGACCGATGAACTTCGTCAAGGCCACCGACAGCGGCTGGTTCTCCGGCGTGGTCAGGATCACCAGGCTGGCGGCGAATTCGTTCCAGCACGCCACCATGACGAAGATGGTCGCGGTGACGATGCCCGGCCACACCAGCGGCAGGCTCACCCGGCTCAGGATCTGCCACCGGCTGAGTCCGTCCAGCTGTGCGGCCTCCTCGATCTCCACCGGGACAGAGGCGAAGAAGCTGTGCAGAATCCACACCGCGAAGGACAGGTTGAAGGCCGCGTTCACCAGGATCATGGCCAGCCAGGTGTCATTGATGCCGAGTGCGAAGAACTCCCGGATCAGACCGGTCACCAGCACGGTCGGCTGCAGCATCTGGGTGATCAGCACCACGCCGAGAAAAGCGGCGCGGCCCGGAAAGCGGCGGCGCGCAGTGTAATACGCGGCCGGAACGGCCACCGCCAGCACCAGCAGGGTCGCACTCACCGAAATGACGATCGTGCTCACCAGATTGAACGGCAGCGGCGTTTCCGGGGTGTTCCACATGGTGGAGTAGTTGTCCGGATGCCAGACGTGCGGCAGATAGGTGGGCGGAATGCGCAGGATCTCGGCGCGGGATTTGAGCGAGCCGAGCACCATCACCACATAGGGGATCAGGAAGAGCGCGGCGAGCAGCACACCGACCGCGGTCAGTTCCCAGCGGCGTCGTTTCCGCCGGGGCGCAGGATGTTTCGCCGCGGCGGCGCTCGCGTCGGGTGTGGGGAGCGTAGTCGTCACGAGTCCACCTGATCGGTCGGGCGGATCACCTTCACGTAGATCGCGATGATCACCACGATCAGCACGAAATTCAGCACGCTCATGGCCGCGGCGGTACCGATCTGCTGGTTCTGCCGAATGAGCTTGAAGGTGAGCGTGGTCGTGGTGTCGGCGGCGAATCCGGCGATGCTGCCGGTCAGGACCTGCAGAATCGGCAGTGAATTGAACGCGTTGATGATGTTGATGATGGCGGCCACCGCCATGGCCGGGCGCAGCTGCGGCAGTACGAGATGGCGGTAGCGCTGCCAGGAATTCGCGCCGTCCATCCGGCCCGCCTCCACCACCTCGGCCGGAATCGCCTGCAGCCCGGCCAGAATCGTGTAGGTGGTGAAGGGGATGGAGACGAAGACGCCGACGCCGATCGCCACCAGGAAGGCCTGGGTGGGCTCCTTGGTGAAACCGAAACCCCGGTCCAGCACGCCGATATCGACCAGGAACCGATTGGCGATGCCGACATCCGGGTCCAGCATGTAGTAGAAGATCGTCGTCGTCATCATCACCGACGCGGCCCACGGCACCAGCACCGCCAGCCGCACCGCGGTCCGTCCCGGGAAGTCCCTGTTGAGGAACTGTGCCAGTCCGGCCGACAGCACCAGCGTGATGAATACGACCCCGATCACCCAGAACGCTGTGTGCCACAGCACCGATCCCAGCTCCGGAATCGCGAACAGCGTGCGGTAGTTCCCGAATCCCGCCGAGCCGCGATCCTGGCCGTAGGGGGACAGATTCCGGGTGCTGGTCCAGAACATGTATCCGGCGGGGAAGACGACGATCGCGACCACCAGGATCAGTACCGGGCCGACCCACGGCAGGGCGGCCAGCCCTGCCGTGAATCTGGTTCCGCGCCTGCTCAATTCGCGGCCTGCTGGATCTTCTTCAGCACATCGGCCGGATCGGCGCCCTGGGTGATGGTGCCCAGCTGCTGCTTGATCGCGCCCTGTGCCGCCGCCCATTTGGGATTGTTGCTCGGGTAGAACTTGGCGGCCGGCAGGGTGGCAGCGAAGGCCTTGGTCACCGGATCGTCGGCGAGGGCGGTGAGGCCGCTGACGGTGATCGGAATGAAGTGTTCGGACTTCACGAAATTCGTATAGGCGTCCGGCGCGTAGAAGTAGTCGAGCAGCTTCTTGATGGCGGCCTGCTTACTGCCGTCCTTCTTGAAGGCCATCAGATGATCGGCCACACCGAGGGTCACCGGCTGCCCGGATTCGGTCGGCGAGGGCGCGGTCGCGTACTTCAATCCCGGGTTCTTGTCGGCGATCATGCCGATCAGCGGCGGCAGGCCCTCGATCATGCCGATCTTGCCCTGGATGAAGGCATTGAGGACGTCCTTGCGGTCGGTCGCACCCGGATTCGGCTGCGTCACACCGGCATCGGCGAGCGACTTCATGGCGCGCACACCGGTCAGATTCTCCGGGGTGTCGACGGTGACCTTGCCGTCCGCCGACCAATTGCCGCCCGCGCCGAAGGTCCAGATGGAGGTCTCGCCCTGCGTTTCCTCACTGCCCAGCGGCAGGCCGTACCCGGAGACGCCGCCGCCGAGCGCCTCGACCTTCTTGGCCGCATCGGTGAGATCGGCCCAGGTCTTGGGCGGGGTGGTGACGCCGGCGCGGGTCAGCAGGTCGGTGTTGTAGAACAGGGTCCTGGTGGAGGCGAACAGCGGTAGCGCCCACTGGGTTCCGTCCATGGTGGCGTTCTGCTTGAAACCGGGCTGGATATCGGCGAGCACCGAATCGGAGACGATATCCGAGGCCGGATACAGCATCTTGTCGCCCGCGAAGCTGGAGTAGGCGTCGATATTGAGCACGTCCGGCGTGCTGGAGGTCGACTGCAGATCGGTCCGCACCACATCATTGATGGTGTCCCAGGACTCCACCTGCAGATTCACCGTGATGTCCGGGTTCTGGTCGTGGAAGCCCTTCAGGATGCCCTCCCACAGCGCCTTGGTGCCGTGCGGGCCGTCGCTGTAGGCGGGAACCAGCAGGTTGAGGTTGTTCGGCCCGTTATCGGAGGAGCTCTTCGAGCCGAAGCCGCAGGAGGAGGTGGCGAGGACGGCTGCCGTCAGCACTGCCACGCCCGCAATGGTCTGGTGGAGGGATCTTTTCACTTGTGGAACCTTTCGATACACGCACCCGGGCGAAACCGAGGATGATGAGGTCGAACGGGTGATTGTTGTCGAATCTAACGCAGGCGTGATCGATTGTGACTGCTTTGGCTGTAAATTTGACATGTACGATCACTGAGCGCAGGCTGGGCTGGTGCTGTCCTCCGCCGAAAAACCCTCAGCCACTCATCTCTCCGCCGAGATCGCCTCGCAGCCCGACAACTGGACCGGGGCGCGGACCGTTGCCGCGGCCCATCGCGCACTGCTTCCGGTCTCCGGCGACAGTGTGGCCGCGATCGGTTGCGGCACATCCCTTTTCATGGCGCGCGCGTACGCGGCGCTGCGCGAGGGGTCCGGACAGGGGCTGACCGATGCCTGGCCTGCCGGGCAGATGCCGATCGGCCGCCGGTACGACAGGTATGTGGTGATCTGCCGGTCCGGCACCACCACCGAGGTGATCGATGCGCTGCGCGCGCTTCCGGCCGGGGCGCCGCGCACGATCATCTGCTCGAGCCCCGGCACACCCGTGCTCGCACTGGGCGATTCGATCCTCATCGATGAGGTGGACGAGCGGTCGGTGGTGCAGACGCGCTTCGCCACCACCGCGCTGGCCATTCTGCGCTGGAGCCTCGGCGAGGATCTCACGCCCGTAATCGCCCAGGCCAGAGCGGTATTGGCCGAGGACCCCGCGACCGCTCTCGGCGCGGTGCGGTACGCGGACCAGATCACCTTCACCGGAATGGGTTTCGCCGCCGCGCTGGGCGAGGAGGCGGCGCTCAAACTGCGCGAATCCTGCCAGTCCTGGACCGAGTCCTACCTGTCCACCGAGTACCGGCACGGGCCGATCAGTATCGCCGCGCCCGGGCGTGCGGTGTGGGCGCTGGGTCCGCTGCTGCCCGGATTCGCCGCGGATATCGCCGCGACCGGGGCACATCTGGAGCACCGGGCCATCGATCCGATGGCGGATCTTGTTCGCGTGCACCGGCTCTGTGTGCTCCGTGCGGCCGATCTGGGCCTGGATGCCGACCATCCGCGTAGCCTCACTCGCTCGGTAGTTCTCGATTCCTGAGCGGAGCCCGGCATGAATCTGCAAACCGTCATCGGACTTGGAGCGGACGCGCTCGTGCTCGGTCTCGATGTCGGCGGCACCACCATCAAGGCGGAAATCACCGACGCCGAGGGCGTCGCACTGGCCGCCGGTGATATCGCCACCCCGCGCGGAGCGGCGGCTTTCACGGCCATGCTGGAGCTCGGGGATGCGCTGCTGGGCAAGCTCTCCGCGGCGGAGCGGTTGCGGGTGGAACGCGCGGCGGTCCTGCTGCCCGGGGTGGTCGACACGGACCGGTCGATCGCGGTGTTCAGCAGCAATATCGGCTGGCGGAATGTGGCGGTGGGTACCCGGTTCAGTGATCGGTGGGGGATGCCGGTGCTGCTCGAACACGATGTGGCGGCGGCCGGCTGGGCGGAATGGCGGTTCGGCGCGGGGCGCGACCGGGATTCGGTCTGCGTGGTCATCATCGGCACCGGAATCAGCGGAACCCTGTCCGTGGGTGGGCGATTCGTACGCGGCGGCATCGGCCAGGCCGGGGAATACGGCCATATCGCGGTGCGCAAGGACGGCCTGCCCTGCCCCTGCGGCAATACCGGCTGCGTCGAGACGGTGGCCTCGGCCGCCGCCATCGCCCGCGCCTACGCCCGGCGCACCGGTACCGAATGCCTCAGCGCGGCAGTCGTCTTCGACCGTCTCGCCCATGATTCGGAGGCGCGTGCCGTTCTCTACGATGCCGTCGACGCCCTCGCCGCCGGGCTGCTCGGCGTCGTCCATGCCACCTGTCCCGAACTGATCGTGCTCGGCGGCGGCCTCGCCGGCGCGGGCGACGCCCTGGCCCACCCGCTGCATCAGGCCCTGACCGAACGCCTGCGTGTGGTCCCCGCGCCCGAAGTGGTCATCGGCGCCTTCGGTGCGCGCGCAGGGCTCACCGGCGCCGCCCTCTTCGCCAGATGCGGTGTGCTCGCATGACCACTGCGAGAGGCGCCGACCCGATAAGCCCGTGCCGGTGGCGGACCCCACACCGAGCTTCGGGCCGCGCGCGGAGGTCGGGCGCATGAGCGGCGCTTGGCGGAATCCCGCGCGCCTGTCCACGAGCGGAGGAGGCCGGGCGGAGCAGGGTGCCGGCAGGTGGGGCTCTGATGCGGGGATGCATATTCGCGGGCGAGTCCTCTCGGCCACACAAGATGTCGCCGACGGGGTGATCTCTGTGGCGGGGGAGCGGATCACCGCGGTGCACACGCTTGCCGAATGGGCTGTGAGGCATCCGGATTCGGCGGAACCGTCGTTCGAAGGGCTAGTGCTACCGGGGTTGGTCGACATTCATGTGCACGGGGGTGCGGGGCATCGGTTCGACACCGTGGATCAGGGGGAGGCGGCGGGGGCTGCGGAGTATCACCGGTCACGGGGGAGTACCACCGTGCTGGCGGGGATCGTGAGCGCCGCACCGGACGCGATGGTGGCGCAGGTCGCGGCGCTGCGGGAACTGGCCGAGTCCGGGGTGATCGGGGGGATCTATGCCGAAGGGCCCTTCCTGGCGGGAACACGCTGTGGGGCGCACGATCCGCGGTATCTCATCGATCCGGATGCGGGGCTGGTCCGGCGGTTGCTCGCAGCCGCCGGTGGGCAGCTGAGGATTATGACTGTGGCACCGGAGCTACCCGGATTCGACTCGGTCGCAGGGCTATTGGCTGATCACGGGGTGACGGTCTCGCTCGGTCACAGTGATGCCGACTTCGCGTGCTTCCGGGCGGCCTTGCGGCCCAATGGTCCGGCGAGATCGGTGACCCATCTCGGGAACGGGATGCCGCCGCTGCACCATCGATCGGCCGGGCCGGTGGCCGCCGCGCTCACGGCCGCGGCGGGTGGCAATGCCTCGGTGGAGCTGATCGGGGATGGGGTGCACGTCGACTCCGGTTTCGGCGCACTGGCTTTCGCTGCCGCTCCGGGCCGGGTCGCGCTGATCACCGATGCCATGGCGGCGGCCGGGATGCCGGACGGCGCCTACCGGCTCGGATCGCAGGATGTGCGGGTCAGCGATGGGGTGGCGCGTATCGCGACTGGTTCCATCGCCGGTGGCACCGCGCATCTGCTGCGGTGCCTGGTCTGGGCGGTGCATGAATGCGGTGTGTCCCTGGCCGACGCGGTGCGCGCGGCCACCGCGACACCGGCGGGCATTGCCGGTCTGGCCGGTGTCGGTGAGGTGAGGGCCGGGGGATATGCGGATCTTCTGGTGGTCGACGACGAATTGGCGTTGCGCCGGGTGCTGTATCGGGGGCGCTGGCTGTGATTCTCACGGTGAGCATGAATCCCGCCTACGACCTGACCTATCGGCTCGATCGCTTCGAATACGCTGCGGTGCAGCGGGTTCCGGTGCTGACGCAGCGGATCGGCGGTAAGGGAATCAATGTCTCGCGGGTGCTGAACGCGCTGGGAAACAGTTCCGTGGCAATGGGATTCGCCGATCACGCCTTCGCCGTCGAGGCGGCGCGTGAACTGCCGGTCGACTTCGTGACCGCGCTGCCGCGGGTGCGGCGCACCGTCGTCCTCAGTGAGGCCGACGGCACCACCACCGGACTGTGGGAGCCGGGTGCGGAATTGGCCGATCCGGAGCGGGCCATGGCGGATCTGCGCCGCCGGATCGGTGAGCTACTGCCGGCGACCCGGGGCCTGGTGATCTCCGGTTCGCTGCCCGGCGGGGTGCGGCCCGACTTCCCGGCCGAGCTGGCGCGGCTCGCGGTCGCCGCCGGAATCCCCGTCATCTGTGATGTCGACGGTGCGGCGCTGCACGCTGCGGTGCGGGTGCCGGGCGTGGTCCTCATGCCCAATACCGATGAGCTGCTTGCTCTGACAGGTGTCGCGCCGGGCACTTCGGCCGAAGTAGTGACGGTGGCGAAGCCCCTGCTGGATGCCGGAGTCGCCGCGATCGTCGCCACCCGGGGCCACGCGGGCATGGTGGCCGTCACCGCGACCTGCGCCTGGTCCGCGCACTCGCCGGAGGTGATCTCCGGTAATCCGACCGGTGCGGGTGATGCCGCCGCCGCTGCCGTCATTGCCGGGTTGGCTGCCGGAATCGGCTGGCCCGCACTGCTTGCCGATGCCGTCGCCACCTCGGCGGCGGCCGTGGCCCGGCCGGTGGCCGGCGAGATCGACCACGAACTGCGGGATCGCCTCATTCGACAGGTTCGAGTGGAACCGGTGGGCGGGCCGAACATCCAGGAGCAGCCATGCCTTTGACACCTGTCCCGAGACTGATCGAGCTGGCCGGGCCGGGCGGACTCGGCGCCTTCAATGTCATCACCCTCGAGCATGCGGAAGCCATCGCCGCTGCGGCCGAAGCCACCGAAAGGCCTGCGATACTGCAGATTTCAGAGAATACGGTGAAGTATCACGGTGGTCTCAGACCACTGGGCCGCGCTTGCCTGGCGATCGCCGAGGACAGTACGGCCGCTCTCGCGGTGCATCTGGATCATGCGACGGATACCGCACTGATCCGGGAGGCGGTCGAGCTCGGGCTCGGCTCGGTCATGTACGACGGCGCCGCGCTCGCGTACGGCGAAAATGTCGCTGCGACAGCAGAAATCACGCGCTGGTGTCATGAGCGGGAGGTTTTCGTGGAAGCGGAACTCGGCGAGGTCGGTGGCAAGAACGGCGCACACGCGCCGGGCGTGCGCACCGATCCGGACGAGGCGGCCGCTTTTGCCGCCGCCACCGGTGTGGACGCCCTGGCCGTGGCGGTCGGGTCGGTGCACGCCATGCAGACGCGGGCCGCGCTGCTGGACGAGGAGCTCATCACCCGCCTCGTCGCGGCTCTCGATATTCCACTGGTGCTGCACGGCTCCTCCGGCGTGCCCGACGAGGGTCTGCGCGCGGCCGTCCGGCACGGCATGGTCAAGATCAATTACGGCACCCGCCTGAATATCGCGCTCACCGAGGCCGTCCGCATCGCCCTGGCCGCCGCCCCCGGAACGTCGGATCCGCGAAAGTACCTAGGCCCGGGGCGTTCCGGCATTCAGCGGGATGTCGAACACCACCTGCGTGTCATTGCGGCCCGCACGCTGCGTGCCGTGCCTAACTGAGCTGTCGACCAGCAAGTATTCCTCGCACGAATTGCTGCCTTTGCGAACCTCTTTGCTGCCCTTTCGCGAGGTTTGGGGGTTGCGTCCGTTGCTCGGACGTGGACTAGCTGTAGTGGTGATCCTCACCGTGACCATGAACCCCGCCTACGACATGACGTACCGGGTCGAGCATTTCGAGCGGGGTCGTGCGCATCGGGTGCGATCGGTGGACCAGCGGCTCGGCGGTCGCGGCATCAATGTGAACCGGGTGCTCAATCAGCTGGGCAAGTACGCGCGCGCCACCGGGTTCTCGGACCACTCCTTCGCCGCCGCGGCCGAATTGGAGATGCCGGTCGACTTCGTGCACGCGCTGCCGTGGGTGCGCCGCACCGTCGTGATCAGCGAATCCGATGACGGCACCGCCACCGCGCTGTGGGAACCCGGACCGCGCATCTCCGAACCGCACGCCGTGGACCAGCTGCGGGTGCGGGTGGCCGGAATGCTGTCCGATATGAGCGGCATGGTGATTGCCGGATCGCTGCCCGGCGGCGTCGACGCGAGTATGCCCGCCGAGCTCGCCCGGACCGCCGTGCGCGCCGGGGTGCCCACCATCTGTGATGTGGACGGCGCGGCCCTCGAACTCTCCGCCAAGGTGCCCGGGGTGGTCCTCATGCCCAATATCGAGGAATTGGAACGGCTCACCGGCCGTCCCGCCGGTACCGCCTCGGAAATCCTGGCTGCCGTGGATCCGCTCATCGCGGACGGCGTCGGCGCGGTCATCGTCACCCGCGGTGGGCTCGGCATGATCGCCGTGACCGCCGGCCGGGCGTGGTCCGCCGCGCTACCGAAAGCGCTTGCGGGCAATCCCACCGGCGCGGGGGATGCCGCTGTCGCGGCGGTCATCTCCGGCCTGTCCGCCAATCCGGCTCCGCACTGGCCGACCCTTCTCATCGATGCGGTCGCCACCTCCGCGGCGGCCGTTGTCATTCCGGTCGCGGGTGAGATCGACCGTGTGCTCCGGGATCGCCTGACTCCAACTGTCCGGGTGACCGAACTCGAACCCGTTGCCGCCCGGCCGTAGTGACGCCCGCGTAGCCGCCCGTTTTGTCGGAAATGACTGACCTGTAGCGGCGGCGTGGTTTCGGGGGAGGCGGCGGATGACGGGGTAAATTCGGTGGGATGTCGGACCTCCGAATGCCGCCCGATCAGGGGCCGGACCTGGATGAGACATACCGAATGCCGCGGGCGGTGCGCGCGGCACAGGTGATCGCGGTCGGGATGGCCGTGGTGGGGATTCTGTGTGCCGCATCGTCCGGATGGTTGCTGGGCGCCCGGTCCGCGATGGAGACGGCCGTACCGTTCCTGCCCAGCTGGCTGCTCGGGCTGGTGGCCTTGACCTTCCAGTCCGTCGGGCAGTCGGTGCGGATCGGGGCGATTCTGCTGGCCGTGCTGGAAATGTTCTGGACGGTGCCGTCCATTACCGAGGGACATCCGCCGGGGCCGCTCGGGCCGATCAGTGCGCTCGCGGTGATCGTGCTGCTCTTTCGCCGGGAAGCCCGGGACTGGTTCGAACCCGCCGCCTGGTGAAGGTTCGGTAATCGAGTTCGGCCATCGGCCGTAACAGGTTGGTCATCTCGTCGCCCGATTCGCAATGTCTGCGCAATTCCCGGCCTTTACCGTGGCCCTATGAGTTCGGAAGCCGGCCCAGTGAGTTCGGACGTTGCCGCCGGAGGAACAGGCATTCATATCAGCGGTCTGAGCAAGACCTTCCGGTCCGGGCGGCGCAGCGTCGCCGCGCTGGACGCGGTGGATCTGCATACCGCGCAGGGGGCGTTCCTGTCGCTGCTCGGCCCGTCCGGATGCGGGAAATCCACCATCCTGCGCATTCTGGCCGGACTCGACACCCCGAGCGCCGGCACCGCCCGCATCAATGGCGAGACCCCGGCCGAGCTGCGGCGGCGGCACGAATTCGGTATCGCCTTCCAGGATTCGGCGCTCCTGCCCTGGCGCAGTGTGGAATCCAATATCAAGCTGCCGCTGCAGGTCGCGGGGCTGCCCGCGGATCCGGAGCTGATCGCGGACCTGGTCGCGCTGGTCGGCCTCGAAGGCTTCGAGAAGGCCAAGCCCGCACAGCTGTCCGGCGGTATGCGGCAACGGGTTTCGATCGCGCGCGCCCTGGTGGTGAAGCCCAGCATCCTGCTGCTGGATGAACCCTTCGGCGCACTCGACGATATGACGCGCCAGCGGCTGAACCTGGAACTGCTGCGCATCTGGACCGAAAAGCCCGCCACCACACTGATGGTCACGCACGGCATTGCCGAGGCTGTCTTCCTTTCCGATGTGGTGGCGGTGATGAGCCCGCGACCCGGCCGCGTGGTCGAGATGGTCGATATCGACCTCCCGCGCCCGCGCACGCCCGAGATGATGCGCACCCCCGAATTCCACAAGCTCTGCGATTACCTCTCCGAACTGCTGTTCGGTCGCACCGGGCACGGCGGGGTGGTGGCGGAATGACCGGCGTGGCAACGGAAGTCGAGACGGCGCGCGACTGGGCCGCGCTTCGCGCCCGCATACCCTCGACCGGACTCGGAGGCTTGGCGGGGATCGTCGCGCTGCTTGCGGTCTGGGCGCTGCTGGCGGCCATGAAGGTGGCGAACGGCACGATCCCGGGACCGTGGCTGGTGCTGCACACCATGTACAGCGACGGCTGGGCGCTGTACGGGCCCAACTTCCGGGTCACGGCACAGGGTGCGCTGCAGGGGTTCGTGTGGGGCAATGCGCTCGCGATCGTGCTGGCGCTGCTGGTCGTGCTGATTCCGCCGATCGAAATGCTGGTCACCCAGCTGGCCATCCTCAGCTACTGCACGCCTCTGCTGGCGCTCGGGCCGATCATTCTCGTGGTTTTCGGCGGGCGCACCCCGACGGTGTTCCTGGCCGCCATGTACTGCTTCTTCCCCACCATGGTCGGTGCGGTGACCGGGCTGCGCTCGGCCGACAGCACCAGTCTCGATCTGGTGCGCGCGTACGGCGGCGGGCGCTGGCAGCGCATGCGGCAGGTGCAGCTCATCTCGGCGCTGCCGAATACCCTGGCGGCCTTGAAGATCGCCGCGCCGTCCGCGGTGCTCGGCGCGATCATCGGCGAATATCTGGGCGGGGTGGACAGCGGGATCGGGGTGGCCCTGACCGCCGCGCAGACCTCCTACAATGTGCCGCGCACCTGGGGTATGGCCCTGGCCGCCGCCGCACTCGCCGGACTCGGCTACGCCGTGGTGGCCCTGGTGGCGCGGCTGGCGCTGCCGTGGACCCGAGCCGAGGCGCAATGAGAAACGAGCAGGCCATGAAGACACTGAAGGCCCTGCAGGTACTGCGGCCCATCGGGAAATTCCTGCTGCCACTGGTGGTTTCGCTGATCCTGCTGGTGGTGCTCTGGTACGGGTTCCTGGCGCTGTACCCGCAGGTCGGCCTGGTCGGCAAGAGTCCGGGTGATGTCTGGACCTATCTGGTGACAGGTCCGAACTCGGATACGGCCCGCCAGGCGCTCTTCGCCGAAATGCGAATCACCCTGCGCGACGCCACCGTCGGCTTCGGCCTCGGCATGGGCGGTGCGCTGCTGGTGGCCGCGCTCTTCGTCGGCGTACCCGCCATAGCGCAGGCCTTCATGCCGGTCGCCATGCTGCTGCGCTCGGTGCCGCTGGTGGCGCTGACCCCGATCATCGTGCTGGTATTCGGCCGCGGACTGCTCGGTGTCACCGTGCTGACGGCCGTCGTGGTGTTCTTCCCGGCCCTGGTCATGATCATGACCGGTTTGCGCGGCGCACCCCGCCAAGCCATGGAACTTGTTGCCGCATACGGTGGCTCACCCTGGACGGCCATGCGGATGGTGTCGGTTCCCGCCGCCCTGCCCTCGGTTTTCGCGGCCGCCCGAGTCTCGGTGCCGGGCGCCCTGATCGGCGCGCTGCTCGGCGAATGGCTCGGCAGCGGAACCGGATTGGGAGCGGGCCTGATCCGCGCCATCCCGACCTTCCAGTACAACCGCCTCTGGGCCTCGATCGCCTTGGTCACGGTCGTCTCGGTCTGCGCCTACGCGGTGGTCGGCGTCCTGGAGAATCTGGTCCTCGCCCGCTTCGCCCCCCAGCGCGGCCACGACTGAGCCCGGATCACGCAGCGGCACAGAGCAACCCGGCTGCGATCAGCTCCACACCGCAGTAGAACCACACCGGATAGAACCCGACGGAGCGGTCGAGCACGCGGGAAACAATGCGCCCGGCGGCCATGCCGCCCAGTGCGGCCGCCACCGCCAGGACCGCTCCCGTGCGAATACCACCCACATTCGCCGCTGCCACACCCAGCAGTGCGGCCACGGCAATGCCGAATCCGCCGTACACGGCCCGGATCTCCGACCGTGCCACCGCCGTCTCGATCCGAAAACCGAAGGGCCGCACCACGGCCGCCGGTGCGGCCAGGGCATAGACGCCCATCAGCAGAAAGAACACCGCGACGACGGCGATCAAAACGGCACTCACAGGCCCTCCCGGAGGCATTGCACTGGGCCGCGACCTGCGACCCTATGCGATGATCGCCGACGTGCAGGATATTCCGCTTCCGGAATCGTGCTGTCCCGCCACGGTGTGGCTGGGGCCGGGCTACGCGGTCTATCTGGGCCCGTCACTGCAGCTGGACGCGCACTCCGGAGCGGTGCACTGCCTGGCGGTGGGGGTTGATGCGCCGTTCACGCTGCGGACCGCCGACGGGGCGGAACGGGTGGTGCGCAGTGCGCTCATTCCGCCGCGCACCACACATCAGGTCATTGCCGGTGGGGAGCGGATGCTCTTCTTCTACATCGATCCGGTGGCCATGGATCCGCGGATCGATGCCGCGCTGAAAACTATTCGCAGCGATTTTGCCGCCACCCCCACGGCGGCCGAACTCGCCGCGGCGGCGAATCTCTCGGTCTCCCGATTCCTGCATTTGTTCTCGGCGGAGACCGGGACCAGCTTCCGCCGGTACCGGCTCTGGGCGCGGATGGCGCACGTCGCGCGGGCCGTGGGGGAGGGCGCGGATTTCACCACGGCGGCAATCGAAGCCGGATTCGCGTCGCCTAGTCATTTCAGCGATACGTTCCACGCCATGTTCGGATTGACTGCCAGTGCGTTGCTGCCGGGTACCCGGGTGGTAGTGGAAATGCGAAAGTAAAACGATGGAAACTGACACACCCTAGATTCGGTCTATGAGTCGTATGTCCCGGCCGGTTCCGGCCTCCCCGCTGTCCCTGGATCGGCGATCCTTCTTCCGCTTCGCCGGGCTCACCGCCGGCGTGGTCGCCGGCGGCGGAGTCCTCGCCGCCTGCGGCAAGGATTCGTCCGGGTCGAACAATGGCACCACCAGTGACGGTTCGAAATACGGGACGGTGGCCGTACAGCTGTCCTGGTTGAAGAACATCGAATTCGCGGGTGAATACTTCGCCGATTCGAAGGGCTACTTCAAGGACGCCGGGTTCGGATCGGTGAATCTGGTCGCGGGCGGCGCGGCCAGCACCTCGGTGGAAGCCGGTCTGACCACCGGCAAGATCTGGATCGGCATGTCCGCGCCGCAGACCACCGCGCCCGCGGTGCTGGAGGGCCTGAACGCCAAGATCGTGGGCGCCACCTATCAGAAGAACCCGTTCTGCATCGTGAGCTCGGCCGCGAAACCCATTCACTCGCCGCAGGATATGAAGGGCCGCAAGATCGGTGTGCAGGACACCAATCAGCTCATCTTCAACGCGCTGTTGACCGCGAACGGCATGTCGCCGAGTGACGTCACCATCGTGCCCGCGCAGTTCGATCCGTCACCGCTCGCCAACGGTGAGGTCGACGGCTGGGTCAGCTATGTCACCAATGAGCCGATCACCCTGGCCGCCAAGGGCTTCGCCAATGCCAATTTCCTCTTCGCGGACTTCGGGCTACCGCTCGTCGCCGAATCGCTGACCGTGAATCAGCGGACGATCGACAATGAGCGCGAGAAGCTGAAGGCCTGGCTGGCCGCCGATATCAAGGGCTGGCGGGACGCGGTCGCCAATTCCGCCGAGGCGGCGCGACTGGCCGTGGAGGTGTACGGCAAGGATCAGCGGCTCGAACTCGGCGAGCAGACCAAGGAGGTCACGGCGCAGAACGGTCTGGTCGTCTCGCCGGAGTCGCAGGCCAATGGGCTGTTCACCATGTCGGACGATCTCATCGCGAAAAACATTGCGGCGCTGGGCAAGGCCAAGATCAGCATTACCGCCGACAAGCTCTTCGATATGTCGATTCTCAAAGAGGTCTACGCGGAGCATCCCGAATTGAAGGCGCCGATCGCCTGAATCAGGACACCAGCGACGACGAATGCTGACTGATCGAGCCGCCCAGACTGGACAGCGGCTCGGCGGTCGTTTCATTGCGGACCGCCAGCAATTCCGCGGCAATGGACACGGCCGTCTCGGCGGGGGTGCGAGCACCCAGATCCAGCCCCGCCGGGGCGTGCAGGCGCGAGAGGGTTTCGTCGTCGAAGCCGCCGGCCTGCAGCGCCTCCATGCGATGGGCGTTCGCGGCGGTCGAACCCAGGGCGGCCAGGAAGCCCAGCTCGGGTAGTCGCAGCGCGATGGTGAGCAGCGGGATCTCGAATTTGGCGTCGTGCGAGAGCACCACCACCGCTGTGCTGGAGGTGATCTCACCCGCCGCCGCCAGGGTGTTCAGATAGCGGTGCGGCCAGTCGACGACCACTTCGCAGCCGGGATAGGCATCGGCATTGGCGAAGGTGGCGCGGGCATCGCAGACCGTCACCCGATAGCCGAGCAGTTTGGCCTGGATCGCGAGCGCACCGGCAATCGCATTGGCGCCCACGATGATCAGGCGCGGCGGGCGGGTGAAGGAGGAGACGAACACATCCGAATCCGGCAGCGATACCAGCTCGGTGCCGTGCTTGCGATCGGTGATCAGATGCTGCCCGATCACATCGGGATCGTTGTGCCACACCACCGTGAACACGGTGACCTGACGCTGCGCCACCATATCGGCGGCCACATCCGGGAATTCGGGAAAATGCCTGCGTGAGAACGGTTCCGTGAAGACATCGAGGGTGCCACCGCAATCCATACCGGCATCCAGGCCGCTGCCGGGCGCGAAGCGGTGCAGCCCGCGGCGGCCGGTGTGGGCGGCCTCCAGGGCCGCCTCGTAGGCCGCGGCCTCCGCGCATCCCGCCGAGACCGAACCGAAGGCCCGGCCCTCCGCATCCACGACCATTGCCGCACCGATCGGCAGGGGTGTCGGGCCGACCGTCCGCACCAGGGTGGCCAGGCCGCCCGTCCGCCCGCTGTGCCATACGCGAAGTAGGTCGTCGACGATATCCCGCATTTACTTGCTCCCGATCACCGTGTGCCGCACGGGTAGTCCCATTCGATCCCCGTCGCAAGGTCATCACACGTGACGCACACCATATCCGCTCTTCCGCGCAAATAAGTCCTGGCCCCAGAATTTCCCGTGGCATTCACACAAGCGCCCGCTCGGTGCTTCGAACCGAGCACAATCAAGGATGCGGTATCGCCACCGGTGGCAATCCCGAGCGCAGTAATCCTCATGTAAGTAATCCCCACGGGGGTTATCCCCGCCGCAACTTTGTGGCGCGGGCGGACATCTCCCGTTCGCGACCTGTTCTGCAGCGGTCCGAGAGCAATGCGAGGGGTTTGCGAGACCTGGTGGATTCCCGCGCGGGCCAGTGCTTTCGGCATACCGCGCCGGTCTCCGGCGCCGGTCGGCGGCACCCTCTGATCGCAGCATTCCGAGCTCATGCCCGCGAGGGTAGCGCCGCGCGCCGATATTCGCTGCTCGAGTGGCGAAGGCCGTAACCATGACCGATCCTGGAGAGCGATGACGGAGAACAGGATCGGCCTGGACGAATTCGCCGCACTGCCCGAGACGGCCGCGGCGGACATGTTGCTGACATGCTGCTCGTCGCCCGCCTGGGCGCAGGCGGTGGCGGCACGACGGCCCTACGCGACCATCGACGAGGTGCTGCGCGCCGCCGATACGGAGCTGGGGGAGATCAGCGAAGCCGAGATCGACCGGGCGCTCGCCGGACATCCCCGCATCGGGGAGCGGCCGGACAGCGCGAACTCGGCGCGCGAACAAGCCGACATGGCCACTGCCGACACCGCCGTGCGCACCGCCATCACCGCCGGAAACCGTGAGTACGAGGCAAAATTCGGGCATGTGTACCTGGTGTGCGCCACCGGGCGGACACCGGAGGAACTGCTGGAGGTGCTCACCGCTCGTCTCGGAAACGAACCCGCTACCGAAAGGCGCATCGTGCGAGAGGAATTGGCGAAGATCAACCGGATCCGGCTGCGACGCCTGCTGACTACGGGGGTGACGGTATGAGCTCGCTCAGTACCCATGTGCTCGACGCCGTGCGGGGCACACCCGCCGCCGGGGTCGAGGTGACGCTGTTCGCTTGGGGCGGTGACGAATTGGGGTCGGGGTTCACCGATGCCGACGGGCGCATCGCCGGACTGGGCGGCGAACTCGCGGCCGGTGACTACCGGCTGCTCTTCGCGACCGGAGCGTATTTCGAGGCGCAGGCCGTCGACGCCTTCTATCCCGAGGTGAGTATCGCCTTCTCGGTCATCGAGGAACGCCACTATCACGTCCCCCTGCTGCTCTCGCCCTTCGCCTTCTCGACCTACCGGGGCAGCTGACCGATCGATTGAATCGGCCCACGCCTGATCGATCGAATCGGCCCCACACCTATTGGTGCGGGGCCGATTTCGGTATGGCGGCCGACTCAGAAGAGGGCGATCGAGGCGGCGAGGCCGGCGAGGGCGATGGCCTGCAGGCCGACGCGGTAGGGGAGGATGCTGTCCCACTTGTCCTGCAGGGCACGGGCATTCGGCGGAATGATGCCGGACTGCGCGGCCGCGGTCTGGGCGGTGTTGATCGGCTTGGCGACGCGGACGTAGAAGCCCAGCCAGGTCAGCAGGGCGATGACGGCGATACCGGCGGCGACGGCCGCGCCGATCTGGCCGGCGACGGCGGCGACGATGGTGGTGAGTACCGCGGTGACGACGCCGCCCGCACCGAAGGCCGGCATGCGCTTGTCGCCGTAGAAGTGGCCCCAGCCGGCGGCGATGGTCACCTGTGCGTCGTCGAGGTGCTTGTTGACCGAGCGGGTGATGACCGATGCGCAGATATCGGTGCCGTAGACGGCGCCATTGGCGAGTACGGCGGCGATGGCGATGATCTGGCCGGTGGTGGTGAGCATCTGATGCCTCTTCCTCTGAAATCTAGCAGCGCTAGGAACTGAAGCAACCATAACAGTGGCACAGTTAGTTTGTCTAGCGTTGCTAGATTCAGTGTGGAAGAGGGTCCTGATCAGGAGAGGAGATTGCGCACGAACGGAACCGAGTCCGGCAGTGAGGCGTTCACGGTGCCGTCGTGCGTGGTCGGATAGGTGTGCAGGGTGACCGGCTGACCATTCGCCTGCAGCTTGGCCGCGAACGCCAGCGTCGCCGGCGTGATCACATCGGTGTCGAGCAGACCCTGGCCCATGAAAAGCGGCTTGTCATAACCCGATTCGGGCAGGCCCATGACCCGTGACAGCATGCCCTGCAGATCCGGGATCTGCGACAGCGGCCGCGAGAAGAGATTGCCGACCACCACATTGTTCGCGGTCAGCTCCTCGCCCAGCGACTCCAGGCAGGAGCCGTTGGCGCGATCGAGCCAGTAGCGGCCCGAATCATTGAGGTAGGACTCGATATTCAGCTCGGGGTAGGTGGCCCGCAGGCCGTTGAGGATGTACAGCACATAACCGGTGCTGTGCGCGGGCAGCTTGACCGGCGGCACGCCCGGCCCCAGCGGCAGCAGAATGTCCTCGATATAGGCCGGTACGCCGGTGCCGACTCCACCGCGGTAGTCCAGGCCGGGTCCGCCGAATTCGGTCGCGTAGCGCGCGGTGACGACCGCCGCACCGCCGCCCTGCGACTGGCCGACCACCACCCACTTCTTCGCCAGCGAGGAATAGTGGCTGGTCGCGGCCTTGACCGCATCCACCACATTGTGTGCCTCGACCGTGCCGTTGAGGTAGGGATGATCGCCCGGCGTGCCCAGTCCCGCGTAGTCGGCGGCGACGATGGCGTAGCCCTGGTTCAGCCAGGTGCCCAGATAGGCCCAATCGCGGTCCACCGCGGCCGGTCCGGCAATGGAGTACGCGCACTGATCGCCGAGCCCGACCGTGCCGTGCGCCCAGGCGATGACCGGCCAGCCGCCGGCGGGCGCTTCGCCGGGCGGGAAGTAGACGGCGGCGCTCGTGGTTGTCGGCTGGTCGTTCGCGGTGGTGCTGCCGTAGAGGATGCGTTCGGAATGCGCCGAGCCGGGCAGCACCGCGGCGGGTGCGAGCGGCTCGACGGAAGTCACCGCGCCGATCTCGCCGGCCGGGTCCGCGGTCGCGCCCGGCGCGCCTGCCAGCACCGCGATCGAAGTGGCGGCCAGGGCCGTCGTGGACATCCATCGTTTCCGCATCGGTGTCTCCTTTGGTTCGCTGACGTCGCACCTAGCCTGGACGCTTGCCCAGATTAGGGCCTTATCGGTACCCCGGGTGGTCGCCCCCACACCTATCAAGATCACAATCGAATGTGAAGGTGCTCACAGCTCGCCGGACATCGGCGCGTCGCGTGCCGGTGGCCCTCGTCACCCAAACAGTACGGGCGTTATGCAAAACTGCACGTCAGGGCTACTCGCAAGTAGATTCCACGGCTGCTATTAGCAAGCAAATTTCGCAGGCTTAGCAAAAGCCTCGTGAAAGCTAGCGTGGATTCACACTTGCAACAGGTAGACGGACATTTTTTGTTGTGCCATCGTGTGGAAGTACACCCCGCGGGCATAGCAAGCCTGCAAATTGCTGCTCCAGCAGTGTTCGAACATCGCGAGAGTACGACCACTGGGGCCAACCGACCGAACAGGAAGTGGAGTCAGAGATGTCGACCACCGGCACCCCGAAGACCACCGCGGAAATCCAGCAGGATTGGGACACCAACCCGCGCTGGAAGGGCCTCACCCGCACCTACACCGCCGAGCAGGTTTCGAAGCTGCAGGGCACCGTCGTCGAAGAGGCCACCCTGGCCCGTCGCGGCTCGGAGATCCTGTGGGACCTCGTCAACAACGAGGACTACATCAACTCTCTCGGCGCCCTCACCGGCAACCAGGCGGTCCAGCAGGTCCGTGCCGGTCTGAAGGCCATCTACCTGTCCGGCTGGCAGGTCGCCGGTGATGCCAACCTCTCCGGCCACACCTACCCGGACCAGTCGCTGTACCCGGCCAACTCGGTTCCGACCGTGGTCCGTCGTATCAACAACGCGCTCAAGCGCGCCGACGAGATCTCCAAGGTCGAGGGTGACACCTCCGTCGCCAACTGGCTCGCCCCGATCGTCGCCGACGCCGAGGCCGGCTTCGGTGGCGCGCTGAACGCCTACGAGCTGCAGAAGGCCATGATCGTGGCCGGCGCCGCCGGTGTGCACTGGGAAGACCAGCTCGCCTCGGAGAAGAAGTGCGGCCACCTCGGTGGCAAGGTGCTGATCCCCACCCAGCAGCACATCCGCACCCTGACCTCCGCGCGTCTGGCCGCCGACGTCGCCGACGTGCCGTCGGTGATCATCGCCCGCACCGACGCCGAGGCCGCCACCCTCATCACCTCCGATGTGGACGAGCGCGACCGCGAGTTCCTCGATGGCACCCGTACCGCCGAGGGCTTCTTCGGTGTGAAGAACGGCATCGAGCCCTGCATCGCGCGTGCCAAGGCCTACGCCCCCTACGCCGACCTCATCTGGATGGAAACCGGCGTGCCGGACCTCGAGGTCGCCCGTAAGTTCGCCGAGTCCGTCCGCAGCGAGTTCCCGGACCAGCTGCTGGCCTACAACTGCTCGCCTTCGTTCAACTGGAAGGCGCACCTGGACGACGCGACCATCGCGAAGTTCCAGCGTGAGCTCGGCGCCATGGGCTTCAAGTTCCAGTTCATCACCCTGGCCGGCTTCCACTCGCTCAACTACGGCATGTTCGACCTGGCGTACGGCTACGCCCGTGAGGGCATGACCGCCTTCGTCGACCTGCAGGAGCGCGAGTTCAAGGCCGCTTCCGAGCGTGGCTTCACCGCCATCAAGCACCAGCGTGAGGTCGGCGCCGGCTACTTCGACACCATCGCCACCACCGTTGACCCGAACACCTCGACGGCCGCCCTCAAGGGCAGCACCGAAGAGGGCCAGTTCCACTGAGAACTGCCCCGCCTCTCCGCAACTTCGGCGCACGGCTGAAAGCCGTTGACCGCTGAGGACGCGTAGGAGCGGTTGGGTACGGACACAATTTTGGACGTACCCCAGGAGTTACCCGGATCTCACGAGATCAGTTGTTACGTTCCGTAACAACGGTTTTCGAGGGCTTCCACTCAGGGCGGTAGTCGCATCACAACCTCCGCCGCCCTGGGTCCACGGAACCCGCCGAGGGGGACGCAAGTTTCCCTCGGCGGTGTTCACCCACCCTTCCCGTCGACAGCCCCGGCGGGGAGGGTTTTTTCCTATAGCTTTGATTTTGAGACGTACCTGAGGGCGCTCGGCAACACCCGAGCCGGACACCTTCATCCACAGCCCCCAAGAGACAGCAGGAGCGGGACGTGAGCAGCAGCGAAAAGATTCAGCGCGTTGGCATTATTGGCGCCGGACAAATGGGCGCGGGTATCGCAGAGGTCTGCGCCCGGGCACACGTCGATGTGCTTGTGTTCGAACAGACCCGGGAACTGGCCGCCGCAGGCCGGGCCCGCATCCTGCGGTCGCTGGACCGCGCGGTGTCCAGCGGCAAGATCTCCGAGCGGGAGCGCGAGCAGACCGCCTGGCGGCTGCGCTTCACCTCGGACCTCGCCGATTTCGCCGACCGTCAGCTGGTCGTCGAGGCCGTGCTGGAGAACGAAGATGTGAAGACCGCCATCTTCTCCGAGCTGGACAAGGTCGTCACCGACCCGAACGCGGTGCTGGCCTCCAACACCTCCTCCATCCCGATCATGAAGATCGCCGTGGCCACCAACAACCCCGAGCGGGTTGTCGGCATGCACTTCTTCAACCCGGTGCCGGTGCTGCCGCTGGTCGAGCTGGTCACCACGCTCAAGACCACCGAGGCGGTCTCCCAGCGCGCCGAGCAGTTCGCCTCCGAGGTGCTCGGCAAGCAGGTCGTGCGCTCCGCCGACCGCTCCGGCTTCGTGGTCAACGCGCTGCTGGTGCCGTACTTGCTCTCGGCCATCCGCATGGTCGAATCCGGCTTCGCCACCAAGGAAGACGTCGACAAGGCCATGGTGCTGGGCTGCGCCCACCCGATGGGCCCGCTGGCGCTCACCGACCTGGTCGGCCTCGACACCGTGAAGTCCATCGCCGACTCCATGTACTCGGAGTTCAAGGAGCCGCTGTACTCCGCGCCGCCGCTGCTCATGCGCATGGTCGAAGCGGGTCTGCTGGGCAAGAAGGCGGGCACCGGCTTCTACCAGTACAACCGGTAGAGACTGGCACTCGGGTACAGGTCTGCGGACTCCGTGCGGGCCTAAGCTGCAATGAGAAGGGCCGGTGTCACCGGCCGGCCCGGGCCGGCGGGTCCGCCTGGTTTCGAACGGGACAACGGATCTCGTGAGGGCCGGGTAACTCGTCGGGTACGTCCAGAATTGGTGTCGCACCTAACCGCAGGCACGCGTGCAGAAGCGGCAACGGCTCTCAGCCGGGCGCTGAAGTTGCGGGGAGGCGGGACAGACTTAAGGAGGAGTGGCGCGCTCATGGCCAACGTCACCGATGGTTTCGGATCCAGCATCCTGGGCTATCCCCGCATCGGACTGCACCGCGAACTCAAGCGTGCTCTCGAGTCCTATTGGCACGGCACGCTCGAGCGCGAGGAGCTGCTCGCGGTCGGGCGGGAGATCCAGGAGAGCCAGTACCTCGAGCTGGCGGCCACCGGGCTGACCCAGGTGCCCGGCAATACCTTCTCCTTCTACGACCACGTCCTCGACAACGCCCTACTGTTCGGCGCGGTGCCGAAGCGGTTCGAGCCGTATCGAGAAGGCTTGCACCCCTTGGATTTCTACTTCCTGATGGCGCGCGGGCGGCCCGATCTGCCGCCGCTGGAGCTGGTGCGCTTCTTCAATACGCCGTACCACTACCGGCAGCCCGAACTCGACTCCGATACCGAATTCTCTTTGCACCCCGAGGCTTTGCTCGACGAGTTCGATCGGGCCAAGGCGGCGGGCATCGAACTGCGGCCGGTCATTCTGGGCCCGCTGTCGCTGCTGCTGCTGTCGAAGACCGGACATGTGCCGGGCGAGACCGAATTCGACAAGCTGGTGCTGCTGGACAAGCTGCTACCGGTCTACGAGGAGCTACTCGAGGCGCTCGCCAAGCGCGGCGCCACCTGTGTGCAGCTGGACGAGCCCTGCTTCACCAGCGACCGCTCGCCCTCCACCATCGAGGTGTTCGAGCAGGCGTACCAACGACTTTCGACCGCGCCGCTGCGCCCGCGACTGCTGGTCACCGGGCAGTACGGCGATTTCGGCGAGGCGCTGGAAGCCTTGGCGCGCACCAAGGTCGAGGCCATCGGGCTCGACCTGGCCAACCACCGCATCACCCCCGACGAGCTGGCCAAGATCCCCGGCATCGGCCGAAAGCGCCTGTACGCGGGCGTCATCAGCGGCACCAATGTGTGGCGCGCCGATCGGGTGGTGGCGCTGGAATACCTGAACGCGCTGTCCAAGGTCTGCCCGGACCTGGTCGTCTCCACCGGTGCGACCCTGCTGCACGTGCCCTACGACCTGCTTGTCGAATACGAGCTCGAGGAGAATGTCGCCGACCGCCTGGCCTTCGCGAAACAGAAGGTCCTGGAGGTGGTTTCGCTGGCCAAGGCGCTCACCGAGGGTCCCTCGGAGAAGTGGCGCAAGCGGCCGACGTCGGTGCACTTCAAGCAGAAGCACGCGGTGCGACAGCGGGTGTACAACGTCACCCAGCAGATGCGCGAGCGCGAACCGTACGAGGTGCGGCGCGTCGCACAGCAGGCCAAGCTGAATCTGCCGCTGGTGCCCGCCACCACGCTCGGCTCGTTCCCGCAGACCACCGCGATCCGCCAGGCCCGCTACGACCTGGGCCAGGGCAAGCTGTCCTACGAGGACTACCGCAAGCGCATCGAAGCCGAGATCGAGGCCACCATCCGGCTGCAGGAGGACATCGGCCTCGATGTGTTCGTGCACGGTGAGCACGAGCGCAACGATATGATCCAGTACTTCGCCGAGCAGCTGGACGGCTTCGCCACCACGCACTTCGGCTGGGTGCAGGTGTACGGATCCCGTTGTGTCCGACCGCCTGTCCTCTACGGCGATGTGTCGCGCCCGGCCGCCATGTCGGTCGAATGGGCCACCTATGCGCAGTCGCTCACCGATAAGCCGGTCAAGGGCATGGTCACCGGGCCGGTCACCATGCTGGCGCGCTCCTTCGTGCGCCAGGACCAGCCGCTGTTCGACACCGCAGACCAAGTGGCGCTTGCCATTCGGGACGAGGTTGTGGATCTGGAGAAGGCGGGCATCGCCATCATCCAGGTGGACGAGCCGTCCATTCGCGAACTGCTGCCGCTGCGGGCCAAGGGCCGCGCCGAATACCTGCGCTGGGCCGTCGGCGCCTTCCGCCTGGCCACCTCCGGTGTGCAGGCGGCGACCCAGATCCATACGCACATCGGGTATTCCAGCCGCGGTGATGTCGTGCAGGCCATCGAGGAACTGGATGCGGACGTGACGGCCATCGTCGCCACCCGCTCCATCGAATGGGTGCTCAAATCGCTGCAGGAGGACAATGCCGAAGGCCGCGGGCTCACCCACGGCGTCGGCCCGGGTGTGTACGAGAGCCGCTCGGCGCGCATCCCGGATATCGACGAACTCGACGAGGCCCTGACGGCCGCCGCCGCGGCTGTCACACCGGAACGCCTGTGGGCCAACCCGGATGGCGGTCTGAAGACCCGCCACCACTGGCAGTTGGACCCGTCGCTGCGCAATATGGTCGCGGCCGCCCGCCGCGTCCGCCGCCGCGCGGAAGCCACTCGCGCGCAGTCGGAGGGCTGACCGGCACGAAGCACCTGAACATCACGGCGGCACGGGCGAAAACCCGTGCCGCCGTTGTGGTTGGCGGGGTGGATCCTGGCCACAAGCGTGCCGGGATGACGGGGTGGGTATGCCGGGTGCGTTTCACGCTGCGCCGGTATTCACGATCCGGTCACGAAACAGCGCCTAGCCTGTGGCGCAGGAAGTTTCGAGACAGGAGGCGGATATGGATCCGACGGGGAAGGGCGATCAGCCGGATACACCGGAGGACGGCAAGGAGTTCAACGACACCTATCAGAACAAGGGTGATCAGGTGTCGCCGCCGGAACCGTGGAAGTCCGGGCCCCCGCAGTAGCGGTGCAGCACACAGTCGTCGCTCGGCGTTTCCGCCGCGTCCGCCGGTTAGCCTGTGGGCGAGGTTGATTCGATGACAGGAGTGACGACTGTGGGTCTGTTCGACAATTTGAAGGATGTCGCGGGCAAGGCCGCCGATCTGGCGAGTGAGCATGCGGACAAGCTGGATCCGCTGGTGGACAAGGTCGGTGATCTGGTCGACGAGCGCACCGAGGGCAAGTTCGCCGGTCAGGTCGACAAGGTGCAGGAAGCCGCGAAGAAGGCGCTGCACGAACAGGGCAAATAAGGCGCTGCGCGAACAGGGTACGTAGGGTCAGCTCTGCGCGACGTCGTAGCGGCGGATATACGCGCCGATGAAGGCCTGCGCGGTGGCGGTGACCGGAATGGCGAGGAGTGCGCCCGTCGCCCCGAAGAGCGCCGCCCCCGCGAGCACCGCGCCGAAGGCCACCGCCGGATGCATATCCAGGGTGGTGGCGGTGATGCGCGGTTGCAGCACATAGTTCTCGAACTGCTGATAGACGACGATGAAACCGAGAATCCACAGTGCGGTGCTCGAACTCTGACTCAGCGCGACCAGCACCGGCAGCGCACCGGCGAGATAGGTGCCGACGGTCGGAATGAACTGCGAGACAACGCCCACCCACAGCGCCAGCGCGAACGCCGACGGAATACCCAGTATCCGCATGGCCGCGTAGTGCGCGACGGCCGAGCAGAGTGCCAGCAGCGCACGGGAATACAGATAGCCGCCGGTCTTCTCGACGGCGATATCCCAGGCGCGCAGCACATGTCGCTGCCGCTTGGGCGGCAGCACCGAGCAGACCGCATTGCGGAAACGCGGCCCGTCGGCGGCGAAGTAGTAGGTGAACAGCAGTACCCCGAGCCCCTGGAACAGCACGCCGAGCGCGGTGGTGCCGATGCCCCACACATCACCGGCCAGGCCGACCACCCACTTCTCCAGTGAGGAACTCAGTTCCGAGGCCCGCTCGGTGATATCGGCGCCGGACAGATCGGTGTGGAACGTCGAATTGATCCAGGCCACAGCGTCTTCGGTATTGTGCGGCGCGTTCCGGATGAGCGAGGTGACCTGGTCGACGATCAAACCGCCCATGGTCCAGAGGAATCCGACGATCACCACCAGCACGATGACGAAGACCGCACCGGTGGCGAGCCCGCGCTTCCAGCCGCGCGCGGCCAGCCAGTTCACCGCCGGTTCGATGGCGAAGGCCAGGAACAGCGAGATCACCAGCACGGTGAGCAGGCCCTGCAATTTGGCCAGCGACCAGAAGGTGATGACGATGCCGGCGACCGTCACCGCCGCCATCAGATAGGCGCGTGGCAGCCATGCCGGAATGATCGACTGGACGGTTATTCTGCGCGGTACATCGACTGTTTCGTCTGCTTCCTCGGGCACTCCGCAAACGTAGCCGCGGCGTCGCCCGCTCCGTGGGAGCGGACGACGCCGCGTGTTGCTGAATCAGCCGGAGCGAGAGCTACATGGTCGCGGTGTCGATGACGAAGCGGTAGCGCACATCGCTGGCGACCACCCGGTCGTATGCCTCGTCGATGCGATCCGCGGAGATGACCTCGATCTCCGCGCCGATGCCGTGCTCGGCGCAGAAGTTCAGCATCTCCTGCGTCTGCGCGATGCCGCCGATCATGGATCCGGCCAGCGAGCGCCGATAGCCGGCGATGGTGAAAGGCTTTACCTGAAGCGGCTTTTCGGGCAGGCCGAGGATCACCAGCGTGCCGTCGAGGGCCAGCAGTCGCAGATAGTCGTCGATCGGCAGATCCGCCGACACCGTATTGAGGATGAGGTCGAACTTGCCGCGCAGCTCGCGGAAGGTCTGCTTATCGCTGGTCGCGTAGTAGTGGTGCGCGCCGAAACGCTTACCGTCCTCCTGCTTGCTCAGCGAATGGCTCAGCACGGTGACCTCCGCGCCCATCGCGGCGGCGATCTTCACGCCGACATGTCCGAGCCCGCCCATGCCGATGATGGCCACCTTCTTGCCGGGTCCGGCATTCCAGTGCCGCAGCGGCGAGAACAGCGTCACGCCCGCGCACAGCAGCGGTGCGGCCACATCCAGGCCGATGCCCTCCGGAATGCCGACCACGAAGCCCTCGGTCACCACGACCTGCGTGGAGTAACCGCCCATGGTGTAGCCATTGGACTGCAGCTCCGGCGCCACGGCGGTGTTGTAGGTCATGGTCGCGCCGGGGATGCAGTACTGCTCCTCACCGGCCAGACAGGGTTCGCATTTGCCACAGGAATCGACCATGCAGCCGACGCCGACGCGGTCGCCCACGGCGTGCTTGGTGACGGCCGAGCCGACCGCGGCGACCAGGCCCGCGATCTCGTGGCCGGGCACACAGGGGTAGCGGGCGCCACCCCATTCGTCGCGGGCGGTGTGTATGTCGGAGTGGCAGATGCCGGCGTACTTCACATCGATCAGCACATCGTTGGGTCCGAGGTCGCGGCGTTCGATGGCGAGCTTCTCGAAATGGCCGTCGGGTGCGGACACGGCGTATGCGGCAGCAGTGCTCATGAATACATGCCTACCTGCGCACCCATCCATTTTCCAAGGATTCGTTCGAAATCTCACCCTCGGCGTGGCGGGCCGATCACCGGGCATCCGGTCGGCATGCTGGGCCGATGGCGATTCTGCTGGCCTTGGTGTCGATGTGCTCCACCTTCATCGGCGGGCTGGTGGCCGACCGCATCGGCGAGCGCAAGCGGCTGGTGCTCGGCCTGGCCGCCGGTGTGATGCTCGGCGTGGTGGCCTTCGATCTGCTGCCCGAGGCGCTGGAGGCGGACCCCCGCAGTGCGCTGGGCGTGCCCGTGCCGCTGCTGGCCGCGGTCGTCGGCTTCTTCACCGTGCACATTCTGGAGCGGACGGTGGCGCTGCACACCGGGCACGAGGACGAATTCGGTGCGCACCACCACGATTTCGCCTCGGTCGGGCTGGTGGCCGCGTCCGGGCTGGTATTCCACAGCTTCCTGGACGGATTCAGTATCGGCATCAGCTTCCAGGTCGGCGCGGCCGCCGGTGCGGCCGTCGCCATCGCGGTGATCAGTCACGATTTCGCCGACGGGTTCAATACCTTCACCCTCACCACGCTGTACGGGAATGCGCGCCGGCGCGGTCTGGCCATGCTGTCGGCCGATGCCATCGCACCCGTCATCGGCGCGATCGTCGGCACGTTCGTGCAGGTGCCGACCACTTTCGTGGGCATGTACCTGGGCTATTTCGCCGGATTCCTGCTGTATCTCGCGACCGCGGACATCCTGCCGGAGGCGCATGCCGGAAAGCCGTCGACGGCCCCGTTGTTCTTCACCCTGCTCGGGCTGGGATTCATGCTGCTGGTCGCCGCGGCGAGCCACTGACGGCCGGATTCGAGCCAATGCTCAGCGAACTGGGCGGTACATATGTGTTACCTCGAAGACCCGCGGAGGGCTCTGTCGCCTGGTACACCAGAGGGTACAGATGCTCGGAAGCCGATCAGCGCACAGCAGTCGGAGGGGATCGATGCACGACGACACGCGTCGCATGACCGGAGGCGACCCCTCTCATACCGGCGGCGGGCGACTGCTCGTTCTGCTCTTCGTCGCGGTCCTGGCCGTCACGGCATTCCTCGGATATCACGGCGACCTGGCGCGCCTGTCGTTCCACCATGACCCACCCACCGCGACCCTGCTCGGACCACCGCTGCCGCCCCTGGACACCAAGCTCGTCTCCACTGTCGTCGAACCCGCACTGGTGAACATCACCGCGGGCATCCAGCCGTTCGGGCTGGGCGCGGCGGGCACGGGCATCGTGCTCACCGCGGACGGGGAGGTGCTCACCAGTCATCACGTGATCAAAGGCGCTGACACCGTGAAGGTTACGGATGTCGGCACCGGTGCGGTCTATCCCGCGACCGTGCTCGGCTACGACTCCGGCGCCGATATCGCGCTCATCGAACTCACCGGGGCACATGGACTTCCGATCGCGCGGGTCGGTGATTCCGCCGCCCTGCGGCTCGGTGACCAACTGCTGGCCATCGGCAATGCGGGCGGCACCGGTTCGCCCACCGCGGTCGGGGGACCGGTCACCAATCTGGACAGCACCATCGTGGCGCGGAACGAAGTCGATATGTCGCGGAAAGCGTTGCACGGCTTGATCGAAGTCGCCGCGGCCGTCGCCGCCGGGCAATCCGGTGGGGCACTGGCGGATCGCTACGGCGCGGTGGTCGGCGTGGTCGCCGCGGCGTCCGGGGATCTGCAGAAGGCGCTGGGCCACGGCCCCGAGGGGTATGCGGTGCCCATCGATTCCGCGATGACGGTGGTGCGCCAAATCCGTTCCGGCACACCGACGGACACCGTGCACATCGGCCCGACCGCGACCCTCGGCATTCTCACCTCGGATGCCCAGCCCGCGGGCGCGCGCATCGATGTGGCCGTGTACGGGCAGCCCGCCTTCGCGGCGGGGCTCAGCGAGGGGGAGGTGATCACCGGCGTGGACGGCCGCGCGATCAGCACCACCCAAATGCTGAAAGCCGCACTCAACCTCCATAAACCGGAGGATGTGGTGCGGCTCGACCTGAACGAGCCCGGCGGCGGGCAGCGCACGGTGAGCGTCACGCTCATCGCCGGCCCGCCGAACTAGGCCCGCAGGTTCACTTCAGAGGTGATCGCGCCAGTAATCCTGGAACTGGATGTACACGATCAGAATGACCACCGCGTAGTAGATGGCGACCACGGTCCACCGCCACTCCACCACGATCTGCAGCACGCCCCGCGAATTACCCCACAGCTGCCCGGTCACCACGGCCAGCAGCAGCGGCGTCACCGCCCACACCACCATGCACCACGGGCACAGCGCGTGAATCAGGAAGACCGCCTGGTAGATCAGCCAGCCGATGAAGCCCATGCCCGCGGCCAGGCCGACCCACAGGCCGCCCCAGACCCAGCGCGGCAGACCGACATTCGCGATGGCCAGCACGCCGAGCGTCACCACCACCGAATACCCGACGACGCCGATGATCGGATTCGGGAAGCCGAAGGCCGCCGCCTGATCCGAATCCATCACCGTCGTACAGGAAATGGTCTGATCGATGCTGCACAGCGGTTTGAAGCCGGGTTCGGTGTAGAGCTTGAACTTGTCGACGAGCAGCGTCACCGACGCCGCCCAGCCGATCAGTCCGCCGAGTAGTAGCGGCCACGCGGATTTGGGTGCAGCCGCGATGATCACTTCGCCGCGGCCTCGATGACCGACTGCATGCCGTTCGGGCTCATCAGCGTCTGGCCGTCTGTGACGGCCTTGCCGTTGACGTACACCGACGGCGTGGACTTGAGGCCGGTGGCGAACACGCCCTTGGTCTCATCGCCCACCCAGGCGACATACTTCTGCGACGTAATGTCCTGTGCCACAGACGGTTCGGTGTAACCGGCGGCAGTCGCGATGGCGATGATCTGGTCATCGGTCATACCGTTGCCGTTTTCCTTGGGCTGCTGGCTGTACATGGACGCCAGCCAGTCCTGGAACTTCGACGGATCGGCGGCCGCCACCGCATAGGCCGCATTCGCCGCACGCGTCGAATACTGGTTGCCGTTGGAGGCGCGGTCCAGGAACGAGATGATGTTGTACTCGACGACCGCCGAGCCGTTCTTCACCGCGGCCTCGAGCGCACTGGAGTTGTTCTGCTCGAACATCTGGCAGGCCGGGCACTGCAGGTCGGCGACCACCTGCACCTTCACCTTGGCATCCGGATTGCCGATGCGAATGGCGCCGGTGGAGGTGATATTCGCCGGCACCGCACCCGCGCCCTGATCGTGGGTGACGACCGGGGCGAACGAGGCCGCCGTGCTCTTGTCATCGCTCTTGCGCATGGCCAGCCCGATGCCGATCGCCGCGACCAGACCCACCAGCACTACGGCGACGCCGGCCTGGATAGCGATCTTGCGATTGCGATCGGCTCGCTGAGCCTTCGCCAGAGGATTCTTGCGATCACCCGGTTTGCTGCTCACGTGTGCGCACCACGCCTTCCATTGTCACGACTCATACGGGCCCATCCTGGCCCGAGAACCTGAGAGATTCCTGGTGAAACCGTCGCGGAGCCCGGTGAATCGTGCATGGACTTCTCGTGAGCGGTGGACCTCACGCCTGAGCGAGGAGCTGCTTTTGTTCTTCCACATCGAAAGTCGCCGGCGGCCAGTCCAGCTTCAATCCTTGCAGAGCGTCGATCAGCAGTTCCGTGACGGCCAGCCGGGCGTACCACTTGTGGTCGCAGGGCAGCACGTGCCAGGGGGCGTGCTCGGTATTGGTGCGGTCCAGAACTGCCTGGTAGGCGTCCTGATAGTCGGGCCAGTAGGCGCGCTCGTGCAGATCGTTGGTGCTGAACTTCCAGTACTTGTCCGGGCGGTCCAGCCGCTGCCCGAGCCGCTTCTTCTGCTCGTCGAGGGAGACGAACATGGCCACCTTCACAATGGTGGTGCCGTCGTCGACCAGCTTGCGCTCGAACTTGTTGATCTCGTCGTAGCGCTTCTCCCAGACCTCCGGCGGCACCAGATCGTGCACCCGCACCACCAGCACGTCCTCGTAGTGCGAGCGGTCGAAGACGCCGATCTGGCCGCCGCGCGGCAGCTGCTTGCGAATGCGCCACAGGTAGTGGTGCTTCTTCTCCTCCGCCGTGGGCACGCCGAACGACGCGTGATCCACACCCTGTGGATCGACCGAGCCGATCACATGCCGGACGATGCCGCCCTTGCCGGCGGTGTCCATGCCCTGCAGCACCAGCAGCACGCTGCGATTGTCGCCGTGCCTGCCGTTCGCATAGAGCTTCTCCTGCAGATCCGACAGCACAGCGGCCCGCTCGGCGAGCAATTTCTCGCCGTCGCGCTTGTCGCCCTTGAATCCGGGAGTTCCGGAGGTGTTCAGTTCGCTGACCTGTACACCATCGGCCCGCAGGACCTTGGTGACGGGTTTCGACCAGGTTGTCGCCTTCGCCATCCCCCATGCGTAACACGCTGCGGCGGTTCCTGTGGGCAAGCACGCCGAAATCGGGCCGTCGAACCCCGGTCGGGGCTGCGGTCACACCCGGGCCAATCGCACGAGATGCTCGGCCAGTTCGGCATCGGTGACCGGAGTCAGCGTCAGGTCCGTCGCGGTGGTGAGCAGATAGCGGCCGTCGCCGGTGAAGTCCATCCAGGTGCGGTGCCGGGTGGGCGGGGAGAGCGGATTCGCCGGTTCCACCGTGACGGTGATGAAGCCGCGGCCGTCCACCGGTTCGCGGAGTTTGCGGCGGAAATTATCGCCCTGGGTGACTGAATCATCCGGGTGCAGTACCGCGTTCTGCGGCTCCTGCATGGTCTCGTGACTGCCGGGCGGGGCCGATCCGATGATTTCCACCAGTTCCTGCCCGAGTTGTTCGGCAGGGCACAGCAATACGCTCACCGCATCGGGGCGGGCGACCAGAATGCCGGCGCGCTGCTGCGCCACGGCGGCGAAGGCGAGAATGCGGCGGGGCTCGGGTGTGCTGCTCTCCCCGTACAGCGAGACCGTGGTGGTATCGGTGCGGGCGCACAGCATGAGCGCGGCGGTCAGCTCCGGATCGGTGCGGCGCAGGAAGCGGTGCCCCAATCGGGGTGCGGCGCCGGGGTTTTCCTGCGCCCGGGGGAGTGTGTCCAGGGGATAGGGGCGGCGATCCAGCTGCGTTTCGCGGGACCAGACCATGGCGAATTCGTCCGGGGTCAGCATCCATTTCACTACGGTCGTCCCCCCTTTCTGCGGTACGACCCTCCGTCCCGATCGCGACCCTACCGGAGGGTTTCTGCGGGCGCGTCCCGTCGTGCAAGGGGGCTTACTGTGACGAACCGCACGGTAGGGTTCGGGGCCGAGATGTGCGATCATGCCGAAGCTGGTCGCGTGACCAGAGCTGTGTGTGCCGTTGCGCCGCAAGCGAATAGCCGGAGGTAGAGATGAAAACCGGTGCCCGGCTGCTGGCCGCGGCCGCCCTAGCGACCGTGCTCGCCACCGGATCCGCGGGCGCCGCGCCGATTCCTGCGCTGCCCGGACCAGGGGCGGACTTCCTCGGCGCGGCCGCGACCGCGCAGCCCGTCACCGGCGTACCCGCCGTGCCGGGGCAGCCCTGGCTGGCCGCCAACGGCGACTCCGGAATCCACGGCGACGGCTGGATGAGCGATACCTACACCCGGCCCGGACCGCTCGGCCACGACACCCGGGTGGATTCGCTGCTGCTCGGCAGCGAGTGCGGATCCATCGCCTTCGACCATGCCGGGCGCATCATCTCCAACTGCCCGGGGCTGAATCCCGGCCTCTACCTGATCGATCCGGCCGGACTGAAGGTGCTCGGCCACTATCCGCTGCCCGGTCGCGGGGCCGGTGAATTCCTGAAGCCCGGCGCCTTCTCGAACTTCGGCGGCGGCGCCTACTTCTATCTCGACAATCAAGATCGCGCGGTGGTCGGCTCCAGCAGCGGGCACGTCCAGGTGTTCGCCGAAACTCCGAATGCCGACGGCTTCACCCTCGAACACGACTACGACCTGAGCGCCTCGCTGCGCCCCGGCGAAACCCTCAACTCGGTGCTGCCGGACTCGCACGGGCTGCTCTGGTTCGTCACCAAAACCGACGGCGCCGTCGGCACGCTGGACCCGGAAACCGGTGCGGTGCAGGTGATCCGGCTCGGCAACGGCGAAGACGGTGAAATCGAGAACTCCTTCGCGGTCGGCGCCGACGGTGAGGTGTACATCGCCACCAATCGCGAAATGCTGCGCTTCGACGCCGGGCCCGGCGGCAGCCCCGACATCACCTGGCGGGTCACCTACGCCAACAGCGGTCAGCACAAGCCCGGCCAGGTCGACGACGGCACCGGCACCACGCCCACGGTGCTGCCCGGCGGCTACGTCGCGATCACCGACAATGCCGATCCGATGAATGTGGTCGTCTACCGCACCGCCGCGAATGCCGCGCAGCGCGAGGTGTGCAGCGTGCCGGTCTTCGCGAAAGGCGCGGGGGATACCGAGAATTCGCTCATCGGCGCGGGCAATTCCCTGATCGTCGAGAACAACTACGGCTACGCGAGCCCGCAGGCCACCCTGGCCGGCGGCACCACCACCCCCGGCTTCGCCCGTGTCGATATCGATGCCGACGGCAATGGCTGCCACCTGGTCTGGACCAACAATACGATCGCCGCCCCCAGCGTCGTCGCCAAACTGTCCCTGGCCAACGGCCTCATCTACACCTACACCAAGGGCTCCGACCTCACCGACCCCTGGTACTGGACCACTCTCGACTTCCGCACCGGAAACCTGGTGTGGCAGCGCCGATCCGGCTCCGGGCCGCTCTACAACAACAACTACGCGGGCATCGCCCTCGGCCCCGACGGCACCGCCTACCTCGGCGTCCTCGGCGGCCTGATCTCGCTGCGCGACGGGCAGTAGCGGCCACTCGGCAAAGGCCGGGAGCACGCTCCGCCCATCGCGGCATGTTCTCCACACCGTCATCCCGGCATGTTTCTGGCCCGGATCCACACCGTCGTCAGTGATCGCCCTCATCGAGCGCATCCCGCTGGGCCGCTTGCCCATTGCCGCTCGTTCGGCCGGAATCCTGTGTGGATCCCGGCCAAAAGCGCGCCGGGATGACGGGGAAAAGCGCGCCGGGATGATGGCGGGGCGAACGTCAGGCGATGTCGACGTCGATCGTCATGCCCGCCTTGCGGAGGCGGTCGGTGAGGGCGTCGCCCATGGCGGCGGCGGGGGTGAGGATGCCCGCCAGTTCGGAGAGCTGGTCGAAGGCCAGGGTGAGGCCGGATTCGCCGAGCATGACGGCGGTGGCGGCGTAGCCCGGATCGCCCTTGCCGGCGAAGGTGCACACGTACTTCGCGCCGGAGGTGGTGCGGGCGAAGGTGCGCATGGTGAACCAGCCGCTCTTGCGGGCCTTTTCGCTCGGGCCGGTGCCGGGCTTGGGGACCAGCCGGTCCAGCAGCCGGCGGCCGACGGCCACGCGGGAGAGCACCGCGCCCGCCGCCATGGTGGCGACGATGCCGCCGGCCATGCCCGCCGCGACCAGCGGTGCGGTGGCCGACTTACCCGCGCTCATGACCTCGCGGTAGCGGAAGTTCTTGCCGTACGGCCAGCCCAGCAGGCCATTGCTGCGGCGCACGATCTTGGTGTTGTGCGCGCCCATGATGAAGGTCGCCACCCAGCCGTCCAGGCTCGGATCGATATTCGACGCGCGCTCCAGGGCCTGATCGCTCTGGCGGCCGACATCGGGCTCCATGGCCTTGTCGGGGCTCAGCGAATACGGGTGCGACATGATCGCGCCCTTCTTCGGGTCCGCCGCAATGGCTTCCATCATGGCGCGGCCGGAATCGACGGTGCCGCCGCTCACGCCGCCCTTGAGCCAGGCCACCAGGGTGACATCGGTGAGCTCGCCGGTGTTGTCCTCGACGGTGCGCTTGTACAGCTGGTACACACTCAGATCCGACGGAATCGAGTCGTAGCCAGCGGAATTCACGATCTTCGCGCCGGTCTCGGCGGCCCGCTCGCCGAAACGGTCGATGCATTCGCGAATGAACAGCGGCTCACCGGTGAGATCGGCGTAGTGCGTACCGTTTTCGGCGCACGCCTCCACCAGCGGCAGCCCGTAGCGCAGGTACGGCCCCACCGTCGAGACGACGACCCTGGTCCGCGCGGCGAGCGCGTTCAGGCTCGCCTGATCGGTCGAATCGGCCTGTACCAGCGGCCAATTCCCGGCGCCCGGGCCGAGTTCGGCCCGCACCGCGGTGAGCTTCTCCAGCGACCGCCCGGCGAGGGCGATGCGCGCCCCGGCAGGGGCGGCCTCCGCCAGATACTCCGCCGTCAGCTTGCCGACGAAGCCTGTCGCGCCGAATAGCGCTAGGTCGAATTCCCTGTCAGCCATAGTGTTTCCCGTCCGGTGGGGTTACGCCTTTGCGGCGCGTTTACGAGTGGTCTTCTTCTTGGGGCCGGTGGTCGGCACGGGTGCGGGCCGGGTGGAGAGCCATTCCCGGTGTGCGCGACCGAGTTCGGTGACCGGATCGTCGCCGTACAGCCATTCGCGGGCGATGCGATGCCAATTGGCCGTCGCCTCCAGCTGACCCAGCACCCCGAAGGTGAGGAATTCCGCGCGGCGTGAGAACAGGTGCTCCGGCGGCAGGTTCTGCTGCTTCATGCCAGCGAACTCGCTGCCCCGCGGATCGACCGCCAGGATGAACGCGCCCGACGCCAATTCCGGTGTGATGGTGAGGTCTTCGTCCACCAGCGCCCATTCGCAGGCGGACAGCACGTACTCGAGGCACTCCTCGGGAGTGATCTCGTCGGGGGAGTCGATGACGCCGCGCTGCACCATCAGATCGCGCAATTCCTCCGCCCGATCCTCGGCCGCGGCGCGAATACAGGTGGCCTCGAATTCCACATGCTCCGGATCCATCCGGTTGTAGAGCCCGAAGTCCAGGAACGCCACCTTGCCGTCCGCACCGAGCAGCAGATTGCCCGGATGCGGGTCACCGCAGAACTCGTTGAAGGTGAACAGCGAACCGACATAGAAGCGGTAGATGATCTCGCCGATCCGATTGCGCTCCTCGGCGGGCAGCGCCCGGATGTCCCCGAAACTGCGGCCCGGGAAGTATTCGCTCACCAGCACCCGCTGCGAGGACAGCTCCGGCATGGTGTCCGGCACCACGATGAACGGATGCCCGCTGTACAGCGCCGCGATCTGCGACTGGGTGTTCGCCTCGGCGACGTAGTCGAGTTCGCTCTCCAGATTCAGCCGCAATTCGTCCAGCACGGCCGGGGTCACCCACGGCATGGCCGATTGCAGAATGCGCCGGAACATGGCCAGGTTCTTCAGGTCCGCGCGCACCGCGGCATCGATGCCCGGGTACTGCACCTTCACGGCAACGGTCCGGCCGTCGTGCAGTTTCGCCCGGTACACCTGGCCGATGGAGGCGGCCGCAATGGGTTCGGGTTCGAATTCGGCGAACACCTGCTCGAGGGTGCGGCCGTAGTCCTCCTCGATGACCGCGCGCATCACCTCGAAGGACACCGAGGGCGCGCTGTCGCGCAGTACGGCCAGCCGCCGCTGAAACCGTTCGCGATGCTCGGGCGGCACCAGATCGAAGTCGAGCACCGACAGCATCTGCCCGAGCTTCATGGCGACGCCCTTCATGGTGCCCAGCACCATGACCATCTGCTCGGTGGCTCGGATCATCGACTCCTCGGCCATCCGCTCGCGCACCGCCTCGGAGCGCCCGCGCATCGAGCGACGGGTCTTCTGCGCACGAATGGCATTACCGGCGACGGCCATTCCCAGCTTCGTCCCCCGCGTAAGCCTGGATGTGGGCAGCTCTTTCGCCATCAGTGATCCTCCATTGGAACCGGCGCCCCCATTGGTGCCGAAGCTGACGGGCACGCCGATGTGCCCGCCGGTGTCAGCCTAACCACATCTCGATCGTCCAGCCCAGGGCCCAAGCGGCCAGGAATTCATGCTGCGCTGGGTCAGGGCTTGTTTTCTGGGTCTGGCAACTGGTGCGGCCGGGAGTTGAACCAGGTGCGATCGCCGCCCGCGCGGACCATGCCCTCGATGGCGCTCCACGCCATCATGGTCAGGTAGTCGAGCATTTCCTCGCTGGACATGGTGCGGTTGGTGATCCACCAGTCCGTCGCCAGCTGCACGCCGCCGACCAGCACGTAGGCCCACAGCATGGCGCCCTCGGTCTGGACGTCCCGGCTGAAGGCCTTGTCGATGATGACCGCGGACACCACCTGCGCGAACAACTTCTCGAAGTCGGCCAGCGTGGAGGTGTCGGTCGACGCCCCGTTGCCCATGATGAACCGGTAGACGTCGGTATCGGCATCGACCGTGTGCACATACGCGGCGAGCGTATTGCGCACCAGCTGGTACTCGTCGAGATCGTCGCTGATGGCCTCGTAGATACGCGGCATGAGCGTGGTCTCGATGAACCGCTCCATGGTGGCCCGGGTCAGATCCTGCTTATCCGAGAAATACCGGTACAGCACGGTTTTGGAGACGCCGATCTCGGCGGCGATCTCATCCATGCCGGCATCGCCGCCGCGGGTGCGGATCGCGGCGAGGGTGCCGTCGACCAGCTCCTCCCGGCGATCGATCTTGTGCTGCTGCCAGCGCTTCTTGCGGCCGTCCACCCGTCCCGGTCGAGGGGGTGCGGCGTCGGCTCGCGCGCCGGCGTCGACGGCTCTTTGGGTGGACAGGGTGAACTCCCTACATGGCGTGTTGTGCTGGGCCTATTCAGCTTAAGCCTCGCACGGTCCCGATCGCGGACGTTCGGGACCGGCCCGGTGGCCGGGAGTAGGTTCGGGGAAGCAGCAGAATGGAACATATGGAGCAACCGACCGGCAGTGCCGGGGTCCTCGAATCGAGCGGGCGGTCGGCACAACCGGCCGCTTCACCAGGTGGAGCCTTCGCCGACCTGCTGGGTGATGAAGGCAAGGCCAAAGATCTCTGGCGGATGAAGGCCATTGCCACGGCCTTCCTCGCGGCCGCGACCCTGATCTATCTGATCTGCGCGTGGGCGCAATCACGTGGTCACGGTGGCGGCTGGGTCGGCTATGTGCGAGCCGCGTCCGAGGCGGGCATGGTCGGCGCCCTCGCCGACTGGTTCGCGGTGACGGCGCTGTTCCGGCATCCGCTGGGCCTGCCGATCCCGCACACCGCCATCATTCGCAAGAAGAAGGATCAGCTGGGCGCGGGGCTCGGCGATTTCGTGCGCACGAATTTCCTCTCACCCGATGTGGTTGTGGCGAAACTCAATTCCACCCAGATCTCGCTGCGCGTGGGCCGCTGGATGGCGGACCGCGAGCATGCCGAGCGGGTGGCGGAGGAGAGTTCCACCATCCTGCGGGCGGTGATCGGCGCCCTGCGTGACGAGGACGTCGAGCAGATCATCGACCAGACCATCGTCAAACGCATTGCCGAACCGCTCTGGGGTCCGCCGCTGGGCAAGGTCCTCAAGGAGCTGCTGGCCGACAACCGGCAGGCTCCGCTGCTGGATCTGCTGGCCGAGCGCGCCCATCAGTGGGCCCTCGATTCGCAGGAGACCATCGATCGCATCGTGAATCGAGACTCCCCGTCCTGGGCTCCGAAATTCGTGAATTCGCTACTGGCCGAACGTATTTACCGGGAGCTGGTGGAATTCACCTGGAAGGTTCGCACGCAGCCCGATCATGAGGTGCGGATGGCGGCCAATCGTTTTCTCGAGGATTTCGCGAACGATCTGCAATTCGACGATGCCATGATCAAGAAGGCGGAGCGGGTGAAGTCCGAGTTGATGGGCCGCGAGGAGATCACCGGACTGGCGCACGCGACCTGGCGCGCTGCCAAGCGGCTTATTCTGGAATCGGCGGACGATCCGAATTCGACGCTGCGCCGCAAGGTTGCGGAGAATGTGCAGCAATTGGGTGAACGGCTCTCGGCGGACCAGGGCATGCGCGACAAAGTGGACGGCTGGCTGGAGCGTGGCGTCCGCTATCTGGTCGCCAACTACGGCAGTGAGATCGCCACCCTGGTCAGCGATACCGTTGCCCGGTGGGATGCGGACGAGGCCAGTCGCAAGATCGAATTGGCCGCGGGTCGCGATCTGCAGTTCATCCGCATCAACGGCACGGTTGTCGGTTCGCTGGCCGGGCTTGTGATCTATGCCGTTTCAAATTTGCTGTTCCATGGCTGACGGGTTGCGCTAGCAGAGCGCTTGCAAGAGTTAGCACCCCCCTTTAGAATTGACCGCACAACCGCCGGAAGGTCAGTGATGACACACGATCCCGAGGTTCCCGAAAAGCTCGACGGCACGCAGACGGAGACGCCCGCTACCGACGAACGACCGGGCCGCGTAGCCAACGCGGCGCACGATATCGGGGGCTTCATCCGGGCGCAGCGCGAGATCGCACAGGTCTCCCTGCGTCAGTTGGCTCAACTGGCGGGGGTGAGCAATCCGTATCTCAGCCAGATCGAGCGCGGACTGCGGAACCCGTCCGCCGAGGTATTGGCGCAGATCGCAAAGGGTCTGCGGCTGTCCTCGGAGGTCTTGTACATGCGGGCCGGGTACCTCGAGCAGAGGGCACACGGACCGGTCCGGGATGCACTGCTCGCCGATACGGAAATCACCGAGCGGCAGAAGCAGGTCCTCCTGGACATCTATGAATCGTTCCGCCGGGAAAACGCGGTGAACGAGGACAGAGGGGACGCGACGGACCCGATGGGGGGCGTTCCGGGGGGAAATGAGGGCACCGCCCTTGGGGACAACGAGGTTCCGCACCGACCAACCGAAGTTCCGCCACGCCAGGAGAACGAACAGATATGACCGAAACGAACTTGACCACCACCGTCACCAAGCCGCTCTACGCGACCGTCGGTGCAGGTGACGCCATCTACGCGTCGGTTCTCGACACCGTCGAGAAGGTCCGCACCCGGGCCGCCGCCGTGGACGTCTCCGGCCGCGTCGAAGAGGCCCGCGAGCGCTTCGCCAACCTGCCCGCCGACCTGCAGGAGCAGGTCGAGGTCGTGCGCCAGCGCATCTCCGCGCTGCCGTCCGAACTGCCGGAGGACCTGGCCGAGCTGCGTGAGAAGGCCACCCCCGAAGAGCTGCGCAAGCTTGTCGATCAGTACTACCACCAGCTGATCGACCTGTACGCCGACCTGGCCGCCCGCGGCGAGGAGACCGTCGAGAAGCTGAAGGCCAACCCGACCTTCGAAGAGCGTTTCGAGCAGGTCGAGACCCTGTACACCGATCTGGTGACCCAGGCGCAGGATGTCTTCGGCAAGGTCTCCGACCAGGTCGCCCCGCTGCTGGGTGTCGCCAAGGATGCGGCCGCCGAGGTCGAAGAGGCCGTTGATGCCGAGGTCGTCGCCGTGACCACCGAGGCCGAGCCCGTCGTCGCTCCGGCTCCGGCCAAGAAGGCGCCCGCGAAGAAGGCTCCGGCCAAGAAGGCCGCCGCGCCTGCTGCCAAGAAGTAACGTCGCGCGTTCCCTCCGAACGTGAAACACCCTGTGGCTCCCGCACATTCACCGTGCGGGAGCCACGGTCGTCTGCGCGTCGGCAGGTGCCGGAATTGCGAGGTGACCGGCGGTTCCGGCGTCGCGAATCCATCGGAGCGCCGCCGGGCCAATTAGACTGTCAGGGGTGATGGGAATTCCCGGATTCATTTTGTCGGCCTTGTTGCTGTGCGAGCTCGGAATGGTGGTGTTCGCGCTGGTTCATGCGATACGCCAGCGCTCGGATGCCTTCCCTGCCGTGGACAAGCTGACCAAGCCGGTGTGGCTGGCGATTCTGGTCGCCTCGCTCGGCGGACTGCTGCTGACGCGGAACCCGGTGAACATCTTGAGCATTGCCGCGATCGTCGCCACGGGTGTCTATCTGGCCGATGTGCGGCCCAAAGTGGACGAGGTCCAGCGCGGCCCGCGCTGGTAGCGCAGACGTTGTATCAAGGCCGTCATTCCCGCTGGTCGGGGGTGGCGGCCGATTTTTTTCCGGTGTTGGACGTGCCCGTTCCGAGATCCACCGGTCTCCGAAATCAATGGGTGCTTGCACTAGCTAGCACGCTCCGGCAGGAGTTACTGTATCTAGCAGTAACACAAAGGAGTGTCCTATGCGGGCAACGCTGCCTACCAGAGCGGGCCTCACCCAGTGGGTCCAGAACCGGGTGCGAGCCCACCGTGCCGACCTGCGGACTCGGACCTACGCGAATGCGGATCTGAATCCGCCGGCCGGTCCGTACGAGGTTGTTCCGGTCACCACCGCCGACGGTGCGCACCTGCGGGTGCACGCCTACGGCCCCGCCGATGGCGATGTCCTCGTGCTGGTGCACGGCTGGACCTGCTGCCTCGAGTACTGGAACCCCCAGATCAATGCCTTCGCCGGTGACTACCGCGTCATCGCCTACGACGTGCGCGGGCACGGTGAGAGCGATCTGGGCACGGCCCCGCTCACCACCGATCTGCTCGCCGACGATCTCGAAGCCGTGCTCGATGCCGCCCTGCCGCCCGGCCGGCGCGCGGTCATCGTGGGCCACAGCCTCGGCGGCATGACCCTGCAGGCCTGGGCCGGGCGGTATCCGGAGCAGGTGCGGCGGCGCGCCCTCGCGGTACTGCTCACCAATAGTTCTGCGGGACAGCTCATTGCCGAGACCACGGTGCTGCCGTTCTACAACCGCGGCAAGTTGCGGCTGCCGTTCCTGGTGGGGCTGCTCGGTCTGAGCCTGCCCATTGCGTTCCCGCCGATCGCGCCGGTGAAGTGGATATTCCGCCGGCAGGTCATGAGTCTGGATTCGACCGGCGATATCGCCGAATTCGCGCAGAACATCGTGCGGTCCTGCCCGGCGCTGGTGCGCGCGCGGTTCGGCACGCTGCTGTCGCATCTGGATGTGGGGCGCGGTGCGGCGAATCTGACCGTGCCGACCTCCGTCATCGCGGGTTCCGCCGATTTCATGACGCCGGTGGTGCACGCGGAGCGGATCGCCGAATTGCTCACCGAGGCGGGCAGTCTGGACGGTTTTCACATTCTGCCGACCGGTCATCTCGGCAATGTCGAGGCCTACCGGGAATTCAACGACGAACTCGCGCGGGTGGCCGGCACTGCGTTCGGAACGGCGCAGCGGGTCGTCGGCGCCTGAACCGGGCGGGTGTTTCTCACCGCAGGATGTGTCGTAGAACACAGCTATAACCCGACTTCCGTGCGGTGAACGTGAATGCCGTTGCGACGGAACGGGTATCCCGGAAGAAGGGCCGCAGGCGGCGGATCGAAAAATATCTGCCGCTTGCACTAGCAAGCACTACAGCTAGCGCGGTAGTGTGCCCTGGAACACAAAGGAGTGCTCATGCTGGTGAAGCTGCCCGAGGCGGGCGCAGACATGGTGACCGCCCCCTTCCGCGCCGGACTCCGGTCCCGCATCTACGAGACCGCGTCGCTGAATACTCCGCGACCGGCCGACATCATCCCGGTCACCACCCGTGACGGCGCTCGCCTGCGGGTGCACGCCTACGGACCCGCCGAGGGTGAGGTCATCGTGCTGGCGCACGGCTGGTCCTGTGCCATCGAATACTGGAACCCGCAGATCAACGCGTTCGCCGGGGAATACCGGGTGTACGCCTACGATCAGCGCGGCCACGGCGAAAGCGAAAGCGGCCGCAGGGCTTTCGGCGCCGACCAGCTCGCCGACGACTTCTCCGATGTCCTGGACGCGGTGCTGCGCCCGGGTCAGCGCGCGACGCTGGTCGGGCACAGCATGGGCGGCATGACCATTCAGGCATGGGCGCAGCGGTACCCGCATCAGGTCGCGCAGCGGGCCGCCGCGGTACTGCTGGCCACCACCGCGGCGCGGCGAATCCCCAACCGCGCCACCGTGCTTCCGGTCTTCAATGATCTGATTCCGGCGCCGGACTGGCTGTCGCTGGCGCTGTTCGGCACCCCGCTGCCGCTGCCCGGTGGCCGTGCCGTGCGACTGATCGCCAAGCACCGGCTGTGCAATGCCGCCGCCACCGCCGATGAGGTCGATTTCGGTATGTCGATCGTCCGGTCCTGCCGTCCGTCGACCCGCGCCGCGGTCGCCCGCAGCCTGCTGCACCTCGACTTGCACGGCGCCGCAGCTCATTTGACGGTGCCGACCAGTGTGGTCGCCGGTTCCTACGACAAGCTGCTGCCGGAGGAGCACTCCCGCGAAATCGCCGATACCCTGGCCGATTCCGGATATCTCGACCGCTACCTCATCCTGCCCACCGGTCACCTGGTGAACATCGAGGCCGCGGATGCCTTCAATGCCGAACTCGCCCGGGTCATCCGGGCGGGCCGCCGCGGGATGGTCGCCGCCGCGGGCTGATACCTATTTCCAGAAGAAACCGAAGCGCCCCCTTCCCCAATGACGTGGAAGGGGCGCTTCGGCTTTGGCAGGGGTCGTCGGCTCAGGAGAAGACGACGGTGCGGCGGCCGTGCACCAGAATGCGGCCCTCGAGATGCCAGCGCAGGCCACGAGCCAGCACCACGCGTTCGATATCGCGGCCCTGACGCACCATGTCGTGCACGGTGTCGGCGTGGTCGATGCGGGTGACGTCCTGTTCGAGAATCGGTCCCGCGTCGAGCTCCGGGGTCACGTAGTGGCAGGTCGCGCCGATCAGCTTCACACCGCGGGCGAAGGCCTGGTGGTACGGGCGCGCGCCCACGAAGGACGGCAGGAAACTGTGGTGGATATTGAGCGCCTTGCCCGCCCAGTGCTCGCACAGCTCCCGGGGCAGCACCTGCATGAACCGGGCCAGCACCACCGCGTGCGGATCGTGCGCGTCGACCAGTTCGCGCACCTGCTCGAAGGCGGGCCCGCGTTCGGCCGGGTCCTTCGGGAACGGCACGTAGTGAAACTTGACGCCGTGTGCCTCGGTCATGCCCGCGAGGTCGGGGTGGTTGCCGATGACGGCCTCGATGGTGGCGGGCAGTTCCCCGCTGCTCGCGCGGCCCAGCAGATCGTGCAGGCAGTGCCCGTCCTTGCTGACCAGCAGCACCGCGCGGCGGCGCTCACCCGAATCGTGCACCTGCCATTCGGTTTCCGGGCCCAGTTCGGCGGCGACGGCGGTGAACCGCTCGCGCAGTTCGTCGAGTCCGAACGGAACGGTGCCGGCCTTGATGGCCTGCCGGGTGAAGAACCAGCCGATATCCGGATCGGAGTGGTAGCCGGCCTCCACGATCGACCCGCCGAAATCGGCGATGAACGAGGTGATGCGGGCGATGATGCCGGGACGGTCCGGGCAGCCCAGGGTCAGCACGTAACGACGATCATCGAGGTCGCCAGGGGTGGAGCTCATGGCATTGATGATCTCAGCAGCCACGATGCCGCCTGAGGCAGGGGCACGAGCTCAGAGTTCATAGAACGGATCGGCGTAGCGGAATTCGCCCTTGATCTCGGTGTCGAACGCGGTGAGCGGGCGGATCTGGAAGTGCGAGGTCCAATCGGACTGATCGGGCACGATGCCGAGGCGCGGGCCGGGGGCGAAGCCGAAGCGGGGGTAGTAGTCGAGGTGGCCGACGAGGCCGACCAGCGGCTCGTCCAGGGCATCGGCGGCGCCGAGGACGGCGTGCATGAGGGCGGAACCGACGCCGCCGGCCTGTGCGTCGGCGCGGACGCCGATCGGCCCGAGCGCGAGCACCGGGAACGGGCCGACCGCGGCCCGGGTGAGGCAGACGTGACCGACGATGTCGTCGTGCAGTTCGGCCACCATGGACAGGGTCGGCATCCAGCCGGAGTGATCACGCAGCCGCCGGACCAGATCGACCTCGGGTGGTTCGGGGCGGGTGGTGGCATGGTCGAATCGATGCCCGCTGCCCGCGTTCGCGTAGTGGTCGGCGAAGGCGCTGCGATGCACCGCATCGATCGCGGCGAGGTCGCTGGTTCGTTCACGACGGATCAGCACAGGTACGAGTGTGCGCGACAGCGGTGGCGGCCCGCAATGGAATTCGCCACCTGTATGCCAAACTCACCGCTCATGACAGAGATTTCTCGTCGAGACGTGGCCGCGATGATCGACCACACCCTGCTGGCGCCGGAAGCGACCGGTCAGGACGTCGACGCGCTGATCGAAGAGGCGCGTGAGCTGGGCGTGCTGGCGATCTGCGTCTCGCCGTCCATGCTGCCGGTGCGGGCGCCCGGCCTGGTGGTGGCGACCGTCGCGGGTTTTCCGTCCGGCAAACATCATTCGCTGGTGAAGGGCGCGGAGGCCCGGCTCGCGGTCGATCAGGGCGCGAACGAGGTGGATATGGTGATCGATATCGCCGCCGCCCGCACCGGCGACTACAACGCGGTGCTCGCCGACATCATCACCGTGCGCGAGTCCATGGGGGACCGGGCCGTGCTCAAGGTGATCATCGAATCGGCGACGCTCAGCGATGAGCAGATCGTGGGCGTGTGCCGGGTCGCCGAACAGGCGGGCGCGAATTTCGTGAAGACCTCCACCGGTTTCCATCCGGCGGGCGGTGCCAGTGCGCACGCGGTGCGGCTGATGGCGGAGACGGTCGGCGGGCGGCTCGGGGTCAAGGCCAGCGGCGGTATCCGCACCGCGGCGGCGGCGGCGGAGATGATCGCCGCCGGCGCCACGCGGTTGGGACTGTCGCGTTCTCGTGAAGTGCTGCAGGGGTTTCCGGCCTGAGCCGCTCGACGCTCAGCAGGTGATGTTCTGCGTCTTGCCGTTGTTGTCGGGGGCCTGCAGGGTGGTGGGGCCGCCCTGCAGGCTGACCTTCAGCCCGTCCTGGGTGACCGCCACACCGGTGGGCTTCAACCCCATCGGGTAGGTCTGCAGGCTCTGCGTCATGAGATCCACGATGCCCGAGACCAGATCGGTGGGCAGGCCGATGCCGAGGAACGACGCCGACATGGTCTCGACCTCGACCTTGTCGCCGACAACCTTCGGCTTGACCTGCAATTGGGCCAGCCCGCCCAGCACGGTGAAGCTCAGCGTGCCTGCCGAGGGATCGGAGGCGGCCGCGGATACCAAGCCGCCCAACGTCTTCACGATGCCGTCATTGCTCCAGGTGACCTGGGCCTCGGAGCTGCCGATGGTGCCGCCGGCCTTACCACCGTCCTGCAGTTCGATGTCGTGGAAGGTGGCGTGCACGGTCATGCCGACCGCCGGGCCGAACTTGGTGTCGTCGCTGTCCACCGTCACCGAGCCGACCTTGTTGTCGATCATGGTGAGCAGCATGGGTTTCGCGCCGAACGATACGTCGATCTTGGAACCCATCTGCTGTTCGAACTGCGAACTGATGCAGTTGCCCACCTTGTTTCGGGCATACGCCTCACCACCGGCCAGTGCGCCGACCACGACCAGCACCAGCACCAGGCCGATCACGACGAACAGGGTCCGGCGACTGCGGCGGTTACCGGGCGAACCACCTTGTCCGCCTCCCGTATTCGCGGTGGGCGGCGGTGTGAACGGCGGCTGCTGCCCGCCGCCGGGGATCGATCCGGCGCCCGCCGCATAGGCGGCGGCCTCGCCCGGGCTGAGCGCCTCCGTGTCGTGGTTGCCGAGCACCGCGGTCGGCTGAGGGCCGGTGTTCTGGGCTCCGACCTGCGCGGTTTCGCCCTGCCACCATTCGGCGGGCGGTGGCCCCTGGGCCGCGCCTCGGTCGTGGATTACCTGGGTGGCGTCGTCGTGCAGCACCTGGGTGGCGTCGGACGACCCGCCCGCACCCGCCGGATAGGGCGCACCGCCGATGACCTCGGTCGGCGGTTCACCGGCCGGAGGTGTGCCGGGCTGTTTGCCGAGTTCGGCTGCGCCGCCGGGGATCCCGTAATTGGCAGCGCCGGGGTGTTCGGCCGCGGTGCCGTCCGCGCGCACCGCGTCGGTTTCCGGGGGGACGTTCTTGGCGTCGTCCGAGGTGGGGTTCGAACTCATGGCCGCGATTCTTCCCGAGCTTTCTGTGTGAGTTCTGTGCTTCTCATGAGGTGTCGGCACACACCCGGCGGAATGTGACATAACACACAGATGGTCGGCGTAGCCTGAGTGCATGGCTGGGATTCCCGCAGCGGAGCCGGACCCGGAACACGGCTGGCAGGCGCTACAAGAGTTGGCCGGTCGGCACGCCGGGTATTTCACCACCCGTCAGGTGCTGCACACCGGCTGTGAGTCCCATATCCGAGACGGGTTGCGGGACGGTTCGGTGGTCCGGGCCGGTGTCGGTTTGCTGCGCCTCGGGCGCTGGCCGGACGGGCCGCTCGACGAGTACGCCATGTGGTCGGCCTGGTTCGACGGTGCGGCCGCCGTATCCCATCACAGTGCCGCTGAACTGCACGGACTCGGACGGCTGCGGCCGCGCTTCGTTCATATGTCGGCGCGGATCGGCCGCTTCCCGCTCTCACCCCGCCTGGTGGTACTGCGGCGGAGTTTCGCCCGCAAGGATGTGGAGTCGGCGGGCACCTTCCTGGTGACGACGCCGCTGCGCACCGTGCTGGATCTGGCCGAGGCCGGGATCGGGCAGACGGCGCTCGACGAGGTCGTCGCCGATGCGGTGGCCATTCATCGCTGTGCGCGCGCCGAAATCCGTTCCGCCAGTACGGCACTCCCGCCCGTGACCGCCGCCCGGCTGCACCGCGCGCTCACTCGTGTCTGAATTCCGCCGATGTGCCCCGCGGATTATGCGCCCGTTCTGCGACGTTCGAGTTTTGCGCGGCCCTGTTTCGTGGCAGGGTGACTGATCATGGGGATGGTCCGCGATGGCATGTGGGATCTGGCTTTTCCACCCGGACCGCCCGAAAGAATGGCGGAGATGGTGTCGGCGGCGGTGGTCGCGGACGCCGTGCGGCGCTATGACGCCGATCTCGCGCAATCGGTGGAGACCAGCCGGGATTGGCGGCACGGGCATCGCCGCGTCTTCCGGGGGATCACCGCGCTGGCGGTGAGCTCGCCCCGGGTATCGCTCGGAATCGCCACCGACGGGCTGCATTCGGTGCGCACCGTGCTGCGCTTCGCCGCCGGGCGCACCGTCACCTCGCTGGAGGACGCCGATATGTCGGCGCCCGGCAAGGGGGCGGGGCTCGACACCGAGACGGTCACCGGAACCGGCACGCCGACAGCACGATTGGAAGTGCCCTGGCGCGGGCGAGTGCTGGCCGCGGACGAATTGCGGCGGCAACTGGCCGAATGGGAAGACCGCGGCATCTTCGAACCGGGTTTCGTGGCCGCGGTACAGCGCGTGATCGACCATCCGGAGTGGTTGCGGCTGCCCGGATTCCGGCTGACGGTGATCGGGGCGGCGGCGGAGCTGAGCCCGCTGCGACCGCTGCTGGCTTGGGGCGCGGAGGTGCTCGCGGTCGATCGGCCCGGACGGGCGCGCTGGGATCGGCTGCGCGCCCAGGCTCGCGCCGGCGCCGGGGCCATGTCCTTTCCCACGGCGGCTGCCGGTCCGGGTGTGGATATCACCAGATACCTTCCGGCGCTGACGCACTGGATCGCCGCGCACACCGATGCCCGTCCGGCGCTCGGCCTGTACGCGGGCCTGCCCGGTGCGGCCGGTCTGCGCATTGCCGCCGCCTCCGATGTACTCGCCGAATCCCTGCTGCGCGAGCATCCGGACGCCGCGCTGGCACTACTCGGCTCGCCGACCGACTGCTACGCCGTCCCGGAATCGATCGTGCTCGCCGCCCGGGAACAGCTGGACCGCCGCGGAATTCGCGGCACCACCCAGGATGTGCTGCACCGACTGGCCCCGAACTCGCTGTACCGCTTGAACTATCTGCGCCCCGTCCTGGACGCGGAGGGATCGCGCTGGGGCCTGTTCGACAACCTGCCCTACCTGAGCGGCCCGGATTACGCCCTCGCCCAGCGCCTCCCACGCTGGCGCGCCGTCCTGGCCCACTCCACCGGCCACACCGTCTCCTACACGGTGGCCCCGCCCACCTGGAACTCCGCGGTCCACGAAAACCCCTGGCGCGCCGCCGCATACCGGGCCGCCACCCACTTCGGCATCGAGGTCTTCGAAGCCGCGACCGCCCGTGTCCTATTGGCCGCCAAGCTGGTCGCCGACCTGATGACACCGGTGGACTCACCCGCAGGCACGCCGGAGACCGCCGACGGCTCGAGCGAAACTGCCGATGGCCCAAGAAATCCGGAGACGCTGTTCACCGACGGTGCAGCCCACGGCGGTCTCTGGCGCCAGCCCTTCACCCCCCGCTCCCTCCTGGCCCCCGCAGCGGTATCCGGTTCCCTGCAAGCACTTCGGGACCGAGTCGGCTCCGCCCTCGACCTCGACGACTGATCAGCCCCCCTGGTGGGGGAGGGGTGCGACAGCTGACCAGGGGATGGTGAGTTGGTTGTCGCGGAGGCGGCGGCGCTGGGGGTGGAGGGGGAAACCCTGCTGGCGCAAGAGGTCTGCGGCGTGGCGCCAGCGGGCGCGGGGGCCGTAGGGGGCGAGGGGGGCGGCGTGGGACCAGGCGCGGTCGGCGGCGGTGAGGAGGGTGTGGATGGGTTCGCCGGGGATATTGCGGTGGATGAGGGCTTTGGGGAGGCGTTCGGCGAGGTCCGAGGGTTCCTCGACGGTGAAGGGGTCCCAGGCCAGGGTGAGGGTGCGGGGGCCGGTGCGGTCCAGCAGGATCCAGGCGCAGCGGCGGCCGAGTTCATCGCAGGTGCCGTCGAGCAGCAGGCCGCCGGGGGCGAGGCCGGACAGGATGGTCGACCAGGCTTCGGGGACAGCCGATTCCGGATACTGGCGCAGCACATTGAAGGCGCGCACCAGGATCGGCCGCAGTCCCGCCAGTTCGAATCCGCCGCGGGCGAAGGTGACCCCGTCCTGTCCGGGGACAACCCGCTCCGGATCGATTTCCAGGCCGACCACGCGCAGATCCGCGCGCACGGTCCGTAGTCGTGCCGCCATTTCCAGGGTGGTGACCGGACTCGCGCCGTAGCCGAGGTCGACTACGAGCGGATCGTCCGCATTCAGCAATCGTTCGGCGACCGTCGCATCGTGCGCGAGCCATCGATCCCCGCGGCGCAGCCGGTTGATGCCGGTGGTGCCGCGGGTGATGGTGCCGATCGGTTTGATCAGCCGACGGGGTGCTGCTGATCCAGCCAGAGCTTCGTCACCTCGGCCTCGGCTCGGAACAGGTCGATCAGGTTCACCAGCATGAGCTGTTCGAGCTTGCGTCCGAGGAACGGGAGCTGCACATGCGCCTCCGAGGAGGTGCGCAGGGTGCAGCCGGTATCGGTGGGGAACAGCCGCATGGTGCCGTTCAGGGTGCCCGGCCCGCCGGGCATGAAAGTGGTGTATTCGCCGGTCACCTCGGGTCTGAAGGCCCCGTACTTCTCGGTGCGGGTGATCACCATGTCCTTGCGCATGACGGCCTGTGCGAGGTCTGGCAGGCTCTCTCGCGGCAGCACGTGGCGGGTTTCGACCTCTATCCCGGAATCACCGGATTCGAGGCGGACGAGGTCGTTGGGGGAGTGTTTCCGCATCTCCTCGATCCGCGCGTCCCAGTGGTCGCGGTTCATGAGCGCCGCGTACACCTCTTTGGTGGTGTGCAGCGGATAGCGCGCGGAATAGTCGAGTCGGCGGGGCACGATCGGTCAGGTTACTGCCGTGCGGGCCGTGTCAGTGCGAACTCAGCCAATTGTCGGTGAACTCGGCCTCGCGTGCGAGCAGTTCGGTCAGGTGTTCCTGGATGGCGGCTTCGATCTTGCGGCCGAAGAGCGGGATCTTCACCTCGATCACGGCGTCCACCACGTAGGCGGAGCCGGTGCCCGAATCGCTGACGGTCAGGGTGCCGTTCACGCTGGCCGGTACGCCGTCCACGCGCGCTTCGACGGTGCCGCCGCTGCCGTTCCAGGTCTCGATGCGCGGGATCACCAGATCGCCCGGGCGCACCGCGGTGACCTGAGCGGGCAGTTCGGAGGCCGGAATCGCCTGGATCATCTCCACCCGGACCTGGTCGCCGGAGATGGACAGCGATTCGATGCGGGCGTTGGGCCCGCCGACGGCCTCGATCCGGTCCTTCCAGTACTGCTCGTTCGAGAAGGCAGCGCGCACGGCGGCGGTGGAATGGGTCGATTGCCCAGTGAAGGCCAGAGGTGTCGCCATGGTCGGACAGGCTACCGTCTGTGCCTGTGCGTACAACTGGGGTGGTGTCCTTCGACGACGTGCGGGACCGGCTCGCCGGGACCGGCGCGAGCCTGCGGGCCGCGGTGCCGCTGGCGGAGCTGACGACGCTGCGGGTGGGCGGTCCCGCGATCGTCGCGGAGTGTGCGAGCACCGAATCGCTGGTGGCGACCGTGCGAGAGCTGGACGCGGCCGGAATTCCGGTGCTGCTCATCGCCGGTGGCTCCAATCTGCTGATCGCCGACGACGGTTTCCCGGGCGTGGTCGTCCGCATCGCCACGACCGCCGTCGAGATCGGCGACGGCTTCGTGACCGCGGCGGCGGGTGCGAATTGGGATGCGGTGGTGGCGACTTCGGTCGAGGCGGGCTACGGCGGTCTCGAATGCCTGTCCGGCATACCGGGTTCCGCCGGCGCCACGCCGGTGCAGAACGTCGGCGCCTACGGTGTGGAGGTCGCCTCGCTGCTGCGCCGGGTGCGGCTGCTGGATCGTGCGAGCGGTGAGATTCGCTGGGCTGAACCGGGCGAGCTCGGATTCGGTTATCGCACTTCGGTGTTGAAGCACAGTTCGGCAGCGGTGGTACTGGCGGTCGAATTCGCGCTGCGCGGCGATGGTTCCAGCGCACCGCTGGGCTATCGGGAGCTGGCGGCCGCGCTGGGTGCGCAGGAGGGGGAATCCCGTCCGGCCGCGCCGGTGCGGGCCGAGGTGCTGCGGCTGCGGGCGAGCAAGGGCATGGTGCTCGATCCGGGCGACCACGACACCTGGAGTGCCGGATCGTTCTTCACGAACCCGGTGGTTCCGGACAGCGACGCGGCGGCGGTGCGTGAGGCGATCGCCACACATGTCGGTCCCGATGTGGCGGTGCCCACCTGGCCGGTCGAGGGCGGGGTGAAGTTCTCCGCGGGTTGGCTCATCGAGCGCGCCGGGTTCGCCAAGGGCTATCCGGATGCGGCGGCTCCGGCACGGCTGTCCACCAAACACACTTTGGCACTGACCAATCGGGGCGCGGCCTCCGCGGAAGACCTGGCGGTATTGGCGCGGACCGTTCGCCAGGGAGTTGCTGAACGGTTCCGAATCCACCTGGAACCGGAACCTGTCACAGTGGGAGTCACGCTGTAGGGGTGGCGGGGACCACGGTTTCGGCGGCTGGAGGTGTCGGTTTGCCCAGGTAACCTCGAGCGGGTGAGCAATCGAGGATTCCCGGTCCGGCGGGCAGCCGCTGTCATGGCCGCGCTGCTGGCGGTGGTGGCGCTGGTGGCCGGATGCACGTCCGACAAGGGCGGCGGCACCCCCGACAAGCCGGCCGTTCCCGCCGCCAAGGTGACCACAACCCCTGGTGACGGCACACAGAACGTCAACCCCACCGCCCCGGTCTCGGTCTCGGTGACCCAGGGCCGCATCGATCAGGTGGCGCTGACCAATCCGAACGGTAAGCAGGTCACCGGCGAGCTCGCCCCCGACCACAGCAAGTTCACCGTCACCGAACCGCTCGGGTACGGCGTCACCTACAGCTGGTCCGGTACCGCCACCGGCACCGACGGCAAGCCGGTGCCGATCGAATCCAAGTTCACCACCGTCACCCCCAAGAACCAGGTGTCGGCGACGATCAATATCGCCGACAACCAGGAGGTCGGCATTGCCGCGCCGATCATCCTGCAGTTCAACTCGCATATCGACAACAAGGCGGCCGTCGAGAAGGCGCTGACCGTCACCACCACCCCCGCGGCCGAGGGTTCGTGGGCCTGGCTGCCCGATTCCAACGGCGGCTCCCGCGCGCACTGGCGGCCCCGCGAGTACTGGCAGCCCGGCACCACCGTGCATGTGGGCGCCAAGCTCTACGGTCTCGATATGGGTGAGGGCGCCTTCGGCACCGCCGATATCACCTCCGACTTCAAGATCGGCCGTTCGCAGATCGTGCGGGCCGTGGCCACCAGCCACCGCATGCAGGTCATCCGCGACGGGCAGACCGTGGTCGATATTCCGGTCAGCTACGGCGAGGGCAATGAGGATCGCAATGTGACTCGCTCCGGCGTCCACGTGGTGACCGAGAAGTACGAGGATTTCGTCATGTCGAATCCGCCGTTCTACACGAATGCGCGCGAGCGCTGGGCGGTGCGCATCTCCAATAACGGCGAGTTCATCCACGCGAACCCGGAATCGATTTCCGCACAGGGCAATTCCAACGTCACCAACGGCTGCATCAATCTCAGCCCGAGTGATGCCCAGGCCTTCTTCCCGACCGCGCTCTACGGTGATCCGGTGGAGGTGACCGGCACCCGCATCAATCTCTCCGCGGCGGACGGCGACCTCTACGACTGGACCATCGACTGGGATACCTGGAAGAGCATGTCGGCGCTGCAGGCCGATCCGGCCACCGTGGTCTCCGCGGCTCCGGTCGCCCCGCAGGCGCCGGGCGGCGCCGCCCCGACCACACCGGGCGCTCGCTGACCTTCCGATAGTCACAGCACGTCCGGATAGTCACAGCACGTCCGGATAGTCACCGAACGGCGCAGGCACTCCACCGGGAGCGCCTGCGCCGCTTCCGTCTGCGCACGTGTTGTCGCGATGTGTGCACCGGGATATCCCGAGCTGCGCACAGGGTTATCGCGAGATGCGAAGCCTGGGGAATGGCACTAATCTGCGTCGCAGGGAGCAGTGCGGAAGGTTGGACGGTGGTTGCGAGTACGTCGGCACCAACGGCAACGGCTTTCGGGCGGCCGCTGAGCCCTTCGGAACGCTGGTTCTGGATCATCGACCGGATTTCCCCGTCGAATTGCACCGCGCGGGTACGCGTGCGCGGGCAGCTCACCGTCGAGCAACTCGAGTGCGCGGCAGCGGCATTGACCGCCGAATACCCGCTCCTGCGGGTGGGTGTGGCGGACGCGGGCAGTGGCGACCCCCGGTTGCTGCCGTTGCAGGACCCGCGAATTCCGGTGCGGCGACTGCTGTCCGATGATCCGCTGGCGTGGCAGTGCGCGATCGACGCCGAATTGATAGACCCGTTCGACACCCGCACCGGATTGGCGCGCATTGTCGATATCGCGCAGTGGCCGGGCACCGCGGCCGAGCAGCACGATCTGATCCTCACCGTCTCGCACATCGTCCTCGACGGCAGATCCTTGATGACCGTGCTGCGCAAGCTGATCCGCTATGCCTCCCACGAGAGCTCTGACGGCTGTGCCGGAGACGCCGGTCCCAGCCATCTGCGCCGCGCCGCGGTGCGCTCGGACGATGCCCACGGCATCCGACGCCGACCAGTACCCCCGGGCGGAGCGGCACTCGCGGTCGAGGACGGAGATCGGCGAGCAGCGCTCGCGGACGCGGAGCGGCCGGGTGGCGTGGGGAGCCCCGCCGGTATTCGGAGCCGGGCGGCGTTCCCGCCCGCCGATGACCTGATTCCCGCTGGGGCGCGGGGGTTTTGGCGCTACGTGTATTCGACGCTGTTCGATCAGGCGGCGGCGCTGGTGCTGCGGCCGCTGCGCGTGGGCGGCGCCACTCCGGTCGGGATGCTGGAGCGGCGGACGCGGGTCGTGTATCGGACGATTGCGGCAGAGCCGCTGGCCGCCCTGGTGGGCGACTGCCGCCGGGCCGGGGTCACGGTGCACGGGGCGCTGGCCGCGGCGGTGGCGCGGGCGACCGGGGACAGTGTGCGGCCGAAGGGGAGCGGGGTGGCCGGGATCGGCTCACCGGTGGACTTCCGGCCGCTGCTGCGGCCGCGACCGGATGCCGAGGAATTGGGTGTGTACGCCCCCGTGCTTGCCGGATTCGTGCGGTTCGGTCCGGGTGAATCACTGTGGGCGGCAGCGCGATCGGTGAATCGGCAATTGGAGCGGGGCATCCGGCAGCGGCGGCATCTCTCGACGGTGGCGGGTATGCGATTCGGGACGCCGCGCACCGTGGAATCCGGTCGGCGCATTGTCGATATGGTGGATCGGCGCGCACCGTGGAATGTGTCGGTCACCAATCTGGGGCGCATCGATTTTCCGGAACAGGTTGGCGCCTGGCAGGTTTCGGGTCTCACGCTGACGGCGTCGAACTCCTGCGTCAGCGCGGTCACGGTGGCGATCGTAACGGCGCACGAGAAAATGCGTATCGGATTCTGCTATGTCGGCGGAATGCTGTCGGAGCCGGAGAAATTCGCCGATCAGGTTCTCGCGGAACTGATTTCCCGTCCCGGCCCGGAGTTCCGAATCAGCTGAGCCGTTTTTCGAGCAGGGTGCGCAGGGCGGCGCGATCGGGTTTGCTGGTGCGGCCGCTCACGGGAATCTCGTCGACTACGACGATATCGTCGGGTAGCGCGGAAATATCGATGAGCGCGGGCAATTCGCGCCGCAATCGGGCCGCGATATCGCCGTTTCCGGGATCGGCGACCACGGCGAGCACAATGCGCTCATCGCCGATCTCGTCCGGAATGCCGACCATAATGGCCTGGCGCACGCCCGCCACGGCGGTGATCGCCGGTTCGTAGAGTCCCGGATAGATATTGGTCTTACCGCGCAGCATCATGTCCTTCTTGCGGCCCATGAGTACCAGGGTGTCGCCGTCGAAGCGGGCGAGATCGCCGGTGTGGATCTCCGGCAGCGGCGGCTCACCGAGGTAGCCGCGGCACAGATTGGGGCCGGAGAGGATGAGTTCGCCGTCCTCGGCGATTGTCGCGGTGACACCGTGGACCGGCGCACCCAGCGGGTCGCCCGCGCCGTCGAATTCCAGTTTGGCGCTACCGGAAGTGACTGCCACCGGCAGGATTTCGGTCATACCGTAGATGGCGAGGAAATGGCATTCCGGCAGTGCCCGCTGTGCCCGTCGCAGCAGCGCGGTGGTGACCGGAGCACCGCCCAGGGAGATCTCCCGCAGCCCAGCGGGTGCCTTCAACCGCCCCGATTCGATGGCGCTGAGCACGATCGCGAGATCGGCGGGCGTGAAGAACGCGTCGGTCGCGCTGTCGAGCGAGCGCGCGAATGTCAGTGGGTCGATATGGGTTCCGAAGCGCGGATAGCGCGGCATGGACCACTGCGCGCCGGCGAGCAGGGCGGGCAGCCCCATCATCAGCTGTTCGGTGTGCAGCTGCCTGCCGGGGCCGAGCTGACTGCGCCCGGCCATGGCGGCCAGGCCCGCTCCTAGCGAACCACGGGTGTGCACAACGGCTTTCGGCGCGGCGGTGGTGCCGGAGGTGAAGACGATCAGCGCCTCGGCCTCCGGATCGGCGGGTGCGACGGGAGAGTGCGCCGCCACCGCCGCATCGTCGAGCAGGTGGCGCAGCGGGATCGACGCCGGCGGTGTGCCCGGCAGCCGCGGCCCGCTGTGAATGTGCCGGACCGGCAGCGTGCCGAAATCGGGGAGGGACAGACCCAGGGTGCGGCCGATTCGCCGCAGCGGTCCGCTGAGCAGGTACAGCAGCGATTCCGTTGCGGCCCAAGCGGGTTGCGCCAGATCGATGCGCCGGGCGAACAGTTCCGGCCCGACACCCGGGTCCACGAAGACGATGGTCCCGCCCGCCGCCATGGTCCCGAAAATGAGCACCACGGCGTCCACGCACGGGCGAATGGAGAACAGCATGCGGTCGCCCGGCTGGAATCCACTGTGCCGCAGCCGTTCCGCGACCGCGGTAATGCGGTCGTCGAGCTCCGCGAAGGTCAGCGGCCGGGCGCCGATCATGCCCAGTGCGGCCGCATCGGGCTTGCGCCGCACCTGCTCCCGGAACAGGTGCAGGAAGTCGGTGCTCACCGAATATCCACCAGCTCCGGTTTGTAGCGGTGGTCGGCGTACCAGGCCAGGGTTTTGCGCACGCCCCAGGCGCGGACGCGGCGATTGGAGCCGTACACCCGGACGTCCCGGCGCAGACCGTATTCGGTGGTGAGCATGCGCACGGCATTCACCAGGGCGCGGTCCTCGTGCAGATCCTCGATGGCGGTGCGCGGGAATCCGCCTGCGGCTTCGTACAATTCGGCGGTAATGGCCATATTGCAGCCGGGCGTCATCACATACGGTCCCATATAGCGAGGGTCCCGATTTCCGGGCCGGAATTTGCCGAAGGTGGAGGCGACCTCCAGGACCACCCGGATGATGGTGCGGTCGCGCCAGCTCACGCCCTCGTCGGTGCGGGGGATGAGCTGACCGCTGATCAGCTGTAGCCCTGAGTCGAAAGCGGCATGGATGCGCGCGGTCCAATCGGGAAACGGCAGGCAGTCGGCGTCCGTGCGCGCCAGCCGGAGGGCTCCGGCCGCTATGGCGTAGCGCATACCGGTGTCGGCGGCGGCGCCCGTCCCCTTGCGGCTTTCGCTGACGAGTTCGATGCGCAGCTCGGGGTGCATGCGGGCGAAATCGCGCACCACCGATGCGGTGCCGTCGGTGGAATCATTGTCCACCACGACCAGGATGAAGTCCCGGTCCTGCTGTGCGGCAAGAGCTTCCAGCGTTCTGGTAATACCGTGAACTTCATTGTATGCGGGCACGATCACCCAGAGTTCGCTCATCGAAATTCCCTCCGGGACCCGATTATGCCGCAGCTTGCCCGCGGTTGCCGGGGACGGTAGCAGCGCGCACAATCCCGGTATGAAATTTCACCGATTCACATCCTGTGAGGTGAAGTGATGTTCGATGCCGCGACCCGTCACGAGCTCACCCTGCTCGCCGCGGGCCAGCCCTGGCTGCCCGCCGTCCTGCTCGCGGGCCGCGCCGCCAAACCCATTCGCAAGGTCCCGAAACTCGGCTGGTTCGTGGCCGATCCGCTGGTGGCGCGGCAGATCTACAACGACAGCACGCACTTCAGCATTGTCTCCGAGGGTGCGGCCGGGCACTGGTGGGCGCAGGTCATCGGCGACTGGGTGGAGCCGCTTTTCGAAGGTGCGGGACATACCGAACTGCGCACCAGAACTCGCGATCTCTTCACCGCCGCGCATACGGATGCGCTGGTGGACGGCGTCCTCGGTGCGGCGCTCAAACAGCTCACCGAGGATCTGGCCGCCGGTCTGACCGTGGATATCGCCGAGCGGGCCCGGGTGCTGGTCGGCCGCAGCGTCTCCGATCTGGTCGGCATGGCGCCGGAGGACATTTCCGCGACCTTCGCCGGTGACGGCCGGACCTCCGGCGATGATCCGGACGAGCCGTTCCGGATTCTGTTCGAGCACGTCGAAGAGCTGGTGAACCTGGCCATGGGCACCATGGCCTCCACCACGCTCGACCCGGTGGCGGTGGACCGCGCCCGCACGCTTGTCGGCAAGCTCTCCAGCTCCGTCCCCGCCGCCTATGCCCGCGCCGATGGCTCGACCACCCTCGGCCGCTGCCGCGAACTCGGCTTGGCCCAGGATCATGCGTCCGGTCTGGCCATGCTCATGGCGGTCGCGGGCACCGACACCCTCGCCAGCGCCATGAGCCGCATGGTCGCCCTGCTGCACGACAGCGGCGATCAGCGCGCGCTGCTGGCCGCGCCGGAGCGGACGCCCGACGCCGTCCGCGAAACGCTGCGGGTCACCAGCCCGGCCTATCTGGTGGGCCGCTCGGTCACCGCCGATGTGGAAATCGCGGGCCGCCAACTGAGCGCGGGTGAACACGTCAAAATCCTGACCTGGTCCATCAACAATGCGGCCGGCGGTTTCAGCATCCACCGCGACTACAACCCGGAAACGCGGCAACTCTGGTTCGGTGGCGGCCGCCACCTCTGCCTGGGCGCACAACTAGTCCATTCGGAGTTGACGGCGCTGCTCGGTGCGCTGACCGCCACCGGCCGCCCGTGGGAAATCGTCGAACGGCGTTACCGCAGAAACGTTTTCATTCCCACATACGAGACACTGCGGATTCGTCTGACCGATTAGTGTTCGGCCGCAGCTGATCCCGGCCAAAGGCATGCCGGGATGACGGCGGGGCTGCGGCCGGGATGACGGCGGGCTGTGGCCGCGATGACGGAGACTGCCGGCCGGCCCGGGTCAGCCGCGGCGGGCGAAGCGGCCGGCTTCGGCCTGGTCGCGGGGCTTCACGACGATGGTGTCGAGGTTGACGTGCGGTGGGCGGGAGGCGACGAAGCCGACGATCTCGGCGATATCGGTGGCCAGCAGCGGGTCGATGCCCTCGTAGACCTTGGCGGCGCGCTCGGCGTCGCCGTCGAAGCGGACCAGGGAGAATTCGGTTTCGACTGCGCCGGGGGCGATTTCGGTGAGGCGCACCGGCTGTCCGAGGAGTTCGCCGCGCAGGGTGCGGTGCAGCACCGCCTGGGCGTGCTTGGCGGAGGTGTAGCCGGAACCGTTGTCGTAGTGGACGAATGCCGCCACCGAGGTGATGGTGACAATGAGGCCGTCGCCGGACGCGATGAGTTTCGGCAGCAGCGCCTTGGTCAGGCGCAGCGTGCCGAGCACATTGGTCTCCCACATCCAGCGCCAGTCGTCCAGATCGGCCTCGGCGACCGGCGCCAAACCCTTTGCGCCACCGGCATTGTTGACCAGCACGTGCACCTCGCCGATCGCCTCGGTGAAGGCCCGCACCGACTCGTCGTCGGTCACGTCCAGCGGCAGCGCCGTCCCGCCGATCTCCGCGGCCAGCTGCTCCAGCCGATCGATCCGACGCGCCCCCACCACCACGTGGTACCCCTGCTTCGCGAGTTCCCGGGCAGTAGCCTCCCCGATCCCCGAACTGGCCCCGGTCACGACAGCGGTACGAATGCTCATGCCGAAAGCCTAAACACGGCGTGTCCGCCCCGCCCCGCCGAGGCTGCACCCACGCCCCCCAGGGCAGCGCGATCCCCCTGTCGGCGGCGCGAGAGTCCGGCACCTCCTGCCGGTTAGCCTGGCGGGTATGGCGATTCGGGAAGTAGTCAGCGCGGACGGCACCACCATCGTTTACCGGGTCACCGGTCCGGAGGGTGCGCGGCCGCTGGTGCTGCTGCACGGCTGGTCCGGAAACCTGCGGTGCTGGGGTCGCGCCGCGGACGATCTGGCCGGGCGATTCCGGGTGATCGCGCTGGATCTGCGCGGCCACGGCTACTCCGACGCCCCCGAGGCCGGATACGACGACCCGAAGAACTGGGCCGCCGACGTGGCCGCCGTGCTGGCCGCCGAGGGCATCGCCGACGGCGCGGTCCTACTGGGCTGGTCCTACGGCGGCATCGTGCTCAGCGACTACCTCACCGCCTACGGCACCGGCGCGGTCGCGGGCGTCGTCTACACCGGATCGCAGGCGGGCATCGGCAGGGGAGTCCCGGGTGCGCAGCCCGGCCCGGCCATGCAGAAGGCCATTCCCGATGTCTTCGAGGAGAGCGCCGGTCGCGCCATGCGCGGTTTCGGGGCGTTCGGCAGCGCCAATACCGGGCCCGGCCGGGACAAGGGCGGCGACGCCCAGCGGTTGTTCGGTGGCAGCCTCGCCACCCTGCCGCGGGTGCGCAAGGCGCTGTTCTACCGCACTGTCGACAACACCGAAACCCTGCGCACGCTGGATGTTCCGGTCTTCGTCATGCACGGCACCGCCGATCCGGTGGTCGAGGTCGCGAACGGCCGCTACATCGCCGAGACCGTCCCGAACGCGAGCACGTCCTACTGGGAGGGCGCGCAGCACGGCCTGTTCGTCGAGGACCCCGAACGCTTTGTCGCGGAACTCACGGCCTTCGTGGAATCCCTGGGCTGACCGGGTGCTTTCCTGTGAGCAGGGTCACTTCGTAGGGTAACCCACGTTTCTCCGGCTACCCGAGGCGTGCACACTGGTGTAGTGAGTCAACGTTCCGACCTACGGCCCCATCGGATTGCCGTGCTGTCGGTACATACCTCCCCCCTCGCCCAACCGGGCACCGGCGATGCCGGCGGTATGAATGTGTACGTCCTGCAGACGGCCATCGAACTGGCCCGCCGCGGCACCCAGGTGGAGATCTTCACCCGCGCCACTTCCTCCAATGACGAACCCCTGGTCGAGGCCGCCCCCGGCGTGCTGGTCCGGAATGTGGTCGCCGGCCCGTTCGAGGGCCTGGACAAACACGATCTGCCCACCCAGCTGTGCCCGTTCGCGGCCGAGGTGCTGCGGCAGGAGGCCCGGCACCTGCCCGGCCACTATGACCTCATCCACTCCAACTACTGGCTCTCCGGCCAGGTCGGCTGGCTGGCGCGGGATCGCTGGCGGGTGCCCATGGTGCACACCGCGCACACGCTTGCCGCGGTGAAGAACCTCTACCTCGCCGAGGGCGATACCCCGGAACCGGCCGCCCGGGTGATCGGTGAGAAGCAGATCGTCGCGGAGTCCGATCGCCTGGTCGCCAATACCGCCGAGGAAGCGCGGCAGCTGGTCGAGCTGTACGGCGCGGACCCCGAGCACATCGATGTGGTGCTGCCCGGCGCGGACCTCACCCGCTACCGCCCCGGCGACCGCGCGGCCGCCCGTGCGGAACTGGGCCTGCCCGACAATGAGCGGATCGTGGCCTTCGTCGGCCGCATCCAGCCGCTCAAGGCGCCGGATGTGCTCGTGCGCGCCGCCGCGCAGATGCTGGCCGATGAGGACGCGCGCACCGGAATGGACGCCACGCGCCCGCTGCGCGTGCTGATCGTCGGCGGCCCGTCCGGCACCGGCCTGGAGCGCCCCGACGCGCTGATCGAATTGGCTTCCGCGCTCGGCATTTCCGATCGTGTCACCTTCCTGCCGCCGCAGCCGCCGCACCGCCTGGTGCAGGTGTATCGCGCGGCCGATCTGGTGGCCGTGCCCAGCTACAACGAATCTTTCGGCCTCGTCGCCATCGAGGCGCAGGCCAGTGGCACTCCGGTGCTGGCCGCCGATGTGGGCGGGCTCGGCACCGCGGTGCAGGACGGCGCCACGGGGCTGCTGGTCCCCGGCCATCAGACCGCCGATTGGGCTGCGGCACTGCGACTTCTGCTCGACGACCCCGCCCGGCTGGAGCAGATGGGCACGGCGGCTGTCGAGCACGCCTCGAACTTCTCCTGGGCGCATACCGCCGACGGTCTGCTGGACAGCTATTCCGCCGCGCTCGCCCAGTCCCGCACGGGCCGGGTGCGCACCGGTAGCGTGCACGCCGACAACAATCACGCCAGATCGCTCGCGCTCTGGCGGCGCCGGATGGGAGTTGTACGCCGATGAGCGAAGCCGCACAGGGTGATACCGCCGATGCCACCGCGCAGCTGATCGACGACACCCTGCGGGATCGCGAGATCGAATACACCCGTGAGGCCGACGGTACGTTCGTCGTCATCCTGCCGGGGGAGCGGAAACTCAAGACCGCGCTCGGCGTCACCGTCGGCAAGCACGGCATTCGAATGGAGTCCTTCGTCTGCCGCAAGCCGGACGAGAACTTCGAGGGCGTCTACAAATTCCTGCTGCGCCGTAATCGCCGCCTCTACGGGGTGGCATACACGCTGGACAATGTCGGTGACATCTACCTGGTCGGCCGCATGTCCACGCACGCCGTCACGCCCGATGAACTCGACCGCTGGTTCGGTCAGGTGCTCGAGGCCGTGGACGCCGATTTCAATACCCTGCTCGAGCTCGGTTTCGCGGAATCCATTCGCAAGGAATGGAAGTGGCGGGTCTCGCGCGGCGAATCGCTGAAGAATCTGCGCGCGTTCGAACATCTCGTGGACGCCGACGACAAGGCAGAAAAGGTTTAGCCTCCGGACGGCGGAATCGTCTGTGCGGCCGCCGTACTCGTCTGTGCAGCACCCGGATCGAAGGAGACCGACGGCCCATGGTGGCGTTGGCATTGGATATCGGCGCGACGAAATTCGCTGCGGGCCTTGTGGATTCGCAGGGCACCGTGCCGTCGTCCGAGCGCATTCAAGTTCCCGCGGCCGGGGTCTGGCCCGCCTGCTGTGAGCTGCTGCTGCGCGTAGCGGGAACCGAGCGGGTGACCGCGGTCGGCATCGGCGCGGCGGGACCGGTGGACGTGCGCGCCGGTTCGACCGGCCCGCTCAATATTCCGGAGTGGGCAGGCGGTTTCGGCATTGTGGCGGCGGTCCGGGAGTTGTTCCCGGACGCCACTGTTCGCTTCGCCATCGACGGCGTCTGCCTGGCTTTGGCCGAACAGCGCTGGGGTGCGGCCCGCGGTATCGCGGACGTGCTCGCGCTGACGGTGTCTTCCGGAATCGGCGGCGGCATCATCTCCGAGGGCCGAGTCCTCATGGGGCGCACCGGAAATGCCGGGCACATCGGTCATATCGTGGTCCCCGGCAGTGCGGAACCCTGCGCCTGCGGCGGCTTCGGCTGTGTGGAGGCGGTGGCCAGCGGGCCGTCGTCCGTGCGCTGGGCGCGGCGGCAGGGGTGGACCGGCAGCACCGGCATCGAATTATCGGAATCCGCCCGGGCCGGTGACGGTCTCGCCCGCGCCGCGCTGGAGCGTGCGGGTACCGCGCTGGGCACCGCCATCGCCTCCGCCGCCGCGCTGCTGGATACCGATCTGGTGGTGGTCGGCGGGGGCTTCGCGCAATCGGGCGACCTGCTGTGGCGGCCGCTGCTCGACTCGGCTGCGGCGCATGCCCGCCTGATTTTCCTGCGTGAACTGCGGGTGGTTCCCTCGGAGCTCACCGATCAGGCGACCCTCGCCGGCGCCGCCCTGCTCGCACTCCGGTCCTGACTTCGCGTGTCGGGAAAACAGGTTCGGTGTGTCGCGTGACGCTGCCACTACGGTGGCGGACGTGGGGCTAATCGAATTCGAGCCGGGTGACGTCGTCTACGTTCCGGAGGGACCGTTCAGTGGCGTCTGCGCCGTGGTGCAGGAGGTCGACTCCGCCCGTTCGGAACTACGGGTCGAAGTGGCGGTGGGGGAGCAGCGGCACGGACTGACCATGACCTTCGACGAGGTGGAGTGGGCCTGACCGGGCCCGCAGGGCCGGAGCCGACAGCGAACCGGCGCGTGGAAAGATGACCCCCATGACGTACACCCTCGTGCTGCTGCGCCACGGCGAGAGCGAATGGAATGCCCTCAACCTGTTCACCGGCTGGGTGGATGTCCGGCTCACGGAAAAGGGTGTCGCCGAAGGCAAGCGTGCCGGTGAATTGCTGGCCGAGGCCGGAATTCTCCCCGATATCGTCTATACCTCGCTGCTGCGGCGTGCGATCAGCACCGCGAACAATGCGCTGGATGCCTGTGACCGCCATTGGATTCCGGTCGTCCGGGATTGGCGGCTCAACGAGCGTCACTACGGTGCGCTGCAGGGTAAGGACAAGGCCCAGACCAAGGCCGAGTACGGCGACGAGCAGTTCATGCTGTGGCGCCGCAGCTACGACACCCCGCCGCCGCCCATCGAGACCGGCAGCGAGTACAGCCAGGACGGCGATCCGCGCTACGCCGGAATCGATGTGCCGCTGACGGAATGCCTCAAGGACGTCGTCGCCCGCATGGTGCCGTACTGGGAGGACACCATCGCCCAGGACGTGCGCGGTGGTAAGACGGTTCTTGTTGCGGCGCACGGTAATTCGCTGCGAGCGCTGGTGAAGCACCTGGAGGGGATCTCCGACGAGGACATTGCCGGGCTGAACATTCCCACCGGAATTCCGCTCAAGTACGAGCTGGACGAGAACCTGTTGCCGCTCGGCCCGGGTGTCTACCTCGACCCGGAGGCGGCGGCCGCCGGCGCTGCCGCGGTGGCGAATCAGGGCGCCAAGTAAGTCCGCGAACCAGTAATACGCGCAACGCGCTGTAGCCGAATTACTCGGCTACAGCGCGTTTTTCATTTATCGTATTCGTAGCGACTGTGATCCACCTCTCACTACGGGACCGTAGGGTATTCCACGCCAACGCAATTCGAATTTGCCGAAGCTTTGCCCATTAAAAGCGGTAACTGTAACCGGTGTTTGCAACTTACTCCCGAGTAGATATGCTCTGGGCGTTCGACCAAATGCGAGAGGTAGATCACGTTCGATGAAGCACGCGCTACGGGCCACAATTGTCGCTTCTGCGGCCGCTCTGCTCCTTCCCCTGATGGCCATATCGGCCGATGCAGCTCCCGTTCCGGCCGGTCCCGACGGCGGCGCCGCTGGTGCGGCCTGGACCGGCACCGAGGACGGGCAGCAGCAATACCCCAATGTCTTCGTCGAATGGGACGTGCCGATCACCATGAGTGACGGCACCGTGCTGAAGGGCAACGTCTACCACCCGGCCGATGCCGCCGGCCGCCCGATCGACACCCCGACGCCGACCGTGCTGAACATGACGCCGTACACCAAATTGGTGTCCAACGTCGCCGACAGCGCCTTCGCCATTCCGGGACTGGGCGACGCACTGCTCAATGTGTTCCGCAATATCCACCTCGACGGCACCCCGATCTCCGGATTCGGCGAACTGCTGAATGCCGCTGGTAATGGCGAACTTCGAAACTTCAGCGTCGATCGCCAGCTCATCAAGTCCGGCTACACGCAGGTCGTCGTCGACGTGCGTGGCACCGGTTTCTCGCAGGGCGAATGGGACATCCTGCGCCAGCGCGAGCAGCAGGACACCGTCGAGACCATCGACTGGGCGTCCAAGCAGAGCTGGTCCAACGGCCGCATCGGTATGAGCGGTCTGTCGTACTCGGCCATCAATCAGGTGCAGGCCGCGGAGAAGCATCCGCCCGCCCTGAAGGCCATCTTCCCGATCGTCCCGGGCAGCGACCTCGTCGACGATGTGCTCGCGCCCGGCGGCGGCTTCGGCTTCAACTTCATTCCGCTGTGGCTCAGCGCCGTCAACGGTCTCAAGTGGGTGCCGGACCTGGCCTCGATTGCCCAGGGCAAGTTCGACTTCCAGTGGCTGAAGGATCGTCAGGCCGACCCGTTCGGCTACCTGGACGTGCTGATGTCCGCGTACACCAGCCCGAATCTCGACAGCCTCGACCCGCGGGTGAAGTCGATGCTCAACGATATGTCGTCCGACCGGGCGGGCTGGATCGGCGATCCCAGCCAGATCACCATCCCGACCTTCGTCACCGGTGGCTGGCACGATCTGTTCACCTACTCCGAATCCAAGATCTACAACGCGATTTCGGTGCCGCCGGGGCAGAAGCAGCTGCTGATGGGCAATACCTATCACGTCACCTCGGGCTCCGAAGCCGGCTTCCCCGGCCTGCCGCCGCGCCTGGACGTGCTGCAGCGCGCCTGGTTCGACAAGTGGCTCAAGGGCATCGACAACGGGATCGACTCGTACGGTCCGGTGACCCTGCGGCAGCAGGGCGGCGGCTGGATCACCCAGGGCGGTTTCGGTGACACCGCTCCCGCCGAAGAGGCCTCGCGCTACCAGCGCATGTACCTGTCGTCGCAGCGCAGCGGCACCGCCAACAGCCTCTACGACGGCTCGCTGACCAGTGGCGCCAATGGTGACACCGACCGGCTCAGTGTGTCGATGGGCCTGACCACCCTGTGCTCCAACGATGCCGCGCAGGGCAGCGCCGGTGTGCTGTCGATCATCGACGGCTGCGCCAAGGACTCCCGGATCGCGGAGACCAACGGCCTGACCTTCACCAGCGCTCCCGTCGCCGAGGCCACCACCATCTCCGGTCCCGTTGCGGTGCACCTCAATACGGTTCAGGACGCGTCCGACGGGTACTGGACCGTCACGGTCAACGATGTCGCGCCGGACGGGCAGTCGACCGTGCTGACCTCCGGCCAGATCATGGCCTCGCTGCGGCAGATCGACGATGCGAACAGCACGCGGTCAGCCAATGGCGATTACACCGACCCGCGCGCCTTCACCTCGCTCGACCGGCAGCAGCCGACGGTGCCGGGTGAGGCCACCACCCTCGATATCGCACTGAGCGGCACCGAAGGCATTCTGCAGCCGGGACACCGACTGCGGGTGGATGTGTTCGCGGGCAATTTCCCCAAGGGCCTGCCGATTCTGCCGATGCTCCTGGATACCGGTCTCAAGCCGCAGCACGTGCAGCTGGATCCGAACCGTCCGAGCTTCGTGAATATCCCGGTTCGCGGTAACACCGGCTGGTGATTCCGCCCCACCGGGCCTGAGCGCCCCGGACGTGTACAACGGCGTACACCTCCGGGGCTTTTCTTTGTGCACTTTCACGATTCTTCGGGAAAAACTGTCCCGGACAGTTGCCTTCGCTCTAGCTTGGGGCGAGTTTCCATGCGGGCGGAGAGTGGTTGGGGCACTATGGGATTCCTGGTCAAGACGGTCGTAGCACTGACCGCCGTCGTCGCGGCAACACAGTTCCTGGCACCGGCGGCGACCGCCGATCCGGCCGGCCCGGACGGCGGTGCGAGCGGTGCGGAATGGGCTGCGACGGAAGACGGTCCACAGCTCTATCCCAATGTGTACATCGACTGGGACGTGCCCATCACGATGAGTGACGGCACCGTGCTGAAGGCGAATGTCTACCACCCCGCCGATGCCGCGGGCCATCCCGTCAGCGACCCGACGCCGAGCATTCTGAATTTCACGCCCTATACGAAACTCGGCTCGATGATCGCCGATTCGGCGCTGTCGGTCCCCGGGCTGTCCGATCTGCTCGTGCAGCTGTTCCGCACTGTCGACCTGTCCGGCACCCCGTTCTCCGGGCTCACCGACCTCACCAGGGCGCTCGGCGGCGGACTGCTGCGCAATTTCAGCGTCGACCGGCAGCTCATCAGATCCGGCTACACGCAGATCGTGGTCGATGTGCGCGGAACCGGCTTCTCCCAGGGTGATTGGAATCTGCTGGGCGCGCGGGAGCAGCAGGACACCGTGGAGACCATCGACTGGGCCTCGAAACAGCCCTGGTCCACCGGCGATATCGGCATGAGCGGCGTCTCCTATTCCGGACTCAACGAGCTGCAGGCGGCGGCCAAGAATCCGCCCGCGCTCAAGGCCATCTTCCCGGTTGTGCCCAGCCGCAATCCCTTCCGTGATCTCGTCGCACCCGGCGGGGCCATCGGCGCGGGCTTCATGCCGCTGTGGCTGGCGGCCGTCAACGGCGGCAAGCTCGTCCCCGACCTCACCGCGCTCGTACAGGGACGCTTCGATATGAAGTGGCTCGCAGACAGATTGGCCGATCCGTTCACCTTCGTGGACGCGCTGCTGGAAGTCTTCGCGCAGCCGAATATCGACGACCTCAGCCCCAAGGTGCGAGCCCTGCTCGACGAGGGCAGTCCCATGCGGCAGGCCTGGGAGACCGATCCGACCCGAATCACCGTCCCCACCTTCATTTCCGGCGGCTGGCACGATGTGTTCGTGGCCTCGCAGGCCGATGTGTACCGCCGAATTCCCTTGCCGCCCGGGCAGAAACAACTGCTCGTCGGCGACGGGTACCACATCTCCAATGGCAATGAATCCGGCCGTCCGGGTCTGCCGCCGCGCATGGATGTGCTGCAGCGCGCGTGGTTCGACAAGTGGCTCAAGGGAATCGACAACGGCATCGATCAGTTCGGGCCGATCACCATGAAGCAGCAGGGCGGCGGCTGGGTGACCGCCCCGTCGTTCCCGGAGCCGGGGATGGAGTACCGGCGCATGTACCTGTCCGGCGTGGCCAGCGGCACCGGCGGGCACAGCGTGCACGACGGATCGCTGTTCACCACGCCCGATGGCCCCGACACCCTCACGGTGGCGCCCGGCCTGACCGGGTTGTGCTCCCGCGACGCCTCGCAGGAGCTCGTCGGCATCGTCTCCATCATCGACGCCTGCGGTAAGGACTCCCGCATCGAGGAATCGAACGGGCTGACCTTCACCAGTGCGCCGGTCGCGGACGCCACCACCGTCTCCGGGCCGATCGCCGTACACCTGAACACCGTGCAGGACGGCACCGACGGTTACTGGGTCGCCACCGTCAACGATGTTGCCCCCGATGGCAATTCGACCACCCTGTCCTCCGGCCAGCTCGTCGCCTCGCTGCGCGCCATCGACGAGTCCCGCAGCACCCGCCTGCCGAACGGCGACTACACCGACCCGGTGCCGGACCTGTCCCTCGACACCCGTCAGCCGACCGTCCCGGGCCGGCCGGTGGCACTGGATATTTCGGTCCCCGGCATCGACGCCGTGCTGCAACCCGGCCACCGGCTGCGCGTAGACGTCTACGCGGGCAACTTCCCCAAGGGCCTGCCCATCACCGCCATGATGGTCGACAGCGGCCTGCGCCGCCAGCACCTGCTGCTGGATCCGGCCGCGCCCAGCTTCGTCAATATCCCGGCGCGCGGTAACTCCGGCTGGTGATTGTCGACACCTCCGGCTCGTCAACCCGGGCCGGCGGTGTGATCCCGGCATTTCACCGCGTTTGCCGGAAAACTGCCAGCGACCTGCCCCGCGCTGTCCGAACATTGCGTAAACGCCGGGCTAACGCTCGTGGAAGCCGCTGTGACCTGCGTGAAACTTCCTGCACCCGGGGCCGGACCCGGCTCGGGCGACCGTACGATTCAAAGTGTGAGCGTTCCACAGGCCGTGCTGTTGGCAGTCCTGGCGGCCGTCGTTGGACTGGCAGTCGGTGGATTGCTCATTCCGTATGTGAACGCCCGGCAGGAGCGGCTGCGTGCCGCAACCGATTCGGGCCTGACCATGTCGCAGGTGCTCGATCTCATTGTGCTCGCCTCCGAGAGCGGTATCGCGGTGGTCGATCAGTACCGGGATGTGGTGCTGGTCAATCCGCGGGCCGAGGAGCTGGGCATAGTCCACGATCGGCTGCTCGACGAGCGTGCCTGGTCCGCGGTGCAGCAGGTGCTCGGTGGTGGCAAGGACATCGAATTCGAGCTCACCGCGAAGATCCCGCTGCCCGGCCGCGCCCGGCTCGCGGTCCGCGGTGTCGCCCGGCCGCTGTCGCAGGAGAATCCGAACTTCGTGGTGCTCTTCGCGGACGACGATTCCGAGCAGGCCCGCATGGAGGCCACCCGCCGCGATTTCGTCGCGAACGTCAGCCATGAACTCAAGACCCCGGTCAGTGCCATGAGCCTGTTGGCTGAGGCATTGCTGGAATCGGCCGACGATCCGGATTCGGTGCGGCACTTCGGCGAACGCCTGCACGGCGAGGCCCGCCGCATGGGCAAGATGGTCACCGAGCTGATCGCGCTCTCCCGCCTGCAGGGCGCGGAGAAGCTGCCGGAACTCGAGGCCGTCGATGTGGACAGCGTGGTCACCCAGGCCATCGAGCGCTCCCGGACCGCCGCGGAAGCCGCCGGCATCACGGTGAGCACCGATACCAGCAGTGGACTCGAGGTGATCGGCGATCAGACGCTGCTGGTCACCGCGCTGTCGAATCTGGTGGAGAATGCCATCGCGTACTCGCCGCGGGGTTCGCAGGTCTCGGTGAGCCGGGCGCTGCGCGGCGGGCATGTGAATATCGCGGTCACCGATCGCGGTATCGGCATCGGGAAGGAAGACCAGGAACGCGTCTTCGAACGATTCTTCCGGGCCGACAAGGCGCGCTCGCGCGCCACCGGCGGTACCGGGCTGGGGCTGGCTATCGTCAAGCACGTAGCCGCCAACCACAGCGGTGAAGTCACCCTGTGGAGCAAGCTGGGCACCGGATCCACATTCACGCTGCGGATCCCGTCCCACCCCGCCGATTCCAACGGCATCGACAAGAGGCTTTCCGCCCATCTCGGGCGGGCCAGAACCAACGGTGTGGAGGCAACCCGATGACGAGTGTGCTGATCGTCGAGGACGAGGAGTCGCTGGCCGATCCGCTCGCATTCCTCCTGCGCAAGGAGGGGTTCGAGGTCACCGTGGTGGGCGACGGACCCTCGGCCTTGGCAGAGTACGACCGGTCGGGTGCGGACATCGTCCTGCTCGATCTGATGCTGCCCGGTATGAGCGGTACCGACGTGTGCAAGCAGCTGCGGGCCCGCGGCAGTGTCCCGGTGATCATGGTGACCGCTCGCGACAGCGAGATCGACAAGGTGGTCGGCCTGGAACTGGGCGCCGACGACTACGTCACCAAGCCCTACTCCTCCCGTGAGCTGATCGCCCGTATCCGCGCCGTGCTGCGCCGCGGCGTCGGCGAGGAGGCCGACAGCGGCAGCGAGACCAGCGTCCTGGAGGCGGGCCCGGTCCGCATGGATGTGGACCGCCACACCGTGCAGGTGAACGGCAAGCCGGTCACTCTGCCGCTCAAGGAGTTCGACCTGCTCGAGTACCTGCTCCGCAACTCCGGCCGCGTCCTCACCCGCGGCCAGCTCATCGACCGCGTCTGGGGCGCCGACTACGTAGGCGACACAAAGACTCTCGACGTCCACGTCAAGCGCCTGCGCTCCAAGATCGAAGGCGACCCGGCCAAGCCGGAACACCTCGTCACCGTGCGTGGCCTCGGCTACAAGCTCGAAGCGTAGAGACTCCACGCAAAAGCCTGCGCCCGCCTCCGAATCAGGAAGCGGGCGCAGGCTTTTCGATGTCCGTCGGTATTACGGCAGTTCTGCCCAGGCGGTGCCGAGGGGGGTGTCGAGCTGCTTCAGGACGATCCAGCCGTAGGCGTCCTGCTGCTGGCAGTCGTACCAGGCCACGTCCGCGCCGTTGCCGCGGCAGGCGATGGTGTTGTTGGTGCCGTACGGGGTCATGATCAGCAGTTTGCCGTCGGCCTTGGCGTTCAGGGCGGCGGGATCGGTGTAGGAGACGAAATTGGCGGTGACGTCGGCGTATTTGGTGGGATCGACGCTATCGGCACCGGCGTGCGGCGCAAGGCTGAGAACAACACCGGCGGCCAGCGCGGCGACGGTGAGCGATTTCTTGATCATGGCCTGGATGTCTAACACGTTCCGGTGAACCCGCAGTGGCGAAACGATGTCACGCACACTTCCCGCAACTCACACCCCGAGGTCACCGACCAGGTGGCACTCCGAAACAGACTTCCGCGCAGGCTGATTGGAATGTCGCTCCGGTCGAGGTGAATTCACCTGCCGTACACCCGGTGGATGAAACCGGCCGGGCTGATACGGAAAGAGACGCGCTCACCTCGATCCGAGGTGAGCGCGTCTCCCGATGTCCGGGCCGGAGGGACGGTGCGGCCCAGCACCGGCCGCTGGGTGGGCGGCCGGCGGGACAGGTCTGGTTAGCTTCCGGCGCTTCCGGTCAACCCGCCGAGTAGGCCGCCGAGCAGCCCGCTCGCACTGCCGGTGCCCGCGCTGCCGCCGGTGCCGCCGGTCGGGGGAGTGGTGCCGCCGCCCGGGTGGGCCGGGTCGACCACGTTCACCACGATCGTCTTCACATTGCCGCCCTGCGAGGCGGTGATCAGATGCTGCCCCGCGGTGGTCGGCGTCCAGTTCAGCGTCGAGGAGCCGACCGGCCACGGGACCTTGCCGGCCGGGGTGAGGGTGTTGCCGTTGTCGGTCCAGTACACGAGCAGGCCGATGCCCGCGCCGCTCAGCGCGGCGGTGAGCGTGTACTGGGTATTGATGGTGTACGGGTCGCTGCCGGAGACGGTCACGGAGTCGACGGTCGCGCCGGCCTGGGGCGCTGCGAAGACGGCGACGGCGGCGGCGATGGCGCCACCGGCGACACCCGCGCCGATGCGGCGGGAAAGGGAGTTCATACCGGGTGTTCCTGTCAGTTCGAAGTGTTGCCGCTGCTGCCGCTGCCGAGCGGTCCGGCCGGGCCGAAGCCGCTGCCGGAGCTGGAGCTGCCCGAGCCGATCGGCGCATCGCTGACGTTCACGATCGTGGACTGCGTGCTGTTGCCCTGCGAGACGGTGAGGATGTGCTGGCCCTTGTCCGACGGGGTCCAGCTGATGCTGGAGTGTCCGGGCGGCGACGGAATCTTCGGGCTGCCGATGAAATTGCCGTTGTCGCTGAAGTACACGAGCAGTCCGACCGAGGCGCCGCTGAGATCGGCCGAGATCGTGTACTGGGTACCGACCTGGTAGTTCGAGCCGCTGACGGACACGGTGTCGACGGCAGCGCACGCGGTGGGGGCCGTGAGTACGGCGACCGCGGCGAGGGCTGCGAAACCGGTGATCCCCGCACCGGCCGTGCGGGCGGTGATCCTCGGTGGTGCGTTGCGCATGTGTTCTCCTGTGCTGCTGCCCACGGGGACGGGTGTGGGCATCCGCACACTAGGTGACCCGGTGAGTGAAATGTAGTTATTTCGAAAAAATTATCAAGCAAGCGTCCGCTTGGTTTCGGTGGGTGCGCGAAATCCCGGGGAATTTCCCGCACCCACCTGTCCGGCCCGCACTGCCCGCGAACCGCTTTCGGGCCTACGAGCTGCCGAAGAGCCCGCCGAGCAGCTTGCCGGCGCTGCCGGTGCCACTGCCGCTACTGCCACTGCCGCTGCCACTGCTGGGTGACGTGGTGGGCGGCGTTGTGGTCGGAGGAGTCGTAGGCGGGGTCGTGGGCGGAGTGGTCGGAGGAGTCGTGGGCGGGGTGGTCGGGGGAGTGGTCGTCCCGCCGCCCACGTTCAACACCACGGACTTACTGCTGCTGCCCTGTGACACGGTCAGGATGTGCTGGCCGGGAGTGGTCGGGGTCCAGTCGAGCGAGGCGTGCCCCGGAGGCCACGGCACCTTGCCGACCGACGTGAGGCTGGTGCCGTTATCGCTCCAGTACACGAGCAGGCCGACCGAGGCGCCGCTCAGATCGGCGGTGGCGGTGTAGGTGCTGCCGACCTGGAAATCCGATCCCGAGAGGGTGATCGTGTCGACCGTGGCCTGCGCCGTCGGCGACATGGCGATCACGATGCCCGTTCCGGCGGCGATCGCCAGTCCCGCCGCCCCCGCGCCGATGCGGCGGCGAGTGTTGTTGTTGCGCATGGGTTCTCCTGTGCACTCCAGGGAAAGAGATTGCGCCCCTGGAGAATCGATAGTCGAGAGTTTTCCGGCCGTCCGTCAGAGGCCGAAGGGCAGGCCGTTGGCGCTGCCGGTACCGCCGCCACTCGGGGTCGTGGTCACCGGCGGCGTGGTGGTCACCGGAGGTGTGGTGGTCGGCGGGACGGTCGTCGGCGGCACCGTGGTGACGGGCGGGTCGGTGGTGGTGACGGGCGGGACCGTGGTGGTGACGGGCGGGTCGGTGGTGGTCACCGGCGGGACCGTGGTGGTCGGCGGCACCGTCGTGGTGGGCGGCACCGTGGTCGTCGGCGGGGCCGTCGTGGTCGGCGGGGTGGTGGTGGTCGGCGGGGTGGACCCGTCGGTCACATTCACGACCAGCGATTTGGTGCTGCTGCCCTGCGAGACCGTGAGCACGTGCTGCCCGGTGGTGCTCGGGGTCCAGCCGAAGCTGGCGTGGCCGACCGGCCACGGCACCTTGCCGACGGGAGTGAGGCTGCTGCCGTTGTCACTCCAGTAGACGAGCAGGCCGATGGACGCGCCGCTGAGGTTGGCGTCGAGGGTGTAGCTGTGGCCGACGACGACATTCGAATCGGAAATGCTGATCGAGTCGACGCTCGCATGCGCCGGGGACGCCGCGAGGACGGCGACGACGCCCGTCGCGACGGCGAGCCCGGCGATGCCCGCGCCGAGGTAGCGCCGGCTGGGCGGGGTGTTGCTCATGAGTTCTCCTGTGCTGCGACCCACGAGGGGGGAGTGGGTTCGTCGCACAGTAGGGGAGCGGGGATGTGAAATTAGGTATTTTCAGAAAGTTACCGGCGGGTTACTACTTCTTTGCGGGCTTCTTTGCGCCACCGGCCGGCTTGGCCACGGCGCTCGCCCGCTTCTCCTCGGCAGCCTTCTCCTGGGCGATGACCGTCGCCGGATGCACCGCCACGATGCCCAGTCCCTGCCGCCGCCGGCAGTGCTGCGCCAGCTCGTCATAGGCGGGTTTGCCGAGCAGTTCGATCAGTTCCGGCGCGTACGCCTCCCAGACCGGCCGGGTGCCGACATGCGCGTCCGGCGAGCCGGTGCAGTACCAGTTCAGGTCCAAACCGCCGGGCCCCCAGCCGCGGCGGTCGTACTCGCCGACGACGGTCCGCAGAATCTCCACCCCGTCCGGCCGGTCCACCCAGTCCTGGGTGCGGCGAATGGGCAGCTGCCAGCACACCTCCGGCTTCACGGTCAGCGGTTCCAGGCCCTTGCGCAGCGCCATCGTGTGCAGCGAGCAGCCGATGCCGCCCGCGAAGCCGGGCCGATTGAGGAAGATGCACGCGCCGTCGAACCGCCGGGTGCGCAGCGCGGGCTCGTCGTCGAGGTCGTCCTCTTCCAGATACAGCTTCTTGCGGACCTTGCCGTTCTCGTCCTGGGCCTCCGGCATGAGCTGCCAGTCCTCGGGTGTGAGCATTTTCACAGCCTTGGCCAGCTTCTTGCCGTCCTCCTCGTCGGAGAGGAACGCGCCGTGCGAGCAGCAGCCGTCGTCCTCACGCCCGGCGATGATGCCCTGGCATGCGGGAGTGCCGAAAACGCACGTCCACCGCGACAACAGCCAGGTCATATCGGCAGCAATCAGGTGCTCATCATTTGCTGGATCAATAAATTCGATCCACTCCCGGGGGAAGTCCAGTTCGACTTCGGGGGCCGGGTCGATCTTCGCCGCTGGTCGCAGCCCGGTAGGACCACTCGCGGATGCACCTGATGTCACAGTGCGGAACGCTAACAGCTCGGTCGCCTGGCCTGAAGTCGTGACGCACCCAGTACCGTGTTCATGTGCGGCTCGGTGTACTCGATGTGGGAAGCAATACCGTCCATCTGCTGGTGGTGGACGCGCATCGCGGTGGCCACCCGATGCCCATGAGCTCTACGAAGGCGACGTTGCGCCTCTCGGAAAGCATGGATGACCAGGGGCGCATCACGCCCGCGGGCGCGGCTCGGCTGACCACGACGGTCGCCGAATTCGCAAGCATCGCAAAAACTTCCGGATGTGTGGAGTTGATGGCGTTTGCTACTTCCGCGGTGCGCGAGGCGACCAATTCCGAACAGGTGCTGGCGCGGGTGCGCTCCCAGACCGGAGTGAATCTCCAGGTCTTGACAGGAGCCGAAGAAGCCCGGCACACCTTCCTCGCGGTGCGGCGCTGGTACGGCTGGAGCGCGGGGCGAATTCTCAATCTCGATATCGGCGGCGGCTCGCTGGAGATGAGCAACGGCGCCGACGAACAGCCGGATGTGGCGCTGTCGCTGCAATTGGGCGCGGGCCGGCTCACCCGGGATTGGCTGCATCACGATCCGCCGGGCAAGCGCCGAGTGGCGGTGCTGCGCGATTGGCTGGATGCTGAGTTGGTGGTGCCGTCCAAGCAGCTGCTCGAGGTCGGCCGCCCCGATCTCGCGGTGGGTACCTCGAAGACTTTCCGATCGCTCGCCCGCCTGACGGGCGCGGCCCCCTCTGTTGCGGGAGTGCGTGTGCGGCGTACCCTCACCAGTTCCGGCCTGCGGCAGTTGATTGCGTTCATCTCGAGAATGACGGCCGCGGACCGGGCAGAATTGGAAGGCGTAAGTTCCGATCGGTCACAGCAATTGGTGGCCGGCGCGCTGGTCGCGGAGGCGAGTATGCGGGCATTGTCACTGGATACGCTGGAAATCTGTCCCTGGGCACTGCGTGAGGGATTGATCCTGCGAAAACTTGATACCGACCTGGATAGCGAACCGATAACTGGCGGACCGAACGGTGGCCAGCCGGGCACGATCGAAACGGTGTCTCGATGACCGAGGATGTAAGTCAACTGTCCGTCGCCGAACTACTGGCGCGAAACGGGCAGCAGGGCGCGCCCTCCGCCGGTGGCGGCGGGCGCAGGCGCCGGAGTGGGCGCGGCCTGTCGGTCGCGGATCTGACCGGCGATATACCGGTGGTGCGCAACGGCTCGTCCTCGCACGCGGCCTCCGACGAGGCGGCGCCGGACGAGACGGCATATGGCGCCCCCACCGCAGCGCCCCAGCCTAATTCGGGCGAAACGGACTATTCAAACTTTTCGAACTATTCGAATTACCCTGACTATTCAGGTGTTTCGCCCGAACCGCAGCCGGGTTACTCGCCCTACTCGGTACCCGATCCGGAGCCCGCCTACTCCCCGCTCTCCGGGCCGATCTCCTTCTACGACCCGCTGGCGCCCACGGAGCGCCCCGCCGGAGCGCCCTCGCTACCCGAGCCGTCCGGCTACCAGTGGTCGGACGGCTCCGGCCAATCCAGCGGCCACAGCGCCCCCGGTGTCGAGCCGCCCCGCAGCGGGCGCCGCCGCAAACCCGACCCGCTGGACGCGGACGTCTCGCTGTCCGAGCTGGAGGACCCGTCCGCCCCGCCGCCGCTGCGCGGGGAGAGCGGCCGCCGCCGGCGCCGCTTCGATCCGGACGACGAGACCACCGAGGTGCGGCCCTTCCGCGGCAGCCGGGCTCCCGAGCCGGGCAACGGCTACGCCGGTCTCGACAGTGCGATGGGCGGCCTGGAGAACGGCGCCCGCACCCGGCATCTCGACAACGGCCCGACCTGGTCGCCGGAACCGCTACCCCGGAATCCGAGCGCGGAGCGCGCCCCCGGATTCGACCCCCTGCAGGCGGCCGCGCCCGCCGCCCCGCCCATGTCCCGTTCGGCCCGCCGGCACGCGGAGGCCCAGCGTGAGGCGGAGGCCGAGCGCCAGCCCGCCGCCCCCTCCTGGCCGCAGCAGCCGGAACCCCAGTGGCAGAACGAGGCGCCGCGGCAGCCGCAGGCCTGGCAGCAGGACGCGCAGCGGCAGCCCGAACCCCAGTGGCAACTCGACGGCCAGCGCCCGCCCGCCGCGCTGCGGCAGGACGATCCGCGCCGCGACACTCGCCGCGGGCCGGAGCCGGATGCCGGTCGCGGCGCCCCGGTCGGCGGTCTGCCCGCATGGTCGGCGCGAAGACGTCCGGCCGCCGAGCCCGCCCCGCAGCCGGACCGGCGCGATCAGGGTTCGATCCCGACGGCCGCCTGGACTTCACCGGACCAGGATCAGCAGCTGGTCTCCGGCGGCACGGTTGCCGGTGATCTGCTGCACAATGCGCTCGAGCGCGAAGATCAACACGCGGAACAGGACTCGCGACGTGGTGGCAAACGCCGCGCCGGTGGTTCGCGCCGTCGCGGTGCGGTCGAGGAGCATGATCCGGACGAGCACCTCACCGAGGTCTTCCAGCCGCTCGACGACGACTACGACGACGAGTACGACGAGGACGACGACTACGACGACGAGCCGCGAATGTCGCTGGCCGAACGCTTTTCGGCGCTCACGTCGAAATTCCCCCGGCCTGCCGCGCGCGCGGTGTCCGCACCCTCGCGGTCGCGCGGGAATCAGTTGTCGGAGCAGGAGGACAATCGCCGCCAGTGGTTGATTCTGGCCGGGCAGAGTGTGGGCGCGGCAGTCGCGGGAATGTTGCTGTTCAAGGGTTTCGAACGCATGTGGGAAATGCTCCCGTGGGTTGCCCTGGCGCTGGCGATGATCGTGATTCTCGGTTTGGTGGCACTTGTCCGGGTCCTGCGCCGGACCGACGATATTTTCAGCACTGTGATTGCCGTCGTCGTAGGCGTCTTTGTGACGCTCGGACCGCTAGCCTTTCTACTCAGTACGAACTGAGCAGGGAGCGGCAGTGGGGAATATCGCGCAGGGGGCGAACATCGAAAATCGAGTCGGGCGAAGGGAAGTCCGAGTCGGGCTTTCCACCGCGTCCGTGTATCCGGAGAACACCGAGGCCGCTTTCCGCTATGCGGCCGAGTTGGGTTACGACGGTGTGGAATTGATGGTGTGGGCCGAACCGGCCAGCCAGAGCATCTCCATCGTGCAATCCTTCATGCACAAATACGACATACCGGTGCTGGCCATTCATGCGCCGTGTCTGCTGATCTCGCAACGGGTCTGGGGGTCGGACCCCGTCGCGAAGCTCACCCGCAGCGTGCACACCGCCGAGGCGCTCGGCGCGGCCACCGTGGTGGTGCATCCGCCGTTCCGGTGGCAGCGCCGCTATGCCGACGGTTTCGCCGAGCAGGTGGCCGAATTGGAAAACGACAGTCCGGTTTCGGTGGCGGTGGAGAATATGTTCCCCATGCGGGTGGACACGCTCTTCGGCCGCAGCGGCAATTCCATTCGCCGATTGGAGCGCCGCGGCGGTCCCGGACCGTCCATCACCACCTTCAGCCCGTCCTTCGATCCGACCGATACGGGCTACCGGCACTACACGCTCGACACCTCGCACACCGCGACGGCGGGCACGGATGCGCTGATGCTGGCCCGCCGCATGGGATCCGGGCTCACCCACCTGCATCTCGCCGACGGCCGCGGCGCCGCCACCGATGAGCACCTCATCCCCGGCGAGGGCACCCAGCCGGTCGCCGAACTGTGTGAAATGTTGGTCGGCAACGGTTTTCAGGGTCAGGCGGTGATCGAGGTCAATACCCAGACGGCCCGCACCACCATGGACCGCGCCGCCATGCTCGACCGCGCCCTCACCTTCGCCCGCACCCACCTCAACGGCGTCACCCCGCCGGTTCCGGAACCCGCGCCGACCGGCGTCAGCACGCGCTGACCCGCCCCAGAGGCGTCTGCACCCGCCGGGGGTGATCCATGCCACCGGGCATTTTTTCGCCGGTCGGTCGCTTGTACGCTATACAAAATCTAGCGACCAGCAGCGTCTCGGAAGTCGGCAACTGATTTCGTGAGGTTCGGGGTAACTCCCGGGGTACGTCCGAAATAGGTTCGGCACCCAACCGCCGGTACGCGTGCAGAACGGCGCACGGCACTCGGTCGGGCGCTGAAGTTCGGGGAGGCGGATCGGATGACAACGGAGTTGACCGTCGAACGTGAGTGGGCGAGCAGCCCCGCAGACGCGCCCTTCAGCCGCGTCTGCGCGCTGACCGAACTGCCCTCGGGCGATCCGGGCATCGGCCGCTACCACGGTGTCATCGACCGCATCTGGACCATCGGCACCAAGCTGCACGGCGGCACCATGGTCGCCGGCAGCGCCGCGGCCGCTCTCGAATGGCTGCGCCGGACCGCCCCCGAGCGCGCGGATATGTTCCCGATCGCCGCCAGTTCCGACTTCCTCGGCGCCCCGGATCCGGGCGAGGTCGAGTACGAGGTCCGCACCCGCAAGATCGGCCGTCAGATCTGTCTGATCGACGCCAGTCTGATCCAGGGCGGTCGCGTTCTGGTGCACACCGCTTTCACGTTCGGGCACCTCGACGACACCGCACCGGCCTATGCCGCCGACCACGCGCAGGACATGTCCGCCGAGCCGTCGGCCGACGCGCTCGCCTACGACGAGCGGAACCCGATGGGCAAGATGGTCCATGTGGCACAGGGCTCTTCGGTCGCCATCGACCCGAAGTGGGCCCGCTTCCTCGCCGGTGAAACCGCGGAACCCCGTCTGCGCCTGTGGATTCGCCCCCTCGACGGTGATGAGCAGGATCCGGACGTCGCCACCTTCTTCGCCATGATGGCCGCCGACATGTCCCCGCCCGTCCCGATGAACCTCGGCCAATTCGGCTGGGCCCCAACGGTTCAGCTCACCACCTACCTGCGCCGCCGCCCGGCCCCGGGCTGGCTGCGCGTCATCGCGCACAGCCGCGAAGTTGGCGGCCGCATGTTCGACGAAGATCAAATGGTCATCGACTCCACCGGAGCCGTCGTCGCCCAGAGTCGCCAGCTCGCGCTGATCCCGCAGCCGCGGTAGTCGTCGCATTTGCCGCATATGCGGCGGCGGCGTTGTGTCCTTCAACCATTAACCTTGGAATCCATGACGAGGATTGCGGTGATCGGTGGAGGCCGGATCGGGGAGGCGCTGATCGCCGGGCTCCTCGAATCCGGACGGGCGAGCAAGGATCTGGTGGTGGTCGAGCCGGTGCCGGCTCGCGGAGAGTTGCTGGCGCAGCGTTTCGGGGTCCGGGTTACCGAGGTGGTGGCCGAGGCCGCCGCGGGCGCCGATCTGATCGTGATCGCCGTGAAGCCGCAGGATGTCGACGGTGTGGTCCTGGAGCTGGCCAAGGCCGAGCTCGGTGAGCAGGAGCAGGAGGCCGTAGTGGTCTCGCTGGCCGCGGGCGTGCCGACCGGCCGCATCGAGGTGAAGCTGCCCGCGGGTTTCCCGGTGGTGCGGGTCATGTCGAACACCCCGATGCTGGTGGGCCAGGGCATGAGCGCCATCGCCCCCGGCCGCTACGCCCGCAAGGAGCAGCTGGCCCTGGTCTCGGAGATGCTGGAGTCGGTCGGCAAGGTGGTGACCGTCCCCGAATCGCAGATGGACGCGGTGACCGCCGTATCCGGTTCGGGCCCGGCGTATTTCTTCCTCGTGGTCGAGGCCATGGTCGACGCGGCCGTCGGCCTGGGCCTGACCCGCGATGTGGCCACCACCCTGGTGGTGCAGACCATGCTCGGTTCGGCCGCGCTGCTGGAGGAGTCGGGCCAGAGTGCCGCGGAGTTGCGCGGGGGCGTCACCTCGCCCGCCGGGACCACGGCGGCGGCATTGCGGGAACTGGAGCGGGGTGCGGTGCGCTCGGCTTTCCACGAGGCGCTGAACGCCGCTAAACGTCGTTCTGTCGAGCTGGCCGGGACCGCCGAATAGGCTGACTCGCCAGTAGCTTGTTTGCTGCTGGGCTACGACTCGCCACAGCAAAGGCTGATTTCTCACACCCGTCGCAGCAACACCACTGGTCCCGCTAAGCTTCAAGGAGCACGTGCGTGTCTGTTCCGCCGGTGGGGAAGCCGGCGGCGCGGGCGTGCCGGAGGTCAGTGGCGCAATGATGTCTGGAAACAGTCAAGCGAGGTCCGCAAACACCCCAGTCAGCGCAGTCGGAAATGTTCTCGGCGGTGGAACTCAGTTCCTTACCGTCGCCGAGGTGGCGAATCTGATGCGGGTATCCAAAATGACGGTGTACCGGTTGGTGCATTCCGGAGAGCTGCCCGCAGTGCGGGTGGGTCGTTCGTTCCGGGTGCACGCTAAAGCCGTGCACGACTACCTGGAGACGTCCTACTTCGACGCGGGGTGACGCCCGCAGCGGCCGCCGAGATGGCCGCGCTTCACGAGGGTTCGACGCAGCGTGCGAGCGGGGCAGCCCGATTCAGGGCGCACCCGTTTCGTTCGCTCGCCGGTGGCCCGGTAGCATGAACCGGCATCCTGTACGGGCCGGTGGTGCAGCCGGGCCCACGTCGGCCCGAACCGGGTAGGACTGTGCAGGGTTGAAAGTGTGCTCCCCGCGAAGGCGGGGATGACCCGAGAGAACGCGAGGAACAACCCTATGGGTTCTGTGATCAAGAAGCGCCGCAAGCGCATGTCGAAGAAGAAGCACCGCAAGCTGCTTCGCCGTACGCGCGTTCAGCGCAGGAAACTCGGCAAGTGATCGCTGGCTAGAGGCCCTCCCAATACTGTTGGGGCAAGCCTGGCCGCTGCGTCGTAGCTGGAAGCCCGTCACCTTCGGTGGCGGGCTTTCTGTTTGTCACGGGTGACAGAACTCATCGTTAGATCCTGGTTAATACCCTTCGGGGAGCACTGGTCCGCCGGTTACCCTGGGACGCGGGAATAACAGAAATGGGGGCTTGCGAGTGGGATCCGGAGCGGCAGGTTCAGGCGCCCGGGACGGTTCGGCGCCCAAGATCGTGATGGTGACCGGCGCGAGCCGTTTCTTCGGCGGCAATGTAGTGGCCAGGCTGGCAGCCGATCCTGCCATCGAACGGATCATCGCGGTGGATGCCAAGCAACCGAGTCCGGAGTTGCTGCGCCGTATGGGCCGAGCCGAATTCGTGCGCGCCGATATTCGAAATCCGTTGATACGCAAAGTTATCGACGGCAATGAAGTGGACACCGTAGTTCATCCCGCGGCATTGTCGCGCCCGCCGGCCGGTGGGGGCCGGGCGGCGATGAAGGATATGAACGTGCTGGGCGCCATGCAGTTGTTCGCGGTGTGCCGCAAGGCTTCCAGCGTGCGCCGCGTGGTGGTGCGTTCCTCCTCCGCCGTATACGGGTGCAGCGCCAAGGATCCGGTGAAATTCACCGAGGAAATGTCCGCGCGTACGCCGCCGCGTGGCTGGTTCGCCCGCGACATGATCGAGGTGGAGGGATTCGTGCGCGGCCTGGCCCGGCGCCGTCCCGATATCTGCACCGCGATATTGCGTTTTCCGCCGATTGTGGGACCGCAGTTGGCGAATCGCGGTGTGCAGTATTTCCGTTCGCCGGTCACCCCGACGATCTTGGGGCGTGATCCGCGAATGCAACTGCTGCACGAGGAAGATGCGATTGCCTCCCTCACACACGCCGCGATCGCGGCGCCAGGGGGTACCTTCAACGTAGCGGGTGACGGCGCGATGGCATTGTCGCAGGCGATCCGCCGGGCAGGCCGGATCGAAATGCCGGTGCCGTACAACGTGTTCCGCACTGTCGGCCGCACCCTGATGGGTCCGGTGATGCGGGAGTTCACCGCCGAACAAATCGACTATTTCCATTTCGGTTGCGGTCTGGACACCACCAGGATGCGCACCGAACTGGGTTTTCAGCCGCGCTGGACCACGGTGCAGGCATTCGACGACTTCATAGGGGGCGCAGCGTTGCGGCCCGTCATCGATCCTCGCTGGATCGACGCCGCAGAGAACAAACTTCTCGGCCTGCTCGGGGCTGGGACGGGAGCACACCAATGAGTGATGTAGCGAAGGTGATTCGTCTTCACGACGTGGATATCGAGGCACGGCATCGGCCGTCGCGGGTCTGGCCGGGGGAGCCGGCGCTGAAGCCGGTGACCTCGTTGACCGATCGCCTCGCCGAAGTAGAGTCCCGGCAGCCGAAGTCGCTGAGCGAGATGATCCGGGGGGCGGTGGTCGAGGGGGTCGGCCGCACCGCGGATTTCGCCAGGCGCCGCCTGACCGGCGACTATCAGGTCGACGAATTCGGCCTGGACGAACATCTGCTGGAATCGGTGATCCTGCCGATGCTGCGCCCGCTCTCGGACCTGTGGTTCCGGGTGGAGGTCAGCGGTATCGAGAACATTCCGGAGGCGGGCGGCGCACTGCTCGTGGCCAATCACGCGGGCACGGTGCCGATCGATGGGCTGATGCTGCAGCTGGCCGTGCACGATCGCCATCCCAAGCAGCGGATGCTGCGCCTGCTGGCCGCGGACCTCATTTTCGAGACGCCGGTGGTGGGCGGTCTCGCCCGCAAGGCCGGCCATACCCTGGCCTGCCCCGCCGACGCCGAAAGGCTGTTGCGCGCAGGGGAAGTCGCGGGCGTGTTCCCGGAGGGCTACAAGGGCATCGGCAAGCCGTTCGGTGACCGCTACAAGCTGCAGCGTTTCGGCCGTGGCGGTTTCGTGGCGGCGGCGGTGCGCACCGGGGTGCCGATCATTCCGGTCTCGATCGTCGGTTCGGAGGAGATCTACCCGAAGATCGGCAATCTCGAGCCGCTCGCGCGCCTGCTCGGCATGCCGTATTTCCCGGTGACGCCGACGTTCCCGCATCTGGGCCCGCTGGGCGCTATTCCGTTCCCGTCGAAGTGGTACATCGAATTCGGAGAGCCGATTCCGACGGGCGAATACGAGCCCGAGGCCGCCGACGATCCGATGACCATGTTCGAGATCACCGACCAGGTCCGCGAAACCATTCAGGGCACGCTCTACAAGCTGCTGACAAAGCGCCGGAATCCTTTTACCGGCTAGAGCTGTACTGTCTCCCGGCGACCGACGGCCTGGTGAAGCAGGCAGTCGTTCGCCGGGGCGACAACTGATTTCGTGTCGATCGGGGTAACTCGCCGGGTACGAGCTGACTTGCCCCCCACCTCACCGCCGGCGGCCGACGCAACCGTTGCCCGCCTGAGTTGGGCTTGAATTCGCGGAGAGGCGGGTCAGCTCGCTTTGGCTTCTCGTTTGCGGCTCAGCACCGCGGCCGCAGCGCCGCCGGCCGCGCCTAGCGCAAGTGCCGTCGGCACACCGACTTTCGCGGCTTTGCGGCCGGTGCGGAAGTCCCGGATCTCCCAGCCGCGGTTCTTGGCGACCTCGCGCAGGTCCGCATCGGGATTGATGGCCACCGCCGTGCCGACCAGCGAGAGCATGGGCACGTCATTGTGGCTGTCGGAGTAGGCGGTACAGCGTTTGAGGTTCAGCCCCTCACGAATGGCGAGGGTGCGGACCGCATGCGCCTTGCCCAGCCCGTGCAGGATGTCGCCGACCAGGCGGCCGGTGAATACGCCGTCATGGCTTTCCGCGACGGTGCCCAGCGCGCCGGTGAGGCCCAGCCGCTTGGCGATGACCTGCGCCAGTTCCACCGGTGTCGCGGTGACCAGCCAAACCTGTTGTCCGGCATCGAGATGCATCTGTGCGAGCGCCCGGGTGCCCGGCCAGATCTTGTCGGCGATGATCTCGTCGTAGATCTCCTCGCCGAGCGCCGCCAATTCGGCGGTGGGGCGGCCGGCGATGAACTCGAGGGCGCGCTCCTTACCGCTGCTCATATCGGCGCTGTTCTCTTTGCCGGTGACCCGGAATTTCACCTGTTTCCAGGCGATATCGACCAGATCGGAGGTCTTGAAGTATTTGCGCGCTGCCAGTCCGCGCGCGAAATGCACGATGGACGCACCCTGCACCATGGTGTTGTCCACATCGAAGAACGCGGCGGCGGTGAGATCACGCGGAATCGCGGGTCTCGGCTCGTCGTACAGTGCGAGTTCGGCGTCGTGCAGGGCGAGCGCGGCATCGGCGCTGGCCTCGCCCGCCAGATTGGCGCGCACCTCTTCATCGCTGGGACCGAACGGGCTGCGCGTGATTCGGGTGAACTGGTCCTGCAGACCCTGTCCCCAGCGGGGCGCGAATTCACCGAATCTGCCCGCGATCAAGCCCGACCGCGAGTCCTTCGAACCCTGTCCGGCCTCTTTCGATCGTTCCGGCACCAGTACCTCCGCCTGTTAGCGCGAACACGTCCACAGTAACGCCCAGGGGTGACGGTGACGTAGACGCTGACTGACATGACGGGGGTGTTGAATGAGTTTCATGAACGATTCCACCCCCTCGGTGACCCTGCTGACCCGCAATGGCTGCGGACTCTGCACGGTCGCGCTGGAGCAATTGCGGCCGATCTGCGCCGATTTCGGCATCGAGGTCGAGACCGTGGATGTGGACGAGGCCGCGGCCACCGATCCGGCCCTGCGCGCCGAATACGGTGATCGGCTGCCGGTGGTGCTGCTCAACGGTCGTGAGCACAGCTATTTCGATGTGGACGAGGCGCGCTTACGCGCCGACCTGAGCCGGTGAAACAGCGGGTCGTCCGGTTCGGCCCCCCACCGGCCCGACGCCACCCCGTAACCGGGTGTTCGACTGTTCGATTCCCGGCGCGTTGCGTAGCGGGTTCCCCGTGCGCAGGGTTGAATGATCCCGGGGCAGGAGGCCCCCCGCAAAGTGACTGAATTCACCGACTTTGTGCAGGGCTTCACAAGCGGTTACGGTGGTGGCACGCAACCCGCTCTTCAGCGGAAGCGACCCCGAACCTATGACTCGACCTTGCCTGCTCGGCCGCCACGTGACGGTCCCCGGCGTCGGGTCGACAAAAGCACCCGGACACTCACCCCCGGCCGGACGAGGAGCGCAAGCGACGTGACGGAGCAGCATGAGACGCCGCAGAGTGGTGTCTCCGGCAAGGCTCTGCAGAAGGACATCCCGCAGGCCACAGTGGCGCGTCTGGCCACTTATCTCCGGGTGCTCGCCGTTCTCGCCGACGATGCTGTTGCCATCGTATCGAGTGAGGAACTGGCTGTCGCGGCGGGTGTCGGTTCCGCCAAGTTGCGCAAGGATCTTTCCTTCCTCGGACCCAACGGTGTCCGCGGTGTCGGATATGACGTGATCAAGCTTCGCGACCGCATCGAGGATGTGCTCGGACTCTCCGAGGGGCATCGGGTGGTGCTGGTGGGCGCGGGCAATCTGGGCCGGGCCCTGGTCGGCTACGGCGGATTCCGCCGCCGCGGGTTCGCCATGGTCGGCCTCTTCGACAATGATCCGGCGCTGATCGGTACGCCGGTCTGCGGTCTGCCGGTGCGCGATGTGGCCGAATTGACCGGTGCGGTGGCCGAACTGGCGCCGACCATCGCGGTCATCACCACGCCCGATGCTCATGCCCAGGCAGTCTGCGATCTGCTGGTCGCCGCCGGGGTGCTGTGCATTCTCAGCTTTTCGCCCGTCGCGCTGGACGCGCCGCCGCACGTAGAGGTGCGGCGCGTGGATCTCGCGGTGGAGATGCAGTTGCTGTCCTTCGAGCTGGCCCGCAATGCGGAGGCCGCCGGGGAGACGGTGCGCGCGGCCGCCGCGGGTCCGGTGGGTGTGCGCTCGGCGCCCCGGAATACGGCCGCGGCGATGAACTGCACGCCGATAACGACTTCACATGCGGCAGCGCGGCCGTCGGGCGGCACTGAGACAGCCAGCAAGGGAGCGGTGGTCCAGCCATGAGTGTGCTTCTCGTCGGGATCTCGCATCGCAGCGCTCCAGTTGCGGTGCTCGAGAAGATCGCGATCACCGAGCACGATCGGCCCAAGCTGACCGAGAAGATGCTGGCCTCCAGCCATGTCTCCGAAGCGATGATCGTCTCCACCTGCAATCGCGTCGAGATCTACGCCGTGGTCGACGCCTTCCACCCCGCACTGGGCGAGATCAGCGAACTGCTGACCAAGCACTCCGGGCTGCCGCTGCCCGAGCTCACCAAATACGCGTACGTGCGCTACGCCGAAGCCGCGGCCGAGCATCTGTTCGCCGTGGCCTCCGGCCTGGATTCGATGGTGATCGGCGAGCAGCAGGTGCTCAGCCAGATCCGCGCCGCCTATGCGGCCTCCGATTCGCAGCAGGCCTCCGGGCGCACCCTGCACGAGCTGGCGCAGCATTCGCTGCGTGTGGGCAAGCGGGTGCACTCCGAGACCGGGATCGACCGGGCGGGCGCCTCCGTGGTGTCGGTGGCGCTGGATCGGGCCCGGCTGGTGCTGGGTCCGCTGACCGGGCGCACGGCGCTGGTGCTGGGCGCGGGCGCCATGGGCGGGCTCGCGGTGGCGCAGCTGGCGCGGGCCGGGGTCGCGCGCATCATCGTGGTGAACCGGACGCTGGAACGTGCGCAGCGGCTTGCCAATACGGCCACCACCATGCACGGCGTCGCCGCCACGGCGATGGATATCGAGCAGCTGGTCGAGGCCATGGCCGTGGCCGAAGTGGTGGTCACCTGTACCGGCGCGGTGGGCACCGTGGTGAGCATCGCCGATGTGCACAATGCGCTCTCCGCCGCCGATTCGACCGCGCAGCTGGTCATCTGCGATCTGGGCCTGCCGCGCGATGTGGATCATGCGGTGGCCGGACTGCCCGGTGTGACGGTCATCGATATGGAGACCCTGCAGCGGGATCCGTCGGCAGGCGCGGCCGCCGACGACACCGCCGCGGCGCGCACCATCGTCGCCGAGGAACTCACCAAATACCTTGCCGGACAGCGCATGGCCGAGGTCACCCCGACCGTCGCCGCGCTGCGGCAGATGGCCGCCGATGTGGTCGAGGGCGAGCTGCTGCGCCTGGATTCGCGACTACCCGAGCTGGACGCCGCGCACCGCGAAGAGGTCGCTCGCACCGTGCGCCGCGTGGTGGACAAGCTGCTGCACGCGCCGACGGTGCGGGTCAAGCAGTTGGCGTCCACGCCCGGCGGTGACAGTTATGCGGAGGCGCTCCGGGAGCTGTTCGAACTGAAACCCGGTGCGGCGCAGGCGGTTGCGGCGCCGATGGAGATCTCCGCGCCGGCCGGTCAGCTGGCCGACGATTTCACCGCCGCCCATTCGGGGGACGAACAGGGGCTGACCGCATGACCGGAGCGATGGTGCAGGACACACAGACAGGGCGGGAAGCCGTGCCCGAAACAGGTACCGCTGCAGTGCACGAAGCAGTGCGCAGCACAGCACGTGGAACAGTCGACGCCCCGTGGCGGATCGGTACCCGCGGCAGTCTGCTGGCCCTGACCCAGGCCGGGCATGTGCGCGACGCACTGATCGGCGCCGGGCAGCAGGCCGAACTGGTGATCGTGAAGACCGCCGGTGACAAGTCCTCCGCGCCGGTGCAGACCATCGGCGTCGGTGTTTTCACCGCCGCGCTGCGTGACGAATTGGCCGCGGGCACAGTCGATATCGCGGTGCACTCGTACAAGGATCTGCCGACCGCGCAGGATCCGCGCTTCGATATCGCGGCCATTCCGCCGCGTGCAGATCCGCGCGATGCGCTGGTGGCTCGTGACGGTCTGGTGCTGGGCGAGCTGCCCGCCGGCTCCCGCATCGGAACCTCCGCGCCGCGTCGTGCCTCGCAGCTGCTGGCCCTGGGCCTCGGGGTCGAAATCGTGCCGCTGCGCGGCAATCTCGACACCCGCATCGGCAAAGTCGCCAATGGTGAACTCGATGCCGTCGTGGTGGCCCGGGCCGGGCTGGCCCGCATCGGCCGCCTGGACGCCATCACCGAATCGCTGGAGCCGGTGCAGATGCTGCCCGCTCCCGCGCAGGGTGCGCTGGCGGTCGAATGCCGCAGCGAGGACACCGAACTCGTCACCATCCTGTCCGCTCTCGACGATGCCGGCACCCGTGCCGCGATCACCGCCGAGCGGGCGCTGCTGGCCGAACTGGAGGCGGGTTGCACCGCCCCGATCGGCGCGCTGGCCGAGGTCGTCGAATCTCTCGACGATGACGGCAGAGTGATAGACGAACTGTCGCTGCGTGGTTGCGTGGCGGCGATCGACGGCTCGGACACCATCCGGGCCTCTGTGGTCGGCTCGCTCGCGGATGCCGCGGAGCTGGGCCGGGCACTGGCGCGTGAGCTCTTGGAGCTGGGGGCGCGCGACCTGCTCAGTGACCCCGGAGATGCGAACCCGGGGGCCGAGCCATCCGACAACAGCAATCCCAGCCCAATGGAGAATATTCGATGAGCCGAGCGACGAAGAAGCACCCCGGCCGGATCCTTTTCGTTGGGTCAGGACCGGGCGATCCGGCGCTGTTGACGGTGCGTGCGCGTGAGGTCATCGCGCGTGCCGAGTTGGCGTTCACAGATCCCGATGTCGACAAGGGCGTGCTCGCCCTCATCGGCAGCGCCGCCGAGCCGGGCCCCGACGGGGAGCTTCCCGTCGATGTGCGTCCCGCGCTGGGCGACCCGGCCGAGGTGGCCAAGACGCTGATCGCGGAGGCCCGCAACGGCTTCGACGTGGTGCGCCTGGTCTCCGGTGACCCGCTGACCACCGATTCGGTGATCCAGGAGGTCAACGCCGTCACCCGTTCGCACCTGATGTTCGAGGTGCTACCGGGTCTGTCGGCCGGAACCACGGTGCCCGCCTACGCCGGTATCGAACTGGGCTCGAGCCACACCGAGGTCGATGTGCGCGGTGAGGTGGACTGGGCGGCCGTCGCGGCCGCGCCGGGCCCGCTGGTGCTGCACGCCACCTCCGGTCATCTGGCCGAGACCGCCAGCGCGCTGGTGGAACACGGTATGGCGCCGCAGACTCCGGTCGCGGTGACGGTGCGCGGCACCACGCGTCAGCAGCGCACGATCGATGCCACGCTGGCGACTCTGAACAACGCGGCCTCGGAGATGGTCGGCCCGCTGGTGGTCACCGTCGGTAAGGAGGTCGAGAAGCGCGCCAAGACCTCGTGGTGGGAGTCGCGGGCCCTGTACGGCTGGACCGTCCTGGTGCCGCGGACCAAGGAGCAGGCCGGCGAGATGAGCGAGAAGCTCGTCATGCACGGCGCCATCCCCATGGAGGTCCCGACCATCGCCGTCGAGCCGCCGCGCAGCCCCGCGCAGATGGAGCGCGCGGTCAAGGGTCTGGTCGACGGCCGCTACCAGTGGGTGGTGTTCACCTCCACCAACGCGGTGCGCGCGGTGTGGGAGAAGTTCGGCGAATTCGGTTTGGACGCACGGGCTTTCTCCGGTGTGAAGATCGCCTGCGTGGGCGAGGCCACCGCGGAGAAGGTGCGCTCGTTCGGCATCAATCCGGAGCTGATCCCCAGCGGTGAGCAGTCCTCCGAGGGCCTGCTTGCCGACTTCCCGCCCTATGACGACGTTTTCGATCCGGTGAACCGGGTGCTGCTGCCGCGCGCCGATATCGCCACCGAAACGCTGGCCGAGGGTCTGCGCGACCGCGGCTGGGAGATCGACGATGTCACCGCGTACCGCACCGTGCGTGCGTCCCCGCCCCCGGCGGAGACCCGCGAAATGATCAAGACCGGCGGTTTCGACGCGGTGCTGTTCACCTCGTCCTCCACCGTCCGGAACCTGGTAGGCATCGCCGGTAAACCGCACGCCCGCACCATCGTTGCCTGCATCGGCCCGAAAACCGCCGAAACAGCCATCGAATTCGGCCTGCGCGTCGACGTGCAGCCCGAAATCGCCCAGGTCGGCCCCCTCGTCGAATCCCTCGCCGAGCACGCCGCCCACCTGCGCGCCGAGGGCCTGCTGCCCCCGCCCCGCAAGAAGAGCCGCCGCAGCCGCTGAGGCTGTCGCATTCCACCCGAACGGGCCCCGCATCCAATGATGCGGGGCCCGTTCAGTTGTGTGTGGAAGCCGCTGCCCATGGAAATGCGGTCGTTTCAAATCGCTTGCCGGTCAATAGAGTTCCCCGGGTATTCGATCTTCGAAAGGTGAACGCCCATGAAGCGCACGGCGGCTGGCTTGCTTGTGATGACCGGAATGTCCCTCGCTGTGGTGCTGTCGCCGGCGGCGGCCTCGGCGGCGGCCGGTGGGGTGGCGCCGGTGTCCGCACAGGTCGCACCGATTGCGGCCGGCACCGACTCGGGCAGCACCAGCGGCAGCGGGATTTCGAACCCCCTGGCCTTCCTGCTGAAGTGCCTGACCACCGGTTCGGGTACGCCGGGCACCACCGGCAACGGCTGCCTGCAGTAACTGCTTCACCGAACCCACGAACGGCGTTCGATAACGAAGGCCCCTCGCACTCGGCGAGGGGCCTTCGTCATCGGTGCGGGGGATACCTCAGCGCTGGGCCTGCATCATGCGGCGGACCATGCGGCACGTCGCATCCGAGGGCCAGTGCAGGCCGACGAATTCGGCTGTGTCCCTGATTCTTTCGTTCGTGGCCTCATCGGGGCTGAAGGAGCCGGAGTCCAGCAGTGCGATGGCCAGGCGCATGGCCTTGAGCCGCCGATTGTGCGAGATGTACCACGAGCGCGGACGGCCCGCGGGAAGTGGCTGCTTGGCCAAAGGCGTCCAAGCGTGATCGATGATGTCCCCCCTCTTGGGCACACCGGTCTTGTCGGACATGTTTTTCTTACCGGCCATATTTGGTACGGCTGCGAGCACGACCAATCCTCCCGTCGCGATCAGGGTTCGGGGCGAACGAATCTCGCCGCGAACTCTTCGAACACATCTTCGATTCTACTCGGGGACACCGACATATACAGGCCCCCGCGAGGCCTCCGCGACGCGGGCATATCATGCGACTATGACCGGAATGGACCGCCCGCGGCGGTTGCGCCGTACCCCTGCGCTACGCCGTCTGGTGGCCGAAACCACCCTGCAGCCACGGCAATTGATCCTCCCCATGTTCGTCGCCGACGGGCTCGACGAACCGCGCGAAATCTCTTCCATGCCAGGCGTTTACCAGCATTCGATGGATTCGCTGCGCAAGGCGGCCGTCGAAGCCGTCACCGCCGGCGTCGGCGGGCTCATGCTGTTCGGGGTGCCGCGCAGTGCGGACAAGGACGCGACCGGCAGTCAGGCCAGTGATCCGGACGGCATTCTCAATCGCGGGCTGCGGGCTCTCGTGCAGGAGGTCGGCGGCTCCACGGTCGTCATGGCCGACACCTGCCTCGACGAATTCACCGACCACGGGCACTGCGGAGTCCTCGACGAGCACGGCGCCGTCGACAATGACGCGACGCTGCGCCGCTACGTCGACATGGCGCTCGCACAGGCCGACACCGGCGCCGACCTGCTCGGCACCAGCGGCATGATGGACGGCCAAGTCGGCGCCATCCGCGCCGGACTGGACGCGGCCGGGCGGACCGATACCGGCATCCTCGCCTACGCCGCCAAGTACGCCTCCGCCTTCTACGGCCCGTTCCGGGAGGCGGTGGGTTCCTCGCTCGAGGGCGATCGCCGTACCTACCAGCAGGATCCGGCCAATCGCCGCGAGGCCATCCGCGAGCTGGAACTGGATCTGACCGAGGGCGCGGACATCGTCATGGTGAAGCCCGCCATGTCGTATCTCGATATCCTGCGCGATGTGGCGGACCGCTCGACCGTTCCGGTCGCGGCCTATCAGATCTCCGGCGAGTACGCGATGATCACCGCGGCCGCGCAGAACGGCTGGATCGACCGCCGCGGCGCCATTCTGGAATCACTGCTCGGCATCCGGCGGGCGGGCGCCGATATGGTGCTCACCTACTGGGCTACCGAAGCGTCGCACTGGCTTGCGTGACCAACTGCTCGCCGTGAATCCGATGCCGCCCCCGGTGATTCCGCGTCCGGTCCCCGAAGATGTGCGCACCGCGGGCCTGCTCTGGTACCTGGCCCTGGCGGTCGGTGTGGTGCAGGCGGTCGCCTCGCTGATCGCCTCGATCGGGCAGCGGCGGGATCTGGCGCAGCAGATGTTCGACCAGGTGCAGGGGCAGCAGCCGGTCACCCTGGCCCAGGTACAGGTGTGGGTCATGGTGCTGCTTGTGCTCGTCGCGGTGTTCTGGCTGGTACTGAGCGGGATCGCGGTCGCGTTCGTGTACCAGCTGGCGCGCGGAAAGAGCTGGGCGCGCAGCATACTCACCGGATTCGCGGTATTCCTGCTACTCGGGGCGGCCGGCACGCTCATCGGATCGGGTGCGAAACCCGGTGCCGCGGCGGTGGTCGCCGGATGCGCCGGAATCGTGCAGGCGGTGCTGGCGGGTGGGGCCGTATTCCTGTGTTACCGAAAGGAATCCGAGCTCTTCTTTCGGCCGGGGCCGCGGTGAGGACCGTGAAGTTTGTTACGAGCGTACTAACGGGTAGGGTGAGGGCAGTCACAGAGAGTTCGGGAACCGGAAGCCGCTCGTTATGCGTTCAGCTCCGGAGAATCGGAGGCAACGATGCGAGTGGTGATCCAGCAGCCGCACAGCCTTCGGCGCGATGTGCTGGGGTTGAGTCTGCTGTTCCTGTTCGGATTGCTCACCCTCGCAGTGCTGTTGATTCCGGGTCTTTTCGGCTGAGCGCTGTGCATCTCGCGCGCGGATCCTCGCGCACCTATTGCGCGCTTGCTCCCGATCGCGGTCCCGCTAGATTCTCACTATGAGTGAGTCCGCTGCGAACGTTCTGTTCTCCGAGCCCGGTGCGCGCTATCGCACCATTGCCTACGGTCCCGTGCTGTGTGGGCTGATCCTGGTGGTGGAGGTCATTCGCGGCGGTGCGGTGCACTGGTTCGGACTCGTCTTCTGCGGAGTGCTGCTGGGCGGTTTCGTCTGGTTGCAGGTGATCGCGGGCAAGCGCCACATCAGCATCGAACTCACCCCCGACACGCTGCGCGAAGGTACCGAAACACTGCCGCTGAGCGGCATCGCCGCGGTGTTGCCGGAAACTGACGACGAGTCCTGGGATTATGAGGACTGGGAGTCGGCGCGGGCGCTCGGCGAACTCACCGGAGTACCGCGGCGGCGCAAGGGCATCGGGCTGAAATTGCGGGACGGCAGTCTGGTGCAGGCGTGGGCGCGCGATCACTACACGCTGCGGGCCGAACTGACCGCGGCGGTGGAACAGCTGTCCGGCGCCGCGACCGAGAAGAAGACCGAGCAGGCCGAGAGCGACGAGGAGGAGGCGCGATAATGCGATGGCTCGCTGTGCTCGTCGAATTCGTGCTCACGCCGGTGCTCGTCATTACGGCAGTGTGGTTCTGGCACAAGGGAATTCACACCGGCTGGTTCGCGGCGTCGGGAGATGCGCCTGGGTACACGGCCTCCCGGTATTCGGGGCCGTGGCTGGCCGGCGCGGCCGTGGTGATGACGGCGGCCGGGCTGGTACTGCTCGATCTGGTCGCGCGGGTTTTCCGGCTCGCGCGCTGAGGTTGTATCGCGCCACGCCGTTGGGGGTGCGCGAGGATCCGCATTCGGTGGCTCGCGCTGGTGGGTACGCGGACAATCGAATCCATGACGCTCACATCCTGGCAGGACCTGCTACCGGCGCCCCTGAATTGCCTGGTCTCCACCGGCTGGGCGGCGTTCTGCCTGGGAGTGCCGCTGTCCTAGTGGCACTCCCGTCGGTCAGCCCCAGTTCTGGTAGATGTCCATAACGCGACCGCCGTGGGTGCCGGGCGCATTGAAGTACATGACAACGGACCCGTCCGGATGGTCGGCGGCCTCCGCCACCACCTGCCGCAGCGAGGCGTGCACACCGCCGTTCTCGTCCTTGCGGATGGAGGTGTCCGGCTGCAGCCCCGCACCCATCCGGCTCAGTGGCACGAACATGCTCACCACCGCCGGAACCGGCCCGTCCGCCACGGCCGCCGTCTCATCATGCGACAGCGACACCCCGATCCGCCCCTGATCGAACTGAGCGAACGGCGCTCCCGCCGCCGCCTGCCCCGCCCCCGCGACCAATGCCACCCCAACTCCGGAAACCGCAACCAATCCCGCACCGAACCGCGCAATCCGCATACCGTCCCGCTCTCTCTAGACGACGCCCCTACCTCGAAAGATTACGCAACAGCAACTATCTAGCAATCAAAGTCGCACTCAAACGACCCTGCGTGTTGCCGCCCCCGGCCACCCCGCTCCCGTATCCCGGGAGTCGGATTCGGCGGCCGGTGCCAACTAGCGCTCAGCGCCAAGTGGCGACGAATGCGGGACCGCACCGAGATCCGAACCGACGACTACGGCTGGGTAGCAATGAGATCCGAACCTGCGGTGACGGCAGGGTCGCAGTGCGAGCCGGGCCGGTGAAGAGGGCGAAGTAGCAGCGTGAGCCGGCGCGGCGGCGAAGGCAGGGCCGCAGTGCGAGCCGGGCCAGTGAGAAGGCCGGGTCGAGGCGGGAGCCGGAGTGGGGGCGGGGGCGAGGTCGCACTGCGAGCCGGAGTTGGGGTGGGGGAGGGTTCGGTGGATGTTCGCTGGTCTCCGGCGGGGAGTGGCCAGCGGATGCGGGAGGGGCGGCGGGGTGCGAGGATGGCGGGTTCGGGGTGGGGTGGCGCACATCCACTACACCCTGTCGTCGATGAGGTTGCGCGGGCTGAGACACTGGGTGCCGTGAGTTCTTCTCCGCGTGTGAGCCAGGCGTCGGTGCCGGTCTCAGCCCAGCTTTTCGAACGCGCCGCGGCGGTCATTCCGGGTGGCGTGAATTCGCCGGTGCGGGCCTTCAATTCGGTGGGCGGGACGCCGCGGTTCATGGCTTCCGCGCGCGGGTGCACGCTGACCGATGCCGATGGCAACGAGTACGTGGACCTGGTGTGTTCGTGGGGTCCGATGATTCTCGGGCATGCGCATCCGGAGGTTGTCGAGGCGGTGCAGCGCGCTGCCACCGGTGGCCTGTCCTTCGGCGCGCCGACGGAGGCCGAGATTCTGCTCGCGGAAGCCATTGCGGCCCGGGTCGAACCCGTCGAGCGGGTGCGCCTGGTGAACTCGGGCACCGAGGCCACCATGAGCGCGGTCCGGCTGGCCCGCGGATTCACCGGGCGCTCCAAGATCGTCAAATTCAGCGGTTGCTATCACGGGCATGTGGATGCGCTGCTCGCCGACGCCGGTTCCGGCCTCGCGACGCTGGGCCTGCCCACCTCGCCCGGTGTCACCGGCGCGCAGGCGGCCGACACCATCGTGCTGCCCTACAACAATCTCGAAGCCGTGGCCGCCGCCTTTGCCGCTCATCCGGGCGAGATCGCCTGCGTGATCACCGAGGCCGCGGCAGGCAATATGGGCGCGGTCGCGCCGCTGCCCGGATTCAACGCCGGGCTGCGCAAGCTCACCGAAGACCATGGCGCACTGCTCATCATGGATGAGGTCATGACCGGATTCCGGGTCAGCGCCTCCGGCTGGTACGGCCTCGAAGGCGTGGCCGGCGACCTCTACACCTTCGGCAAGGTGATGAGCGGCGGCCTGCCCGCGGCGGCCTTCGGCGGCCGCGCCGACATCATGAATCGCCTGGCTCCGCTGGGCCCGGTCTATCAGGCGGGCACGCTCTCCGGGAACCCGGTGGCAGTCGCGGCGGGCCTGGCCACGCTGCGCGCCGCTGATGATCAGGTCTACGCGGCCCTGGATCGGAACTCGAAGCGGCTCGGCACGCTACTCACCGACGCGCTCGCGGCCGAAGGCGTCCGGCATCAGGTGCAATTCGCGGGCAATATGGTGAGCGTGTTCTTCGCTGACGCCCCGGTCACCGACTATGCCGCCGCCAAGGCCGCCGAGACCTGGCGTTTTCCGGCCTTCTTCCACGCCCTGCTCGAGGCCGGCGTGTACGCGCCGCCGAGCGCCTTCGAGGCCTGGTTCGTTTCCGCGGCACTCGACGAGGACGCATTCGATCGCATCGCCGCCGCCCTCCCTGCCGCCGCGCGCGCCGCGGCCGCCGCCACCCCCGAAGGATCCGCCGCGTGAGCTCCAATCCCGAGACCGGCCTACCCGCCCCCGCGCCCGCCCCCCTCTCACCCGCCGAGGCCGCCCGCCTCCTCGACTCCATCCGCCGGGCGGAAGAGGAACTGGCCGAGACCGGCGAGCACATCGCCGTCTCCCTCCCGGCCGAAACCCCTACCCCCGCAGCAACTTCCGCCGCCGCGCCGCGTGCGCGCAAGCGCAAGACCGCCGCCGCCGCTGAAACCGGCTCCGCCGCAACGAAGCCCGCGCGGGCCAAGGCCTCCGGGGCATCGCGCTCCGGCGTCGCCGCGAAGCAAGCCGCCGAGGTGGCTCCGCCGTCCGAGCCGGTTGTCGCGGTCGCCGCCGACGCTGTAGCCGTGCCGGTCGTGGCCGAGCAGGCCGCCGTCGATGCCGTGGAAACCGAGGCGTCTGCCGCGCCGGTTGTCGCGGTCGCCGCCGACGCTGTAGCCGTGCCGGTCGTGGGCGAGCAGGTCGCCGTGGATGCCGTGGAAAACGAGGCGTCTGCCGCCGAGCTGGCGGCTGTTGTTGCCCAGTGGGCTGCGGCGACGGTTGTGGACGGCTCGACCGAGGCCGGACCCGCTGAGGCTGTGGCAGGTGTAGTCGATCAACCTACGGTCGCTGCGTCTTCGGCCTCCGAGGCCGCCGATACCGATGAGTTTGCCGCCGTTGTCGCAGAATCCGAGGGCGGCGACTCGGATGCGGGTGCGACCGAATCCGGTGCGGCCGAGTCGGGCGAGGTCGCTGCGGAGTCGGTCGCGGTCGCTGCGGAGTCGGTCGAATCCGGTGTCGACGCATCGGGCACAGCTGCCGCACCGCAGGTGAGCGGGGTGCTGCTGCCGGGGGATGTGGCTTCCGATGTCGAGACGATCGTGCATGTCATGCGGCATGGTGAGGTGCACAATCCGAAGGGGATTCTGTACGGGCGGTTGCCCGGGTTCCAGTTGTCGGTGACGGGGCGGGCGCAGGCGCAGGCCGTGGCGCGGTCGCTGGCCGATCACGATATCGCGCTGGTGGTGGCCTCGCCGCTGCAGCGGGCGCAGGAGACCGCGGAACCGATTGCGGCGCATCACGGGCTGATCATTCGGACCGATGACAATCTCATCGAGGCGGGGAACACCTTCGAGGGCCTGCGGGTGTCCATGAGTGACGGCGCGCTGTTCAAGCCGCGGCACTGGTGGAAGATGCGGGATCCGTTCACCCCGTCGTGGGGTGAGCCGTACCTGCAGATCGCGCACCGGATGCTGGCTGCCGCGAACAAGGCCCGGGTCGAGGCCGCCGGTCGCGAGGCCGTGCTGGTATCGCATCAACTGCCGGTCTGGACGCTGCGCCGTTTCCTGCAGGGGCAGCGGCTCTGGCACGATCCGCGCAATCGCCAGTGCTCGCTCGCATCCATCACTTCCCTTGTGTACCAAGGTGATACGTTGATCGACATCGTGTACAGCGAACCCGCGGGGGCTTCGGATCCCAAGGTGACGGGGGCATGAGCGGGTCCGCGTCCCTGCCTGGATCGCTGCGGCGTACGGCGTCGATCCTGCTGGCGAGCCTGTCCCTGGTGGCGGTGCTCGCCGGTTGCTCCGCAGGTAAGGACGCGGTAGCGCAGGGCGGCACCTTCGAATTCATCTCGCCCGGCGGTAAGACCGACATCAGCTACGATCCGCCGTCCGCGCGCGGCACCATCGGCAAGCTGTCGGGCCCGGATCTCATGACCGCCGGCAAGACCACGTCGGTGGACGACTTCCCCGGCAAGGTCGTCGTCATCAATATCTGGGGTCAGTGGTGTGGCCCGTGCCGCGCGGAAGCGCCTGCGCTGGAACAGGTTTACACCGCGACCAAGGACAAGGGCGTCGCCTTCCTCGGTATCAATGTCCGCGACAACCAGCAGGACAAGGCCCAGGATTTCGTCACCGACAACAAGATCGGCTACCCGTCGATCTACGACCCGTCGATGCGCAGCCTGCTCGCCCTCGGCGGCAAATTCCCGACCAGCGTCATCCCCACCACCATCGTGCTCGACCGTAATCACCGTGTCGCCGCGGTCTTCCTGCGCTCACTGCTCGCGGATGACCTGCAGCCCACCGTGACCCGCCTCGCCGCGGAGACCGCCCAGTGAACGTGACTGTGCTTGCGAGCGTGGGGGATTCGTTCCAGCAGACCGCCGCGACCGGACCACTGCTGCTCGCGCTCGGTGCATGCGTGCTGGCGGGTCTGGTGTCGTTCGCCTCCCCGTGTGTGGTGCCGCTGGTGCCGGGGTATCTGTCGTATCTGGCCGGAGTCGTCGGTGCGGAAGCGCCGCCGGTGACGGTCGAATCGGCGCAGCGCACCGCGGTCGCCGAACGCCATCGCGGCCGCATGCGGGTCGCGGGCGCGGCGGGCCTGTTCGTGCTCGGTTTCACCGTGGTGTTCGTGCTCGCCTCGGCCACGGTATTCGGCACCATCCAGGCCTTGAACGTGAATCGTGAACTGCTGCAGTGCATCGGCGGCGGCGTCACCATTCTGATGGGCCTGGCGTTCATCGGACTCATTCCGGCCCTGCAGCGCGATACCCGCATGGAGCCGCGGCGTCTGAGCGGTCTCATCGGCGCACCCCTGCTCGGCGCGGTCTTCGCGCTCGGCTGGACGCCGTGCCTGGGCCCCACCCTGTCCGGGGTGATGGCCGTATCGGCGGGCACCGAGGGCACCACCGCCATCCGCGGTGTCGCCCTCATCGTGGCCTACTGCCTGGGGCTCGGCCTGCCCTTCGTAATCCTGGCGTTCGGCTCGGCGACCGCACTGCGCGGCGTCGGCTGGTTGCGCCGCAATTCCCGCACCATTCAGGTGATCGGCGGCATCCTGCTGGTTGCCGTCGGCATCGCCCTGGTGACCGGAGCGTGGGACCAGTTCATCTCCTGGGTCCGCGACGCCTTCGTCTCGAATGTGACCCTGCCGATCTGATGACCACAACCATCGAAACTCCCGCCGCCCCCGCCCGCCCGCCGCGCCAGTCGCTGCCCGGTCGCGCATTCGCGCTGCTGCGCAATACCTGGCGCGGGCTCACCAGTATGCGCACCGCGCTCATGCTGCTGTTCCTGCTGGCACTGGCCGCCATCCCGGGTGCGCTACTGCCGCAACGCAGTCTGAACAAGCAGAAGGTCGACACCTATATCGGGAACCGGCCGACGCTGGGTCACTGGATGGACCGGGTGCAGCTGTTCGACGTGTTCTCCAGTTTCTGGTTCACGGCGATCTATGTGCTGCTGTTCGTTTCGCTGGTGGGCTGCATCCTGCCGCGCGTGCTCGATCACTATCGGGCGCTGCGCACACCGCCGGTGAAGGCGCCGCGCAATCTCGCGCGACTGCCGCACCACTTCAGCGGTAGCGACGCGGGTACGCCGGACGAGGTCATCGCGCGCGCCCGGAAAGAGTTGCGCGGCTGGCGAACCGTGGTGCTCCCGGGCACTCGCGAAGGCGAGATCACGCTCTCGGCGGAGAAGGGCTACACCCGCGAGGCCGGCAATCTGGTCTTCCACCTGGCGCTGGTCTGCCTGCTGGCGTGCATCGCCATCGGCAAGCTGTTCGGCTACGAGGGCAATGTTGTTGTCATCGCGAACGACGGCCCGGGTTTCTGCACCACCTCGCCCGCGGTGTTCGACTCCTTCCGTGCGGGCAATGTGAACGATGGCACCGGATTGGCGCCGATGTGTATACGGGTCAAGGATTTCAAGGCCGATTACCTGCCCACGGGCGAGGCCTCCATGTTCACCTCGAACATCCAGTATCAGACCGGTAAGGATCTGGACTCCGGCACCTGGCGCGACACCACCATTCAGGTGAATCATCCGCTGCGCGTCGCCGGAGACCGGGTTTACCTGCAGGGCCACGGTTTTGCGCCGACCTTCACGGTGACCTTCCCGAACGGGCAGACGCGTACCGAGACGATCCAGTGGAAGCCCGACGACGGGACCACCTTCCTGTCCTCGGGTGTGCTGCGCATCGATCCGCCGGGCGGCATGTATCCGAACGAGGAGGAGCGGCGCAAGCATCAGGTCGCCATCCAGGGCCTGTTCGCGCCGACCGCACTGCTGCACGGTTCGCTGCTGACCTCCATGTATCCGGGCATGCGGGATCCGATGGTCGCGGTGGATATCTACAAGGGTGATACCGGGCTGGATACCGGTCGCGCACAGTCGTTGTTCTCGCTGGATCCGGAGATGATCAAGCAGGGCCGCTTGGTCAAGGAGCAGCGGGTGAATCTCAAGCCCGGTGAGTCCTCGAACCTGTCCGACGGCACCAAGGTGACCTTCGACGGCGCGCAGGAATTCGTGAACCTGCAGGTCTCGCATGATCCGGCGCAGCAGTGGGTGCTGGTGAGCGCGGTGACCATGATGGCGGGTCTGCTCGTTTCGCTGCTGGTGAAGCGGCGGCGCATCTGGCTCCGGGTGTACCCGGGCACCGAGAACGACGGAAAACGACGTACCGTAGTAGAAATGGGCGGATTGGCCCGCACCGACCAGGCCGGTTGGGGCGGCGAATTCGACCGATTACGTGAGCGGTTGCTGACCGAGAACACGGGAGAGAAGTAAATGCCGATCAACGAGACCATCGCCTCCTATAGCGATCTCGCGTTCAAATCGGCCATCGTGATCTATACGCTGGTCTTCATCATGCTGGTGTGGCAGTTCGCCATCACCCGTACGGTGCCCACCGCGGCCCGGGAGCTGGTGACCGTCGGCGGCGGCACACCGGATCCGGTGCCCGTGGCTTCGGGGCAGGTGCCCGGCAAGGTCGTTCCCGCCGACCGCGCGCAGCGCGCTTTCCCGGAACGCCTGGGCAACATGGCTTTTGCCGTGCTGTTCGTCGGCTTCGGCGCGCATGTGGTGTCGATCATCCTGCGCGGCTTCGCGACTCACCGTTTCCCGCTCGGCAATATGTTCGAGTTCATCACCATGGCGTGCGCCGCCGCGCTGCTGGTCGGCCTGGTGCTGCTGCGTGATCAGCGCTACCGCGCCATGTGGTCGTTCCTGCTGCTGCCGGTGCTCATCCTGCTGTTCCTGGCCGGCACCAAACTGCATGTCGACGCCGCACCCGTTGTCCCCGCGCTGAAGTCGTACTGGCTGCCCGTGCACGTGACCGTCGTATCCATCGGCAGCGGTGTCTTCCTGGTCTCCGGCGTCGCGAGTCTGCTGTTCCTGTACCGCCTCTGGCAGCCGGCGGGCCACGAGTCCGACAATATCTTCGGCCAGTTCGCCAGCCGTCTCCCCGACGCCCAGATGCTGGACCGCCTCGCCTACCGCACCACCATCATCGGTTTCCCCATCTTCGGCACCGGCGTCATCCTCGGCGCCATCTGGGCCGAGGCCGCCTGGGGCCGCTTCTGGGGCTGGGACCCCAAGGAAACCTGCTCCTTCATAGCCTGGGTCCTCTACGCCGCCTACCTGCACGCCCGAGCCACCTCCGGCTGGCGCGACACCAAGGCCGCCTGGATCAATATCGCCGGCTTCACCGCCATGCTCTTCAACCTGTTCATCATCAATATCGTGGTGAGCGGTTTGCACAGCTACGCAGGGCTCAACTAACCCGTCTGCTTTCTGCGGATCCGATTCGGCGCGTTCGCCATTGGTGGATCAGACATGTCCCGGGGCGAATGAGTGTGACATCACGTCTCGGTAAGCTTCCTTCGCGGGTCGGGGTGCTTGTACTGTCCAGTTGTCTGTGACTGTGCGTATCGGAAACCCGAGGGAGACATCGTGATCGACCCCACTGTGGCCGTGCTGCCGGTTGGCATCTGGCTCACCCTGCGTGTCGCTTCGCATTTCGGCGGCGGCACCGACCTCGACTATCGGCGGCGTGAAGTGCATGCCGCTTACACCGTCGGTCAGTCGACTCCAGCTCCGGTCCGTTCGGAAAGTGTGCCCGTCGAGGTGTAGGTAGTTGCGGGGACTGGTCGAAGTGGCACCTTGGGACCTGGCGATATATCTAAAGTGAGATATCGTTGTAGGTATGAGTGAGAAGGTGACCGAGTCGCCGGGCGAGGAACCTCTCCCGGTGCTGCCCGGGTTCCGGGAGATGGCATTGCGCAGGATGTCGGAGGATCGCGCGCGGCTGATTGCCGAGCTGGCGGAGCGGCGGCGGGCGGCGGGGTTGTCGCAGACCGAAGTCGCTGCCCGGATGGGTACTTCGCAGTCGGCGGTGGCGCGGTTGGAGACGGAGAACGTCGATGTGCGGACCTCGACACTGCAGCGGTACGCCGCCGCGGTCGACAGCCGCATCGCCTTGCATGTGACAAGTGCGACGGCTGAATCGAATCGGATCGGAGAACAGTCTTGAGAATCGAGACGAGCACACCTACCTCCCAGTGGCAGCCTTGGCCGTCGGAGTTTCCGAACTTCTATCCGGCGAAACGTGAAGAACCGCAGTCTGTTCCGATATCGCATCCCTCGACGCACGTGTGGATCGATCCTCGACCCGACGGATCGGCGGAGGCATTGCTCGCGCAGCGGACGGTTATCGCGCACGGGCGTTTGGACGCCGCGGCTGCCACCGAGTTGTGTGCCCGGTTGCTGACGCTGGACGCGGAGAGCGCGCGGCCGATCCGGCTCGAAATGTATGGGCTGGAAGCGGATCTGCTGGATGCCAGCACTGTCACCGATGTGCTGGACGTGCTTCGGGCGCCCGTGAGCGCCTACGTGAGCGGCACACTCGGTGGTGCGGCGCTGGGAGTGCTGGCCTCGTGCGAGCATCGCTACGCCTACCGAAGCGCCCAGTTCGTCTTGCGGGAGCCGTCGGTGCGTCTGGACGGCGGGCTCAGTCGTGTCGAACCGCGACTCGAGCACGCGCGAGCCATGTTCGGCGAATTGCTCACGCGGCTGGCGGAACTCACCGGCCGCGATCTCGACGAGATCCGTCACGACCTCGAACAGCAACGGATACTCAGCACCTCGGGCGCGATCGAGTACGGGTTGATCGAGGGTCCCGCAACCCGCGAATAGTCCACGCTGAACGTACATTCCGAGGAGCCCGGGCCGATCGATGCCCGGACTCTCCTCTTCCGCAACTGAAACGCGCTGACCGCCTGGGCAGTTCACCGTGCTATACATTGGCCGGTTGTAATGCATGCTCAGAAGGGGAATCTATGACTCGGCGCCGATCCGTTGGCCGCATTATCGGTATGGCGACCGTGGGAGTCCTTCCCGCCGTTCTCATTTCGGCTGTCATCAGCGGTGGCACCGCCGCTGCCGAACCGAATCTGCCGGCCGTCTGGTGCTCGCTGAATCTCGGTGACGCCAAGGACGCGGTGCTGGCCGAGATGGGCGCACCGAACGGAAATCAGTCCGACTCATGGGTTTCCGGACTGGGCGACACCGGAATGACCTTCGCCGAATGGGACGTGGACACCACGATCTTCCTCGCGACCTTCGATACGAACGATCGTGTCATCACCCTGCAGGCCTACGACGGTCAAATCGGCCCGAAGGGCGCGACGAACATCGGCTGCCCTGCCTTCCGCGCCGCGAACTGAGCCGGTATCCATCGCTGGAGGTCCCGAAATCGGCTGTGCCAGATAGGGACTCGGCATAGCAGTGGGGTACGGTGTTTCGGCCCGGCCAGTCGGTCATACCTGAGACCGTCGCCCGGGTTCGTTTGTGAAAAGGACTCCGGAAGAATATGAAGAAGCTCGTCACCACCGCTCTGATCACCCTCGGTGTGGTCGCCGCCATGGGCACCGCGCACGCCGGCAAAGACACCGAATGGCAGGTCGACGGCAGCTACGCGACCGAAGCCGCCTGTGACGCCGACGGCGAGGGCGGCACCTTCACCCGCCCCGACGGCAGCAAGCTCGACCCCAGCGATGACGAATACGAGTGCAACCAGCACAACGACGGCCTGTGGTACCTGTCCATCTGGACCGACTGACAGCACGCGCACGCCGCTGAACCGCTGAACCAGTCGGCCTGAGCGGTCGAAGATCGCGCCGGGGCAGCATATTTCGCCGCCCGGGAGCGTTTTGTGACCGCTCAGGCCGGACCTTTGCCGGCGCGAAGAATCGTCAATATCGCGGCGAGGCAGTGGGTGCGCGGGGGCGTTATGCCGCGGCACCGCGCTGACGGTGCGCCGCGTTGGGTTTGGTTGTCGGCAGGCGTGATTCCGCTTCCGATTGTGGTGGCCGGCGTGGTCTGGCTGGTGACCGATCGGGTCGGGTGGGCAAGCCTCGTACTCGGAGTTCTGCTGGGGATATCGACCTGGTGGCGCCTTTCCTCTTGGCGGCCTGGAGGAGGCGGGTTATGTGCGAATTCGCAAAGGCCACGTGGGCCGTCGGCCACGGACGTGGCTGTCGCTCACGCCGGTGGGCCTGAAGTTCTTCGAATCCCATCTGGCCGCGCTGACCGAGCTGACCAACGAGGGCCGAGCGCACACGGCACGAGAGGGCGCGGGGGATGAATCACCCAGCCAGACAGGCTGATTCATCCCGTCCGCTCAGTGTGGCGTCTTGCGGACGCGGGTGGTTGCCGCGGTGACGGGGTTGCCCTTACGGTTTTCGGGGCGTAGCGGTGAGAGGGCGTTGCCGTCGTGGTCGACGAGGGTCGAGTGGGATTCGCCGTCCGCGAAGGCATGGCGTTCTCCCCACTGGCGCAGTGCCACGATGACGGTGAAGAGATCCTGGCCGGCTGCGGTGAGTTCGTAGCTGTGCCGCTTGCCGCCGGGGAGGGTGCTGGTGGTGAGGACGCCCTGGTCGACGAGTTTGCGGAGGCGATCGGTGAGGATGTTCCGGGCTATGCCGAGTCGCTGCTGAAAGTCGGTGAAGGTAGACGCGCCGTCCATGGCATCGCGCACTATGAGCAGGCTCCAGCGGTCGCCTACGAGGTCGGCGGTGCGGGCGACCGGGCAGGAGGGATCGGTCCATTCGCGGCCGGAACCGAGCGGCGTGGTCATATGCCTCCTCCCGATTGGTTGCAATTGAAGACCATTATGCCCTACCGGGCGAGGTGATCAGGGCGCGATGCGGCGGGGGAGCGGGGCTGCGGGAATCTGGGCTGAGAGAGCGAAAAGTGTTGCGTAGGTGAAGGTGTGGGCGGAGGCGGCGGAGGCGGGGCAGGTGCACACGCGAAACCTACTGAGCCCTGATGGAAAACGGGACAGCCATATGAGAGTTCCCCGCGACCCGGGATGGGTGCGGGGAACTCGGTCTCAGCTGGGGTCGAGCTCGATGGAGTCGGCGTTGGCGAGTTTGACGGCTTCGCCGGTGGCTTCCTTGGCGCGGGCGCGGTCCCATTTGGGGTTGTCGGTGTGATTGTTCTCGGCTACCCGGGCCTGCATGGGTTCGATCAGCGGGTCGGGCGGTGGACCGGTGCCGGAGGCCAGGCGGGCCGCATCTGTTTCGCGGCGTTGGTCGCGGCGTTCGGCGGAGTGCGTATCTCCCTGCTTGCGGCGTGCATCCTGTGAGAGGTTCTCGTCCTTTTCCATCGGGCACCTTCCGGTCGCATACGGATGTCAACCAGTATGCGCTCGGGGTAGTGCCCGACAGGAGCGGTCTCGCTGGAAAATAACCAGGACGGTCGGTTTGCTAGAGAATCGCCGACCTGGGAGAAGGGCTCAGTGATCGGGGGAGCCGGGTTCGCCGTCTCGGTGCTGGCGAGAGAGCCGCCAGAGAAAATCCGGGTCGTCATCGGGTCCGATAACGCGCTTGCGTGGTGCCGATGCTGCACCGGTGCGGGCCGGTCGCTGGGGGCCGAAAGCTTTCCAGCACAACATCGCGACGGCCACTACTGCGATGAGTGCCAACAGGTACGTCACGTCGCTCACCTCCTGCCAACGAGGGTAATCCGTGTCCGTACCCGCAGCACCGCGGAACGGTAAATATGGGATTTAGACGCGGGTCGCCTCGGTGGTGAGAGACCGGAGAAGCGTCAATACTTCGCTTTCGCGGAACCGGCGGTGACCGCCCGGAGTCCGCAGTGAGCCGAGCCGTCCCGCATGAGCCCATCGCGTCACGGTCTTCGGATCGACATGGAACAGGGCTGCCACCTGGCCTGGGGTAAGCAGGGTGTCCTGGCCGTTGACGGAACCCATTACGCGGCTCGCCGCGGTGAACGCAGTCATTCGCAAACCTTTCCGTTTCGTCAGATCCCTCATCAGTAGCGACATCGTTGCACTGCACCCCCTGTGTGTTCGAACAGTCTCGATTTGGTAAAGGGGAAGTAATAGACAAAACGGATATCCGTACTGTGTTCGCGGTCACGGATTCGGCGATTACAGCGAATATCCAGCGACATTCGGGCAGAGGGCACCGCGTCTGCCCGAATCGCCGTCACCTAGGCTGTTCCGCGTGAGTGACGCAACCCCGCCCGCGAGTGCGGGCCGCCGCATGGGCAAGACCCTGGCCATCTACACCCTGGCCCGGCTCGCCCTGGTCGCCGTCCTCGCCGCCATCATTCTGGGCGTCGCAGCGATCGTGAACGTCGACATCCCCATCATTGTGGCGCTGCTGTTCGCGCTGCTCATCGCCCTGCCGATGTCGCTGCTGCTGTTCAAAAAGCTTCGGACACAGCTCAATCGGGACATCGCCGCCTTCGATGCGAAGCGGCGCTCGGACAAGGAGCAGTTGATGTCGCGTCTTCGAGGCGACGAGAAGTGAAACGCTGCGATCATTCCGCGCCGCGCGACTGGGTCGACAATGCGGTGCGACTGATCGACGCGGATGCGCAACGCAGTGCCGACACGCATCTGCTGCGCTATCCGCTGCCCGCCGACTGGGGTGTGCAGCTGTACCTGAAAGACGAATCCACCCACATCACAGGCAGTCTCAAGCACCGCCTGGCGCGCTCGCTGTTTCTTTACGCGATCTGCAACGGCTGGGTCACCGAGGGCACCACCGTGGTGGAGGCCTCGTCGGGTTCGACGGCCATCAGCGAGGCCTATTTCGCCAAACTGCTCGGCCTGGAATTCGTGGCAGTCATGCCCGCTACCACCTCGCCGGAGAAGATCGCGCTCATCGAGGCGCAGGGCGGGCGCTCACACCTGGTCGCCAAGTCGCCGGACATCTATACCGAGGCAGCGCGACTCGCAGCTGAATGCAACGGCCACTATATGGACCAGTTCACCCATGCCGAGCGCGCCACCGACTGGCGGGGCAACAACAATATTGCCGAATCGATCTTCCACCAGCTGACTTTGGAGTCGCACCCGATTCCGGAGTGGATCGTCGTGGGCGCCGGCACCGGCGGTACCAGCGCGACCATCGGCCGCTATATCCGCTACCGCCGCCATGCCACCCGGCTGGCCGTGGTGGATCCGGAGAATTCGGCCTTCTACGGCGGATACGAGCTTTCGGACGCCGGATATCAGACCGGAATGTCCTCACGCATCGAGGGCATCGGCCGGCCACGGGTGGAGCCCTCGTTTGTCGGCCAGGTGGTCGACACCATGATCGAAGTGCCCGATGCGGGTTCCATTGCGGCCGCCCGGCATGCGAGCGCAATGCTGGGCCGCCGGGTCGGCGGGTCCACCGGCACCAATCTGTGGGGCGCATTTGCCCTGATTGCCGACATGATCGCCGCGGATCGTACCGGCAGTGTGGTGACTCTGCTGTGTGACGGTGGAGACCGTTATGCCGGAACCTATTTCAATGACGACTGGGTTGCCGGTCAGGGGCTGAGTCTGGTGGAGCCCACCGCCGTCATCGATCGATTCATCGCTACCGGTCATTGGTCCGGCTAGTTTCCCCACGGCACGGCGGTCGGATGAGAAGGGTTGATCACCCATCCAATTGATTGCTACTAGGTTGCTGTAGCGGCTGCGTTGGTGTCGGTTCGCGTAGCGAAGCTTCCATCTCTGAGCGTCGGCCCGGGGATTCGGCTGTCTCCGCGGCGTTAATAGGCCTTGACGCGCGGGGCCTTTCGCGAATTACTGGACGCGTGACCGCCATCGGATGATCGACGCCACTGCCGAGCACGAGCATCCAGGACTGCATGCTCGATTGCGTACGCCAGATGTTGATCCGCAACTCGGTGATGGCCAGCGTCCGCGGGTTCCGCACCAGCTTGGTGCGATCGGGTCGCTCATTGGAAACCGATTCGGTGCGCCAGACGGTGGCGAACTCCGGACTCTCCAGGCAGTTGTCGAGGATCCGCTGGGTGTGCTCGTCCGGGCCGCGCCGCGCCAGCAGCAACCGGAACAGGCCGGCGGCCTGCCGCATCTCGCCCGGCCAGTCGACCAGTACGGTGCGGGCCACCGGGTTGAGCATCATCCACTCGACGTAATTGCAGCCCGGGTCGAGTTCCGGAAAGGCTTCCGCGTGTGCCGAATTGATGGCCAGAATGTCCATCGTGCCCGATATGTACGCAGCGATCTTCGGGTTGAGTAGTTCCAGATACTCGAGATCGGTGGGGGTCGGGTGGTCGGCCTCGATGCGCGGGAACGGGCCTTCGGCCAGTACCAGGGCGTATTCTAACTCGGCGGCCTGTAATTCCAGGGCGGTGCCGAGGGATTCGATGACCCGGCGGGAGGGGTTGGCGCCGCCCTCGATCTTGGTCAGGTAGGGGACCGAGAGGCTGGCAAGCCAGGCGAGCTGCGGGCGGGTGAGATTTGCGGCCGTTCGGCGCTGGCGAATGTACTCGCCGAACGTGGGTACTCCATTCATTACTTAGGGTGACCTTACTTGTATTGCCGTCTGGTACACACGCGGTCGTCCGGTGATACACGCACGGGATGGTCGGCGGGGGGTGTGCGGTGTCCGGTTCTGCTCCAATAGTTTGAAACAACAACAAATCAGGAGTCGAGTTGGGGCAGCATCCGAGATCGGTGGCCGGTGGCAATGTCACGGAGGGGCCCTGGGTGTTCACCTCGGGGCAAACTGCGGTCACCTGCCGGCAGGAAGTGCGAATCGTCGAGACGGGATTCGGGGAGTTCGTGAACGCGTGGGAACCGGCGGCCTTCGGACTCTACGAGGACCGTGACGGTGATATCTGGGAGAAGGAAGTCCGCGGCTGGCGGCTGCGGTTCCAGGGTGGGGTCGAGGTCGAGCCCGATGTGGTGTGGGGCTGGGTGGACGGGCATGTGCGCGACTACGCGCCGTTCGTTCCCTGGAACTGATCGCGAGAACAAATCCGGTTGTGTCAATTTTCGTTGACGCGCCCGCGATGTCAACGTAAATTGACGTCATGAGCGAAGCAACAACTCTGGCGGCCGCCGCCGGCAGTCCCGACCCACAGGTCGGACTCCGCGCGGTGTTGGCACTACGCCGGCTGCTCGAGCGACTCGAGGCCATTCAGGTCACCAATGCCCGCAGACAGGGCTGGTCCTGGCAGGCCATCGCGGACGCGCTCGAGGTCAGCAGGCAGGCGGTCCACCAGAAGTACAACCGGAAGGGCGGTATCCGCTGATGTTCGAACGATTCGACAAGGCAGCCAAATACGCGATCGTGGTCGCGCAGGAGGAAGCGCGCGAACTGCGTTCCTCCTCCGTGGAAATGGAGCACATGCTGCTGGGGCTGCTCGCCTCGCCGGACGACGGGCTCAAGCAGATGCTCGCCGAACGCGGGTATACCGCGGAAGGCGTGCGGGAGGCGCTGGCGCGCAAGCGAACCGGCGATCCCCTCGGCGCGGAGGATGCGGAAGCCCTGCGCTCCATCGGCATCGATCTCGACGCGGTCCGCGAGAGCCTGGAAGCCACCTTCGGTGAGGATGCGCTGGAACGCGCTGTCCCCGTTGACGAACCGCGGCGTGGGCGCTTCCGCGGCCCGAAAGGCTTCCCCACGGGGCACATTCCGTTCGATCGCGATGCCAAGAAGGCCCTCGAGCTTTCCCTGCGCGAGGCGCTGACCCGGGGCGACAACCACATTGCGGCCGGGCATGTGCTGCTCGGCATACTGCGCGCACCCAATGCGGCAACGCGGCAGCTGCTCGGCGACAACGAGGCGGTGCACACGCTGCGCGCCGCGGTCACCGAATACCTCGACAACGCGGCATGAGCACCGGTCCGGAGGTGGTGGCGCGTGTGCGGACCGCCCCCGGACGCGTTCGCACCCTACGATCGGGGCATGACGCTCCTGCTACGTCTGATCATCAACGGTGTCGCGATCTGGCTCGCCTCGGTCTGGGTGACCGGAATCGAGATCAAGAGCCCCGACGACACCACCGCCAAGAAGCTGCTCGTGATCGCGGCCATCACCGTGGTGTTCGCGATTGTGAACGCCCTGATCAAGCCGATCGTGAAACTGCTGTCACTGCCCCTGGTGGTGCTGTCGCTCGGCCTGTTCCTGCTGGTGATCAACGGTTTCATGCTGTGGTTGACCGCCAAGATCACCGAGACCACCCAGTACGGCCTGCGGGTGGACGGGTTCTGGGCGGCCGTCTGGGGTGCGATCATCATCACCCTGGTGAACTGGGTGCTCGGAATCCTCGTCCCCGACGAGGACTGACCTCAGCCGAGGCCGAGCGCGAGGCCCGTGGCCACCGACCAGATCAACAGTGCCAGTCCGGTACCGGCGAGAGCGGGAATCAATCCCGGCCCGTTCTTGCCGGTGCGGACCGGCTCATTGGCCTTGAGGGCCAGCGGCAGCGCCACCAGGCCGACCAGGGCCCACGGCGTCCGGGCGGCCAGGGCCAGCGTGGCCAGGAACGGCACCGCCAGCAGCACCACATGCAGTGTGCGGGTGCGGGTATCGCCGAGGCGCACCGCGAGCGTGGTCTTGCCCGAGACCGAATCGGTCGGGATATCACGCAGATTATTGGTGACCAGCACCGCGCTGGAGAACGCGCCGACGGCGATCGCGCAGGCCAGTCCGGCCCACTCCGCCCGCCCGGCCTGGACGAACTCGGTGCCGAGCACCGCCACCAGGCCGAAGAAGACGAAGACCGCGATCTCACCGAAACCGCTGTACCCGTACGGGTTCCGGCCGCCGGTGTAGAACCACGCCCCGGCCAGGCAGCCCGCCCCGACCAGCAGCAGCCACCAGGCGCTGGTGAACACGAGGATCAGGCCCAGTACCGCGCCGAGCGCCAGGCAGCCGATAGCGGCATTGCGCACGGCGGCGGCACTGGCCAGCTTCGAGCCGACCAGGCGCAGGGGGCCGACCCGGTCGTCATCGGTGCCGCGAATACCGTCGGAGTAGTCATTGGCGTAGTTCACGCCGATGATCAGGGAGAGCGAAAGCAGCAGGCACAGTACCGCTTTCCACCACACCGCCCCGTCGATGGAGGCCGCGGCCCCCGTGCCCGCCAGGACCGGGGCGATCGCGTTCGGCAGAGTGCGCGGCCGAGCGCCCTCGATCCACTGTGCTGCTGTAGCCATGCATCGCAGCCTAATCTGAGGCCGGGGCCGACACCTCCCGGCGCCCGCCCCGACCTGGGAATGGCGGTCGCGGCCCTGTTCAGGCCGTGCGGCGGAGGTCGTTCCGGGCGTGGGGGAGGCGCCCTCAGGACTCGGCGGCGGCCTTCAGCTGGGCGAGACCCTTGTCGAAATCCTTTGCCAGCATGCGGTCCATCGGGAGAAGCTTGGCCAGGAGTGCCATCGCTCCGGTGCGCTCGCCGGTCATCCGCCAGGTGACAGCGGTGCCGTCCGGCTGCGGACGGAATTCGAAGGTGACCTGATTGGTGTTCTTGATGGGCTTCTCGAAATTCAACCGGATGCCGATGGCGTCGGTGGTGGCGGAGGTGATCTCCATATTGCCGCGACCGGCCTTGCGGTTTCCACTCCAGAAGTACCGGGCGCCGATGCCCCGATCGGCCCCGCTGTAGGTGCGCTCCATGGCCGGATCCACGTTCTCCCACGGCGACCACCGCTGCCACTGGTGGAAGTCGTCGACGAGCGCCTGGATCTGCCCGGGATCGGCCTTGATGACCGTTTCCCGGTGGATGTCGAATTCGCTCATGGACCGAGCGTAGGCGACCGCACCGACGGATCCGGCGAATCCGGCACCCCCGGTGTCGCTCACCTAGGATTGACGAGGAATGTTTTCGCAAACAGGCAGTTCTAGCAGCGCCGGGACCACCCGGCCGGTATCCGCAGGCGACACGGTTCTGGTAGCCCTGCTGGGCGAGGTCGCGCTGCGGCGCGACGGTGCCCAGGCCGCGGTGCCCGGTAGCGCGCCCAGCGCGCTCGCACCCGTACCTGGCGCACGTGCCCGGCTGCTCGTAGCTGCCCTGGCGACTCACCCCGGACGCAGCCGCAGCGCGCAGGCGCTCATCGAGGATGTCTGGGGCGAGGACCCCCCGCGTGCCCCGATGAATGCCCTGCACACCCAGGTCTCCCGGCTGCGCTCCGCACTGCCCGAAGGTGCACTGGAAATCGGCCCCGCCGGATACCGCCTGGTCCTAGCTCCCGATCGGGTCGATCTCACCCTGTCCCAGCACCTGGAAACCCAGGCGCGCCAAGCACATACGGCCGGCGACGGCCCCGCCTGTCTTGCCCTGATCGCCGAGGCTCGCAACCTCTGGCGCGGCGATCCGGCCGCCGACCTTCCCTCCGGGCCGGTCGCCGAGGAGCTGGCCGGCCTGGCGGCCGCCCGCCGCCGGTCGCTGGACGTGCTCGAACTGTCCGTACGCGAAGCGATCGGCGATCTTGCGGGTGCACTGGAACTGGCTCGCGGTGCGGCGGCCGCGGAACCCTTCGACGAACCCGCCCACGCCACCCTCATGCGACTACTCGCCGCCACCGGACGTGCCAACGAGGCACTGGACGTCTTCGCCTCACTGCGCACCCGGCTGGTGGACCAGCTCGGCGCCGATCCGGGGCCCGTGCTGGTCGCACTCAATACCGCGCTGCTGCGCGGTGAACCGCTGCCCGGCGCTCGCGCTGCGCCGAATGCCGCGGCTGGACCGAATCACCCTCCGGGGCAGGGGCGTCCGGACGCGAATTCCGCGCAGTTCGAGGGCGGGGAATCGGGCCGTCCGTGGTCTGAATCCATTGCGGGGCAGGCTGTTCCGGTCGCCGGTGGATCCGGTGGCAGAGGGGGTTCGGCGCAGGCATTGCGGATGGTGTCGGCGGCGCAGCACGCGGTGGGGACGGAGTACGAGCCCGCCGGGGCGGCGATCGGGTTGCGGGCGGCGCCGAATCCGCTGCTGGGGCGCGAGGCGGATATCGATGCGCTGGAACGGTTGTTGCGCAGTTCGCGGGTTACCACCGTGCTCGGGCCCGGGGGTACCGGGAAGACTCGGGTGGCGAACGAGCTGGGTGCGCGGCTGGCGAGTGAGCAGACTGTCGCGCTGATCGAATTGGCTTCGCTGCGGGCCGATCCGGAGGAGACCGCGGAAACGCGCGTCGAGATCGAGGCGACCATTGCCGCGACGCTCGGTGTCGGTGAATTCAGCCGGGACGCCAATGTGCTTCGGACGGCGCGGAACCGGGATCTGCGGCAGCGCCTGCGGGAAGCGCTGAGCTCGCGGCCGATGCTGCTCATCCTCGACAATTGCGAGCATCTCATCGACGCGGTCGCGGAGGTGGTAGCCGATCTCGTCGGCGCCAGCGAGCAGCTGACCGTGCTCACCACCAGCCGGGCGCCGCTGGAAATCACGGCGGAGACCGTCTATCCCTTGCCGCCCTTGCTGATCGACGCGCACGGCTCCCCGGCCACCGATCTGTTCACGGCGCGGGCGCGGGCCGTGCGGCCCACGGTGCGACTGGATCCGGAGGTGGTGGCGCGACTGTGCCGCATGCTGGACGGCTTGCCCCTGGCCATCGAACTCGCCGCCGCGCGGACCAGGACGATGAGCGTGGAGGAGATCGAATCCCGGCTCGATCACCGATTCGCCCTGCTGCGCAGCGGAGATCGCAGTTCCCCGCAGCGGCATCGCACGCTGCACGCGGTCATCGAGTGGAGCTGGAACCTGCTGGACGGCGAACAGCGCACGGCGCTGCGGCGACTGTGCCGGTTTCCGGGCGGGTTCACCCTGTCGGCCGCCGAGAGCGTGATCTCCGGCCCCGAAATCCTCGATGCCGCAACGGCTATCGATGGACTAGTGAGTCAATCCCTGCTCACCGTGCTGGAGTCGGACGACGCCGAATACGACGTCACGCGCTACCGAATGCTGGAGACCGTCCGCGAATTCGGCGAGGAGCAGCTCGTCGCGGCGGGCGAGGCCGATCTTGTCATGGCCCGGATGAGTGACTGGGCAAGGGAATTCGCGCTCGATGTGGCTCGTCGATACAGCGGCGCCGATCAGCTGTCCGTGGTGTACGGCGTTGCCGCCGAACTCGACAATCTGGTCGCGGTACTGCGCTATGCGATCGATCGGCGCGATCTCGCCACCGCGCACGCGGTATATCCGGTGCTGGCCATGATGTGGATCATGCGCGGCGCACACCTGGAATTCGTGAGCTGGGCGCCGCGCATCATGGCGACGCCGCTGCGGCGGGGTTCGCTGACTTCGGCCGAAGCCGATCTGCAGATGTTCGGCCAGCTGATGCTGGGCTTGCACGTCATGTACCTGGGCTCGGGTCCGCGCAATGCGGCGGTGGTGCGCACCGGGATTCGGCGCCTGGTGCGCGACGGCGCCGCATTGAGCCCGGTATTCCGTTTCCTCGGCGAGCTTGCCACCGCACCGTCCAACAGCTGGCAGTTGGCGCGCATGCTCGGTGACGGCGTCCGCTCCGAGGATCCGTCCACCCGCGTCGCCGCCCTGCTGGTGCGGGCGAATATTCGCGAGAACGCCGGGGACGTGTACGGATCGATGCGGGATGCGGTGCAGGCCTTGGGTTCCGGCGTCACCGAAGACCTGTGGGGGATGGCCATGGTGTGCCAGCACCTGGGCGGCATGTACGGGCAGTCCGCGCGCTACGGCGAATCGGTCGACTACTACCGGCAGGCCGCTGATCTGCTCGTAAAATTGCGGGCCCACGACGAGAGCGTGGAGATCCGGAGCCTGCTCGCCTGCTCTCTGGTGGGTATCGGCGAGATCGAGCTGGCCCGCCGCGAGCTGGATCCGCTGCTGGCCGGCGCCGGTATCGATCTCACCGCCACGCAGATTCTCCCCTCACCCAACCATCGGCGCGCCAATGTCTCCGCGGGGTTGGCCGAAGTCGAACTGGCCGAAGGCGATATCGATACCGGGCTGCGCCGCTTCCGTCAGACGCTGGTACTCATGGCGTGGCCGAACGGGGCGGTTGCGCCGGGTCCCGCCGATGTGATGGTGGCGGCCGCCGTCGTCGATGCGCACGTGCTGTACGGCCGCACGGACGAGGTGCGCGAGGTGTTCGGCCAGCTGGTGGAGCTGGCCGACGAGCGGCTGGGGCAGTTCTGGGATCTGCCGCAGATCGGTTCGGTGGCGAGCGCGGTGGGCAGCTACCTGATCGCCACCGGTGCGAATATCGAGACCGCACTCGAGCTACTGGCCCTTTCGCCGAAAGTGTTCGCCCGCCAGGACTATCCGTCCATGAACTGGCAGCGCCATGTGGATCTGCACCGCGAAGCGGTCGGGGCGGAGCGCATGGATGCGGCGCTGGCCGCCGCCTCGGTCCGGAATCGGCGGTCGGCCGCGGAGCGAATTCTGCTGCTAATCCAACGTCTTGCTGGAAATGATTGAGTCCCTGCTGATCTCACTGTCGCCGGGGTCTGTCCGCAATAGCCGCCATGCCAGCATGCCCAGTGCGGCGGCGCCGAGTATCAGCAGCACCGTCGTATCGGATACGGCCGCACCGAATCGCTGAACCGTTGTCTCCAAGTGGAATTCGGTCTCCGCGCCCAGCAGCCCCGGCAGCGCCGAGGTGCCGTCGAAGAGCAGGAACAGCGCGCCGAGCAGGATGAAGAACAGGCCGGACACCAGCGAGGTGGTGTGCAGCTCCAGTTTGCCGACGCTGAAGGTTTTGCCGCGTAACCATTTTCGCTGACCCAGGCCGAATCGATCCCACACCGAGGCCAGTACGAACAGTGGCGCCGCCATACCGAGTGCGTAGACCGCCAGCAGCAGGCCACCCTGGACGGGGGAGCCGCCGACCGCCGCCACCGCGAGGATGGAGCCGAGAATCGGCCCGGCGCAGAATCCGGCCAGGCCGTAGACCAGGCCGAGCAGATAGACGGCGCCGGATTTCTCCGGCCGCCCCTGCCGGGCGGCGGCGCGCTGCGCGAAGCCGAAGGAGAAGCCGCGGCCGAGGATCTGGAGTACGCCGAGGCCGATGATGACGGCGCCGCCGACGGTGATGAGCAGCTCCCGGTGTTCCGAGAACAGCCGTCCCGCAAACGATCCCGCGATTCCCAGCGGTACCAGGGTGGTGGCCAGGCCGAGATAGAACGCCGTGGTCCGGGCCAGCAGTCTGCCCTGTGAATCGAACGAGTACGCGAAGAAACTGGGCAGCAGCAGTGCGCTGCACGGGCTCACCAGTGCCAGCAGACCACCCAGGAAGGCCGCGAAAAAGCCTACGGTGCCGCTCATTCCGCGTGCTCCGGGGCAGCGGCGCGGGCCGCCTCGATAACCGCCTCGAACTGTTCGATCGGCTGCGCGCCGAGAATCGGGCGGCCGTTGATCAGGAAGGTCGGTGTCGAGGACGCGCCGAGCGAGTACGCCTCACCGGCATCCTGGCGCACGGCGGTGGCGGCGGCGGGGGATTGCTGGTCCGCACGGAACTTGGCGATATTCGCGACGCCCGCCTCCTGTGCCAGCTCGGCCAGGTGGTCCGGGGTCAGTGCGCCGGTGTTCTTCTTCTCGGGGGCCTTCGCCTGCAGCGTGTTGTGGAATTCCCAGAACCGGCCCTGCTGGGCGGCGGCCCAGGCGGCGCGGGCCGCGTTCTCCGATTCCTGGCCGAAGATCGGGAAGTTGCGCCATTCGATCCGCAGTACGCCCTTCTCCACGTACTTCGAGATGAGCTGGGGTTCGATGGTGCGCCCGAAGGTGCGGCAGAACGAGCATTGGAAGTCGGAGTACTCGATCAGCACCACCGGTGCGTCGGTGCGGCCCAGCGCCAGCGGATCGTGCGCATCCCGCCGGGCCAGCTTCGCGAGTTCGGCGTAGAGCGGATTGGTCTGAGCGGACTGCGCGGCTTTCGTCTCGGATTTCTTGTCAGCGCCGAGCATGTGGAAAGCGGCAATGGCAAGCAGGCAGACCGCGGCCGCAGCGGCGAGTCCGGCCAAGAATTTCCTATTGCTGTTCCGGGCGGTGTTCTGGCTGTTTTTGGGCATGCGAATACTCCTGGACGGCAACGTCCGGGTCGACGGAAAAGTGCTTCAGGACGTGGCTGTACGCCGAATGTCCTAAATGATCAGCACAGTCGTCAGATGCGGAGCCGCCACCGGCAGGGTGGGCGCTCGCGGCCGAATGTCATACGAAAGCCACTGTGTGGCAGCGAATTGCGGAATCGTCCCGAGACCGGCCGGGACCAGTTGATCTCCGGCGGAGCGGGGTGGCGCGGCGAGCTGTCCCATCGGGTCCGAGCTCGGACTGTCGTGCTTACCGCAGACGGGAACCGTATTACCTGCGACGGCGGCGGTCTGTACGGAGGCCTGCTCCGGCTGCGCTGACGCCGCGGCATATGAGACCTGTTGTCCGGAGCCCCATTCCGCTGTCGCCGCGACCATCCCGGCTATTGCGAAAAGACCCGCCAGCAGCACAGCGCAGGACAGCCGAAATGGCTTTCGGCTGTGCGGGGCGCGGCAGGAATTCACTGTCCCGACCATAACAGGCCGACTTCGGGGCAATGCGGAATGCCCGCCCACCAGGGTGGACGGGCATTCCGCGGGAATTCGGCCCAGGGCGGGAATTGAACTCAGGCGTGGCGCATGTACGCGCGCAGTGTGAGCGGGGCGAAGATGGCGATCACCACGACGGAGCCGATGAGCGACCAGCCGAGATTGGCGGTGACGCCGGTGCCGTTCATCAGATCGCGGGCCGTATTGACCATGTAGTAGACCGGATTGGCCTTGTCGATGCCCTGCAGCCAGCCCGGCATCTTCTCCACGGGGGAGAACGCGCCGGACATGAAGGTCAGCGGGAACATGATCATCATGGAGATGCCCTGCACGGCGGCGGCGCTCTTACCGGTCACACCGACCAGCGCCCAGACCCAGCTGACCGCGAAGGAGCAGAACACGACCACCAGCATGGCGCCGACGACACCGGCCAGGCCGCCGTCGGGGCGGTAACCGATGCAGATGCCCACGATGACGGTCAGCACGGAGGCCAGGCCGTACCGCACCATATCGGCGAGCAGCGCACCGGCCAGCGCCGAAATACGGGCGATGGGAAGGGATTTGAAGCGATCGAAGACGCCCTTGTCCATATCCTCGCGCAGCTGGGTGCCGGTGGTGACCGAGCTCAGCACCACGGTCTGCACCAGGATGCCGGGAATCAGGATGGGCAGATAGGCCGAGACGCTGCCGCCGATGCTGCCGCCGAAAATGTAGGCGAACAGCGCGGTGAACAGGATCGGCTGCACGGTGACGTCGAACAGCTGTTCCGGGTTGTGCTTGATCTTGAGGATGCCGCGGTACGCCATGGTGAGCGAGTTCGCCGCGGTCTGCTTGAGGCTGATGTGATTACTGACATCCGGTATGGGGGCCGGGGCTACCGCCGCGTGCCGCCCCGCCGGAGCCGTGATGGTGGTGGTCATGCCGCGCTCTTTTCGGAATCGTTGGTCTCGTCTTCGGCGCCGTGGCCGGTCAGGGCGAAGAACACCTCGTCCAGGCTGGGCTTGCTGACATTGATCTCTTCGACGCGAATGTCGTGCTCGCGCAAGCGGATCAGAATGTCGGTGGTGACGCTGGGGTCGGGCAGCGGAGCCGTGATGCGGCCCGCCTCGGGGCTGATGGCGGCCTCGACCGGCTTGCCCGCGGCGCGGGAGAGGTACTCCGAGACCACGGTGCGCGCCTCTTCGATGCGGTCGCGATCGCCCAGGGTGAGCTGCAGTGCGGACAGGCCGACCGAGCCCTTCAGTTCGTCGGAGGTGCCGTCGGCGATGACCTTGCCGCGGTCGATCACCGCGATCCGGTCGGCCAGCTGATCGGCCTCGTCCAGGTACTGGGTGGTGAGCAGCACCGTCGAGCCCTCGCGGACCAGGCGGCGGATGGTCTCCCACATCTGGGCGCGGGTGCGCGGGTCCAGACCGGTGGTCGGCTCGTCCAGGAACAGCAGCGGCGGGGCCGCGATCAGGCTGGCGGCCAGATCGAGCCGGCGCCGCATACCGCCGGAGAAGTTCTCCAGCGACTTGTTCGCGGCCTCCTCCAGCCCGAACTCCTCCAGGAGTTCGGCGGACTTGCGCCGGGCGTCGGCCTTGGACAGGCCGAGCAGCCGCGAGAAGATCACCAGATTCTCAGTGGCGGTGAGCTTTTCGTCGACGGATGCGTACTGGCCGGTCACGCCGACCAGTTTGCGCACCGCATTGGGTTCGGTCAGGACGTCGCGGCCGAAGATGCGGGCGCTGCCGGCGTCGGGCTTCATGAGGGTGGCGAGCATGCGGATGGTGGTGGTCTTACCGGCTCCGTTGGGGCCGAGTACGCCGTATACCGCGCCCCGCGGAACCGCCAGGCTCACGCCGTCGACAGCCCGCTGCTCCCCGAAGACCTTGACCAGCCCCTCCGCCTCGATGGCGAGTGCCTCAGCAGGTGTGTAAGAAGTCATGACACACACTCTGCAGACCGGGTCTTACATGCCCCATGCATCGCTCTTGCATGGGCGCGCAAGGCCCGCTTGCACGGGGTTTTCGCAGGCCACCGCCGGTGTTCCGATGGCGGGCCGCCCAGGCCACGACGGTCGGCGCCGGGCTCCCCGGGAATCGCGCCGGGGCTTGTTAGCCTGTCGTCCAGCTCTTTGCTCTCTCGCCAGTTCCCCCGGTTCTTTCCGCGCGTTATGGATTGCGAGGTTCCGTTGAGAGTCGTCTCCGTCACCCTGACCGCGGCATTGACCGCGCTGACCGCGGTGGTCACCGCGGTCAGTGCGCATGCCGCGCCGCTCGACCTGGACACGTCGGATGCGCAGCCCGCCGCCACGCATTCGGATGCGCCGGGGTCGGATCAGTTGCTGCTCAGCTGCCCGGCGCTGCCGGACGCCGACGATCCGCTGGGACCGATCCCGCCGCGCGATCCGCTGTGCGGGGAGAACGATATGGATCTGGCGGGAGATGTCTACCTGCGCAGCAATGCCTATCGGCGGCTGTCCACCATTTACGGCCCGGATGTCGCGGTGAGCATCATCGGCAACAACCACTATCAATTGCGCGACCACTCCGGGAATCTGATTCTCGGCGAGGATCGCAGCACGCTGCACCATGTGCCGTTCGGCCGTGAGATCCCGCCGCCGCTGCCGGGGAATGCGGCGGATCTGACACCGCATGAACAGGCGGTCCGCGAGGGCATGTCGCGGGTGACGGTCGGAGTCATGCAGGGTGTCGTCTACACCGGCGATCTCACCGATATGTCGGCCTACCTGACCACGCCGATCGGCTCCCTCATCGTGCAGGCGCCCGGCACCGGGGCCGACCCGACCCAGCCTGGGCCCGGTGGTGAGCGACAGTTGCAGCTGCTCAACAACTTTCAGGCGCTGGACGCGCAGGGCCGATACGTGATGGGCAATACGCTGACGCTCGGCTCGCCGATGGCGCTGTGGCCCGATGCCGCTGTGCCCTGCCCGGTCGGCACGGTGCCCATCTCGCACCTGCCCTCGCGCGCGGATGCGCTGCAGGCCGCGGCGGCCGGAAAGCCGCTGCGCGCAGCGGATCTGCCCGATCCGACCTGTAAGGCTCCGGCGAGCGTGCCGATCACCGGCTTGGTCGATGATCCGTCCGGCCAGCCCGATCAGTCGGCGCCCGGGCCGAAACCGCAGACCGATCCCGTGCAGCGGCAGAAGGACATCAACGACGCCTACAGCGCCGTGGGCACCCAATTCGGCCTGGCCGTTGCCCTCGGCGCGGTCCTCGGCGGCGCGACCGGCCTCGCCATCGGCTGTCTCGCCGGCGGCATCGGTGCCGGAACCGCGGGCACCTTCTCCGCGGCCCTCGCCGGCACCGCCACCGGCTTCGCGGGCGGTTGCCTCACCGGCGCAGCCATTCTCGGCAGCATGGGCGGCACCATCGGCAGCCTCGCCATCGGCGTCCCGGTCGGCATCATCTCCGGCGTCAACGCCTACAACACCCTCCGCCTCGAGGGCGACGTAGCCCGCAAGCCGATCGCGGGCGTCACGGAGTCAGCCCCCGCGCAGGTGACCGAGACACCGCAAACAGCCGGCGCGCGTGAGCAACTCACCACAGCCGGCATCCCGCCCGAACTCGCCGGAGCAGTGCCCGCGGACCTCGCAGCAGCCCTGCCCACCGACCTCATAGCAGTCGCATCGTCGCAAATCGGCGCTGCCGCACCGATGCTCGCAGCTGTCGCGCCGCCGGCGCTGACCGACCTGCTGCCCACCCTGTTCGCCCAGCCTGCCCCGTCGACTATCTGACGGGGCCGTAGCGCGCACTATCGACGGTCCGCCCCATCATCCGGCGGACATCGGCCGGGATCCATCGCAACCGCTGTGTATCCCGGCCACCAGCATCCCGGGATTGACGAGGGCGTGGGATGGCGAAGCGCGCCTGATAGTCCGGGTGGCGGGTCGGTCAGTTGGGGGAGGTGGTGAGGAGGAGTTCGCGGAGTTTCGCGCGGTCGGGTTTGCCGGGGCCACGGAGTGGGAGTTCCTGCAGGACTGCGAGTTCGCGGGGGGCGGCGATGGCGTCGAGTTCGGCGACGACGTGTTCGCGGAGTTCGTCGAGGGTGGGGGCGGTGGCGCCGGGGGTGGTGACTATGGCGGTGACCACGCGCTGGCCGAGGCGGGCGTCGGGGAGACCCAGGACGACGCATTCGGAGATGGCGGGGTGGGTGATGAGGACGGCCTCGACGACCTGGGGGAGAACCAGCAGGCCGCCGGTCATGATGGCCTCGTCCAGGCGGCCGGAGATGTTCAGGACGCCGTTCTCGAAGGTGCCCGCGTCCTCGGTGCGGAACCAGCCGGGTTCGGCGAAGGCCGGATGCTCGGGCTGATTGCGGTAGCCCTTCGCGAGCATGGCGCCGCCGAGCATGACCCGGCCGTCCTCGATGCGCACCTCGGTGCCGCGCAGGGGAATGCCCTCGTAGACGCAGCCGCCGCAGGTTTCGCTCATGCCGTAGGTGCGGAACACCGTGATGCCCGCGGCGCGGGCGCGATCCAGTACCGGCTTCGGGGTGGCTGCGCCGCCGATGAGCACCGCGTCGAGTTCGGCGAGGGCCGCGGCCGCCGCGGGCTCGTCGAGGGCCTTGATGAGCTGTGTGGGCACCAGCGAGGTGTACCGCCGCGGCCCGCGCATACCGGCGATCGCGCCGGGCAGTCCCTCGGGCAGGAATCCGTCCGTGACATCGAGCACGGCCGGTTCGGTACCTGAAAGGATGCTGCGCAGTAGCACCTGGATGCCTGCGATGTGATGGGTGGGCAGCGCCAGCAGCCACTGCCCGGGACCGCCGAGGCGCTCATGGGTGGCGTCCCCGCTGGCTCGCAACGCCGAGGCGGAGAGCATGGCGCCCTTGGGTATTCCGGTGGTACCGGAGGTGGTGACCACCAGCGCCACATCGTCGTCGATCTCTTCGCCGGGGCGCAGATTGCTGCTGAGTCGTTGCGCCTCGCGGCGATCGGCCGTGGGCACCGGCAACCACGTGGGCCCGGTGCCTTCCAGGGCTTCACGCAGATGCGGCAATACTTCGCCTACCGATGCGCCGGTGGGCATGGGAAGAATGCGGAGGGTATTGCTCACGTTCGCGATCGTGTCATCTCGTGGGGTGGTTGCGCACCTAGGGGGGTCCGCCGCCGGGGTTCGATGGGGTCGGTCGAGCTGTCAGTCGGACGTCGGTGTCGCCAGCGGCCATCCACCGGCTGCCAGCCGGGAGGCCACTCGAGCGATATCGTCCTCGCCGGGTTGCTCCTTGGCAACTCGGGCGATGGCGGCCTCGATATCGGCGAGCGCGATCTCTCCGGTGGCCACCCGCTCGCTCACCAGATCCTCGACCACGAGATGCACCTCGTAATCGGTGAGCCGGCGATGCAGCACCGCCAGCAGCGCCACGTAATCGGACTGCGGAATGCCCTGTGGATAACCGGCTTTGAGCCAGTCCAGGACCTTCTGCAGCACATTGGAACGCTGCTGCGGCGCCGGGGTGGGGTCGGTGTTCGGCGGTTCGGGGGTGCTCACCAGCATGCCTTTCGATCCGGCGGCGTCAGGCGCCGAGCAGATGAATTCCGAGTCGGGTCGCGAGGAAGCCGCGTGCGATGAACAGCACACCGGCCACCACCGCGATCATGACCACGGCGAAACAGACGGTGGAGACCGTGAGCGCCACGGTCCGGGTGGATCCGGTGGCGCCGTCGTCGAGCTGCGCGCGGTAGCGAATGCCCAGCGCGAAGACGACGGGCAGTCCCGCGCCGAACACCAAGGCGGCCACGGTGACCCGCCACAGGTCGGTCAGATTGGACAGGAAGGTGTGCATCGCGTCGCGCTCCTATCCGAGGCCGTTGCCGGCGTGGTGATCGGTGCGGGCCGGTGCGTCCGCGGCGGTCTCGCCCTGCCAGTCGTCGTTCACATTGTGCGAGTTCACGGCAGTCTGCCTGGAGCGCATCCAGATTGCCCCGGCCACCACGATCAGCAGCGCGAATACCACCAGCACGCCCGCGGTTCCGCCGATGGCGTCCAGGATGCCCCAGCAGAGCGCGCCGACCACACCGGCCAGCGGCAGCGTGAGCACCCAGGCCACGACCATGCGGCCCAGCACGCCCCAGCGCACCTCCGCGCCGGGCCGCCCGAGGCCGGAGCCCAGGATGGATCCGGTCACGGTCTGCGTGGTGGACAGCGGCAGGCCGAAATGCGCCGAGGTGAGAATGATCGCCGCACTGGTGGATTCGGCCGCGAAGCCCTGCGGCGGCGCGATATCGACCAGGCCCTTGCCCAGGGTGCGGATGATGCGCCAGCCGCCCAGGCAGGTGCCCGCGGCAATGGCGACCGCGCAGGACACGATCACCCACAGCGGCAGTGGATCGCTGGCTTTGGCGGAGCCGTGCGCGATGAGCGCCAGGAAGATGATGCCCATGGTCTTCTGCGCGTCATTGGTGCCGTGGGCCAGCGACACCAGTGAGGCCGAACCGATCTGCCCCCACCGGAATCCGCGATTCACGGACTTCTCGTTGCTGCCGCGGGTGATGCGATACACCGCCCACGAGCCGAGCGCGGCGACCAGCGCCGCGACCACGGGTGCGGCCAGCGCCGGAATGATGATCTTGGCCAGCACACCTTTGTTGCCGGCGCACCAGATCACCCCGTCCCAGCCGAGCGCCGCGATGGTCGCGCCGATCAGCCCGCCGAAAAGCGCGTGCGAGGAACTGGACGGCAAACCCAGCAGCCAGGTGAACAGATTCCAAAGAATGCCGCCGACCAGTCCGGCGAAGACGATGTCGAGCAGTGCCCGCCCGCTCACCTCGGAGAGGTCGACAATGCCCTCGGCGACCGTCGCGGCCACGGCGACGCTGAGGAAAGCACCGACCAGATTGAGCGCTCCGGAGAGAAGTACCGCAGTACGCGGCGGGAGCGCACCGGTCGCGATCGAGGTCGCCATCGCGTTCGCGGTGTCGTGGAATCCGTTGGTGAAGTCGAATGCCAAGGCTGTGAGAACAACGATCAGCAGAACGAGCAGTTCGGCAGACACGACGCCCAGTTTGCGCTATCCGGTGAACGCCGCGTTAACCGACGCCCCCGGAAAAAGATCACAGCTACATACGTGCTAAGGGTTTCGCGCATGGTGAGCGACACACCCGTGCGCGGCGTGTCATCGACCCGAAAGGTGTGGCGTGTCGATCATTTCGGCCGTGAACGACTGTCCCGCCGGATCGGATGATCCTCGGGCACCTCGACCAGCACGATCGGCACCCCGTCCGGATCGCGCACCCACATCTCGATCAACCCCCACGGTTGCAGCTCCGGCTTCTTGTCGATCGGCACCCCCGACAGTGCCAATTGGACCGACGCCGCCCCGCAATCGCGCACCTGCAGCCAGATCGCGCCCCCGAATCCCACCGGTGCGTCGTCACCGCGCCCGTGCCCCGCGACCTCGATGAGGGACTGCCCCGCGAAGAACACCGTGCCGCCCGGATACTCCCGGGCAATCGCCAGGTCGAGCGTGTCCCGGTAGAACTCCAGCGTGCGCTGGTAATCCACCGGCCGCAGGATCAACCGACTGCTGAGAATCTCCATGTCCACTGCCTCCGCTTCGCTCCCCGCACCTTCGCCGGGAACACCATCGTGCCCGTTCGCGAGTGGGAGCCTCGGGTTTTCAGAAGTAGTACGGGTACGGCGCCCAGTCCGGGGCGCGCTTCTCCAGGAAGGAGTCGCGGCCTTCGACGGCCTCATCGGTCATATAGGCGAGGCGGGTGGCCTCACCGGCGAACAGCTGCTGGCCCACCAGTCCGTCGTCGCTGAGGTTGAACGCGTACTTCAGCATGCGAATCGCCTGCGGCGACTTGCCGAGGATTTCCGCGGTCCACTCCAGCGCCACATTCTCCAGCTCGGCATGATCGACGACCTCGTTGACCGCGCCCATCTTGTGCATTTCCTCGGCGGTGTACGGCCGGCCCAGGAAGAAGATCTCGCGGGCGCGCTTCTGCCCCACCATCTTCGCGAGGTAGGCGCTGCCGTAGCCGCCGTCGAAGCTGCCCACATCGGCATCGGTCTGCTTGAACCGGGCGTGCTCGCGGCTGGCCAGGGTGAGGTCGCAGGTGACGTGCAGGCTGTGCCCGCCGCCCGCCGCCCAGCCGTTGACCAGCGCGATGACCACCTTGGGCATGAAGCGGATGAGCCGCTGCACCTCGAGGATGTGCAGGCGCCCGGCCCGGGCCGGGTCCACGGTGTCCGCGGTCTCGCCCTCGGCGTACTGATACCCGTTGCGCCCGCGAATGCGCTGGTCGCCGCCGGAGCAGAAGGCCCAGCCGCCGTCCTTGGCACTCGGCCCGTTGCCGGTGAGCAGCACCGCACCCACATCGGAGGTCATGCGGGCGTGGTCGAGCGCCCGGTACAGCTCGTCGACGGTGTGCGGCCGGAACGCATTGCGCACCTCCGGCCGGTCGAAGGCGATTCGTACGGTGCCCTGCTCGACATGCCGGTGATACGTGATGTCGGTGAGGTCTTTGAACCCCGGGACGGGCTGCCACAGCGCTTCATTGAAGGTCACAGCCACGAACATAACGCGAACTCCATCTCCGGCTACTGCGGCCGCCCAGTTTGGGTGCTCGGCGCTGGAGTGCGTGCCGGGTGTTCGTTCGTCGCGGAGGTGACCACTGATCTCGTGCCGCCAGGGGTAACTCCTGGGGTACCTCCGAAACTTCTCGGGACGGGACCGCAGGCGCGCGACGCTAACCGGAGGGGCTCCCAAGTGGTCGCTTGAAGTATCGGAGAGGCGGATCCGTAACGCTGCCAATCGATTGCGGAGGCTTTACAGTGCAGTTGCTGCTTAGGCAGTCGAGCTGGATCAGGGTCGTGTGCGGCGAGAAGCCGGTGCGTATAGTTCCATGCGCTCGTTCATCGAAAAACTATCCGGAGGAACCTGAAAGTGGTTGCAGCACTGTCTGAATCCCTGCTCGATGACGCCAAGCGTCCGGCCTTCCTGGTCGACGCCAAAGAGGTTCTGGATGCTGAGGTGTCGGACAAGGGCGGCGCGTCGGGTCTCGCTGTGAAGGGCGGCTACGCCGCGGTCAAGAAGGTCAGCCCGACAATTGTCGGCGATGCCCTCGAATCCTTCATTCCCCGTTTTGTCGCGCAGCTCGAGCCGTTCTGGTCGCAGTACCAGGCTTCCGGCGCCGGGTCGTTCGCCGACCTGCTGGTCTCCAAGCAGGACGAGGTCTCCGAGGCACTGCTCTCGGTGACCGACGAGCGCGCTGCCGCGTCGTCGCGTCCCGCGCTGACCAAGGTCTACAACTCGATGCGTAACTCGGCGAAGAAGCATGTCGCCGAGGCGCTTCCGCGTGTCGGTGCGCTCATCCAGCGTCACGCTGGTTAATCAAATGACCGGTTCGCGGCCCTGATCAGGGCCGCGAACTCGGTATTCGCGGCCGGCTCGAATTCGGCATCCGTGGCCCGAATTCAGCCCGCCGCCTTGCCTACTCGCCAGTAACCGGTGAAAGTGATGTCCGCCTTGGGGATTTCGCGGTCCTGGGCCAGGTATCGCCGTACTCCGGCGCACAGCTTCTGCTCGCCCGCGATGAAGGCGTAGACGCCCTTGGCGGGCAGTTCCGCCGCCCGTACCGCCGCCGCGGCCGCTGCGCCGACCTCGGCGTTCGGGTCCGTACGGACCAGCCAGTTGACCTGCACCCCTTCGGGTTCGCCCAGCTCCTGGGCGTCGTCGGCATGTGAGATCTCCACGTACGCCGCGCCTTTCAGGCCGCGCGGCGCCGAGCGCAGAATGCCCGCGATGCCGGGCAGCGCGCTCTCGTCACCCACCAGAAGAGACCAATCGGTGTGATCCGGGGCCTGGTAGGTGATGCCCTCGTCCAGCATTCCGGCCTTGTCGCCGGGCGTGGTGCTGTTGGACCAGGTGGCGGCCGGACTGTCGTCGCCGTGCACGAAGAAGTCGATATCGATCTCGGCGGTGCTGCCGAATTCGCCGAACCCGGCGGCGCGGTAATCGCGCACGGTGTAGTTGCGCACCAGCGGCCGGTGCTCCTTGCCCATCATGAGGTACTGCGCGTACCAGCCCAGGCTGCTGGTGGAGGTGGGCAGGCGCAGGCTGTTGTCGCGACCCGGCAGGAAAAGCCGGAACCACTGGTCCCAGCCCATGGCGGTGAAGCCCGCGAGGCCGTCGCCGCCGAGGGTGACACGCTGGAAGTTCGGGCTGATGCGTTTGCTCGCCAGTACCTCCGCGGTCAGGATTTCGCGGTGTTCGGGTTTGACGTATTTGGGGCGCTTCGACATTGGCTTAGGTTAGCAAACCCTAAGTATATAAGACCAGGTGTGAGCGGGCTGACGCAGCGTGATGAGCGACTGTCTGAGAGGCTGAGAGGGTGAATCCTTCGACAGCACAGGCGCAGGTCGTCGTCGACGAGCTCGCGCGCGGCGGAGTGCGAGATGTGGTCCTGTGCCCGGGATCGCGAAACGCACCACTGGCCTTCGCATTACAGGCGGCCGATGCCGCCGGGCGACTGCGCCTGCACATGCGCATCGACGAACGCAGCGCCGGTTTCCTCGCCATCGGCCTGACCGCCGCGAGTGGCCGCCCGGTGCCCGTCGTCATGACCTCCGGCACCGCTGTCGCCAATCTCGGCCCGGCCGTGCTCGAAGCCAACTACGCGCGGCTGCCGCTCATCGTGCTCAGCGCCAACCGGCCCTACGAGATGCTCGGCACCGGCGCCAACCAGACTGTGGAGCAGCTCGGTCTGTTCGGCAGCCAGGTGCGCGCCACCGTCAGCCTCGGCCTGGCCGAGACCGAAACCGGTTCGGAGCAGTACGCCAAGCAGAACAGCGTGTGGCGCTCGGCCGTCTGCCGGGTGCTGGCCGCCGCCCGCGGCACCCGCTCGGGCAATGCCGGGCCGGTGCACTTCGACATTCCGCTGCGCGAACCGCTGGTCCCCGATATGGCCGCCGGCGAGGTGCTGCCGGTCGGGCGCGCCGATGACGCCCCTTGGACCGCAACGCAATACGCGACCCTGGACGTACCGCTGGATATCGATCTCAGCGTCGATACCGTGGTCATCTCCGGGCACGGTGCGGGTCGCCGGCCGGAACTCGCGAACGTGCCGACCGTCGCCGAACCGACCGCGCCCATGCACGGGCCGGCGCTGCATCCGCTCGCGCTCGGATTGCTGCGGCCGAAGCAGGCCATCATCACCGGGCGGCCCACCCTGCACCGGCAGGTGTCGCAGGTGCTCGCCGATCCCGAGGTGGTGGTGTACGCGCTCACCACCGGCCCGCGCTGGCCCGATGTGTCCGGGAATGTGGTGGGCACCGGTACCCGGGCCGTCACGCACGGCAGCCCGCGCGCCGAATGGCTGGAGCAGTGCCGCGACCTGAACGAGAAGGCGATCGCGGTGGTACGCGCCGAGCTGGACGCCCACCCCAAGCCGACCGGTCTGCATGTGGCCGAAGTGGTGATGAACGCACTGCACGACGGCGATCAATTGCTGCTGGGCGCGTCGAATCCGGTGCGCGACGCCGCGCTGGTCTCCCAGCCGCGGCCCGGTATCCGGGTGCTCTCCAATCGCGGTGTGGCCGGTATCGACGGCACCGTTTCGGCGGCAGTCGGTGCGGCACTGACCCATTCGGGGCGGACCGTCGCGCTCATGGGTGATCTGACCTTCCTGCACGATGCGTCCGGTCTGCTCATCGGCCCGGGTGAACCGCGGCCCGAAGACCTCACCATCGTGGTCGCCAATGACGACGGCGGCGGCATCTTCGAACTGCTCGAACAGGGCGATCCGCAGTACGCGGGCGTCTTCGAGCGGGTGTTCGGCACCCCCCACGGTATGGATCTGGCCGCATTGTGCGCCGCCTACCGGGTGCCGCACCGGCAGGTCGATCCGGCGGAATTGGCGGTGGCGCTCACCGGTAACGCGCACGGCATTCGGGTGCTCGAGGTCGCGACCGAGCGATCCAGCCTGCGCGAACTGCATGCGACCGTGCGCGCGGGCATCTCGAAGTGAGCAGCGGGGCGGCGGCACCGGGCCGCCGCCCCGAGCACTCGCCGTCAGTATTCGGTGTCGGAGCTGCCGGAGCTGTCGTAATCGTCGCCCAGCGGGACGGGTATCGATTGTTCGATGAGATCCGCCTCGTCGGCCGTCCAGCCGCTGTCCCCGACCGGTGGCGGGGTGATCTCGGAATCTGATTCCAGCAGCTCGCCGGTGTGTGCGTCCCTGTCGGGATAAGGCTCCGGATCTGCGGAATCGCTCGGAAAAGCTGCGGTGTGCTGCTCGACATAGTCGGCTTCGGGTACCGCGTCGATGCGTTCGGTCATCGGATGCTCCTCTCCGCCGTATCGGTGTGACCGGGTGAAGTCGGGCACCTCCGAGGATGCCCCGCCCGCGCCGGTACGGCAACCCGGACATCACTCCCCGGGCAGTGCTCCGTTATCGGCCGGATGCTCGACCAGCGCCAAGACCTTTCCGGCCATGAATCGTGCGGTGCGAACCGTCGTCCCGGTCCTGGTCACTTCACTGACCTCCACCACCCCGCGCGCTATGCGCACCTCGACGCGCCGCCCGGCTCGGCTGGCCGTCACTTCGTAATTTCGAGACTCGCCGCCCATATCGACGACAATCTCCACGCGATCGCCCTTCATCTCCCAATTCTCCTCGCTACCAGTGCTTTTCGCGAGGAATCCGGCTCGGATCCGGCTAACGAACGGGTTGCAGTACCGCCTCTCCGCGCCTTTTGCCGGACGGCGGGTGTCACGGGAGTTATGTCGCGGACCGGCGGTTGAGTGGGTGGCCGAGTTCTGGGCGTTACCCGGATCTCGCGCGATCAGTCGTTGCGTCGAGCGATGCCCGCCGCGCCTGGGGCGGTGACGAAAACGCCTGCCTGGGCGGCGAGGGTGGCGGCTTCGACGGCGGTGGTGATCGCTGTCTCGTCGATGGGGGAGCTGGCGGTGAGGAGGCGGTAGTAGAGGGGGGCCGAGACCGCGGAGAGGACGGCGCGGGGGTCGGTGCCGGGTGGGAGTTCGCCTCGGGCGACGGCGATGTCGATGCAGGGGGACCATTCGGTGAGGCGGGTGTCGTAGAAAGCGTGCAGGGCGGTGGCCGCGGTGTCGTCGGTGGTGGCGGCGGCCAGCAGGGCGCGGAAGAGGCGGCCCTGGCGGGGGTCGGTGAGGGTGGCGGCGACCAGTCGGGCATTGGCGTCCAGATCGCCGCGGAGGGAGCCGGTATCACTGTGCGGCAGTGAGGTTTCCGTCATTTCGACGAGGAGGTCGGCGACCAGTCCGGCGGGGGTGCGCCAGCGGCGGTAGACCGTGGTCTTGCCGACCTCGGCGCGCGCGGCCACCTCGGCCGGATCCAGCTCTGCGAAACCGCGTTCGGTGAGCAGATCGCCGGCGGCGCGCAGCACGGCCTCGCGGACGCGTGCGGTGCGCCCACCCGGGCGGATCGATCCGGGCGCGGTGACGTCCTGCTCCATAACGGGCCTCCAGTTCCATTTGCGACGAGGTGAGTGTATCGTCGATTTTGTTAATGAAACTGTAGTTCCGTTAGGGGTTGTCATGGAGTATCGCAGGCTCGGCGCATCAGGTCTGATGGTTCCGGCATTGAGCTTCGGCGCGGGCACCTTCGGGGGTCGCGGCGAACTCTTCGGCGCCTGGGGTGATACCGATGCGCGGCAGGCTCGCCGCCTCGTCGACATCAGTCTGGAAGCAGGCGTCACCATGTTCGACACCGCCGACGTCTACTCCGACGGCGCGTCGGAAGAGGTTCTCGGCGAAGCGATTCGGGGCCGCCGCGACGATCTGCTGATCTCCACCAAGGCCTCCCTGCCGACCGGCCCCGGACCCTACGATGCCGGTTCCGGGCGCGCCCGCCTGATCCGCGCGGTCGAGGGCTCACTGCGGCGGCTGGGCACCGACTACATCGACCTGTTCCAGTTGCACGCCTTCGACGCGGGCACGCCGGTGGAGGAAGTCCTTGCGGCACTGGATGATCTGGTGCGTTCGGGCAAGATCCGCTATGTCGGCGCCTCGAACTTCGCGGGCTGGCAACTCATGAAATCCCTTGCCGCAGCGGACCGTTACGGTCTGCCGCGCTATGTCGCGCACCAGGTCTACTACTCGCTGGTCGGGCGCGACTACGAGTGGGAACTCATGCCGCTCGGCGTCGATCAGGGTGTCGGTGCGGTGGTGTGGAGCCCGCTCGGCTGGGGTCGCCTCACCGGCAAAATCCGCCGCGGCCAACCACTTCCGGAAGGCAGCCGCCTGCACCTGACCGCCGCGGCGGGACCGCCGGTGGACGACGAGGTGCTCTACGACGTGGTCGATGTGCTCGACGACCTCGCCGCCGAGACCGGCCGCACCGTCCCGCAGATCGCGCTGAACTGGCTGCTCACCCGCCCCACCGTCGCGACCGTCATGGTCGGCGCGCGCAATGAGGAGCAGTTGCGGCAGAATCTCGGCGCCGTCGGCTGGAGCCTGGACGCCGAGCAGATCGCCCGCCTCGACAAGGCGAGCGCGGTGACGCCGCCCTACCCCTACTACCCGTACTACCGGCTCGCGGATTTCACCCGGCTGAATCCGCCGGCGGTCTAGGGCGCGGAGTACAGGCCTGCCGCCAGTACCGGCCAGGACGTCTTCAGATCGTCCTGCCAGTAGCCCCAGGAGTGGGTGCCGGTGCTGCGGTAGACGAAGGTCGCCGGAATGTTCAGCTGATCGAGACGGTCCTGCAGGGTATGGGTGGACGCATCGATATTGGCCTCGATGAAGCTGCCGAGTGCGACCGTCTGTGCGTAATCCGCGGGCTTCTCCATGCGGAATTTGCCGCCCGGCATGTCATAGGCGCCGGGGATTCCGGTGCCGGTCGAGATGAAAAGATTGGTGCCGCGGAGCTTTTCGGCATTGAGGGTGGGATCGTTGGCCGCCCAGAGCGGGTTGTCGTCGGCGCCCCACATATTCTGGACGTCACCGCCGCCGTAGAGCTCCGTGGTCATCTTGACGGCCTCGCGCCCGGTCGGCGTGGTGGTCTGGGAGAGGCCGCTGTACACGGCGGCGCTGCGGTACTGCCCGGGATTGAAGATCACCGAGTTCAGCACCGGCAAGCCCGCCATGGACAGTCCCGCAATGGCATTCACCCGATTGGTGTTCAGGGCGACATCGATCAGCGGCGGCAGTTCCTGGCCCAGATAGGTCGACCACTTGTTCACGCCGAGTGCTTTGTCGGGCTTCAGCCAGTCGGTGTACCAGGTGAACGCGCCGCCGATGATCTGCACGACATTGATGTTCTTGTCGGACAGGAAATCCAGTGCGTCCGTGCGCAATTGCCAGGAGGCATTGTCGACGCCGCCGCCCGCGCCATTGAGCAGATACAGGGTGGGCCGCGCGCCGGCGGTATCGGCGGGGCGCAGGACGTCCACCGGGAAGGTCTGGTCCATGGCGGCGGAGTAGATCTGGAGCTGGATATTGCGGTCGTCCTTGACCGTGACGTTCTTGAGGTAGGAACCGTCGGGCGATTTTGCCGTGGTGGTCACTCCGGGGGCGGTCGGGGTATCCGCTGTCGCGGGATACGCGCTCACTCCGATCGACACGGTAGCCGCCAAGGCCGCCAATGCGATTCGCCCGGTGATTCTTCGGTTCAAGACCCGACCCTCCGTTGTAAACACGACGATTTCACATCGTAGGGAAGGGGATCCGGGAAATCCATGGCTGGGAACCCCAGAGAATTCGGGGCTCAGTACACGTCGCGCACGTAGCGTTTCTCGGCGACCAGCTGCTTCTTGAAGGCCAGTGCGGCCTCCTCGCTCAATTTCCCGTGAATCCGGGCTATCCGCAGCAGGGTGTCGTCCACATCCTTGGCCATGCGTGCGGCATCACCGCAGACATAGAAATGGCCGCCCTCCCGCAGCCATGCCCACAGTTCCGCACCGTGCTCGATCATGCGGTGCTGCACATAGACCCGCTCCCGCTGATCCCGCGAGAAAGCCAGATCCAACCGGGTCAGGAAGCCTGAGCGGAACATATCCTCGAGCTCCGCGCGGTAATAGAAATTGTCCGCCGCGTGCTGATCGCCGAAGAACAGCCAATTGCGGCCCTGGCAGCCGAGCGCGCGGCGCTCGTGCAGGAAACCCCGGAACGGTGCGATGCCGGTGCCCGGGCCGACCATGATCATGGGCGCGTTCGGATCCAGCGGGGGGCGGAAATGCGGGGCGCGCTGCAGGAAGATCGGCGCCTCGCCCGCGCGATCGGCCAGGAAGGTGGAACTGACACCGCCGCGCCTGGCCGCGCCGGCGGCCACCGGATTGCCGTAGCGCACCACGCCCACCGTCAGCTGCACCTCGTGCGGGTCGACCAGCGGACTGGAGGAAATCGAATACTGGCGCGGCTGCAGCTTTTTCAGCGTGCCCAGCCACTCCACCAGATCGGCCCGCACCGGAAAGTCGCGCAGCACATCCACCGGCTGCCGATCCCACAGATAGCTGTCCAGCTCGTTGCGATTGTCGCGCCGCAGCAGTTTCGCCAGATGCGGACTCGCATTGTGCTCGGCAATGAACGACAGCAGATCGGTACTCACCTTGGTGATGTCGTAATGCGTGCGCAGCGCCTCCGCCAGCGGCAACTCCCGATCCTCCAGATCGATGAGCCGCCGCCCGTCGAGCCCGGTCGCAGCCAGCCATTCCGCTACCAGCGCCTCACAATTGGCAGGCTTGATCCCCAGTGAATCGCCGACCTCATAACTCGCATCCAGCCCCCGCAGATCGAACCCGAACCGCCGCACCTCTTTCTCCGACCCCGGCCGCGACAGCAACTCATTACGCACCAGCCGCGCCGGAAGCGGTGCATGACGAGTGAATTGGGCAGGAGCGAGAGTGGTTACGGCGCTGCCGGAACCGGACCCGCCGCTGTAGGACGACGCGCTGCCGGGAGTTGCGATGCCGCTGGGAGCCGCAGTGCGCTTCAGAGTCTGCGGAACAGGTTCCGGCCCTGATGTTTCCGAACCGATCAGTGCTGCGGTCACCTCGTCGATCCACTGCTCCGACAACTCGTCGTGATCGGGTTCGCTGTCGATACGTGGAAGGAGGCGTGTGGCACCACATTTTGTGAACAACTCATCGAGCTTGCGCCCGTGCCCGCAGAACTCGTCGTAGGACGAATCGCCGAGCCCGAAAATGGCATACCGCATACCGGTGAGGCGGATTGCGCTGTCGCTGAGACGATCCCAGAAGTCTTGGCCGTTGTCCGGCGGGCCGCCGTCGCCGAAGGTGCTGGTGATCACCAGCACGTCGCCGGTCAGATCTGCGAGATCGGTGGAGTCCATATCCACCAGCCGGGGCGTGAAATCGGCTGCGGCGAGACGTGTTGCGACCGCGGCTGCCAGCTCCTCCGCGGTCCCGGTCTGTGAAGCCCACAGCACGGTCACCGTCCGGGTGACCGGCTCGGCGGACGGATCGCCGTTCCCGGCGGCTGTCTGCAAGGTGCCCGCATCGGTGGCACCCGCCGATTGCGGCTGTGCTCCACGGGAATACATGCCCGCGAGCAACCCGTCGATCCAGAGTCGGCTGCCCCGTGACAGCGGTGCGGTCGCCGGCAGTACCGGCGTCCCCGCCACCGGCAAGGTCTGCAATGCCGCGAGATACCCGCCCAGGTAGATCCGCTCGGCATCACTCAGCGTCGGTGCGACCGCCGCGTCCAATCCGAGCATCGCCGACAGCGGATGCACCCCCTCGCGCCCAGCGCTGTCGGCTCCTGCGCCGAACGGAGGCGATGCGATTCCGTTCGGACCGGTCTCTGCGCTGAGTGGACCGGTTCCGGGGGAGTCCGCGCGGCTGCGGTCGGTGGCCGGGATCTGCTGGGAGGTGGTGGAGACGGCGGCGACCTTGCGGAGCCGGACGGCGCAGGCCTTGAATTCGGGTTGCAGGGAGTCCGGGTCCACAGCGTCGTTGGTGACGGCATTGATGGTCAGGTATTCGCCCTGTTCGTCGTTCCAGTGGAACGGTGCGAAGCAGGTGCCGGGCAGCACGCGGTCGCTGATGCGGGCGGGGAGTACGGCACGTCCACGGCGGGAGGCGATTTCGATCTGATCGCCCTCGTGCAGTTCGAGTGCGGCGGCATCGTCGGGGTGCACCTCGAGGAACGGGTCGCCGTTGAGTTTGACCAGTTTCGCGACCTTGCCGGTCTTGGTCATGGTGTGCCATTGATGTTGCAGGCGACCGGTATTGAGCACGACGGGGTGGTCGTCGTCGGGCATTTCGGCGGGCAGCAGATGCGGGCGCGGCCAGAAGACGGCGCGCCGGCTGGGTGTGGCGAAGGCCAGGCGCGGCCGCGTACCGCTCTCATCGGTGAACAGGTGCTGGCTGACACCGTCATTGCGATAGCGAATGGGATTGCGGCGCTGTGCCGGATCGGGGCACGGCCACTGCATGGGCCCGTCCCGCAGCGCCTCGTAGGTAATGCCCCGCAGGTCGTATCCGGTGACCGGATTCGCGAATTGCCGTATCTCCTCGAAGATCTCGGCACTGCTCTTGTAGTCGAAACCGGGGAACCCCATGGCACTCGCCACCTGCGCGATCAACTGCCAGTCCGGCCGGGCCTCGCCCACCGGCGGCACCGACTGCGGCAGCAGGGTCAGAGTGCGCTCGGAATTCACCATTACCGCATCCGATTCCGCCCACAGCGTGGCGGGCAGCATCAGATCGGCATAGGAATTGGTGGCGGTCTCGGTGTACACATCCTGGGCGATCACCAGTTCGGCGGCTTCCAGTCCGTCGATCACGGTCTTCCGATTCGCCATGGAGGCCACGGGATTGCTGCAGATGATCCAGCAGGCCTTGATATCGCCGTCCGCGAGCCCGCGGAACATCTCGACGGTGCCGGGCCCGGCCTTGTCCCGCAGCGCACCGGGTTCCAGCTCCCACGCCGTCTCCACGAAGCTCCGGTCCGCCGCCGCCAGCACACTGCGCTGTCCGGGCAATCCCGGTCCCATATAACCCATTTCGCGCCCGCCCATGGCATTCGGCTGCCCGGTGAGCGAGAACGGCCCGCTGCCGGTGCGGCAGACCGCGCCGGTGGCCAGATGCAGATTGATGATCGCATTGGTGGTCCAGGTGCCGTGCGTGGACTGATTGACGCCCATGGTCCACAGCGACATCCATTCACCGGCCGCACCGATCCACTCCGCTGCGGTACGAATATCGGCCTCGGCCAGTCCGGTCATCTCGGCGACCTGCGCGGGCGCGTAATCGGCGAGGAATTCCGGCATCGCCGCCCACCCCTGCGTGTGCTCGGCGATGAATTCGGTATCTATATCACCGTTTTCGACGAGCAGATGCAGTAAACCGTTCAGCAGCGCCAGATCCGTGCCGGGCCGGATCTGCAGGAACAGATCGGCCTTCTTCGCGGTTTCGGTGCGCCGCGGATCCACCACGATGAGTTTCGCGCCCGCCTTCAACCGCCCCGCCATGCGCAGCAGCAGAATCGGATGGCAGTCCGCCATATTCGCGCCGATCACAAAGAACAGATCAGCGTGGTCGAGATCCTCGTAGGAGCCGGGCGGCCCGTCCGCTCCGAACGACTGCTTGTATCCGGTGGCCGCACTGGCCATGCACAGCCGCGAATTGGCTTCGATATGCACGGTCCGCAGATAACCCTTGGCCAATTTGTTTGCCAGATACTGGGCTTCGATCGACATCTGCCCGGAAACGTAGAGCGACACCGCATCCGGGCCGTGCTCGTCGAGAATCGCGCGCAGCCGGTCGGCGGCCTCCTGGATCGCCGCGTCGACCGGCACCGGCATCGGCGGCTGCCCGCGTTCCGGCCGCCGGTACGCGGTCGCCATCCGCCCGTCCGTGCGCATGAGCTCGGCATGGGTGGCGCCCTTGGTGCACAGGCGTCCCGCATTCACCGGATGCAGCTTGTCGCCGTTCACCGAGGCGATCACCGGGGCGCCGGATTCGCCGGGCCGGGTGTGCACGACCATGCCGCAGCCCACTCCGCAGTACGAGCACGCGGTCCGGGTGCTCGTCAGGGGAATGGTGGAATCCGGCATGGTTCCGATCTTCGTCACTCCCGATTGCGCCGGATTTACCTGGCGTTATCGGCAGATGACATTCCGCCGCACAGCGGGTGTCCGCCTCGGTGAGGTCAGTCCAGTTTGAAGCCGCGGTGCAGCGCCACCGCGCCTCCGGAGAGGTTGCGCCACTTCACCGAGGACCAGCCGGCATCGGCGATCCGCAGTGCCAGCTGCGACTGCGTGGGCCACGCCCGAATGGATTCCGCCAGGTAGACGTAGGCATCCGGATTACTGGAGACCCGCTTGGCCACCGCCGGGAGCGCCTTCATCAGGTACTCCATGTAGACGGTGCGGAAAAGCGCGAAGGTCGGCGTGGAGAACTCCGCCACCACCAGCCGGCCGCCGGGCTTGGTGACGCGCAGCATCTCGCGCAGCGCCAGATCCGGATCGGCGACATTGCGCAGACCGTAGGAGATGGTCACCGCGTCGAAGGATTCGTCCGCGAACGGCAGCGCCATGGCATCACCGGCCACCATCGGGACCTTGCGGAACCGCCCCGCCGCCAGCATGCCCTGCGAGAAGTCGGTGGCCACACACCAGGCGCCGGACTTGGCCAGCTCGAGCGTGGAGACGCCGGTGCCCGCGGCCAGATCCAGCACCCGCTCACCGGGCCGCAGCGCCAAGGCTTTACGCGTCGCCCATCGCCAGTAATAGTCCTGGCCACCGGAGATCACCGTATTGGTGAGGTCGTACCGCTTCGCGACCCCGTCGAACATCGACGCGACCTCGTGCGGCTGCTTCTCCAACGAGGCCCGAACCGATTCCCGCCGCTCTGTTTTCGCCACCCACGCACACTAGCTCGCGGCGCGGGCGCGCGACCATCGCCTCCGGACCGCGCCGAGCAGGCGGGCGGGCCGCGAACCCAGCAGCCAGAGCGCCGGAATCGTCACCACCCATGTCACCACGATCACCGACAGGGCCGGGATGATGGCGACGCGCGCATCGCGGCCGGCCACCCGGACCAGATCGGGATCGCTGCGCTGATATTCGACATTGATGCGTTCGCCGACGGTCAGTCTGGTCGGGTACAGCACGCCGACCTTGGGATTGTGTGTCTCACCGTCCGGGGTCACGAAGATGACCGCGGACCGCAGGCGTCCGGCCGACAGCACTTCGCCGCTGGTCGTGCCCATATCCGAACTGATGAGCCGATCGTCCTTCCAGGCGGCCAGCACCAGCAGCACCGCGAGCACGCTGATGGCCGACGCGGCGATCAGAATTCCCATGCGTGTGCGCCGCCAGCGGTTCGCGGGCGGTGGTGGGGGAGCGTCGGCGAGCGGCGGCGCGGTGGCGCCCGGTTCCGCCTCGGTCACACTGCTCCGCTTCGCTGCGGTGAGTCCGCTCCGCTCCGCTGCGGTGACAGACTGGCTGGTTTCCGACACTTCACCAGGCTATTCCATGACTGGACTACCGTTGCCGCCATGTCCCGTAAATTCAGCTTCACCGTGCAGTACAGCGTTCCGGTAGAAGAGCTTCACCGGGCACTGACCAACGACGAGATGTGGAATTCCCGCTTCACCGGCGCGTCCACCGCCACCCTGAACCTGTCCCATCCGGACGGGCCCGGCACCATTCGCATCCATATGACCGAAAAAGCAGCCGAAGACAAGATTCCGGGCCTGGTCAAGAAGGTCCTCAAGAGCGATCTCGAACTCCAGCGCACCGACAGCTGGGGCGTGCTCGACGGCGATACGGCCAAGGGCACCTTCCAGGGCGCCTCCACCGGTATCACCACCGAGATGTCGGGCACCCTCGAATTGCGGCCCACCGCCGAGGGTTCCGAGATCGAGGCCGCCGGCACGGTGAACGTCAAGGTTCCCCTCGTCGGCGGCGCCATCGAGCCGCTGGTGGAGAACCTGCTCGAGAAGGTGATGAAGAGCGAGCGCAAGTCCATCGAGGCCTGGTTCGCCGCCCAGAACGCCTGACCTAACTCCGATTGAGCGATAGACCCGTGGGTGCGCTCACGCGCACCCACGGGTTTCGTTGCCGCCCGGCCGGATCGGACTACTGCCCGCGGTTCGGATCGAATTCGCGGTTTTCCACCAGCACGAGCCAGTTTCCGGAGTTGTCGCGAATGATGGCCTCCACGCCGTACGGGCGCTCCGACGGCGGCTGCACGAACTCCACGCCCTTGGCGCTGAGCTCCTCGAAAGTCTTCTGGCAGTTGTCGGTTCGCAGCCCGAGCGCGCCGTGCGTGCCACTGGCCAGCGAACGCCGGATGGCCTCGGCCAACTGCTCGTCCAGCGGCGGCCCCGGCAGCATGAGGGTCACCTCCAGCTCGAGATGATCCGGCTGCGCCACGGTCACCCAGCGGAAGCCGTTGTCGCCCATGGTCACATCCGCGGTCTCCACGAAACCGAGTTTGTCGGTGTACCACTGTTTGGCGGCGCTCTGATCGGTCACGTACACGGTGGCCAGGGAAACGTTGGTGATCGTCATACCGCAAGGCTAGGGACCCGCGACCCCGGGACGCTTCTCCGAAATTGCGGTGTCGCCGGATTCGGCCGGTTTCCGGTCCGACAGACCGTGCATGAAGATGTAGCACCCCGGAATGTGGGGAGCGCCCTCGACGGCGAACTTGGCCTGATACTCCGAGGGGGACATCCCCACCAGATCGGTGAATTTGCGGCTGAAGGAACCCAGACTGCTGTAGCCGACCATCATGCAGGTCTCGGTCACCGTGATATTGGTGGCGCGCAAGAGATCCTGCGCGCGCTCGATGCGCCGCTCCGCCAGATACAGCGCCGGGGTCTTACCGTAGGTCGCGGCGAAACACCGCAGGAAGTGGTATTTGGACACCCCGGCGGCGGCCGCCAGACCGTCCAGGTCCAGCGGCTCCGCGTAGTGCCGGTCCGCGAGATCCCGTGCGCGCCGCAAATGCGGGAGCAGTTCCTCGGCGACCGGCCGGGTGCTCATGCGAAGGGTGGCAACTTGTCGAATCGCATCGAAGCCCGCCCCGCGCCGCGCCAGAGTTTGGCGGTGAGATCCAGATCCTCATCGGTCACCAGATTGCCCATCACCCGAACCGCCGTGCGCTGCAGCAACTTCGACCGCATCACCGGCGGACCGCCGAGCGGCACCGCCCGCGGATGTGTCGCCAGTGCGGCCAAACGCCTTGCCACCGAATAGGTCCGGCCGTAGCGGGCCCGCAGCGTCTGCGGCCACAGCGTGGTCAGATCCGGTTCGTCCAGCAGCTCCGAGAGCATGTGCCCGCCCTCGAGGCCGTAGTCGATGCCCTCACCGTTGAGCGGATTCACACAGCCCGCGGCATCGCCGACCAGCGCCCAATTGCGCCCGGCCACATTCGAGACCGCACCGCCCATGGGCAGCAGCGCCGAGGCGACGGCCCGCGCCTCACCTTCGAAGCCCCACTCCGCACGGCGCTGCGAAACATAGTGCTGCAGCAGCGGTTTCAGTGAAATATGCGAGGGCCGCTTCTCGGTGGCGAGCGAGCCAACCCCGATATTGACCTCACCGTTGCCGAGCGGGAACACCCAGCCGTAGCCGGGCACCAATTCATCGTTCGCATCCCGCAATTCGAGATGCGAGGTGATCCACGGATCATCGCTGCGCTCGGACTTGATGTACGCGCGCGCCGCCGTCCCGTACGCGTACTCCCGATGCCAGGTGCGCCCCAGCAGTTTTCCGACCGGCGACCGCACCCCGTCCGCGACGATCAGCACCTTGCAGGACACCGCCCGCAATCCGGAATCGGTCTTGACGGTCACCCCGGTGACCCGATCACCGTCCCGCGCCACCTCGACTACCTTGGCGCCCTGCACCATTCGAGCCCCGAACTTCACCGCGGTCTCCCGCAGCTTGTCGTCGAGTTCGGTGCGCGGCACCGCACTGCCGTACGCGGGGAACGAGCCGCCCGGCCAGGGCAGCAGGGCCTCGCGCCCGAACCCGGCCATGCGCAGCCCGCGATTGACGGTGTGCGCCCGCAGCCAATCCCCGAGACCCAGATGCTCCAGCTCGGCGGTGGCGCGCGGGGTCAGCCCGTCGCCGCAGGTCTTGTCCCGCGGGAACACCGCCGCATCCGTCAGCAGCACATCCCGCCCGGCCTGTGCGGCCCAGGCCGCGGCCGCCGATCCGGCCGGTCCGGCCCCTACCACCAGCACATCGGCATGCGCGGGCAGCACACTCGACGATTGCCCCTGCTCCGGCGCGACTTCCGCTGAACCCATGCGCTCAATACTTGCAGCCCATGCGGATCGGTGCACCGATCGGGTGTGCAGCGCCATACTGCAGTGTTCGGTGCGTCGCACTACGGTGGTGTGCCTAGGGGGCCAGGTGTCCACACGCTAGGTTCTTTGGCGTGGGGTCGGACGCGGCACTGGGAGATGAAATGAGCGCATCGGCTGTGAGCGATGAGAGCACGGTGGTGGCGGGGGTGGATCTCGGCGATCCCGAGCTCGCGGAAACAGTGCGTAAAGGCCTGGTCGAAGTCGAAGACCTGATGATCGAAGAGCTGTCCGACGGGGAGGATTTCCTGCAGGAGGCCGCGCTGCACCTCGCCAAGGCCGGTGGTAAGCGCTTCCGTCCGCTGTTCACCATTCTCACCGGTCAGCTGGGCCCGCGGCCCGACAGCCCGGATCTGATCACCGCCGGCACCGTGGTCGAACTGGTGCACCTGGCCACGCTCTACCACGACGACGTCATGGACGAGGCGTCGATGCGCCGCGGTGCGCCCAGCGTGAATTCCCGCTGGGGCAACAGCGTCGCCATCCTGGCCGGCGACTACCTTTTCGCGCACGCCTCCCGGCTGGTCTCCACCCTCGGCCCGGACGCGGTGCGCATCATCGCCGAAACCTTCGCCGAACTGGTCACCGGCCAGATGCGGGAAACCATCGGCGCGCGGCAGTCGCAGGATCCGGTCGAGCACTATCTGCGCGTGGTCTGGGAGAAGACCGGTTCGCTCATCGCGGCGTCCGGGCGTTTCGGCGGCACCTTCTCCGGTGCGGGCCTCGAGCATGTGGAGCGCCTCGCCCGGCTCGGCGACGCGGTCGGCACCGCCTTCCAGATCTCCGACGACATCATCGACATCTCGTCGGTCTCCGAGCAGTCCGGCAAGACCCCGGGTACCGACCTGCGCGAAGGCGTGCACACCCTGCCCGTCCTCTACGCCCTGCGTGACGAGGGCTCCGACGGCGACCGGCTGCGCAAGCTGCTGGCCCACCCGCTGCAGACCGACGCTGAGGTGGAAGAGGCCCTGGACCTGCTGGCCCGCTCCCGCGGCATGGTGCTGGCCAAGGAAAAACTGCACGGCTACGGCGATATCGCGCACGCCGAACTCTCCGCCCTGCCCGGTGGTCCGGCCAATGAGGCCCTCGAGCGGCTGGTTCGGTACACCATCGAACGGGTCGGCTGACGGGGAACTTCAACCCCGCCCGCATCGTTGACCTGGAGTAACGCAACGACAGATTTCGTGAGGTCTGGGTAACTCATCGGGTACGTCCAGACCCGGACCAGACATCTGACGTAAGTCCTGGAGCTCGGTCTCGCGGCACTCAGTGACAGGCCAAAGATGCGGAGAGGCGGAACAGTGCATGGATATGCCAACGGTGTGAAGACATTCGGGCTGCTCGTCGGGATGTCGGCGCTGATCGTGTTCGCGGGCGCCATGTTCCGCAGTCCGACGATTCTGATCCTGTCTGTTCTGCTGGCGGTGGGCATGAATGCCTACGCCTATTTCAACAGCGACAAACTGGCCCTCAAGGCCATGCACGCCCAACCGGTGACCGAACTGGAAGCACCGGTCATGTATCGCATCGTGCGCGAATTGGCCACGGCGGCACGGCAACCCATGCCGCGGCTGTACATCAGCCCCACCAATGCGCCGAACGCGTTCGCCACCGGTCGCAATCCGCGCCACGCCGCGGTCTGCTGTACCACCGGCATCCTGCAGATCCTCGACGAGCGGGAACTGCGCGCGGTGCTCGGGCACGAGCTGTCGCATGTCTACAACCGCGACATCCTGATCTCGTCGGTGGCGGGCGCCCTCGCCTCGATCATCTCCGGCCTGGCCAACCTGGCCTTCTTCGCCAGCGCCTTCGGCGGCAATCGCAATGGCGAGGGGCCGAATGTCATTGGCATCCTGCTGGTTTCGCTACTCGGCCCGATCGCGGCCTCGCTCATCAAACTCGCCGTCTCCCGCTCCCGCGAGTATCAGGCCGACGAGGACGGCGCAGCCCTCACGGGCGACCCCCTGGCGCTGGCGTCAGCGCTGCGCAAGCTCGAACGCGGTGTCCAGGCTGCCCCGCTGCCCCCGGAGCCGCAGCTGACCGCACAGTCGCACCTGATGATCGCCAACCCCTTCCGGGCCGGCGACAAGATGGCGCGCTGGTTCTCCACCCACCCGCCCATGGCCGACCGCATCGCCCGTCTGGAGGCCATGGCGGGCGGCACCGCGGGCTCACCCGGAACCCGGGAGTACTGATCGAAAAAGAGGCGGTCCAGGTAATCCTGGACCGCCTCTTTTTTCGGCTGCGGGGGAGTGATCCCCGTGAATTCCGCTGTCTCTAGCGGTAATTAACGAACTGGAGGGCGATGTCGAAGTCGGCGTTCTTCAGCAGGGAGATCACGGCCTGCAGGTCGTCGCGGTTCTTGCTGCTGACCCGCAGCTCCTCGCCCTGGATCTGCGCCTTCACGCCCTTGGGGCCCTCGTCGCGAATCTTCTTGGCGATCTTCTTGGCATTCTCGGAGGAGAGTCCCTCGACCAGGGTGCCTGTGATCTTGTACACCTTTCCGGAGATCTGCGGATCGCCGGCGTCGAAGGCCTTCAGCGAGATATCGCGCCGAATCAGCTTCTCCTTGAACACCTCCAGGACCGCCTTGACGCGATCCTCGGCCTCGGCGGAGAGCACGATCTTCTCCTCGCCGGACCATTCGATGCTCGCGCCGGTGCCGCGGAAGTCGTAGCGGGTCCCGATCTCCTTCGACGCCTGGTTGAGGGCGTTGTCGACCTCCTGGCGATCGATTTTGCTGACAACGTCGAACGACGAATCGGCCACGCTTGTGCTCCTGTCCGAGATCGGAAGTTTGGGGGTGTGCCTCGACGAAGGTAGTCCGTCCGGCACCGCGTTTTCCAGCCGGTTTGCATTGCGGGCGGGTGTTCGATGTATTCTCGTCACCGCGCTGCAAGGTGCACCCAGGCAGATTGCCCGAGCGGCCAATGGGAGCGGACTGTAAATCCGTCGGCGAAAGCCTACGTAGGTTCGAATCCTACATCTGCCACACACGAACCCCCCGAGACCTCGCGGTCTCGGGGGGTTCTGTGCGTCCAACCCAGCCTTACCTCAGGAACCAGGTCGCCGGTGGTCGACGCCATTGTCGACCGGCAGCCGGTCCTGGAAGCTGGATACCCACTCCGGTGGGTCGGAAAACCTGCTCTGACCACTCGGTTTGGATAGTGGACCGGATGTTGTGTAACCTCGTTCAAGTCTTCAGCGCCCGGTTCCAAAGACCGGAGCTAAGCAGACATGCCCCCTTAGCTCAGTCGGTAGAGCGTTTCCATGGTAAGGAAAAGGTCAACGGTTCGATTCCGTTAGGGGGCTCGCCGGATTGCCGGTGGTGACCGACTCGGCATCCAGATCGATGGACCGGGCTATCGCCGCCGCGAATCCTCCGCATGGCGGTGTAGCTCAGTTGGTAGAGCAAACGACTCATAATCGTTGTGTCGCCGGTTCAAGTCCGGCCATCGCTACCCAATACTGATTTAACTATCAGGCTGACCGGAAAGAAGGCGCATCGTGGCCGCGAAGTCCACTGATATCCGGCCCAAGATCACCTTGGCCTGCGAGCAGTGCAAGCACCGCAACTACATCACCAAGAAGAACCGGCGTAACGACCCGGATCGTCTCGAGCTCAAGAAGTTCTGCCCGAACTGCGGTACCCACCGGGCCCACCGCGAGTCTCGCTAACTTAACCCCGCGCGTTCTACCGCGTGGAAGAAGTGCCGGATCGGTCGGCCACTACGTCCCCCCTACCAGGGGACAGTGGCACCTGGTCCGGCACTTGGTGTATATAGCGGTGGTTCAGCGCTCCACCGATCCCGGGTCCGGGATCAGATAGGTGACTCTCTGCCGTGACTATCAACACCGAGGCCGAATTGGTCAGCAATACCGAGGCCGAAACGCCTCAGCCGGACGAGGCTTTCGATCCCGCCGCGCACGCCGCCACCATGGTCGGCCACCACTACCGGGTGGACGACTACTACGAGGTCGGCCGCGAGAAGGTGCGTGAATACGCCCGCGCCGTGCAGGACTACCACCCGGTGCACTGGGACGAGGACGTTGCCCAGGAGTACGGCTACGACGGTCTGGTCGCCCCCCTCAGCTTCATCTCCCTGGTCGGGATCCTGGCCCAGCGCAAGCTCTTCGAGCAGATCGTCACCGGCTACGACCTGAGCCAGATCATGCAGACGGACCAGATCCTGGAGTTCCACCGGCCCATCAGGGCCGGCGATCAGCTCACCTGCATCGTCTACCTGCACTCGTTCCGGCAGGCCTTCGGCGGCGACATCATCGTCACCAAGAACGACGTGGTCGCGCAGAACGACGAACTGGTGCTCACCACCTACACCACCCTCATCGGCCGCAGCGGCGGTGACATCGATCCCAATATCGGTGACACCGTGCGCAATGTGCTCATGCACGGCGTCGGCCCGGAGGAGACCCCGGACCACCACCCGCGCACCGCGGCGGAGACGGCCTCCGTGCTCACCCCGCAGCCGGTGCCCGTGGCCGCGACCGGGAAGGTCGTTCCGGGCAAGCACGCCATCCGCTTCGAGGATGTTGCGGTCGGCGATGTGCTGCCCGCCCGCATCGTGCGCCTCACCCGCGGCGATCTGGTCAACTACGCCGGCGTCTCCGGCGATGCCAACCCGATCCACTGGAGCGACGATGTCGTGAAGATGGTCGGCCTGGAAAACGTTGTGGCACACGGCATGCTGACCATGGGCCTGGGCGGCGGCTTCGTCACCTCCTGGCTCGGCGACCCGGGTGCGGTGAAGGAGTACAACGTGCGCTTCACCAGCCCCGTCTACGTGGGCGTCGACAAGCCCGCGGAGATCGAATACACCGGCAAGGTGAAGTCCGTGGACCCGGAAACCCGCACCGCCGTGGTGGCCATTGTCGCTAAATCGGAGGGCCGCAAGATCTTCGGCCGCGCGACCGCAACGGTCCAGTTGGCCTGATCTTTGGCGTGGACCCCCGATTGGCGATAGCTGCGCGAAGTGACGTAGACTCGGTTCTCTGGGGTCACCAGCCGATACGCGCTGCTCCGAGGAGCGGCGCGTATGTATGTCAAGCCCCGGTAGTACAACTGAACAAGTACTGTGGTGGGACAAGCGAGTGATCGCCGTCCTACCGAAGGGGCGTAGCTCAATTGGCAGAGCAGCCGTCTCCAAAGCGGCAGGTTGCAGGTTCGATTCCTGTCGCCCCTGCATTCGTAGCGACTGATTTCCGGTTGTGCGAAACAGTTTGAATGCCTAGCGACGAGAGAGGATCGACGTGAGCGACGAGCGGGATACTCGCCACGAAGATGGCGATGACACCGCCGCAGTGGCTCGTCCGAGCGGTAAGCGTTCCGCCCGGCGATCACGCGCCGCGTCATCGTCCGCGACGAATGTCGCAACGATCGATCGGCCTACATCGCAGGTCAAGGCAGACAAGAAGAAGTCCGGCAAGGCCGGTGGCGGTGCGGGTAATCCGTTCAAGCGCCTGATGAAGTTCCTCAAAGAAGTAATCGCGGAACTTCGTAAGGTCATCTGGCCCAACCGCAAGCAGATGGTCACCTATACGAGCGTCGTTCTGGTGTTCGTGATCTTCATGATCGCCTTCATCAGCGGGTTGGATCTGGGCTTCATCAAGGGCGTCAACTGGCTGTTCGGCTAGCTGAACCCGCAGCCGTGTCAGACCGTCGGCGCCGGTAACCGCCTCGCCAGCTGAGGCGGGGGAGCGGGACCATCCGCCGGGTGATTTATCCCGGCGCGCAGAGGATTACGTGACGACAAGGAAGCGAGTGCCCCAGTGAGCACCCCGGAGAACGGCACAACCGACGAATTCCAGATCGACGACGTGGTGGTCGAGGAGACCGGCATCGACGTCGAGGAATCCGGCGACTCCGCCGACGCGGCGGAATCCACTGAGCCTGCCGAGGTGGAGCTGTCCGAGGAGGAGCTCACCGCTCCCATCGACGCCGAGCCCGCCGATCCCGTCGCCGAGATGAAGGCCGCGCTGCGTCGCGCCCCCGGTGACTGGTACGTGATCCACTCCTACGCCGGTTACGAGAACAAGGTGAAGACCAATCTCGAGACCCGCGTGCAGAACCTCGGTCTCGAGGAGTACATCTTCCAGGTCGAGGTTCCGACCGAAGAGGTCACCGAGATCAAGAACGGCCAGCGCAAGAACGTCAATCGCAAGGTGCTGCCGGGTTACATCCTGGTCCGCATGGAGCTGAACGACGAGTCGTGGGGCGCGGTGCGCAACACCCCCGGTGTCACCGGTTTTGTCGGCGCCACCTCGCGGCCCTCGCCGCTGTCCATCGACGATGTGGTGAAGTTCCTGGTCCCGGCCGCGCAGCAGAAGAAGGCCGCGGCCACCGCTGCCGCCGGCGGCGATGCCTCGGGCGAGACCACGATCGCCAAGCCGACCATCGATGTCGACTTCGAGGTCGGCGAGTCGGTCACCGTCATGGACGGCCCGTTCGCCACCCTCCCGGCCAGCATTTCCGAGATCAATGCCGAGCAGCAGAAGCTCAAGGTGCTGGTCTCCATCTTCGGCCGCGAGACTCCGGTCGAGCTGGCGTTCACTCAGGTCGCCAAGATCTAGCTGATTCGGGGGCGCTTTGGGCCCCCGATCGACCTGCGACTAGACTTTCCGGGTTGCGCCTCGGGTCTGGCTGTTTTTCCACGGTCAGGTATGCCCGGGCGCAATCCCGGAGCAGGCTTACGGATTACGTAAGAAACCTAAACCAAGGAATGAAAGATGCCCCCGAAGAAGAAGAAGGTCTCTGGGCTTATCAAGCTCCAGATCAAGGCCGGTGCCGCTAATCCGGCTCCGCCCGTCGGCCCCGCGCTGGGTCAGCACGGCGTCAACATCATGGAATTCTGCAAGGCCTACAACGCGGCGACCGAGTCGCAGCGCGGCAACATCATCCCGGTCGAGATCACGGTCTACGAGGACCGTTCTTTCGATTTCAAGCTGAAGACGCCGCCTGCTTCGCAGCTGCTGCTCAAGGCCGCCGGTGTGCCGAAGGGTTCCGCTGAGCCGCATCGCCTGAAGGTCGCGACGGTCACCATGGACCAGGTCCGTGAGATCGCGAAGACCAAGGCCGAGGATCTGAACGCCAACGATATCGAGCAGGCCGCGAAGATCATCGCCGGCACCGCTCGCTCGATGGGTATCACCGTCGCGTAGTAGCCCTCGAGGCTGCAATTCCGTGGGAGGGCCGGCCAGGCCCGGAAACCACGTCTGAACCAGGACAAGGACAGAACAACATGGCAAAACGAAGCAAGGCTTATCTCGAGGCGGCCGCCAAGGTCGACCGCGACGCGCTGTACCTCCCGCTGGCCGCCGTGCGGCTCGCGAAGGACACCGCCACCACCAAGACCGACGCGACCGTCGAGGTCGCCGTCCGTCTCGGCGTTGATCCCCGCAAGGCCGATCAGATGGTCCGTGGCACGGTCAACCTGCCGCACGGCACCGGTAAGACCGCCCGCGTCATCGTGTTCGCCGTCGGCGACAAGGCCGCCGAGGCCGAGGCCGCCGGTGCGGACGCCGTGGGCGCCGAGGACCTGATCGAGCGCATCCAGGGCGGCTGGCTGGACTTCGACGCCGCCATCGCCACCCCGGACCAGATGGCCAAGGTCGGTCGTATCGCTCGCGTGCTGGGCCCGCGTGGCCTGATGCCGAACCCGAAGACCGGCACCGTCACCCCCGATGTGGCGAAGGCTGTCAACGAGATCAAGGGCGGCAAGATCAACTTCCGCGTCGACAAGCAGGCCAACCTGCACTTCGTCATCGGCAAGGCGTCCTTCGACGACAAAAAGCTGGCGGAGAACTACGGCGCCGCACTCGACGAGATCCTGCGCGTCAAGCCCTCCACTGCGAAGGGCCGCTACCTCAAGAAGGTGACGTTCTCGACGAACACCGGACCGGGCATCCCGGTGGACCCGAACCGCACCCGCAACTTCGCCGAAGAAGACTGAGATTTTCTTCGCTGAACGAGCGTAGCGACGCACAAACCTGAAGGGCCGGTACAGGGAAACCTGTACCGGCCCTTCGCTTTTCGAGCAGAGGGCGCTATTTGGCGCTGCCGGTGGTTATCGAGTTCATGAGTACGCAGAACGGGCTCGCGCCGCCGCCGATGACGGAGCCGTTGCAGAAGACGTCCCACAGCAGCGAGGCCGGAAGCGATGCCAGGGAACCGGTGCCGCCGGAGCCGGAGTCGGCGATCGGCTGGACGGCGACGGGCTGGGCGGGGGCCGGGGCCGCCTCGGCGGGTGCGAGCATCACGCCCAAGGCTCCTGCGGAAATCGATACTGTGGCAAGGATTTTGGCTAAGGTTCGGTGCATGGTGGTTCCTCCCGGGGCTGAGTTGGTCGAACCGTAGCGAGTAACCCCCTGGTTTGAAATCCCTAGGTTTCATAGTCTTGTTGCAGGGGGGTGCGGGGTGGCAGTCTCCGGTCGTTCACCCCCGTTTTGGTGGACAGATGCACTTCGGCTATGCTGGTCCACGGTCGCCGGCTTGTTCGGTGATCACCCCACATCGTTCTACCGAAGACCGTTGGTTGCTGCCCCAGGGCAGTCGAAGGTCCAGCGTTATTGCTGGCGGCCCACGCAGGGAGAGCCGAGGTTGGGAAATACTGCGAGTCACTCGTATTGTGTTTCTCTTGCGCCCCGGGACCTCTGCGTCCGCGGGGCGTTTGCTTTTTCGCTGGCCCCTGGCGCAAATCGGTAGTTCATATATGAACCGACCATCCAGAGAGGAGGCGAAGTATGGCAAACCCCGAGAAGGTCACCGCGGTAGCGGAGATCACGGAGCAGTTCAAGACCTCGACGGCCACTGTTGTCACGGAATACCGTGGCCTGTCGGTCAGCAAGATCACCGAGCTGCGTCGTGCGCTCGGCGCGGGCACCACTTACTCCGTCGCCAAGAACACCCTGGTCAAGCGTGCCGCTGCTGAAGCGGGCGTCGAAGGCCTGGATGACTTGTTCGTCGGTCCGACCGCCATCACCTTCATCAAGGGTGAGCCGGTCGACGCCGCGAAGGCGCTCAAGGCTTTCGCCAAGGACAACAAGGCGCTGATCATCAAGGGCGGCTACATGGACGGCGTTGCGCTGTCCGTGGCCGAAGTTGAGCGGATCGCCGACCTGGAGTCCCGCGAGGTCCTGCTGGCCAAGCTGGCCGGCGCCATGAAGGGCAACCTGTCGAAGGCCGCGGCGCTGTTCGCTGCGCCCGGCAACCAGGTCGCTCGGCTGTTCGCGGCCCTCGAGGAGAAGAAGGCCAACGAGGGTGGCGCTGCCGCTCCCGTTGCCGACGCTCCCGCGGCCGACGCTGAATAAGTCACTACCCCAAAGCTATTCGTTGCCGCTCGCGCGGCGATGAAAACCATCGAAAGGAACCACCATGGCTAACGTCGAAGAGCTGCTCGAAACCTTCAGTGGCATGACCCTGCTCGAGCTCTCCGAGTTCGTGAAGGCGTTCGAGGACAAGTTCGAGGTCACCGCTGCCGCTCCGGTCGCCGTCGCCGCCGCGGGCGCTGCCCCGGTCGAGGCCGCCGAAGAGCAGGACGAGTTCGATGTCATCATCGAGTCGGCCGGCGACAAGAAGATCCAGGTCATCAAGGTCGTTCGCGAGATCGTCTCCGGCCTGGGCCTGAAGGAAGCCAAGGACCTCGTCGAGAGCGCCCCGAAGGCGATCCTGGAGAAGGTCAACAAGGATGCGGCCGAGGCTGCCAAGGCCAAGCTCGAAGAGGCCGGCGCCAAGATCTCCGTCAAGTAGATCTCACGCTGTAGTACAAAAAGAGCGGTCCCCTGTGGGGGCCGCTCTTTTGCATGTCGTTACTTGTGATTGACTCGTTATTGTTTCTACTGGCGAGTCAGGACCTGTGTCCGAGACGGTCGGTATGCGATACAGTGACCGGACCTACTGTGATGCGCCACACCGCGCACGTATATTCGTGAGTCGCCGCAGTAGGGCGCTCGTTCTGAGAATTGTGGAGGTTGGCGTGGGCGTCGAGGTCAGGACCGAAGGCATCACGAAGTCATTCGGTTCGCAACGTATTTGGCAGGACGTCTCGCTGACGCTGCCGACGGGGGAAGTCAGCGCGTTGCTCGGCCCCTCGGGTACCGGTAAGTCCGTCTTTCTGAAGTCTTTGATCGGTTTGCTGCGCCCCGAGCGCGGCTCCATCTACATCGATGGCACCGATATCACCACCTGCTCCAACAAGGAGCTGTACGAGATCCGGAAGCTGTTCGGTGTCCTCTTCCAGGACGGCGCGCTCTTCGGCTCGATGAATCTGTATGACAACGTGGCCTTCCCGCTGCGTGAGCACACCAAGAAGAGCGAATCCGACATCAAAAAAGTTGTCATGGAGAAGCTCGAGCTGACGGGTCTGCTCGGCGCGGAAGGCAAACTGCCGGGCGAGATCTCGGGCGGTATGCGCAAGCGTGCCGGCCTGGCTCGCGCGCTGGTGCTGGACCCGCAGATCATCCTGGTCGACGAGCCGGACTCCGGTCTGGACCCGGTGCGTACCACCTACCTGTCGCAGCTGCTCATCGATATCAATGCGCAGATCGACGCGACGATTCTGATCGTCACGCACAACATCAACCTGGCGCGTCTGGTGCCGGACAATATCGGCATGCTGTTCCGCCGGCAGCTGGTCATGTTCGGCCCGCGCGAGGTGCTGCTCACCTCGGACGAGCCGGTGGTGAAGCAGTTCCTCAACGGTCGCATGATCGGCCCGATCGGCATGTCCGAGGAGAAGGACGAGTCGCAGATGGCCCGCGAGCAGGCCATGTTCGACGCCGGTCACAATCAGGGCGGTGCCGAGGAAGTCGAGGGCATCATCCCGCAGATGCGTGCCACCCCGGGTATGCCGGTGCGTCAGGCCGTGGGCCGTCGTCGTGAGCGCGTGCGCCAGATTCTGCACACCCTGCCGCCCGCCGCGCAGGAGGCGATTCGGGATTCGCTGGAGCAGGACGGTGATTCCGACACACAGGTAATGCCCGCCTACACGGGCGGGTATGACACCACGGTTCGACACAACCTGACTAACGGGTAACATACCGCCCGTGAATCAAACCCTGACACGGCTGCGCACCCCGGTCGAGTCGGGTCTTGCGCAGGCCGGCAACATTTTTGCGCTTCTTCTGGATGTTATGCGCAAGACGTTCCGCAGGCCTTTCCAGTGGCGGGAGTTCATCGAGCAGTCGTGGTTCATCGCGTCTGTCTCGATTCTCCCGGCCGCACTGGTCGCGATTCCCTTCGGCGCTGTAGTCGCACTGCAGACCGGCTCACTCATCAAGCAGCTCGGCGCGGAGTCCTTCACCGGCGCCACCAGCGTGCTCGCCACGGTGCAGCAGGCCGCCCCGGTGGTGACCGCCCTGATCATCGCGGGCGCCGCCGGCTCGGCCGTGGCCGCCGATCTCGGCTCGCGGACCATTCGCGAGGAGATCGACGCCATGGAGGTCCTCGGCATCGATCCCATTCAGCGCCTTGTGGTTCCGCGGGTGCTGGGCATGATGCTGGTCGCGCTGCTCATGAACGGCTTGGTCGCGGTGGTCGGCATCTGCGGCGGTTACTTCTTCAATGTGGCCCTGCAGGGCGGTACGCCCGGCGCCTATCTGGCTTCGTTCTCCGCGCTCGCACAGCTCCCGGACCTCTGGATCGGTGAGATCAAAGCCCTGATCTTCGGACTTGTCGCGGGTGTTATCGCCGCGTACAAGGGTTTGCATCCCAAGGGCGGCCCGAAAGGAGTAGGTGACGCGGTGAACCAATCCGTGGTGATCACGTTCCTGGTCTTGTTCTTCCTGAACCTGGTGCTGACCCTGATTTATCTTCAGGTCGTCCCGGCCAAGGGCGCGTGATCCATGGTCGTTTCCACGCGCTCCACCGTTTTCTCCCGGTCGGCGCGCCGGGTGACCGGTGCGCTCAAAGCGCCGGTGAACCTGGTCGACCGGGCCGGCGATCAGATGTCCTTCTACGCGAGAGCGATCGCGTGGATTCCGAGAACCGTTGTGCACTACCGCAAGGAGGTCATGCGGCTGCTGGCCGAGGTGACCTTCGGTTCGGGTGCGCTGGCGGTCATCGGCGGCACCATCGGCGTCATCGTCTTCATGTCCGCCTCGGTGGGTGTGGTCGTCGGCCTGCAGGGCTTCAAGGCTCTCGATTCGCTGGGCAGCGGTGTGCTGACCGGCTTCCTGACCGGCTACATCAATACGCGTGAACTCGCGCCCCTGGTTGCGGCGCTGGCACTTTCGGCAACGGTCGGTTGTGGTTTCACCGCGCAGCTGGGCGCCATGCGCATCTCCGAGGAGATCGACGCGCTCGAGGTGATGGCGGTGCCGGGTGTGCCGTTCCTGGTCACCACGCGCGTGATCGCGGGCTTCGTGGCGGTGATCCCGCTGTACATCGTCGGCCTGCTCGGCACGTACGTCGCCTCGCGGTTGATCAGCATCTACTTCAACGGGCAATCGAGTGGATCGTATGACCACTACTTCAGCCTGTTCCTGCCACCCGAAGACGTCATCTATTCGTTCCTGAAGGTGCTCGTCTTCGCGTTCGTCATCATCCTGGTGCACTGCTACTACGGCTTCAATGCCACCGGCGGTCCCGCCGGAGTCGGTGTAGCCGTGGGTCGTGCGGTGCGCGCCGCGATCGTGCTCATCAATGTGCTCGATTTCTTCCTCAGCCTTGCCATTTGGGGCACGACCACGACGGTGCGGGTGGCGGGATGAGCAATCCGCAGCGGGTGGAGTTCTGGCGTTCGACCGAGAAGATCCGCTCCCGCACCCTCGGCGTGCTGTTCTTCGTGGTGGTGGCGTTGTTCCTGTGGACCACCATCGCGATTTACAACAAGCAGTTCGTCGAATCCGTCCGGGTGAATCTGCTGACCGATACCGTCGGAAATGCCTTGACCCGCAATGCGGATGTCAAGGTCCGCGGTGTCATGGTCGGCGAGGTGCGCTCCAGCTCGTACGACGGGCATCAGGTCACCTTGGACCTGGCCATCGATCCGGCGAAGGCCGACAAGATTCCGGCCAATGTGACCGCGCGGCTGCTCCCGAAGACACTCTTCGGTGAGCGCTATGTCGATCTGGTGTGGCCGGAGCAGCCCGACAACCAGCACCTGAAGGCCGGCATGACCCTGCATCAGGACACCAGTGGCCATGCCATCGAGGTGAGCCAGCTGCTGGATCATCTGCTGCCGTTGCTGCAGGCCGTTCCGCCGCAGTACCTCTCGTCCACGCTGGGCGCGGTCTCGCAGGCGCTGCAGGGTCAGGGCGAGGAGCTGGGCAAGACCATCGATCGTCTCGATGACATCTTCACCCAGGTCAATACCGAACTGCCCACGCTGCAGCAGGATCTGAAGAGCCTGGCCGATGTGGCCGACGTCTACTCCGATGCGGCCCCGCAGCTGGTCGACGCGCTGGACAATCTGCGCACCACGAACGCGACCATTGTGCAGAAGCGCCCGCAGATCGACACCATGCTCGCGACGCTGACGCCGAGCTCGTCGGCGCTGGCCGATTTCCTGGTGGCCAACCGCGACAACATCATCGATGTGGCCGCCGATTCGCGGCCCGCACTCGAGGCGCTCGCGAGGTTCTCGCCCGGTTACACCTGCGCACTGCGGAACTTCGCGCAGATGAAGCCGCGCATCGACGACATCTTCGGTAAGGGCACCGACCTGCCGGGTTCCCGCGTGACGATCGAGATCGTCAACGATCGCGGCCGCTACGTCCCCAATCAGGACGAGCCGCGCTGGTTCGATCCCCGTGGCGCGGTATGCATTCCGGAGTACCCGCTGGGTACCGACCCGGGCCAGTACACGGACGGTTCCGCGAACGACGGCTCCTACCAGCCGCCCAGTCGCACCCCCGGTGACCAGGCCGTCGGAATCGTGCCCGCGGCGCAGTACAGGGTGTTCGGCCCACAGCAGCCGACCACCGCCGGATCTCCGCAGGAGCAGCAGACGCTGAACACGATCTACGGTGCGGCCCAGGGTGTTTCGCCGGACCAGGTGCCCGGCTGGATTTCCCGCATCGCGGCCCCGGCCCTGCGCGGCAGTGAGGTGACGATCCGATGAGGGATACCCTGCGCGGCCTCGGCGGCACGCTGACCAAACTGGTGGTCTTCATCGTGGTGACGGTGCTGGCCACCGGCATCCTGGCGCTGACCATCGCCAACTACAGCGGCGGCGGCACCAAGTTCAATGCCCGCTTCACCGATGTGACCTCCCTGAACAAGGGAGACGAGGTGCGGATCGCCGGTGTGCGCGTCGGCAAGGTCACCAAGGTGACGATCGTGGACAAGCGGCTGGCGAACGTGGAGTTCGAGCTGACCGATCGTTCGTCGCTGCCGGCCTCGACCACCGCGGCCATCAAGTACCGGAACCTGGTGGGCCAGCGCTACATCGCGCTGGAGCAGGGCGCCGGCGAGCAGGGGCGCAAGATCAACAAGGGCGCCACCATCCCGCTGGAGCGCACCAAGCCGGCGCTGAACCTGACCGAGCTGTTCAACGGCTTCCGGCCGCTGTTCCAGACGCTCACCGCCGATGATGTGAACAAGCTGTCCTACAACATCATTCAGGTCTTCCAGGGCGAGAAGGGGACGATCAGGGATCTGGTCTCCACCACCGCCTCGCTCACCAACAAGATCGCCGACAAGGATGCGGTGATCGGTGCGGTGGTCAAGAACCTGAATGCCGTGCTGGACGCCGTCAATCAGCACGACGGCCAGCTGGACGCGCTGATCGTCAATACCGAGGCGCTGGTCACCGGGCTCAATGCCGATCGCGGCACCATCGGCTCGGCCATCACCTCGCTCGGCAATCTGGCGGAGGCCACCTCGGACCTGCTGGTACCGGTGCGGCCGAATCTGCAGGGCGCCATCGCGGGCCTGAACCAGTTGACCGGCACCCTGAACAGCCGGTCCGACGAGGTCAACGAGGGTCTGGCCAATCTGCCCATCAAGATGGACAAGCTCGGCCGGGCCGCCAGCTACGGCTCCTGGTTCCAGTTCTACCTGTGCGGCATCGATATCGTCGCGGGTCCCGGCACGGCCGATGCGCCGCAGCTGAATCTGCCCCCGGCGATAACGAACCTGCCGACCGTCAATCAGCCGATCTATACGAATCCGGCTCCGCGCTGCCATGGGAAGGGAGGCCGCTGATGGACGATCGGGTAGTACTCGGTAAACGCAGTCCGGCGTTCATGGGCGGATTGGGCCTGCTCCTGGTGCTTTTGGTGACGGTGGCCGCATTCGGCCTCGACAAACTGCCGATTCTGGCCGCCGGCACCAAATACAGCGCCGAATTCTCCGAGGCCGCGGGCCTGCGCAAGGGCGATGAGGTGCGTATCGCCGGTGTGAAGGTCGGCCAGGTGCAGGATGTCGGCCTGGAGGGCGACAAGGTGCTGGTGGAATTCCGCACCCAGGATGCCTGGATCGGTGACGAGACCACCGCATCCATCCAGATCAAGACCCTGCTCGGGCAGAAGTACCTGGCGCTCGATCCGAAGGGCACCAGCGCCGCCGATCCGGGCAAGACGATTCCCTTGGCGCGCACGGTGTCTCCGTATGACGTGGTGGACGCTTTCAGCGATGCCGCCTCCGATATCGAGAACACCGATACCGCACAGCTGGCCCAGAGTTTCCGGGTGCTGTCGGATGCGTTCTCGGAAACGCCGGCTGATATTCGCGGTTCCATCGACGGCGTCGCACGCCTGTCGGAGTCGCTGGCCAAACGTGACGATCAGCTGAAGAAGCTGTTCGGCGCCACCAAGAAGACCTCCCAGGTGCTGGCCGATCGCAATGCCGAATTCGAGCGGCTGATCGGCAATGGCGGGCAGTTGCTCACCGAGTTGAATATCCGTCAGCAGTCCATCGCGCAATTGCTGACCGGTGCGAAATCCGTTGCGGCCGAACTGACCGCGCTGGTGCACGACAACGAGGAGCAGATCGGCCCCGCGCTGACGAACCTCAAAAAGACCATCGACATGCTGAATGCCAACCAGGCGAACATCTCCAAGACGCTCACCCTGGCGGCGCCGTTCTACGGCTTGTACGCGAATGTGCTGGGCACCGGCCGCTGGTTCGACGCGGTCATCACCAACCTCATTCCGCCCGCCCTGCCCGATATTCCGGGCGACCGTCCGCCGATCCGAAAGATGGGAGGCTAGCAATGGCGAAGAATCCGCTGAACGCTCTGGCTGCGACCAGTACGAAGAGCAAGGTCATCGCCGGAGTCGCCGTCGTGGCGGTCGTGCTGGCCGGTGTGGCCTGGTGGGGGTTCGACAGGCTCAACACCACCACCATCACCGCGTACTTCGACAAGTCCGTGGGCATCTACTCCGGATCGGATGTCCGCATCCTCGGGGTGCCGGTGGGCTCGGTCGATTCGGTGACGCCGGAGGGCGAGCAGGTCAAGGTCGTCATGTCGGTGGACCGCAAGTACGACGTCCCCGCCGACGCCAAGGCCGCGCAGATCACGCCGTCGGTCGTCTCGGACCGGTACATCCAGCTCGCGCCCGCCTACAAGAGCGGTCCGAAGATGGGGCGCAATGCCACCATCCCGAAGGACCGCACCGCCACCCCGGTGGAGGTGGACCGGCTCTACAAGAGCATCACCGAACTCTCGGATGCCTTGGGCCCCAACGGCGCCAATAAAGACGGCGCGGTCAACGATCTGGCCCGCTCCGCCTCGCAGAACCTCGCGGGCAATGGTGACGCGCTCGCCAACAGTTTCACGCAGCTGTCCAAAGCCGCTGCCACACTGTCGGATTCGCGCACGGACATCTTCGACACCGTGAAGAACCTGCAGCAGTTCGTGCATATGCTGGCCGATAACGACGCGCAGGTGCGCACGTTCAACACCCAGCTGTCCTCGCTGGCCGGATTCCTGTCCGACGAGCGCCGCGATCTCGGTGACGCGCTGAATCTGCTGTCGATCGCGCTCGGTGATGTGGCCCGGTTCATCGACAACAATCGAGAACTGGTGCAGAACAACGCGGATGCGCTGACCTCGCTGACCAAGACCCTCGCCGATCAGCGCGACGATCTGGCCAAGGCGCTGCCGCTCATCCCGACCGCGCTGAGCAACCTCATCAATGTGCACAACGGTGAGACCGGCACCCTCGATATGCGGCCCAACTTCACCGATCTGCAGAACCCGTTCGGGACCATCTGCGAGCTGCTGGATCTGGGCAAGCTGCGGCCGGGCGATCCGAAGTTCGACGCGATCTCGCAGCAGCTCAAGCCGATTCTCGACAATTGCGGCATCATCACCAGTCAGCTCGCGGCGGGCGTCAAGACGCCGTCGCTGGTCCTGCCGTTCGGCATTCTCAGCGGTGACAACGAGCAGCGCAATGTCGCTCCCGGCACCGTCCCCGGCAACCAGTCCGATCAGCAGCCGCCGTCGCAGGGAGGTGGACAGCGATGAAAGCCACTCGAATCGGTGTGCTGGCCACGAGCATCGGCGCGGTGACGCTGCTGGTGAGCGGTTGCGGTACCGGTGTGTACGGCGTTCCGCTGCCCGGCGGCGCCAATGTCGGCGATCACCCCATGCATCTGGATATCCGCTTCTCCGATGTGCTGGATCTGGTCCCGCAGTCGAGCGTCAAGGTCGACGGTGTGGCCGTGGGCCGGGTGGACAAGATCGAACTCGCGCCGGACGGCTGGACCGCCAGCATCAAGGTGGTGGTGAATTCCTCCGTGAATCTGCCCGCCAATGCCCGGGCCGAGGTCAAGCAGACCAATCTGCTCGGTGAGAAGTTCATCGAATTGTCCTCGCCCGCAAACGATCCGGAGCCCGATCGGTTGAAGGACGGCTCGACCATCAAGGTCGAGAACACCCGCACGGCCACCGAGGTCGAACAGGTGCTCGGCGCACTGTCGCTGCTGCTCAACGGTGGTGGCGTGGCGCAGCTGCAGCCCATCGTCTCGGAGCTCAACAAGGCGCTCGACGGCCGCGACAACAAGGTCCGCGATCTGCTCGAGCAGGCGAATACGCTGATCAGCGGTCTCAACGACCAGGTCGACGACATCACCCGCGCGCTGGACAAGCTCGACACCCTCAGCACCCGGGTCGGCGCCCAGACCGAGCAGATCGGCAAGGTGCTCGACGAGCTGCCGCAGGGCATCAAGATTCTGAACGAGCAACGGCCGCAACTGATTCAGCTGCTCAGCCAGCTGGATCGGGTGGGCCAGGCCGGAATCGACGTGCTCGATCATTCCAAGGACAACCTGATCCAGGACCTCAGCTCGCTGCGGCCCACGCTGCAGGCGCTCGGTGCGTCCGCCGATGATCTGGTGACCGCGTTCCCGCTCATTCCGACCTACCCGTTCCCGGACGAGGCCATCAAGTCCTCGTTCGGCGGTCAGGTCAATACCTTCCTGTCCGTGGACCTCCAGGTCGGCACGCTGCTGTCGAATCTCGGTGTGGGCAAACCGGATCCGCAGTACCTGCCGCCGAACGGCCGGCAGGTGAACGTCGATCCGACCAACCCGTACTACAACGGCAACGGCCCGCGCGGCGGGTGGCCCACCATCTCGCTGCTGCCGCTGCCGCCCACCGTGGCGCGTCCCACCGACCAGCCCGGTCCGACCGATCCGCTGGGATCGATCCTGCAACAGCTGGGAGTGGGTGGTCCGCGATGAGCCGTCTGGTGCGCAACCAGCTGATTCTGTTCGTGATCATCGCGGTGCTCGGTGTCAGCTTCGTCGGCGCCAAGTACGTGCGACTGAACAATCTGCTCGGCTTCGGCCTCTACAAGGTCACCCTGCAGATGCCGGAGACCGGCAATCTGTCCAAGGGCGCCGAGGTGTCCTACCGCGGTGTGCCGGTGGGCCGGGTCGGCAATCTCGACATCACGCCCGACGGTGTGGTGGTCACGCTCGAAATGGACTCCGGTAAGCCGAAGGTGCCCGCGAGCGCCAAGGCCGTGGTCGCCGACCGCTCCGCCATCGGTGAGCAGTACGTGGACCTGCAGCCGACCAGCAATGGGTCGCCGTATCTGAAGGACGGTTCGGTCATCGTCGGTGCGACGCTGCCGATCCACGTCGAGGATCTGCTCGCCAGCGTCGACAATTTCGCGAAGACCACCGATCTGGCGGCGCTCAGCACCACCGTGACGGAACTGGGCAAGGCGTTCGACGGTAAGGGCAATGATCTGCGGGTGCTGGTGGACTCGCTCAACAAGTTCACCGCCACCGGCGTGGAATCGCTGCCGCAGACCCTCGCCCTGATCCGGGATGCCCGCAGTGTGCTGGCCACCCAGGCCGAGCAGGGTCCGGCCATCCTGAACTTCAGCGACGGCCTGGACAAGCTGACCGCACAGCTCAAGTCGAGTGATCCGGATATCCGCCGGCTCATCGGCACCGGCACCGATGCGGGCAGTCAGCTCTCCAGCCTGCTGAAGGAGAGCGGTCCCTCGCTCACCCAGGACCTCACCAATCTGCGCACGCTGCTGCTGACCGTCTCGCCGAAGTTCTACGCGCTCGGCCCGGTGCTGCAGATGCTGCCGCTGCTCTCGATCGGCGCCTCGGCGACGGCGCCCGGCGACGGCACCACCCACTTCGGCCTGGTGCTCGAGACCAACAATCCGCCCGCCTGCACCGTCGGCTACGAGGGCACCAAGGCGATCATCGATCAGATGAAGGCGCAGAACCCCAAGTTCGACGACACCCGCGACGACTTCCCGTTCAACACCGACGCGAAATGCACTGCGCCCCAAGGCAGTGACACCGCGGTGCGCGGCGGGGCGCACGCCGAACAGGCCGACCCCAGCCTGTCGCAGCCGTGGGACGACAAGCCCAAGACCGACCCGGAGAAGCTCAATCTGAACCCGGTCGCGAATCAACTCGCAACGCTCATGGGCGTCACCCCGAAGCGGTGACGCAGCGTGGTAATGCGCACAGCCGGACGGTGATGCGCGGAGAGGAAAGTATGGTGTCGGCGTGAGTCAGCAAAAGGACAGCAATCCGGAGGTCGATCTCGGCGAGCCGACCGCCATACCGGTCGGCGAGAGCCATCCGGAGGCCGGCGTCGCCGCCGGTCCGCAGCCCGAGGATGCGGCCGAGGCCGCAGCCGACGGCACGTCCACCGCTGATCGCGCCGTCGGGGGCGAGCCCGCCGACGATCCCGAGCCCGTCATCGGTGCTGAGCCTGAGCCCGTCGCCGGTGCTGAGCCCGAGGCCGTCGCCAATGCCGAATCCGGGACTGCCACTGGTGAGACCGCTGCCACGGCGCAGTCGAAGCCGGACCGCGATGCCGCCTCCGCTGAATCCGATTCTGCCGCAAGCGAATCCGCCACCAAAACAGGTTTCGGCACCCGCAAGGCCGTGACCCTCGGCTCGATCGCCCTGCTGGCGGTCGCCGCGGTCGCCGCCGCCTGGTTCGGCGGCACCTGGATCGTCGGCGGGCTGCTGCGCGACCGGCCCCGGGCCGAGGCGCGGGACGCGGCGCTGGTCGCCGCGCAGCAGGCCGCCATCAACATCACCTCGATGAATCTCAAGGACATCAACGGGTCGGTGGCGCTGGCCCGTTCATCGATGACCGGTGATCTCCTCGCGGCTTCCGACAAGGGCGATGCGCAGATCAAGAAGTCGGCCGCGGACTCCAATGTGAATTCGACCGCCAAGGTGGTCGGTGGCGCGGTCACCGAGCTGAATTCCGAACGCGATCATGCCGCCGCGCTGGTCGTGTTCGAGGTGACCGAATCGGGCCCCGACAAGCCCGCCGACAAGTTCCGCTACACCTGGCAGGTCGATGTGACCCTGGACAAGGGTGTGTGGAAGGCCGATCAGGTGCAGTCGGTGGCGGATCCGGTCGCGCTCGGCTCGGCCGCGCCCGCGCCGCAGAACCCGGCCGCGGCCACCACCGCGCCGCAGCCGGCGAACCCGCAACCGGGCAACTAGGAGACCGCGATCATGGCCAATAAACGCCCCGTCAATCGCGTCAGCCCGAAGCGCCGACCGGCCGCGCAGCGCAACTCCGGCTCCCGGACCACCGCCGCCGACCTCCGCGGCGCCGAGACCCCGCGTCCCGCCGCCGAACGGGCGCCCACCGGCGCTCGTGGCGCGAAGTCGCGCTTCGGTGCCAGCCGTGGTGCGGAGGGTGCCGGCCGTGGCGCCGAGGGCGCGAGCCGCGGTCCCGATCTTTCGAAGAAGTCCTCCGCAAAGTCCCAGCGCACGCCGAGCACCCCCGGCGGCGTCTGGCGGACCTGGCGCACCGCGATCCTCTGCACGGTCGCGGCCGTCCTTTTGGCGGTCGTCGCGATCGTCGGCGTCCTGCGCCCCGGTGCCAACGACAGCAATCAGGCCTTCCTCGACAACAGTTCCACCAACGAGGTCAAAGCCGCCGCCACGAACGCCCTGACGACGCTCTACGCCTACAAGGCGGATTCGATCGACAAGGACAAGTGGAAGGCCGCGGTCAGTGCGGTGGTGACCGAGAAGATGAGCAACGACTTCCAGAAGTACATGGACACCACCGTCAATTCGATCAAGCAGGCCCAGGCCGACACCGTGGTCAAAACGGATCCGATCGGCGTGACCATGCTCACCGCAGACCGTGCTGAACTGCTGCTCAACCTGAATGTCTCCACCGTGAAGGGCGGTCAGCCCGCGCCCCTCGCCTCGGGTCCGATCGTGCTGCGCATGCAGAAGATCAACGGCCACTGGCTGGCCTCCGAAATCGCCGACAACTAGGCGCGCCCGGCTCTTGTCTGCGGGCCGGAACCGGTCCCTGAACGGGCGGTGTATCGCCTGGACCGCGGTACCGCACCGGTCGCTCCCAGCGATCTTGTAGTGGTGCAGGCGATTCCGTGGTTTGTCAACTTCTCGCGCCACTTGACGAGTTTCGTCCGACCCGTCACGCTATTCACAACAGCGGCGGCTGTCACAGGGGAACCAGACGCCGGCGAGGCCCTCGAGGAACGCAGCCAGCGGACAGCGGAGCCAGTCGGCAGAGGTGTGGCGGCGTCGCTGAGCGGTACCCGATCTCATCGCTGTGCGGTGTTCTATCGGCCGCCGGTGGTGTTCCACCTCACTGCGATGCGGTGTGGTCACCGCCGCGACACGCTTCGGCGCGTTAGCCCTCCGGGGTTCACCACGGGTGGTACTTTGACACCCCCGTAGGTTTGGGTGTAGTTTTGGACGTTGCGCTGGCTGCCTCCTGTCCATACCTTGATCGCATCGTCGAAAGTTCCACCTTCCGGTGTTACTTCCGTTGTTTGCTGTTCGGGTTTCGTTCGGGTGCTACCAGCGGAATTCGTAGCAGACAAGCGACGGTCGCGGACCACCACGCGACGCGCGTGAGGTGCTGGAAGGACGCATCTTGGCAGTCTCCACCCAGACCAAGGCCGGTATTCCCGGAGCCCCGAAGCGGGTGTCTTTCGCGAAGATTCGTGAGCCCCTCGAGGTTCCGGGTCTTCTCGATCTACAAACCGACTCGTTCGCCTGGCTGGTCGGTTCACCGACTTGGCGGGAAAAGGCAGTCGCCCGAGGCGACGTCAACCCCTTCGGTGGGCTCGAGGAGGTGCTCGAGGAGCTTTCGCCGATCGAGGATTTCTCCGGTTCCATGTCGCTGTCCTTCTCCGACCCACGCTTCGAAGAGGTCAAGGCCTCCATCGAAGAGTGCAAGGACAAGGACATGACCTACGCGGCGCCGTTGTTCGTCACCGCGGAGTTCATCAACAACAACACCGGTGAGATCAAGTCTCAGACGGTCTTCATGGGTGATTTCCCGATGATGACCGACAAGGGCACGTTCATCATCAACGGCACCGAGCGCGTCGTCGTTTCGCAGCTGGTCCGTTCGCCGGGCGTGTACTTCGACGACACCATCGACAAGTCCACCGAGAAGACGCTGCACTCCGTGCGTGTCATCCCCTCGCGTGGTGCGTGGCTGGAGTTCGACGTCGACAAGCGCGACACCGTCGGTGTGCGTATCGACCGCAAGCGCCGTCAGCCGGTCACCGTGCTGCTGAAGGCGCTGGGTCTCACGGCCGAGGAGATCGTCGAGCGTTTCGGCTTCTCCGAGATCATGATGTCCACCCTGGAGAAGGACAGCACTCCGGGCCAGGACGAGGCGCTGCTCGACATCTACCGCAAGCTGCGCCCGGGCGAGCCGCCGACGAAGGAGTCCGCGCAGACCCTGCTGGAGAACCTGTTCTTCAAGGAGAAGCGCTACGACCTGGCTCGTGTCGGCCGCTACAAGGTCAACAAGAAGCTGGGCCTGAACCTGGACCAGCCGGTGGTCGGTTCGACGCTGACGAAGGAAGACATCGTCGCGACGATCGAGTACCTGGTGCGCCTGCACCAGGGCGACCGGACCATGACCGCCCCCGGCGGCCAGGAAGTTCCGGTCGGCGTCGATGACATCGACCACTTCGGTAACCGTCGTCTGCGTACCGTCGGCGAGCTCATCCAGAACCAGATCCGCGTCGGCCTCTCGCGTATGGAACGCGTTGTCCGCGAGCGTATGACGACTCAAGACGTCGAGGCGATCACGCCGCAGACCCTGATCAACATCCGTCCCGTGGTCGCCGCGATCAAGGAGTTCTTCGGAACTTCGCAGCTGTCGCAGTTCATGGACCAGAACAACCCGCTCTCGGGTCTGACCCACAAGCGCCGCCTGTCGGCGCTGGGCCCGGGTGGTCTGTCCCGTGAGCGTGCCGGTCTGGAAGTTCGTGACGTCCACCCGTCGCACTACGGCCGCATGTGCCCGATCGAGACCCCGGAAGGCCCGAACATCGGCCTGATCGGTTCGCTGTCGGTGTACGCGCGGGTCAACCCGTTCGGTTTCATCGAGACCCCGTACCGCAAGGTCGCGAACGGCCGCGTCACCGATGAGGTCAAGTACCTCACCGCCGACGAGGAAGACCGCCACATCCGGGCCCAGGCGAACTCGCCTGTCGACCTGGACGGCAACTTCCTCGAGGAGCGTGTCCTCGCCCGCCACGGCAACGAGGAAATGGAATACGTCGACGCGAACGCGGTCGACTACATGGATGTCTCACCGCGCCAGATGGTTTCGGTCGCGACCGCCATGATTCCGTTCCTCGAGCACGACGATGCCAACCGTGCCCTCATGGGTGCGAACATGCAGCGTCAGGCCGTGCCGCTGGTCCGTTCCGAGTCGCCGCTGGTCGGCACCGGTATGGAACTGCGTGCCGCGGTCGACGCCGGCGATGTCGTCGTGAACCAGAAGGCCGGTGTGGTGGAAGAGGTTTCGGCCGACTTCATCACCGTCATGCACGACGACGGCACCCGCCGCTCGTACCGCATGCGCAAGTTCGAGCGCTCCAACCAGGGCACCTGTGCCAACCAGCGTCCGATCGTGGACGAGGGTCTGCGCGTGGAAGCCGGGCATGTGCTCGCCGACGGCCCCTGCACCCAGAACGGTGAGATGGCGCTGGGCAAGAACCTGCTCGTGGCGATCATGCCGTGGGAAGGCCACAACTACGAGGACGCGATCATTCTGTCGCAGCGCCTCGTGGAGGATGACGTGCTCACCTCGATTCACATCGAGGAGCACGAAATCGATGCTCGCGACACCAAGCTGGGCGCCGAGGAGATCACCCGGGATATCCCGAACGTCTCCGACGAGGTGCTCGCGGATCTCGACGAGCGCGGCATCGTCCGCATCGGCGCCGAGGTTCGTGACGGCGACATCCTGGTCGGCAAGGTCACCCCGAAGGGTGAAACCGAGCTGACCCCCGAGGAGCGCCTGCTGCGCGCCATCTTCGGTGAGAAGGCCCGCGAGGTTCGCGATACCTCTCTCAAGGTGCCGCACGGCGAGTCCGGCAAGGTCATCGGCGTCCGCGTGTTCTCGCGCGACGACGACGACGATCTGCCTCCCGGCGTCAATGAGCTGGTGCGCGTGTACGTCGCGCAGAAGCGCAAGATCCAGGACGGCGACAAGCTGGCCGGCCGCCACGGCAACAAGGGTGTTATCGGCAAGATCCTGCCGCAGGAGGACATGCCCTTCCTGCCGGACGGAACTCCGGTCGACATCATCCTGAACACGCACGGTGTGCCGCGTCGTATGAACATCGGTCAGGTGCTGGAAACCCATCTGGGTTACATCGCCAAGACCGGCTGGCAGGTCGACGGTGAGCCGGAGTGGGCGCGCAAGCTCCCCGAGGAGATGCTCGGTCAGCCCGCTGACACGAATATCGCCACCCCGGTCTTCGACGGTGCGCGCGAGGAGGAGCTGACGGGCCTGCTGGCCTCGACGCTGCCGAACCGCGACGGCGAGAAGATGATCGACGACAACGGCAAGGCCGTACTGCTGGACGGCCGCTCCGGCGAGCCGTTCCCGTACCCGGTCTCGGTCGGCTACATGTACATCCTGAAGCTGCACCACCTGGTGGACGACAAGATCCACGCGCGTTCGACGGGTCCGTACTCGATGATCACGCAGCAGCCCCTCGGTGGTAAGGCCCAGTTCGGTGGTCAGCGCTTCGGTGAAATGGAGTGCTGGGCCATGCAGGCGTACGGCGCCGCCTACACCCTGCAGGAACTGCTCACCATCAAGTCCGACGATGTTGTCGGCCGCGTAAAGGTTTACGAGGCGATCGTCAAGGGCGAGAACATTCCGGAGCCCGGTATTCCGGAGTCGTTCAAGGTGTTGCTCAAGGAGCTCCAGTCGCTGTGCCTGAACGTCGAGGTGCTGTCCTCGGACGGCGCCGCGATCGAAATGCGCGATGGCGATGATGAGGACCTGGAGCGCGCTGCGGCGAACCTGGGTATCAACCTGTCCCGCAACGAGGCTGCGACGGTCGACGACCTGGCGCAGTAAGAGCGATCGGTCCGGGAGCGCTTCCGGCATTTGCTGAAAAGCGCTCCCGGGCAACGGATTTAGCGACTTTTGCTCATACTTGAACCCGAACAGGGGAAAGGAAGTTACGTGCTAGACGTCAACTTCTTCGATGAACTCCGGATCGGCCTGGCCTCCGCTGACGACATCCGACAGTGGTCGTTCGGCGAGGTGAAGAAGCCGGAGACCATCAATTACCGCACGCTCAAGCCCGAGAAGGACGGCTTGTTCTGCGAGAAGATCTTCGGTCCCACCCGGGACTGGGAGTGCTACTGCGGTAAGTACAAGCGCGTCCGCTTCAAGGGCATCATCTGCGAGCGCTGTGGTGTCGAGGTGACTCGCGCCAAGGTGCGTCGTGAGCGCATGGGCCACATCGAGCTGGCCGCTCCGGTCACGCACATCTGGTACTTCAAGGGTGTCCCGTCGCGTCTGGGCTACCTGCTGGACCTGGCGCCGAAGGATCTGGAAAAGATCATCTACTTCGCCGCCTACGTGATCGTCGGCGTCGATACCGAGCTGCGCCACAACGAACTCTCCACTCTCGAAGCCGAGATGGAGGTCGAGAAGAAGAACCTCGCCGATCAGCGTGATGCCGATCTCGAGGCCCGCGCCCAGAAGCTCGAGGCCGACATTGCCGAGCTCGAGGCCGAGGGCGCCAAGTCCGACGTCCGCCGCAAGGTGAAGGACGGCGGCGAGCGTGAGATGCGCCAGCTGCGCGACCGCGCCCAGCGTGAGCTGGACCGGCTCGACGAGATCTGGACCACCTTCACCAAGCTTGCGGTGAAGCAGCTGATCATCGACGAGATCATCTACCGCGAGCTGCAGGACCGCTACGGCGAGTACTTCACCGGAGCCATGGGCGCCGAGGCGATCCAGAAGCTCATGGAGCAGTTCGACATCCCGGCCGAGGCCGAGAACCTGCGCGAGACGATCCGTACGGGCAAGGGCCAGAAGAAGCTTCGCGCGCTGAAGCGTCTGAAGGTTGTCGCCGCGTTCCAGATGAACGGCAACTCGCCCATGGGCATGGTGCTGGACGCGGTCCCGGTGATCCCTCCGGAGCTGCGCCCGATGGTCCAGTTGGACGGTGGCCGCTTCGCGACCTCCGACCTCAACGACCTGTACCGCCGCGTCATCAACCGCAACAACCGTTTGAAGCGACTGATCGATCTGGGTGCGCCCGAGATCATCGTGAACAACGAGAAGCGCATGCTTCAGGAGTCGGTGGACGCGCTGTTCGACAACGGCCGTCGTGGCCGTCCGGTCACCGGTCCGGGTAACCGCCCGCTGAAGTCCCTGAGCGATCTGCTCAAGGGCAAGCAGGGTCGTTTCCGTCAGAACCTGCTGGGCAAGCGTGTCGACTACTCGGGTCGTTCGGTCATCGTGGTCGGTCCGCAGCTCAAGCTGCACCAGTGTGGTCTGCCGAAGCTGATGGCGCTCGAGCTGTTCAAGCCGTTCGTCATGAAGCGCCTGGTGGATCTCAACCACGCACAGAACATCAAGTCCGCCAAGCGGATGGTCGAGCGGCAGCGCGCTCAGGTGTGGGACGTCCTCGAAGAGGTCATCTCCGAGCACCCGGTGCTGCTGAACCGTGCGCCCACCCTGCACCGCCTGGGCATCCAGGCCTTCGAGCCGCTGCTGGTCGAGGGCAAGGCAATCCAGCTGCACCCGCTCGTGTGTGAGGCGTTCAACGCCGACTTCGACGGTGACCAGATGGCCGTGCACCTTCCGCTGTCCGCGGAGGCGCAGGCCGAGGCCCGCATCCTGATGCTGTCCTCGAACAACATCCTGTCGCCCGCCTCGGGTCGTCCGCTCGCCATGCCGCGTCTGGACATGGTGACCGGTCTGTACTACCTGACTCGCCTGCAGGAGGGCGCGAAGGGTGAGTACCGCGAGGGCTCGAAGGATCACGCCGAGTTCGGTGTGTACTCCTCGCCGGCCGAGGCGCAGATGGCTGTGGACCGCGGTGAGCTCACCGTGCGTTCGCAGATCAAGGTGCGCCTGACCGAGCAGCGTCCGGAGAAGGAGATCGAAGCCGAGCTCTTCCCGAACGGCTGGAAGCGCGGCGATGCGTGGCTCGCGAAGACCACGCTGGGTCGCGTCATCTTCAACGAGCTGCTCCCGGCGGACTACGCGTTCATCAACGAGCAGATGCCGAAGAAGCGTCAGGCGACGATCATCAACGATCTGGCCGAGCGCTACCCGATGATCGTGGTCGCGCAGACGGTCGACAAGCTGAAGGACTCGGGCTTCTACTGGGCCACGCGTTCCGGCGTCACCGTCGCCATGTCGGACGTTCTGGTTCCGCCGGAGAAGCCCGAGATCATGGCGCGCTACGACGCGCAGGCCGATCAGATCGAGAAGAAGTACCAGCGTGGCGCGCTCGATCACTCCGAGCGCAACAACGCCCTGGTCAAGATCTGGCAGGAAGCGACCGAAGAAGTCGGTCAGTCCATGCGTGCGCACTACCCGCCGGACAACCCGATCATCACGATCGTCGAGTCGGGCGCCACGGGTAACTTCACCCAGACTCGTACCCTCGCGGGTATGAAGGGCCTGGTGACGAACCCGAAGGGTGAGTTCATCCCGCAGCCGATCAAGTCCTCCTTCCGTGAGGGCCTGACGGTTCTGGAGTACTTCATCAACACCCACGGTGCTCGAAAGGGTCTGGCCGACACCGCGCTTCGTACCGCGGACTCGGGTTACCTGACCCGTCGTCTGGTGGACGTGTCGCAGGACGTCATCGTTCGCGAGACCGACTGTGGCACCGAGCGCGGCATCATGGTGGCGATCGCGGAGAAGCAGGCCGACGGCTCGCTCATCCGGGACGCGCACGTGGAGACCAGCACCTACGCTCGTACGCTGGCCACCGACGCGCTGGACGCCAAGGGCAACGTCATCATCGAGAAGGGTCACGATCTCGGCGACCCGGCTCTGGATGCGCTGCTCGAGGCCGGCATCACCGAGGTGAAGGTCCGCTCCGTGCTGACCTGCACCACCGGCACCGGCGTGTGTGCGACCTGCTACGGCCGCTCGATGGCGACCGGCAAACTGGTCGATATCGGTGAGGCTGTCGGTATCGTCGCCGCGCAGTCCATCGGTGAGCCCGGTACCCAGCTCACCATGCGTACCTTCCACCAGGGTGGTGTCGCGGGCGAGGACATCACCGGCGGTCTGCCCCGCGTGCAGGAGCTCTTCGAGGCTCGTGTGCCGAAGGGCAAGGCCCCCATCGCGGAGGTCTCCGGCCGGGTGCGCATGGAGGACGACGACCGCTTCTACAAGATCACCGTCATTCCCGACGATGGTTCCGAAGAAGTGTTGTACGACAAGCTCTCCAAGCGTCAGCGTCTGCGGGTGTTCAAGCACGAGGACGGTTCCGAGCGCCTGCTCGCCGATGGCGATCATGTCGAGGTCGGCCAGCAGCTGCTGGAAGGCTCCGCGGATCCGCACGAGGTGCTGCGCGTGATGGGCCCCCGTCAGGTGCAGATCCACCTGGTGCACGAGGTCCAGGAGGTGTACCGGTCGCAGGGTGTTTCCATCCACGACAAGCACATCGAGGTCATCGTTCGCCAGATGCTGCGCCGCGTCACCATCATCGATTCGGGTGCGACGGAGTTCCTGCCCGGTTCGCTGGTCGAGCGCGCGGAGTTCGAGAACTCGAACCGCCGCGTGGTCGCTGAGGGTTCCGAGCCGGCTTCCGGCCGCCCGGTCCTGATGGGTATCACCAAGGCATCGCTGGCCACCGATTCGTGGCTCTCGGCGGCCTCCTTCCAGGAGACCACCCGGGTGCTCACCGACGCGGCCATCAACTGCCGCTCCGACAAGCTGATCGGCTTGAAGGAGAACGTGATCATCGGCAAGCTGATCCCGGCCGGTACCGGTATCAACCGCTACCGCAACATCACGGTTCAGCCGACCGAAGAGGCGCGCCAGGCCGCGTACGCGGTGCCGTCCTACGACGACACCTACTACAGCCCGGACGGCTTCGGCACCACCACCGGTGCCGCAGTCCCGCTGGACGACTACGGCTTCAGCGACTACCGCTGAATCCCTAGCTGAGGCACAAACATTCGGCCCCCGCTCCGTTTCGGAGCGGGGGCCGCTTGCTTTTCCATGACCGGGGTCGAATCTCGAGGGCAGGGGCTCGAATCGAGGAATCGGTACGAACCGGCCGTATCGCACGGATCGGCGAGTAGGCTCCGAAGTGCCTGAAGTGACGTGGTGATTCCTCGGTGGGAGGGGTTGGCGTGGGAGCTTTTCGGAGTGTGATCGCGGTGCTGCTGGGTGGAGCGCTGCTATCGGTCGCCGGGGGCGCCGCTGCGACGACCGCGCAGGCCGCGGGGCTCGGAGGGTGCGCGCAGGGGAATGTGCTGACCGGGAACCGCATGCCCGGCACCGGGAGCGCGGGGCAGAGTGTGCGGCGGGCGGCGGATCTGTGGGGATGTTCCAGTTCCCTGTTGCCCGGCATCGATTCCGGGCATTTCTCCGCTGAGCTGCCGTGGCTCGGGTTCGGGACACCGACGTCGGGGACGTTCACCTGGTCGGATGGCAGTGTGAGCACTGCGACGGGGTTGCCCAATACGCTGTGGACGATTACGTCCGGGCCCGCGAGCGGGCACACCCTTCAGTTCCGGCTCGATTGGCCGATGAACGGCGACTGGTATTACACCGACAACAGCATGGCCGTTGCCGGTGCGACCTTCGTGCAGTAGTCCTGCGTCAGCGAGTCTGTGTCAGTTGGGTTGCGTGGCAGCGGGATCGGCGGCGGGCGCGATGCCGGGGACAACGCTGTCGGCGTAGGTGAGGGCGGCGTCGATGGCAGGCTGGCCGCCCGACTGCTGCAGGCCCAGGGCACCGCCGATGAGGGCGCCGACAACGAGGCCGATCGGTGCGGTGATGAAGTCCAGGACGAACAGGCCCGCGGGGAAGCCGAGCAGGAAGCCGATGGCGCCGCCGATGGCCGCGCCGGTGGCGACCGCGGGCATATTGGCCTGCACCACATCGAAGAAGCGCTGCTGGGCGTCGATATCGCGCAGCGGGGTGGCGGATTCGGCGACCGGGGTGAGGGTGAGCCGCCGGTTGTCGGTATCGATCGCCGGGGTGAGTGCGAGCGTCTTGCCGGCGATATCGTATTTCAGTGGGACGGTGGCGATTACGCGTCCGGCGTCATCGGTGGCGATGACGGCTTCGCCGTCCCAGGTGGTCAGGAAGCGCCCGGTCTGCAGGGTGCCGATGGTGGAGCGGTGATCGTCGGAGAGCGCCACCTGATAGGCGATGCCGTGATCGGCGCCCTGGACGGTGAGCGGTGTCGCGGCCGGCGCGGGTGCGGGCTCGGCGGTAGCTGTAGCGCTGACGGTGACAGCGGCCGTCAGGCAAAGTAGCGCTGGCGCAATGGCCCTGGTCATTCCCATGGAGGTGAAACGTACCCGGGCCGGGTGGGGGAGCGGAACCCCTGCGGCGCATATGCGCCGCTCCGCTCACTTTCCGGTGAGGGCGCGGGTGATGCGGTCCCCGGCGGCGCGCAATTCCGCTGTCAGCTCCGGTGAGTCGCGGACCTCGAGCTCGAACCCGAGTGAGATCAGTTGTGCGGCAAGCCATTCGGGAGCGTCATCGCGTTCACCGGTCATGCGGCAGGTCTCGGTGTCGATGGCGGTGATCTCGCCCGGCTGGTCGCCCACCCGGCCTGCCACCCGGTAGCTGGGTGCGTGGATGATCACATCGACGCGGTAGGTCCTTGTGCCCCAATCGGTCCGGTCACCGGCGATATAGGCGGCGGCATCGGCGGCGGGCAGTTCCCGGGGTGTGAAGCGGGCTCCGGTGGGCTGGGGCGATTCCACGCGATCCACCCGGAAGCTGCGCCAGGCCTGGCGATCCAGATCGAATCCGACCAGGTACCAGCGCCGTTGGTTGGTGGCGAGGCCGATCGGCTCGATATTGCGCCGCGATTCGGCGCCCTTCGCATCCCGATAGGCGAATCGCACCCGTTCGTGGTTGGTGATGGTCGCGGCGACGGTGGCGAGCACCTCCGGGTCGGCGGTCGGCCCGGCCGGGCTGAATGTGGCGGTGGCCGCACCGATTACGCGCACCCGGCGGCGCAGTTTGGCGGGCAGCACCTGCTCCAGCTTGGCGAGCGCGCGCACCGAGGCCTCTTCGATTCCCGCCACGGCCTGCCCGGCGGCGGCCCGCAGTCCGACCGCGATGGCAATGGCCTCCTCGTCGTCGAGCACCAGCGGCGGCATGGCGGCTCCGGCTGTCAGCCGATATCCGCCGGTGACGCCGAGCGTCGCCTCGACCGGATAGCCGAGCTCTCGCAGCCGGTCGATATCCCGGCGTACCGTCCGATCACTGACCCCGAGCTTTTCGGCCAGCTCGCTCCCCGGCCATTCTCGGGGAGTCTGCAGCAGGGACAGCAGTTGCAGCAGCCGCGCCGGTGTATCGCTCATACGCTCAATGATCCGGCACAACTAGGTCTGGAACTGTCCTAGATGCCCTCGGGTGTCGCGGGCGCCTGCACGGCGCTCTCGGCGGGTTCGCCGAGCCGGACCACCACGACGCCGGTGAGAATCAGGACGCCGCCGAGCAATTGGATGGGGTGCGGGGTCTGGCCCAGCAGCGCCCAGGCGAACAGGATCGCGGCCAGCACCTCGGTGAGGGCCGCGAAGGAGGCCAGCCGGGAGCCGAGCGCCCGGGTCGCCGCGATTCCGGTGACATAGGCGAGAGCCGCCGTGATCACGCCGAGGGCGAGCAGCGGAATCCACCACCAGGTGGTGAAGCCTTCGAAGGCAACGGCATTCGTGGTGGCGTGCAGCGGGAAGATGCCGGCGAGCCCGGCGAGCAGGATGCTGAGGCCGCCGACGATCAGTCCGCTGGTGGCCAGCACGGTGCCGGGAATGCCGTCCCCGGTGCGGCCGGAGAGGATGAAATACGCTGCCGCGCCGACCATCGCGCCGAGCGCCCAGGCGATGCCGATCCAGCTGGTGGCCGCTCCGGAGCGCAGATCCAGCACCAGCAGCAGTCCGGCGATGCCGATGAGCGCGCCGAGAACCGTTGCGCGGCCGGGTCGTTGCCGATGGCGCAGCCACAGCCAGCCGATCACGGCGATCGGTGCGGTGTATTCGATGAGCAGTGCCACACCGACATCCATGTGCGCGACGGCATTGAAGTAGGCGAGCTGCGCTCCGGCCACCGCGAGCAGTCCGTATCCGGCGAGCAGGGAGGCATTGCGGCGCAGTAGATCCCAGTCGCCGCGCAGCTGCCGCAGGGCGAAGGGCAGCAGCACGGCGGCGCCGAGCAGGACGCGCACGATGACCACGGCGGCCGGACTCCAGCCCGCATCGATGAGCCCGCGGGCCAGCGCCCCGGAGAGCCCGAAGGACGATGCGGACAGCGCCGCGAAGATCAGCCCGGTGCGAAGCCGGCTGCGCACGGGTGCGTCATGAGTCAACGTCGCCATGACTGATGACGCTAAGGGGCGCGTGTGTAATATGTCAACATGCTTTTTGCTGATGACACGGTCGCCTCACTGGCGGCCGCGGTCGATCTGGTGAATTCGGCGGAGGATCCGGACACCATGACCGAGATCGCCCAGCTGCGCGAGTTCTTCGAGCGGCACGGCTATACGGGCACCCGCACCGGCGAGGCCGCCGAACTGGCCGCCGTCCGCGCCCAGCGCGCCCCCCTGCGCCGCCTGCTGACCAGTGACAGAAGCACCGCCGTCGAGCTGGTCAACACCATCCTCGCCGAGCACCGCGCGGTGCCGCAGCTGGTGCGTCACGACAATCTCGACTACCACATCCACGCGGTCCCCGCGGAGGCTCCGCTGCCCGTCCGCATTGCCGTCGAAACCGCCATGGCCATGATCGACCTGATTCGCTCCGATGAGCTGAGCCGCCTCGCCGTCTGCGCCGACGACACCTGCGAAGGCATCGTCCTCGACCTGTCCCGCAACCGTTCCCGCCGCTACTGCAGCACCGCCTGCGGCAACCGCAATGCCGTGGCCGCCTACCGCGCCCGGCAGCGCTAGCTCGCGGAGGCACACCGTCCGGGCCCCTTGACGGTCCCGGCGTGGCCCGGTGATCGGGGCGGTTCGGTGTTAGCGTGCCCGTGGCGGAATGAGTTCGAGGTGGATTTCGAGGCATGACGATGAATACGCAAGCGGCCCTGCGTCCTTACGATGTGGTGTTGGTCGGCGGTGGAATCATGAGCGCGACGCTCGGAATTCTGCTCAAGCAGGTGGAGCCGACCTGGTCGATCGCTGTGTACGAACGCCTGCCGGAACTCGGCGCCGAGGCCTCCGCCGCCTGGAACAATGCCGGAACCGGGCATGCCGGGCTGTGCGAATTCGATTACACCGGCGAGAATCCGGACGGCTCGGTGAATATCACCCGGGCCGTCGCCCTCAATGAGCAATTTCAGCAGAGCCGGCAGTTGTGGGCGTCGCTGGTCGAGGCCGAAATCCTCGGCAAGCCGGACACTTTCATCAATCCGGTACCGCATATGACGCTGGTGCACGGGACCGAGGATGTCGACTATCTGCGGCGCAGGCAGGAAACCATGTCGGCGCACCACCTTTTCGAATCGATGCGATTCAGTTCCGAATCGAAGGTCATCGAGGGCTGGGCGCCGCTGCTGACCGAGCGGCGCGGCCTGTACGAACCGTTCGCCGCGACCCGCGACAGCACCGGCAGCGATATCGATTTCGGTGCGCTCACCCGTCAGATGTTCGAGCATCTGGAATCGGCCGGTGTCGAAATACACCGGCGCTGTGAGGTGCGTGGTCTGCGCAAGAACAATGACGGCTCCTGGCAATTGCGCATTCACCAGTTCACCGATAACGATCGCCTCACGCGGCGGGTCGATGCCCGTTTCGTTTTCGCGGGCACCGGCGGCTGGGCGCTGAAACTGTTGCAGCAGGCCGGTATTCCGGAGGTGCACGGCTATGGACTGGTTCCGGTGAGCAGTCGTTTCCTGCGCTGTGACAATCCGGAGGTCATCGAGCAGCACGATGCCAAGGTGTACGGCCGGGCCGCACCCGGGGCGCCGCCGATATCGGTGCCGCACTTGGATTCCCGGGTGATCGACGGCAAACGGGCGCTGCTGTTCGGTCCCTACGCCGGAGCGATTCCGAAGTTCCTGCGGACCGGTTCGATCCTGGATGCGCCGGCTGCGCTGCGCCCGCACAATGTGGCGCCGATCGCCTCGATGGTGAAGAGCAATCCGGGTCTGATGTGGCAGGTGCTGTCCCAGGTGACCGCCACGCGCGGCCGGAAGCTGGCCGCGCTGCGCGAATTCGCGCCGGCGGCCGCGGTGGGGGATTGGTCGATGGTCACGGCCGGTCAGTACGCCCAGCTGGTGCAGCGTGCGGCCGACGGCCGGGGGGTACTGCAATTCGATACGGAAGTGATTGCCGCGCCGGATGGTTCGATTGCCGCGGTGCTGGGCGCCGCGCCCGGTGCGGCCACCGCCCCGGCCATGCTGCTGGAGGTGCTGGAGCGCAGCTTCCCGCGCTATCGCCGGATCTGGGCGCCGCGGCTGCGGGAGCTGATTCCGACGCTCGGATCGAGTCTGGCCGGGGATGCCCGGCTGGCCCGGCGCACCATGGTGCGCACCGCCGAAACCCTGGGTCTGGAGCTCCCGAACGCCGGGTGAGCAGGTCCCGGCGGGAAGCGGACGTGGACAAGCCCCTCCGTACCCGGTATGAAATTAGAACACGTTTCAATTTCGACCACCGGCTACAGGAGATGCGATGGACAGCGCCACCATGGGCGAACAGGTGATGGCCGGTTTTCAGAAGCTCGGCTTCATCCAGTTCGCCGGTATCGAAGGGGTCGACTACGCGTCCGGCCGCAATGTCGTCCGCATGGCCGCCGAGCCGCAACACTTCAACCACAATGGCGATGTGCACGCGGCCCTGCTCTTCGGGCTGGCCGAAACCGCCGCCATGGGCGCGTCCATCTCCGGCATCGTGGATCTGCTCGGCGACACCTTCATCGTCGCCCGCGACGGCCGCATCGAATACCTGGCCCGCGCCAAGGGTGCGGCGAGCCCGTTCCTGGCCACCGCCGAACTCACCGCCGAGGTGATCGAGCAAACCCGCGCGAACATCCAGTCCCGCACGGAAATCGAACTCGAAGTCCCCGTCAGCATCACCGACAGCACCGGCAAGGCCGTAGCGAAAGCCGCCTTCACCGCCGTCATCCGCCCCCGCCGCAAGTAGCGCACCCTCGCCCGGCCCCTACCGTCGGTGGTTCAGCGTTCGCTGTCGAGCATGGCCATCTGGGCTTCGGCGTAGCGGCCGCCGGCGACCTGGTCGGCCGGGACGGCTGCCTCGATGGCGGCGAGTTCGTCGGCCGAGAGCTGGATGTCCACTGCCGCAAGGGCTTCGGTCCAGCGCTCGGGGCGGCGGGCACCGATGATCGGGACGATGTCCTCGCCGCGGGACAGGGCCCAGGCGATGGCCAGCTGTGCCACGCTCACGTCGTGGCGGGCCGCGATCTCGGCGAGTGCGTCCACCAGTCGCAGGTTGGCGGTGAGGTTCTCACCCTGGAAGCGCGGGCTGTGGGCGCGGAAGTCGCTGGGGGCGAATTGTGCTCCGCCGCGCAGGGAATCGCTCAGCAGGCCGCGGGAGAGCACGCCGTACGCGGTGATGCCGATGCCGAGTTCCCTTGCGGTGGGCAGGATTTCGGATTCGATGCCGCGTGAGAGGAGTGAGTACTCGATCTGCAGATCGGCGATCGGATGGACGGCGGCAGCCCGGCGCAGCGTGTCCGCGCCTACTTCGGACAGGCCGATGTGCCGTACGTATCCGGCCTGCACCAGCTCGGCCAGGGCGCCGACGGTCTCCTCGATCGGCACATTCGGGTCGAGCCGCGCGGGGCGGTAGATGTCGATGTAGTCGACGCCGAGCCGCTGCAGCGAGTACGCGAGGAAATTGCGCAGCGCCGCGGGGCGGGTGTCCACGCCGCCGAAGTTGCCGTCGGGTCCGCGCAGCGCGCCGAATTTCACGCTGAGCAGGTAGTCCTCCCGCTTGCGGTCGGCCAGGGCGCGGCCGAGCAGCATTTCGTTGTGGCCCATGCCGTAGAAGTCGCCGGTATCGATGAGATTCGCGCCGGAGTCGAGGGCCGCGTGCACGGTGGCGATGGAGACGGCGTCATCGCTGCTGCCGTACATGCCGGACATACCCATGGCGCCGAGGCCGATGCGGGAAACGCTGGGCCCGGTCTTGCCGAGCTGGACTGTGCCGAGGTTCTTGGTCATGGGATAACGATGCGCCACGGACCGGGGGATCCGGCAGAGATCGCTTATCGGGGGATAGCCAGTCCCTGGATCGCACTCCTGGGGTGCGGGACAGTGGTGGAGTGAACCGCGACGAACTAGCCGATTTCCTGCGCCGCCGCCGGGAGAGCCTGCAGCCGGCCGCCGTCGGCCTGCCCGAGGGCCTGCGTCGTCGCACCCCCGGCCTGCGCCGCGATGAGGTCGCCATGCTCGCGGGCATGTCGACCGACTACTACACCCGTCTCGAGCAGGCCCGCGGCCCGCGCCCGTCCACCCAGGTGCTCGGCGCCCTGGCCCGCGCCCTGCGCTTCACCGACAGCGAGCGCGACCACCTCTACTACCTGGCCGGACAGCAGCCGCCCGCGCGCGGCGGCGACACCCATGTCGGTCCCGGCATCCTGCACGTCCTGGCCAAGCTCGACGACACCCCCGCCTGCGTCATCTCCGATCTGGGCGAGGTGCTGGTCCAGAATCGGATGCACACCCTGGTCAGCGGCGATTTCTCGCAGCGCCGCGGCCTGGACCGCTGCATCCCCTGGCTGTGGTTCAGCGCGACCACCGAGCGTCACCGCTTCCCGCCCGAGGACCATGCCGTCATGGGCCGCCACCACGTGGCCGGTCTGCGCGCCACCGCCGCCCGCCGCGCCGGCGACGCGGATGTCACCGACCTGGTCGCCCGCCTGCGCGCCAGCAGCCCCGAATTCGAGGAGCTCTGGCACGAGCACGAGGTCCGCGCCCACCCCGGCCACGACAAACGCATGATCCACCCGGAAGTCGGTCTCCTGGAACTGATCTGCGAACCCCTGCTCACCCCCAGCGCCACCCGCCAGCTCCTGGTCTACTACCCCAAGTCCGGCACCGACACCCAGGAGAAACTCGAGCTCCTCCGCGTGATCGGCACCCAAAACCTCACCCACCACCCCTGAGTAGCTGCGCGCCAGGCTCTTTCGTCGGAACGATTCCGCAGGCAGGCTCTCGGCCGAACGTGGCGAGACTCGTTGCGCCGCTGCGGGTGTGGATCCCGGCCCAAAGCATGCCGGGACAGCGGTGGAATGGCAGATCGGGGCGCGTTCGGAAGATGCTGTGGCTGAGATGAATTCGGCGGGCGCTGGTCAGTAGCGGCGCTTGCGGGGTTTCAGGTGCAGGGGTGGGAGGGGTGGGGCGGGGATGCGCTGGTCGGGGGTGTGGCCGGGGATGTCGGGGAAGCGGGCGAGATCGTGGTTCTCCCAGTCGTTTCGGGCCGCTTCGATCTCCTCGTGGCTGCGGGCCACGAAGTTCCACCACATGACCAGGTCTTCGGTGAAGGGTTCGCCGCCGAGCAGGAGCAGGCGGGCGCCCTCGGTATCGTGCAGGCGCAGTTCGGTGCGGTCGCTGCCCAGGTAGAAGAGCGATCCGGGGGCGACCACGGTGGTGTCGACGGTGAGTTCGCCCTCGATCACCAGGACCGCGTGCTCGAATTCCGGGCGCAGCGGCAGCCGGACATCGGCGTGCGGCTGGACCCGCAGTTCCGCGCCGACGATCGGGGTGTAGGCGGTGGCGGGGGAGGTGACGTCGCCGAGTGTGCCGATCAGGACCGTGCCCAGCACTCCGGCATGACCGTCCTCGCTCAGGGCGAATGTCGGGAGTTCTCGGTGCTGCTCGAAATGTGGTGCGATAGCGGCGGTTTCACCGGGAAGCGCGATCCACAGCTGTAATCCCGCACCCGATTCGTGCCCGGCCACCCGGTACTCCGAGTGGTCGATGCCGCGACCGGAGGTCATGATGTTCAGCTGTCCGGGCTCGATCTCCACATCCGAGCCGACGCTGTCGCGGTGCCGGATGCGGCCGTTCAAAGGCCAAGTGACCGTTTGCAATCCGATGTGCGGATGCGGATCGATATCGTGCCCTTCGGGATTCGCCTCCGAACCGGAACCGAATTCGTCGAGGAAGCACCAGGCGCCGACGGTCGGCAGATCGCGCTGCGGCAGCGAGCGGTGCACGGTCACCCCGCGCACCCCGCCGAGCGGCACCTCCCGCGCCGGGAAGAATTCGGCGCGCGGACCCGGCCGGCCGGAGGCCTCGCACAGCGACTCCTCCGGATTCGGCTCCAGGTCGCTCATCGCTTGATGCCCTTGCCGACGACGTGCTCGTCGTATTCCGGATGCTTGTCCAGCCAGGCCTTGATGAACGGGCAGCGCGGCACGATGACATTGCCGCGGGCGATCACATCCTCGATCGCCTTGCGGGCGAGCGCACTGCCCAAGCCCTTGCCGCCGAACGCACTGTCCACCTCGGTGTGGATGAAGGTGGTGTCGTTGTCCCGTTCGCGGTATTCGGTGAACCCGGCGAGCGAGTTGCCGTACCAGACTTCATAACGGTGCTGCGAGTCGTTGCGGACGACAGCGGTCGCCACGGCTTGTTCGCTCATTGTTCAGTTCTCCTTCCGCACCCGTACCGGATGTCTGCTCAGTATCGAGACGCGATTGAATGTGCCCATGGTGGCCGCGGCCCAGATGAGAATCGACATCTGGTCATCCGACAAGTGTTGCCGCGCAGCAGCATACCTACGTTGCATACATTCCTCCCCGGGCAGCGAAGTCACCGTTTCGGCGAGGATGAGGGCGGCCTGCTCCTGCTCGGAGTAGAGGTTCGGGCTGCGCTCCCACGCGTCCAGGATCGCGAGTTGCTGCGCCGTGACCCCGGCCTCGAGGGCGGCCCGGTGATGGGCGTCGAGGCAGTACGCGCAGCCATTGAGCTGCGAGACGCGCACATTCACCAATTCCATCACCGCCCGCCCCAAATCGACTGCGGCAGCGGCATTGCGCACCGCCAGCGCGACCTCACTGAGCGCGTGGAAGACCTCGGGTGTCTGCTTGTCTATCCAGACACGGTCATGGGATACGGGCGACTGCATAGTGGTCGCATACTAAGCCGCGAATGTGAAACGTGCCCTCCGGTTTGTGAATCACGCGGTGCGCGCGTCACTCCGCGCCGCTAGAGCACACACTGCTGCGCAGTACTCTGCCCGGCCACCACGGTGCGCCAGTCCGAACCCGGATTGCCCTCGTAGAAAGCGATTTTGCAGTCCAGCACGGCCACTGTCTGCTGCAGTTCCCGAATCTGCGCGAGCACATCGGTGCGGGTGCGATGGAACATCTCCAGCCGCTCCGGGAAGGTGTGCTCACCGGCCCGCACCAGTTCCGCGTACCGCACCATATCGGCCACCGACATACCGGTCCGCCGCAGTTTCCCGATGAGCGAGAGCCAATCCAGATCGCGATCGCAGAAGCGCCGCTGGCCGGCGTGATCGCGGCCCACGGAATCCAGCAGGCCGATGCGCTCGTACCAGCGCAGCGTGTCCCGGCTCAGGCCGCTGCGCTCGGAGACCTCTCCGATGGAATACCGCGGGCGCTCGTAATCGGCGTCGTGTGCGGTGGATGCTGCGCTGTCCCGCGCGGGTGCTGCGGTGCTCACGGTCTCGCCCCTCTCGGTGGAACATTCCGACGGTAGCCACCTGGAGTGCACTCCAAGCAAGTCCCATTCTGCCGAATCCCGGCAAAACGCGCCTACGCTGGGGTCATGGCAAAAGACATTGATCGGGTCCGGGCGCGATCGGCGCTGGAGACAGTCAAGGAAAACCCGCTGATCGCCGCGATCGCGATCCTGCCGGTGCTGGCGGTGTTCGGAGTGATCTGGGCGGTTGCGGGCTTCTTCTGGGCGCTGCTGCTGCTACTGGTCGTCGGCGGCGTGGTGGTCTGGAAGGGGAAGCTGCTGGGCTAGTTCCCGGTTCCTAGCGTGGCACGTGAAAGCGGACCAGTTCGCCCGTGCCCGGATCGACGTCCGCCCACGGCCGGTCGAATTCCAGAATCGCCAGCGCCGAGGTGGGAAATTTCGCGCTGAGTTCCGCCGCCGCGTCCGAATCCCGGTTGGCGGCCAATTCCCAAGCGGTCCACGGCATTCCGGGGGAGTGCCCGACCATCAGCAGCGTCTGCACGTCATCGTCGGCCAGCTGCGCCAACTGAATGAGCGAGTGCGGCGTCGCCTCGTACATGGACTCCTCGTACGACACCGGCGCGGTGATGCCGGTCGCCGCGAGCGTCTCGCGGGTGCGGGTCGCCGTCGAGCACAGCACGGCGTCGATCGGCGGCTGGGTCGCGCGCAGCCAGTCCCCGGCCAATCCGGCCTCGCGCAGACCACGCGGCGCGAGCGGTCGTTCATGGTCCGCCACGCCGTCCGGGTAGCCGGATTTGCCGTGGCGCATCAAGATGAGAGTCCGTGCCATGTGCACTACGGTATTCGCTACCCCGCTACCTGCCGAGACTGGTGTCACAACACACGATCCAGCTCCCGGCGGGAGACTCGCCTCACACTCGAGGCACACTGAAGGTGGCGTGACACCTGCGTGCCGACAGGCACCGGAACGCCGCATATATTAGAACGTGTTCTACCGCCCTGCTCGAACCCCGAGCGGAGTAGCACCACGCGACTGTTTCGAGGATCTGCGAGATATGGCCTATGTGATCACGCAGCGTTGTTGCAACGACGCCAGCTGCGTACCCGAGTGTCCGGTCGATTGCATTCGTCCCAC
>NZ_JBEXOK010000013.1:0-195748 GCF_040611495.1 Nocardia sp. NPDC006630
ACATCGGGGAAATCCGGTTGGCGAACCCGGCACAACGGCTGGCATTGATCGCCACCGAACGCGGGTGCACCCGCCCCGGCTGCTCGGCTCCGGCGGCTATGGCGGCGGCCCATCATGTGACCGAGTTCAGCAAGGGCGGCCCCACCGACATCGAAAACCTCACTCTGGCGTGCGATCACTGCCACGCCCTGGTCAAGGACGGCCCACGCGGGTGGAAAACGATCAAACTCGGTCAGGATTCGGATTTCCCGGGCCGTACGGCGTGGATCGCCCCCGCTCATGTGGATCCGTCCCGGACGCCACGGGTCAATCACCTGCATCACCCGGGTGAGTTGTTGACCGAGGTTCCGCCGTCGCTGCGGCCTCGCAGGGTGTGTCGTGCCTCGGGGTTGTCACCGGTTCGGTACCGGGTGGTCGGCCGGGCCATCACACCCCCACCGCGACAATAGATTTCCCGCCCCTGGTGTCACCGACAGGATCACCCTGTCGGTGCTAGAGGTCGTTGCCGCATCGGCTTTCGGGCCGGTTCGCTCGCCGAACAGTGACAACCCCACCGCGACAACAGGTTTCCCCGCCCCCCACGCGCACCCGCAGGGCAGCAACACCACCGAGGGCCACCACCGAATCTGCTCGGCCACCGGACCACACAACTACGCCAGACCGCGAGTCTTCCCTGCCCCTGCCCCTGCCCCTGCCCCTGCCCTGCGGGCCTGATCCCGCTCCGGCGACAGGCCGTCGCCCGACGTGGCCTTCCGGGTTCTTGTTCTTCGATCCCTTGTTTCCAGGCGTCCTTGTCTTTCGGCTCTTGTCTTTTCGTCTTGTGTCTTTGAGACCGGACCACAGCCGGTCGACCCCGCCGGTACCGCGGGTATCTCCTTATCCCGGAAGGTAAATCGGGTACCCCACCTGACGCCACCAGCACGGCCATCTCGGGCCCTGCCCGCACCCAGAAACCCACCACCGCCTCTCGGCGCAAGCAACCCAGGTGCACCGGCCTGTCTCGGTCTCGAATCCCTCCGAAGCAGGCACTGCACAGGCCTTCTCTGCGACCGCACGGCAGGTGTTTACGCGGGATAGACCTGATAACCGTTGTGCCGCTGAGAGACCCGCTGTTCCGTCCATGGTGGCCGATGGTTTCTATGCCGAAACCGTCGGTGCACCTGGGTTTCTTGCCTCCCGGGCAGGGTTGGTCAGCAGGGGGTGCGGGCAAAGCCCGAGATGGCCGTGCTGGGCACGTGGGGAGGGGTACCCGGCTTACCTTCCGCAGTTGGGACGATTACCTGCGGTACCGGCGGGGTCGACCGGCTGTGGTCACGTTCTCGAGACGAAAACTAAGTAGCACTTGGTGTCTCGCGCGATGCTCGGGGGCGCGACTACTAGTCGAGTGAGTTCGAGTCCAGGTCAGTGTGGGTTTGCTTGTGTGCACCAGGATCACGCAATCGAGGTCGTCACTGGTGCCGTGACCATTGGGTTCGTGGCGATCGGTGATTGGGGTGATCGGTGGGCTGGTGGTGGCGGCTCCGGCCGAGCTCAGGGGCGGGCGGAGGCGATCAAGGTACGTACCTGTTCGGCGTAGGCGGCGGGGTGGGTGAGATTTCCATTGTGGCCGCCGGGGAATTCGGCGATGGGGACGTTCACGAGTTTGCCGAGTTCGGCTGTGCATTTGCGGTCGAAGACCTGCTGTGGGGTGCGACGGCCCCAGGCGGGCACGATCTGCACTTCGGTCTGCTGTAGTCGCAGGACGTCGAGCCGATCCTCGCGAACGGCCGTGAAGTCGTGCTCGATGAAATAGCTGAAGTTGGCGGCTCTTTCGGCGCTGATGGGGATCGGCTGCACGCCCGGTTCGATTTCTTGATCGGCGGGATTGATGCCGAGTGTGCGCGCCATGGGTGCGAGGGCCGCCTGCCATCCTTCGGCCCGGTACACCTGCTGGCAGTGTTCGAGTTCGCGCATGTGCCGGGCGCGATCGGTGGCGGCCAGCAGCCACGGTGAGACCGGCTCGTGTGCGATGAGTAGTTGCAGTTGCTCGGGATGTGTTGTGGCCAAATGCAATCCGATCGAAGCGCCCAGGCTGCAGCCGAGCATGCGCACCGGACCGTCCGCGATCTCGGACAGCAGGCGGTGTACATCATCGGCGTGTGTCGCGACGGTGACGGGCCAGGAATCCTGAATTCGACTGTGCGACAACCCCCGTCGGTCATAGGTAAGAACGGTGAAGTCATTCTCCAGTCGCCGCACCAGATCCTCGCTGCGCCGTGCGTCACCCTCGCCGCTCTGTGAGATGAGCAGCATCGGCCCGGCGCCGCGAATCTCGTAGTAGAGCTCGGCTCCGGGGACCTGCAGGGTGGCGGTTTCGATCGTGTTCATGCCACCGACGATAATCCATCAATCCTGATACATCAATACTGATGCATCAGGATTGATGTACCGTGAGCGCATGAACGGAGTCGAGCTGTTCCTCCTGGGACGCACGCTGATGAAGCTCGGTGAGCAATCACTGCCCGAGGTCCCGCAGCGCGGCGGTCACCGCGGGGTACTGGTGGCGCTCAGCGATATCCTCGACCACCCCGGCACCACCATCAGCGAGATCGCCGCCCGCACCGGCCTGCCGCAGAGCGCGGTCTCGAATGCCGTGGCGCGATTGAAGGAATCCGGTTCCGTCACCACCGCACCCGATCCGCGCGACGGCCGGCGCACCCTCATCAGCCGGGCGGCCGAGGTGTCCGAGCGCGTCACGCAGGTGCGCGCGACCACCATTCACGATGCCCTCGCCCGCGCCCTCGGCACCGATGATGCGGCGGCCGTCGAGGAGGTCGCCGCCGCATTGTCCCTGCTGTCGGAACGCCTGCGGGTACGCCCGGAGGATCCGGCGTCCTAGCCCCGAATTGCTCGTCCGGCCGCGGTTGCCGGGTGCAGGTATCGTCGGTGCGGGGGAATCGACGGCGCTGGATACAAGGTCCGTGCCCCTTGCCCCATGAGGACGGACTCTGTTGAACAGAATTCCCCGCCAGGTCATATTCCTGGCGATTCCAGCGCTGCTATTCCTGCTCCCGTGGTGGGTGCTGGTCTACACCACCACATCGGGGGCGGCCTGCTGGGCATTGTCGGCGCTGTTCGTACTGGGCTATATCGGTCTGCCCGCCGCCATGTTCACCGGGCACGGTCCGAAGCAGTCGGATACCGCCGCGCTGATCGGCGATACCGGGCTGGGCGTGATGTGGGTGCTGTTCACCTGGTCCGCCATCGGCGCGGTGGCGCGCACGGTACTGATCCTGGCCGGTGTCGATGATCCAGCGCGTTCGCGCATCGTTGCCCTTGGCGTGCTTGTGATTTCGGCCGCTCTCGTCGCCTGGGGCATCTACGAGGCCCGGCGCATCCCACGCGTGCTGACCGTCGATGTGACCATCCCCAAGCTCGCACCCGGCCTCGACGGGCTGCGCGTAGTGGTGGTCACCGATACCCACTACGCCGCCACCGACCGCCTGCGCTGGTCGGAGCGAGTAGTCGAGGTCGTCAATGCGCAGAAGCCGGATATCGCCTGTCACGCAGGCGATCTCGCGGACGGCTCGGTAGTGAAGCGCCGCGCGCAGGTAGATCCCCTGGGCAAGGTCGAAGCCACCTTCGGCCGCTTCTACATCACCGGCAACCACGAATACTTCGGCGATGCCCCCGGCTGGATCGAGCACATGGCGGGCCTGGGCTGGCAGCCTCTGCACAACCAGCACGAGATCCTCACCCGAGACGGCGACCGCCTGGTCATGGCCGGCATCGACGACCCCACCGGCGTCGCCCTCACCGGCCACGGCCCGAACCTCCCCGCTGCCCTATCCGGCGCGGACCCCGAACTCCCGGTAATCCTGCTCGCCCACCAGCCCAAGCAGATCACCGACGCGGTGGAACACGGTGTCGCCCTCCAGATCTCCGGCCACACCCACGGCGGCCAAATCTGGCCCTTCCGCTACCTGGTCCTCCTCGACCAGCCGGTAGTGGCCGGCCTCAGCCGCCACGGCGCCACCCAGCTTTACACCAGCCGAGGCACCGGCTTCTGGGGCCCACAGCTCCGCGTCTTCGCCCCGAGCGAGATCACCGTCCTGGTCCTCCGCAGCCCAGAACTCGCAGGCGCTGCGGCATAGGCCTGTCCGTACCCACAGTTCATCAGGGCGCGGTCGGGCGGGCCTGCGATCTACCGGAGGCGTACGGCCCGTCGGAGGCTGCGGCCCATCGGCGGCATACGACCCATCGGCGGTTTGCGGTCCATCGGCGGGCCGCAAGCTGACGATCGAACGCGGAATTCGATTGCCGCATCGACGTATTCGCCCGTGATCCTGGGGCGTGGTTATCGTCCGATCATCGAATCCGGCAGCAGCCGCAGGGCATCGCGTTGCGGGAGCGGCGACCCGAACAGTCCGGGTCGCCGCTCTGCCGCAGCTGTCGAAGTCCGGCCTCAGCTGTCGAAGCCGAGTCCGGTCAATTCCATTGTTTTGAGCCAGAGGTTGCGGCGGCCCTGATGGGCGTCGGCGCGGGCCATCGACCAGCGGGTCAGGTGAATGCCGGCTGAGCGCAAGGGCTCTGGCGGCAGGGGGAGGGGGCGGGAGCGGACCATGCGGAGGCGGGTGCGTTCGGTGTCGAGGTTCCAGAGGCGGTCGAGCATTACTTCGGCGCCGAAGCGGGTTGCGCCTACGCCCAGGCCGGTGTAGCCGGCGGCGTAGGCGAGTTTGCCTTTGAAGGCCGAGCCGAAGAAGGCGCAGAAGCGGCCGCAGGTGTCGATGATGCCGCCCCAGCGGTGGGTGAAGCGCAGGCCGTCCAGTTGCGGGAAGGTCTGGAAGAAGTGCTGGGCCAGGGTTTCGAAGGTGGCCTCATTGCATTCCAGGCCGGGCGCGATCTTGCTTCCGAAGTGATAGATCGCGTCGTAGCCGCCGAAGAGAATGCGGTTGTCGCTGGTCAGGCGGTAGTAGTGGAAGCGGTACGAGGCATCGCCGAGCCCCATGCGGCCGGCCCAGCCGATGGATTCCAGCTGCTGCGCGGTCAGCGGTTCGGTCATGAGCGCGTAGTCGTAGACGGGCACCACGTGGCGGGACACCTTGGCCAGCGGACCCTGAAATGCGCTGGTGCACAGTGCGACTCGCGGCGCCCGCACCTCGCCGTGCGGAGTGTGCAGGTCCAGCGCGCCCTGTGTCTTCGAAATGCGTTGCACCGGAGTGCCTTCGAAGATGCGCACGCCCTTCTTCAGGCAGGCGCGGCGCAGCCCCCACGCCAGGCGGGCCGGATCCAGCATGGCCACACCGTCGCGATCCCACCGCCCGCCGAGATAGGTGGGGGAGTGCACCATCTGCTGTGCGCCCTGCGCATCCAGAAGTTCACTGCGATAGCCGAGATCGACTGCCGCATCATGACTTTCCCGCAGCCACTCCAGTTCGTGCGGCGCGGTGGCGACCTCCATCTCGCCGGTACGCTCGAAATCGCAGTCGATATCGTAGCGGCGGATGGCGCTCTCGATCTCGTCGAGGTTCTTCCGGCCCAGCCGCTCCAGATCGCCGATCTCGTCGGGGAAGCGGTCCACACCATTGGAGAGGCCGTGCGTGAGACTGGCGGCGCAGAAGCCGCCATTGCGGCCGGAAGCCGCATGCCCGCACAATCCGGATTCGATGAGCACCACATCGAGACCCGGATCTCTCTCCTTGGCCAGCAGCGCGGTCCACAATCCGCTGTACCCGCCGCCGATGACGGCCAGATCGGCGTCGGTGGCGGTGGTCAGCGGGTCGGTCGAGGACGGGCGCTCGGGCCGGTCAGTCCAGAACGGCGTCGGCGCTGCTTCGGAGAGTGCCGACGCCAACAGTTTGCTTCCTTTGGCCTGCATGGCCGATCAACTCCTTCTCTCTTGCCGCACGGTCCAGCCGCGTGGCCCAACGACATTTGTGTTGGTCTCAGGGAACGCGAAAGCCGCCGGCGGTCGATACGACCGGACCCGGCGGCTCGCGGGAAAATCAGCTGGTGGCGGCGCGATCGTCCGAGCGGCGGCGATTACGCAGCTGCCCGGCGATATCGAGGAAAGGCCACATGAGAGGGAGAATAGCCCAGAACCCGGCAATCAGGCTCGGAAGACCACGTCGTGCCAGGGTTTGTGCGCGGCGGCGGTGATATCCGACATGACATGCTTGATATTGGTGTACTCGTCGAATGAGTAGGCAGACATATCCTTTCCGAATCCGGACGCCTTGTATCCGCCGTGCGGCATCTCGCTGAGGATCGGAATATGGTCATTGATCCACACGCAACCGGCCTGGATCTCCCGGCTCGCGCGCTGGGTCCGGAATACATTCGCCGACCAGGCCGAGGCCGCCAGACCGTACGCCGTATCGTTCGCCAGCGCGATGGCCTCGTCATCGGTATCGAACGGCAGCACCACGAGTACCGGCCCGAAGACCTCGTTCTGCACGATTTCCGAATCCTGCGCGGCGCCGGTGATCAGCGTCGGCTCGAAATAGGCGCCACCGGCGGCGGTGTGCTCCGGAATTCGCCCGCCGCGCACCACTTTCGCACCGTATTCACGGGCCCGATCCACCATGCCGATCACTTTGTCCCGATGGGGCAGCGAAATCAGCGGTCCCATATCGGTTTCGGGATCGTCCACCGGTCCCAGCGTCACCCGATCCATGAGATCGGCCACCCGGCTGACGAATTCGTCGAACAGCGGCCGCTGCACATAGGCACGGGTGGCCGCGGTGCAATCCTGCCCGGCATTGATGAGCGATCCGGCGACCGCGCCGCGTGCGGCGGCCTCGAGATCTGCATCGTCGAAGACCACGAACGGCGCCTTACCGCCGAGCTCCAGGTGCACCCGCTTCACGGAACCGGCCGCGGCTGCGGCCACCTGCCTGCCGACCACGGTCGATCCGGTGAAGGACACCATCGCGACATGCGGATGTTCGACGAGCGCTTGACCAGCGACGGGCCCGACACCGGTGAGCACATTGATCACGCCCGGCGGCACACCGGCCTCGGTCGCGAGCTCCGCGAACAGCAGTGAGGTCAGCGGAGTGAGCTCGGAAGGCTTGAGCACGATGGTGTTTCCGGCCGCGACCGCCGGCAGGATCTTCCACCCCGCCATCTGCAGCGGATAGTTCCACGGCGATATGGAGCCGATCACCCCGAGCGGTTCCCGGCGGATGCTGGAGGTGTGATCGGCCGAATACTCGGCCGACGCCTTACCCTCCAAATGGCGTGCGGCCCCGGCGAAGAACGCGACATTGTCGATGGTGCCCGGTACATCGAACTCCTGCGCCAGCCGAATCGGCTTGCCCGCATTGCGGCTTTCGACCGCCGCCAGCTCCCCAGCGTGATCGCGCAGCAGCCGCACCCAGCGGTGCATGATGTCCGATCGCTCGCCCGGCGTCATCCCCGCCCACTGCGGGAAGGCCGCGCGGGCGGCGGCAACGGCGGCCTCCACATCCGCGACGGTCGCGCTCGCGCCGGAGGCGATGATTTCTCCGGTCGACGGCGCGGTGATATCCAGCGGTGCACCGGACCCGGCGCGGCGGGCCCCGCCGATGAATTGCAGTTCCTGCGGACTCACTGCGCTCCTAGCTGACGAGATGGGAATCGGCGACGGACAACGCCTGATCCAGAATGGCCAGACCCTCTTTCGCCTCACCCTCGGAGATGGTGCACGGCGGAACGACATGCAGCCGATTGAAATTGACGAACAGCAGCAGACCGGCCGCCTTGGCGGCGGCGACGGTCTCGGCCATGGCCGGGCTGGTGCCGCCATAGGGTGCCAGCGGCTCTCGGGTTTCGCGGTCGCGCACCAGTTCCAGCGCCCAGAACACACCCAGGCCGCGCACCTCACCGATGCTCGGATGCCGTTCGGCGAGTTCGCGCAGCGCGGGCCCGAGCACGTTTTCGCCGATGGACGCCGCATTCTCGACAATGCCCTCGTCCCGCATGGCATTGATGGTGGCCACCGCGGCCGCCGTGGCGAGCGGATGCCCGGAGTAGGTCAGCCCGCCGGGATAGGCGCGATCGTCGAAGGTCGCCGCGATATGCGGTGCGATGGCCACCCCGCCCAGCGGCACATAGCCGGAATTCACGCCCTTGGCGAAGGTGATGAGATCCGGAACGACATCGAAATGGTCTATGGCGAACCACTTTCCGGTGCGCCCGAAGCCCGCCATGACCTCATCGGCGATGAAGACGATGCCGTGCCGATCGCACAATTCCCGCACCCCGGCCATATATCCCGGCGGCGGAACCATGATTCCGGCGGTACCGGGCACCGACTCCAGCACGATCGCGGCAATGGTGCCCGGACCCTCCATGAGGATCGTCTGCTCGAGATGCTCGAGCGCCCGCTGCGACTCCTCGGCCTCGGTGCTCGCATGGAATCGCGTGCGGTACAGGAACGGTCCGAAGAAGTGCACCACACCGGCATTGCCGTGATCGTTCGGCCAGCGCCGCGGGTCACCGGTGAGATTGACCGCGGTCTCGGTGCCGCCGTGATACGAGCGGTAGCGCGAGAGCACCTTGTAGCGCCCGGTGTGCAGCCGCGCCATGCGCACCGCGTGCTCGACGGCGTCCGCGCCGCCATTGGTGAAGAAGATCCGATTCAGCTCGCCGGGTGTGCGTTCGGCGATCAGCCGGGCGGCCTCCGAGCGGGCGTCATTGGCGTGCGGCGGCGCGACTGTGCACAGCTTGGCCGCCTGCTCCTGAATCGCCGCGACCACCTTCGGATGCTGGTGGCCGATATTGGTATTCACCATCTGGGAGGAGAAATCCAGCAGCCGCGAGCCCTCGCCGTCCCACACGTACGAGCCCTGTGCGGCGGTGATGACCATGGGCTTCAGCTGCGCCTGCGCCGACCACGAGTGGAAGACGTGCTTGCGGTCGAGCTCGTACGCGCGGGCGGCCTGTACGCGGGCGGCCTCGGGAGTCAAACCATTGGGAAGTGTCATCACAGTTCCGATCAGTTGTTCTGCGGGAAGCCGAGATTCAGGCCGCCGTGACTGGGATCGAGCCAGCGCGAGGTGACAGCCTTGGTGCGGGTGAAGAAGTGCACGCCGTCGATGCCGTGCGCATGGGAATCGCCGAAGAGCGAATTCTTCCAGCCACCGAAACTGTAATAGGCCATCGGCACCGGGATCGGGACGTTGATGCCGACCATGCCGACCTCGACCTCATTGTGGAAGCGCCGGGCCGCGCCGCCGTCATTGGTGAAAATGGCGGTGCCATTGCCGTACTGATTGTTGTTGATGAGCGCCAGCGCCTCGTCGTAGGTGTCGACGCGCACCACCGACAGCACCGGGCCGAAGATCTCGTCGGTGTAGACGCTCATCTCGGGGGTGACATTGTCGAGAATGGTGGGGCCCAGCCAGAATCCGTCCGCCGCGCCGTCGGCGTCCACCGTGCGGCCGTCGAGAACGACTGTCGCACCGGCGGATTCACCTGCCGCGATATAGGAGGCGACCCTGTCACGATGCGCCTCGGTGACCAGCGGGCCCATATCCGAACCCTTGGTACCGTCACCGGTGCGAATAGTCTTGGTGCGCTGGGCGATCCGCGCCACCAGGTCATCGGCGATCGGTCCGACCGCGACCAGCGCGCTGATCGCCATGCACCGTTCGCCCGCCGAACCGAAGCCCGCGTTCACCGCGGCGTCGGCGGCCAGATCCAGATCGGCGTCGGGCAGCACCACCATATGGTTCTTGGCGCCGCCGAGGGCCTGCACCCGCTTGCCGTGCGCGGTGCCGCGCTCGTAGACGTACTTGGCGATCGGGGTGGAGCCGACGAACGAAACCGCCTTGATCGCAGGGTTTTCCAGCAGTTCGTCCACCGCGACCTTATCGCCCTGCACCACATTGAAGACGCCGGCGGGCAATCCGGCCTCCTCCCACAGGGCCGCGGTCCACAGCGCCGCCGAGGGATCCTTCTCACTCGGCTTGAGCACCACGGTGTTGCCGGCGGCAATGGCCAGCGGGAAGAACCACATGGGCACCATGGCTGGAAAATTGAACGGCGAGATGATCGCGATCGGGCCCAGCGGCTGGCGAATGGAGAAGATGTCCACCTTGCTGGAGGCGTTCTCGGTGTAGCCTCCCTTGAGCAGATGCGGTATGCCGCAGGCGAATTCGACGACCTCCAAACCCCGCGTCACCTCGCCCAGCGCATCGGAGAGCACCTTGCCGTGCTCGGCGGTGATGATCGCCGCGATCTCCTCCTTGCGGGCGTTGAGCAGCTCGCGGAAGCGGAACAGCACCTGGGTGCGCTTGGAGAGCGAGGCGTCGCGCCAGGCCGGGAAGGCCGCGGCGGCGGCGTCGACAACCGTTCGCACATCCGCCGCATTCGCCAGCGAAACCTGCCCGGTGACCACCCCGGTCGCCGGATTGGTCACCGGCGCGGTGGCGGTGCTGGTTCCGGTGAATGATTTGCCGTCGACCCAGTGCGCGATGGTCTGCATATCTCCTCGATTCGATGGATGGAACTGGCTCCGCATATGGAGATGGGCCCGGCCCCCGTCACCGGCATGACTGGGGTCGGGCCTCGGAGGTGGGCGTAGCCGCCCGTGGCCACCGGAGGCCACGGGCAGGATGAGGACCTGCCGCGACCGCCGATGCCGGAGAAGCCGTCGGGCGGGACTGCGGTGGCCCGATCCCTACTCTGCATGAAGATTGTCGCCGCACACCCCGACGTTTTGTACGGTGTTTCAGCATTGGTATTACGATTCGTAGGTGCTCCTCACCGTTGCTGATGTCCTGGCCATACCCGTGGTGCGCGCCGGGCGGCCGGAGGTCGCCGGCGGTGGATCGCTGGACCGGCCGGTGCGCTGGGTGCACGTCAGCGAACTCTCGGATGTCGCGAAACTTCTGGTGGGCCGGGAACTGATCCTGACCACCGGGCAGGCGCTGTCGCACAGCGATACGGCGACCGTCGACTATCTGGAATCCCTGGCCGCCGCCGGGGTATCGGGCCTGGTCGTCGAATTGGGCACGTATATCAGGGAATTGCCGCCGATCGTGGCCGCGACCGCCGACCGGCTGCAGCTGCCGATCGTCGCGCTCGGTGAGGTGGTGCGATTCGTCGAGGTCACCGAGGCGGTGCACCGCGTCATCGTGGCAGACCAGTACGCCGAACTGGAATTCGCGCACAGCGTGCACGAGACCTTCACCGATCTGAGCGTGCGCCGCGCGTCCCTCGCCGAGATCGTCAAGACCGCGGCGGGTCTGCTCGACGCCTCCGTGGTGCTCGAGGATCTGACCCACCGGGTGCTCGCCGCCACCGCGCGCCACACCGCCACCTCGACGCTGCTCGACCACTGGGAGACCACCTCCCGCCTGCTGCCCGACCACGATGCGAATGTGGTGCCGGTGGGCCCGCATATGCAGCGCTGGGGCCGGCTCATCCTGCGCTCCAGCCGAGTCCCCGATGCCCGCGCCCGCATGGTCCTCGAGCGTGCCGCGCAAACACTCACCCTGCATCGCATGGTCGAGCGCGATCGCTTCGGACTGCACCGGCAGGCGCAGACCGGTCTCATCGACGACATGATCAACGGCCGTCTCACCGATGAGCGTGATGCCCTCGCGCTCGCGGCCACCCTCGGTCTCGCGCGCCGGGCGCGCTACATCCCGCTCGCCATCGACGTGGCGGCCGCGATCGAATCCGATCCCGTTGCCCACCAGCGGCGCACCGCCGCGATTCTCGACGCGGCGCTGCACGGCGTGGCACTGGCCAAGGCGACCGCCCTGGCCGCGCCCGATCACGGCAATCGGGTGAACCTCGTGCTGGCGGTCTCGCGCACCGGTGATCTCGACACAGTTCTCACGGCCGTCTGCACCCTCATGCTCGGCGAAATCCGCCGGGTACCGGGCGTCGACCGTGCCGTACTGGGCGTGGGCGCCGAATCCGATTCACTCCTGGACACCGCCCGTGAACTCTCCCAGGCCGCGCACGTAGCCGAAGTCGCACTCTCCCTGGCCTCTTCCGCGCCCCGCCCCTTCTATCGCAGCGGCGACGTCCGGCTGCGCGGCCTGCTCTCCCTCATTCGCGACGAACCCGGAGTGCAGCGTTTCGCCGAAACCGAACTGAGCGCGCTACTCCGCTACGACATCCGCCAATCAGCCGACCTCACCCGCACGCTGCGCCAATTCCTGGATCTGGCAGGCAATAAGACCGAATTGGCCAAGCGCCTCAATATCAGCCGCCCCACCCTCTACGACCGCCTCTCGCGCATCGAACGCATCCTCGACGTGGACCTCGACGACGGCGAGACCCGCACCTCTCTGCACACCGCCCTGCTCATCCGCGACCTCACCGTCCCCGGCGAGATGTAGCCGGCTTGACCCTCACGCTGCGTGAGGCTCGACGATCGGGGCATGAGCGAATACATCAGTCCCGTCCCCATGCCCGCCCTCGACGCGGTTGCTCCCGAGCCCTTTCGCGGCTATTACGGCATGCCGATGTTCGTCATCGTCCCGACCGCTGATCTCGCGGCATCGCTGGATTTCTGGACGCGCGGCCTCGGATTCATCGATATCTTCACCGTGCCCGATCGGCTGATCCACCTGCGGCGCTGGGCATTCCAGGATGTGCTGCTCGTACCGGGGGAGCCTGCCGCCGAGGCCTCCGCGCTGCGGACGAGTTTCGCCTGTGTGCTCAGCCAGATCGAGGAGATCGCCGCGCGCTGCGAAGGTTTGCTGCCGGGGTCCGCGGCTGAGCCGCGGGAGATGCCGTGGAACTCCCGCGAATTGACCGTCATCACACCCGAGAACGTCTGCGTTGTCATGACCGCCGCTCGCCCGCTGGACCCGCGCAGCCCGCAGGCCGATCACCTGCGCGCCATCGGCTTCGAGGTGCCGGAGATTGCCGAGACGCCGGAGATACTGAACCGATGACGGGAGATTCGGACGCACCTGTGGCAGGAGATTCGGCGGCACAGTCGGCGAGAGACGCGGCGGCACAGTCGGCCGGGGATTCCGCCGCGCACGTGGAAATCGGCGACCAGTCTCCCGCAGGGGCCCTCACCGTGGGTCGAGCGGCCGCTCTGGTCGGAATCAGCGTCCGAACGCTCCACCACTGGGATGTCATCGGCCTGGTTCAGCCGAGCGACCGCACCTGGTCCGGCTACCGCCTGTACTCCGCCGATGACATCGCCCGCATCCACCGCGTACTCGTCTACCGCGAACTCGGATTCCCCCTCGCCGATATCGCCCGCCTCCTCGACGATCCCGCCCTCGACGCCCGCACCCACCTGCGCCGTCAGCGCTCCCAGCTCGTCGACCGCATCGCCCGCCTGCAGCAGATGGTCGGCGCGGTCGACCACATGCTCGAAGCCTCCGGTGCCGGAATGCAATTGACGCCAGAACAGCAGGTCGAGATCTTCGGCGACGACTGGCATCCCGCCTGGATAGACGAGGCGCAGCAGCGCTGGGGCGAGAGTGCACAGTGGGCGCAGTACTCGGAGCGGGCAGCGGCAATGAGCCCGGACGACTGGCGTGCGGTGACCACCGAAACCGATTCCCTGCAAGCGGATTTCGCCGCTGCACTGCGCAACGGCGTCCTCCCCGGTTCCGAAGCAGCGAACGCACTGGCCGAACGCCACCGCGCCCTCTTCACGCGCTACTACTACGACTGCACCCATTCGATGCAGGTCTGCCTGGGCCGAATGTTCGTGGCAGACCCCGGCTTCGCGAAACACTACGACGCGATCGAGCCCGGCCTCCCGGTCTGGTTGCGCGACACCATCTTCGCGAACGCTGCGGCCTACGGTATCGACCCGGAATCCGCCATCTGGGAGTAGTCCCCCATCAGTCGAGTACCGCCCGGGGAATGCGATCGATGGTGCTGAGCAAGCGAATTCGTCCTACCTCAACGGTGGATTCGAGGGGTCCGGAGCTGTCGGCTGCCAGCCGGTCGGGGACGGCCGGGTGGTATCGAGCGACTGCTGATCGGCATAGCGCTCGAGGATCAGGAAACGGCCGGCTCGATCGGCTGCCCTGACCCATCCGAGACCTGCGGACCGGGGCAACTGGAGAACTTCCGCGGGCCATCGTGCACGCCCTGCCATCCGGCACATATCGGGGTCTCGTCAGGGAACTTCCCGATGTGCATCGGCGAAGGGGGGTGCTTCCCTTGATGGGCAGGTCAGTGTTCCGAACGAGGGGAGACAATTGTGAACGCCGCCGTCGTCACCAGTTGGATATGGTTGGCACTCGAGCTAGGGCTGCGCATACGCGACAGAGTGCGGCATACGGGTTCCACCGCCCGGGATCGCGGAACCAGGTTCACGATCTTCCTGCTGATGTTTCCCTCGGTATTGGTGGCCAGCATCGTCGCGGGCGTGCTGTCCTCGAACAGCCCGCTGCGATTCCCCGGCCCGCAACTGACCTGGGAAGTAATCGGCGTCGTGGTGATGTGGCTGGGCCTGATCGTGCGGGTGTGGGCAATTGCCGTGCTGGGCAAGTCATTCCGCACCACGGTCGAGGTCGATGCCGATCAGTCGGTGGTGGACCGGGGGCCGTACCACTGGATCCGCCACCCCTCCTATACCGGCGTTCTGCTGATCACTCTCGGCTTCGGCATCGCCGCGGACAACTGGATCTCCCTGCTCGTGGTGACGATCATTCCGACCTACGGCCTGATGCGGCGCATCGATGTCGAGGAGAAGGCCCTGGTCGAGACCATGGGGCGGCCGTACGAGAGCTATCGATCCACCACCAAGCGCCTGGTCCCCGGCGTCTGGTGACATGCGGCCGGGGAGTCTCAGATCGGGTTGGCGCCCATGGGGTTCGGGTAGGGGACCGCACCGCTGTGGGCGACGGCCTTCGCGGCCGGAGTGAGGGCCGCGAGGGCTGCCGCGATATCGGGGATGTCGCGGTAGGCGGTCATGGCCAGCTCGTCGGTGCGGGATTCGAGGTGGATGCGCAGGTTCCGGCCGGTATCGGTAATGCCGCTGTCATCGAGCAGACCGCGGGCTTGCAGGCGGTCGCGGGCTGCGGCCCAATCGGTTTCGGTCCAGCCGCGATTGTCGCGCCACATCTGCTCCGGCGCGCCAGTGTCGGCGGAGAAGAGAACATGGGCTTCACAGCCGTCGATGCCCTCGGCGAGCAGACACCCGACATGACCGTCGCCGCGATGCTCGCGCAGCGTGGTGGCGGCCTGCCAGAGCGCCTCGACGGGATCGGCGGGGATGGGCAGGTCGCGATTGGCCGCGAAGAGCGCGCGGCCGGGTGCGGGCGCTCCGGCGATGGCCGCCTGGAGTGCGGGCAGGGCCTCGTCGATGACGGCGGCGAGATCGGGGACCAGGGCCTGAAGCGCCCCTGCGGACGCGGTACTCCGGGTGGTCAGGGCAATCTCGGGAGTGGCGAAGGTCCACGCGTCGGGAATCGCGCGCCGGATCATCGCCGGGTGGAAGTTGTAGAACGTCGCTTCGATCACGCCGGGTCCGACGGCGCCCAGCGGTGCGGAGCGGGCGGCGAAATAGCCCATCCAGTACCCGCGGAAGCCGGCGGCCTTGTTGGCGGCGGTGCAGCTCGGCGCGAAATAGGTCACCGCGTGCAGGGGTTCGAGCACCCGCCACATCGCGCGGGCGAAGTCGTTGTCCATTCCGTCACACTACTTCCTAGGTTCATCTCACTAAAGTCAGATCGCCGGATGATTCTCCAGCACACTGAGGGCTGCCGGATTGTGCTGCGCTACAGGCGGATTGCCGCCCCGACGAATCGTAAGATTGCCCGCCTGTTTCCGCACTCACTGTAAGGTGTGTGACCTGGGTCACCATATTGATTTCCGCTGGTAACGCTGTTTCATATTCAGGCAACAATCGGGCCCGCACAATCCTCACAGGTCAAGCGACCGAGATTTGAGGAGTTGTATCTATGGCATCGACCCGGACCGAGGCGGCTTACAGCGATCGGCTGATAGCCGTCGAGCCCGGCGGCGACGATTTCATTCCCGACAGCGCCCGGCACGGCACGCCACGAAAACTGTTCTGGACGTGGATGTCTCCGAATATGGAGTTCGCGACGATCTTCGTCGGCGTCCTCGCCGTGACCGCCTACGGGATGAACTTCTGGCAGGCGAGTCTGGGTCTGGTGATCGGCCTCGGTCTCGGCGCGGTCGCGCACTATCTGCTCTCGGCGCGCGGCCCGCTGCACGGGGTGCCGCAAATGGTGCTGGGCCGCTTGGGATTCGGCTATCTAGGTAATGCGCTGCCCGCCGGATTCATGGCCATCATGTGCGGTGTCGGCTGGTTCGCCACCAATAGCGTCAGCGGCGCGTTCGCGCTGAACTCCCTGACCGGTCTGCCGAAACTGCCCTCCTTGCTCGTCATCGTGCTGGTGCAGACCGCTTTCGCATTCTTCGGCCACAATCTGGTGCAGGCCTTCGAGCGAATTGCCTTCCCGCTCTTGGCGATCGTCTTCGCCATTGTCACCGTGGTGATCTTCAGCAAGGCCGATCTGGGCGCACCCGCGCCGGCCGGAGGCGCGGGCGGCATGGGCGGATTCCTGCTGACCGTCGGCACCGCATTCGGTTACGGCGCGGGCTGGAATCCCTACGCCGCGGACTACTCTCGCTATCTGCCGTCCACCGTCTCCCGGACCGCGACCGGCCTCTGGGCCTCGGCCGGCCTCTTCCTCTCCTGTGCCTGGCTCACCGTGGTCGGCGCCGCCTCGGCGACCGTGGCCGCGACGGCCGAGGGCAGCCCGACCGATGTGTTCACCGCGAATCTGCCGACGGCACTGGCGAAGCTGACACTGCTGGCCATCGCGGTCGGCGCGGTGGCGGCCAATGCGCTCAATGTGTATTCGGGCGCAATGGCTTTCGTCACCATGGGCTTCAAGTTGCCGGTGCGCACGCAGCGGGCGCTGGTCTCGGCCGTCTTCGGTGTGGTCGGCTTCCTGGTCGCGTGGTGGGCGCTGCCCGACGCCGCGGCCAACTACGAGGCCTTCCTGCTGATCGTCGCCTACTGGATCGGCCCGTGGCTCGGCATCGTCTTCGCCGACGAGTACCTGCGGCGCGGCCAGCGCATCGATCACCTGCTCTACGACCGCTCGTACACCAACTGGGGTGGCGTGGCGGCCTTCCTGATCGGTCTGGTGCTGTCGGTGGTGCTGTTCTCCAATCAGGCGAAGTTCGTCGGCTACGCGGCCAAGGCCTGGCCGCAGCTCGGCGATATCACCTTCTTCGTCGGCTTCCTCATCTCCGGCGCGGCATATCTGCTGCTCAACCGTGCACGGATCGCGCGCGCGGCGGTGGCAGCATGATCGGCATGATCACCGCAAAAGATCTGCTGGTCACCGCCTATGACGAGGCGCAGCTCGGGCTCGCCGAGGGCGGCATTCCGATCGGCGCCGCGCTCTTCGACTCGGAGGGGAACCTGCTCGGCCGCGGTCACAATCGCCGCGTCCAGGCCGGAGACCCCAGCCTGCACGCCGAGACGGACGCCTTCCGCAATGCCGGTCGCCGCCGCGACTACCGCGACACCATCATGGTGACCACCCTGTCGCCCTGCTGGTACTGCAGCGGCCTGGTCCGCCAGTTCGGCATCGGCGCGGTGGTGGTGGGCGAGTCGATCACCTTCACCGGCGGCCACGAATGGCTTGCCGCACACGGGGTGTCGATCACCGTGCTGGACGATCCGGCCTGCGTGGACATGATGGAACGCTTCATCGCCGACCGGCCGGAACTCTGGAACGAGGACATAGGAGTAGCGGAGTGACCACCCGCGTCTGAGACCATCCGGCGAGTTCCTGCGGCCGTCGGGAGTGTGGCGGCCGCAGGGGCGAACCGGGCCGGGGCGCTGCGGCTCCCCATGCCAGGGAACATCCGCAGACGCGCGGGGGTTGGCACGAATCATGACTACCGTGGGATTGATCGGAAGCGGCAATATCGGCGGGACGCTGGCCAGACTGGCCGTCGCCGCCGGGATCGATGTGGTGCTGAGCAATTCCCGGGGGCCCGAGACCCTGGCCGATCTGGTGCGGGAGCTGGGGGAGCGGGCGCGCGCCGGAACTCCCGAGGAGGCCGCCGCGGCCGGAGACATTGTGGTGGTGACCGTTCCGTTGAAGGCCTATCGCGACGTACCCGCGGACCCGCTGGTCGGCAAGGTCGTCATCGACACCAATAACTACTACCCCGGGCGCGACGGCGAGTTCCCGGATCTGGAGGCGGGCACGGCCACCAGCAGTGAGCTACTGCAGCGGCATCTGCCGCGGTCACGGGTTGTCAAGGCGTTCAACAACATCTACTTCAAGCATTTGGCGGTACTGAGCCGCCCGGCCGGTGCGTCCGATCGGACCGCGCTGCCGATCGCGGGCGATGATTCCGACGCGAAAGCCGCTGCCACACAGTTCATCAATGCACTGGGCTACGACACGGTCGATATCGGCAGTGCGAGCGACAGCTGGCGAACCCATCCCGATACTCCCGCCTACGGTGCGCCGTACGCGGCCGCCGCTCCCTTCTGGGAGAACGACGCGGCCCCGGCCGATGCCGAGACGGTGCGCAAGGCGGTCGACGCCGCCGAACGGTGAAACTTCTTGCCCGATGGTGAAATCCATCGGCCGAATTGCCGGGCCGGACACTGCGGCATCCCCTCGGATGCGGTGCTGTCCGGGCCGGACAACCCGATTCATTTCCCCCGGGGCAGGCCCCTGCGGCAACGGTGTCAGGTCCGTCGCGCGGGGCCGCGGATCAGTCGTTGCAGATGGCCGCGCGCACGATGGTGGAATCGCCGTACCAGAGCGCGGAGCTCTCGGCCTCCGCCGGCGTGGAGCCGTAACCGCCGGTGTACTTGTTCATGCTCGCCGAGTAGGCGACCGAACCGCAGCCGGTGAAGGAGGCGACGGTCGAGCAGTCGCTGTAACCGCACTTGGCCTCGGCGGCCTGGCTGGCGGCGGACTCGGAGTCGTAATTCCAGGCCCAGCCCAGATCGCCATCACCGGAGACGGCGATGGCGCCCCAGTTGGCGGAGGCCGACGCCGGTGCGGCGGGCAGGACGGTGGCGAGAGCGGCGAACGCGATACCGGCGGTACCGAGAAGGATCTTGCGCATGAGTGTTCCTAGCTGTGTGTCGAACCGATAGTGCTGCCGGCCGAACGAATTCGGCCGTGCGCACCACTATCGTGTGCGGCACCGACAGGCGTTAACCGCTAGGTGAACACGCAGAGGGTAAGGCGCTCAGTGCTTTTCCCGTCCGGGAAGATCAGTTTCCGGCCCACCGATTGGCGGTGATCTCGTACCCGGGCAGGCCCGCGGTGGACACCTTGGACTCGTAGATGCGCACATAACCGGTGCTCGTGATCCGCCAGATGCCGTCCTCGCGGCGGTAGGTGTCGTTGTAGTACGCGGCCCCGCGGATCAGCAATTGATAGTCGGGGACTATGACCGTGTCCTCCAAACACCAACTGCCGGTGGCGGTATCACCGTCGACCTCGATCTCCGGGTGATTGGCCACGTGCACGGTGATGATGTTCCCGCTCAGCGCGCCCTGCATATAGTCGACAATCTGGTCCCGACCTGCGAATTCGAGCGGCATTCCGCCCGAGGGCGAACCGTAGGAACCGATCACATCGGTGCTGAGCGTCTCGCCGAAATCCTTCCACTGCTTGAGGTCCAGCGTCCGCAGATAGCGGTACTTGAGGGTGCGAATCTCCTCGACTGCGTTCAAATCCATAGTGAATTGGACCACGACCAACCAAGCATTTGCTACCCTCCCGAAATGATTCCCACCCTGGTCTGGGGCACCGGCAATGTCGGCCGTGCCGCCATCCGCGCGGTGGCCGCGCATCCGGCGCTGAAATTGACCGGCGTGCTCGTGCACAATCCGGCGAAGGTGGGCCGCGATGCGGGCGACCTCGCCGGGCTCGACACCGAACTGGGCGTGGCGGCGACCGGCGATATCGCCGCCGCGCTCGCCTCGGGACCGGGCGCCGTGGTGTACGCGGCCTCGGGCGATATCCGGCCCGACGACGCCCTCGCCGACATCCTGCGCGCGCTGCGGGCGGGCGCGGTGGTGGTGACACCCGCGCTGTACGCCCTCTACGACCAGCGCAATGCCCCGGCCGAGCTCCGTGAACCGGTGCTCGCCGCGATCGCCGAGGGCGGCGGCTCACTGTTCGTCTCCGGCGTCGATCCGGGCTGGGGCAACGATGTGCTGCCGCTGCTCGTGAGCGGGCTCGGCAGCACCGTGGATGTGGTGCGCTGCCAGGAGATCTTCGACTACACCACCTACGACCAACCCGATTCGGTGCGCTATCTGGTCGGCATGGGCCAGCCCATGGACTACGACCCGCCCATGCTCATGGCCTCGGTGCCGACCATGGTGTGGGGCGGGCAGATTCGGCTCATCGCGCGCGGGCTCGGCGTCGCGGTCGAGGAGATTCGTGAGGTGGTCGAGCGCCGCCCGCTCGAAGCCACCGTCAGCACCGAGCTCATGGGCGAGTTCGAGGCGGGCACCCAGGGCGCGATCCGCTTCGAAGTGCAGGGCATTGTCGACGGCCGCCCGCGCATCGTCATCGAGCACATCACCCGCATCCACTCCTCCTGTGCCACTGATTGGCCGCTGCCGCACAGCGGCGCCGGCGCGCATCGCGTGATCATCGAGGGCCGCCCGCACATCGAGGTCACCATCCAGGCCACCGATGAGGACGGCAATCACTCCGCGGGCGGAAACGCCACCGCCGTAGGCAGATTGGTCGGCGCCATCGACTGGCTCGTGGCCGCCGAACCCGGCCTCTACGACGCCCTCGACATCCCCCTGCGACCCGGCACTCTCGGAAGGAACCAGCCGTGATCATCGACATTCCCGAAGGCAAGGACCCCATCGGCTACGTCTGGGGGGAAATGGTGCCCGGCATCGGCACCGCTGCCGCCGCGTTCTCCCTTGCCGTCTACTCCCACACCACGCTCGGACTGCGCGAATTCGAGGCCGCCCGCCTGCGTATCGCGCAGATCAACGGCTGCCTGTTCTGCCTGGACTGGCGCACCGACCGCAATGGCGAAAAGGTCGACGAGTCCTTCGAACAAGATGTCACGGACTGGCGCACCACCGAATCCTTCGACGACCGCACCCGCCTGGCCGCCGAATACGCCGAGCGCTACGCCCTCGACCACCACAATCTCGACGACGAATTCTGGACCCGCATGTTCGCGGCCTACTCCCAGGCCGAAGTGGTGGAACTGTCCATGTGCCTGGGCTCCTGGCTCGCCTTCGGCCGGCTCAACCACGTCCTCGGCCTCGATGCCGTCTGCGTACTCCCCGGTCATCCCGCGGGGCAGTAAGCAGCCGATGAGCGGCGCCGTCCGGCCCTACCTGGACGGCGCCGCTCACCTTTCTCCGGCGGACCGGACTCCGTGCAGGTGTGCATCCACCCGCCTCGGCGTCGTGACGTCCGCCGCTACCGCCTGATTCGCTGTGCGGTTTCGCTCCGGTTCGCCTCTTGCTGAGCCGTTTCCGCGGGGATACTCTGGTGAGAGTAATTAATACTCTGGTCAGAGTATGCGGAGGTGGGCATGGCTGGGAAACGGGCGTTTCGGCGTGTCAATCCGTTGTCGCTGGCGGTGCTGGTGCAGCTGTGGGAGCGGCCCATGCATCCGTATCAGATGTCGCAGACGTTGAAGCAGCGCGGCAAGGACGACAGTGTGCGGATCAATTACGGTGCGCTGTATGCCGTGGTGGAATCGCTACTGCAGCAAGGGTTCATCGAGGTTGTCGGGGCCGAGCAGGAGGGGAATCGGCCTGCGCGCACCGTGTACCGGATCACCGATGACGGCATTGCCGAAATGCGGGACTGGTTGCGCGAGTGGGTGTCCGAGGCCGAGAAGGAATATCCGCGGTTCATGGCGGCGCTGTCGTTTCTGCCGGTGCTTGGCCCGGATGAGGCCGCCGATCTGCTGAATCGCCGAATTGCCGTGCTGGACAAACGGATTGCCGCGATCAATGACAGCAAGATCGCCACCGAGAGCTGGCTTCCCGAACTGCTCATTGTCGAGGGACTCTACGAGCTCCGGATGCTGGAGGCGGACCGGGAATTCACGGCCGGCCTGGTGGCCCGCATCCAGGCGGGCGAGCTGGGCGGGATCGCAGGCTGGCGGCAGATGTACGAACTGTCGCAAAGGTTTCCGGGCGGCCGGATACCGCCGGAGGAGAGCGACAAGCTCATGAAGGAATGGGGGTTACCGACACCACCCACGTGATCGACCATCCCGATCCACGACAACGGCCCGGGTGCGCTAACACCCGAGCCGTCGCCGGATCCGAACGATCGGCGGCACAGACCGCTGATGCTCGAACTGCACTCACAGCATATCTGTCGGTCTCGCGGTCGTTCGAATCCCGAACCCTGAGGACCGAACCATGTCTTTTACCTCCCACCCACCGTCTACAGCCATGCCCGCAGTCGAGGTCAGCGACCTCGTCAAGATCTATCCGGGCGGCCGGCGCACCCCGGAAATCCGGGCGCTGGACGGCCTGAACTTCGCCATTGCCGCAGGCACCGTCTACGGCATGCTCGGGCCCAATGGCGCGGGCAAATCCACCACCACCAAAATCTGCACCACCCTCGCCCGCGCCACCTCGGGCACCGCGCGGGTGGCCGGATTCGATGTCCGCACCGATGCGGACGCCATCCGCCATCGCATCGGCTATGTCTCGCAGGGCTCGGGCGCGGACCCGCGGCAGACGCCCTTCGAGAATCTCGTCATGGCCGCCCGGCTGCACGGGATCTCCCGGCGCGACGCCCTCGGGCGCGCCGCCGGTCTGCTCGAACAGTTCCAGCTCACCGAGGCGCGGGATCGTAAGGTGGCCAAGCTTTCCGGCGGCATGCGGCGCAAGCTGGACGTCGCCGTGGGGCTGGTGCACACGCCGTCGGTGCTGTTCCTCGATGAGCCCACCACCGGACTGGACCCACAGGCGCGCGCCGAAATGTGGTCCGAGATACGGCGATTGGCCACCGAGGCGGCACTCACCGTGGTGCTGACCACGCACTATCTGGAGGAGGCCGATGAGCTGTGTGACCGCCTGGTCATCATCGACCACGGCCGCGCCGTCATCGAAGGCACACCGGCGCAACTGAAGTCGACACTCGATGGCGATACCTTGACCGTGGAGCTCATCGAACCCGATATCGCGGCGGTACGAGCTGTGGGCGAATCGATTCCGGCACTGCGCGATATCGTGGTCGAGACGCACGGGCCCAATGGCCGCATGATCGCCCGGGCCGATGATCCGTCCACCGTCGTGGGCCGGGTGATCTCCGAATTCGACTCCGCCGCCATCCGTTTCGGGGCGGTGTCGGTATCGCGTCCGACGCTCGACGATGTCTACCTGCACTACGCGGGCCGCTCGTACCGGTCCGGCGCGACCGACGGCACCCGGGTGGAGGTGGCCGCATGACCACCGTGGATGCCTACGAAACCCGTTCTGTCGGCTGGCTGGTCGTCGCCGGTCAGATCTTCCGCCGCTGGTCGCTCAATACCCTGCGTGAATCCTGGGGCGTGGCCGCCGCACTGCTGCAGCCCATCGTCTGGATTCTCCTGTTCGGCCAGGTCTTCAAATCGGTCGGCAGCATTCCGGGATTCGGCTCGGCGAACTACATCACCTTCCTGGCGCCGGGCGTCCTCATGATGACCGTGCTCTACTCGGGTGTGTGGGCGGGCACGTCCTATATCGAGGACATCGACAACGGTGTGATGAATCAGCTGCTGACCGCGCCGATTTCGCGCACCGCGGTGATCGCGGGCCAGCTCGCCGTCCAGCTCGTCATCGGCCTCGTGCAATCGGCGCTGGTGCTCGGCATCGGATTCCTCGGTGGCGCACGGTATCCCGGCGGCCTGACCGGAATGGTGCTCGCGCTCGCCGCAGCCACCCTGCTGGCGGCGATCTTCTGCGCCGGATCGGTTGCGCTCGCACTGACCGCGCGCAGCCAGATCGCCCTCATCGGAATGTCGCAGCTGATCATTCTGCCCGCGACCTTCCTGTCCTCGGGCATGATGGCCACCGCCCTCATGCCCGGTTGGGTGCAGGGCATTTCGAAGTTCAACCCGGTGTCCTGGGCCGTCGATATCGGCCGCAGCGGACTCGCGGGCACGGCCGACGCGGGATTCGTGGCCGCACACCTGGGCTACCTGCTGGCGCTGGCCGCGCTCGCGTTCTGGTGGGCCGTCTCCGCCTTCCGGAGTTATCAGCGCACGCAGTGAAATTCGGCTAGGTGAGTACGAGAAGTTCGGTCGGCGAAGCGATTTCGATGCGCAGGCCGAACTTCTCGGCAACCCGCGCCAGGCCGTTGATATCGGTCGGCTCGGAACGGGCGAGGACCAGCGCACGGGCCAGCAGGCCCTTGTGATGTTTATTGAAGTGACTCACGACCGTTCGGCTGCCGTCGGGACGCTCGGTGAGCACGGCGGCGGTGATCGCACCGGGGATGCGGCCCAGATTCTGGTAGGTGCCCGAACGCAGATCGACGATCAGCTGCCCGTCGGTCTCCTCGCGCAGCGCCTCCGGCAGCACCTGCTTCCACACCGATTGCAGCGTCGGCATCCCGGGCAGCTTGGAACCACCCGAAAGCCGGTACGCCGGAATCGGATCGCCCGCCCGCACCACACCGAACAGCGCCGACCCGATGGCCAGCCGCGCATTGGCCTTGGTGCGCTGCGCCGTGGTGAAGCACGCGGCATCGAGCGCGTCGTAGAGCACGCCGGTGTACCGGTCCAGCGCCGCCCGGGTCGGCGAGGTGCGCAGCGCGGCATTGCGCGCGATCTCCGCGTCAGCCCCCTTGCCCAGAGCCAGCGCGGACCGCGAGGCCTCCGGGTCGGCGGCCAGTTGGATCAACTCGGTGACAAGCTTGTCGCGGACCGCTGTGAGCTGCGGCATCGCAAGGGCATCCAGGTCCAGTGGACGGCCCGAGCCACCGTCGGACTTGGTTTCTGAGGGAGGCAGCAGCACCAGCACAGGCGAACACGGTAATGCCTTGTGAGCATCGGCTCAGCAGCGGCTAGTCTGTGGAGCCGTGATCACCCGCCTCTCCCACCTCTTCCTGCGCACCCTGCGCGACGATCCCGCCGATGCCGAGGTGCCCAGCCACAGGTTGCTGGTCCGCGCCGGATACGTGCGCCGCATCGCGCCCGGCATCTACTCGTGGCTGCCGCTCGGCCTGCGCACACTGCGCAAGATCGAGAATGTCGTCCGGGAGGAAATGGACGCCATCGGCGCCCAGGAGATTTCGCTGCCGGCGCTGCTGCCGCGCGAACCGTACGAGACCACCAACCGGTGGACCGAATACGGCGACGGCCTGTTCCGGCTCAAGGACCGCAAGGGGCAGGACTACCTGCTCGGCCCCACCCACGAGGAGCTTTTCGCGCTCACCGTGAAGGGCGAATACAACTCGTACAAGGACCTGCCGGTCACCCTGTACCAGATCCAGACCAAGTACCGCGATGAGGCGCGTCCGCGCGCCGGCATCCTGCGCGGCCGCGAATTCATCATGAAGGATTCGTACTCCTTCGACCTCGATGAGGACGGGCTCAAGAAGAGCTACAGCGCGCACCGCGAGGCGTACCAGAAGATCTTCGAGCGCTTGGGCGTGTCGTATGTGATCGTGGCCGCCACCTCCGGCGCCATGGGCGGATCCGCCTCCGAGGAGTTCCTGGCCGACAGCCCCGTCGGCGAGGACACCTACGTGATCTGCCGCGAATCCGGTTATGCCGCAAACGTCGAGGCAGTGATTACCGCCGCACCCCCGGAGATCCCGCTCGAAGGCCAGGCCGAGGCCGTGGCGCACGAGACCCCCGGCACCCCGACCATCGCGTCGCTGGTGGAGTGGGCGAACAGTGCGGGCATCGCCGAGCAGCTGGGCCGCCCCGTCACCGCCGCGGACACGCTGAAGAACGTGATCGTCAAGCTGCGCTACCCGGACGGCAAGACCGAGATCCTCGGCGTCGGCATTCCGGGCGACCGCGAGGTCGACGAGAAGCGGCTCGAGGCTTCGGTCGAACCCGCCGAGGTGGAGCTGCTCGGCGATGCCGACTTCAAGGCCAATCCCTTCCTGGTGAAGGGTTACATCGGCCCGAAGGCGCTGCTGGCCAATGGCGTTCGCTACCTGCTCGACCCGCGCGTGGTCTCCGGAACCGCCTGGATCACCGGTGCGGACGAGCCGGGCAAGCACTACGTGAACCTGGTCGCCGGGCGCGACTTCGTCGCCGACGGCACCATCGAGGCCGCCGAGGTCCGGGACGGCGATCCCTCGCCCGACGGCCGTGGCGTCCTGGAGGCCGCGCGCGGTATCGAGATCGGCCACATCTTCCAGCTCGGCCAGAAGTACACCGACTCCTTCGAGGTCGACGTGCTCGGCGAGAACGGTAAGCCGGTGCGCCTGACCATGGGCTCCTACGGCGTCGGCGTCTCCCGCATGATGGCCGTCATCGCCGAGCAGATGCACGACGAGAAGGGCCTGCGCTGGCCCCGCGAGGTCGCGCCGTACGACGTGCACGTGGTCATCGCCAATAAGGACGACGGCGCGCGCGAGGGTGCGGAACAGATTGTGGCGGAACTGAACTCGCAGGGTCTCGAGGTGCTCTTCGACGACCGCAAGGCCTCCCCGGGCGTCAAGTTCAAGGATGCCGAACTGCTCGGCATGCCGCTGGTGGTCGTCATCGGCCGCGGCTGGGCCGAGGGCAAGCTCGAGCTGCGCGACCGCTTCGCCGGCACCAGCGATGAGCTCCCGGCCGAATCGGCCGTGGCGTCCATCGTCGCCAGGGTGCGCGGCTGACCTGCCGATAGCGAAACAGCAAGCCGCGCATCACATTCGGTGATGCGCGGCTTCGCTTTTTCGACCAGATGTTGTCACTCAGTTGTAGGCCCTGGCGACATCGTCGAGCAGATGCTCGAGGGTGTCGTAATCCGGTGGATCGACCACATTGACGAGGTTCGTGTCCACCGGAACCTGGTGCTCGGCGGTGACTTTCGTGAACAGGCTCGGATCGTTGGGCCGGAAGCCGTGTTCGGCTGCGAGCCGTTGCAGCTCCGGATCGGTGGTCAGCAGCTTGCCGATCCGATCGCCCTTGTCGTTCAGCGGCACCACCGTGTGCTGGGACAGCACGGTCGGCTTCGGGTACATCAGCACCATGTCGGGCTTCAACTGCCCGTGCACGGCGGCGTCCACGTACTGGGCTTCGTAGACCCAGGCCATCGGCACCGGGCCCATGCCATTGGCGAGGTAATCCTTGAACGGTCCGTCACTGCTGGACTCGGTGTAGCCCTGACGGGTGAAAAGGCGCGAAATGCGGGACACCGCATAGTCTTCGGCCTTGGTCCCGCGAACGATGGTGTTGTCATTGGCCACGTAGGCGGTCACCGCCAGGTACATCGCGGCGGAGTTGGACGTCCGCGGATCGGTGGTGGACACCAGCACATTCTTGCGGACCGGATAGACGGTATTACCCGCCAGCTGATCCCACTGCGTGCCCTGCTCGGCCAGGGCGAGGTACTTCTCGACGTCGAATGTTGTTGTCGCGCCGGGCGCTACGATGCCTGCCTGGGTCAGCAGGTCCGCGATCGGCTTGAAGGTCGCGATGACCATGGGGGAGGCGAACGGCGTGTACTTGCCGCTCACTCCGCGCTCGCGCTGGATGCGCTCGGCGGCCGCCGCACTCGACGGAAAGGCGAAGTCGTACTTGGCCAGATCCACCGAGGTGGAGATCTGCCGCGATCCCGCCGGATCGACCTGCACCTGCAATCCGTGCTTGGCCAGCGCCTGCGCGACCTGCGGATCGTCGAAGAACGCCATCTTCTCCGAGCCGACCACACCGTGCACGGTCGTCAACGGCACCGGTCCGGTGCTCACCGGCCCCGAATCCGGCTGCTGCACAGCGACAACAGCCACCACCGCGATCACCGCCAGCACGGCGCCCACGCCGATCAGCACGGTCCGGCGCGGTAGGGCAGCCGACCGTCCGCCCAAACCCCGCGCGGCCGAACCCCATCGGTCCAAGGTGTCGAACAGATGACTACCGGCCGAATTCGAATTGTCACCCAATGGAATTGCTGTCGTATTCGCTGAAACCGATTGTTCGATATCGGGTTCCGCCGCGGCCGGATCCAACTCCCGCCGCGCAATTCGCTCGATCAGAATGGGAACGAAATCCCGCACCGAATGCCCGTCGAACCGCCGCCGCACCGTACCCACCACGGCCTCGACACGTTCCTTCGAATGCGCCTCGCCATAGTCGTCTACCAGGCGATTCGTCAGCGCACGCAGTGCTTTTTCTTCCCGGGCAGTATCGACCGCCACAGTCTCTCCTCGACTCACATCGGAATTGATTGCGCGGCAGGGATAATGCACCTGGCCACGTCGGTCCGACCTTACCGGTATTCACCGACGAGTTCGGACCGAGCGAATCGAGAAGAATTGTCAGGGCTGGCCCGGAAAGGCGACCGTGATCGGGTTGGCGCCGAGGATGGACTGCCAGGTGGCCAGTCGCACAGCGGTTTCGGTAAGAGCGTCGAGAGCGATGTGCCGGATCTCGGGGGTGTCGGCCCGCTCCACCGCGGACCGCCATGCCGCCGCCGTATCGGACTCGACGGTCACCGCGAGTTTGGCGGCCGGAATCGGGTCGTCGACCACGAACGGCGTCGTATAGGCGGCCGCGGGCGCCGGGGCGTTCGCACCGAGCGACTTCAGGGTGTCGACGGTCGCATCCCGCCGGGCCCGGTGCGCCGCAGTGGATTCGGCGACGAGTTTGTCGCGGTCGTGATTGGCGAAGGCGGCAATGATGCCGTACGCGTAGACGGCGGCGTACTCGGCGCTCAACGCATCGGTGAGCGCCTGCTGATCAGATGTGGTCATGCGAGCAGGACCCCCGCGTGGGTGGCGCAGGCGGCGCTGATCGAACCGAGCAGGCCGGCGCGATAGCCGGTGAGCGTGACCGCCAGGTCGGCGGCGGCGCGCTGGGCCTGAGTCAGGTTGGTGCGCAGCTGATTCACCGACGGCGGCGGCACCGCGACGGTGGGGGTGACCGGCGCGACCCGGCGGCTGGGCGTGGTGCCGTCACCGTAAACGCCTATGGCGCGGTCGATTTCGGTGCGCAGCGCATCGGCGTGCGCGCCGCGCTGGGTGGCGATCGTCTGCAGTGCCCCGGCCTGCGTGGGGTTGACGGCAATGGCCGCGCTCGCGACGGCGGCATCGGTGCGGGCCGACAGTTCCTGTGCCAGCAGCGGATCCGGAGGCTCGGGGGTGTCGTCCTTGGCGCAGGCGGTCAGCGTGCCGACGGCCGCGACGGCGAAGACGCCGCCACCGGCCAGGCGCAGTACGGCACGGCGGTCCACGGTGCGAACGGAGGGCTCGGGCGTGAGCGGAACGCCGCCTGTTCGGCGGCTCTGACTGCGGGGCACGGGTACATGGTGCCAGCCGCCGGAGCGTGCCCGCCGCGTCAGGGCCGTCCGATAGGCTGTGATCTCGATCGATATGCCACCGGAATGGGCGCGTCGGCACTGGACACGCCGCCGTTCCGGTAGCGCCGACCATGCCGAAGTAGCGACCATCGGCTGGTCCTTTACACTCTTTCCGCGCGTTACGCTAGACCTTCGGTGCGCTAATTCGCCGAACTCTGGACAGCACCACCGCCGCACCGCACAGCCGCACCACACAATCGCAACCCGTGACAACTGAACCAGGAGCCGCCCCAGATGCCGATGCCGACCGAGGAAAGGGTGAGCCAGCTCGTTGCTGGACTCGTCGAACGCCGGGGATTCGACCTCGAGGGCGTTTCGATTTCGGCCGCCGGTACCGCGCATGCCAAGGTGAAGGTGACAGTCGACAGTGACGAGGCCGCCCCACTGAACGCCGTCGCAGAGCTGAGCTCGGAAGTTTCCGCGGCGCTCGACGAGGCGGGCGACTTCGGCGAGACCCCCTATCTGCTGGAGGTCACCACCCCCGGTATCGATCGACCCCTCACCGAGCTACGCCACTGGCGGCGCGCCCGCGGCCGCAAGGTGAAGGTCACGCTCCGCCCGGGCGTCGAATCTCCGGAGGAGAAGGGCAAGGCCCGCTTCGAGGCTCGCGTGGGCGCCGCCACCGAGACCGAGGTGGCACTGGTCCTCGGCGGCAAGCGGAAGCCACACCGGGTGACGGTGCCGCTGGCCGGAATCGAGTTCGCCGTGGTGCAGGTGGAATTCTCTCCGCCGGGCATCGCCGAACTCGAGCTAGCCGGGGGAGTCGCACCGGGTCGTCCGCGGCCGGGTGCGCAGGAGGTGCCCCTGGACGAGGGCGCGGCAGACGAAGCGCCGGACGACGAAGCACCTGAAGACGAAGACGAAGCAGTATCCGATTCACCGACCGAAGGGATCGTGGAATGAACATCGAAATCGAAGCCCTGCGCGCGATTGTCGCCGACAAGGGGATCTCGATGGAGACCGTGATCTCCGCGATCGAGTCCGCGTTGCTCACCGCTTATCGGCACACCGACGGCCACGAGGCCAACGCCCGCATCGACATCAACCAGAAGACCGGTGTCGTACGGGTGATGGCCCGCGAGGTCGACGCCGACAGCAATGTCATCTCCGAATGGGACGACACCCCAGAGGGTTTCGGCCGCATCGCCGCCACCACCGCCCGCCAGGTGGTGCTGCAGCGGCTGCGTGATGCCGAGAACGAGAAGTCCTTCGGCGACTTCGCCACCCATGAGGGTGACATTGTCGGCGGAGTGATCCAGCGCGACGCCCGCATGAACGCGCGCGGCACCATCGTGGTGCGCATCGGCAGCGAGGCGAACGGCACGGAGGGTGTCATCCCGCCCGCCGAGCAGGTGCCGGGCGAAACCTATGAGCACGGCGATCGCATCAAGTGCTACGTGGTCGGCGTCTCGCGTGGTCCCCGCGGCCCGCAGATCACCCTCTCGCGGACCCACCCGAATCTGGTGCGCCGCCTGTTCGCGCTCGAGGTGCCGGAGATCGCGGACGGTTCGGTCGAGATCGTGGCCGTGGCCCGCGAGGCCGGGCACCGCTCCAAGATCGCGGTCCGCTCCACCGTCTCCGGCGTGAACGCCAAGGGCGCCTGCATCGGCCCGATGGGTCAGCGCGTGCGCAATGTCATGAGCGAGCTGGCCGGCGAGAAGATCGACATCATCGACTACGCCGAGGATCCGGCCACCTTCGTCGGGAATGCGCTCTCCCCGTCGAAGGTTGTCTCCGTCACGATTGTCGATCCCGACGCCCGCGCGGCGCGGGTTGTGGTGCCGGACTTCCAGCTTTCGCTGGCGATCGGCAAGGAGGGCCAGAATGCCCGCCTCGCAGCACGTCTCACCGGCTGGCGTATCGACATTCGCAGCGACGCGGCACCCGATGTGGCGGGGTCGGTGCGTTCCGAAGCGCACCGGAGCTGACCCACGGGCGCCACACCGGGGTTGATCTTGTAGCACGAATCGGCCCCGGTAGGTCCCGAGATTTGTGAAACAGACCCCGCGGATGACAGCTTGGTAACTTCCCAGGGGTACGGATGCGGAGATCGGGACATGTCAGCGGTAGAGTGGAAGAAGGCTCAGCGCGAGTCTCCGGCTGCTTTGTGCGTCCGGCGGGTGCAATCAAGATCAGCACCTGTGCGGACCTGCATCGGATGCCGGAAACAAGTGCTAGCCGCTGAACTATTGCGGGTCGTGGCGCAGGAGACTGTGGTTGTTCCCGATCCGAGGCGTAGACTGCCCGGAAGGGGTGCCTGGTTGCACCCCTCTTCGCTTTGTCTGAGCCAAGCAGTTCGGCGCCGAGCATTCGGCAGAGCACTACGAGTGTCCGGACATCTGGATATCTCAGCCCTGGAGCATTACGTAGAGAACAGGCACGAGCACTCATGAGCACACCGTGAAGCACCAACGATGATCGACCATCGGAATTAATCTGGGGTCGTGCGGGCCTCCCTTCCCAAAAGGGTTGTCGCGCTCGACCTCTCAGTGAGGAGAGCAGTGGCAGGCAAGGCCCGCGTGCACGAGTTGGCTAAAGAACTCGGTGTCACGAGCAAGGAACTACTCGCAAGGCTCAAGGAGCAGGGCGAGTTTGTGAAGTCCGCGTCGTCGACGGTGGAAGCACCCGTCGCACGTCGCCTGCGGGAGTCCGTCGCCCCGAAGAGCACCCCGGCGAACGGTTCCGCAAAGCCGGCCGCCGGTAAGCCCGGCGACCAGGCCCCGCGTCCGGCTGCGAAGCCGGCCCCCGGCGCATCCTCGGGACCTCGTCCCGGTGCGCCCCGTCCGTCCGCTCCGGCCCCGGCAGCCCCGGCTCCGGCAGCGCCCAAGGCTCCGGCCGCATCCGAGCAGGTCGCCCCGGCGGCCAATGCCGAGGCGTCGGGACCGCGTCCCGGTGCGCCCCGTCCGGCCGCACCGGCTCCGGCTCCCAAGCCGGCCGTGCGTGAAACCCCTGCTCCCGCAGCAGCTTCCGAGGCTCCGGCCGCGGCTGCCGCACCGCAGCAGCAGGGTCAGCGCCCGACTCCGGGCGCACCGCGTCCGGCCCAGCCGGCTCCTGCCGCCGAGGCGCGTCCCGCGGCTGCGCAGGCTGCCACTCCGGCACCGAGCGCGGCTCCGCGTCCGGCCGGTCCGAAGCCGGGTCCGAAGGCCCCGCGCGTCGGCAACAATCCCTTCTCCTCCGCTCCCGAGCGTCCCGCGCCGCGTCCGGCTCCGGGCCAGGCTCAGGGTCAGGGCGGCGCTCGTCCGGCCCCCGGCCAGAGTGGTCCGCGTCCCGGCCCCGGCCCCGGCCAGAGCCCGCGTCCCGGTCAGGGTGGCCCCCGTCCGGGTGGCGCCCAGGGCGGCGGTCGTCCGGCTCCGGGTCAGGGTGGTCCGCGTCCGGCCGCAGGTCAGGGCGGTCCCCGCCCCGGTGGCCCGCGTCCCAACCCCGGCTCCATGCCTCCCCGCCCGAATCCGGGTGCCATGCCCTCGCGTGCCGCACGTCCGGCTCCCGGCGGCGGTCGCCCCGGTGGTCCGGGTCAGGGTGGTCCGCGCCCCGGTGGCGGCGCAGGTCGTCCGGCCGGCGCCGGTGGTCCGTACCGCGGTGGCCAGGGCGGCGCCCCGGGTACCGGTGGTGCTCCGGGTGCCGGTGGCGGCGCAGCAGCGGGTGGTTTCCGCGGGCGTCCCGGCGGTGGCGGCGGTGGCCGTCCCGGTTCCGGTGGTGGCCGCGGCGGTGCCGCGGGTGCGTTCGGTCGTCCGGGTGGCGCGGTCCGCAAGGGCCGTAAGTCGAAGCGGGCGAAGCGCGCCGAATACGAGAGCATGCAGGCTCCGGCCGTCGGCGGCGTGCGTCTGCCCCGCGGCAACGGCGAGGTCATCCGCCTCGCCCGTGGCGCCTCGCTGTCCGACTTCGCCGACAAGATCAACGCCAACCCGGCCTCGCTGGTCCAGGCATTGTTCAACCTCGGTGAGATGGTCACCGCGACCCAGTCGGTGAACGAGGAGACCCTCGAGCTGCTGGGTTCGGAGATGAACTACGTCGTGCACGTGGTCTCCCCGGAGGACGAGGACCGCGAGCTGCTCGCCAACTTCGACCTCACCTACGGCGAGGACGAGGGCGACGAGGACGATCTGCAGTTCCGTCCGCCGGTCGTGACCGTCATGGGCCACGTCGACCACGGTAAGACCCGACTGCTGGACACCATCCGCCAGGCGAACGTCCGCGAGGGCGAAGCCGGCGGTATCACCCAGCACATCGGCGCCTACCAGGTGCTGACGCATGTCAACCAGCTCGATCGACTGATCACCTTCATCGATACACCGGGCCACGAGGCGTTCACCGCCATGCGTGCCCGTGGTGCGAAGGCCACCGATATCGCGATCCTCGTGGTCGCGGCCGACGACGGCGTCATGCCGCAGACGGTGGAGGCCATCAACCACGCGCAGGCCGCGGATGTGCCGATCGTGGTGGCGGTCAACAAGATCGATAAGGAAGGCGCGAATCCGCAGAAGATTCGCCAGCAGCTGACCGAATACGGTCTGGTCGCCGAGGAGTACGGCGGCGAGACCATGTTCGTCGACATCTCGGCGAAGCAGGGCACCAATATCGAGCAGCTGCTCGAGGCGGTCGTCCTCACCGCGGACGCCACCCTGGATCTGCGGGCGAACCCGGACATGGACGCGCAGGGTGTGGCCATCGAAGCCCACCTCGATCGCGGTCGTGGCCCGGTTGCCACCGTCCTCATTCAGCGCGGCACGCTGCGCGTCGGTGATTCGATCGTGGCGGGCGACGCCTACGGCCGAGTGCGCCGCATGGTCGACGAGCACGGCGAAGACGTCGTGGCGGCGCTGCCGTCGCGGCCCGTCCAGGTCATCGGTTTCACCTCGGTGCCCGGCGCCGGCGACAACCTCCTCGTTGTCGAGGAAGACCGCATCGCTCGCCAGATCGCGGACCGTCGTAATGCGCGTAAGCGCAATGCGCTGGCCGCACGCAGCCGCAAGCGCATCTCCCTGGAAGATCTGGATGCCGCTCTGAAGGAGACTTCGGAGCTGAACCTGATCCTCAAGGGCGACAACTCCGGTACCGTCGAGGCCCTCGAAGAGGCGCTGCTCGGTATCGATGTCGGCGAAGAGGTGCGTCTGCGCGTCATCGACCGCGGTGTCGGTGGCGTCACCGAGACCAACGTCAACCTGGCGTCGGCGTCGAACGCGATCATCATCGGGTTCAACGTCCGGGCCGAGGGCAAGGCGACCGAGCTGGCGAACCGCGAAGGCGTGGATATTCGCTACTACTCGGTCATCTACCAGGCGATCGACGAGATCGAGAAGGCCCTCAAGGGTCTGCTCAAGCCGATCTACGAAGAGGTCGAACTGGGCCGGGCGGAAATCCGCGCGATCTTCCGTTCGTCCAAGGTCGGCAATATCGCCGGTTGCTGGGTCACCTCCGGGTCGGTCAAGCGCAATGCCAAGGCGCGCCTGCTGCGTGACAACGTGGTTGTCGCCGAGACGGTCACCATCTCCTCGCTTCGTCGCGAGAAGGATGACGCCACCGAGGTCCGCGAGGGCTTCGAATGCGGTATGACGCTCACCTACAACGACATTCGTGAAGGTGACATCGTCGAGGCGTACGAGCTGCGCGAGAAGCCGCGCGACTAGTATGTGCAACGACCTGCCGGGACGGGAGCGATCCTGTCCCGGCAGGGTTGTGTACCAATAGATTCCGACGCACTCGTGCGCACGCCGTGGAGCGCGTCGGCCATTCCAGGTAAGTGCGTGCGCATTACATGACTGAAAAACTGTTTGTGGGAGCGCTCGAGTTCGACATACTTCTCGGCGACGTACATTCGCTGAAGGAGAAGCGCTCCGTCATCCGCCCGGTCATCGCCGAGCTGATCAAGTTCGGTGTGAGCGCCGCAGAAGGCGGCGATCACGATCTGTACCGGCGTACGTTGCTGGGCGTCGCGATGGTCGGTGTGGGAATGGACCACCTGACCCAGGTGCTGGACAAGTGTGAACGGCACGTGGCAGCACGCCCGGAGTTACAGTTGCTGGCGGTACGCCGCCGCGTCTTCGGACCCGAAGACTGAATCTAACCAGTGAGGAGGGCACAGCCATGGTGGATCAAGCCAGGGCACGCCGACTCGCCAAGCGGATCTCCTCGATCGTGGCCACCGCGATCGAGTACGAGATCAAGGATCCGCGACTGCGGTTCGTCACCGTCACCGATTGCAAGGTGACCGGTGATCTGCGAGAGGCCACCATCTTTTATACGGTGATGGGCGAAACGCTCGACACCGAGCCCGATTACACCGAGGCGTCGGCCGGACTGGAGAAGGCCAAGGGCATTCTCCGTTCCAAGGTCGGCGCGGGTACCGGCGTGAAGTTCACGCCGTCTCTGGCGTTCAAGCTCGATACCGTGCCCACCGTCGCGAAGGAGATGGAGGAGTTGCTGGCCCGGGCCCGCGACGCCGACGCTCGTGTCGCACAGGTCGCGGTCAATGCGACCCACGCCGGCGACGCCGACCCGTACAAGGTCGACGACGATAAAGACGAAGACTGACCTGCGGATCTTCTGCGGGGGAGGAGACCGCCGGTGACTGAACCGGTCGATCTGGCCGCGGCGGTGTCGATACTCGACACCGCCCGATCGGTCACGGTGCTGAGCCATGTCCAGCCCGATGCCGACACCATAGGCAGCGGGCTGGCTCTGGCGCAGGTGCTGCGACGGCGGGGCGTGCCGGTGCAGGTGTCCTTCGCCGAGCCGTCGGAGCTGCCGGTATCCATGCGCGGGCTGCCCGGCACCGAACTGCTGGTGCCGGCGAAGCAGGTCGCGCGTGAGGTGGATGTGCTGGTCGCGGTGGACTGCGGCAGTGCCGGTCGGCTGGGCGCGCTCGCGGACCGTCTCGGCGGCGCCCGCGTCAGTCTCGTACTCGATCATCACCGCTCGAACACCCGCTTCGGCATGGTGAACGTCATCGACGAAAACGCCGAATCCACAGCAGGTTTGGTCGCCCGGGTGCTGGACGCCTGGGGTGAACCCATCGACCGCGACGTGGCGCACTGTCTCTACGCCGGACTGGTCACCGATACCGGCTCGTTCAAATGGGCCCGGCCCGGCTCGCACGCGCTCGCGGAGCGCTTGCTGGCCACCGGCATCGACGGCGCCGGGATCACCCGGACCCTCATGGACACCCACCCCTTCGCCTGGCTGCCCATGCTGTCGCGGGTGCTCGCGTCGGCGGAGCTGGATCGCGAGGCCGCGAACGGTGCGGGCCTGGTCTACGTCTTCGTCCGCCGCGAGGACACCGTCGGCGTGCGTTCGGAGGAGGTCGAGAGCATTATCGACCTCATCCGCACCACCTCCGAGGCCCAGGTGGCGGCCGTCTTCAAGGAAACCCGCAGCACCTCCGGACAGTGGACGGTCTCCCTCCGCTCGCACGACAGTGCCGACGGCTCACCGGGAGTCGACGTCGCCTGCGTCGCAGGAGCTTTGGGCGGCGGCGGCCACCGCTACGCCGCCGGCTACTCCACCACCGGCAGCCCCGATGAGCTCATCGAGAACCTGACCCGACAGCTCGCTCAACCCTGAATCCGGCTGTGGCCCCTGCGATCGCCCCGCCGGGCCCATCGAGCACGCCACTCGCGAGATTCACTGCCGCCTGAATGGCGCGCGGTCCGGGCGATCACCCCACCGAGCCGAAACCCACCAGCTCCGCGGACTGATCCTCTACGCACAGTGCCAGTATCGCGCCGGGCGCGGCCATAAGCCGCGTGAAGTCACACGTGTGGTTATCGGAGGCGATCGGCCGGTCCGTTGCCGGTCCGCCATTGTCGCGGCTCCAGGACTGCAGGCTGGATCGGGGATTGCTCTTGGTGCTGCCGTAGCGGAATACGGCGACGATTTCCGCCGATAGGAACAGCAGCGGGCTGTCGTAATCCGGCTCAGGCCCGGTCAAAGTGTATTTTTCGGCGCCCTCGGGGAGTTCGAGGACGGGGAGACGATCGTGGTTGTAGCCATCATCGGTGTGGGTCGATTTGTCGACCAGCGCCTCGGTGCCGGCTTGGTCGCCGCCGATGGGCATATAGTCTTTCTCGTCGGTGACCGGTGTGGTGGCGAATTGCTGGGGCATCGCGAAGACGATTTGGTGTGTGTCGTTCATTTCGAGCCACCATATGACGAGGACACCGCCGAACCGTTTGATAGACGCCACCGACTCCGGCGCGTTCGTCTCTGCGCTCCTGCCGACTTCGCGTGTCCCGATCACTACACCCGTTCGGGCGTCCCGGACTGTCGAGGTGAACCAGAATTCGCTGTGATTCGTGCAGCGGGAGATCTGATACACCACAGTTTCGGTGGCGGCGACGTCGGACTTGGACGGTTTACAGTCCGGAGTGGTCGTATCCGTTGACCACAGCCGAAGCCCGCTGCGCGAGTCGTACCCCGCGATCCGGTTGTCGCTCACCAGGATCAAGGCCTCGGAATCGGTCCGGAGCTCGCTGCCGGGGAACTCCCACGACACTCCGGGCACAGTGTCGCGGGTGAAATCCGAACCCTGCCAGAGGGTATCCCCGGTCGAGGCGTCGAAGGCGATCCAGCCCAACTGATCCCACAGCGCGAGGACTATCGCTCCGTTGTCGAGCGGCCGCAGTGTTCGCGGTATGTAGGCCGGGCCGAACCGGCCGTCGCGTTCGACGTTCCGTCGCAGGTAGTGCCATCGGGGCAGGCCGGTCGAACCGTCGTAGGCCGTCAAACCCTGCGCCGAGGCGATGACGAATCCCGCGCCCGCGGGCACCACGTCATCGGCAGCCGTTTCGCCGAAATAGTTGGGCGCTATCGGAATCGGTATCCGGTAGCGCTCCGCGCCGAGCCGGTCCGGTACAGCCGCAGACTCCGTCCGGGATGCTGTCGTATGCTCTATATTTCGCTGATCATCACCCAGGCGGACGGCAGCGACAGCGACGCCGGCCGATACCAGCATCCCGGTCGTCAGCAATAGAGCGAGTACCTGTATCGGCAAGGTGCGGGTGTGTGCGGGTCGAAGCGCGATCGGCACGAACAGTACCGTTCCGGCGACCAGCACACCGGCGGCCGCGATCGCGGTGGGCAGCATCTCGAAAAGCTGGTACTCGAAACTGATCAGGCGGTATGCCTCGAGCAGATGATAGTGCACTGCCATGAATGGCAGCACGACTACCGCACCGATCGTCGATAGCGCGACGAGGGCGTTGAGCCCCAAATAGCTGTCCCATCGCCGCACCACGCGGACCATGACGACCGCCACCGTGACCAGCATCGCGATTCCGGTCAGTACGGCCGCCGTGGCGAGGTAACCGGGGAGCACCGAGATCTCCACCCCCGGGCCGGCGGTGAACCAGGCTCCGCGGTCCAGCCACTCTTTGTGCAGTGATCGTGTTGATGCGAAGCAGCGGCTGTAGACCGCGAGTGCCGTCCCGCCGACGATCAAACCGGCCCCCAGTGCGCCCGCCGCCGCAGCAATCCGTGACAGCCACTTGCGCAGCGCCTCAACGCCATTGACCATGTCGCCCCCCGTGCTCCGACGTTCCGCGAGATCAGCCTAGTGTTCGCAGATCGAGCTGTCCGATGGGTACCCCTTTGCGCGGCGTAGACAATTCGCTAAACCTGCGCACCATCATTCGCCATGTCGCGCCCTGCTTTTCAGCGCTGCGTCGCGGTGAGGTGTTCGCCGACGGCAGTACGTGACACTGCCGTCGGCGAACGGGGGGAATGGTCAGTCGTCGAGGCCGTAAATGGTGACGCCCTTGGCGGATTCGACTCGGTAGCCGAAGGTGATGGTGGTGTCGGCCTGGGGGGCCAGGGCGGTCTTCCAGGTGAGGACGCCGAGTTCGTCGCGGTCGGCGGGCTGGGGCTTGGCGGTGGTTTCGCGGACGGTGATGGCGGCGTCGCGGGATACGGGGAGGCGGTCCAGGACTGTCACTGTGGCGGGGCGGGCGCCGTGGTTGCTGATGGTGATGGTGTATTCCACCTCGGTGCGGCGGGTCGATCCCAGCGTGGCCTTGGTGGCATTGCGGCGCACCAGTTCTCGTTCGACACGGATGCGGTCGTCGACGCCGAGCGCGAGTTCGCGCTCCTCGCCGGGAGCCCAGGTCTCGAGGTCGGTGGCGCCGACGTATTCGGTGTCGTGGAACAGGGCCGCGCGGCCGGCGGGCAGCGTGTGCTCGGAGGTATTGCGGGCCGTCGCGCGCAGCACCGCCTCCAGCGACCGCACCGGCGCGGTCACGTGATCGAGCTGCGCTTCCAGATCGAGGGCCGTGATGACGGTGCGGTGCGAGGTGCCGTCGGACGGCACCGCGACGGTGCGCTGCGGCGTATAGGTCGCCGCAGTGACGCCCTGTTCGACGGTGGCGACCGACTCCCGCATCCGAGGGGCGGGCATGGCGGCGGCGGGCATTGCGCCGCCGGGCGCGCCGAAGCTGACCATATCGGCGCTCATATCCGCGGACCCCGCCATGCGGGAGGCCTTGCGGTACACCCGTGCGGGCGGCGCTTCGGCGGTGATGAACCACGGATCCAATTCGGGGACGTCCAGCGCCTGCGCCGGGCGGGCGGTGGAGAGCTGCAACCGGCATTCGGGCCAGTCCTCGCCCGTGCTCTGCAGCACCAGTCCGAACCAGCGCAGCGTCAGCCCGGTCTCGCCGAGGCGCAGATCGTAGGTGCTGTACCAGCTCGCATTCGGCACCACATAGGACACCTCGAGGTCCACGGTCACCGGTTGTGCGGCATCGACGGTGATCACCGCGACCGTGATATCGGTCCGGTCCTTTCCGCGCAGGTCCGCCAGTTGCCGCTCGAGGGCCTGATGTTCGCGAATGTGCTCCTGCCGCAGCCGTTCCCGTTCGCGTCGTGCGGCGTGCACGGCCCCGTACTGCGCTTCGAGGCTGTCGGCGAATTCGATGACGCGGTCCTCATCGGCCTTCGCCAGCCGTTCGGCGGACTGCTGGGCGAGCCGTTTCAGGAATGCCACCCGAGCCTCCGCGGCGCGGTCGGCGTCGGCGAGCTCGGTCATCGCGGCGTCCAGCGTGCGCATGCGGGCCAGCAGGTCCGCGACCTGCTCGTCACTGGTCGCCGCCTGCCGCTCGGTGACGATATCGACCCCGAGCACCGTCACATCGCCCTGTCCGGCCACCCGGATCGAATCGTGCAGCAGGCCGGTGGGCAGGGGCGCCACCCGTATCCGATGCTCGCCCGCCACCAGATTCGCCTTGCCGGATCGGGTCACGCGGGCTCGGTCCGGGTACACGGTGACCGCGGTGATGGCGGTTTCGAGTTGGGTCATGTGCCCAGCCTGCCTCGAGTGCCCGATTCGGTGTAGGTCTTTTTGCTGCGGCGCGGTGTTGATCACCCGTGCAGCGCGCGGGCGAACAGGGGCCAGGAGTCGTGCAGATCCTGCTGCCAGTAACCCCAGGAGTGGGTTCCGGCCGGGCGGAGGTTGAAAGTGGCTGGGATGCCCAGGGTTTGGAGACGGTCGCGGAGCGCCAGCGCGCACTGATCGGTAATGGCTTCGAGCACGCCGCCGCTGGTGAGCTGGCCGACGAGTTTTGCTGCGCTGCCGTGTATTCCGGGCCCGTCGAGAGTGTCGAGTGGGCCCGGGAGTCCATTGCCGGTCGAGACGTAGACGGCTGTGCCGCGGAGCCGGTCGGCATGCAGGTAGGGGTCGTTGGCGGTCCAGGCCGGATCACCCGGTGGGCCCCACATATTGGCGGGATTGCCATGCCAGCGCAGCACCACGGCATCGACGAAGGCCTGGCCGATGGGGTCGCTGGTGCGGGCGCAGCCGCTGTAGGAGCCGATGGCGCGGTACCTGCCGGGTGCGTCGAGCGCGAGCTGGAAGACCGAGGTGCCCGCCATGGAGATGCCCGCGACGGCGTTCGCGCCGCTGCCGTTCAGCGCCGAATCGATAATGGGCGGCAACTCCTGGGTGAGAAAGGTGCTCCACCGCACCCGGCCCAGCGCGGGATCATCGGTCCGCCAATCGGTGAAGTAGCTGCCACTGCCGCCCAATGGCACGACCACCGTGACCTGCTTGTCGCGGAAGAAATCGACGATATCGGTCTGATCCGTCCAACTGCTGGCATCGGAGCCGCCGGCGGCGCCGTTGAGCAGGTAGAGGGTCGGCGCGGGAGACGAACCATCCGGTGCGCGAAGGACTTTCAGCGCGATATCGGCATCCATGGCGGTGGAGTGCACCCGCATGTCGAGCAGGCCGCCGGAGTCCTCGGTCACCGCGATCACGCCGGAACCGTCCGGTGCCAGGTGTGCGGCCGCCAGCACCGCGGCCGGTGGCGCGGGCTCCGCTCGTGCCGGAGCCGCGACACCCAGCCAGGGCAGCGCGAGGGCGAGTGTGAGCGAGACGAGCGGGACTGCTGCCTTCACCCGAGACCTCCGATCGTCTGGAGTGGAGCCGGTCGGCTGGTCACGTTAGGACCAAAGCAATGCCGCGACAATGAATGTCGCGAAGCTTTGGGAGACCGTCCGGTCGACGGCACACAGGCTTGGGAATGATCACAGACTTTCGGCGCGGCGCTGGTCAGGGTGCCGCCGCGTGCCGTTCACTCGAAAACCTGTTACCCCCGGACACATGATTCCGGCGGTGACGCGTGGTTCTCAGCTGTAGGAATCGAGGGTCATCATGGTCGCATTCGGTTTGTTCGACGACTGGCATCCGGAGCCGGGCCGGCTCACCACCTGGACCGCATCGCCGCAATCGCGGGCGGCGGTGCGGCGGGCGCCCGCGCACGACGTGGGCCCGTCGTATCAGCAGGAGGCGTATCTGCGGGCGGCACAGCGTAATGACGTTGCGGGATTACGGGTTTCGCGAATATGCATGATCTCGTTCGATATTCCCGGAGTGCCGGACCAGCGGGCCATGACTGCCACGGTGAATGCGTTCCTGCGCAGGCACGACACCTTTCACAGCTGGTTCGCGCCGGAGCGCGGTGAGTGGTTCGTGCGCCATGTGACGGATCCGGCGGATATCGATTTCACGCCTGCCACGTACGGTGAGTTCACCGATCTCGGCGCGCTGCGCGAACGGGTGCAGGCCGAGACGCCGGGCCCCTTCGAATGGGATTGCTTCTCCTTCGGGATCATCGAGCGTCCCGGTTCGTTCACCGTGTACGCGGCCGTCGATCATCTGCACACCGACGGTGTGGCGCAGGCGCTCTCGTGTGTGGAACTGCTGCTGCTGTACGGCACCGAAATATCCGGTGGCACACTGGCTTTGCCGCCGGTCGACGGTCATATCGGCTACTGCGCCCGGGAGCGCCGCCTCAACGGGCAGCTCACCCTGGAGTCGGCCGCGGTCGCCCGGTGGGTGGAGCTGTTGCGGCGCAATGACGGTCAGGTGCCGCACTTCCCGCTCGATCTGGGCGCGGACGGCGGCTACACCCGGGGTGCGCAGCTCACCATTCCGCTGCTGAGCGAGGCCGATATGCTGCGCTTCGAGCAGGTGTGCGAGGAGCACGGCGGCCGATTCTTCGGCGGCTTGTTCGCGGCGGTCGCGCTCGCGGAATTCGAATTGACCGGTAGGGAAAGCTATTTCGGCTTCACCCCGGCCAACACCCGATTCCTGCCGGGGGAGATGGACTCGGTGGGCTGGTACACCAATCTCATTCCGGTGGTGGTCCCGGTGGAGTCCGTGGACACCTTCACCGCGCTGGTGGCGGCGGCACAGGAGGCGACCGAGCGGGCCCGGGACCTCACGGATATCTCACTGCACCGGGTGCTGGAGCTGGTCACGCCCGACCTCGGCATTCGGACCCGCCCGGGTTTCGCGGCGCCCATGGTGTCCTACGTCGATGTCCGGAAAATGGCCGGTGCGGAGATGTTCGACGCGATCAAGGGCGGGCTGTACGGCAGCGACGGCAGCTCCGGTGAGGTCTTTCTCTGGGTCAATCGCATGAACGATGTGACCACCCTGACCCTGCTGTTCCCCGACACTCCGCAGGCGCACGCCTCGGTCGACCGGTATGTGCAGAAGCTGGTCACCATCGTCACGACGGTGGCCGCCGACGGGGACTACGCGGTCCGGGTCCCGGCGCTGTCATGACCGTCCGGGAATCGGACCGGACCGGCGACGCGGGCGCCACGAGATCTCCGGGGGCGTGGATTGCCCTGTCGGCGTGCCTGATCGCGGTATTCATGCAAATGCTGGACCTGACCATCGTGCATACCGCCATGCCCGCGCTGGCCCGGGATCTCGGGGCGAGCTCGTCCGCCGAACTACTCATTGTCAGCGCCTACGGCCTGACCTTCGCCTGCGCCCTGCCGACCGCCGCCCGCATAGGCGACGTGCTCGGCAGGCGGCTCGTCTTCCCGGCCGCCCTGGCCGGATTTGCCGTCGCCTCTCTCTGGTGCGGAATATGCTCCAGTGCAACGGAATTAGTGATGGCCCGAGCCGTGTCGGGCATAGCCGCCGCCCTGGCCTCCGCCCAGACCATCGCCATCATCACCGCCGCGTTCCCGCAGCAGGCGCGAGCCACCGCCTTCGGCCTCTACGGCGCGGTAGCCGGCCTTGCCGGCATGACCGGACCCACCCTCGGCGGCGCGCTGATAGACGCGAACCCGCTCTCCCTGGGCTGGCGAGCCGTTTTTCTGATCAATATCCCGCTAGCCGGAGTTGCTGTGGCCCTGGCGATTCGGCGCGCACCGGCAGAGAGCTCGGTAGCAGAGGCCGCGCACGCCAACGGGGACTCCACACAGCCGAGTAGGGAGTCCGGGCGATCGGCGGACCGGCTCGGATCAGGGGAGAGAAGCCTCGGGCGGCGAGCAGCGGGCCGCGGGCTCTTGCCGGGAAATCCCGGGCGGCCCGAGGGAGCTGCCAGGCATTCGGCCTACCTGCCGGGGATGCCGGTTGGGTATGCCGCGCACGCTGTTTCGGAAGCAGGGCAGCCGGTGGCGGAGTGTGCGCGCTCGGGTGCTGCCGCAGTGGTCGGGGAGGATGTGTACTCGGGTGCCGCTGCGGGGGCGGTGCGACGGCTTGATGTGTGGGGGGCGGTGCTGTCGGCTGCGGGGCTGGGATTGCTGGTTTATCCGCTGACCTATGGACGGGAGTTGGGGTGGCCACCGGGGATGTTCGTATTGCTGGGGCTTTCGGGGCCGGTGCTAGCGGTATTCGTAGCCGGGCAGCGGCGGCGGGTGGACCGGGGGTTGGAGCCGCTGGTGCGGCTGGAGTTGTTTGCTGATCGCGGGTTCGGGGTGGGGGCCGTGCTCATGGCGGTGTTCTACGGGGTCTTCACCGCGTTGCTGTTCACGGTGTCGGTGACGACACAGTCGGGGTTGGGCTGGTCCGCGTCACATACCGGGCTGGTCATGTTGCCGTTCGCGGTCGGTGCGGTCGCCGGGGCGCTGTCGTCGCCGATGCTGGTGTCGTGGTTCGGAAACCGGGCGCTGACCCTCGGAGTGACGGTGTTCGCTGTCGGGTTGGGGGCGATAGCGAGCACCGTGCACGCGGCAGGGGCCGGGTTGGACATCCGAGAATTGGTGTGGCCGGTATGCGCGGCCGGTGCGGGTATGGGCTGGTTCGCCGCACCGCTGCCGCCGTTGATGATTGCCGGAGTGGCCGATCGTGCTGCCGGATCGGCGTCGGGGATCGTGCCGACGGTGCAGCAGGTCGGCAGTTCGGTGGGGGTGGCCGTGCTGGGGATGGTGTTCTTCGCCCGGGTCGCGGCGCAGTCCTATCTCGCCGCGCTCACCACCGTGCTCTGGATCATGGCCGGAGTATCCGCGCTACTCGCCGTGCTCACACTCGCGCTGCCCGGGCGGCGGACATGAACACCGGGCCGCAGCAGCAGGAGACTGCCGCCGGAGCGGATGCGCCGCAGCGGGTCGCAACCCCTGCCGGCGGGAAGGCAGCGCGGTCGGCAGCTGGTTCCGGAACGGCCATGTCGCTGAAACCCGGTCCCTCTGCCGATGACTCCCGGTACGGGATCATCCGAGATGCGTTGCCGCCGTGGGACGTACGGTGGGTGGGTGTGATCACGGGGGTGACGGCGGTGGTGCTGTGCCTGCGGGCGGGACGGTACGGCTACTTCGGGGACGAGCTGTACTTCCTCTCGGCTGGGCGGCATCTTGCGGTCGGGTATGCGGATCAGGGGCCGCTGGTGCCGGTGCTGGCCCGCGCAGCGGGCTGGATGGCGCCGGAATCGGTTACCGTGCTGCGGATTCCGTCGATTGTGTGCGCGGTGGCGTCGATCTGGGTGTGCGCCGCGCTGGCGCGGGAGTTCGGGGGCGGCCGAGGCGCGCAGCGAATGGCGGCGCTCGCGTACGCCACGAGTCCCTTCCTGATCACGGCGGCGGCCACGCTGTCCACCTTCGCGATCGATGCCACCTTGTCCGCCGCACTGCTCTGGATACTGGTGCGCTGGAGTAGAATTCGTGACGATCGGCTGCTCCTCGGCGCTGCGGTCATTGCCGCTGTCGACCTACAGGTGAAGCTGCTGCTACCGGTCCTCGGCGCCGGAATTGTGCTGGGATTGCTCATCTTCGGTCCGCGTGCGGTGTGCCGCCGCCCGCTGCTGTGGGCGGGGATATCGGCGGCCGGGCTCTCCGCGGTCCCGAGTCTGTGGTGGCAGGTGCGGCACGGCTGGCCACAGCTGGCCATGGGTCCGGTCATCGCGGCTGAGCAGCGGGCGGCGACCGGCGGTGTGGGCGGATTGCCGATGCAGTGGGCACTGCTGCTCGGGGTGTGCGGATGCCCGGCGGCCGCCGCCGGACTGTGGGCGCTGCTGCGGTCTCCGGCCTTGCGCCCCTATCGATTTGCCGCGGTCGCGGTGCTGGTGCAGGCGCTGTTCGTGGTGGTCACCGACTCCAGGCCCTACTATCTGGCGGGCCTGTTCCCGGTACTGCTCGCGGCAGGCGCGGTGTGGTACGCCGATCGCGATCGGCGCACCTGGCTCGACATTGCCGGTCGTGGCGTGGCCGCAGTGTCGATGGTGATCGCCCTGGCCGTGGTTGTCCTGCTCCCCTTGCCCGCATCGTCACTGCGCGAGCCCGCGGACACGCAGCGCGCCGTGTCCCTGCGAATGCGAATGTTCGGTGTGAGCGGCTGGGCGGAAATGGTGACAGCCGTCGATGCGGCGGTGCTTGGCTTGGACCCGGATGCGAGTTCGCATGTCGTCCTCATCGCCCAGAACTATTGGCAGGCAGCAGCTCTCGATGAGTTCGGCGTCGGCCTGCCGCCGGTGTACAGCGCGAACCGGGGGTTCGCCTACTTCGGGAGCCCGCCGGAGACCGCGACCACCGTGCTCTACGTCGGTTCGAACTCGGCGGAAACGTCACTGCGCCAGACGTTCTCCGAGGTTCGGCCGATCTCCCGGTTGGACGCCCCACTCGGATTCCCGGGCATCACCCGGCACGTCGTCATCTGGCGCTGTGACCATCCGCTGCGCCCCTGGTCCGATATCTGGCCGGACTGGCACACCACCATCCTCGATTCGGGTGAAGGGATAGATCGATGACCTACCGGAGAACTCCTGCCAACATCATCTGGTTTCACCAGGATTGGTCGATACCGGAGCTGATCGAACGCAAGGCCGGGCGCACCGTCTCGGTCGTGCTGCCGGCGCTGAACGAGCAGGCCACCATTGCCGGGGTACTCGGATCCATCCGCGGCCTGGTGGGAACACTGGTGGACGAGCTGGTGGTCATCGACTCCGGTTCCACCGATCACACCGTGGCCATTGCCGAAGCCTCCGGCGCCACTGCGGTTTACACCCGTGAGCAGGCGATGCCGGGAATACCGCCACGGCCGGGCAAGGGTGAGGTGCTGTGGCGGTCGCTGGCCGTGACCACCGGTGATCTCGTTGTCTTCATCGATTCCGATCTGCTGGCGCCGAATCCGCTCTTCGTTCCGGCCCTACTGGCTCCGCTGCTGTTCGAGGAGCACATCGAACTGGTGAAGGGCTACTACCGCCGGCCGCTCATCGCCGACCCCTCCGGTGATGCGGACGGCGGCGGGCGAGTCACCCAGCTGGTGGCGCGCCCGCTGCTCGCCGCGCTGGCGCCCGAACTCGGCGAGGTACTGCAACCGCTCGGCGGTGAGTACGCCGCAACCCGAAAGCTGTTGACCGGCATTCCTTTCGCGCCCGGCTACGGCGTCGAGATCGGCATTCTCATCGACGCCTGGCAGCGCTACGGTGCGCAGGCCATTGCCCAGGTCGATCTGGGCACCCGCATTCATCGCAATCGCCCCACCCATGAACTGGCCGTCATGAGCCGCCAGCTCATCGCCACCCTGCTCGATCGGCTCGGCATCCACGATTCGGGTATCGGCCTGGCGCTGTATCGGCCGGAGGGCAACTCCTGGCGGCGGACGGTCAGCACAGTATCGGTCGCGGACCGGCCACCCATGGCGAGCATGCAGGTCGTCGAGGGAGGAATCTTGTGAGAACGCGGCGCAGACTCCAATTGCACTGGCACACAATCCGATACCGCACCACAGCTGTATGGCTGGCATTGCTGCTCGGCATGCTGACCGCGGCGACGGGCCACAGCGGGCCTCCGGATTCCGCGACCGATGGTTCGCATCTCGACCGCATCGAGCCGGTGCGCGATCGGGTGTCGGATGTCTACGTCTACTCCGCCGCCATGAACACCGTCATCCGCAATCGGGTCCTGCGCGCCGCCGACCCGGACGCACCCGCACCCACCCTCTATCTGCTCAACGGCGCGAACGGCGGCGTCGACGGCAGCTGGTACGACGAGACCGATGTGGCGGACTTCTTCCGCGACAAGCAGGTCAATGTGGTGATCCCGGTGGGCGGCGCCGGAAGCTATTTCACCGATTGGGCATTCGACGACCCGATTCTCGGCCACCCGAGGTGGTCGACCTTCCTCACCGGGGAGCTGCCGCCGGTCGTCGATGCGGCGTTCCACGGCAGTGGCGCCGATGCCATCGCCGGTATCTCGATGGCCGGGACGTCGGTGTTCCAGCTCGCGCTGGCCGCGCCGGGCCGGTATCGGGCCATCGGCTCCTACAGCGGGTGCGTGCGGACCAGCGATCCGCAGGGGCAGGCCTTCGTCACCGCCGCGGTGGGGCGGCAGCGCGGCAATGCGTTCAATATGTGGGGTCCGCCCGGTGACGCGCGGTGGGCGGCGAATGACGCCTACCTGCATGCCGATCGGCTGCGCGGCACCGCGATCTACGTATCCACCGGCACGGGCGTGCCGGGGCCGTTCGATACGCCCGAGGGCGCGCACGGTGATCTGCTCCAACTCACCTGGCAACTGCTGTTCGGCGCGCCGCTCGAAGCGGTGATGAACATGTGCACCCGGGAGCTGCAGGAGCGGTTCCAGCAGCTCGGAATTCCGGCCACCTTCGATCTGCGGCCCACGGGCACGCACTCCTGGCGCTATTGGCAGGAGGATCTGCACCGGTCCTGGCCAGGCTTCGAAAAGGCGCTCACCAGCTAGAAACCAGCAGCCGCCACAGCACCGGCAGGCCTCTCGGCCGGTGCTGTGTGCGATGGTGATCGGATGAGCGGTGTCGACGAGGAGGGCGGGGATGACCCGGCGGAGGCCTTCGCCGATGTCGTGACGGCGTCGGCGCGGTCGGGGCTCGGTGCGGATCCGGCCGCGGCCGGGCCGGGCCGGATTCTCGGCATTGCCGTGCCGACCCTGGGCGTATTGATCGCCGAGCCGATCTACCTGCTGTTCGATATGGCGGTGGTAGGCCGATTGGGTGCGCTGGCGCTGGCCGGCCTGGCGGTCGGCGGATTGATTCTGGCGCAGGTCAGTACGCAGTTGACATTTCTGAGTTACGGGACGACCTCACGAGCCTCGCGCCGGCACGGGGCGGGGGATGAGCGCGGCGCGATCGGCGAAGGGGTGCAGGCGAGTTGGATCGCCGCCGGGGTGGGGCTGGCGATTGTTCTTGTGCTGCAGGTCTTCGCGGGTCCGGTGACGCGCGCCATCGCCGGTGGCAGCGAGATCGCGGCGGGCGCGGAGTCCTGGTTGCGCATCGCGCTGTTCGGGGTGCCGTTGATTCTGCTGTCGATGGCGGGCAACGGCTGGATGCGCGGGGTCCAGCAGACGCGGCGGCCCCTGCTGTATGTGATTGCGGGGCTGGCGCTTTCGGGCGTGCTGTGCCCGATGCTGGTGCACGGGCTGCTGGGTGCGCCGCGACTGGAACTGGAGGGCTCCGCGGTGGCCAATCTGGCGGGGCAGGTGGTGACCGCCGTACTTTTCGTGCTGGCGCTCCGGCGCTCGAAAGTGCCTCTGGCGCCGCATAGTGCGATCATGAAGGCGCAATTGGTGCTGGGGCGGGACCTGATCGCGCGCAGTCTGTCCTTTCAGGCGTGCTTCGTCTCCGCAGCGGCGGTGGCCTCCCGATTCGGGGCGGCCTCGGTCGCCGCGCACCAATTGGTGCTGCAGCTCTGGAATTTCCTCGCCCTGACCCTGGATTCGCTGGCCATTGCCGCGCAGACCCTGGTGGGCGCCGCCCTGGGAGCCGGAAACGCGCGCGGCGCACAGGGTTTGGCGCGGCGCATTACCGGCTGGTCCACGGTGTTCGCGGTGGCGCTGGCCGTGGTCTTCGCGGCCGGATACTCGGTCATACCGAACCTGTTCACCACCGATCCGTCGGTGCTGGACCGCACCCACGTGGTGTGGTGGTTCTTCGTCGGCATCATTCCGATCGCCGGAGTGGTCTTCGCACTGGACGGCGTGCTGCTCGGTGCGGGCGACGCCGCCTTCCTGCGCAATGCCACCCTCGGATCGGCGCTGCTCGGCTTTCTCCCGGCCATCTGGCTATCGCTGGTCTACGACTGGGGCATTGCCGGAATCTGGACCGGGCTGGTCGCTTTCATGGTGCTGCGCCTCGCCGCCGTATCGTGGCGGGCACTGTCCGGGCGCTGGGCCCGGGTGGGCGCGGATGTGCCGGGACGGCCGGCCTGATCAGCGTCCCTTCCTGGCAGCGCGCAGCAGATCCCTGTTGAGCCGTCCGATCACGTCCTGGGGGATCTCCTTCGGGCAGGCGAGCGTGCACTCGCCGGTATTGGTGCAGCCGCCGAACCCCAACTCGTCGTGGGTCTCCAGCATGTCGGCCACCCGCGAGTACCGCTCCGGCTGTCCCTGCGGCAGCAGTCCGAGGTGGGTGATCTTGGCGGCGGTGAACAGCATGGCCGAGCCATTGGGGCAGGCCGCCACGCAGGCGCCGCAGCCGATGCATTCGGCGGCCTGGAAGGCGAAGTCGGCATCGGGTTTGGGGACCGGCACCGAGTGGGCCTCGGGCGCGGCGCCGGTCGGCGCGGTGATGTAGCCGCCCGCCTGAATGATCCTATCGAACGCCGAGCGGTCGACAACAAGATCCTTGACGACGGGAAAAGCCTTGGCCCGCCACGGTTCGACCGTGATGGTGTCGCCGTCGGCGAACTTGCGCATATGGAGCTGGCAGGTGGTGGTCGCCTGCTCCGGGCCGTGCGGAGTGCCGTCGATGACGAGCGAGCACATACCGCAGATGCCCTCGCGGCAGTCGTGATCGAAGGCGATCGGCTCCTCGCCCGCGCCGGTCAGACGCTCGTTGAGAACATCGAGCATTTCCAGAAACGAAGCGTCGGAAGAGATCTCGACCTGGTAGTCGATCAGTCCGCCCTCGTCCCGAGGACCCCGCTGCCGCCAGATGCGCAGTGTGAGCTTCATGGGTGACACCCCTTATTACTTGTAGGACCGGGTGGTCGGGTGGACGTACTCGAAATTCAGCGCCTCCCGGTGCAGCGTCGGCGGCTCGTCCGAGTCGTTCCACTCCCACGCGGCGACATAGGAGAAGTTCTGGTCGTCGCGCCTGGCCTCGCCGTCCTCGGTCCGCGACTCCGCGCGGAAGTGCCCGCCCGCGGATTCGGTGCGATGCAGGGCGTCGATCACCATGAGCTCGGCCAGTTCGAGGAAGTCGGCCACCCGGCCCGCGCGTTCCAGCGACTGATTGAGGTCGTCGCCCGAGCCCGGCACCGTGACCCGCTCCCAGAACTCCGCGCGCAGAGCGGGAATCAGGTCGAGCGCCTTGCGCAGGCCCTCCTCGGTCCGCTCCATCCCGCAGTACTCCCACATGATGTGGCCGAGTTCGCGATGGAAGGAATCGACCGTGCGGTCGCCGTTGATCGACAGCAGTCTGCCGATCATCGAGGTGACCCGGCGCTCGGCTGCCGCGATCGCGGTATCGGGGACATCCCCGGCGAGGCCGCGGGCCAGATAGTCGCCGATGGTGGTGGGGAGTACGAAGTACCCGTCGGCCAGGCCCTGCATGAGCGCCGACGCGCCGAGCCGGTTGGCGCCGTGATCGGAGAAATTGGCCTCGCCGATCACGAACAGACCGGGGATGGTCGAGCGGAGGTCGTAATCGACCCACAATCCACCCATCGTGTAGTGCACGGCGGGGTAGATGCGCATGGGCCGCTCGTACGGATTCTCGCCCGTGATCCGCTCGTACATCGTGAAGAGGTTGCCGTACTTGGCTTTCACCGCATCCAGGCCGAGCCGCCCGATCGCGTCGGCGAAGTCGAGGTAGACGCCGAGCCCGCCGGGACCCACACCCCGTCCCTCGTCGCAGACGTTCTTGGCCGCCCGGGAGGCGATATCGCGGGGGACCAGATTGCCGAACGCCGGGTAGATGCGCTCCAGGTAGTAATCGCGCTCATCCTCTGGGATATCGCGGGGCTCGCGGTGGTCACCGGCCTGCTGCGGCACCCACACCCGGCCGTCATTGCGCAGCGACTCCGACATGAGGGTCAGCTTCGACTGGTGTTCGCCCGAGACCGGAATGCAGGTCGGGTGGATCTGGGTGAAGCACGGGTTGGCGAAGTACGCGCCGTGCTTGTGCGCACGCCAGGAGGCGGTGACATTCGAGCCCATGGCATTGGTCGAGAGGAAATACACGTTGCTGTACCCGCCGGAGGCCAGCACCACCGCATCGGCGGTGTAGGACTTGATCTCTCCGGTGATGAGATCGCGAACCACCACGCCCCGCGCCACCCCGTCGGCCATGATCAGATCGAGCATCTCGTGCCGGGCGTGCAGTTCGACAGTGCCGGCATCGACCTGGCGCAGCAGGGCCTGGTAGGCGCCCAGTAGCAGTTGCTGACCCGTCTGACCGCGGGCGTAGAAGGTACGGGAAACCTGTGTGCCGCCGAAGGATCGGTTGTCGAGCAGGCCGCCGTACTCCCGGGCGAACGGAACACCCTGCGCGACACACTGATCGATGATCTGCGTGGAGATCTCGGCCAGGCGGTGCACATTCGACTCGCGAGAACGGTAATCGCCGCCCTTGACCGTGTCGTAGAACAGGCGGTGCACGCTGTCGCCGTCATTGCGATAGTTCTTGGCGGCGTTGATGCCGCCCTGCGCGGCGATCGAGTGGGCCCGGCGCGGGGAGTCCTGGAAGCAGAACTGGATGACGTGATAGCCCTGTTCACCCAGTGTGGCGCCGGCCGCGCCGCCGGCCAGGCCGGTGCCGATGATTATGATCTTCTTCTTCCGCTTGTTCGCGGGGTTGACCAGCCTGGCCTCGAATTTACGGGTGGTCCAGCGGTCGGCGATCGGTCCGGCCGGGGCGGTGCTGTCGGCGATCGGATCGCCGCTGTTGTACCAGGTCATGATTACTTCACCCATCCGAATGTGACGGCGATCGGGACTGCGAGGAATCCGACGACCAGCAGCGCCGAGACCGCGGCCGCGAGCAGGTCGTAGCGGGCATAACTGCGGCTGCTCGCCAGTCCGAGTGTTTGGAAGGCGCTGCGAATGCCGTGCCGCAGGTGCACACCCACCAGGACGACCGCCACGACGTAGAACAGCGTGATGTACCAGCGTGAGGGTTCGAAGTCGGCGACGACCTTGGCATGCGGAGAGGAGTTGCCGCCCTTGGGGTTCACCGCGCCGAAGGTCAGGTCGAGCAGATGCCAGATGAGGAACAGCAGGATGATGACGCCGCCGTACCGCATGGTGTGCACGGCATAACCCTGGGCGTGCGACTTCTTCTTGACCGCGTACCGGACGGGTCTGGCGCGCCGCGCCGTGCGGGCGAGGGAGACCGCCGACCACATGTGCAGAATCACGCTCACGGTGAGCACGATCTCCATTCCGGTGAGCAGCCACCGGTGCGGCAGTGCCGGCTCGCCCAGCGTGCGCAGCCATCCGGCGTAGTGATCGAAGTCCGAATCACCCAGGAAGATCTTGAGATTGCCGGCCATATGCGCGAGCAGGAACAGCACGAGGACGGCGCCGGTCACCGCCATGACGGCCTTCTTGCCGACCGTCGAGCGGTACAGCGCGGGTATTGCGATAGCCACCAGCGGAAAATATGGCCGGAGTGCGCGGCGGGTCCAAGTCCGCAACGCTCTGGTGTCGATGGCCGCGGGCTATGCAGCAAGCTGCGGGCGTAATTACTACGCCCCGTAGGGGTTTCGTGGCGTGAGGGCTTTCACACCCCAGAACGCGCCGCGGCGCGGTCACCGGCTCCGGGGTCGAAGGCCGCAAGTGCGTGGTCCTAGGCTGTCGAACGTGCAGTTGCAGCAGTTGTCGTACTTCCTGGCCGTGGCGACGACCAGGCATTTCACGCACGCGGCCGAGGCGCTGGGCGTCGCGCAGCCTTCGCTGTCCAAGCAGATCCGGGCGCTGGAGACCGAGCTCGGCGCTCCGCTGTTCAGCCGGGCCAGAGGGAATATCACCCTGACCCCGGCGGGTGAGGCGCTGCTCCCGCTCGCCAATCGAATCCTGGCCGATGTGGACACCGCGCGGCTCGAGGTGCAGGAACTCGCGGGACTGCGGCGCGGCCGGGTCCGGCTGGGAGCCACGCCGTCACTGTGCTCGGGACTGCTGGCGGACACCCTGCGGCTCTTCCACGACGGCTATCCGGGAATCAGACTGCTGGTGGAAGAGGGCGGCTCGCGTGATCTGGTGCGGGAGCTGACCAGGGGAGCGCTCGACCTGGCCCTGGTGATCCTGCCCCTCGCCGAGGACACGCCGCTGGTCACCAGCCCGCTGCTGCGGGAGAACCTGGTGGTCGCCTCGCGCGTCGATGACACGTCGCTGCCGAACCGGCCGCACCTGCACATCACTGATCTGCGGGACCGGCCGCTGGTGATGTTCCGGGCCGGATACGACCTGCGCGAGGCGACGATCGCGGCGTGCCGGCACGCCGGATTCGAACCCCGCTTCGCGGTCGAGGGCGGGGAGATGGACGCGGTCCTGCGGTTCGTGGAGGTGGGGCTCGGGGTGGCGGTCGTCCCGAGCACGGTCTTGACGGGCCGGCCCGGGCTGCGCGGCACACCGCTGCTGCTGGACGGCGGCCGCGGTGCGCCCGGCCTGCACCGTACGGTCGCGCTGGCGCACCGTAAGGATGTCGCTCCGACCCACGCCGCCATCGCTTTTCGCGAAACGCTGGAGACGTTCCTCATCGACGCGGACGCCGACGGCAGCTTGCCGGCAGGGGTCGAATTACTGGCCGCCGCCGTCACGGGGCCGCGCTGACTGTGCGGCCGTCACGAGCCCTATCAGTGTCCTAACTCTGTTCCGCCGCAAGCTTTTCCAGGTTGGCGGCGACCTCGGCGCGCCAGTTCTCATTGGCGTGTGTGGTGTCGACCTCGAATTCGAAGCGGGCGGTCATGTCCGGGGTGATGTCTGCGACGTCGACGTAGAACTGCTCGTACCAGCGGCGGTGCTGGTAGACCGGCCCGTCCTCCTGGGTGAGCAGCGGATTGTCGATGCGGGTCTTGTGCTTCCAGATCTCGACGTCCTGCAGGAAGCCGACGCCGAAGCTCTTGCCGAACGCCTTGGCCAGCTTCTGCGATTTCTCCGGCGGCAGGCCGTCGATGCGCTGCACACTGACGCCCCACTGCAGCATGAACGAATTGTGCGTGACCGGATAGTGGCAGTTGATCAGCGCCACCTCCACCGTATTGTCGCCGAAGTCGTTGTGCAGGTAGTTGATCATGTAGGATGGCCCGAAATACGAAGCCTCCGAACGCAACAGCTGCATCTCGGTCGAATAGTTCGAGGCGGTATGCATATCCGGCCGCCCCTTCGAATGCAGGAACTGCGTGGCCACATGGCCCTCGAACACATTCTTGAAGAACACCGGATAGGCGAAGTGGATATAGAAGAAGTGCGCCATATCGACGTTGTTGTCGATGATTTCGCGGCAGTGCGCACCCTCGATGAGCAGTGAGTTCCAGCTCCAGTCGCTCCATAGATCGGTGCCCATGCCCTCGATGTGCGGGATGGCGACCTCGGGCTGCGGGGGATTGCCCTCCGGATCGTTCCAGACGAAGAACTGCCCGTTCTCCTCGCAGGTGGTCCAGGAGCGGGTCTTGGCCAGCGGCGGCACCCGGCGGGCGTAAGGGATTGCGGCGCACTTGCCGTCGCCGCGCCAGCGCCAATCATGGAACGGGCAGGCGATATTGTCGCCCTTGATGCTCCCGTAGCTCAGATCCGCGCCCATATGCCGGCAGTACCCGTCGAGCGCGTGCAACGCCCCGGTGCTGTCCGCCCAGATCACCAGCTTGGTGCCGAAAGCGCTGATGGAGTGCGGCTGTCCGTCCCGGAAGCTCTCGGCCAGGCCGAGACAGTGCCAGCCGCGCGCAAACCGCGTCATCGGCTGTCCCACATCGATGGTGCGAATATCCGGTGTCATTGTCGCCCTCCGCGATTGATGATCGGGGCCATCACATCGGGCATGAGTCGATTGAGCCCGATAATGATTCGGTTGTAGGCCGGAAAGGTGATGAACTGCTTGTTCTTCGAGACGCCGTGCAGGATGGCGTCCGCGGCGTCGAGCGGTGTCACCTTGGCGAACGGCAGTTTGTCGATCGAGGCCCGGTAGTTGTAGCCGGGGAGATTCACCGCACTGTCGAAGATGCCGGTGTCGACCACGCCGGGCAGGACCGCGCTGACCCGAATGCCGTGTGCGGCGGCCTCGGCGCGCAGCGAGGTGCTCAATCCGACCACGGCGTGCTTGGTGGCGGCATAGGCGGTGGACCGCGCGACGGGCAGCACGCCCGCACTGCTGGCGGTGTTCACAATGTGTCCGCTGCCCTGTTTGCGCATGACCGCGTAGGCGAGCTGGCTGCCATGGATGACACCCCACAGGTTCACGCCGATGATGCGGTCCCACGCCGCTTCGGTCATCTCCTCGAAGTCGCCGCCGACCACCATGCCCGCATTATTGAAAATCAGGTCCAGCGTGCCTTTTTCGCTGACGGCGCGATCGATCACGGCGGCAATGGCGGACCGGTCGGAGACATCGGTGACCATGGTCGTGAGGCGGTCGCTGGTGACCAGCCGGTCGAGCCCGGCGGCATCGCGATCGGCGGCGTACACGGTGGCGCCCCGCTCCAGGAGCCGCGTCACGAGGGCGCGGCCGATCCCGGAGGCGGCGCCCGTGACGATCGCGGTCGCGGCGGAAGAGGTCATGCGCCGAGATTAAGCATCGGTGCTTAATTTCTGCAAGCAATTGCTTAAATGTTCCTGGCTACCGGAGCCGGATGTGGTCAGTCCTGTCCGTCCGGACGATGGCGGCGGACGACCACTCGGGCGGGCCGCACCGAGCGGTCGGCGACGGTCAGACCGGGTTCGACCACGGCGTCGACCGTGCGGTCGGCGGCCGGGTCCGCGGTGGCGGTGACGTCGGCGGCCTCCATCGTCAGCGCGTCGAAGGCGCTGCCCGGTGCGGGGCTGACGATCTGCCCGCCGCGTCCGATCAGCAGTCGTTCCACGCGGGCCGCGAAGGTCTCGAAAGCCGTTCGCTCGGCGCCGGATCCGGCGGTGCCCGCCAGTGCCCGCGCATCGCTGTACAGGGCGAACAGCTCGACCACCAGGGGCAGGTCGGCGCCGAGGCGTTCCCGCTGCGCGCGGGCCTTGGCCTCGTCGGTGAGCCGCTCCAGAGTGGCGGCCTGGCGGGCGATCACGCGGGTCAGATCGTCGATGCGCTCGGCCAGTGGACGGGTGCGGTCCGCGCCTGCGGGTTCGCTTGCGGCATCAGGGTTCCCGGTCGCTGCGGCGGGTTCGGTCATGCTCCGAACCTTAATCCCGGGTGCCGCCGGTGACTGCTACGATCGCGACCATGGGGGTCTTCGGCATCGACCTGGGCACAACGAATTCGGCCATCGCGCGGATCGACGCGGACGGGCGCCCGGAGATTTTGATCGGTATGAACGGTGAGCAGACGGTGCCGTCGGTGGTGCTGTTCGCGTCCGCGACCGATCATGTGGTCGGTGAGGGCGCGCGCCGCCAATCCCGGCTGGATCCCGAGCATGTGTGCACGCTGGTGAAGCGGCGCATGGGCGATGCGGACTGGCGATTCATGGCGCACGGGCAGAGTTGGTCCGCGCCAGCGGTCTCCTCCCTGATCTTGAAGAGCCTCGCGGCAGACGCCGAATTCGGCGGCGGCGGAACCGTGCAGCGGGTGGTGATCACCGTGCCCGCGTACTTCGGCGACGAGGAGCGGCGGGCCACCATCCAGGCCGGGACCTACGCCGGATTCGATGTGGCGGGCGTACTTTCCGAGCCCATTGCCGCGGCCCTGTCCTATGGTTTCGGGCGGCTGGACGGCAGTATCGATATCGGTAAGAGCGGCGGCCTGCGCGAGACCGTGCTCGTCTACGACCTGGGCGGCGGCACCTTCGACGCCACCGTCATCGAACTGTCCGATCGCCGCATCTCCGTGCTCGCCGTCGAGGGCGATCATCAGCTGGGCGGGGCGGACTGGGATGAGCGGATCGCCCTGCATCTTTCGCAGCAGTTCTGCGAGGCCAATCCGGATGCCGAAGACCCGCTGGACGATTCGGCCGGATCGCAGATGCTGGTGCTCGCCGCCGAGCGCGCCAAGCGGGAACTCGGTGAGTCCGAGAGCACCGATGTGGTTGTCACGCATGACGGTGTGCGCGCCGTGATCACCCTGACCCGCAGCGAGCTGGAGGCCATGACCGCCTCGCTGCTGCGGCGCACCATCGACCTCACCAAGGCGTGCCTGGCCGCGGCGGAGCAGCGCGGGGTGCGGCAGGTGGATCGGGTGCTGCTGGTCGGCGGTTCCTCGCGCATGCCCATGGTGGCGCGCGAACTGAAGCGGGAACTGGGCCTGACCGGCGAGCTGCGCGATCCGGATCTGTCGGTCGCGCGCGGCGCCGCCCTCTACGGCGAGAAGCTGGAGATGGAGCGGCTGGTCATCGCGGATCTGGTGACGCGCGGCCGTTTACGCGATGGCGCGGATCTCTACGATGCCGATCCCCGCGACCTGGAGCAGTCGCTCGAGCGGGTCGCCGCCTCCTTCGGGCAGCCGGTGTCCCTGGTGCGGCGCATGCTCGAAATTCAGGTGGATACCGTGGTGTCGCGCGGTTTCGGGGTGCTGGCCCTCGATACCTACAACGGGCTGGCGGCCAGCTGGCTGGTGCATCGCAATCAGACCCTGCCCATTCGGGTGCGCCGCTCCTACGGCACGGTGCGCGCCGATCAGGATCAGATCGAACTGACCATCGTCGAACAGCAGGGGCAGGCCGCCTCGACCCGCCCCGAGGATACGAAAGTATTGGTGGAGGGGCGCATTCGGGATATTCCGGCGGGTTATCCGGCGGGCAGCGAAGTGCAGGTCACCTTCGAGATGGGTTTCGACGGCGTCCTGCACGTGACGGCCTATCACGTGGATGCCCGTATGCCGCTTGCCCTTTCGGTGCAGACCGGCGCGACGCTGTCCCAGGCGGATGTGGCGCGTGAGCTGGATCAGCTGCAGCGCACCCGCCGCCGCGCGGTGTGAGCGCGGTATCCATGCACGCCTTCGATCCGAACGACTACCGCAAACGAGTGCTCGCGGCCGTGGAACGCCGCGGCGGCATCGACCACTCGGATGCGTTCGAGCTGTACGACATTCCGCTCGAGGAGGCGCCCCGGCTCGGTGATGCCGAGGTGCGGGCGCGCATCGAGGAGGTGTGGGGCTTCTGGCAGAAGCAGCGCGACCATCCCAAGTACCGGGTGCTGGCCGGACTGCTCGTCGATGAGCACGCGCAGCTGTCCGCCCCGCTGCTCGATGCGGGGATGCGCCGGATCGAGGCCGAGCGTGTCAAACACCTGCGGGCGCGCCGGGATGCCGAGCGCTACGAAATGCTCGATTCCGCCATCGAACGACTTGTGCAGCGGCACGGCGCAATTCCGGCTGGCAAGATTGCCGGGCTGGAAGATATCGGCAAGCTGAGCGGTCTCGATCCCGCCGAGGTCCAGGCCCGGCTGCGGCGGCATCGTCTCCTCGACGAGGACGCCGCCCCGGCCCCCGCGCCCGCCGGGGTGAGTGTGCAACGGCGGCAGCAGATTCGGAAGCTGCTCGCCGAATACGATCGCCTGCTCCCCGGCGATCCGGTACCCACCCTGCTGGCCCTGCTCGGCCTGGATTTCACCAAGGCCCGCCAAACCTCCGAAATCCGTTTGCGCGCTGAGGCTTTGCGCGCCCGCACCCGCGAACTGCCGCCCGGCCGGGTACGCGTGGTGCTGGACGAGTTGCTCGTACACGTCAGCGACCTGCTCGAACCCGGCGGCAGCGCCATGGACGGCTACCTGCAGGCCATTATCGACGACGTCACCGACCTGCTGCGTCCCAAGGTCCGCGCGGCGGTGCTCGTCGAAGACCGTCTGGTAGAGGGCGATCACGATTACCTGATCGGCGAAGCCATCGCCGCCGGACTCGACCACCCCGCCGCCGAACGCGTAATCCTCGCCCTCGCAGACGAGCTCGGCACCACGGTAGAGGGCGCGGAGCCGTCGCCCAGCTCCGGACCACAGAACTCGGCTGCGCCACCCATCTCGTACACACGCACCAGGCCGTCCTCCGGCACAACCTCGCAGGCGACCGGCGGCGGGGGGAACCGTGCCGAGGCGGGCGCGGGTACGGGGCATGCCGGATCCGCGGATACGGCACAGTCCGGGGCGGGCGCTGGATACTCGGGGGCCAGTGCCGGGTCTTCGCGGACGACTTCCGGTGCGGGATATGCGGGTTCGGGTCGGGGCGGGACCGATTCGCCGGACCATGGCGCGGCCTCTGGTTACCACCGCACGTCCGGGGGCTCGCAGCCGCGGCAGTGGGAGGAGCCGCTGAAGGCGGCTCGGGCAGCGCTGCGGGCCGGGCATCCGGGTGCGGCGGCTTCCCATGTGGCGCAGGCGCAGCGGAGTGTCGGGGATGACAGCCTCGGGGCGACCTCGGTGCGGCCTATTGCCGAACTGGTGGAGCGGGTGCTGGCCGAGGCGGCGGTGCGCTGGCGTGGGGCGCGCGTCGGGTGTGCGGGTAAGCGGTATGTCGAGGCGCTCGATCATCTCGAATATCTGCAGCGTGCGGCTTCCGATGTGCCCAATCCGGAAAGCGGCGGACCGAGTCTGGCGGAGCTGACGGCGCAGGCGCGGGCTGCGCTCGCCGAGGCCGATCGGTTGTTCGCGGCGGCCCCGGCCGCACCGGTCGTCGCCCGAATGCGTGCGCTGCGTGCGATTTTCGACATCTGCGCCGATCACGCCGATACCACCGCGGCACTGTCCGTACTGCCGGTCGACGCGCCCGGTCAGGTGACCGCGAACCGCAAACCCGATGGCACGGTGGTGATCGCCTGGTCGCCGTCCACCACGGAGCAGACCGAGTACCGGGTCACCCGTTTACAACCGGACGGTTCCTGGCGAGTGGTCGGCCGCACGCGGGGCACCGCCCTCGAGGATGGCGCCGCAATGGCCGGTCCGGTACCCGTGTACGGCGTTGTCGCCTCGGTATCGGGCCGCGCCTCGGAGGTGACCCGCTCGGACGGCCAGGCCCGTCCGCAGGAGACCGCTCCCGCCGCTCCCGCCGAAGATCCCACGCCCAGCGGTATGCCGGCCGTCCGGGACCTGGCCGAACGAGCCGGGCTCCTGCTCTTCGAATGGCCCACCGGCATCACCGAGGTCATGGTGGTGGCCCGCACCGATGCCCCGCCGGTCGACCCGGACGATGCGCGCGCCGACCGCAAATGGAAGGTCACCAATACCCGCTATCAGATCGACGGCGGCGCAAAACTTCCCACCGACCTGCTGCGCCCCTGCCATCTCGGGGTGGCCTCCTGCCGCCGGGAAGCCTCCGGCGTCCTGACGGTGGCAGCCGGTTTCGCGCCCGCCGCCCGGATTCGCCTGGACAGCTGAGGTCCTCCGCCCTCCGCTGACCTGGAGCAGGGGGTGACCGACGGTCTGCGCGCGGGCGCATGGGAATCTGGAGGCGGCCGCCATCGTTGCTGCGAAGGTTGGTTCGAGCAGAGAGGCGGAGCTGGGTGATTCCGAAACTGATGGCGGTGAGCGACATCCATGTCGGGCATCAGGGCAATAAACCCGTGGTCGAGGCGATCCGGGCGGATTCACCCGAGGACTGGCTGATCCTCGCCGGTGATGTGGGGGAGAAGACCGACGATTTCCGCTGGGCGCTGGAAACCCTGCGCCGCCAGTTCGCCAAGGTGATCTGGGTGCCTGGCAATCACGAATTGTGGACCACGGCAAAGGATCCCGTGCAGATGCACGGGGCCGGGCGCTACGACTACCTGGTGTCGATCTGCCGTGATCTGGATGTGGTCACGCCGGAGGATCCGTTCCCGGTGTGGGAGGGCGCGGGTGCGGAGGCGTACGGCGGCGCGGTGACCCTGGTCCCGATGTTCCTGCTCTACGACTACTCCTGGCTGCCGAAGGGCACCACCACCAAGGCCGAGGGCCTGGCCCTGGCCCGGGAGCGCAATGTGGTCGCCACCGACGAATTCCTGCTCTCCTCGGAGCCGTACCTGACCCGGGACGCCTGGTGCCACGCCCGCGTGAAGTACACCCAGCGCCGTCTCGACGCGCTGCCCGCGGAGACCCCGGTGGTGCTGATCAATCACTTCCCGCTGCTGCGGGAGATCACCGACATGCTCTGGTACCCGGAGTTCGCGCTGTGGTGCGGCACCGACCTCACCGCCGACTGGCACACCAGCTACAACGTGGTGTGCTCGGTCTACGGTCATCTGCACATTCCGCGCACCACCTTCCACGACGGCGTGCGCTTCGAAGAGGTCTCGCTCGGCTATCCCCGGGAGTGGCAGCGGCGCGGTCTGCCCGACCAGCTGCTGCGGCAGATCCTTCCGGTGCCCGATTACGGTGACACGCTCAATGAGTGGGGCGGGCATTTCAAGATCACGCCCGAAATGCGGGAAGCCGGCCTGAAGATGCAGGAACAGGCGCAGAAGCGGCGCGGGCTGGCATAGGCGCCGGGCCTGACGTTCAGGCAGCGTATCGGGCCGCCCGCTTGGTGCTGCGGACGGCTCGATGTGCTACTGCGACAGGGCTTCTCAGCCCACCGAGACGATCGCGCAGGCACCCAGGAAGATCGCCTGCACGACCGTCCGCAGCGGTAGCGGCATGGTCTTGACACCCACATCCTGTTTCGCGGCACGCACATTCGCCGGGAACATGATGAGCAGCAGCAGGAACAGGCAGAGTGCGGCCACCCGGGGGAACGGCGGGAGCAGCAGGCCCACCGCGCCGGCGGCCTCCAGCACGCCGGTCAGCGTGACCATGGCGCCGGCATTCGGGAATTGCGGCGGGACCATGGCGATCAGCTCGTTCCGCTTGGGCTGCGCGAAGTGCGCGCCGGCGGTCATGGCGAACATGGCGGCCAGTCCCAGGGCCGTGGTGTGCGGCCAGGAATCGAGCCAGGCATAACCGGTGAGCCACCCGATGAGCCGGGTCAGTCCGGTAACGACGGCAAGTACAACCAGCGGGGCCATCGGATCTCCTGTGTATCGAGCACGCAATCTTGACAGTGGCTAGATTAGGTCCGCGCGGCGGAACTTGTCAATGACTAGATTGCGGTCCATGATGGGGCCCATGGCGAAAACCGGCTACCACCACGGAGATCTGCGGGCCACCATCCTGGCGGCGGCCGCCGAGCAGATTGCCACCGACGGTGTCGACGCCGTCTCCCTGCGAGGTCTGGCGCGCCGCGCTGAGGTCTCCCATGCCGCGCCCGCGCATCACTTCGGTGATCGCGCGGGCCTGCTCACCGCACTGGCCATCGAGGGCTTCGAATTGCTGACGGTGGAGATGAACGCGGCCGGCACGGATTTCCACGCCGCCGCGATCGCCTATGTACGGTTCGCCCTGCGGCATCCGGGCCACTTCGATGTGATGTTCCGCCGCGATCTGCTGCGCGGTGACGATCCGCAATTGGCCCAGGCGCGCAACAGATCCGGCGCGGCCCTGCGCTCCGGTGTCGCCGCCGAACAGCCCGACCACTCCGAGCGCGGACAGCTGGCCACCCAGCTCGCCGCCTGGTCCATCGTGCACGGCTTCGCGGTGCTGTGGCGCGAAGGCGCACTGGAGAATTCGGCACTCGCCTTCGAGCAGGACCCGGAAGCCCTGGCCCGCAACATGATTGCCACCGTGCGCTTCGAATAAGTGCGCGGCCTTCTCGTGCTGCCCCGCCATGGCGCGTCATGGACGTATATGTGTGGAAGCACACCGATCGCTGGATCGCGGTCCGCGTCCGCGACGCCTGACCTCCGGCTGCGCCTGCTCCCGATAGACGCCCGGTTTCGGGCTCTCATGGACGGCGCTCGATATCGCCGGTATTCACCTGCGGATTGCGGTGTGCACCCGCGCTGCCTGGTCGACACGCCCCGTGGCCGTCGACGAGACCTATAGGGCCGCGCGGCCCGGCCGGTATATCCCCGGCGTTCGGTTCGGAGCCGAGCGGCGATGCTGGCGGACACTGGCCCGTCGTGTGCTCGCGCCCGGCCGGTAGGCTCGTTCGGGCAAGTGGCGGTGCGATCAGGAGGCGGTCATCGAAGAGCGGGCAGTCGCGGCGGCGGAGTCGGTACCTACGACGGAGTCGGCGCGCATTCTCGGGAGCATCCTCCCCCCTGGCGTCGCCTCGGCCGAACTGCTGGCGTACCCGGAGGGGCTGCAGCCCCATCCCGCCGAGGAGCATTTGATCGCGCGGGCGGTGGAGAAGCGGCGGCGCGATTTCATCGGCGCGCGGTACTGCGCCCGGCAGGCGCTGGCCCAACTCGGTGAGCCCGCGGTGGCCATCGGCAAGGGCGGCACCGGCGAACCGCTGCTCCCGCGCGGCATTGTCGGCAGCCTCACGCACTGCGACGGCTACCGGGCGGCGGCGCTCGGCCACAAACTGCGTTTCCGTTCCATCGGCATCGATGCCGAACCGCACGCCGCGCTGCCCGACGGTGTGCTCGACTCGGTGAGTCTGCCGCCCGAAAGGGAGTGGCTCGCAACGGTTCTGCCCGGCACCGGACTGCATCTGGACCGACTGCTGTTCTGCGCCAAGGAGGCGACCTACAAGGCGTGGTTCCCGCTGACCGGCCGCTGGCTGGGCTTCGAGGACGCGCACATCACCTTCACCGTGGACGAGGAGTCCGCGGGCACCGGTGCGGGCTCCTTCCATACGCGTCTGCTGATTCCGGGCCAGACCACCGACGGCGGCGCCGCGCTGCACAGCTTCGACGGTCGCTGGGTGATCACCGACGGACTGATTCTGACCGCGATCGTGGAGGCCTGATGAGCGAGAAGCGGACACCCGTCGTCGATGCGCTCGGCGGCCTGCTGATCGTCGATAAGGACGGCGGCTGGACCAGTCACGATGTGGTCGCCAAGAGCCGAGGGCTGTTGCGTACCAAGAAGGTCGGGCATGCGGGCACCCTCGATCCGATGGCGACCGGCGTGCTGGTGCTGGGCGTGGAGCGGGCCACCAAGATTCTCGGCCAGCTGATCCTGACCACCAAGGCGTACACGGCGACCATTCGCCTGGGGCAGTCCACCATTACCGACGACGCCGAGGGCGAGGTCACCGCGACCACCTCCGCCGCGCACCTCACAGATGCCGAAATCGCTTCTGGCGTAGCCGAACTGACCGGTGACATCCAGCAGGTACCGGCCACCGTCAGCGCCATCAAGATCAATGGTGAGCGCGCCTACGCCCGCGCCCGCGCGGGGGAGGACGTCCAGCTGGCCGCCCGCCCGGTCACCGTGAGCCGCTTCGATATTCTCGAACGCCGCGATATCGACACCGGCACAGCGCAATTCGTCGACCTCGATGTCGAGGTCGACTGCACCTCCGGCACCTACATCCGCGCCCTGGCCCGTGATCTCGGCGAAAAGCTCGGTGTCGGTGGCCATCTCACCGCCCTGCGCCGCACCCGAGTGGGCCCCTTCACGCTGGAACACGCGCGAACCCTCGCGACCCTGGCCGCCGCGGCGGAGGCAGGCGACCCGCTGCTGAGCCTGGATATCGACGAGGCGGTGCGCGCAGCCTTCCCGATCCGCGATATCGACGATGCCCAGGCCGAAGACCTGCGCAACGGCCGCTGGCTCGAACCTGCCGGTCTGCCGGGCGTCTACGCCGCGGTGGATTCCTCCGGCCGTGCCATCGCCCTGCTGAAGGAGAGCGGTAAGCGCGCCGCGTCCGTCCTGGTGATCCGCCCCGCCAACCTTCCCTGAACCGCTCGCACCCGGATCGACACCCGGGCGGCCTAGAGTGCTGTGGTGGTCGAATTACGGCAGTTGCGGTATTTCGTGGCGGTAGCGGAGGAATTGCACTTCCGCCGGGCCGCGGAGCGGCTGTTCATCTCCGCGCCGACGCTCAGTCAGCAGATCCGGGCCATCGAGCGCGAGATCGGCGGGCCGCTGCTCATTCGCGGCTCCCAGGGCGTCGAATTGACCGCTGCCGGTGAGGTTTTGCTGAAGAACTCGCGCACGGTGCTGGAGGCCGCGGAGATCGCGCTGCGCGAGACGCGCATGGTCGCCAATCCCGAATGCGCGGTCTTCCGGCTCGGCGTGGTGAACGGCGCGCCGAGCTGGCTGCCCGCGCGCATCGAATCGCTGCTCAAGGCCCGGCAACCCGGCGCCCGCGTGGTTTTGACCGGCGGGCCCACCGCCGACCAGGTGCGCCTGCTCGATCGCGAGGATGTGGATCTGGCGGTGCTGCGCATGCCGGTGCGCCTGCCCGAACACCTCACCAGCACCGCCATTGCCGTGGAGGAGCTGGGCATCGTCATGTCTCGCGAACATCCGCTCGCCCTTCGCAGCACCATCGAACCGGTGCACCTGCGCGGTCAGGAACTGATCATGTTCGCCCGCGATTCCGCTCCCGAACTGCATGATTCGCTGCTCGCACAGCTGCGCGAGCAGGGTGCGGCCGTCGCCCTCAGCGAGAGCGCCATGAGCCACGCTCAAATGCTCTCACTGCTGCCGCTGCGCCCCGCCGCCATCGGCCTGGGTTCCGCACGCACCGCCACCGCCCCCGGATTGGCCTGGCGCCCACTGCATCCGCACCCGCTGGTCATCAGCTACGTCGCCGCCTGGCGCCCCGCCGCCCGCAACTCCGCACTACGGGCCGTCGCCGAGGTGCTCGCCAGCGGATCCCGGCTGTCGCCCTGACCGCCCGTACCGGCTACCACGCACCCTCGGGTGAGGTCTGCCGTGCCCGCATCGCCAGTCGGCTGAATCGCTGTGGCACGGCTCGCATCTGCGCCGCCGAGCAGCAGCGGCAGCAGCCCCGTTAGTCGGCGGCTCATCCGGCTTCGATACCGCGACATGGACGCGCACTGCCGCCGCGGGTTTGCTGAAAGGCATGACAGACAAGGGATTCGACAATCAGATCGGCCGCTCCGTCGTGATCGGCGGCGGTTCCGGTATGGGCCAGGCGATTGCCGACGCGCTGCTGGCCGCGGGCAGCGAGGTGACCATCGTCGGGCGCTCGGCCGAGCGACTCGCCGATGCGGTACGCGAACTCGGCGACGGCAAGCTCGCGGCCATTGCCGCGGACGTCAGTGATGAGGACCAGGTCCGGCGCCTGTTCGACACCGTCGGCGCGGTCGATCACGTGATCACCACCGCCGCCGATCTGCGCGGAGCCTACGGTCCCGTAAGCACTTTCGATTTCGGGAACGGCCGCGGCTTCCTCGAGACCAAACTGATCGGCTCCATGCTGCTGGCGAAGCACGCCCGCATCACCCCCGGCGGTTCCCTCACCTTCACCTCCGGCATCGCCGCCTACCGCCCGGCCGCGGGCGGGGCCATGGTGGCCGCCGTGAACGCCGCCCTGGAGGGCCTGGCCCGCGCCCTCGCCGTCGAACTCGCCCCCACCCGCGTGAACGTCCTCTCGCCCGGGTGGGTCGAGACCGGGGTATGGGACAACATGCCCTGGGACGACAAGGCGGACCGCCTGCGCGCCATGGCCGAACGCCTGCCGGCAGGCCGCCTCGGCCGCCCGGAAGACATTGCGCAGGCAGCACTTTCGCTACTGCGCAACCCTTCATCACCGGCACGGTCCTGCATGTGGACGGCGGCCACCGGCTGGTCTGATGCGACCTAGAGACTCTGCCCGGCCAGGCAGCCGTGACCACCACTGGACATAGAGCACAGCAGCCCGATCGGCGCGAGCAGGATCGTGGCAACAGCGCCGATGGCGTTGCTGATTCCGGCGGTCGAGCCGGTGGGCAGGAGGCTGACCAGTGGGCCGATAATGGCGGACGTGGCAGCGCTGCTGCCGGTATCGCTGCTGCCGGAATCGGCGACAGCGGCTGGGTTTTCGAGGTTCAGTGGCGTGGCGGAGGCCGAGCCGACGGTGCCGAGGGCGATGGTTGCGCCGGCGATGCCGGCGAGGAGTGAGCGCTTCAAGGTCGATCCTTTGTACGGGTACTGCTTCGACGTCGAGTGACGTTGAGGCAGCACGGTACATAGCGACCGCCCAGTCGGAGGGCTATTCGAGCATTCTGGGCGTGTGCCGAATCCGGTTGTGCCGGTGCGTATTTCGATGCACAGAACGCCTATTTCCGCGAGCCCTCAATTTTCGTGGGTCAGCCAGATGGCCTCGGCGGCAATGCTGCCGAGATCGATGGTGCGGTCTTCGATGCGCACGGCGATGGTGCCCGCGAAATCGCGGCGCTCCACCACGGTGATCGGGGTGTCGAGGGCGATGCCGAGGGAATCGAAGTACCGCAGCATGGCCGGATCGGAATCGGAGATGCGCGCCACCCGGCCGATCTCGCCATCGCCGAAATCGCTGAGCTGCCGTGCGGGCGGCGTCGGGACCGCACCGTCCACCGAGGGAATGGGGTCGCCGTGCGGATCCCGGTCCGGATAGCCGAGTTTGGCGTCGATGCGCGCCATGAGCGTTTCGGAGACGGCGTGCTCGAGCACCTCCGCCTCATCGTGCACCTCGTCCCAGCCGTAGCCGAGCTCATTGACCAGGAAGGTCTCGATGAGCCGGTGCCGGCGCACCATGGCGATGGCGGCGCGGCGGCCGTCCTCGGTGAGGGTGATGGCGCCGTAGCGCGCATGCTGGACCAGGCCCTGATCGGCGAGCTTGCGGACCGCCTCGGAGACCGTGGACGCGGACACGCCGATGCGTTCGGCGAGCAGCTTGGTCGACACCTTCTCCGGCGACCATTCCTGCGCGGTCCAGATCACCTTCAGATAGTCCTGTGCGACAGAGGACAGGACGGGAGCAACGCTGGTCGCGACGGCGGTGAGGGTACCGGTGGGTTCGGACGGATCGGCCAGCTCGCGACGGGTGGCGATGTCTCGTTTTCCAGGCACGTACTCGAGCTTAGGCACAGCCGCGCGGGTTTCACACATCGGCGCGCCTGCTGGTAGACCGAGGTGAACTACGGGTGACCACAGTGCTTCCTCCTGTGAAGATCCGCACCGCGGAATACTGTCTGTGACGCGCTTTGCGTAGGCTTCCGGTGTGCAGAGATGGCGAAGTCTCGATGAGATGCCCGCGGAATGGGGCCGGTGTGTCCTCACGATCGGGGTGTTCGACGGCGTGCACCGCGGTCACGCCCAGCTCATCAGCCGTGCGGTGAAATCCGCTGCGGTGCGGGGTGTTCCGTCGGTCCTCATGACTTTCGATCCGCACCCGGTGGACGTGGTGCGGCCCGGCTCGCATCCGCCGCAGCTGTCCACCCTGCACCGCCGCGCGGAGCTGGTAGAAGAGCTCGGTATCGACGTCTTCCTGGTCATGCCGTTCACCAAAGATTTCATGAAGCTGACGCCCGAGCAGTACGTCGAACAGCTGCTCGTGGACAAGCTGCACGTCTCCGAAGTGGTGGTCGGCGACAACTTCACCTTCGGTAAGCAGGCGGCAGGCACGGTTGACACCATGCGCGAGCTCGGCACCCGCTTCGGCTTCGATGTGGACGGCGTCCAGCTGCTCGGCGAACATGCCGTCACCTTCTCCTCGACCTATATTCGCGCCTGTCTCTCGGAGGGCGATGTCGCGGCCGCCGCCGAGGCGCTCGGCCGCCCGCATCGGGTCGAAGGCGTGGTCGTGCACGGTGACGGTCGCGGTAAGGGGCTCGGCTTCCCGACCGCCAATGTGGCCCCGACCATGCACGGCGCGATTCCCGCGGACGGTGTGTACGCCGGCTGGTTCAGCGTGCTGGACGAACCGGGGGAGCGGCGCATGGCGGCCATCTCGGTCGGCACCAATCCCACCTTCGACGGCCGCACTCGCACGGTCGAGCCGCATATCCTCGACTTCGACGGTGACCTGTACGAGAAGCATGTCGCGGTGGACTTCGTCGAACAGCTGCGCGGCATGCGCAAATTCGAGTCCATCGAGGAGCTGGTGGAGGCCATCCGCCGCGATGTCGAGCAGACTCGCAAGGTGCTCAGCGCCGCGGAAGCCGTGGCCGAATAGCACGTCCCCGCGTGATCCGCCAGGGGCGATTAACGGTCCAGGTCACCGGTCCGGTAACCTGATCCGTCGGGTTTGCTGTGGTCTGCGGCAGCGCCCAACCGGGCCGGTTTCGGCTTTCGTCCCGGGATTCCGAGCGCGGACTGGAAAATCAGGAGTGAATTCGTGGCGTTGACCACCGAGCAGAAGAAGGCCATCCTGGCCGAGTACGGCCTGCACCCGACGGACACCGGTTCTCCGGAAGCCCAGATCGCGATGCTGTCCAAGCGGATTTCCGACCTCACCGAGCACCTCAAGGTGCACAAGCACGACCACCACACGCGCCACGGTCTGCTTGCGCTGATCGGTCGCCGTCGCCGGCTCTCGAAGTACCTGCAGGCCAACGACATCGCGCGTTACCGTTCGCTGATCGAGCGTCTGGGTCTGCGTCGCTAGTCTTTGCGATACCGTGCCGCGGTTTCACGCGACACAACACGACTGCCGTAGGCAGTTGACGAACCGGCCGACGGGGAGGCATAGAATCTCCTCGTTGGCCATTCGTGCATCCGGTGAACGATGCCGTATGCACGCCAACACGAGCCGTATGCACCTGATCCGTGGCGTCGGTCTTCGGTAGTGGCTTTTCGGGGCGCAGCAAGAGGTAGAAACACCGCGCTGCCGGAGGGCTTCGATCGATGACCGCCTCCGCGTCGCCGTTTCCAAGGGGAGACGGCCGGGTGTGCGCGCGTAGGCCAGGAGGGTCGCCGCGAGCCCGTGCCGGGTACAGCTTGCCCCTGTCAAGGGGACACAACAGTCGGATCGCGCCACCGTCCCACACGGGGAAGCGGCGCTGGCATCCGGCGAAGACGAGAGGTTGAGAGAAGAGAATGACCGAAACAGTGACCAGTTCCGCCGCCGAGGTCGAGCCCGGCGTATTCGAGTCCGTCGCGCTGATCGACAACGGCAGCTACGGCACCCGCACCATCCGTTTCGAGACCGGCCGGCTGGCCAAGCAGGCCGCCGGCGCCGTCGTCGCCTACCTGGACGACGAGACCATGCTGCTGTCGGCGACCACCGCCGGTAAGCACCCCAAAGAGCAGTTCGACTTCTTCCCGCTGACGGTGGACGTCGAAGAGCGCATGTACGCCGCGGGTCGCATCCCCGGCTCGTTCTTCCGTCGTGAGGGCCGCCCCTCCACCGACGCCATCCTGACCTGCCGCCTGATCGACCGGCCGCTGCGCCCGTCCTTCGTCGACGGCCTGCGCAACGAGATCCAGGTCGTGGTGACGGTCATGTCGCTCGATCCCAAGGATCTGTACGACGTGGTCGCCATCAACGCGGCCTCCGCCTCCACTCAGATTGCGGGCCTGCCCTTCTCGGGTCCGGTCGGCGGCGTGCGCGTCGCCCTGATCGGTGACCAGTGGGTCGCGTTCCCGACCGTGGAGCAGCTGGAAGGCGCCGTGTTCGACATGGTCGTCGCCGGCCGCGTGGTCGAGGGCGACGTCGCCATCATGATGGTCGAGGCCGAGGCCCCGACCCACGTGCTGTCCCTGATCGCCGACGGTGGCACCGCTCCGACGGAAACCGTTGTGGCACAGGGCCTCGAGGCCGCCAAGCCGTTCATCGCCCGCCTCTGCAAGGCGCAGGCGGACCTGGCGGCGCTGGCCGCCAAGCCCACCGGTGAGTTCCCGGTCTTCCCGGCCTACCAGCCGGACGTGTACACGGCCGTCGAGGGCACCGCGAAGACCCCGCTGAACAACGCGATGTCCATCGCCGCCAAGCAGGAGCGCGAAGAGAAGATCGACGAGATCAAGCTCGACGTGCTCTCGGCGCTGGCCGAGGACTTCGTCGGCCGCGAGAAGGAGATCGGCGCGGCCTTCCGCTCGGTCACCAAGAAGCTTGTGCGCCAGCGCATTCTGACCGACAGCTTCCGCATCGACGGTCGCGGTCTGGCCGATATCCGCGCCCTCTCGGCCGAGGTCGCGGTTGTCCCGCGCGCCCACGGCTCGGCGCTGTTCGAGCGCGGCGAGACCCAGATCCTGGGTGTCACCACCCTCGACATGGTGAAGATGGCGCAGCAGGTCGACTCCCTCGGGCCGGAGACCTCCAAGCGCTACATGCACCACTACAACTTCCCGCCGTACTCCACCGGTGAGACCGGCCGCGTCGGTTCGCCCAAGCGCCGCGAGATCGGCCACGGCGCTCTCGCCGAGCGCGCCCTGATGCCGGTGCTGCCGTCGCAGGAAGAGTTCCCGTACGCCATTCGCCAGGTGTCGGAAGCGTTGTCCTCCAACGGTTCCACCTCCATGGGCTCGGTCTGCGCCTCGACCCTGTCGCTGCTGAACGCCGGTGTGCCGCTCAAGGCCCCCGTCGCCGGTATCGCCATGGGCCTGGTGTCCGACACCATCAAGAACGCCAAGGGCGAGGACGAGGTCCGCTACGTCGCGCTGACCGACATCCTCGGCGCCGAGGATGCCTTCGGCGATATGGACTTCAAGGTCGCCGGTACCCCGGAGTTCGTCACCGCGCTGCAGCTGGACACCAAGCTCGACGGCATTCCGTCGCAGGTGCTGGCCGGTGCGCTGAACCAGGCGCGCGACGCCCGCATGACCATCCTGGATGTCATGGCCGAGGCCATCAACACCCCGGACGACATGAGCCCGTACGCGCCTCGCGTCACCGCCATCAAGATCCCGGTGGACAAGATCGGCGAGGTGATCGGGCCCAAGGGCAAGGTCATCAACCAGATCACCGAGGAAACCGGCGCCAACATCTCGATCGAAGATGACGGCACCGTCTACGTCGGTGCGACCAACGGCCCTGCGGCGCAGGCGGCGATCGATCTGATCAACGCCATCGCGAACCCGCAGCTGCCGAAGGTCGGCGAGCGCTTCCTGGGCACGGTCGTCAAGACCACCGCCTTCGGCGCGTTCGTCTCGCTGCTGCCGGGCCGTGACGGCCTGGTCCACATCTCGAAGCTGGGCAACGGCAAGCGGGTCGCCAAGGTCGAAGACGTGGTCAACGTCGGCGACAAGCTCCGCGTCGAGATCGCCGATATCGACAACCGCGGCAAGATCTCGCTGGTTCCGGTCGAGGAGGAGTCCGCTGAGAACGCGGAAGCCCCCGTCGCCGAAACCGTAGCGGCCGAGTGATTGTCGTAGCTCTGACGTAAAGTGCGGTGGCCCCTTGCTCCGGATAATGGAGCGAGGGGCCACCGGCTTCTGCAGGTACATAGTTCGTAGGCACCAGGTACGTAGTTCGTAGACACTCAGTGAGTTCGAGACGCGGGTTGGGAAGCATGGGTCGGAAGAAGGACACTCCACTGTCGGGTAAGAGTTCTGCACTGGTTCTCTCCACGTCTGAAGCGGTGTACGCCGACACCGGTCTGCGCAAAACCGTGCTGCCCGGCGGGCTACGCATTGTCACCGAGCATGTCCCCGGGGTGCGCAGCGCCTCCATCGGCGTATGGGTCGGCGTCGGCTCGCGCGATGAGGGCTCGACCGTTGCCGGAGCCGCGCACTTCCTCGAACATCTGCTCTTCAAGGCCACGCCCACCCGCTCGGCGCTCGATATCGCGCAGGCCATGGATGCTGTCGGCGGCGAACTGAATGCGTTCACCGCCAAGGAGCAGACCTGCTACTACGCGCACGTCATCGACGAGGATCTGCCCATGGCGGTGGATCTGGTGTCCGATGTGGTGCTCAACGGGCTGTGCCGCGCCGAGGATGTCGCCGTCGAGCGGCAGGTGGTGCTCGAAGAGATCTGCATGCGCGATGACGATCCCGAGGATATGGTCGGCGATGCCTTTCTGACCGCGCTCTTCGGTGACCATCCCATCGGCCGTCCGGTGATCGGCAGTATCGAGAGCATCGAGAGCATGCAGGCCCCGCAGCTGCGCGGTTTCCATCAGCGGCGCTACCGGCCCGACCAGATGGTGGTCGCGGTGGCCGGCAATATCGAGCACGAGCACACCGTCGAACTGGTGCATCGCGCCTTCGCCGGTCGTCTCGATCCGGTGCGCGAACCCGCACCGCGCCGTGAGGGTAAATTCCGTCCCCGCACCAGTCCCGAACTGATTCGCATGCACCGGGACAGCGAGCAGGCGCACCTGGTCTTCGGTACCCGTGCCTTCGGCAGGCATGAGGGCGATAAGCGCTGGCCGCTGTCGATTCTCAATACCGTGCTCGGTGGTGGCCTCAGTTCCCGTCTGTTCCAGCGGATTCGGGAGGAGCGCGGCCTGGCGTACTCGGTGTACTCCAGCGTCGACACCTTCGCCGATACCGGCGCCTTCTCGGTGTACCTCGGCTGCCAGCCCGAAAATCTGGGCCAGGTGGCGAGTCTCGCGCGTGGCGTACTGGAAGAGGTTGCGGCGGATGGCATTACGGACGCCGAGTGCGCCCGCGCCAAGGGTTCCCTGCGCGGCGGTCTGGTGCTGGGCCTGGAGGATTCCGGCTCCCGCATGAACCGCATCGGCCGCAGCGAACTCAGCTACGGCAATCACCGCAGCGTCTCCGAAACCCTCGCCCGCATCGACGAAGTCACCACCGACGAAGTCTCCCGCATCGCCGCCACCCTGCTTTCCCGCCCCATCGGCGCCTCGGTAGCGGGCCCCTACCGCCGCACCCGCGACCTCCCCGCCGTCGTCCGCCGCCTCGTCGACTGACCGTCGGCCGGATTACCCTCCGCTGCCGTCCGTTTGCGGGCGGTGCGCTTCGAGGAGGGTGCGGGCCATTTTCTTCGCGCGGCGGGCGGCGAGCAGATCGCCCTCGGCGGCGGCGATGATCGCACCCTTCATGAGGAGGTGCCAGGAGCGGGCGAAATCGTCGATATCGGATAGGCCTGCGCGTTCGGCGCGGTAGCGGACTATGTCGCGAATGCGTTGCAGGTGTTCGATGCCCGCACGGCCCAGCGGGTGATCCGCGCCCATTTCGAGCAGCACATTGATGAAGGTGCAGGCGTTGAAATCGTCGGCGGCGAACCATTCGTCGAAGACGTCGAAGATCGCCAGCAGCTGCTGCTCGGGTGTTTCGCCCCGGCGCCGGGACTGTTCTTCGATGAGTCCGAAGGTCCAGAGTCGTTCCCGGCGCTGCAATACCGCCGTGACCAAGTCGATGGTGGTGGGAAAGTGCTGCTGCAGTTCGACATACGTGATTCCGGCACCGGCCGCGATGGCATGGACGTCGAGAGCCCGCACGCCTTGGCGGGTGACCACCTCGTAGGCCAGGCCCACAATCCGATCACGAATGCTGACAACCGAATTGTCGGCGATTGTCATGTCCGAAGCCTACGCGCGCGAGATCGCCGCGCCTATGCGCAATCTGCCGCTCGGTGTTGCGATTGCGGTGATGCGGGCACACTGGTGCGCGTGACGAATCTCAGCAAAGGGTCCAATGTGCCGGTCGCTGCCAATGCTGTTCGCGCCGTGCTGGCCTGGACGGGCGGACCCGGGGTGCCCGGGGTCGACGCATCGGCGCTCCTGCTGACCGCGGCGGGGCGGGTGCGGTCGGATGTGGATTTCGTCTTCTACAACCAGCCGCAGCATCCCGGCGGGGCTGTGCGGCATCTGGGCAAACGCGGCGACTTCGACGCCCTGGAGGTGAATCTGGCTGCGGTCGAGGGGGATATCGAACGCATCGCGGTCTGCGCGTCCGCCGACGGCGGGACCTTCGGACAGGTACCCGGATTGCAACTGCGCCTGATCGATGCCGCGAGCGATGCGGAGATAGCGCACTTCGATATTGCGGCGGGCCCGGAGACTGCCATGTGGTGCGGGGAACTGTATCGGCGTGGCGGGGCCTGGAAGTTCCGGGCCGTCGGTCAGGGCTGGTCCAGTGGATTGGCCGGGCTGGCAACGGATTTCGGCATCACGGTCGAGAAGGAGCCCGCACCGCAGGTCGTCGCGACCGCGTCGCCGAACCTGCCGTCGCCCGCGGCGCCCATGCCGCCGCCCGCATATGCCGCGCCGGCCCGTCCTGTCTCCGGCGGACCCACGCCCGTTGCCTCGCAGCCCGGTATGCGGCTCACCAAGGGTGAAGAGCGCCTGCCCGTCGATATGCGAAAACGCCTGTCGCTGCGCAAGGAACAGGTGGCGGTCAGCCTCGCCAAGCGCGGAATTTCCGGCCTCACCGCACGCGTCGTACTGGTGCTGGACGCCTCCGGCTCCATGACCCCGCTCTACGACAAGCAGCTGGTGCACCGTGTGGTGGAGCGCATGGCCGCCGTCGCCGCCCAGCTGGACGACAATGGCGATATGCAGGCCTGGACCTTCGCCAGCACCCCGGCCCGCCTCCCGGATCTGGCCATTGCCGATATGCCGCAATGGATTTCGCTACACGTCCGCTGCGGCAAGCTCTCCCTGTTCGGCAATCGCAAACCGCCCCGCGACCTGCAGCCCGGCCAGATCGATATGCGCACCGTGGGCATCCAGAACGAGGAGCAGAAGGTGATCGCCGAGGTCCGCTCCTATATCCGCGCCCAGCCGCTGCCCGTCCCCACCCTGGTGCTCTTCTTCTCCGACGGCGGCGTCTACAAGAACAGCGAGATCGAACAGGAACTCCGCGCCGCCGTCGAGGAACCCATCTTCTGGCAGTTCGTCGGCCTCGGCACCCGCTCCGGCTACGGCGTCCTGGAACGCCTCGACACCATGGCGGGCCGCCGCGTCGACAATGTCGGCTTCTTCGCCGTCGACGATATGGACCAGATCACCGATCCGGAACTCTACGACCGCCTGCTCTCGGAATTCCCCGCCTGGATCGACGAAGCCACCCGAGCGGGCATCCTCCGCTGACCTGCGCACTGCCCGGGCGATGAATCCCACACGGTGAGGCTGCGGACCACGGTCGCGCCGCTGGTAGCGTCGATTGCCGGGACGAGCGAAGGGAGCATCGTGTCGAATCGGTACGCGCAGATCGCCTTTTCGGCCGGATCTGTGGACCTGCAGCAGCGTGCGGGCAGTTTCCGGGATTACGGTGCGCAATTGGAGCAACGCCGGATGGACGGGCCCGAGCCGCTGGACCTGCGGGAGCGCGGGTTCATCGGCCGCGCGGACTCGTTCTTCCTGGGGACCGCGACGCCGGAGGGCTGGCCCTATATTCAGCATCGCGGCGGACCGAAGGGCTTCGTCCAGGTCCTGGACAACCACACCATCGCCTTCGCTGATCTCTCCGGAAACCAGCAATATGTGACCGTCGGAAATCTGGCGGCCAATTCCCGTGTGGCGCTGTTCTTCATCGACTACCCGCTGCGCGAGCGGCTCAAGGTATTCGGGACCGCCCGGGTCGTCGAGCGTGCCGAGGACGCCGAGTTGGTCGACCGCGTGGCCGGCGCCTACTCCGGTGCGATCCAGAAGATCGCCGAACGCGCCCTGATCATCTCCGTCGAGGCCTTCAACTGGAACTGCGTGAAGTTCATCAAACCCCGCTTCGACAAGGCGCGCCTGGACGAAGCCCTCGCCCTCGAGCGCAAGGCCGCGGCCGAGCAGGCCGCTCGCTACGAGGCTGCCCTCGACGAACTCCGCCGCGAAAACGCTTCCCTCCGAGCCCAACTCGCCACCGGGCCGACCAGGAACTGAGGGCGGCTACAGCTCGCGGCGCATCACAATGCGCGGCCAGCGGTTAAGGCCCAGTTCGGCCTCGTTGGCGCGGATCTTGCGCAGGCCGGGGGTCAACTCGTCCTCCTCCACCTCGTGGAAGCCGATGCGCGCGTAATACGGTGCGTTCCAAGGGACTTCGGTGAAGGTGGTGAGGGTGAGGGCGGACAGGCCCGCAGCGCGGGCGTGTTCGGCGGCGGTGTCGATGAGCATGGCGCCGATCCGGCGGCGCGCGGCGTTCGGATGTACGGAGACCTGGCCGATGTGCTCGGTATCGTCGACCTCTTCGCTGATGAGGTAGGCGATCGGGGTGTCGCTGTCATCGACGGCGACCCAGGCCCGGCCGTCGCGCCGATGCTCCTCGAGTACCTCGATCGCGGGCGGGTCGTCATCGGCGACCTCGATCATGCCCAGTTCCCGGAACGGTTCGCCGGTCGCGTCCTCGATGTCCTGCAGGATATGGAGATCGTCGATCGTCGCGGCACGAATGCGCATTCGTAAACGCTATCGCACCAAGTCGCCCGAGGTCAGTCGGACAGGCGGTTCGCCGCGCTCAGGACCGCGTCCAGCAGTCCGGGCAGTTCCGCGTCGACCTCGGCCAGGCGCAGTCGCTGACAGGTCTGGCCGTCGATGGTGAGGCGTTCGGTGAGACCGGCCAAGCGCAGGATCTTGAAGTGGTGGGCGGCGGTCGACTTGCTGATCGCGTCGTAGAGCGCGGTGCAGCGCAGCGGCTCGTTCGCATTGCCCAGCCGGCGCACCATTTCGAGGCGGACCGGGTCCTGCAGCGCGACCAGGACGGTCGGCAGCGGTGCGATCGGGGCCACCGCGGGCGTGTCGTAGGTGTCGGGCATGAAATACCTCACTCGGGAACTGGTTTGACGATCATCGAACCAGGCGTATGGTCAGGTTCGATAGTAATCGAACTTACCTGATGGAGGGTGTGATGGCAGCGACAGCGACGGTTGCGGCTCCGGTGGAGCAGGGCAGCCAGACCTGGGCCTACGCGCTCATACTTGCCGCCGGTGGCGTAGCGCTCGGAGTTTCCGGCGCGCCCGCGCCGCTGTACGGCATGTATCAGCAGGCGTGGCATTTCTCGCCGCTCACTACGACATTCGTCTTCGCCGTCTATGCCGTTGCCGCCCTGGTCGCAGTGCTCGTCTCCGGCCGCATCTCCGATGTGGTCGGCCGCAAGCCGGTGCTGCTGGGCGCCTGCGCCCTCATGATCCTCGGCCTGGTGGTATTCCTGTTCGCCGACAATGTGGCCATGCTGCTGGTGGCGCGGGCGCTGCACGGCTTCGCGGTCGGCGCCACCGTGGTGGCGGGTGCGGCGGCGCTGCTGGACCTGCGACCCACCCAGGGCGCGCGCTCCGGGCAGTTGTCCGGTGTGGCCTTCAATATCGGTATGGCAGTGGCGATTCTGGGCTCGGCGCTGCTCGCGCAGTACGCGCCGTATCCGCTGCGCACGCCGTACATGGTGATCACGCTGGCCTGCCTGGCCATCGGCGCGGGTGTGCTGGCGCTGCGGGAACCGCACACCGCGCGCATCGCGGGGCGCATCAAGATTTCCCGCCCGGCCGTGCCCTCGGAAATCCGCAGTGATTTCTGGTTCTCCGCACTCGGTGTGATGGCGGCCTGGTCGGTGCTCGGCGTGCTGCTGTCGCTGTATCCCGCACTGGCCTCGGCCAAGACCGGCATTCACAATCTGGTCTTCGGCGGCGCGGTGGTGGCCTCGACCGCCATCGCCGGCGCCGGAGCGCAGTACTTCGCGGGCGGAATTCCCGCGCGCCGCGCGGCGATCATCGGCGATATCGGCATGGCGATCGCACTGCTGCTGACGATCCCGGCGCTGAACACCCACAACTGGGTGCTGGTGCTGGCGGCCGGATTCCTGCTGGGCACCACCTTCGGACTCGGCTTCGGCGGTTCGCTGCGGCACCTGTCCAGCGTTGTGCCGCACCACAAGCGGGGCGAGACCATGTCGGCCTACTACCTGCTCGCCTACTCGGCCATGGCGTTGCCGACCGTGGTCGCGGGCTGGGCGGCGACCACCTGGAGTCTGACTGCCGTCTTCCCCTGGTTCGTCGTGGCGGTGGCACTGGCCTGCCTGACGGCAGCCGGGCTGGGTCTGCGGCCGCGGAAGGCCTGAGCGCGCACCACCCGAAGAGTTATGGCCCGTCCGGCGAGCAGCCGGGCGGGCCCTGGTGACTGCTGGGCCGCAGCCCCGGGACCGTGATCGAATGCGGTGCCATTTTCGGTCCGGGCGGCGAAAGGGCCTGTCGGAGATCAGGAATCCGGGCTTGCCGTGCGTTGTGCGGGTGCGATCGCTATCCTTCCGCTATGCGGTGGTGGGGGAGGTTCGGGGGAGTGTGGAACCGGGCAGTACATCGGTCGGCCCTCTTGCTGTCGGTGGTGTTCGCGGTCCTGGGTGGACTGGCCATCGCGGCGCTCACCTGGTGGGTGATGTGGGAGCTGCTCGGCGCCAAGGCGGAGACGCCGAATCAGGTGGATCTCACCAAGATCGCGCTCTCGGTGACTGCGGGCGTGGGCGGCGCGGTGGCGCTGGTGGTCGCCTATCGGCGGCAGCGCGACAATGAGCGCGGCAGGTTCGCCGAGGTGTTCGGCGCCGCGGCCACCCAATTGGGCAATCCCGATGTGGCGGTGCGGCTTGCCGGTGTGTACGCCATGGCCGGTGTCGCGGACGAGTTCTCGGCCCGGGGGCGGCGGCAGCAGTGTGTCGATGTGCTCTGCGGATATCTGCGACTGCCGTACGCGCCGGACGAGGGCGCCAGCCATCTGGTCTCCAAATCCCAGCGCATCGAGGATGCCGGGACGGCGGTCGAGCGGGTGTACCACTATCGGCAGAACGACCGGCAGGTCCGCGAGACCATCGTGCGGGTGATCACCGAACATCTGCGGACCTCCGCCGAAGTGTCCTGGTCCGCTTGCGATTTCGACTTCTCCGACGCCGCCTTCGAGAATGCCGACTTCCGCTACACCGTCTTCGCCGGGCGCAATACCCGCTTCAGCAATGCCATGTTCACCGGCGGCCGCGCCACCAGTTTCGAGAAGGCGGCCTTCCTCGGTAAGCGGGTCACCTTCCGCGGGGCCATGTTCCGCGGCGCCACCACCTCCTTCGATCAGACCCGTTTCAGCCATGCGCGGGTCGCGCGCGGTGAACGCGGCAGTACCGGAACCACTTTCATCGATGCCACCTTCGGTGGTCCGGTGAGCTTCGACGGCGCGGAGTTCGGCGGTGCGCGCACCGCGTTCACCCGCGCCAAATTCGCCGGTGAACGCAGCGGTTTCGCCAATGCCAAGTTCACCGCCGAGCTGACCTCCTTCGAGCGCGCCATTTTCGACGGTGATCGGCTGACCTTCACCGGCGCCGAATTCTTCGGCGCCAAACTGGTTTTCACCTCCGCCCGCTTCTACTCCGAGGCCACCTCCTTCGACTGCGCGCATCTCGGCGGCAGTACCCGCTGGCGGTCCGGCCGCACCCAGGAGGTGAACTTCTCCCGGGCCGAATACCACGGCAAGGTGTCCTTCGCCGATGCGGTGTTCGGCGGGCGCTCGGCGGTTTTCGCAGGCGGTGACTTCTTCGGGGAGATCTCCTTCCGGCGCGCGGTCTTCGATGCCAGAGAGGTCAGTTTCGAGCGCCCGAAGGCCTGGGTCGGCGTGCACTTCGACTGGAATGAGACGCCCGCCACCAAACCCGCCAATATCCTGCCCGAGCAGTGGCCACCGGCCCCGGCGGAGAACCTGCCGGAGCGCACCACCTAGCGCGACCCGATCTGTCGGATTGCCCCCGGATCGTCCCGTGCGATAGCTTGCAGCGGTAACGAGTAGGGGATCGTAGTGGGGACGCTGGGCATTCATTGGATTGTCGTCGAAGTGGCAGTGGCACTGCTGTTCTCGGCCGCGATCGTGGGTTTTCTCGTCATCAGGGGCAAACGCGCACTGGTGCTCGTGACCCTTGCGCTGGGCATTTCCGGCTGGCTGGCCTTGGCGGCTGGCGTGCAGCCCGGGGTGGCGGTGCTGATGGGGGACACCGTCGCCGGCACCGCCGTGCCGCCCGCGCCCGGCCTGGTCCCGGCGGGTTCGATGGCCCCCACGACCAGCGCCAAACCCGTTGCCCCGGATCCGATGTCGCTGCTGAAGCCGGGTGATTGCGTCGAGGTTCCGATGGAGGCCGCGACCGATGCCTCCGGCGCCCCGACCTGGAAGCCCGGTTCGCCCGATCCCGCCGACTGCACTTCTCTCGACGCGAACTACCGCGTCCTGCAGACCGGCCCGGAACCCTGCGCCGGCCCGCTGTTCAAACTCGAGACCAGCCGCAAGGATCGCTCCGGAAAGCAGCTCTACCATCTGTGCCTGGCCTTCGACTGGCGCGTCGGAGTCTGTTACGACACAGCGCATATGGACGAACCGTCGAAGGTCGATTGCGGAACACCCGGCGATCACATCGTGCAGGCCACCGCGGTGCTGGAGGACTCCACCAGCGGTGCGGGCTGCCCGCGCGACGGCAAGGGCGCGGTGTGGGTCGTCTGGGACAAACGCCGGATGACCGTCTGCTTCCGCGGCGGAGACGATCCGGGCAAGTGACACTCGGGTCCTGGTGCGACCGCAAGGGCTCGCACCAGGGCCTGGCCGGAAATTACACCCGGCGCGCGATGGTGATGACGTCCGGGATCAGCCAGGACGGCAGGGGACGCGCGACCTTGCGCTGATCCTGCAGTTCGAACCCGGCATCCTCCAGCAGCTTCCGGACCTCGCTGGGGGACGGCGCGTGCGCGGGGAACAGGGGGCTGCGGGTGAGGCGCTGGATCGGACGGGCGGTGGGCGCCGACGGGTGCATGGTGGCAATGGCGACCAGGCCGCCGGGAACCAGCACCCGATGGAATTCGCGCAGCGCCACCGGATGATCGAAGAAGTGAAAGGCGCTGGTGGAGACCACCGCATCCAATTCACCGTCACCGAGCGGAAGATGTTCGGCGGCGGCGTGCCGCCAGTGCACGTCGGCGGACCGGGCGCGGGCCTGCTCCAGCATGCCCGTGGAGGCGTCCACGCCGTAGGTCACCTCCGGATGCAGTTCGCGAGCGATGCGCGAGGTGAGAATGCCGGTGCCGCAACCGATATCGGCGATCCGGCGGGATCCGGCCGCCCGCAGCTCGGAAACCACCTGGTCCTGCGGCGGGCGATACACCGCCTGCTGCAGTGCCGCGGTGTCGTAGGCGCGGGCGACATTGCCGAAGAACCCGGTCACCACCCGGTTGAGGGCACGGTTGCCCGTGGTGAGGGAAGTGCTGTTCATGTGTGCTCCTAATCTTGTCCTCATCGAAGCAGATTTCGAACTGTCTGGGAAGGTTTGGCGAGCTGTGGGTGACCGGTGCGGTGGAGTAGCGTCGGGCCCATGAGGATTCGTGGAGCTGTCCTGGAACGAATCGGGGCGTCAGCACCCTTTGCGGAGTCGAAGCCGATTACGGTGAGCGAACTCGACCTGGGTGAACCCAACCCCGGCGAGTTGCTGGTGCGGATCGAGGCGGCCGGACTGTGCCACTCGGATCTGTCGGTGGTGGACGGAAATCGGGTGCGCCCGGTGCCCATGCTGCTCGGGCACGAGGCCGCCGGCCGGGTCGAGGCCGTGGGTCCGGGCGAGAGCGATATCGCCGTCGGGCAGCGGGTGGTCATGACCTTCCTGCCGCGCTGCGGCGAATGCTCCGGCTGCGCCACCGAGGGCCGTACCCCCTGCCTGCCCGGCAGTATGGCCAATAATTCGGGCGAGCTCATGAGCGGCGGACGGCGGCTGCTGCGCGACGGTGAGCCGGTGCACCATCACCTCGGGGTCTCGGCTTTCGCCACCCATGCCGTGGTCGACCGCCACTCGGTGGTGCCGGTGGACGACGATGTGCCGCCGGACGTCGCGGCCGTCCTCGGCTGCGCGGTGCTGACCGGCGGTGGGGCGCTGCTGAATTCGGCGCAGCCGACACCCGCGGATCGCATTATGGTGGTCGGGCTCGGCGGCGTCGGAATGGCGGCCGTACTGGTCGCGGCCGCACTGCGGGAGGGCACCGGCCGCGATGTGATCGCCGTCGATACGGTCCCGGAGAAATTGAAGATCGCCCTGGAACTCGGTGCGACAGCGGCTTATACGCCGCAGGAGATCGCCGATCAGCACATCCAGGCCGAAGTGGTGATCGAGGCCGCCGGCAATGTGCGGGCCTTCGAAACCGCGGTCGCCGCCACCGCCACCGGCGGCAAGACCGTCACCGTGGGCCTGCCCGCGCCCGATGCGATGGCCAGCATCTCGCCGCTGGGCCTGGTTGCCCAGGGCCGCACCATTATCGGCAGCTACCTGGGCTCGGCGGTCCCGTCCCGTGATATCCCCGAGTACGTCCGCATGTGGCGGGAGGGCAAGCTTCCGGTCGAACGCCTGGTCTCCTCCCGCATCCGGCTGGAGGACATCAATGCGGGTATGGACGAGCTGGCCGCAGGGCACGCCCTGCGTCAGGTGATCGTTTTCGACTGAGCCGCAATGTAATCCGCTGCACTGCGCGGCGCGGCTCCGTGAGACCGCTGCTGCACGCGCGGCTCCGTGATACCGCTGCTGCACGCGCGGTTGCGTGGGACCGCATGGCATGGTCGCGTGGGATATCGTCACACGGTTGCGTGGGATATCGCCGCGCTGGAAATGACTGCGCCCGCCACGAATCAACGTGGCGGGCGCAGTCGTGAGCGCTGTCGCAGTTCGGGCGTGGCGGTCAGTGCACCGTGAGGCTGATCGTCACGGTCTGTTTCTTGGCGGGCAGTTTGGTGGTGTCGACCAGCAGAATCTCGCCGGAGTCCTGAACGCCGTTCGGCAGCATCTTGGCCTTCAGGCCGAAGGGCGCCTTGTCTCCGGTCGCGCCCTCGAGCCCGAAATCGCTGTCATCGGAGATGTAGAGGGTCTTGCCGCCGTCGTTCGTGGCGACGCCTTCGATCTTGTCGTGGCCGAAGAACTTGCCCTCGGAGTTCAGTCCGTCGAGCAGCCCGCCCAGGTCGAGGCCGGACTTCTTGGTGACCGGGGTGATTCCCGCCTTCTGCAGTGCGGCCACACCGTCCGCGGTGGGTACCGTACCGACGTAGGCTTCGAGCGGCTTACCGTCGACCAGCAGGCCGTTCTTCGAATCATATTGCGCACCGGGCACATTCGCCTGCGGCCCGACATCGGTGGCGCCGCTGATATCGATGGTCCACAGCTTCTTGTTCGCCTTGGGCGCCTTGTTGCCGTCGCGCTCGTCGACGACGAAGGTGGTATTGCTCAGCGCGGTGATCTCGGAGACGGCGAGCTTCTCCTTGGGATCCTCCAGCGGGTAGACCAGCTCCTTGACCGCCCGGGACTTCAGATCCACCATCACGATGCGGGTCATCGGCACCTCGCGGGAGGAGCTCACGCCGGGCGCGCTCAGACCGCTCTGGATGATGCCCACCAGCGTGTTCCCGTCCGGGGTGATGGTGAGGCCCTCCATGCCCTGATTCGGTGTGCGCAGCGAAAGCTCCTGCGGCAGACCGCGTCCCGGTGCGAGTCGCTCCAGCTCACTGCCCTTGGCATTGAAGTGCACCAGGAACGGGCCGTATTCGTCGGAGACCCAGAAGGTGCCGTCGGGCAGCGCCACCAGGCCCTCGCTGTCGATGCCGTGATCGGTGGCGGGCAGCACATTCCCGTCGAGGTCGCGTATGGTCTCACCGGTGGAGGCGGCGGTGTCGACCAGGCCATTGAACGGCTGCCCCACCGGATTCTTCAGCGCGAGAGTGGATTCCACGACGGCCCGGGTGCCGACCAGCTTGAACTTGGCGATGGACGGTGTGAAATCCGGTACGGCGGCCAGCTTCTCGTTCTTGCCCTTGCCGTCCACATTCGGGCCGCGGTCGGTGAGCCCGTAGAACTCGTCCTTCGATCCCGGCACCGGCGCGAGCGCGGAACCGAATCCGCTGGCCTGCACGGTAACTCCGCCGAAGGTGCCGAGCGGGGGAATGTCGGTGGTGAACAGTCGCACCGCATCGGTGGTGGTGACGGTAATGCTGTCGGAGCCGGTGTATCCGGCGGCGGGGGTGTAGACGAGGGCGCCGTCGGTGCGCCGGCTCACGGCGCCGTGCTGCGGATCCGCGATCGCCACCGCCGCGCTGCCGCCGGTCTTGGCCAGCAGATCGTCCAGGGAGATCACCAGCGGCTGATCCTTGCTCGCGGTGAAGTCCGCACCGGAGCCGGAGGAGGAGCAGGCGGCAAGGGCAGCGGCGCACACGGCAACGGCGACGAGCGCGCTCGGGGTATTGCGGCTAATTCTCACCAGGGATCAATACCGCGCCTATCCGACCGTGAGTTGACCACGACCTGAACATTTGCCATTGGGTAGCTCGCCCGCCCCGATCCGGCACGTCACGGGGGTTCCGCAGCGCTGTACAGCGACCCGATAGGCTCAGGCGAGACCCGTTGGGGTTGTCCAGGCGAAGTATGTGAGGAGACGTGGTGACCACGAACCGGATCCGGGTGGGTGTACTCGGAGCGCGCGGCAAGGTCGGGCAGGCGATCTGCGCGGGTGTCGAGGCGGCCGCCGATCTGGAGCTCGTGGCCCAGGTCGACAAGGATGACGCCCTGGAGACCTTCACCGCCGCCGGTACCGAGGTCGTGGTCGACTTCACCAGCCCCGGCGTCGTGATGCCGAACCTGAAGTGGCTGGTGGAGAACGGTATTCACGCCGTGGTCGGTACCACCGGATTCGATGCCGAGCGGCTCGGCCAGGTGCGCGACTGGATTGCCGCCAAGCCCGAGGTCGGCGTGCTCATCGCCCCCAACTTCGCCATCGGCGCGGTGCTGTCCATGCGCTTCGCCGAGCAGGCGGCCCGCTGGTTCGACTCTGTCGAGGTCATCGAACTGCACCACCCGAACAAGCTGGACGCGCCGTCCGGCACCGCCTACCGCACCGCCGGGATCATTGCCGCAGCCCGGGAGAAAGCCGGTGTCGGCCGCAGCCCCGATGCCACCGTCGATGAGCTCGAGGGTGCGCGCGGCGCCGATGTCGACGGTGTGCGCGTGCACTCGGTGCGCCTGGCCGGTCTGGTCGCGCATCAAGAGGTGCTCTTCGGTACGCAGGGTGAGACCCTCACCATTCGACACGACTCCATGGACCGCACCTCGTTTGTCCCCGGTGTACTGCTCGGTGTGCGCAAGACCCCGCTGCGCCCCGGCCTGACCGTGGGCATCGACCCACTGCTGGACCTGTGAGCACCACCCCGGAGAACAACACCCGCGAGGTCGGCAAGCGGGTCGCCTTCATCGCGGCCCTGGTGCTGGTGCTCGGGTTCTACTTCATCCTGCTGGGCCGCATTGCCGTCAGCCTCATCGCCTCGGGCTCCATCCCCGCGGCGATCCTCGGCGTCGGCGTCTTCCTGCTGCCGCTGCTCGGCGTCTGGGTGGTCGCCTCCAGCGTCCGCGCCGCCTTCGCCCACCAGCATCTGGCCCGCCGCATCCACGCCGAGGGCCTGGAACTGGACACCTCCGACCTCCCGCGCCGCCCCTCCGGCCGCCTGGAACGTGCCGCCGCCGACCAGCTCTTCGAGCAGGTCAAAACCGAATGGGAAGCCGACCCCGACAACTGGCGCAGCAACTACCGCGCCGCCCGCGCCTACGACTACGCCGGCGACCGCACCCGCGCCCGCGAAATCATGCGCCGCGCAGTCGAACTCGAACGCCAGGAACGCACCACGCAGACCGGCTGAGCCCGCCGGGCCGGAGCCACTCATTCGGACCCAGCAGTCCCAGTCATTCCAGGCGCAGCGTCCCCGGTCATTTCGGGCGCAGCGTCCCCGGTCATTTCGGGCGCAGCGTCCCCGGTCATTTCGGGCGCAGCGTCCCCGGTCATTTCGGGCGCAGCTACCCCCGTCATCCCGGCATGCTTGTGGCCGGGATCCACACTCACAGCGGGCCAGCGAATTTCGGTCGATCCCCGCAACGACGACGGTGGCCCGGAACCGTACGGTTCCGGGCCACACTCATCTCTCACTCACGGCGCACCGGTCAGCGCGCCGGGTGCACCTTGCGCCAGTGGTCGGCGATATCGATGCGGCGGGTGAGCCAGACCTTGTCGTGGGATTGCACGTAGTCCAGGAAACGCTCCAGAGACTTTGCGCGGGCGGGCTTTCCGGCGATGCGGCAGTGCAGGCCTACGGACAGCATCTTGGGGGCGCCCGCTTCGCCCTCGGCGTAGAGGACGTCGAAGGCGTCGCGGAGGTAGGCGTAGAACTCGTCACCGTTGGCGAAACCGGCGGGGGAGGAGAAGCGCATGTCGTTGGTTTCGAGGGTGTACGGGATGACGAGCTGATCGTTGGCGCCCACCTTCACCCAGTACGGCAGATCATCGGCGTAGGAGTCGGAGTCGTAGGCGAAACCGCCGTGCTCGACGACCAGTTCGCGGGTCTGGGGTGAATCGCGACCGGTGTACCAGCCCTGCGGCGGCGCACCGAAGAGACGGGTAATGATGCTCACCGCCTCCTTCATGTGCTCGCGCTCGATCTCCGGATCGACCGACTGATACGAGATCCAGCGCAGCCCGTGACAGGCGATCTCGTGGCCGAGTCGCTGGAAGGCCGCGACCGCCTCCGGATTGCGCTCCAGCGCCCGTGCCACCCCGAAGATGGTCAGCGGGATATCGCGCTGCTCGAACATGCGCAGCACCCGCCAGAGCCCGGCACGTGAGCCGTACTCGTAGATGGACTCCATCGACAGGTGCCGGTTCGGGAACGACTGGGCCGGAACGATATCCGAGAGGAAGGTCTCCGACCCCTCGTCCCCGTCGAGCACATTGTTCTCGCCGCCCTCCTCGTAATTGAGGACGAAATTGACCGCGATATTGGCATTGCCGGGCCATTGCGGATGCGGCGGGTTCGGGCCGTAGCCGACCATATCCCGGGGGTAGTCCGAATCGAAGTCGCTCATGCGTTGTCCTCCTGCTCCGCCGCCAGCCGCGCCCGCGCGCCGTCGGTGAGGTTGCCGTACAGGCGAAGTCGCGCGAGGCCGCCGTCGGGGAAGGCGTCCAGCCGCACCTCGACCACCGCCGCGTCCGAGTCGATGGCGAACCGGTGCCGGGTATCGGGCCGGATCACGGTGCGCGGCAACAACTCCACCTCGGAGCCGTCGGCGCGAATACCGGTGAGTGCGGCTGCCCCCGGGCTGTTGAACAGGAAGTACGAGGTGTCGATCTCGGCCATGGTGAGCACGCCCTCGCCCGCCAGCCGCACCAGCACCCAGTCATTGTCCTTGTCGCGGCGGCGCGCGGTCTCCCAGCCGCCGCCCATGGACTGTGCTCGCCCGGGCAGCAGCACATTCTGCGGATGCGAATAGAAGCGATTGGAGCAATCCGCCACCAGGCCACCGTTTTCCAGCGCGGCCAGATCGAACGGGCCCGAATCCAGCCAGCGCAGATCGGGTGTGGCCACACCGTGCACCCGCAGCCGGGCGACGCCGCCGTCCGGGAACATGCGCAGGCGCACATGGGTGAACCGGCGCTTCGAATCGACGGTGAACGGATTGCGGCTGTCACCGCCGACCGCGCTGCGCTCGACAATGGTGGTCCAGCCGTCCAGCGCGGCAATCTCTGCTGCGGCCGGATAACCCTGCACCGCAATGGCTTCCACGGAAACCTCGGGCGGGTAATTGCCCTTGAACCAGGCGGTGTCGACCACGATGCCCGCGATCACGCCGGGCACACCCAGCCGCACAATGGCGGTGTCGCAATCATCGGGTTCCGGGGCATCCCCGGCCTCGTCGCGCCGCCGCCGGGTCTCCCACCCGTCGTACACCTGGCCCTTGTGACCGAAGGTCGCGGGCTGATAGGTGGAATCCTCCGGCCGGACCAAATTCTCCTTCTCCGCGAAGGATTCGTCATTGGCCCAGATCACCGCACCGCCGAGGGAGCGGACGGCCAGATCGGGCAGGAGGGTGAAATCAGTCGTATCTGCGGTCATAGCGACGGCATCTTCCTCTCTCGCAACTGATGTAGAACATCGACGGTGGCGGCCGGTATAAGCGCCGTCACTTCGTCGGGATCGAAAGCGCCGCAATCCAATCCGCGCAGCACCACGGTCGCGAGGGCCTGGGCGGTGGCGGGTTCGTCGACCACCGCGCCGCCCTGGCGATCCAGGTAGCGGCCGATGCGCGGCGCGGCCACCTCCAGTGCGGTGCGGTAGAAGGCGAAGGTGGCCAGCCAGCGGGTGGCCAGATGCCCGGCGCCCATATCCCAGCCCTGGTAGTAGCCGCGCTCCAGCGAGCGGGTGACCAGGCGATAGTGCCGGGCCAGGGCCGCGCGCACTTCGTCATCGGTGCCCATGGGCAGTACCTGGGTCGAGCCGTCGCACACCCATACGCCGGTCTGCGCGGCGGCGGCCTGCATGACCGCCTTGGCGTGATCGGCCACCGGATGTTCCAGCGACTGGAACTGCGGTGCGATACCGCAGGCCGCACTGTAATCGTATGTGCCGTAGTGCAATCCGGTGCAGCGTCCGGCCGAGCGGTGAATGGCCTGCGCCACCGTCGCGGTGCCGTCGGCGGCGATGACGGCCTGCGGACTCTCGATCTGCAGCTCGAACTTCAGCGACTGCTCGGGCAGCCCGTGCGCGGATTCGATTGCCTGACACAGCAGTACGGCCGCCTCGGCCTGATCGGCCGAGCGAATCTTCGGAATGGTGAAGACGAATCCGGTCGGCACCCCGCCCGCGCCCTCGAGCACCTTCTCCAGAGTGCGCACGGCGCGCGCCCATTCGAGCGTGGTGAGACCCTTCGTGCGAATGCCGCGGGAGACCACCTCGGCGGGCAGTGCGGCGAGCACGGCGCCCGCGCGCAGTGCGTCGCGATCCTCCACCGCATCGCCACGCGTGCCGTAGCCGTCCTCGAAATCCAGGCGCAAATCCTGGATCGGCCGCCAGCGCAGCGCGGTGAGCGCCCGCGACAGCACCTCGCCGCCGGCCAATTCGGTCAGCACCGCACTGTGCTTCCCGGCCAATTCGATTGCCGTCGCACCCCATTCGCGCGGGAGCTCGGGGGTGGCGTCGGCCGCGCTCACATAGACGGTGTGGATCGGCTGACCCGCCCGATCGCCCGGGTATCGCTGTGCCAACTCGGAATCGACGGCCTGCAGGCGGCCCTCGATATTGCCCAGTACATACGGGGGCAGGGTCACGAACGCGCCTCCTCGGCATCGGTGGAGAATCCGGCCAGCAGGCCGGTGTAGTGCTTGGGCAGCGGGGTCGCGTACTCCCCGCGCCCGGATTTACGCAGTCCCATGGTGACCAGCGACTGCACGGTCAGCGTGGCCGCGGCGACACCGTCGATCACCGGTACGCCGACCTCGCGGGTCAGGTATTCGCACAGATCCGCCATGCCCGCGCAGCCCAGCACGATGGCATCGGAATTGTCCGTGTGCACGGCCTCCCGGCAGGCATCCACGATCACCGTGCGCGCCTTGGGGTCCTCCAGCTCCAGCACCGGAATCTCGCAGGCGTGAATGCCGAGGCAGAACCGCTGCATGCCGTAGCGTTCGGCCAGCTCCGCGGCCCGGCCGGAGGTACGGGCCAGGGTGGTCACCACGCTGAAGCCGCGCCCGAGATGGCTCGCGGCCTGCATGGCGGCCTCGGCGATGCCGATCACCGGCCCGCGGGCCAGCTCGCGCGCCGCATCCAGGCCGGGATCACCGAAACAGGAGATCACATAGCCGTCCACGCCCTCCGCCTCACCACGGGCGATCTCGGTGAGCAGGCCGGGGATGGAAAGCGCTTCGTCGTAATGGCTTTCGATGGAGGCCGGACCCATGGTCGGGGTAATGCCCTCGATCACGGTCCCGGGTGCGGCCACCGCCCGGGCGGCGGCCGCGGCCAGATCGGTCATGGCCGCGGTGGTATTGGGATTGATGACTCGAATTCGCATGGATCTCACCGAGTTTCGAATACGGGGCCGGACGGGTGCATACCGCTGATCTTGCCGGAGACCGGCATCGGGAACACGGCGGCGAGTGTGCCGGCCGTCGCGATCGTGCCGCTGATCCGCCAGCTGCCGCGCCGCGGATTCCTGTCAGGCACGTCGCACATCCGATCTCATAGGTCCGACCTTCGGAAACAAAGGTGTTCGCGATGCTATCGAGCGGGTATTGCCCGGTTGTTGCTGAAACTATATATCTTTCTGACCGGCCGAATCCGCAAAAAGTCCGGTATCGGTGGGCAGTCGCGAGAGTACTCCGTTGAGCCGCGTGTGATGCGCACCCGTGGCCGCCAGCAGCGCGTCGGAATCGCGAGCCAGGAAGGCCGCGAGCTGCTTACTGTGATCGGCGTGCAGCACCACCCGATCGGCCGTGCTGGCGTGCACCATGGGCTGCACCGGTTCGGTGATATTCCAGGCGTATTCGAGCATGTGCACCACCCGCGGCATACCGGACGGCCGCACCAGCGCGAGATGGAAGTTCCGCGTCTCCCGGTGATAGGCCAGGGCGTTCTCGGTGAGAATCGCCCGTTCCAGCCGGGCATGGATCTCCCGGGCGAGCTCGTGATCGGCCGTCGTGGCCTGGTGCACGGCGGCGGCCAGCGCCGCGGCCTCCAGGCTCTCCCGCACGACATACAGCTCGCGCAGCTCGGCCGCCGTCAACAGCGTCACCTGATATCCGAAGTTCGTCTTGTGCTCGACGAGCCCCTCGCCGATCAGGGTCTGCAGCGACTCCCGCACCGGAATCGCGCTGACCCCGAACTGCCGGGCCAATTCCCCCAGCGGCATACCGGTCCCCGGCGGCAGATTGCCCTCGAGGATCAGCCTGCGCAACTCGTCGAGAATCTCGTGCTGCGAATACCCGCGATGCGCATCGTGCGCAGGGGTCAGCTGAGGTAGTCGGGGTAGTCGCGGTCGGGAAGGCACCAGCCCACGGTAGCGGTCCGGCCTGCGGCCGGGAACCGCGTCACCGGCGGCCGGGTCCGGCAGCTCAGAGCTCGTCGAGGTCGTAACCCAGGGCCTTGAGCGAAAGCCGGTGCAGCGTAGTGCGTTCCGCCGGGGTGAGCCGCTGCAGCAGCACATCGGTCGCCGCATCGACGCGCGCGCCGACCTCCTCGCGCAGTTTGCGTCCCGAGGCGGTGATGGTCAGCCGGTATTTGCGCCGGTCGTCGGCGTCCCGGGTGCGGGTGACCAGGCCCGCCTTCTCCAGGCTGTCGATCAGCCGGACCACTTCGCTGCGGTCGATGGCCAGCGCATTCGCCATTTCCTGCTGCGTGATGTCGCCGCTCTCCTCGAGGTAGGTCAGTACCCAGTGCTCGCGCAGCGGCGTATCAAGCTCGGTGTGCATGGCCTTGTGCAGCTTGCCCAGTGCGTACGTCGGGTAGCGCAGCAGGCCCCGGGGGTGGTACTCGCGGTTTTCGGTCACCTGCGGATTATATCTATTGTTGAGGAACTCAATCATTGTTAGTATCTGCAATTGAGAAGCTCAATCACAACTGAAGGAGGGGTCCGATGTCGCAGCCGCGCACGGATGCCAGCGCTCCCAACGCCCCGAATGCCATTGCCCCCGACCCGAATGCCCCCGAGGCCTCCGACAAGATCCCCGCGCACGTCTGGCGCACCGCCGCCGTCGTGGTGTTCGGCGCGATCATGGGCATGCTCGATACCTCACTGGTCAATATCGGCCTGCACACCATCGGTGCGGATCTGCACAGCTCGCTTGCCACGATTCAATGGGTGGCCAGCGGATACCTACTCGCCCTTGGTGTTTCGCTCACCGTCTGCGGCTGGCTGGCGCGGCGCGTCGGCGTGGGCCGGCTGTGGATCGGCGCACTGCTCGCCTTCACCCTCACCTCGGCCGCCTGTGCGCTGGCCGGGTCGGCGGAATGGTTGATCGCGCTGCGCGTACTGCAGGGGCTCGCCGCCGGAGTCATGATTCCGGCCGGTCAGACCATCCTCGGCCAGGCCGCCGGACCCAAGCGCATGGGCCGGGTCATGGGCGTGGTCGGCATCGCCGTGGTGGGCGCGCCCGCCATCGGGCCGACCATCGGTGGTCTCATGCTGGCGAATTGGAGCTGGCAGTGGCTGTTCCTCATCAATATTCCGCTGGGCCTGATCGGCATCGCCCTCGGATTGCGGTATCTGCCGCTGCAGGGCGGCGCACCGGCGCAGCGCCTGGATGTGCTCGGCCTGATTCTCGGCGGTGGGGGAGTGTCGGCCGTGGTCTACGGCCTGTCGGAAATCGGTATCGACGGCTCGTTCACCGCGCTCTCGGTATGGCTGCCGGTCCTGCTCGGCCTGGCCGCGCTCGCCGGATTCATCGCGCGCACGATCAGCAGCAGCCGGCCGCTGCTCGACGTTCGCATGTTCAAGAACCGGGTCTTCGCGGCCGCGAACGCCGCGAGCTTCTTCGCGGGTGCGTCCATGTTCAGCGTGATGGTGTTGCTGCCGTTGTACTTCCAGGTGCTGCACGGTGACGGACTGATTCGCACCGGCGTACTGCTGATCGCCTTCGGTGCGGGCGGCGTTGTCACCCTTCCGCTCGGCGGCCGCCTGGCGGACCGCTTCGGCGGCGGTGTCATCGCGGTGGGCGGCAACCTCGGGGTGGCGCTGACCGTGCTCCCGTTCGCCTTCCTCCCGATCGATGCCGATACCTTCCTGATGGAGATGCTGCTGTTCGCGGCGGGTGTATTCACCGCACTGTCGGGCATCCCGCTGATATCGGCGGCCTACGCCTCCGTCCGCCACGATCAACTGCCCGATGCCGCGGCCTTCGTCAATATCCTGCAGCGTGTCGGCGGCGCGGTCGGCGTGGCCGCGATCGCGGTAATCCTTTCCCGCGCAACGGCATCCGGATGGGAGCCGATTTCCGGCTACCACTTCGCCTTCGCGGCCATCGCGGCGCTGTCGCTCATCGCCTCGGCCGCCTCCACGGTGCTCCGCCGCCACCAGCGCCGGTAGCGAACCACCACAACGACCCGCCGGGCATCGCGCGCCCGGTGGGTCGTTGCGCGTGAGGTGTCACCCCTCGCCGATACTGTGGCCGGCATGACTGATTCCGAACTGATGAACCTTCGCAGTAGGGCGGCCGCCGGCGATACCGATGCGGTCGATCAGCTTGTCGAACTCGCCGGTGAGCGCGGCGATATGGAGGAATTGCGGCAGCTGGCCGCCGCCGGCAGCCACGATGCCGCCGACCAACTCGTGCAGCTGGCAATCGAATTCGACGATATGGACGAGCTGCGGCGGCTCGCCGCCACCGGCAATCAGGATGCCGTCGATGTGCTTGCCGAACTCATCGGCGAAGCCAGCGGTACGACCGACTAGCCTGGAGGGACAGCGGAGGTAACTGCGCGAGGCCGGTTCGGGCTCGAATTGTTGTAAGCCGCTTTTCGCTGAAACAAGGAGAAGCTGATGCGACGATTCGTCGCACTACCGGCCACGCTCATCGTGGCCGGAATTTTGACCCTGGGCATGGCCGGCGTCGGCGCGGCCGACGATGGCGGGCAATTGATCATCGACGGCCGGGTCTATCTGGATCCGACCGGCTGCTACGACGATCTGGTTCCCCCGGTGACGATTCACAATGACACCGGCACCACGGCCTACGTCTACGCCAATGCCGACTGCACCGGCGCCACGGAAACGATTTCCCCCTACGGAAGTACGGTCAGCGCCGACGGCCGCAGCGTTCGCGTCATGTCATGACGAACCACGGTCTGCTGGCCGAGAGGTGACCGAAGTGTGACGCCTGCCGTGCGGCGGGAACTTCCGAGGCAAGGGTCCGGTTGTACCGGATGCCCATCTGAGGAGGTCAAGTGACACAGGAATACAACCGGAATCCCGCGGCGGTGGCGGCGCTCTCACCCGAGCAGTTCCACGTCACCCAGGAGAACGGCACCGAGCGTGCGTTCACCGGCGAGTACTGGGACAACCACGAGCCGGGAATCTATGTGGATGTGGTGTCCGGCGAGCCCTTGTTCGCCTCGGTCGACAAGTTCGACAGTGGTTCGGGCTGGCCGAGTTTCACCAAGCCGATCGAGGCCGAGACCGTCGTCGAGAAGCGCGACCTCAGTCATCTGATGATCCGCACCGAGGCGCGTTCGGCCCTCGGCGACAGCCATCTCGGGCATGTGTTCAACGACGGCCCGCGCGAGGCGGGCGGCCTGCGGTACTGCATCAATTCGGCGGCGCTGCGGTTCATCCACCTCGACGATCTCGAGGCGCAGGGCTACGGGCAGTACCGGTCGCTCTTCACCGAGAAGCAGGACTGACCCGCTGCGGCGACCGGCGTAGGCGAACCACGGCGCTAGGCTCGACGTCGTGCCGAAGCTGCTGCTGATTCACCACACGCCGTCGCCGCATATGCAGGAGATGTTCGAGGCGGTGGTGGCCGGAGCCACCGATCCGGAGATCGACGGCGTCGAGGTGGTGCGCCGGGCCGCACTCGCGGTGACCGCGAGCGATGTGCTCGCGGCCGACGGCTACCTCCTCGGCACCCCGGCCAATCTCGGCTATATGTCCGGGGCCCTCAAGCACGCGTTCGACACCTTCTACTACCCCTGCCTGGATTCGACCCGAGGCCGGCCCTACGGCATGTACATGCACGGCAATCAGGGGACCGAGGGCGCCGAACGCGGTGTGGAGAGCATTACTACCGGGCTGGGCTGGGAGAAGGCCGCCGCCGCGGTGCTGGTCTCCGGCCCGCCGACCAAGCAGGATGTCCAGCGCTGCTGGGAACTCGGCGCGACCGTGGCCGCGCACCTCATGCCCTGAAGCGCATCAGCCCCGGGCGGTCTGCCGATATACCTTGCGGGCGGCCAGGATCAGCGGAATCTGCAGGGGCAGCCGCAGAATCGATCCGACCTTCAAAGGCAGCGGCTTGTCGCTGCGCACCCATTCGTAGGTCATCTGCAGATTGCCCGGGAACACCGCGAGGAACAGCAGCAGCGCGAGTCCGCCGCCCAGCCGCCGGGTCTTCGGCACTGCGAGCGCCCCGGCCACTGCGAGCTCGGCCACTCCGGAACCCAGTGTGTAGGCCCGAGCAGAGCCCGGCAGCTGCGGGGGAATCAGGGCGTCGAACGGCTTCGGCGCCACGAAATGCAATGTCCCCATACCGAAAAGCATCACCGAGAGCAGTCGAGCCGTGCCCCCGCCGCCCCCTGAATGCGCAGTCACCGATTCCAGATTCTCGCTCATGGCGTAGAGCGTACGGACAGTTCGCCCGGAACGGGCCCGGCGGTCTTTTTGTACTCGTTCCGAAGTCGGCCTTCCCCCCGAATTCTGGTGGCTGACGCATCCGGTGGGCTTGCCGTCATACTCGATACGAATATTCGGGAGTTGAGAAGAGGTGAGGGCCGGCGTGCAGGCGCAGGATTCGGGGATACGCCGTATCGGGCTGGTCGAGGATCATGAATCGGTGGCAATCGGGCTGGCGGCCATGCTGGCGCCCGAGGCCGATCTGGAGTTGGTGATCACCGCGGGGACGGTGGCGGAGCTGTTGTCCGCCGGGCCGCACTTGGATCTGGTGGTATTGGATCTGCGGCTCGCCGACGGATCATCGCCCGACGACAATGTGCGCACGCTGCGGGAACGCGGTATCGAGGTGCTGGTGTTCACCGGTGCGGACAATCCGTTCATGGTGCGCGAGGCCGCCCGGGCGGGTGTGCTGGGCGTGGTCCGGAAATCGGAGGATGTGCCGACCGTGGTGGCGGCCGTGCGCCGCGCCGCACAGGGCGAGCAGGTGGTGACCACCGATTGGGCGGCCGCCATCGACGGTGATCCGCAGCTGTCGAACGTCGGGTTGAGCCCGCGGCAGCAGCAGGTGCTGCAGCTCTACGCCTCCGGTGAGAAGGCGTCGCGAGTGGCGCGCATGACGGGTCTGTCGGAGCAGACCGTGAACGACTATCTCGGCCGCATCCGGCAGAAGTACGCCGACGCCGGCCGTCCGGCGCCCACGAAGACCGATCTGTACAAGCGGGCCGTCGAGGACGGGTGGCTTCCCGTCCCCGAAAAACGGCAACCGCACGCATGACCGCGACCGGCACGCTCGCCACCCGGCCCGCCGAGCATCCGATGTCCGTGATCACCGCATTCCTGCAACGGCTGCGCCGCGCGCTGGTGATGCCGCAGGAGGATCCGGCGACCGCCGCCTACGACCGGATCATGCGCCGGCTCGGCATCTCCGTCGGCATTGCCGGAATCATCGTCTGCGCCATGGAATTGCCCGAGATCGCCGAACAGGGGCGGCATGCCCCCGGCTGGTGGACAGTGGTCGCCGTGGTGCTGACCTTCGGCTGGTTCCCGGTGCTGGCGGTAATATCGGCCATTACCGGACCGGGCCCGGTGCGGGTCGTATCCGGTTGTGCCGCACTGAGTTTCCTCGCCGCGCTGGCCACCATGCCGTTCGCGCTGGAAGTCCACTCGGTGGATTCGACCACGGTGTGGCCGTACCGGGTGGCGGCGCTGGCCGTGATCGCGGCCGTGCTGGCCTGGCCGCCGCGCTGGGCCGTCGCCTATCTGGTGGCCTCCTCCACGTCGGTGGCGCTGTCGATCATCTACACCGTCGCCACGGTGACGCCGTACTCGGTGGTCGAGAACTTCCTGCGCGCAGTGGGTTTGGCGGCCCTGTTCGTCTGGTGCGGTACCGCCGCCACGGGTGCGGCCGCGCGGGTCGACCGGGAATCGGCCATTGCCACGCGCCGCGCGGCCGCCGCCGCCTCGGCGCAGGGCCGTGACCACGAGCGCGCGCGTTTCGCCGCGCTCATCCACGATGCGGTGCTCTCCACCCTGCTGGAGGCCTCGCGGGCGGGCGCACAGTCGAATGTGCTGCGCCGCCAAGCCGAGCGCACCCTCGAACAACTCGACGAATGTCGCGGCAGCGACCGCGATCCCGATCTGCTCGATGCGCGTTCGGCGGTGCTGTTCCTGCGCGCCGCCGTGCACGAGATCAATCCCGTGGTGCGCTTCGCGACCCGCACCTGGCCGGGCTTCGACGATCTGCGCATGCCGGTGCACGCGGCCAGCACCATTGCCGCGGCGCTCGCCGAGGCGGTGCGCAACAGTCTGCGACATGCCCAGCTACCCGGTCGCGAGGTGCGCCGCATTGTCACCGCCACCGTGAGCGCTGGCAGTATTCGCATCGTATTCACCGATGACGGAGCCGGTTTCGACCTCGCCGCGGTCTCCGCGGACCGGCTCGGCATCTCCATGAGCATTCTCGGCCGCATGCGGCAACTGGCCGGCGGCAGCGCGTTCGTGGAATCCCAACCGGGAGAGGGCACTACCGTGACACTGGTGTGGGGTGGCGATGGTTCCCGCTGATTACCATGTGGCAGAACTGGATTCGCGGTTCGACCTGCGCGATATGCTCGGCCTGCGCGGCCGCGCCGCCTGGCTGTTCCTGCTGATTCTCGAAGCGACCATCGCGCTGTACATGATTCGCAATTTCGGCGAATCACCGCAGTGGGCCGCCCTGCTCGGCACCGTGCTCATTCTGAGCGCGGGCGCGCTGGTGGTGGTCGTGCCGGTGGATCCGCTGCCGTTGCCGCTCGCCCTGTTCGCCGCCGCGGCCGGACCGGTGGCCACCGCGCTCACCGTCATGACCCCGTCGGCGGATACCGTGCACCACTCGGTGTGGTCGGCCTTCGCCTCGTCCTATGTCCTCGCGGTGCTGGTGCTGCGCGGCCGGGTCCGGACGGCGTGGGCCGGTGTGGCCGGGATCGCGGGTGTGCTGCTGGTCGCCGGTATGACCGCGCACCTGCAGTCGAATACCGTGGTCGGCTCGCTGGTGCCGATCGGCACCGTGGCCGCGATCTCGGTCTTCAGCATGGTCATGGCCCCGATGCAGCGCTCACTGCGACTGCTGCGCGAGGACGCCATGATGCGCGCCGCCTCCGAGGCCACCATGGCCGCCGCCGACAGTGAACGCACCCGCCAGCTCGCCCGGCTGGACCGGGTGGCGCGCCCGATTCTGGAGCGCATTGCCGATGGGGCCGAACTCACCGCGGCCGAACGTGAGGAATGCCGCCTGCTCGAGGCGGAACTGCGCGACGGCCTGCGGGCGCCGCAGCTGATGACCGATGAACTCAGTGGCGCGGCGCGCGGTGCGCGCGCCCGGGGCGTCGAGGTCGTACTGCTCGACGACGGTGGCTTCGCGGGCGTCCCGGAATGGGTGCGCAAGCGTGTGATCGACGCGGCGACAAGGGAATTGGACGCCGCCAATACCGGATCGGTGACGGTGCGGGTACTGCCGCTGGGGCGGCGCGTACTGGCGACGGTGCTCGCGCACGCGCCCGATCACGACTGCCGCACCGAGATCGATACGGACGGTCAGGTCAGCGTCACGGACTGAACGCGGCGCACAGATTCGCGTCAGTCAGGCCGCACAGATTCGCGCTAGTCAGGCCGCATTGACTCGCGTCAGTCGGCCGCATTGACTCGCGTCAGTCAGGCCGTACTGGTTCGTGTCAGCTGGCCGGGTCCTCGGTGTCCTTGGTGTCCTTGGCCCGGGGCGCGTCGGTGTCCTTGGGGCGGCGTGAATCGCGGGGCATATCCCAGCGGCCCGCGCCGCCCTTCTTCATCTGATCGCGCAGCGCACCCTGCACGGCAGTCGCCATCCACGAGTTCAGCGACTGCCCGCTCTGTGCCGCGGCATCCTCCGCGCGGGACTTGATCTGCTCGACCAGTCGCAGTGTCACGCGGCTGATATCCCCGGTCATCTCCTCGAAGGTGGGCTGGTGCTCCTCCTCGGGACCGCCCGCTTTGCGCACGTCCACCTGCGCTTCCGAGCCGCCGTAGGAGACGTGCACCGTGTGATCGCCGACCGCGGCGCTCACCTCGGTGGCGAGTTCGGACAGCGCCGCCAGCAGTACCAGCCGCGCCGAGTTCTCGGTGGCCGCGGCCAGGGCGGCGGCCGTCGACTGCGTCTTCTCATCGCCGAGCGCGGCGGCCGCGATGAGGTTCTCGCGTAGTTGGGCGGTGTACTTGTTCAGATCCATGACACCAGTGTGCTGTCATAAATGACATCATTCAAGGAGTGATTTGGCGTCACACCCCGGGAGCGATGCGAATCACCGTCATCGACGGGCCGGTTCGGGTATAACGATGCAAAAGGTGTTTCGGTAACCGGGTAGCCTTCTGGCTATGACGAACGGTGAATCGACGCGAATCGAGCTGCGCGCGTCCGGCACAGTCGGTGTCGCGATGGTGACTCCCTTTACCGCCGAAGGCAAGCTCGATGTCGATGCCGGGGTAGCGCTCGCCGCTCGCCTGGTCGAAGGTGGTGTGGACCTGCTCGCCATCTCCGGCACCACCGGAGAATCGCCGACCACCACCGAGTCCGAGAAGTTCGATCTGCTGCACGCCGTCGTCGACGCGGTCGGTGACCGCGCCACCGTCATCGCGGGCGCCGGCACCTACGACACCGCGCACAGCATCGAGCTGGCACGCAATGCGGCGCGCGCGGGTGCCCACGGTTTGCTGGTCGTCACCCCGTATTACTCGCGTCCCTCGCAGGACGGCCTGTTCGCACACTTCACCGCCATTGCGGACAGCACCGATCTGCCGGTCACGCTCTACGACATCCCACCGCGTTCGATGGTGGCCATCAATTCGGACACCATTCGCCGTCTCGCCGAGCACCCGCGCATTGTCGCGGTCAAGGACGCCAAGGGCGATCTCAATGCCGGCGCCGAGCTCATCGCCGAGACGGGCCTGTCCTTCTACTCCGGCGACGATGGGCTGAACCTGCCCTGGCTGTCGGTCGGTGCGGTCGGATTCATCAGTGTTATCGGCCATCTCGTGCCGGATCGCCTGCGTGCACTCGCTGCGGCTCATGCCGCCGGCGATGTGGCCCGGGCTCGTGAAATCAATGTCAGCATGATTCCACTCAATCGGGCCATGTCCCGGCTGGGTGGCGTCGCCATGACCAAGGGTGCGCTGCGGCTGCTCGGGGTCGAAACCGGGGAGCCACGTTTGCCACAACTCATGCCCAATACCGAGCAGCTCGCCGAGCTTGCCGTGGACCTGCGAACCGCGGGGGTGCTTGCATGAGCAACCCCGAAGGTCGCCGACCGCGTCGTACCGCCTCCCGCGCCGCGGGTGCGCCGGAACCTGTTGTCGCACAGCCGAAGGCCGCTGCTGCCGCGGCGCCGAAGGTCACTGCCGCCGAGCAGCCGAAGGCCGCGGCACCGGCGGAAACCGCCGCGCCGCAGGAAACCCGGGCCAAGCGCAACGGCACCCGGGCCGCCAAGAACGGGCAGGCCGACGCCGCGCCCGCGAAGGCGCGCCAGGACGACTCCGCGCCCAAGTCGCGGCAGGCCGATCGCACCCGTAAGCCGGGCGGGACCCGTTCCCGCCAGGGTGGTCGTGGTGATCGCTCCGAGGCTGTTGCCGCGCCGCGTCCCGAGCGTCGTCAGCTGCCCCCGCCGCCGAAGCCGCCCAAGGGCGGCCTGCGCGTGTTCGCGCTGGGCGGCATCAGCGAAATCGGCCGCAATATGACCGTTTTCGAATACGACGGCAAGCTGCTGATCATCGACTGCGGTGTGTTGTTCCCCGAGGACCAGCAGCCGGGCGTGGATTTGATCCTGCCCGACTTCGGTCCCATCGAGGACCGCATGGACGATATCGCCGCGGTCATCCTGACCCACGGTCACGAGGATCACATCGGTGCGGTGCCGTTCCTGCTGCGCCTACGCCGCGATATTCCGATCGTCAGTGCCAAGTTCACCCTCGCGCTGGTGGCCGCCAAGTGCCGTGAGCACCGGTTGCAGCCCAAGCTGATCGAGGTCACCGAGGGCCAGCGCACCCAGCACGGCCCGTTCGACTGCGAGTACTTCGCGGTCAACCACTCGATCCCGGATGCCATCGCGGTCGCGGTGCGCACCCCCGCCGGCATGGTGCTGCACACCGGCGATATCAAGCTCGACCAGCTCCCGCTGGACGGCCGCCTCACCGACCTGGCCGGGTTCTCCCGCCTCGGCGACGAGGGTGTCGACCTGTTCCTGGTGGACTCCACCAATGCCGAGGTGCCCGGCTTCGTCACGCCCGAGCGTGAGATCGGCCCGGTGCTGGACACGGTGATCGGCAAGGCCAAGGGCCGGGTCATCGTGGCGTCCTTCGCCTCTCACGTACACCGCATTCAGCAGGTGGTGGATGTGGCGCAGCGTTATGACCGCCGCATCTGCTTCGTCGGCCGGTCCATGGTCCGCAATATGCAGATCGCCCAGGATCTCGGCTATCTGAATCTGCCGGACGGTCTGGTGGTCGATATCGATCAGGCCGCGAACCTGCCGGTGCACAAGCTGGTGCTCATCTCCACCGGCTCGCAGGGCGAACCGCTGTCGGCGCTCTCGCGCATGGCACGCGGCGATCACCGCCAGATCAATATTCGCGCCGACGATCTGGTGGTGCTGGCCTCCTCGCTCATCCCGGGCAATGAGAATGCCGTGTTCACCGTGGTGAACGGGCTGACCCGGATCGGCGCGACCGTCATCACCCAGCAGAACGCGAAAGTCCATGTCTCCGGACATGCTTCGGCCGGTGAGCTGCTGTACCTGTACAACGCGGTGCGGCCGACCAATGCCATGCCCGTGCACGGTGAATGGCGGCACCTGCGCGCCAATGCCGCGCTCGCGGTGGCGACCGGTGTGCCGGAGGAGCGAGTCATGCTCGCCGAGAACGGCGTTGTGGTCGATCTGGTCGACGGCATCGCCTCGATCACCGGCCGGGTGCCGGTCGGTCAGGTGTACGTGGACGGTCTGTCCGTCGGCGACGTCGGTGAATCGACCCTCTCGGATCGTCTGGTGCTGGGGGAGGGCGGCTTCATCTCCATCACCGTCGCCGTCGACTCCACCACCGGCAAGGCCGTCAGCGCGCCCGAGGTGCACGGCCGTGGCTTCTCCGACGACCCGGACGCGTTGGCCGAAACGCACGAACTCGTCGAAGCGGAACTGCGCCGCCTGTCGAGCGAGGGCATTACCGACACCCACCGCATCGCCCAGAGCGTGCGCCGGGTGGTCGGCAAGTGGGTCGCGGACAAGTACCGCCGCCGCCCGATGATCGTCCCGACGGTCATCGGGGTCTGACGCCCGAAAAGGCAAGCGCCACAACCTGAGAGCGCCCGGCAGCACCAGCTGCCGGGCGCTCTTGCGTTATCTGGCAATCACTCTGATGATGTGCTGAAGCAGGTCGAGAAGCATACCTACATTGAAATATGCGCATTTAAAGATGAATGGTCGGTATGTTCGTACCCTCACAAAGCTTCCCGCCAACCGTCGAAACCAAAGCCGCCCCGACAGCCTCAGCTGCCGGGGCGGAAACACGAAGAGCTGCTATTTGTCCTGGCAGGCTGCGGAATCCAGCTTGGCGGCCTTCACGATGCTGCAGGCGAAGTTGTGGTCCACCTTCCAGTCGTTGCCGTCGGCGACAAAGGAGACGGTGGCATTGTTGACCGGTGAGCTGCCGATGGTGACATTGGCATCGGCCTTGATCTTGCCGTCCGCGGGATCGGGAACGTTGGTGATCTCCACCTTGACGTCGTTCTTCTTGGCGGCGTCGACCAGCTTGGCGACCAGCTGCGGGTCCTGTCCGGCATCCTCGATCCAGTCGACCTTGGTCTTGGCGTCGATGGACGGGTCGAAGGCCTTGGTGAGCTTGTCGTTCAGCTCCGCCACGGTCGGCTTCGGCAGGTTCGGCACCTGCGAGGTGGACGGCGCGCCGGTGTCCTTGGTGTCGTCGGTGGTGCCCTGGAACGCATTGCTGGGTGCGGCGGCGCTGGTGGTGGTGGCGGCGCTGTCGGACTTATCGCTCGAGCTGCAGGCGACCAGGCCGAGCGCGGCGGCGGCCAGCGCCACGGCGGCGGTGGCGCGGAAGATGGTGTGCTTCAACGATTTTCTCCCCGGTATGGAATTCGGAATCAGAGCTGGTAGCCGGTGGTGCAGTTCCAGTGGACGATGGTGGCGTCGGAGTAATTGCGGTTCAGCGCCTGGGTCCGCGCGGACGAGCGCGAGTAATCCGCACCATAGGTGTAATAGCCGCGGGGGGAGTAGGCAACCGCGCCGCAACCATTCGCGAAGGTGGCGACCACCCGGCAGTCGTTGAAGGAGCAGGAGGACATCGCGCCGTCCTGCGCCGAGCCGCGATCGGAATAATCGTAGGAGTAGCCGATGTGGCCGGTGGAGGGTGACAGCGCGATGGCGCCGAAGTTGTCGGTGTAGGCCCCGGCCGGAGCTGCGGTGCTGACCAGTAGGGAACCAGCCGCCGCAACCATCATGGTGGCGCCGCTGACGATCTTCTTCAAAATTGTTGCCCTTCTTGTGCTGTGGGCCCATGACCCGATGGACCGAGTGCACAAGCTACCGATCCGATTCGACCGAAGCCAACCGGCGAATGCCGGACCGGCTGATGAGTTCATGATCGAACGCGCGCCTTATGGCGGACCGGGTGTTCCGCTTAAAGACCAGGGCAATCAGCAATTGAATCGCTATCGCAAGGTGCAACGCGCGCGATGCATTCGAGGGTGTGTCCGGTTAGGGTTCCCTTTATGAGCATGGCACAGCGGGAACGGCAGGCCCTGGTGCGGACGATGGGCGTGGTCGGCCCGGACGCACCCACCCTCTGCGGTGAATGGACGACGCGAGATCTGGCCGCGCACTTGATCGTCCGCGAGCGCCGCCCGGATGCCGCACCCGGCATCATGCTGAAGCCCTTCGCCTCCCACCTGGAGAACGTCCAGCGCCGAGTCGCGCAGCGGCCGTTCCCGCAGCTGCTCGAACTGGTGAGCAGTGGTCCGCCGTGGTTGCTGCGCCCGGTGGATTCGCTCATGAATCTGACCGAGATGTTCGTGCACCACGAGGATGTGCGCCGCGCGCAGACCGAGTGGGAGCCGCGCGAACTGTCTGCCGCGGACGAGGATCGGCTCTGGAAGGTCCTGACCGGCTTGGCGCGCATGGCATATCGCAAATCACCGGTTACCGTGGCGCTCGTGACGCCGGACGGTCGCCGCACCGTCGCGCATCGCGCGGGGGAGCGCACGGTGGTGCTGGCGGGTCCGCCGTCGGAGCTGCTGCTGCATGCGTTCGGCCGCAGTGCCGTCCGGTTGGAAGCCACCGGGGACGCGGAGGATGTCGCCGCGGTCCACGCTCTGGATCGCAGCGTGTGAGATTTCGGCCGGCGGGTGCGCTCGAGTGGCGGTCCGGCCGCTGATCATGAAACGATCACGCGCCGGACGGTAGCTTCTGCGAGCGGCGGGTAGCCCGTGGTGATGAGGTGGTAGGCAATGACTTGGCAACTGGCGCTGCTCGGGCCGGTCGAGTTGGTGTCCGATGGTGCGCCCGGCTCGCCCATGCCGCCCAAACAGCAAGCGGCGCTTGTCATGCTGGCCTGTGCGCGCGGGCGGACGGTGTCGATCGAGGAACTGGTCGACGGCATCTGGGGTGCGGAACGCCCGGCCTCCGCGGTCGGTGCGCTCCGCAATTACGCGTGGGCGCTGCGTAAGCATCTGCCGGCGCAACCGGGGACGATGCTGCTGGCTTCGGAGTCGCGGGGCTACCGCCTGGAAGGCCCGCTCGAGCTCGATATCGACGAAATCGACCGGTATCGCGCCGAAGCCGAGAACGCGCGCGGAGCCGGACAGCTGGAGCAGGCCGATGCCGCACTGCGCGCGCTACTGGGGTTGTGGCGCGGCGATCCGCTCAGCGGGGTGCCCGGACCGTGGGCCACCGCCGAACGCGCCCGGCTGCGCCGCCTGCACCGGGCGCTGCGCGAAGACCTCATCGAAGTCACCGTGCAGCGCGGCGACTATTCCGATGCCATAGCCGAATTGGAGGCCCTGATCCCGGGTGACCCGCTCAGTGAGCGGCTGCGCGGGCTCATGATGACCGCCCTGTACCGGGCGGGCCGCCGCACCGAGGCACTCGGCGAATATCAGCGCATTCGGCGACTGCTGGTGTCCGAGCAGGGCATCGAGCCCGGGCCCGCCCTGCTGGAATTGCATCGGCAGATCCTGGCCGATGAACTGCCCGCCCGCGTGTACGTCACCGCCCCGGTTCCGGCGGTGGCGCCGCTACCGGCCCAATTACCACCGGACACGGCCGATTTCACCGGTCGCCGCGATCTCGTGCGGGAGCTGAGCGCCGCGTTCGGCGCCGGAACCTCGATTGTGGCCCTCTCCGGTATGGGCGGAGTCGGCAAGACCGCATTGGCTCTGCATGTGGCGCACCGGATTCGGGATCAGTATCCGGACGGACAGCTGTACGTCGATTTGCAGGGTGCGGGTGCGGATCCGGCAGACCCCGAGCAGGTGCTCGGGGTCTTTCTGCGCGCCCTGAATGTGGCGCAGCGTGAGGTGCCCACCGGGGTGGCCGAGCGTGCGGCATTGTTCCGGTCCGTGGTGAGCGGTCGCCGCATGCTGCTGGTGCTCGACAATGCCTGCGACGCCGTCCAAGTCGCGCCGCTGCTGCCCGGCGGTCCCGGCTGCGCGGTGCTGGTCACCGCGCACCGCCCGCTCACCGCGCTGCCCGGGGTGCGCTCGGCGGCCCTGCCGGTGCTCGACACCGCGGAGGCGGTGGCGCTGTTCGCCCGCATTGTCGGCCCGGCGCGGGTGGCTGCCGAACCGGAGGCGACCCGGCGCATTGCCGAACTGTGCGGACTGCTGCCGATGGCGGTGCGCATCGTGGCGGCGCGGGTCGCGGCGCGGCCGCAGTGGACGATCGTCTCCGAGGCCGACCGGCTGGCCGACGAACGCCATGACCTGGACCGCTTCCGGACCGGGGAGCTGGCGCTGGCTGTCGCCTTCCGGGCCGGATACGAGCAGCTGCCCGCCGATGCCGCACGGGCGTTCCGCTTGCTGGCGGTGGCCGAGCTGCCGGAACTACCGCTGACCGCCGCGGCCGCCGTGCTCGATACCACCGAGCCGCTGGCCGAGGATCTGTGCGAGGAACTGGTCGATCGCGGCATGCTCGAGACCGTGGGCCGCGGTCGCTACCACTATCACGACCTCATGCGCCTGTTCGCGCTCGGCCGCGAGGGCGACGATGCCGAGGTGGACGTCACCGAGCGGCTGCTCGACCACTACCTGGCCACCATGAAAACCGTGCTGCGCGTGCGGCATCCGGGTCTGCGCCTGGCCCTGGCCCCGACCGGGCATCCGGGCACCCGGCTGGCCGACCTGGACGCGACCCGCGATTTCCTGAATATCGAGCGCCGCAATCTGGTCGCGCTGTACCGCCTCGCGGTGGCGGGCGCCCCGCACCATCGGGTGCTGGCCGCCGATCTGGCCCTGTCGGTGGCCGAGACCATGCTCGCCGGTGATGCCACCGTGGATGTGGAGAAGGCGCTCGAGGAATTGATCCGGGCGACCGAGGCCGACGGCAATGTGGTGGCGGCCGGTCGGGCCCGGTTGGCGCTGGTTTTCGCGCTGGTCTCGGAGTTCGGTGAGCCCGAGCGGGCGGCCGGGCACCTGCACAAGCTTTTCGCCGATACCGATCCCGATGCCGAACCGTGGGTGGCGGGTACCGCGCATGTGTTCGCGGGCATTATCGGGCTGTATCGCCAGGATCCGATGAGCGCGGCCACGCATTTCGCGCATGCGCTGCGCCTGTATCGGCTGGGTGCGAGTCCCGAATGCGTGCGGGTCGCCTATTCATGTCTCGCCCAGGCCTATTCGGCGGCGGGCCGCAATCGCGATTCGCTGGCCGCGGCCGCGCGTGCCGTCGTCGGCGACTCGCAGCCCGGGACCCGCCGGAATGTCATGTGGGCGTTGACCGAAGCCGCCTGGGTGATCAGCAAGGAGGGTGACGGCGAACTCGGCACCCTGCTGTTCGACGCCGCCCTGCGCGCCGCCCGCCGTGCCGGCGCCCTCCGCTTCGAATCCACGGTGCACTCCCGGGCCGCCCTGGCCCATCTGAGCGCCGACCGCCTCCTGCAGGCCGTCGAACAGGCCGAGCTCGCCGAGGCCACCCGCGAATCCTCCCGGGTGGGCGCGCTGCACACCTACAACCTGCTCGTCCGCTACACCGCCCTGCACCGCCTGGGCCGCACCCTCGACGCCGCCGAGTGCTACCGCACCGCCGCCAGCCAGATCCCCGACTTCGAAGCGGCCCTGACCCGCTGGACCGCGCCGCCGGGACCCACTCCGATCGGCACTCGACCGGCGGCGATCCCCGCCGCCAGCTGACCGTTCTGTCCGTTTTCATGGCCTATCCCACAGCGCTGTTGTGGGAGGGCCGAGTGTTGCGGATGGTCCGTATGGTGCGGTTGCGACTAGCCTGGGGTGCATGCCAGGTAAGTCCCGCGGTACCGCAACGTCACGTTCGCGAGCGGGATCGACGCGGGGGCAGACTCCTGCACGGTCTCGGGCGAGCACTCCGCGCACCGCTGCGCGCGGTCGCACCACGGCCGCGGCGCGGGGGAATGCCGGTCGGAGCACTCCGGCGCGCCGCCGTCCCGCACCTCGGCGCCAGTCGAATACCGCGCCGCTGGCGGTGGTCACCCGCGGCGTGAGCAGCGGGTGGAACATGCTGGCGCGGGGGCTGGGTGCGAGCACCCGGGCCCTTAGCCGTGCCGGAGAGATCGAGCACGGGCACCGGCGGGACGGAATCGCGCTGGGGCTGGTCGGTTTCGGATTTCTGATTGTCGCGGCGGTATGGCTGTCGGCGGGCGGGCCGGTCGGGCACTGGGTGGATGCCGCGATTCGCGCGGTCGCCGGATCCGTCTCGGCGGCACTGCCGTTCGTGCTGATCGGCATCGCGGTCATTCTCATGCGCACCGAACCGCATCCGGAGATCCGGCCGCGACTGGTGCTGGGCGGGCTGCTGGTCGGCCTGCCGGTGCTGGGTCTGTGGCATATGGCGGCCGGGGCGCCGGCCGATGCGCACGGTCGCGCACATGCCGCGGGCTTTGCCGGGTACGTCATCGGCGGCCCGCTGCGTGACGGTTTGAGCGCCTGGCTGGCCGTTCCACTGCTGTTGCTGGCCATCGGATTCGGCATTCTGCTGCTCACCGGCACCACCGTGCGCGAGGTGCCGGAGGCCCTGCGCGAGATCTTCGGCACCGGCAGCGGCGGCGACGAATACGAAAGCTACTCCGACGAACCCGGCCTCTACGACCCGGAAAACTATGACGCGGACGGCTTCCCGCGCCATGAGGGCGTGCGCGGCAAGCGCCGCGGCCGCGCACCCGCGGAGAACTATCCGGTCGACGAATTCGGTGGTTCCGATGCCCTCACCGAGGTGATCGGCGAACCGCCGCTGCAGGCCGCCAAGGAGATCGTGGCGGAGGAGAAGCCGAAAGCCAAGGTGCGCAAGGTTCCGCCCAAGGTGGTCGACCAGACCCCGCCGCCGCCGGTCGCGCAGCAGCTGGAGTTCGTCACCGAGCGTGAGGTGGACGGCGACTATCAGCTCGCGCCGCTGAGTCTGCTCACCGATGGCGACCCGCCCAAGCTGCGCAGTGCCGCAAACGATTCCATGATCGAGGCGATCAGCGAGGTGCTGATCCAGTTCAAGATCGACGCCGCGGTCACCGGATTCGTGCGCGGCCCGACGGTCACCCGCTATGAGGTCGAGCTCGGCCCCGGCGTGAAGGTCGAGAAGATCACCGCGCTGGCCCGCAATATCGCGTACGCGGTCGCCACCGAGAATGTGCGCCTGCTCGCCCCGATTCCGGGCAAGTCGGCGGTCGGCATCGAAGTCCCCAATGCCGACCGGGAATTGGTGCGCCTGGCCGATGTGCTCAAGGCGCCCACCACCCGCGCCGACCACCATCCGCTGGTCATCGGCCTCGGCAAGAATATCGAGGGCGAGTTCGTCTCGGCGAATCTGGCGAAGATGCCGCACCTGCTGGTCGCCGGTTCCACCGGTTCCGGTAAGTCGAGTTTCGTGAACTCCATGCTGGTTTCGCTGCTGCACCGGGCGACGCCGGAAGAAGTGCGCATGATCCTCATCGACCCCAAGATGGTGGAACTCACGCCCTACGAAGGCATTCCGCATCTGATCACGCCCATCATCACCCAGCCGAAGAAGGCGGCCGCCGCGCTGACCTGGCTGGTGGAGGAGATGGAACAGCGGTATATGGACATGCAGGCCAATAAGGTTCGCCATGTCGACGATTTCAACCGCAAGGTGAAGTCGGGCCAGATCACCGCACCCCTGGGCAGCGAACGCGTCTATCGCCCGTACCCGTACATCCTCGCCATCGTCGACGAGCTCGCCGACCTCATGATGACCGCCCCGCGCGACGTCGAGGACGCCATCGTCCGCATTACCCAGAAGGCCCGTGCCGCAGGCATTCACCTGGTGCTGGCCACCCAGCGCCCCTCGGTGGACGTGGTCACCGGCCTGATCAAGACCAATGTCCCCTCCCGCCTGGCCTTCGCCACCTCCTCGCTGACCGACTCCCGAGTCATCCTCGATCAGCCCGGCGCCGAAAAGCTCATCGGCATGGGTGACGCCCTCTTCCTCCCCATGGGCGCCAGCAAGCCCACCCGCCTGCAGGGCGCATTCATCTCCGACGAAGAGATCTCCGCCGTAGTCGAATTCGCCAAGACCCAGGCCGAACCCGAATACCAGGAAGGCGTCACCGCCGCCAAGGCCGGCGAGAAGAAGGAGGTGGACGCCGATATCGGCGACGATCTCGAACTGCTGGTCCAGGCAATCGAACTGGTCGTCACCTCGCAATTCGGTTCCACCTCGATGCTGCAGCGCAAACTCCGCGTTGGTTTCGCCAAGGCCGGACGCCTCATGGACCTCATGGAAACCCGCGGCGTAGTGGGCCCCAGCGAAGGCTCCAAGGCCCGCGACGTCCTCATCAAGTCCGACGAACTCGACGGCCTGCTGTGGACCATCCGCGGCGGCGGGGGAGAGCCTCCGGCGGACGACGAAGCCCCGGAAGAAGAGTGAGCTGAAACGCCAGGATTCGAACCTGGACTGACGAAGTCAGAGTTCGCCGTGCTGCCGTTACACCACGTTTCATCGAAAGTGTGTATGCCCGAGAGGAATCGAACCTCCAGCCTCCTGCTTCGTAGGCAGGCGCTCTATCCGTTTGAGCTACGGGCATATGGCCCCGCGCGGATGTCGCCATTGACATCTACTCCGCACTGAGGTGCGCGGGGCTGGTTGGGTCGGGTTCCCTCGGCGGGATTCGAACTCGCACTGGACAGGGTCTGAGACTGCTGCCTCTACCAATTGGGCTACGAGGGATCGGGTAACGCGGGGTTGGATACGGAAAAGGGCCGCTCCGTGGCGAATTCGCCAGGGCGGCCCCGTGGGGGTCTGTTGACAGACCTCAGGAACCGCCGCGAATGCGCTGGCGGAGAACCGATACGGAAAGAAGTGCCTGCGGCAGGCGGGCACCCTCGAGCCAGCGTTGCCGCTGATTCAGTAGCTGCTGCCCGGTCATAACACTGCCTTCTGTGGAGGTTCGGTGGATCGTTGAAACGACGGTAGCACCGTGTATTCGCCTGGGAAACCGAATTATTGGGTGCTCCTGTCAGAGTGCGGATCAACTGTTCGGGTGACGGAGGCTCCGGGCTATATTCCGGTGATGACGAACTCGCCTTTTGTACTGGAGATCGAGCCTGTGGGCCGGGTGGCCGGAGGGCGCGGTGAGGCGTTCGACGACAACTGGGGGGCCGTCGAGGCCGCCATCGAGTTGGATGCGGAGCGGTTCACGCCTGAGGCGCTTGCCGGACTCGGGGACTTCTCGCATCTGGAGGTGGTTTATCACTTTCACCTGGTGCCGGAGGAGAAGGTGGAGACCGGCGCCAGGCACCCGCGCAATCGCCAGGACTGGCCGCTGGTCGGGATCTTCGCGCAGCGGGGGAAGAATCGGCCCAACCGGATCGGGGTCTCCCGGTGCCGTCTGCTGGGTGTCGACGGGCTGACCGTGCGTGTGGCGGGGCTGGATGCGATCGACGGAACCCCGGTGCTCGATATCAAGCCCTATATGAGCGAGTTCGGGCCCCGAGGAGAAGTGCATCAGCCTGAGTGGTCGACCGAGCTGATGGGCGAATACTTCTGAGCTGATGCGGGGTTGGTCGCACTTCTATGAAATGACCTGGGAGCCCAGGTAGTTCAGCAGTATCTGGGCGTCGTCGCCGTAGTCGACGTGGGCGTTCGAGGCGTAGAACTTGGCCATGGCCAAGCCCTGGCGACTCAGTTGCACCAGATCGTTGATGCATTGGGGGCCACCGATATTGAGCAGGGCGTGCACCGCCACCCGGAGGTCACCGCGTACGGCGGTGGCGAATGGGCCGACAACGGCGCCGGCCAGGTCGAGTCCGGCCGGGGCCAGGGTAGCGACGTCTGCGGCGGCGGTGAACGAGTCGCCCCGGGTGAGGGATTCGACTGCGCGCCAGAGGGTTTCCTGCATCTGGCCGACGTCTCCGGCGATGCGCATGATGTCGATCCGGGTCAGGACGTCGGCGATGACACTTTCGGCGGCGGTCCACCCCGAGGGGTCGACGGTGCCGGCCGCGCGGATGACCGAGGCGATGAGGGGCAGGTCCACGCCCGCCGCCGCCTGGACCATCGGGGCCAGATCGGCATTGAGGTCGCTCGCGATCTGATGCGCACCGCGGATATCGCCGGATTCGATCGCCGCCGGGAGGCCGGTGAGGCCGTCGAGAATGGTGGGCAGCTTCGCCGCGGTCGCCGTCCAGCCCGCGCCCATCTTCACGGCCTGCGCAATGAGCGTGCCGGGGTCGGTGGTGGCCGGGATCAGCGAGGCGATGGGTGCGGGATCACCGCTGAGCACCCGGCCGAGCGCCGCGAGGAACGGCGAGGCGGTGGCATTGAGCGAGCAGTACAGATCACCGTCGGCGCACAGGGTGCGCACCCGGTCGGTCAGCGCACCGAAGTCCTGACTGCGGGTTCCGGCGATACCGTGACCGGGTTGCGGATCACCCAGTGAGAGTGTGGTATTCGGGTTGCGGTGCGGATCGGCCAGCAGCCCGACGCCGACCACCCGATCGGCGCGGATGGGGCCTTCGCCATTGCCGATTGCGGTGGCGACGTCGCCGATGCCGTCCGCGCCCTGGCTGTACCCGGCGAGGATGACCCGCGTCGAGCCGCACAGGCCGCTGATCATGGAGTGCAATCGATTTTCCAGGGTGCTCAGCGATTGCGCATAGCTCAATCCCTGATCGAAAGCGCTTGCGGCATAAGGGGCGTAGAGCACGGTGATATCGCTGCCGAATTGCCGCTGCAGACCGTCACCGATCGGTCTGAGCATGCCGACCGGCACGGTGGGATCCGCGTCGGAGCGCGTCTCCCAGGTCCCCGGGGCGAAAATCGCGGTGTAGGGGGTGCAGTGCTGCGCGCCGCGCGTCTGCGCGCGCGCCTCGCCGACCACCACGGTCCCGACCAGGACGGCCACGGCGACCAGGGTCGCCGCGCACGAGGTCGCCAGCCTGCTCATTGTTGAATTCCTCTGTTGCCGATGGGGATTCGGGCCTGCCTGGCAGGTGTTCGGGTTCCGCCGCGCAGTCATGGCCAATTGTCGCCACTCGGCGTCGAATCCGCAGGGTTTTCAGACACATATCCGTTTCAGAATTTGCTAAGTGAAACTTATAAGTTAGCCTTAGTGGATGGATGATCTGGACCCCGCCGAGGTCGCCGCCGTGCTGCTGGCCAGCGTCAGCGTGCTGGTGCGACGGATTCGCCAGGTGCCGACGCCGGGTGAGCTCACGATGCCCGAGCGAGCCGCGCTCTCGCACCTGGATCGCTCCGGCCCCACCACGTCCGCGGCGCTGGCCCGGGCGATGCAGATCACCGCCCAGTCCATGGGGGCGACGGTCAGCGCACTGCGCGGCCGGGGTCTGGTCGAACGCCGGCCTGATCCGGATGACGGCAGGCGCGTCGTGCTGACAGTCACCGCCACCGGCCTCCAAGCGCTGCAGAACAAGCGCGACGCACGCACCGAACTCATCGCACACGCCCTGACCAGCGGCACATTCACTCCGACGGAGCTGGAGCAACTCGCCTCGGCCGCAGCGCTTCTCGAGCGACTGGCCCAGAACATCTGAACGGAACCATGAGCACCAACCTGATGACGGAGACTCCCGCTCCACCCCGCGTGACCGGTGACCGGTACAAGTGGACGGCACTGACGAATACCACCGCCGCGGTCTTCATGTCCGCGCTGGACGGTTCCATCGTGCTGATCGCCCTGCCGGCGATCTTCCGGGGCATCCACCTGGACCCGCTGGCGCCGGGCAATATCGCCTACCTGCTGTGGATGATCATGGGATACCGGCTGGTCCAAGCCGTGCTGGTGGTCACGGTCGGCCGGCTGGGCGATATGTACGGCCGGGTCCGCATCTACAACTCCGGGTTCGCGGTCTTCACCTTCGCCTCGATCCTGCTGTCCTTCGATCCGCTGGACGGCGGCCACGCGGCGATGTGGCTGATCGGGTGGCGGGTGCTGCAGGCCGTCGGCGGATCGATGCTGACCGCGAACTCGGCCGCGATCCTGACCGATGCCTTTCCCGAGGAGCAGCGTGGCTTCGCCCTCGGCGTCAACCAGGTCGCCGCCCTGGCCGGGATGTTCATCGGCCTGGTCGCCGGCGGGCTGCTGGCGGCCTGGGACTGGCGGGCGGTGTTCTGGGTGAATGTGCCTGTCGGACTGTTCTTTACGGTGTGGGCCTATCGGACGCTGCGCGAGACCGGCAAGCGTGACGGCGGCCGGATCGACTGGTGGGGCAATATCACCTTCGCGGTAGGTCTGAGCTCGATCCTGATCGCGGTCACCTTCGGCCTGCAGCCCTACGGCGGGCACACCATGGGCTGGACCAACCCGCTGGTCGACGGATTGATCATCGGCGGGCTCGCGCTGCTGGCGGCCTTCGTCGTCATCGAGAACCGGGTCAGCGCGCCGATGATCCAGATGAGCCTGTTTCGCCTGCGCGCCTTCACTTTCGGCAATCTGGCGGGCCTGGCCATCTCGATCGGGCGCGGCGGCATGCAGTTCGTGCTGATCATCTGGCTACAGGGCATCTGGCTGCCCCTGCACGGCTACGACTTCGAGAGCACACCGCTGTGGGCGGGCATCTTCATGCTGCCGCTGACCGCCGGATTCCTTGCGGCAGGACCGGTTTCCGGATATCTGTCCGATCGCCTCGGCTCCCGGGGCCTGGCCACCGGTGGTGCGCTGCTGTTCGGCGCCAGCTTCCTGGGTTTGATGGTGCTGCCGATCGACTTCAGCTACTGGGTCTTCGCACTGCTGATCGCGCTCAATGGAATTGCCAGCGGCATGTTCGCCTCCCCGAATTCCTCCTCGATCATGGGCAGCGTGCCGGCGCGGGCCCGCGGCGTCGCCTCCGGGATGCGGGCCACCTTCCAGAACTCCGGCACCGCCGTCTCCATCGGAGTGTTCTTCTCCCTCATGATCGCCGGACTGGCCAGCAGCCTTCCGCACACCCTCACCAGCGGTCTGCAACAGCAGGGCGTGCCCGCCGACGTCGCCGCCCAGGTCGGCAACCTGCCCCCGGTGTCATCCCTGTTCGCCGCGCAATTGGGTGTCAATCCGATCCAGAATCTGCTCCAGCCCAGCGGTGCGCTGACCCATCTGACGGCGGCGCAGCAACAGACCCTGACCGGACGTGAGTTCTTCCCGACCCTGATCTCCGGGCCGTTCCACTCGGGTCTGGTCATCGTGTTCGGCTTCGGCGCCGTCCTCGCGGTTCTTGCCGCGATCGCCTCCATGCTGCGCGGAACCACTTCCGCTCCGACCTCCCCAGGAGAAGCACCTATGACACTGACAACGATCGACCCCACCTCCGCGCTGATCGTGATCGACCTGCAGCAGGGCATCGTCTCCGCCCAGAGCGACCCCGCGGTCACCGATGTCGTCGAACAGGCGGCGCAGCTGACCGCCGAGTTCCGCCGGCACAACCTGCCCGTGGTGCTGGTCAATGTCACCGGGCGTGCTCCGGGACGCACCGAGGCCGGACGGCCCGGGGGACTGGGCGCACTGCCGCCCGGCTGGGCCGACCTCATCGACGAACTCGATGTGCAGCCGACCGACCACCTCATCACCAAGCGGCGGCGCAGCGCATTCCACGACACCGGGCTCGACACCCTGCTGCGGGATCTGGGCGTCACCCAGATCGTGCTCGCCGGCATCTCGACCAGCGCCGGCGTCGAGTCGACCGCGCGCTCGGGCGCCGACTACGGATACCACGTCGTCCTGGCCACCGACGCCATGCTCGATCCGGATGCCGATTCGCATCGGCACAGCATCGACCGCGTCTTCCCCAAGCTCGGCGAAACCGCTACCACCGCAGAGGTTATCGGCATGGTCGGGGCTACCCGATGACCCTGATCGGCCGACTCCTGCACAATCGCAGAGCAGGCGATACCCACACGGCGTGGAACCTGCCCAATCTGCACGGCCCCGAGCTGCTGACGCTGACCAGCGAACATTTTGCCCACGGTGCCGCCATACCGCTGCAGCAGTGCGCGAAGACCATCGGCGGAGACGACCTGTCGCCCCACTTGTTCTGGACCCCACCGCCTCCGGGTACCGCGCAACTTCTCCTGGTAGTCGAGGACATCGATGTCCCGATCGCCAAGCCCGCCGTGCACTGCGCCGCCCTGATCGACCCGTCCCTCGCACACCTGGATCCCGGCGCGCTCAGTGCGAAGCGGCCTGCCGCCGGAGTGCAGCTGCTGCGGTCCACCATCGGACGCGGGTATCACGGTCCCGCTCCCATCAAAGGCCATGGGCCGCACCACTACATCTTCCAGCTCTTCGCCCTGTCCGAACCCGTGGCCAGCGCCACCGACGCACCGCACCGGGCACGGCCCCGCGTCCTCCTGCCCACCATCACCGCCCCCGTCCTCGACCGCGCCCGGCTGACCGGAATCGTCGAACGCTGAAAAAGCGGAATACCAGCGTCGCCGACGTGAACCGCGTACTGCTGGACAGGGTGTTCCCGGCCCAGGCCGACGTGATCGACTCCGCCGCTTTCCTTCAGAGCCTCAACCCATAACCGCGGCCGCACGTCATCCGGAGCGACGGTGACGCCACGAGATATGCGGCGAGACAGAGTATTTCGGTGCCATCGGCCTACCGGGACAGCGCCGCCCGCAGTTTGGTCAGAAAGCGGGGGAGGTATGGGTCGGTTTCGGAGGTGGAGAAGTCGTCGATGCTCCACCAGCGCTGGTCGCTGAATTCCCTGGGATCGAGCTGGTAGGGGTGTGTCCGGTCGCCTCGGATCACGTACCAGAGGGAGACGTCCTCGTGGCAGGCGCCGATGCCTACCGTGGTGGTGATGGTCAGGAAGAGCGGTTCCGGGCCGACAACCGAGAATTCGGCCGCGATGCCGATCTCCTCCGCGGCCTCGCGCCCGGCGGTCGCGAAGGGATGCTCGCCCGGGTCGACATGACCGCCGGTGGGCAGCCACAAACCCGCTTTCCGGTGGTGGCCCAACAGGATTGCGCGCGCGTCGGGATCGATCAGCACCACGTAGCTGACCAGGTGGCGGGCGGGCGTAGCGGGCTTGGCGCGGCGGAAGATGTCGTCGGTCTGCCCGAGCCAGCGCAGCGTCTCGCCGAGGTGCCGGCGCTCGAGGTCGTCGACTGGAGCGACATTCCGGACGATCTCGGCGATCACGGCCGTGGCAGCTTCCATGACCGGGCACCCTAATCCCGCGCACCGACAACCGACTACCCAGATCTGTTCGAGGCGACCTCCCGGCTCTCCCGAAGGCCAACGGGCAGCGGACATCTCCGCCGTCGCGAAGGTGTCGTCCGTCTCAGCCGAACAGGCCATCGATCGCGGCTTCTATGGACGAGACGGTTCGGGCCAGGGACCCTGCGGCGCCGACCGCGCCTCCGACTGCTCGCATCAGTCCGGCGAGATAGGTCCTGTTGGGGCGTTGCTGGGCGATCTCGGCAGCGGCGCGGTCGACGGTATCTGCCACATCGGCTTTGTCCGCCACATCTGTTTCGCCGCTGCGGATCTGTTGGGCAAGGTCGAACAGTGCGCGCTGGATCGCGGCCGGATCGGAGGCGACAGTGACTGATGCGCCCGCCCCGGCGTGGACTATATGGGCATCGCCACCTGCCATTGCCGATCCGGTCATGGTGACGTCGCCGCCGATGTGTACTCCTGAGTGTTCGTCGCGCTGCATGATGGCGCCTTTCCGTGAAGTGAGTTCGTTTGTGCTGCAGGTGTTCAGAGGCTAGGACGTCCCTGAGAACGTGGACGATTTCATGGTGGCGGACGATCCGCCCAGTGCCGAGTTGGCCATGTGCAGGTCGCCGCCGATCACGACGCCGTTGTTGATGATGTGCTCACTGCGCCGCTTCAACTCGGCGGGATCGATGTTCTTCTCGGACAGGAACGCAACCAGTGTGTTGAAGATGCGTTTGTCGACGATCTTCATGACCATCTGCTCGTCGAGGCTCTGAAAATAGCGGTGGTAGACGATCGCACCTCTGGCATCGCGGTTCGCGGCGTTCTCGCGCGGACTGACCAGTGCGCCGTGGTGAAACCTGGATAGTTCGCGGATCAGGCGTTGCTGCCGTCGTTCTTTGCGCCAGCAGCGCAATCCGCCGAAGGCCTGGTAGGACACCCCGGGGACAGCATCGAGCAGGGCCCTCGGCAGTCGGCGGCCACAGCGCGCCGCCAGTCGTATGACCTGAACTGCGGTAGGACGGGCCAGCAGATCATCGATCGCGTAGTAGTCCGGCGCGTACGGCGGCAGGACCGTGTAGTTGGTCTCGACGAACAGCGAATCATCGTTGCGCACCAGGCGAATGAACGCCGACCACACCAATTCGCCTTCCCAGCAGATGATTTCGACAGTCAGGTACGGCCGCGCACAATCTTCGGGGTGGGTCATCAGTTGTGCGAGAGTAGCCGGATCCGTCCACGGCGCCGGAGCGCCATACGGGTCCGGGACGAAACGGCGATCGTTGTGCACATCGGCGCCATTGACGAGAAGGCGATTGCCGACTGTGAGATCGGGAATATCGAGCCTTCCGAGATCGGCGGAGAGCCGTGTATTCAGTTCAACGGCGCTGAACGGAATGATCGGCTCGGCTGGATTCTCGGGTTTGGTGGTGTCCAATGCGAGGGACCAACCGCCCCGGATCCATCCGTGCCCGCCGAATGGGTTGTATCCGCGGTAGACCGTCACATTGCCGGTGGCGTGTGCGGCCACGTGGGCGATCTGCTGCTTGATGCGGTCGGTCGGCGCGGGTGGCGGCGAGGCGGTCGCGAAGTTGCCTTGGCGCAGACTCTGCGCAATGGCGCCCCAGTAGGCGATGCACGCCTCAGCGAAGACGATGGCCCACGCGAGTAGGAGAGCGAGCACTATCAACTGCAACCCTTGGAGCGACTGGGCTAGCCCGTACATCGCCAGCACTGAGGTGCCGACCAGCAGGCCGTCTCGTATTGCCTGTCTTTGACTGGCCGCGACAGCGTGCAGGCACACCGTGACCATGTCCACCGCAGGGGACCGGGTGACTGCCAGCCGGGGTTCTTCGAGCACGGATTCGATGACGGTCCGCGCGACTCGGCTGTCGAGATGCATTGCGATACATAGATACCGGGTCGCGGCCGAGACGCGCGTGGAGGATTGCGCAGCCCGCGGAGCGCCCGCACCGGACGCAGTGCTGGTCGGCGCCGGTGCGATGGTGAACGAGACTGTCGCGGACCCCCCGGACGGTGTCGCAGGCATGGCCGGGGCCGGTTGCGGTGCTGCGTTCGGATTGTTGCTCCAGGTCGGCATCTCCCCTCCAATTTCGTCAATTGCGCTGGAATGTCAGTGATCTCGACCTCAACATGCGCTGGGCCCGCCGACGGCGGCGGTGCGGTAGATCAGATACGTGCCGCCCGAAGGTGTGAGGCTGTCCATGAGGTCCCAGTTCGTACAGGTTTCCCATTCCTGCCCTCGCGGGCCCATGCCTGCCGCCTGATTGCTCTGAAAGGTGACTCGGGCCCCGGTCGCGGTCGACGAGCCGGTCGGCGTGAGATCGATCAGTTCGATATTGCGGTCGAAAGTGGTGGAGACCGCATCGGCGAAGTTGGCTCGGTTCTGTTGGTTGCTGGTGTCGAAGGGGCCCGACGGGTCCAGTGTGCTCAGTGCCGAGTCGTAGTCGTGGTTGTTGATTCCACTGAAGTAGGTATTCAGTGTGGTGGCCACCGCGATGGCTCGGGGGTCTCCGATGAGCGAGGGCGCGATCGTCACGACGCCGATCTGGTTCGCCGGCGTGCGGGTCGAGGTGGTGGCCGGTGAATTGCCGCTGCCCTCAGCAGTTGTGGTGCCGGCTTGCAGGCTGGTATCGCGAGCGGAATTCGATCCTTTGCTCACCAACGCCACCACCAGCGCAACGATCACGACGGCGGCGATGGCCATAACGGCTGCGCTGAGGCCCGCCGGAGCGGGCCACTTGAATATCGGAGTCGGTTGTGGCCCGGTGACATTCGGGGCCGGAGTCGGAACGGCCGATTGCGGTTGCAGCGTGATACGGACGGTTGGGGCTGCGGCAGAGAGCATTTCAGTCCACAGCGAAGGGCTCGGCCGACGGCCGGGCTCGGCGGAGAGGCTGGAGTGTGCGAGATTGCCGAGAGTGGGCGTAACCGTATTCAATGCAGTGGGGTCGGTGGAGGTCTGGTTTCGTTCGAACAGTCGCACGGCGAGCAGCCCGAGCTTGTAGATGTCGCCCGGTCCGGTCGCCTTCTCCTCACCGGCAGGCAACTGCCAGTCGGGTGTTTCGGCCTGCGGCAGCACACTTGTCCCGTGTAGGCGCATGGCGTCGCAGTCGAGCAGAAAACAGGCGGCCTCGGGTATGGTGCTGAACAGCAGATTCTTCGGCGACAGGTCGCCGACGACGATGCCGAGCCGGTGCAGGCGGGTCAGTGTGGCCGACAGATCCGTCAGCAGCGACAAGCGGTCCGAATCGCTGATGCGCAAACCGATTCCGGCAATGTAGGCGTCATCGTTGAGTAGGTATTCGACGTTCGCGAGTCGACGGGTGGTCGGTGCGGTTCCCGATAAACTGCGCAGGTCGAACCGGAATCGGTCGGGCACCGAACGCATGAGGAATCCGCACGCCGCGCCTTGACGTTCGACAACGGCCGAGGGCCAGGCCGCGTGCTCGCACAACCATTCGCCCTCGGTCGCGCTCAGCCCCAACAGCAGGTCCACCATCGCGGTCAGCGCCGCCGAGTCGAGGTGCTGTAAGGACGCCGCGTCATATTCTTTGAACACGACCGGCCAGCTCGGCCCGCTACCGATGGTGATGGTGCGGTTGGTCACCTCGTGGACCGAGCCTTGTCCGCCCTGACCGACTCGACGGCCGAGCAGAAGCTGGGCATAGTCGACGGTCTGTGGCCGAGCCGAGGTCATTGTGGCCTCGAGGGTGTGCTGGGCCAGACGGCCAGCAAGGTGCGGTCGTCGTCGAAGGTCGCGCGAGAGAAGTCCAGTACGTGGGCGAACCACGGTGGTGTGGGCGGTGATTCGAGGTGGCGGGCGAACAGTGCGCCGATCCGGCCGTCTCCGTCACCCAGTGGCAGCCCGAAGCCGTCGGTGCCTACCAGCAGAACCTGTGATGAACTCAGTTGCCGGGTAACCCTCTCCATCTGCTCGGGCACATGGGGTAGCGGTATGACGTTGGTGGACACCACATCCGAGACCTCGTCGACCTCGGCGCCGAACAGTGGGTGATACCGACCGTCGGCGAGGTCCAGGATCCAGGCTGCGGAATCGCCTATGCGGCACAGCTCCACGACGGGACCGTCCTGGTGCGCCCAGACCAAACCCGCCACCAGTGTGGTCGCATAGAGGTTCATGACCTGGGATTGGTTCGGCCGCGCCTCGCCCAGCCACCAGCGCGTCAACGCGTGCAATTCCTCGGCACTGCGACGTGCCAGTTCGTCGAAATCAGCCCAGGTCGGCTCTCTCGACAAGCCATCGAGCATGGTGCGGACAGAGGTTTCGCATACCGCGTGCGCACCACGATGTGAGATGGAGGCGCTCGAAACGCCGTCGGCGACCGCGAAAACGATCGTGCCCGACTGCTCGTGCAGGGCGGCTCGCACCGAATCCTGGCGTGGCAGACGGTGATAGCGGTGCCGGGCGCCGCGAACGGATGCATAGCGCATGGTCAGATCCGAGGTGGACCAGCCGTCGCATTCACTGTCGGGGAAGCTGAAGCAGTCGGGGCCCGATGGCGGGCGAGCCTCGAAGACGGGCCCCGCCTCGTCCACCTCGATCTGCTGCCATGGCTCGGTGCCGCTGACAATCGCCGCGGGCGGCGGCGAGCCTGGGGCGGGTTCGTAGGCCACCGGAATGTCGCTGTCCTCCAGCGGTTTCCGCTGCCAGAGCCGCGACATTGCTACCCGACCTCGTCGATGGCCATGGTGAACTGGTCAGGTTTGTTGATGACCAGTTGCGGTGTACCGGAATTCAAAGCGATGCCCGAGGCAACGAGGCTGGCGGTGAGTGCGTGGAAGAATTCTGATATCGCCTGGCCGATATCGACGCCGGGTTTGGCGATGAACGCGAACTCGGGGCGAGTGGCGACCTCGATCATCGTGGCAGGCTCGGCATCTCCGATCCCGCACATGATGATGTTGGGGGCAGTGGGAGTCCGTGACTTGTCGATCAGCAGACCGTGCGGGCTGCGCCAGGCGCCGCCATCGGTCGGCTGGCCGTCGGTGAGCATGAATACCACCGGGCGGTGCACCTTATAGCCTTCGCCGCGCAGCCATCGCACATCGTCGGGGATCCGGCACAGTAGATCATCGAAAACCGCCTGATAATTGGTCAATCCGCGAATGATGACCTGTGGCAGTGCGGTCTGCACCCGCATGTCGGCTATGGCCAAACGGACCTGGACATCGTCGGAGAATCCGAGAATAGCGAGCCTCAACTTGGCTGCGATCATCGGCTCGGCACGTAATCCTTCGCACAGCGACACGAGCCCGTTGCTGAGGTCGCTGCGAAACGGCCCCATCGATCCCGACTCGTCGGCCAGCACATAGGCCGGCAGTAGTACTCCCTTGATTTCCGGCATGACGTCCCCCTTCGGACGCTCACTCGCGAGCCTTCCTACCCGAGACCCCGAGGATCGATTCCTATACGGTAGCCTCGCTACCCGCCCACATGCGGAAGGAAACCGGATCGTTGTTGCGCAATTGATGTCAACCGCTCATCACGGCAGCTTTTTTGAATTCTGGTACGAGACTTCGCAATTCTTTGCAGTGTGACATACGAGACTTCGCATCGCCGACATATGCGTCAAAATTCCACCGCGCATAGACAATAGGGCGGTTGGTTTTCAATTAGTTTTCCTCGGTAAGGCAGCGCTGTGAGAGCTGCTGTGAAACTGAGTATTTCGGGCTATCAATGCACAGCCGCTGCCATCTTGGTCCAGGGCCTGCCGGTGTGCCCATATGTGTTGGCTGTTTTCGCCCCGATGGATCAGAAATTGGACCGGGCCGAGGATCTCGGTGCGTGCTGTTCATCAGCGGCTGTTTCGAGGCAGGTGTGGGCGGGGTGGCAAGATGGGAGGGTGCGAGTGCTGGTGACCGGGGCGGGCGGCTATTTGGGGCGGGCTGTTGTCGCGGCGCTGGCTGCGGCCAGGCATGAGCCGATCGCGATGGTGGGCGCGCGAGGCGGTGAGGTTCCCCACGCGAGGGAGGTGCGGACCACCGATCTCCTCGATCCGGAGGGGTTGCGGCGTGCGGTGAGTGGTGTCGAGGTGGTGTGCCATCTGGCCGGACTCGGCCGGGCGCGCGAATCTGTGCGGGATCCCCTGCCGTTCTTCCGGGTGAATACCGCAGGGACCGTCGCGCTGCTCGAGGCGATGGCCGCCGAGGGGGTGTCGCGGATCGTGTTCTCCTCGACCGGAGCGATCTACGGATCCCCGGAGAGCCAGCCGATGAGCGAGGATCTAGCCGACTCCCCACCCCACCCGTACGCGGCCAGCAAGCTCGCTGCCGAACTCGCAATCGAAGCGCAAGCACGATCGGGGAACCTGGGCGCGGTGATCGTGCGCCTGCTGAACGTCGCCGGGGGAGCGGACCCGGACCCCACCCGCCTCATCCCACGCGTAATCGCCGCAGCAGCAGGTGAAAGCGTGCTGCACATCAATGGCGACGGCACCGCGGTACGTGACTACCTCCATGTCGACGACGCGGCCGCCGCCTTCGTATCGTGTATCGAACAGACCCCCGCACCGGGCGCCCACACCCGCTACAACATCGGAAGCGGCTGCGGAACAAGCATTCTCGACGTAGTCGCCGCGGTCGAACGGGTAACCGGCCGAACCGTCGCCAGTGTCCACGGCCCCGCCGCCCCCGAACCCGCCGCTTTGATCAGCAATCCGGCGAAGGCCCAGACCGAACTCGGTTGGTCACCAAAGCATTCCGGCATCGACGAGATCGCCGCCGCCACCTGGCAGGCTGTGGCGCGAAGCTGACGACGGGCAGTCCGCCGCGCACGGCTGACGGTTGACAGGCCGCCGTGCACGGCTGACGGCCTGCGGGGCAGTCGCACAGCTGACGGATTGCGGGGCAGTCGTGCACGGCTGACGGGGCAGTCGCGTACGGCTGTTCAGTATCGAATAATCAAGCCGTCCAGGACGATTCGCAGGTTGCGGTTCCATTGGTCGTCGGCGGCGCGGAGGCCGATGGTGTGGGGGTCGGTGGCCACGCCGGCGAGGGCGAATGCGACGTCTTGCCAGGTGACATCGGTGCGCAGGGAGCCGCTGGATTGGGCTCGTTCGACCAAGGTGCGGAGGCCTTCTCGGAGGGTGGTGATGGTGGCGTCGAGGTCGCAGGCGCCGGTGCCGCCCAAAGCCTCGTTGACGCCGCAGCTTTCGGCGCGCAGGCGGACGTAGGTCGCGGCGAAGTCGCGGAAACCGTTCCAGGGGTCGGGATCTGCGAGGGCGCGGTCGGCGGCGGCGATGCCTTCTTCGAGTATTTCTTCGAGAACTGCCTGCAGGAGCGCCTCGAGCGAGGGGACTCGGCGGTAGAAGGTGCCTTTGCCGACGCCTGCGCGCTGGGCGATCTCCTGGGCGGTCGCCGCGACGCCGGTGTCCGCGATGGCCGAGCGGGCCGCCACGACCAGGCGCTCCAGATTGCGGCGGGCATCCGCGCGGGGAGCCGGACCCGATTCGCGGGTCAGCAGGCGATCAACGGCGGTCATGAGTCCGATCCTAGCAAAAGTGGACTCAGGGAGTCCGTTTAGCTACCGTGGTAAACGGACTGAGTGAGTCCGTTTATGGATGGGAGCGGCACATGTCGGACAGGATTCGAGTCGGAATCATCGGCGCCAGCCCGAATCGGGGCTGGGCGGCGCGGGCGCATATCCCGGCCCTGCGGGCACTGCCCGACTTCGAGCTCACCGCGGTCGGGACCAGTCGGCAGGAGAGCGCGGACGCGGCGGCCCGGCTGTTCGGCGCCGCGCATGCCTTCACCGATGCGCGGCGGCTGGCCGAGCATCCGGACGTCGATCTGGTGGCGATCACGGTGAAAGTCCCCGCGCACGCCGAACTGATCGAGGCGGCGCTGGCCGCGGGCAAGCACGTGTACTCGGAGTGGCCGCTGACCAGAACGACCGAGGAAGCCGAATCTGTGATCGCGCTCGGCGGTGACGGTCATCGAGTGGTCGGGCTGCAAGCCCGATTCTCGCCGGCCATCGATAAGGCCAAGCGTCTGATCGCCGAAGGCTATGTGGGGCGGGTAGTTTCAGCGACCGTGTACGCCGCCCGGGGGAAGGGCGCGGGCGGGCTGATCCCGGAATGGGCGGCCTACACCCTGGATCGCCGCAGTGGCGCAGGCTTACTGGAGGTCGCGGGCGGGCACACCCTGGACCCGCTCGAACACCTGCTCGGCGAGATCGCCGAACTCTCGGCGGACCTGGCGATCCGTAACTCGCACAACACGATTGCGGAAACAGGAGAACGCATCACGGTGACCAGTCCGGACCACCTGCTGCTCAATGCCACATTGACGAGCGGCACAGTCATCTCGGCCCACATCCACGACGCCAAGCTCACCGATGGCCGCACCCGCATCGAAATCGCGGGTACCGAAGGCGATTTGGCGATCATCTCCGCAGGCCCGCACGGCCCCGGCGGTATTCAGATGAGCGAACTGCGCCTGCTGGGCGCACAGGGCCCAGCAGGCGTTTGGCAGGACCTCACCGAATCCGATGGGCGGCCCATCTCCGAGCTGCCCGTCGAATCCGAGAACGTGGCCCGGCTGTATCGGCAACTGGCTGAAGACATCCGCACCGGTACGCACACCGCCCCCACCTTCGAGACCGGCCTGCACCTGCACCGCCTGCTCGACACCATCCGCCGATCGGCCGAGACCGGCACGCGGGTGCGATCCCGCTGACCGCTTACGCCGCGCCGGGGAACCCGTCCGTCGGCAGCCACTCCACGATCCGGGTGTCGTCGATGAGGTTCGCCAGCGCGAACGGATCGTCGGCCAGCAGCTTCGATACCGCGTCGGCATCCTCGGCCTGGAAGATGATCAGTGCACCGGACCCGTCCGGGTAGGGCCCGCGCGCGAGGATGATGCCCTGCTCGGACAGGCCGCCCAGGTAGGCGCGGTGCACGGGGCGGACCTCGTCGCGACCGGGAACGGTGGCGTCGGAGTAGGTGTAGTGGACGGCGAAGATCGGCACGGTTCCGCTTTCTGGGTTCGAGGGAGGGGAGAGGTCGAATGAATCAGAGTGTCAACAGCATTCGGGTATTGCCGAGCGTATTCGGCTTCACATAGCTGAGGTCGAGGAACTCGGCGACGCCGGTGTCGTAGGACCGGCACATCTCGGCGTACACCTCGGCGGTGACCGGCGTCCCCTCGATCTCGACGAAGCCGTGCCGGGAGAAGAAGTCCACCTCGAAGGTCAGCACGAAGACCCGTCCCAGCGCCAACTCGTGCGCGACGGTGATCAATTGCTGCACCAGCAGGTGTCCCGCGCCGGTGCCCTTGATTTCCGGATGCACCGCGACGGTGCGCACCTCACCGAGGTCGGCCCACAGCACATGCAGCGCCCCGCAGCCGACGAGTTCCCCGTCGCGTTCGGCGACCCAGAATTCCTGGATCGACTCGTACAGCGTGACCAGGTTCTTTTCCAGCAGGATCTTGCCGGCGTAGTAGTCGATGAGTCGTTTTATCCCGGGCACATCAGAGGTTCGGGCACGGCGGATGGTCGGTTGTGTCCCCGACTCGCCGCCGACCGAACCGCTGTGAGGCACCCGTGTTGTCATGGGGTGCACAGTAGTCGGCCCCGGTACCGATAGGCTTGAGGTGTGTCGTACATCCAGCCTCCCCGCATACCGGAATGGTCCGGAAACCCTCGCGGGTTTCGCGGCCGGTGGGGGCGCTGGTGACGGTGCAGCGCGATGAGGTGGAAGGTCGCTGGGCCGATGCCGGTCCAGCGCGATCGGGATTCGTGCCCAATCCCGGCGTAGTGGAACCGGCGGCGGTGCCGCTGATGAATATCGCCAATATCCTGACGATCCTGCGGATTCTGATCGTTCCGATCTTCCTGGCCGCCCTGTTCGCCGCCGACGGCCACAATGCCCATTGGCGCTGGGGCGCCGCGGCGCTGTTCGGCGTCGCCGCCATCACCGATCGCATCGATGGTCAGCTGGCCCGCAAGTACGGCCTGGTCACCGACTTCGGCAAGCTCGCGGATCCGATCGCGGACAAGGCGCTCATCGGCGCCGCCCTGATCGGACTGTCCATGCTGGGCGATCTGCCGTGGTGGATGACCATTGTGATCGTGGCCCGCGAACTCGGAGTGACCCTGCTGCGGCTGGCTGTCGTCCGCCGCGGCGTGATCCCGGCCGGACGCGGCGGCAAGCTCAAGACCCTGGTGCAGTCGGTCGCGATTGCCGTTATTTTGCTGCCCCTTTCCGGCGGATTCGCCAGTGCCGGAATGGCATTGATGTATGTGGCCGTGGTGCTCACCGTGGTGACCGGCCTCGACTATGTGGTGCAGGCGGCCAGGTTGTGGTTCGGCTCGCCCGGCGGCAGTCGTGCCGTCTGAGTCGGGAGATCCACTCACCTCGCTCGTCCCCGCCGCGGACCTGGTCGCTGCCCTGAAGTCCGCCGGACAGACCGTCGCGACCGCGGAATCGCTCACCGCCGGCCTGCTGGCCGCCACCATCGCGGGAATTCCGGGCGCGAGCACGGTGTTGCGGGGTGGACTGATCGTCTACGCCACCGAGCTCAAACACGATCTGGCCGGTGTGAGCGCGGACACTCTCGCTACCGACGGCCCGGTTGCCGCGAGCACCGCCGAGCAGCTTGCTGTGGGCGCGCGGTCGCGTTGCGGAGCGGACTGGGGAATCGGCCTGACCGGTGTCGCCGGACCCGATCCGCAGGACGGACGCGAGGTCGGCACCGTGTTCCTCGGCATCGCCGGTGCGGAGGGCACGGAGGTCATCCGGTTGAAACTGTCGGGCGACCGGTGGACTATCAGGGTGGGCGCGGTCCGCGCCGCGGTCGCAGAGCTCGTCCGGAGTGTTCGAAACGGGTGAAGCGGCCGGGAACGCGCGGCCGACGCCGGACGTTGTCCAGTCAAACGCTGGGTCCGGCGAGACGAGTGTGAGGAGAACGGGATGACGCTGCTGCGAGAAGCGATCGGGGACAGTTTGCGGCGCGCTCGGGTCGCTCAGAGCCGGACGCTGCGTGAGGTTTCGACCTCGGCGCGGGTCAGTCTCGGGTATCTGTCCGAAGTGGAACGCGGTCGTAAGGAGGCTTCCAGCGAGCTGCTGGCGGCCATCTGCACGGCCCTGGACGTGCCACTGGCGCAGGTGCTCTTCGATGTCAGTTCGGCCCTGGCCGATGCCGACCGGGCTACCGCCAAAAAGTCTGTGGCCACGGCGAATGCCTCGCTCGCGACCGCCGGTGCGGGTGTCCGCCCGCGCGGTGGCGACGGCGATGCGCCGCGGTCCGGGGAGGCCGGTTTCGGCCCCCGCATCGTCATTCCGGCACCCAAGTCGGATCGCCTGGTTTTGGTGGCCGCCAAGTGATCGCTGTGCACAGGACTCGAAAGGGATAAATTCTCTGTAGGCTTTGAGCCGGAGGCGCCATACAGGTGCGGGTTTTTCCGGTTCTCTGCCGCGCAGTGGAGGATAGGGACAACCGGGTGCGTGACGGTCGCGCACTATGTCGCGCGATGGCGCGTGGCACGTCAGATGGAGGCGGGATCAATCGATGGCTAATCCGTTCGTGAAGGCCTGGAAGTACCTGATGGCCCTCTTCGATTCGAAGATCGAAGAGCATGCGGATCCGAAGGTCCAGATCCAGCAGGCCATCGAAGAGGCCCAGCGGCAGCACCAGGCGCTGTCGCAGCAGGCGGCGTCGGTGATCGGCAACCAGCGTCAGCTGGAGATGAAGCTGAACCGCCAGCTCGACGAGGTCGAGAAGCTCAATGCCAATGCGCGCCAGGCGGTCATGCTGGCCGATCAGGCGGGCACTGCGGGGGATACCGAGAAGGCGATCCAGTACACCAATGCCGCTGAGGCTTTCGCCGCACAGCTGGTGACCGCCGAGCAGGCGGTGGAGGACCTGAAGGTACTGCACGACCAGTCGCTGCAGGCTGCCTCGCAGGCCAAGAAGGCGGTCGAGCAGAACGCCATGCTGCTGCAGCAGAAGGTCGCCGAGCGCACCAAGCTGCTGTCCCAGCTGGAGCAGGCCAAGATGCAGGAGCAGGTTTCGGCCTCGCTGCAGCAGATGGACTCCACACTTTCCGCGCCGGGCACCACCCCGAGCCTGGATGCGGTGCGCGAGAAGATCGAACGCCGCTACGCCAATGCACTCGGTTCGGCCGAGCTGGCTCAGAACACCGTCCAGGGTCGAATGATGGAGGTGCAGCAGGCCAGCGTCCAGATGGCCGGCCACAGCCGCCTCGAGCAGATCCGCGCCTCCATGCGCGGTGACGCGCTGCCCGCCGGTGGGAACAACCAGCCGCAGGCCGTCCCGAATCCTGCGGCCGCGCCGCAGATCAACACCAACAAGGGCCAGGCCGCCCAGCAGTAGTGCTGGTCCCTTGGAACGAAGGCGATTGCTGATGGGGAGTTCGCGGGCGCACGACAACCCCGCGACCTCCCCTGCCCGTTTCCGCCGCCGCTCCCGTACCAAGGAAGCCGCCCCCATCCCCGGCTTCCCCTCGGCTTTCGGCCCCGCCGCCGACAGCGCTGCACCCCAACCCGATTCACCCACCCCCGAAACCGGTCATCCGGCACCGGGTCCCGTCTCGGCAACCGGATCGGCCCCCTCATCCGAGGCAAAGCCATCCGGTGTCGGCCCACGGCCTGAATCCGGCTATCCGGCACCGAATTTCATCCCGGCGACGGGATGGTCTTCCGCGAGTACAGCCCCGGGCGGTACCGCGCCTCGGCCCGAATCCAGGGCGTCCGGACCGGCCGCTGCCGAAGCGGTCAGCGGCGGGCAGTCACCGGATACGCAGCCGCAGTACGGGTTCGGTGCCCCGGTGGCTGGGCCCGGTCAGAACACCGCGTCGCGAGAGCGGCGCGCAACGACTTCACCGCGTGCGGCGTCGCAGCCGGGCGCGAATTCCAGGGGTAGTGCCGCAACGCACCGGACTGGTGACTTTCCAGGACGATCCGAATCGGGCGCGCCCTGGCCGACGGCCGCCAATTCTGCGGGCGGCTGGGTGCCGCCCGCGGCGGATGCGCGGCCGCAGTACGGGTTCGGCGGTCCGGCAGGCGGATTCGATCCCGGCTGGGCGCAGACTGTGCCGGATGGGCAGGGCCGGTTTGCCGGTCCGGCGGCTGGATCCGAGCAGTGGCGGACAGCTGATGCTGACGATGGGAAGGGCTCGTCGCGGCGCGGTAAGCGTGCACGGGCCGCCCAGGCGGCCCGGGAGATGTTGGCTCCCACCGGGATCGGTCCGGAGGAGTTGGCGCAGCGGCTGCCCGACACCCTGCGAGGGGTGGGGGAGCAGGCGCTGGTCGCGGTGCGGAAGTGGGCGGATCCGCGGGAGCGGGAGTTGCGCAAGCGGCGCCGGACTCGGCGGCGGAGTTTGCGACTGGGCACGGCGTCGGGGCTGACCACCGCGGGAACCGTTGGGCTGGTGCTGATTTCGGCGCCCGCCTGGGCGGTGATCGTGGTCGGTGGCGGTGCCGTCGCACTCGTGACCGGTACTGCCGTCACGGCCAAGCGGTATTTGCAGCTGCGCCGGGAACCGTTGCCGCAGGCGACATTCGTGCCGCGCAGACTGCCACCACTGCGTTCGGCGGCCCGAGCCTCGATCGCCAGATTGGTCCGCGCGGAACGGGCATTGCACGGCCTGGGCGCGCAGATCGCGAGATCCGGTCGGCTACCCGCCGACGATCTGACCGACATGATGGAAACAGCTTCCTCAGGCGCCGCGGCCCTGCACGCACTCTCCACCGACGTGGTCGCCATGGAGCAGGCCGCCGGCGCCCTCGGCCCCCGCAATTCCCCACTGGCCGAACACGTCCGCTCGGTCTCGATCCGCCTAGACGTCGGAGTGGTCGAATTCGAAGGCATGGTAGCCGCCGCCGCCCGCGTCCTCGCCGTCCCGGAAAGCGCCGCCCTACCCGATGACCTGGGCTGGGCCATGGTGAACCTCCGCGACGCCGCCGACCGCCTCGACGGCTGGGCCCAAGCACTCACCGACCTGGCCGACACCCGCTACCGCGCCAATCCTTGACCCCGGCCTCCGGGACAACCCTGAACTTTCCCCGATATTGGTGCTGACCAGGTGATTTTCGCTGGAGCAGGGGTCAGTATTGAGGAGTCGGATCGCAATGATGGTGATTCGGAACTTATGGGAGGCACGGAATGCTTTGGAAGATCATCGGCGTCGTCGCGGTTGTCTGGATCGCGCTCGCCATCATCGGCGCCCTGATCAAAGGGCTTTTCCCGATCCTCATGATCAGCGCGGTCGTTTTCGGGCTGTACCTGCTCTACAAGGCGGTATCGGGCTCGAACAAGTCCCCTATCAGCAAGTTGTAGCGGCGGCGGAGCCGCATTGTCGTGTCTTTAGGAAAAGCGCGGCCGGGGGAATCCTGTGGGGCGGCGGTTCGTTGAGGCGGCTATGGCTACTGCGATCGTTGCCGCCGAATACGGTGGACCTGAAGTACTGACTCCTGTCGAAGTAGACGTACCCGAACCCGGTCCGGGCGAGGTGACCGTGCAGGTTCGCGCGGCGGGCGTGAACCCCTTCGATTACAAGATCTACAGCGGCGCCTTCGGCACCGATGATTCCAAGCTTCCGCTTCGGATCGGCCTGGAATCCTCCGGTGTGGTCACCGCGGTCGGCCCGGATGCGCTCGGGCCCGCCGGTCCGATCACGGTCGGCGAAGAAGTGATCGTGCGCGGGGGCGGGTACGTCACCGAATTGACGGTGCCTGCCGCCCGCATTCTGCCCAAGCCCGCCGAGGTGAGCTGGGAGGTGGCGGCGGGGCTGCTGGCAGTCGGCGGCACCGCGGTGCATCTGGTTGTCGCGACCGGTGTCGGTCCGGGCGATACCGTTCTGATCCACGGCGCCGCGGGCAGTGTGGGTTCCCTGGCCGCCCAGCTCGCGGTCGCGCGCGGCGCCCGGGTGATCGGTACCGCCGCGCCCGCGCGCCACGAACGGCTGCGGAGCTACGGCGTGGAGCCGGTCGAGTACGGTCCCGGGCTGGCCGATCGGGTGCGAGCCTTGGCGCCGGACGGCGTGGACGCGGCGATCGACACCATCGGAACCGATGAGGCCGTGGATGTTTCGCTGGAACTGGTCGCCGACCACACCCGGATCGCCACCATTGCCGCCTTCGGCCGCGCGGCGGCGGACGGCTTCCAGGCGCTCGGTGGCGGGCCCGGTGCGGATCCCGGTACCGAGATCCGGGACAACGCCTGGCGCGAACTGCTGCCCCTGATCGCCTCGGGCAAGCTGGAATTGGTGATCACCGCGACCTATCCGCTCACCGAGGCGGCCGCGGCACACGAGTTCGTGCTCGGCGGACACGCCGGTGGAAAGGTCATCCTGCTGCCCTGATTCAGCGAATTGTCCCGTCTCGGTGACCCGGCTGGCATATGTTGTTGCCCACAACATATCGGTGCGCGGCCGCAATCCAGTGGCTGCCGCTCGGAAGGGTCACCCTGATGAGGACGAAAAGCTCGCTCCTGCCCAAGAATTCACGTCGCCTCTCGCGAACCGGCTGCGTGGCGGTGGCAGTGGCGCTATCGGGCGTACTGACGCTCACCGCCTGCGGATCGAATTCGACCAGCAGCTCCGGATCCACCTCGGCCGCGCCGTCCGGCGGCGGCGCCAATGGCACGGTCGGCGTCATCCTGCCGGAGACCGCCACCTCCGCCCGCTGGGAGTCGTTCGACAAACCCATGCTGGAACAAGCCCTGCAGGCACAGGGTTTCGACGCCGATGTGCAGAACGCACAGGGCGACGTCCAGAAGTTCAGCACCCTCGCCGACGGCATGATCGCCAAGGGCGTGAAGGTGCTGGTCGTGGCCTCGATCAATAGTGAGGTCGGCAGTGCGGTCGCCGCCAAGGCGAAGAAGGCCGGCATTCCGACCATCGACTACGACCGGCTCAATCTCGGCGGATCCTCCGACTACTACGTCTCTTTCGACAATGTGCGGGTCGGTGAACTCCAGGGCCAGGCGCTGATCACGGCGCTGAAGGACAAGCCGGGCGCGCAGGTGATCGAGATCGAGGGCGCGCCGACCGACAATAACGCGACCCTGTTCCACCAGGGACAGGAGCAGGCGCTCAAGCCGCTCTACGATTCGGGCGCCCTGAAACTGGTGCGCAGCCAGGCCATCGACGGCTGGGACAATCAGACCGGCGGCAATACCTTCGAGCAGATCCTCACCGGCAACGGCGGCAAGGTCGACGGTGTGGTGGCCGCCAATGACGGTCTGGCGGGCGCGGTGATCACCGTGCTGAAGAAGAACGGGCTCAATGGCCATGTGCCGGTGACCGGTCAGGACGCCACCGCCGACGGGCTCAAGGCGGTGCTGCGCGGCGATCAGTACATGACGGTGTTCAAGCCGATCAAGGATGAGGCCGAATCGGCCGCGAAACTCGCAGCGGCACTGGCCAAGGGCGATACCGCCGCGGCGAATGCGCTGGCACAGGCCGTGAGTCAGGATCCCAAGGGCAATCGTCAGGTGAAATCGGTCCTGCTGCCGCCGCAGACGATCACCCGCAACGAGGTCAAGCAGGTGACGGATTCGGGCTTCGTGAAGGCCTCCGATATCTGCACCGGCGATGTGAAGGCCGCCTGCACCCAACTCGGCATCGCCTGAGCCATGACCGAGCCGCTGCTCCAGATCACCGGGCTGAACAAGAGTTTCGGCCCGGTGCACGTACTGCACGATGTGGATCTGACCGTGCCCGCCGGTGAGGTCACCGCGCTTGTCGGCGACAATGGCGCGGGCAAGACCACTTTGGTGAAATGTGTTGCCGGAATTCATCCTTCGGATTCGGGCGAGGTGCGGTTCCGTGGCGAACCGGTGCATCTGCGCAGTCCCAAGGATGCGGCGGCGCTCGGCATCGAGGTCGTCTACCAGGATCTGGCCCTCGCCGACAATCTCGACATCGTGGCCAATATGTTCCTCGGCCGTGAGCGCGGGAAACCGTGGCTGCTGGACGAGGCGAGCATGGAGGAGGCGGCGCGCACAACCCTGGCCTCGCTGGGAGTGCGCACCGTGAAATCGGTGCGCACGCCGGTCTCGTCGCTGTCCGGCGGACAGCGGCAGACCGTGGCCATCGCCAAAGCCGTGCTGTGGAACAGCAATCTGGTGCTGCTGGACGAACCCACCGCGGCACTGGGCGTGGCACAGACCCGGCAGGTGCTGGATCTGGTGCGGCGGCTTGCCGAACAGGGTCTGGGCGTGGTGCTCATCAGCCACAATCTGGCCGATGTCTTCGAGGTCGCCGACCGGATAGCGGTGCTGTACCTGGGCCGGATGGCCGCACAGGTGCGCACCGCCGATGTCACCCACAGCCAGGTGGTGGAGCTGATCACCGCCGGACGCTCCGGCGATCTGGGGCTGGCCCGACCGGAAGCGGTGGTGTTGTGAACGAGAAAGCTCCTGATATGAGCAAGGTTTCGGAGCCGGCGGCCCCGTCCGCGGATACGGTGATCACCGATTTCGGGATCGACACCACGACGCGCTCGACGCGAGAGGCGCTGGGGGAGTACCTGGTACGACTCAGGTCCGGCGAGATCGGCTCGCTCCCAGCGCTGCTCGGCCTGGTTGCACTTGTCATCCTGTTCTCGGTGCAGTCGGATGTGTTCTTCTCGCTCAACAACATCGCCAATCTGCTGGCGCAGGGCGCGGGACAGACCATCATCGCGATCGGCATCGTGTACGTCCTGCTGATCGGTGAGATCGACCTGTCGGCGGGCACCGCGTCCGGGGTGGCCGGTGCGGTGCTGGCCATGCACTACGTGAAGGACGGAAACCTGCTGACGGGCATGGGTTCCACGGTGTTCTTCCTCTTCAACGGCCTGCTGGTGCTGGCGGCGATACTCGCTGCGCTGCTGCGGATCTGGCCGGGTGTGGCGCTGTCACTGCTCGGCGTGCTGATCACGGTCGTCGGGTTCAAGGCGAATCCGTGGGTGGAGATGGTGCTCGCGGTCTGCGTGGGCGCGGCTATCGGCTGCATCACCGGCTTCCTGATAGCCAAAATCGGCATGCCGTCTTTCGTGGTGACCCTGGCGCTGTTCCTGGCCTGGCAGGGTGTGATTCTGCAGCTCATCGGCGAGGGCGGCGTGCTCGGCATCAGCTCCTCGCATGTGCTCGATCAGGTGGCCAATGGGAATCTGTCCACGATCGGCAGCTGGGCGCTGTGCGTGGTGGCGGCCGGAGGCTATGCGGCAATAACGCTGGGCGGCCACGCATTACGCCGCAGAAGGGGACTGGTAGCGCAGCCGACACCGCTGGTGGTGGCGAAAGTGGTGGTGCTCACCGTGCTCGCCGTGGTGGTGACGGCGCTGCTGACCGTCAATCGATCGCCGAGCAAGCTGATCGTCATTTCCGGTGTGCCGTACGTGGTTCCGATCGTGCTGGTGCTGCTGGTGGCCGGAACCTTCGTGCTCGAGCGCACCCGATACGGCCGGCACATCTACGCGGTCGGCGGCAATGTGGAGGCGGCGCGGCGGGCGGGCATCAATGTCACCCAGTTGCGGGCAAGCGTTTTCGTTATCTGCTCCTCGTGCGCGGCGGTCGGGGCCATCGTCTACTCGTCGAAGGTCGGCTCGGTCGATCCGCAGGCGGGCGGGCTCAATACCCTGCTGTTCGCGGTGGGTGCGGCGGTGATCGGCGGCACCTCGCTGTTTGGCGGTAAGGGCCGGGTCGCGGACGCGGTGATCGGCGGTGCGGTGCTTGCGGTGGTATCCAATGGTCTGGGTCTGCTGCGCCAGCCCGCTGCCGTCGTCTCCATTGTCACCGGACTGGTATTGCTGCTGGCCGCGACGGTCGACGCGCTGTCGCGGCGGCGGGCGGTGGCACAGCGATGAGCACGCGGGGACGCCGCGATGGACGACGGCGGAGGCGCCAATGGTATTCCTGAGTCCATGACCGTCGCTCGACCGGACGAGGCGCGCCGCTCCAACCGGTCCAGTCTGCTGCGGGCGCTGCACACCGGGGGCCCCGCCACCCGGGCAGCACTCGCGACCGAGTTGGGGCTCAACCGATCCACCATCAAAATGCTGGTCGACGGCTTGGCCGAGGCAGGGCTGGTGGAGGAGCGGGTGCCGCGACTGGCGCGAGGTGCGGGGCGGCCGTCGCTGCTGGTGCTGCCGCAGCCGCAGGCGGTGGTGGTGCTGGCGGTGGATGTGCGGGCCGAGCACGCGGGCATTGCCATGGTCGGATTCGGCGGGCAGATCCTGGGGCGCAACAGCTGGAATCTGCATGGGCGGCAACGGGAACCGCAGGAGGTGATCACCCATGTCGCCGAATCGGCGGCGCTACTGGCCGAGGATCTGGGACTCTCTCCGGTGGCGGCCGGGGTGTCGGTGCCGGGGGTGGTGCGCCGCGCCGACGGCCTGGTGCGCAGCTCGGAGAATCTGCGCTGGGCCGAAGTAGCGCTCGGACAGCGCATGACCGCGGTGCTGGATGTGCCCGTCGTGGTCGGCAATGATGCCGAATTCGGTGCTCTCGCAGAGCATTTGCGCGGTGCGGGCCGGGGTGCGGGTGATGCGGTCTTCGTCTCCGCGGATGTCGGTGTCGGCGGCGGACTCATCGCCCAGGGCGCGCTGCTGCGCGGATCCGCCGGCTATCTCGGCGAAATCGGCCATATGACAGTGCGACCGGGTGGTCGGCCCTGCCACTGCGGTAATGAGGGCTGCTGGGAGACCGAGGTCGGTGAGGCCGCGCTGTGCCGTGCACTGGGGTTGTCCGAATACGGACCGCGCGGCGCGATCGTCGCGGAATTGCGTGCGCTGCAAGACGATAGCGAGGGCAGGCTCGACGACTATCTGGACTGGCTGATCCTCGGCCTGGTCAATGTGGTGAATATTCTCGGCCCGGAACTGGTGGTCCTCGGCGACCTGTTCACCGCCCTGCCGGATGCGGTGGTGGCGCGCGTCGGCGATCAGGTGCGCCGGCGCAGCATGGTCAGCCGGGCGCTCGGCGGGGTGCGCATCGAAAAGTCCCGGCTCGGAGCGGATCTGCAGCTGCTCGGCGCGGCCGAAGCCGCCTTCGAGGGCGTGCTGACGGGCTTGTGAGCCGCCGAAATGCGCGGTGGTGTTGAATTCCAGACATGGAGCAGCTCCCCGAAGACTGGCAGCGCGGACTTGTCATCGTCGCGCACCCCGATGACATCGAATACGGCGCGGCCGCCGCGGTGGCGCGGTGGACGCGGCAGGGCAAGGACATTCGCTACGTGCTGGTCAGCAGTGGTGAGGCGGGCATTGCGGGCCTGCCGCCCGCGGAGTCCGGACCACTGCGCGAAGCCGAGGAGCGGGCGGGCGCGAAGATCGTCGGCGTCACCGAGATCGACTTCCTCGGCTACCCCGACGGCCGCATCGAGGAGAGCCTCGCACTGCGCCGCGATCTGGCCGCCGCCATCCGCCGCCACCGCCCGGAACTGGTGGTGCTGTTCAACTTCGGCGACGTCTGGGCCCGCGGCTACGCCAATAGCGCCGACCACCGCGCCGTCGGCCGCGCCGCCCTCGACGCCGTCTCCGACGCCGGCAACGAGTGGATCCACCCCTGCCTCGCCGACCTCCCCCCGCACTCTCCCCGCTGGGCCGCCGTCTTCGGCGTAGCCGACGGCAGCCACGCCGTAGACGTCACCGACACCATCGATCTGGCCGTCGAATCCCTGACGGCCCACGCCCGCTACCTCGAAGCCCTCAGCTCCGACCCGGTAGCCACCCAGGCCCGCGCCGTCCTCGACATGGCCGCAGGCCCGAAAGAAGGCTTCCCGGCCGCCCACGCCATCAGCTTCGAGCTCTACCACTTCAGTAACTGAGCCCGGTTCGGAGAGCGAGACCGATTCGACCGGGCCGACTTGCCCGCGGTGTAGCGACAGCTTGCGGCGTCGATGGCGGTCTGCCAGGCCGGCGTTGTGAACAGTCGTGTTGGGCCGAGTGTCGTAGTGCGGTTGTTTGCGCGGCATGACCGCGGTGGGACGAGTACCCCGATGAACTCGCAGATCGCGTGTCCGAGGTCTGGTGACGAGGCCGGTGGGGAAGCGCTGGAGGTGATGTGGCCCCGGCGAATCCGCTGGCTGTCGGCGTGCTTACCGGTGTTCGGGATGTTGGCGGTGGTGGTGACGCTGTGGCGGCGGCGGTATGACATGGTGGGCTCGTGCGAGTAGCTGTGGTGGCGGGGCCTGATCCGGGACATGCGTTTCCGGCGATCGCGATGTGCCTGCGGTTGCAGGCTGCCGGTGATGATGCGGTGTTGTTCACCAGTCCGCGCTGGTTCGATGCGGCGCGCAAGGCTGGGATCGGGGTGCGGCGGCTGAAGGGGCTGGCGCCGCGGGCCGAGGATGACGATATGGATGCCGGGGCGCGGATCCATCAGCGGGCTGCGCATATATCTACCGAGATCCTGCCGGAGCTCAGTGCCATGCTGCCGGACATGGTGGTGTCCGATGTGCTCACCGCGGGTGGCGGGATGGCGGCCGAGCGGTTGGGGCTGCCGTGGGTGGAGCTGTCGCCGCATCCGCTGTATCTGCCGTCGAAAGCCTTGCCGCCCATCGGAAGTGGTCTGGCACCGGGGGAGGGCGTGCGCGGGCGGGTACGGGATTCGGTGTTGCGCACCATGACCGCGCGCGATATTCGCCGTGGTGGTGTGCAGCGGGAGCAGGCGCGTGCGAGTATCGGCCTGCCCGCGGAGGATCCGGGTCCGGCGGCGCGGCTGATCGCGACCCTGCCGGCGCTCGAGGTGCCGCGCCCGGACTGGCCCGAGGATGCGCACCTGGTCGGGCCGCTGCTGTGGGAGCCGACCGATAAGGTCCTGGACCTGCCGCCGGGTGACGAACCCCTGGTCATGGTCGCGCCCTCCACGGCGCACACCGGCATCGCGGATATGGTCGCGACCGTTCTCGCGGGCCTGGAAGGTGCGGGCGTCCGCGTCGCCGTCTCCACCCTCGACACCCCGCCCGTCGACCTCCCGTCCTGGGCCACAGCAGGTTTGGGCCGTCAGGACGAACTGCTGCGTCATGCCTCGGTCGTCATCGGCGGCGGCGGGCACGGCCTGCTCGCCAAATCCTTGCTGGCGGGCGTGCCCATCGTCACCATCCCCGGCGGCGGCGACCAGTGGGAACTCGCCAATCGCGCTGTCCGACAGGGCAGTTCGATTCTCGTGCGCCCGCTCACCCCGGAAGCCGTCCGCGACGCCATCAAGCAGATCCTCGACGACCCGGCCTACACGACCGCAGCCCGATCGGCTGCGGCCGGCGCGGCCGTGGTCTCCGATCCGGTCCAGATCTGTCATGACGTAGCCGAAGCGGCCGGCACGCACTAGCCCCGGCTCGGCTCCGGCCGTGTTGTGCTGAACCAGCTGCCATCCCGTTGAGGTCGAAGCTGTTCGACTGCCGGGTCGTCGAATTCCGTGCGTCAGGGTGCGAGGGTCGGGCTTCGATGCCGCTGTTCGCGAGTACGAGCTGGTCCAGCGCGCAATATCGGCGCGATCCCGCAGCCGGTTCGGCAGTGATCGAGGTGGGATTCGATGCGGCGCGAAGCTTGTCGGTCGCTGTTGGGTCAGCCGCGGCGGATGACGCGTGCTGCGGCTTCGCTCTCGTGGCGTAGGCTCGCGGCCGTGCGATTGACGGAATTCCAGGAGCTGTTGCATACCGAATTCGGTACGGCGCGCGGGGATGCGCTGCTCATCGACCATGTATTACCGCGTATCGGGAAGACGGGGGCGCAGGCCATCGATGCCGGGGTGGATCCGCGTGAGGTGTGGCGGGCGCTGTGCTCGGAGTTCGATGTGCCGCGCGGGAGATGGTGACCGGCTAGCTGCCGGGATGCGCCTTCTTGGCGTAGTGCCGGGTCGCCTTGGCCCGATTTCCGCAGGTGGCCATGGAATGCCAGCGGCGGGCGCCGTTCTTCGAGGTGTCGTGGAACCACAGCACGCAGTGCGGATGGTCGCACTGTTTGATGCGGCCGGGCGTGCTGGCCAGCAGGTGCAGGAGATTGTCGGCGGCCAGCCAGGCCGGTAGCCATTCGGGATGCCGGACATCGGGTTCGTCGGCGGGACCGTCGGCGGTCAGCGTGCGGCGGATGCGCCCGTGCTCCAGCACCTTGTTGAGATCATCGATGGATTCACCGCGCACCGTGCGCAGAACGGCCTCGCGGGCGGTGACGACCGCACGCAATGTCGGTTCGTCGGCCACGGCGGTGAGGTTGTTGTCGGCCAGCCACCGGCGCAGTCCGTCCACATCGGTGAGCAGATCCTGCTGTCCCGCGGGAGTCATCCAGCGGGTGTTGAGCAGGTCCACGGCGAGCGGTTCGCCGAGGTGGGGGCGTGGATCGGGCACGCCCGAGGATAACCGTCCAGGACCCGGCATCAGTGGATCACCTCCCTTCTAACCGGTAACAACAAATATGAGGGTTGACAGCGGGAGAGCTCTGACCTTAAATTATAACCAGTCAAACCAACAATGACAGTTAAATCTTCCGGAGGGATCCTCATGACCGCACCAGCACTCGCCACCGGCCACATCGGTCTCAATGTCACCGATCTGGACCGCTCGGTGGACTTCTACGGCCGCGCCCTCGGGCTGGAGCGGCTCGGTTCGGGCGGCGAAGGCGCGCAGCGCTTCGCCTTCCTGGGCACGGCAGGTCAGCTCCAGCTGACGCTGTGGCAGCAGAGCGACGGCGAGTTCTCGGCGAAAACACCCGGCCTGCACCACCTTTCATTCCAGGTCGACAGCATCGACAAGGTCCGCGAGGTGGAAGCGGTGCTGAAGGAATTGCAGGTGAGCTTCGCCCACGACGGTGTTGTCGCGCACGGTGAGGGCTCGGCGTCCGGTGGCATCTTCTTCACCGATCCGGACGGCATCCGGCTCGAGGTATTCGCGCCCACCGGCGCCGAGCAGGCTCCCGCGCCGAGCGGCGCGGCCCCGACGTGTGGGTTCTTCTGAATCGAAATATCCTCGGCTGCTGCGGAATTCGCAGTCGACGCTGACAGGAGTGCACCGTGACCATCGCCTATCACCCGGGAGAACTGGCCGTCCAGCAGCGGATGGGCCAGGCCGATACCGCGCAGCGGGTCGGGCGGATGATCAGTCCCTGCATTCCTGATGCCGCAGCCGATTTCCTGGCCCGGCAGCCGATGGTCGTGGTGGCCGCCGCCGATGACGCGGGCCGGCTGTGGGCGAGCCAGCTCACCGGGCGGCCGGGATTCGCGAGGGCGCTCGACGACCGGATCATCGAGATCGACGCGCGCCCGGTACCGGGCGACCCGCTGGCCGAAGCACTGCGCAGCCCAAGGCATCTCGGCATGATCGCGCTGCAACCGCAGCTGCGGCGGCGCATGCGGGTGAACGGCACCGCGGAGCCCACCGCGACGGGGCTGCGCGTAATCACCGATCAGGTGTACTCGAACTGCCCGAAATACATCTCGCGCCGCAATGTCGAGCAGTGGTCGGAGAGCGGGCCGGTGGCTGTGCGGCAAGCGGGCGCTCTCGATACCGCGCAACAGCAGGCGATCTCGGCGGCGGACGCCTTCTTCATCGCCTCCGCCGATCCGGACGGCAATGCCGATGCCTCTCATCGCGGCGGCAATCCCGGCTTCCTGCAGGTGCTTTCCCCGACCCACCTGCGCTGGCCGGACTACCGCGGCAACTCCATGTTCATGACCCTGGGCAATATCGCCGCCGACCCGCGCTGCGGACTGCTGGTCCCGGATTGGCGTACCGGTGGCACCTTGCAGCTCACCGGCACCGCCGAAATAACCTGGGACGAAGCCGCATTCACCCCCGGCGCACAGTGCGCCATCGACTTCACCCTCACCCGGGTGGTCGAGATCTCCGGCGCGAGCTCACTGCGCTGGAGTGCGCCCGAACTCTCGCCCGCCAATCCCTGAGAGGATTCCCCTCATGCGTCCCCCACTGCCACCCTTCGATATGGAATCGGCCGCGATCAAGGTCCGTGCCGCCGAGAATGCCTGGAACACCCGCGATCCCGAGATCGTCGCGCAGGCGTACACCGAGGATTCGGTGTGGCGCAATCGCGATGAGTTCATCACCGGCCGCGCGGAGATCGTGGAGTTCCTGAAGCGCAAGTGGGCCACCGAAAACGGCTATGCACTGCGCAAGGAACTGTGGGGCACCCGCAACAATCGCATGGCCGTGCGCTTCCAGTACGAGTGGCACGACGACTCCGGGCAGTGGTGGCGCAGCTACGGCAATGAGCTGTGGGAGTTCAGCCCCGAGGGTCTCATGTCCCGGCGTGAGGCCAGTATCAACGACACCCGGATAGAGGAATCCGAGCGGCGCATCTTCGGTCCCCGCAGCGCGGAGGACGAGAATTGGTCGCTACCGCTCGAGTGAATCCGAGACAAAACAGGTCCCTCCCAGTGCATTTCGCTATCGGGAGGGCCCTGCTCGGCCGTCAGCGGCGAGCGTCGGCCTCAGTCGACAAGCGCAGCTTCTGCGGGGAGTGCGGCGGGTGCCTCCGCTCGCGCCCGGCGGAACAGGGCGAATGCCGCGGCTCCGAACACCACACCGACTACGCAGGCGACACCGAACGCCGTATCCAGCCCATCGGCGAACTGATCGATAGGAGCAGGCTGGAGACCACCGGCCGCGCTGCGGAATACGGTGCCCAGCACCGCGACTCCCAGCACCATGCCCAGCTGCCGAGCCGTGTTCACCACCCCGGCCGCGAGACCGCCCTGCTGCGGGGGCACAGCGGCCATGGCCGTAGAAACCAGTGCGGGAGCATTGACGCCCGCACCCGCACCGATCACTACGAGTCCGGGAATCAAAGCGGTCCAGGAAGATCCGGTGTCGACCAGGGTCAGCAGCCCCGCGCCCGCGCCGATCACCATGAGACCCGCACCGATCGTCCACGCGGGTTCGGCGTCATGCAGAAAGCGTCCCGTTCCGCCTGCCACCAGGAAGGCTGTCACGGCCATCGGCAGCATGGCCAGACCGGTGTGCAGGGGATTCAGGTGCAACTGCTGCTGCAGCCACAGCGAGATGAGCGGTGAGGCGGAAAAAGCCGCGAAGGTCTGGCCGGACGCGCCGAACAGGGTGGCCGCGAAAGCGTGATTGCGCAGCAACTGCAGCGGGAACATCGGTGCGGCGCTGCGAGATTCGATCACCGCGAAGAGCGCGACGGCGGCCACACCGGCCGCCAGCGCGGCCAGCGCGGCCGCATCGCCCCAGCCGTGTTCACCGGCGCGAATAATGCCGAAGGTCACGCCGATCGCCGCCGCCGTGAAGCTCAGCATGCCCGGCAGATCCGCCCCGCGCCCCGAATGCCGTTGTGACGCCGGGAAAACGCTCGCCGACAAAATAATGGTGAGCGCCGCGATCGGCAGATTGACGAAGAAGATCCACCGCCACGAGAGCAGATCCACGAGTACGCCGCCCAGTACCACCCCGAAGGCGCCGGCCGCGCTGCCCACCGCGCCCCAGGCGCCGAACGCGATACCGCGATCGCGGCCGGTGTAGGTGGCGTGCAGCAGGGACAGTGTGGTCGCGAACATGGCCGCGCCGCCGACACCCTGCACTACCCGCGAAAGCACGAGAACCGCAGTGTCATCGGCCATTCCGCACGCCAGCGAGGAGACCGCGAAGAGCGCGAGTCCGGTGATGTAGACAGGTTTGGCGCCGAGCCGGTCGGCGAGCGAGCCGAGGACCAGCAGCAGCGCGGCCAGGGCCAGCGCATAGCCGTCCACGATCCATTGCAGGCCGGACAGCCCGGCATCGAGATCGGTAGCCATGCTGGGCAGTGCGACATTCACGATGGTGACGTCGATGAGCAGCATGAACGTGCCCAGACACGCGGCGAGCAGGGGGAGCCATTTCCGCACAGGAGCCTCCAGGAGAGCGAACGATTTTCAACGCTCAGCCTGCGACTCCCGTCTCTTTCCACACACCTGCAGCGGTCTTCTCGTTAGATTCCTCCGGTGTCTTCTGAATTGCCCAGGGAATCCGCTGTTTTCGATGATCTCGACAAGCAAATCGTGCACGGCCTGGTCGTGGACGCTCGCATCTCGTTCTCGAAACTCGGTGCGATCCTCGGAGTGTCGGAGCAGACGGTGGCGCGCCGCTACCGCTCGATGCGGGAGCGCGGCATCATCCATGTCTCGGGGCAGGTCAATGTGGTGCCGCTGGGCCACGCGCGGTGGATTCTGCGCATTCGATCCACACCCAGCGGCGCGCTGCGGCTCGGGGAGGCGCTCGCCCGCCAGCCCGAGCTGAGCTGGGTTTCGCTGCTGTCCACCGGTTCCGAGGTGATGTGCGTGAGCCGCGCGCGTACCGCACAGCGGCGAGATGCGTTGCTGCTGCAGCTGATTCCGCGCGCGCCGCAGGTGACCGAGTTGATAGCGCACGAGGTGATGCTGGTCATCCTCGCCCGTGACGGGCGTGCGCCGTACGCGCAATTGGCCGCCGCCACCGGCTGGAGCGCACCCCGTGTCGCGCGGCGCATGGTCGAACTCGTCGAATCCGATGTGCTGTACTTCGATCTCGACTTCGCACTGGAACGGATGGGTTATGCCGTGCGCGCGGCGATCTGGCTGCGCGTCCGGCCCGCGGATCTCGCGGCGGTGGGGGCCGCCATTGCGATGTTCCCCGAGGTCACCTACGTCGCGGCGACCACCGGGCCGACTACGCTGACGGCCGCTCTGGTCTGCCGCGATACTCCGCATCTGTATCGCTTCGTCACCGAGCGGCTGGGCGCACTCCCGGGGATCGTGGATGTGGAGGTGACGCCGGCCCTGCGGACGTTCAAGCAAGCGCAGGCGCTGATGGATACCGATCGAATCTCACTGCTGCGCTGAACAAATGGCTCGTCCCCGCTCCAGGAGTAGAGCGGGGACGAGCCGGTGATCTGCCGTGCTCAGCCGACCAGCGCCGGTTCTGCGGGCGTGACCACGGGCTCCTGCGCCCGTGCCCGCCGGAACAGGGCGAATGCGGCTACACCGAAGGCCAGTCCGACAGCTCCCGCCACTGCCACCGCGGCGTCGAGCCCACTTACGAAGTCGGACAGCGGCATCCGGCCCGCATCACCGGCGACATTCCGGAATACGGTGCCAAGCACCGCGACTCCCAGCGCGAGCCCCAGCTGCCGCGCCGTATTCACCGCACCGGCGGCAGTTCCACCCTGCTGCGGCGAGACGGCCGCCATACCGGTCGAGACCAGGGCCGGGGCATTGACGCCGATGCCCGCGCCGATCACCACGAAGCCGGGAACCATGGCGACCCAGGAGGATCCAGTGCCGATCAGGGTGAGCAGGCCGGAGCCCGCGCCGACCACGATCAGGCCCGCGCCGATGGTCCATTCGGGGCGCGCGTCGTGCAGTACCCGGCCGGTGAGCCCGGCGACCAGGAATGCGGTCGCGGCCATGGGCAGCATGGCCAGGCCCGCGTTCAGCGGGGTCATGTGCAACTGCTGCTGCAACCACAGCGACAGCAGCGGCATGGTCGCGAAGGCGGCGAAGGTCTGGCCCGAGGCGCTGAGCAGAGTCGCCCCCAGCGTCCGGTTGCGCAGCAGCGAGAGCGGGAACATCGGTGCGGCAACCCGGGATTCGATCATCGCGAAGATCACCACGGCGGCCACGCCGGCCGCCAGCGCCAGCAGTGCGCCGCCATTGCCCCAGCCGTGTTCGCCGCCGCGGATGATGCCGAAGGTCACGCCCGCGGCCGCGAGGGTGAAGGCCAGCATGCCGGGCACATCCACATCACGACCCGGATGCCGCTGCGAAGCGGGAAACACCATGGCGGACAACACGATCGTCACCGCCGCGATGGGCAGGTTCACGAAGAAGATCCAGCGCCAGGACAGCAGATCGGTCAGCACGCCGCCGAGGACCACGCCGATTCCGGCCGCCGCACCCGAGACCGCACCCCAGGTGCCGAAGGCGACGCCACGATTACGCCCGGTGTAGGTGGCGTGCAGCAGCGACAGCGTGGTCGCGAACATCGCCGCGCCGCCGACGCCCTGGAAGATGCGCGCGGCCACCAGCACCGGTGCATTGTCGGCGATGCCGCAGATCAGCGAGGCGATCGCGAACAGCGCGAGTCCGGCCAGATAGACCTGCTTGGCACCCACCCGGTCGGCGAGCGAGCCGAGCGCCAGCAGCAGTGCGGCCAGCGCCAGCGCGTAGCCGTCGACGATCCACTGCAGTCCGGACAGGCCGGTGCCGAGATCGGCGGACATGTCCGGCAGTGCCACATTCACGATGGTCACGTCTATGAGCAGCATCAAGGTGCCGAGGCACGCCGCGAACAGGGGTAGCCATTTCCGCACGGGAACCTCCAAAAGAGAACGAACGATTTCGTCTCCTAGCCTCCGGGATGGGTGGTATATCTACCTAGCTGTGGCGTCATATCCGCTAGAATCCTCCTATGGAGGATGAATACATCGAAGATTCCGACATGCTCGATGTCCTCGACAAGCAGATCGTGCACGCACTGACCGCCGATGCGCGGATCCCTTTCGCCAGGCTCGGCGCGATCCTCGACATCTCGGAGCAGACCGCCGCGCGCCGGTATCGATCACTGCGCCGCCGCGGCATGATCCACGTTTCGGGGCAGGTGAATTCGGTGCCGCTCGGGCACACCAAATGGCTGCTGCGGATCAGGTCCACGCCCAGCCGCGCGCCGGTGCTGGCCGAAACGCTCGCTCGGGTACCGGATCTCAGCTGGGTTTCCCTGCTCTCCACCGGCTACGAGGTGTTCTGCACCGGCCGGCCGCGCTCGGCCGAGCGCCGAGATGAATTGCTGCTACGCCTGATTCCCCGCGTCAGCGATGTGCTCGAGTTGAGTGTGCACGAATCGATGCGGCAGTTTCCGCTCGCCGATGAGTGGCCACGCTATGGGCGGCTGCTCAGTGCCCGGCAATTGAGCGAACTCGGTCCGCGGCCCAGTCTGTGGGAGCCCTCCGGGCCGGAATCGCCGGTGACGCTCTCCCGTGAGGACGGGATCATGCTGACCATCCTCGGTCGCGACGGCCGCGCGCCCTATGCGCAGATCTCCGCGGCCACCGGGTGGAGCGCGACCCGGGTGGCGCGGCGCATGAGCGAGCTCGTCGAATCGGGGGTGCTGTACTTCGATCTCGACTTCGCCATGGGCGCAATGGGTTACAACGCCCGCGCGCTGCTGTGGATGCGGGTGCGTCCAGGGGATCTGGAGAAGGTGGGCCTCACCATTGCCGCCTATTCGGAGGTCGCCTTTCTCTCGGCGATCAGCGGGCCCGCGAATCTCTTCGCCTCCGTGGCCTGTCGCGATACCGCTCATCTGTACCGGTTCGTCACCGAGCGGCTCGGCTCGCTCGAGGGGATCGGTGATGTCGAGGTGACGCCTGCGCTGCGGACCTACAAGCAGTCGCAGACGCTGCTCGACGTGCACCGCCCCGGCGTCGTGCCGTCACTATGAGGTGTCCACCCGATGACTTCGAGGTGAGATCCGCGTGTCGGGTGGCGCGTTGCTTGCGTCGAACACCTGTTCGTCTAAGCTCGGCGTCGGAACTTGTCGGTGCCGCCCTCTAACGTGGGCGCCAACCACAGAATGAGACTCACCCGTCGAGAAGGGGACCACGATGGCACCACAGGCATTCGATCGCGACAAGGCACTCGAGTTGGCATTGGCGCAGATTGAGAAGGGCTTCGGCAAGGGCGCCGTCATGCGCCTGGGCGATGAGACCCGCCAGCCCATCGCCGTGATTCCGACGGGATCCATCGCGCTGGACGTCGCGCTCGGCATCGGCGGTCTGCCGCGCGGCCGCATCGTCGAGGTCTACGGTCCGGAATCCTCCGGTAAGACCACCGTCGCCCTGCACGCGGTGGCGAACGCGCAGGCTCAGGGCGGTGTGGCGGCATTCATCGACGCCGAGCACGCGCTGGATCCCGATTACGCCAAGAAGCTCGGCGTCGATACCGACGCACTGCTGGTCTCCCAGCCCGACACCGGTGAGCAGGCGCTGGAAATCGCCGACATGCTGGTCCGCTCCGGCGCCATCGACATCATCGTCATCGACTCGGTCGCCGCCCTGGTGCCGCGCGCCGAGATCGAGGGCGAAATGGGTGACAGCCACGTCGGTCTGCAGGCCCGCCTCATGAGCCAGGCGCTGCGCAAGATGACGGGCGCCCTGAACAATTCGGGCACCACCGCCATCTTCATCAACCAGCTGCGCGAGAAGATCGGCGTCATGTTCGGCTCGCCCGAGACCACCACCGGTGGTAAGGCGCTGAAGTTCTACGCCACCATCCGCCTGGACGTCCGCCGCATCGAGACCCTCAAGGACGGCACCGACGCGGTCGGTAACCGCACCCGCGTGAAGGTCGTCAAGAACAAGGTGGCCCCGCCGTTCAAGCAGGCCGAGTTCGACATCCTCTACGGGCACGGCATCTCCAAGGAGGGCTCGCTCATCGATATGGGTGTCGAGCACGGCTTCGTCCGCAAGTCCGGCTCCTGGTACACCTACGAGGGCGATCAGCTCGGCCAGGGCAAGGAGAACGCCCGCAAGTTCCTGCTCGAGAACACCGATGTGCGTGACGAGATCGAGAAGAAGATCAAGGAGAAGCTCGGCATCGGCGCAGTCGTCACCGCCGACGCCGCCGAGGCCCCGGCCGACTTCTAGTCGATGACCGATCGGAACGCCTCCGGGTCCCGGCCCACGTCGCCGGGACCCGAAAGTTCCCGCCTCGACGCGGTGGAACGCCTGCGCCGCCAACTGGATTCACTGGCAGCCCGCGGCCGCACCCCCGCCTCGAAGCGCTACGACTCCGACCCCTGGGCCGCTTCCAGCCGCTGGACCGAGTCCGCCCCACCCGCCCAGCCCAGCACTCCCGAAGAGCCCGCGCCACGAGAAGACTCCCGCATCCGCGAGGAGTTCTCCTCCCGCAGCGCATCCGACTTCCGCGACGGATCCAACTCGCGCGGCCGGTCCGGGTCGCGTGGCGGATCCGAGTCGCGTGATAGGTCTGAGTCGCACGGCGGGTCCCACTCGCGCGACCGGTCTGAGTCGCATGGCGGGGCATGTCTTGGTGACGAGTCCGAGTTGCGTGGCGGGTCCGGGGCGCGCCGCGCGTCCAAGTCTCGCGACGGGTCCGGGTCGCGTGATGAGGCCGACTTCCGTGAAGAGTCCGGTGATCGCGAGCGATCCGGGGGCCGCGGCAGGTCGCGCTCGCGCGGCTCTCGCGCCGAGGCTGATTCCGGCATCGGGTCGGATTCCGATGCGGGATTCGCCGCCGAAGAACAGTCGCCACAGCGTTGTTCGCCGGATGCCGGTCGGCATCGGCCGGAGGGGCAGCGAGAGGAAGCGCCGCCCGCTTCGGGCGGTGCCGGCCGGTCCATTACCGACCCAGACTCCTACTTCGCGGACGATCGCCCGCGCCGGCGTGGGCGATCCAGGAACTCGCGGGACGCGGAAGCCGGTACCGGCGAAGCGAATTCCGGCTTCTCCGACGACGAGGAATCCTCGCGCGACCGTCGCTCCCGCCGCGGCCGTGGTCGTCCCGGTGTTGTCGAACCGCTGCCCGGCGGCGGCACCGACGCGCAGGCCAAAGAAATCTGCCTGCGCCTGCTCACCGACCGCGCCCGCAGCCGCTTCGAGCTGTCGGATCGCCTGGCCGCCAAGGGTTTCTCCGTCGAGGTGGCGAACCGCGCCCTCGACCGCCTCACCGAGGTCGGCCTGGTAGACGACGCCGCCTTCGCCCAGCAGTGGGTCTACTCCCGCCACACCTACTCCGGCAAGGGCAAAAAGGTCCTCACCGAGGAACTCCGCCGCAAAGGCATAGCCCCCAACCTCATCGAAGAGTCCCTCTCCACCATCACCCCCGACGACGAGCGCGCCCGAGCCATAGACCTGGTAACCCGCAAAGCCCGCACCCTCCCCGCCGACCTGCCCCGAGACAAGGCCACCAGCCGCCTGGTAGGCATGCTCGCCCGCAAAGGCTACGACCCCTCCACCGCCTACTCGGTAGTCTCCGCCGAACTCTCCACAGCCGCCTTCCCCGAACCCCGCAGGCAGGAAAAACCCCGCCAACTCGCGAGGCCGAACCGCCCGCAACCCCGCACCACCACCGATTCGGACGACGGTGCCCCCACCCACGATTCGAACCCATCACCAGACCTCGCCTCGGACGACGCAGACCCCTCGGCAACCTCAACTGCCGATGATCAGGAAGCCGCCGCCGCCCTGATCCGCCGAAAAATCCGCTCCCTCCCCCCAAACCTCGACCGCGACAAAGCAACCCGCCGCCTGGTAGCCATGCTCGCCCGCCGCGGCTACACCCCCTCCACCGCCTACTCCGTAGTAAAACAAGAGCTCGCAGCCGCCAACTTCGTGTAGCCAAATTCCGCGAGAGCCACTGGCAGTCGGAACCAAGCAGCGCGTGACCATCCCCACCCCGCAAAGCTCACGCCACCAGCAACGCGCGAACTCCCGGCGTCGGCCCTCTCCCATCGAGCAGGAACTGCCGGCAGAGTCTTCTCGCACAACGCCGCCACCAGTTCCTGATGATCTTGACCATCGAAAGGGCTCTCACGGTGGCCTTCCACGGCGTGTCGCCACCATCAGTGCCCTCTCGACGCAATGGGCGACTGTGTGTGGCTAATTCTGTTGTGGTGCGGCTGGATTCTATATATGAGTGGGTTGTGCGGCAGTTGCTAACGCTGGCGGGGGTCGTGCTCGGTGCGGGGGCGACGTTCGTGGTGACGATGATGAACGAGCGGGCCAAGTGGCGGAGGGGGCAGGACGCTCGGTGGGATGACAAGCGACTTGCCGCCTACAGCGAGTACGCGAATTCGCTGAAACAGTATGTGCAGGTTTCGTATCGACTGGCAGCAGCGCGCGATTACCCTGCGGTGGCGCTGCCGATCGATATCGATACGGGTATGCGGCTATTGGCTGAGGCGGAAGCGGACAAGACCATCAAGTGGGAAACCGTTCTGCTGCTGGGGTCTCCAGAGGCGGTGGCTGCGGCACGCAGTTGGAACCGGGCGGCATGGGAGCTCGGCTGGCCGGCGCGGGGGCATGCCATCGAGCATGCGGAATACGTTCGCCTGTACTCCGAAATGGGGCGAAGGAGAAACGAATTCTATGAGTGCGCTCGTGCGGATCTCGGTGTGCGGAGCGGAACGCTCCCGCCTGGCGATCGGCCGTGGCTGCCGCCGGCTGTTGCTGAGGAAACGGCTTGATGGGTGGACGATGCGGCGCCAGGATTGCCCATGTGATTGATGATTTGGCAGCGGCGTTCGGGGCGTATCCCCGCAGGGCGGTGCTGGATCGGTGCCCGCACTGTGGGCCGCCGGTGCGGGTCGATGAGTGTGATTTGTTCTGGCTCAGCATCAAGCTCGGCAATACGGTGGGTGGGCGCGACGATGTGAAGGCGCTTTTGCCGGTGTTGTTCGAGCGATTGATTACCTCGGATGAGCTGGATGCCGGGATCGTTTTGGGGAAGCTGAGGCAGGAGCGTTGGGAGAGTTGGCCGTTGGGGGAGCGGCAGGCCGTTGAGGAGTTTCTGGATGCGGTGTGGCGGCGAGTGCTGGGGGAGTTTCCGGCTCGGGTCGGAGTGTTCACCGGTGCGCGTGGGTTTCTCGATGGGGTGGCGTCGGCGGGGATCGGCCCGGCGCGGTATCTGGTCGCGTGGGAGAACATTGCCGGTAGCTCGGCGGACCGCCATCTGGCCGCGCTGGTCAACGAGATGGTTCGGATATCGGACTCGAAGGATGCGATAGCCGCGTGGGTTCGGCGAGAAGCTGTGCGGGAGAGGTTGTTCCGGGCCTATGAGTGCGATCACGCGGCTGCTTGGGCGGATGACTTCGCGCGAGGGTATGACCTCGCGGGCCTGTTGTGAGGCGTGGCGCTGCGGCAGGGTGGTGAAAGCTGGCGGCTCAGTGGACTATTCGGCCGCGGAGACGGGCGGGGGCGGGGCCACGGCGGGGGTGGCGGGTGCCGGCTGGGCTCACCGGGCGGGGGGTGGCCGTGCGGGGGAGGGGTAGGCGTGGAGAGGATGCGGGCTCGCGGCGGAGGGCGTGGGCCAGGCGGGTGCGGGCGTCTTGCATCAGGAGGGTGCCCAGGGCTGCGGCGAGGGCGGTGCAGAGGGCCGCGAGGGGGGTGAGGACCGCGACCGTGATCAGGCCGAGGAGGAATTGTCTTCGGGCTCTGTCCTCTTCGCTCATATAGAGCAGTATGCGAGGAAGGATTGCCGGTTGTCCGAGGCTCGGGGACATTGGCCCCAACTCGAAAGCTGATGTGAGCTGCACGAGTGAACGCGAACGGTCGTTCGGGGAGAACGAGATGTGCCCCAGCCCGGGAATCACATTCCGTCCCGGGCTGGGGCGACAGGAATTACGGGCGGGTTGCGCCGGTCAGGTCCATGCCCGGTGCGCCGGTGGTGATGTTGGCGCTCACTACGGTCGACCCGCGTTTGCGGGTGCGCAGCCAGCGTTCGAGCTGGGTGGCTACGACGCTGAGGGTGTAGTTGAGGGTGATCATGATGGCGGCGATCACCAGTAGGGCGGGGACGGTGTTCTGTTCGGCGGCACCGAGTTGTTTGCCGGCGCGGACCACTTCCACGAACGTGATCTGGTAGCCCAGCGCCGAATCCTTCAGTGCCACCACCATTTGCGAGACCAGCGCGGGCAGCATGGCGGTAATGGCCTGGGGGAGCAGGATCACCCGCATGACCTGGTTCTTGCGCAGGCCCAGCGCGACGGCCGCCTCGGACTGCCCCTTCGGCAGCGAGCGAATGCCCGAGCGCACGATCTCGGCGATGACCGATCCGTTGTAGATGGTCAGCGCGGTCACCACCGCCGCCAGCGCCAGCTGATCGGAGGGGAAGAGGTTCTTGGTCGAGAACAGCGCGAACAGGAAGATCATCAGGATCAGCACGGGGATGGCGCGCGCCACCTCGACCACGGCGCCCGCGACCACCCGCACGATCCGATGCTCGGACAGTCGCAGAATGCCGAACACCATGCCGATCACCAGTGCGAAGACGATCGACAGCACCGCCGCCTCGATGGTCCCGCGCAGACCCGGCAGCAGGTACGTGGACCAGATCTGCCCGTCCACGAACGGTTTCCACTTGGCGGCCTCGAACTGGCCCTTGCTGTCGAGGGCGTGCAGCACGAACCAGGCGGCCGCGGCCAGCACCACCACCACGCCGACCGAGTACAGCCGGTAGCGCAGCCGGGCCTTGGGCCCCGGGGCGTCGTAGAGGACCGAAGCCGAGCTCATCGGGCTACCTCGTATCGTTTGGCCAGCCAGCCGAAGAGCAGGCCGGTGGGCAGGGTGAGGACCACGAAGCCGAGCGCGAAGATCGCGCCGATGGCCAGCGGGGCGGCCTCGTTCTCGTTCATGGTGTCCATGAGCAGCGCGGCCTCACCGACACCGATCACCGATGCGACGGTCGAATTCTTGGTGAGCGCGATGAACACGCTCCCCAGCGGCGCGATGACGGCGCGAAAAGCCTGCGGCAGCACCACGAGTCGCAGATTCTGCAGGAAGGTGAAGCCCAGCGAGCGCCCCGCCTCCGACTGCCCCAGCGATACCGTATTGATGCCCGCGCGCAGCGATTCGCAGACGAAAGCCGCTGTGTACACACTCAATCCGAGAACCGCGAACCGGAAGTTGTTTTCCGCCAGATCATTCGGCCCGGCGGGCGCCAGTTTCACACCGAGCGTGGTGTACAGCCCGATCGAGCAGAAGATAATGATCAGCGTCAGCGGCGTATTGCGAAAGGTATTCACGTACGCCGTGCCGAGCCAGCGCGCGACCGGTATCGGTGACACCCGCATGGCGGCGATGATCGTGCCGAGAATCAGCGCCAGCACCGCGGAATACGCCGTCAGTTTGATGGTCACCCAGAACGAATCCAGCAGCTGGGTCTGATATTTCGAGATCAAGTCGAACACGGCGTCCGCGCCCCTCCGATCGCAGTAACTCTGAGTGCAGTAACTACTGAAAGCCGAAGCGTGCCGGGCGAATCACCGCCCGGCACGCGATATCGACTCAGTACCGATCGACCTGCGGCGGCGCGGGAACCTGGAATCCGGTTCCGGCGAAGTTCTTTTCGAGCGCCGTCTTCCAGGCACCGGTGGAGATCATGGCGTCGATGGCGTCATTGATCTTGGTGCGCGATTCGGTATCGCCCTTCTTGACGCCGATGCCGTACTTTTCGACGGTGAACGGCGCGCCGACCACCTTCAGCGCACCCGGATTCTGCGCCGCATAACCGCGCAGAATCACATCATCGGTGGTGACAGCGTCGACCGAACCGGACTTGAGCGCCTCCACGCACAGCGAGTACGTGTCGTACTCCTGCAGCTGAACTTCCTTGGCGTACTTGTCCTTCACATTCTGCGCCGGGGTCGAGCCCTTCACCGAGCACAGCTTCTTATTGCCGTTCAGCGAGTCCGCACCGGTGATATCGGTATTGTCCGCACGCACCAGCAGCGACTGCCCGGTCAGCAGGTAGGGCCCCGCGAAATCGACCTTCTCCTTGCGCGTATCGGTGATCGAGTAGGTGGCGGCGATGAAATCGACCTGCCCGTTCTGGATCAGCGTCTCGCGCTGCGCGGACGGCGCCTCCTTGAACGTGATGTTCTCCGGCTTCACGCCCATCTTGTCGGCGACGAACTTGGCCACATCCACATCGAAGCCGCTGAACGAGCCGTCCTTATTGTGCAGGCCCAGACCCGGCTGATCGTATTTGATTCCGACGGTGAGCTTTCCGTCGGCGGCGTGCTGACTGGCGGTCTTATCGCTGCCGCCACCACATCCGGTGGCGACGACCGCCAGGGCAACCGCCCCGGCGGCGACCTTGAGCACGTTATTGAGCCTCATCGAAAATCCTATTCTGTAGGGAGAGCAGGTCAGTGGCTGAGGATCTTGCCGAGGAAATCCCTGGCGCGTTCCGATTTCGGTGCGGTGAAGAATGATTCGGGCTCGGTGTCCTCGACGATCTGCCCGTCGGCCATGAACAGCACACGATTGCCGGCCCGGCGCGCGAACCCCATTTCGTGGGTGACCACCACCATGGTCATGCCGTCCTTGGCGAGCTGCACCATCACATCGAGGACCTCCGACACCATTTCCGGGTCGAGTGCGGAGGTCGGCTCGTCGAACAGCATCACCTTGGGATCCATGGCGAGCGCCCGCGCGATGGCAACACGCTGCTGCTGTCCACCGGACAGCTGCGCGGGATACTTGTCCGCCTGTTCGGCAATGCCCACCCGCTCCAGCAATTCCATGGCGCGGGCGCGCGCGGTCGTCTTGTCCAGGCCGCGCACCTTCACCGGCGCGAGCATGACGTTTTCGACAATCGTCTTGTGCGCGAACAGATTGAAGGACTGGAACACCATCCCGACATCGGCCCGCAGCTTGGCCAGGGCCTTGCCCTCATCGGGCAGCCGCACCCCGTCGATGGCGACCTCGCCCGAGTCGATCGTCTCCAATCGATTGATGGTGCGGCACAGGGTCGACTTGCCGGAGCCGGAGGGTCCCACCACGATCACGACCTGCCCGGCGGGCACTTCGAGATTGATGTCACGCAGCACGTGCAGCGAGCCGAAGTGCTTGTCCACACTCCGCATCGAAATCATCGGCGCGGACTTGCTGACGGATACAGGCGCGTCGGTCATGAATTGTGACCTTAGAGGCACTGTGCCCGAAATGCTCGTCTTTGGTTCCAGCATCGGTACCTTGCGCCGAGTCGACACCCGCCCGTAACCCCGGCTGGGCAGCGATTACCCTGGTTGGGTGAATTCGTTGGGGCAGGTTTCAGCACGTGGCGCGGTAGCCGAGCGCGATGGCGAGCAGGAAGCGCGAACCTATGAGGTGCGCACGCACGGCTGCCAGATGAACGTGCACGATTCCGAACGCCTCTCCGGACTGCTCGAAGACGCCGGATATGTGCAGGCCAACCCCGGTGTGATCGCGGATCTGGTGGTCTTCAACACCTGCGCGGTGCGTGAGAACGCCGATAACAAGCTGTACGGCACGCTCAGCCATCTCGCGCCGATCAAGGCCGAGCGCCCCGGAATGCAGATCGCGGTCGGCGGCTGTCTCGCGCAGAAGGACCGCGACACCGTCGTCAAGAAGGCGCCGTACGTGGATGTGGTGTTCGGCACCCACAACATCGGCTCGCTGCCGGTGCTGCTGGAGCGGGCCCGCCACAATGAAGAAGCCCAGGTCGAAATTATCGAATCCCTGGAAGCCTTCCCCTCCACGCTGCCCGCCAAGCGGGAATCCGCGTACGCCGGCTGGGTGTCGATCTCGGTGGGCTGCAACAACACCTGCACCTTCTGCATCGTCCCGGCCCTGCGCGGCAAGGAGGTCGACCGCCGCCCCGGTGATGTGCTCGCCGAGGTGCAGGCACTGGTCGACCAGGGTGTGCTCGAGGTGACCCTGCTGGGTCAGAACGTCAATTCCTACGGTGTCTCCTTCGCCGACCCGAACGAGGAGCGCGACCGCGGCGCCTTCGCGAAACTGCTGCGCGCCTGCGGCAGTATCGAAGGCCTGGAGCGCGTGCGCTTCACCTCCCCGCATCCGGCCGAATTCACCGATGACGTGATCGAGGCCATGGCCGCCACCCCGAATGTCTGCCCGCAGCTGCACATGCCGCTGCAATCGGGCTCCGACCGGGTGCTCAAGGCCATGAAGCGGTCGTACCGCAGCGCCAAATTCCTCGGCATCATCGACAAGGTGCGTGCCGCCATGCCGCACGCCGCCATCACCACCGACATTATTGTCGGCTTCCCCGGCGAGACCGAGGAGGACTTCCAGGCGACCCTGGATGTGGTGCGGCAGGCGCGGTTCACCAGCGCCTTCACCTTCCAGTACTCCATCCGCCCCGGCACTCCCGCCGCGGATATGCCCGATCAGCTGCCGAAGGAAGTCGTGCAGGAGCGCTATATGCGACTCATCGAACTGCAGGAGCAGGTCTCCCTCGAAGGCAATCAGGCGATGGTCGGCACCACGGTCGAGCTGCTGGTCGCCGAGGGCGCGGGCAAGAAGAACGCGGCCACCGCGCGCATGAGCGGTCGCGCCCGGGACGGCCGCCTGGTGCACTTCCGCCCGACGGCGGATCTGCCCGCGGGCTCGGAGATTCGCCCCGGCGACATCATCACCGTCGAGATCACCGGTGCCGCCCCGCACCATCTGATCGCCGACGCCCCCGTGCAGACCCACCGCCGTACCCGCGCCGGTGATGCGCACGAGCTGGGCATCACCCCGAAGACCGCACCCATCGGCGTCGGTCTCGGCCTGCCGCAGATCGGCGCGCCGATCGTGGTGGAAACCGCCGCGGCGGGCTGCGGTTCCGAGTGCGGAGCCTGACGGGTCTAATGCGGTCGGTGGTCCCCAATCACGCGGCCGATCAGCAGCGCCCCACGGTCAATCCGACACCGCGTAGTAGGGCCGATCGGTGCGGGAGCATGATGGGTCGACACCCCTCCAGGACGACTCAGGATCACAGCGTATGACCGAGCAGCAGCCCACCGGCCCCGACGAGGCTCGCGAGCCGAGCGACGCGCGACCGGAAGATCAAGCCGCACAGCCCGATTCGGCGTCGACACCGGCGCCCGAAGCGAACGAGGAGAGCATGAAGCCGGCCGAGAACAGTCAGGACTTCGAGCAGTTCCGGGACGACCTCGAAGCGGTGGAGCGCAAGATCGCGGGCGAGATCGATCCGGGCGTGCGCGCCATGGTGGTCGCCGGTGCGGTGTTCGTGCTGCTGCTCTCGATGGTGCTGCCGCATGCCGGTCATGCCCGCGGCTTCGACGTCATCATGTACGACGCCGCCGCCAAGGCCGAGCACATCGGGCTGCCGTCCCGCGTTTTCGAATGGTTCGTCCTGGTCTTCGGCATCGGCTTCTCACTGCTCGCCCTGATGACCCGCCGCTGGGCGCTGGCCTGGATCGCGGTCGCCGGGTCCGCTGTCGGCAGTGTGTTCGGCGTCTTCTCCATCTGGCATCGCAATACGCCGGGCCTGAACAACTATCACGGTGCGGGACCGGGCTTCGGCCTGATCCTGTCCGCCGTCGCCATTGTGGTGCTGACCTTCCACTGGGTGCGCGTGGTGTGGGGCCGCACCTCCGTGCACCTGGCCGCCGAGGAGCAGCGCCGCATGGCCGCCGCGGCCGCCGAGGAGGCGAGTCGCCGTCGCCTGTTCGGCGAATAAGCGAACAGCGAATACGCGAACAGCAGGCCCGGCGGCACCGAATTCGGTGCCGCCGGGCCTTTTTCGTGCGCTGCTCTCAGCTCTGCTCGGCCATGGTTTTCGGCCGATACGCCAGACCGGCGAACATGGCCGCGATGCCGACGACCACCATGTAGATCCAGCCCGCCCGGAATTCCCCCAGGGTCCGCTGCGAGCCCTCGCCGAGTATCGCCATCAGAATCGCGACGCCGAGCGCCGAAGCGGTCTGCCGCGCCATCATGAGAGTGCCCGACCCCAGCGAGATCTGATCGGCGGGCAGCAGCGCCGCGGATCCGAACAGCGGCGGCTGCAGCAGTGCGGTGCTGGCTCCGGCGAGCACACTGCCGGGCAGTATGACCAGCGCATACGAATCGGTGAACCCACTGCTCACCGCCCACCACGCGCAGCCCACCGCCAGACTCGCACCACCCAGCGCGGCCGAGGCGCGCGCGCCGACCCAGGCGACGAAGCGCCCGGAGAACGGCGAGAGCACCAGGCAGCTGATCGGCATGGGTGCGACGCCGAGGCTGGCCGCCAGCACCGAGTAGTGCCAGTGCTCGGTCAGGAACAGTGTCGCCTCCAGAATCATGGCGGCGAAAGCCAGGTAGTAGCAGAACACTCCGAAGGTGGCGGTGCGGAAAAGCTTGTGCCGCAGGACGACCGGGCTCACCACCGGATCCGGATGGTGCTGCACGTGCCAGGCGAACCAACCCGTCAGCACGATGGCGGCAGCCAGGCATCCGAGCGTGGCCGGACCGGTGTACCCCCAGGTGGAGGCCTGTACGAACACCGTCGTGAAGCCTGCGGTCGCGCCGAGAATCAGCAGCGCGCCGAGCAGATCCAGCCGTCGCTTGGCATGCAGCTTGATATCGGGCAGCACCACTATGCCGAGAATGAAGGCCACCAGCGTGAACGGCACATTCAGGAAGAAGATCCAGCGCCACCCGGCCTGTAGGAGCAGTCCGCCCAGTACCGGTCCGCTGGCCGCACCGGCGGCGGCAATGGCGGTCCAGATGCCCATGACGGTGGCGTGTTCCCGGCGCGGGAAGCTGGGGAGCACCAGCCCCAAGCCGGTCGGCACCAGGAGCGCGGCGGCCGCGGCCTGCACCACCCGTGCCGCGATGAGCGTCCCCAGTGTGGGGGCGAAGCCGCAGGCGATCGAGGCGAGCCCGAAAAGCGCTATGCCGATGAGGAATCCGCGCTTGCGGCCGGTGTCGTCGGCCAGTCGCCCGGCCGGTACGAGCAGCGCCGCCATCACGATGGTGTAGGCGTTCAGCGTCCACGACACCGCGCTGGTGGAGGTCCCGAAGGTCGCCTGCAGGGTCGGGAAGGCGACGGTCACCGCGAAAAGGTCGAGGATGGCCAGGAATTGGGCAATGCCGGCGATGGCCAGGATCTGCCACCGCCGGGGGTTCGGCGCATCCTGCGGTTGCTGCCGCAGCGCTGCTTCCCGTTCGGTCGTTGTCGTCATGATTCGACTATGCGACCTGGGGATTCCCGCGAACAGTGGCAGGAATGCCATGATGCGCTAGGATTCTGACATGGACCAGAATGGCTCCGGAACCCGAACTGACCCCGGCACGCTCGCGGTCGCCGTGGCGCCGGGTATGCCGATATTCGAAGTCGCCATTCCCTATCAGGTGTTCTACGAGCCGCCGCTGGGCGTCGATCCGGACTCCTGGTATCGCTTCCAGCTCTGCGGCCCGCGGGGCACCCGGTCGGCGGAACTGCGAGATCCGTTCGTGGCGTTGACCGATCACGATTACGACGATCTGGTCCGCGCGGATACCGTCATCGTCCCGTCCGTGCCGAATGTGCGCGAGGACCCGCCCGCTGATCTGGTGGACGCCGTTCGCGCAGCCTACGAGGCGGGTGCCCGCGTCGCCTCGCTATGTACGGGAGCGTTCGTCCTGGCGGCCGCGGGGCTGCTCGACGGTCGGCGCATGACCACGCACTGGCGGCATATCAGCGCGCTCGCCGAACGCTTTCCGCACCTCGAGGTCGACCCGTCGGTGCTCTATATCGACGATGGCCGCATTCTCACCAGTGCGGGCACCATGGCGGGAATGGACCTGTGCATCCACCTGATTCGCAAGGATCTGGGTTCGGGGGCCGCCAATGCCGCCGCGCGCTATCTGGTGGTGCCGCCGCACCGGGCGGGCGGGCAAGCGCAATATCTGGAATCGCCGGTCCCGGTCTACCCTGACGACAGCGGACTGTCGGCCACGCTGCAATGGGCCATCCACCGGCTGGATCAGCCGCTCACCGTGTCGGATCTGGCCCGGCACGCCAATACCAGCGAACGCACCCTCGCCCGCCGATTCCATGCCGAACTGGGCGGCACCCCGCTGCAGTGGCTACTCACCCAGCGGCTGATCCGGGCCCGGGAACTGCTGGAGGCCAGTGACTTTCCCGTCGATGCCGTGGCCGAACGCTGCGGTCTGGGCACCGCCGCCAACCTGCGCGCGCACTTCGGCCGCGAGGTGGGCGTCTCACCGAGTGAGTACCGCCGCTCTCATCGCGCCAGCAGGCATGAGGTCGTCACCGGTTGAGATCGGTTGCGTTGCTGCGAGAGTCGGCCAGGATGTACTCGGCCAGCAGCCCGTACCTGTCGGGATCGATGCCGTCGTCCAGCGGCACCGCCACGGCGACCGTGCCCTCCTCCTCGCCGACGAACAGGGCCGGATCATTGCAGTCCGCGAACCCGATCGCATCCAGACCCGCCTGCGCCGCCCCGCCGCACCAACCATGATCGGCGACAACCAGATCCGGCATCTGTGCGCCGGTGTGCGCCAGCTCCGCGAGCACGATCTGCACCGGCTCGGCCGAGTGCGTATGGATCGGGCCGCCCGGATCGTGCAGCGTCGCGACCCCCAGGAAGAAGTCGACCTCCAGCCGCTGCATGCCGTACCGCGTCTCACCGTTGTAGCCAAGTCCCGCACCGGCATTCACCACCGTGCCGCCCGCCTCCTCCAGCGCCGCGGCCAGTAGCTGATAGAACGGACCCAGCGTGCGCGGATGCCCGGTGGCGAACAACACCCGCTGCCGATTCCGCAGCGCCACCCGGAATCTCGCGGCATACCGGTCCAGCGCCGCGGCCGTCAGCTCCGGATCGATGGTGTCCACCCCCCGCCGAAAATTCAGCCGCGGACTCACCCCCACCTTGCGCGCCATCAACTCCAGCACCGCATCCGCGGTCCACTGCGGCCCCGGATCCAGCCCGAACAAATAATCCGGATCCCGATGCGCCAGCAGCAGATAATGCAGCAGATTGTTCTCCCGAGGCGTGGCCACCCGCCCCGCCATTCCGGTCGCCAGCAGATGCGCGATAAGTGCTTCCCGGTTCGGTACCATCCCGCGAGCCTAACGCCGCTCCCCACCCAGCGCTGGTTTCATTTGCCCCCCAACAGAATCCACCCGCCCCGCCGGCCGGTGGGAACGCTCATCGCGCCGCCGCCAGTCGTCTCGCGCTGGATGCCGGCCCCTCCGATGACATCGACGAGGGAGCGCGCCGCGCTGGCCGAAGGGGCGCAGCCGAGCAGTGCCAGCGCTCGCGCCAGGCCGACAGCGCGCTTGCGTCCCTGGCCATCAAGGAAATGCCGCCCCCGTCATCCCGGCATGCTTTTGGCCGGGATCCAACCCGGCTGCGCTCAACAGGTTTCTGTGGATCCCGGCCAAAAGCGCGCCGGGATGACGAGGGGCTTCGGCTTCTCGCCGGCACGCCGACGAAACCGCCCGGGTTGCCGAGGGCTTCGAGCCGCGTGGACCGACGAAAAGGGCCTGGGCTGACCGTATTCGGTTGCCCAGGCCCGTTTCGCGGGTGTGCTCAGCGCTGGCTGACGGCGCCTTCGGCGGCTTCGGCCCATTCGCGCCACTGCTTGGCCTGTTCCAGTGCCTTTTCGGCATCACGGGTCTTGCCTGCGGCCTGGGCTTTTGCGGCCTGTTCCTCGAATTGGGCTACGCGCTCGCGGAATTGGGCGGCGCGGGCCATGGCTTCGGGGTCGGAGCGGCGCCACTGGGCGTCCACGGCGTCGCGGACTCGCTTCTCGACGGCGCGCAGGCGGGCCTCGAGATCGTGGATGCGCTCGCGCGGGACCTTGCCGATGGCGTCCCACTTCTCCTGCAGATCGCGCAGGGAGGCGCGGGCGGCGTCCAGATGTGTTTCGGGATCGAGCCTTTCGTAATGCAGCAGCAGCTCTTCCTTGGCTGTCGCATTGTCCTCGAATTCGGCATCCCGCTCGGAGGCGGCGGAATTGCGGGCCGCGAAGAACACGTCCTGTGCGGCCTTGAAGCGCTTCCACAACTGCTCGTCCGCCTCGCGGGGGGCGCGGCCGGCGGCCTTCCACTCGGCCAGCAGATCTCGGAAGACGGCGGCGGTACCGGCCCAGTCGGTGGAACTGGAGAGCTCCTCGGCCCGGACGCACAGCCCTTCCTTGTGGGTCTTGGCGGACGCGCGCTCACGATCGAGTTCGGCGAAGTGTGCTCCCCGGCGGCGGTTGAATGCCTCGCGCGCCTTGGAGAAGCGCCGCCACAGCGCATCGTCGACCTTGCGATCCACGCCGCGAATGGTCTTCCACTCGTCGAGGATCTCGCGCAGCCGGTCGCCCGCGACCTTCCACTGGGTGGATTCGGCGGCGATCTGCTCGGCTTCGGCGGCCAGCGCCTCTTTGCGCTCGGTTTGCTCGTGCCGGGAGCGGTCCTTCTCCTCCTTGGCGTGTGCGGCTGCCTCGTCGGAGTGCTCGATAATGGCCCGCAGCCGGGTGGTGAGACCGTCGATATCACCGATGACAGCAGCGGTCGGCAATGTTTCGGCAAGCGCGGTGGCGGCGGCCTTGGTCTTGCGGGCGTCGGTACCGGCCGCGAGCCGGGCCTCCAGCAGTGCCACCTCGGTGGCGATATCGTCGAAGCGGCGGCCGAAGTGGGCCAGGCCCTCGGCGGTATCGCCGGCCTGCCAGGAGCCGACCACCCGCTCGCCCTCGATGGTCTTGACCCAGGCGGTGCCGTCCTCGTCGACCCGTCCCCACTGGCTGGGGTCGCTCACGGCGGGAACCACCACCGGATGCGGATGCGGGGTCGCCGCGCCGGGAGTGGGCTTGACGGCGTGTGGTTTCGGGGCTTCCGGCTTGCGCGGCCCGGGCCCCGGACGGGGACCGGCGACAGTGGCCGGTGACGGTCGAGCGGCGGCGCCGGGCACAGGCGTCGGGGCCGACTCCGGTTGGGTAGCCTTTTCGTTTCCGCTGTTCTCGGTCATCGCTCCTCGTCCCTGCCGCGCGTCACGGCTGCCTGGTTACGCCCTAGCTCATCTGTCTAGCTGACCCCATTCAACCAGGCTGGGGTGCGAAATGCTGTCTTTGAGGCCACCTGGGTGGCGCGGCGACCCGGGCGGGGTGGGGCTGGTGAGGCACGGTAGCGCTACGGTTGACGGCGTGTTCTGTGTTGCGTCGCTGGTTCCCTCACCGCCCGCCCTGGTACCCGAACTCGGGGGCGCGGCGGGCGCAGCGACCGATGGTGAACCCGCTGTGCTGCGCAGGGCTGTTTTGTCCGCCGCGGGAGCGCTTGCCGAGCAGGTCTCGCGCTGGATCGTGGTCGGTGCGGCCGAGTCCGATCTGGTACTGGGACCGGAGACGGCGGGCACGTTCCGGGGCTACGGCGTCGATGTGCGGGTGGGTTTGTCAAGGGCCGTGGCATCGACGACGGCCGACCCGGCGCTGCCGCTGCCGATGCTGATCGGTGGCTGGCTCCGCGAACAGGTCGCTCCCGAGGCGTCGGCACAGGCCCGCCTGATCGCCGCCGACAGCACGCCCGCGGAGTGTGTGGCCTTCGGCGCCCGGCTGCGCGCCGAACTCGATGCCGAGACCGACCGGTATGGCGTCCTGGTCGTCGGCGACGGTGCGGCAACCATGTCCACCACAGCCCCCCGATACCTCGATACGCGCGCGGAAGCGGTGCAGGCGGATATCGATCGAGCGCTCACAGCGGGGGACCGGGCCGCACTGGCCGCCCTCGACCCGCAATTGTGCGCCGACCTGGATGTGGCCGGCCGCCCCGCCTACCAGATCCTGGCCGGGCTCTTCAGCGCCGACGACACCCACCCGAAGGTCGAAACCCGCTACGCCGCAGCCCCGTTCGGTGTGGCGTACCACGTGAGCGTCTGGTACCCGGGCGGCGCCGCATGATCACCCCCATCGCCGTTGTCGGCCCCACCGCCACCGGAAAATCCGATCTGGCACTGGATCTGGCGGAGCGGCTACACGGCGAAATCGTGAATATCGATGCCATGCAGCTGTATCGGGGCATGGATGTCGGCACCGCGAAACTGCCCGTCGCGGAACGCCGCGGCATTGTGCACCACCAGCTGGACGTTCTCGATATCACCGAGACCGCCACGGTCGCCGCCTACCAGACCGCGGCGCGCGCGGATGTCGAGGCGATTATGGCGCGCGGCCACACACCGGTCATCGTCGGTGGTTCGATGATGTACGTGCAAGCGCTACTGGATGATTGGGACTTCCCGGCCACCGACCCGTCGGTTCGCGCCAAATGGGAAGCCCTGCTGGACGAGCGCGGTGTGGTGGTCGTGCACGAAGCGCTGCGGGCCGCCGATCCGGTCGCCGCCGCCACCATTCTCCCCACCGACGGCCGCCGCATGGTGCGCGCCCTCGAGGTGGTCGAACTGACCGGCAAACCCTTCGCCGCCTCGGCCCCGCAGATCGGTCAACCCCGCTGGGGCACGGTCATTCTGGGCGTGGACCGCGAGACCGCCGAACTCGACGCCCGCATCGAACTGCGCACCGCGGGCATGTTCGAATCCGGTTTGGTCGAGGAGGTGCACACCCTCATCGACCAGGGCCTGCGCGAAGGCCAGACCGCCCGCCGCGCAATCGGTTACGCACAAGTCCTGGACTACCTGGACAACGAATACGACCTGAACGAAGCACAGGAGCGCACCTTCATCGGTACCCGGCGCTATGTCCGGCGACAGCGCTCCTGGTTCCGCCGCGATACGCGGGTGCGATGGGTGAACGGCGCGGATCCCGATCTGGCGGTGACGGCACTGGCGCTCATCGACTCCTCGACCGAGAAGGATGAACAGGAAGTGCGGTAAGTGACCCGTCGCGCGAACGCCCGCAATGCCTCGGTACAGGTGTGGCAGGCGTACCTGAACAATCGCGCCAGCCGACTTCGGGACAATCGGTTTCTGGTGCACGGCATGCGGCCGATCGCCCAGGCGCTCGAATGCCGTTGGCCGCTGGAGACTCTCGTCTACCGCCTGGGCGGCCCGGAGCCGTCGGCCTGGGCCCGGGAGGTGCTCGATTCCAGCGGTGTGCCGAGCGTCGGACTGGTGCCGGAGGTGATGTCCGAGCTGGCCGAACCCTCGCAGCAGGTGCCGGAACTGGTGGCGGTGGCCATCGCGCGGCGCATGGAGCTCGAGGATTTCGCGCCCGGCACACCTGATCACCCGCCGAATGTGGTGGTCATCGACCGCCCGGCCTCGCCCGCGCGCCTGGGTGGGCTCATTCGTTCGGCGGCGGCCTTCGGGGCGGGCGGTGTGATCGTCACCGGTTCGGGCGCGGACCATTACGATCCGCGCAGCGTGCAGGCATCCGCCGGAGCCCTCTTCGCGGTGCCCGTGCTGCGCGCCTCCGGACCCGCGCAGGTGCTCGCATTCCGGGACCGGCAGCGCCGCCGCGGTATCGCCACCCGTATCGTCGGCAGTGACGATCACGGCGGAATCGCCCTCGACGAGCTCGCATTCGACGGCGGGACCGTGCTGGTCCTCGGCGATGAAAGCGAGACGCTCGGCCCCGCCTGGCAGCAGGCGTGCGACGAGCTGGTGTGCATTCCGTCCGACGGCACGCTCGGTGCGCCATCGGCGGCGGCGGTGGCGCTGTACGAAATTTCTCGGCAGCGCCGGGCGTTGCGGTGAAAACTTCGGGTCCGGGTGCGGACAACGGTGTGGGTGAGGACGGCATGGTGAACGAGAGCGCGGCTGATATCGAATTCAGCAAAGGACACGGCACCCAGAACGATTTTGTGGTGCTGCCCGATCCGGACGCGTGGCTGGAACTGACCGAGTCGCGTATCGCGGCCCTGTGCGATCGCCAGCGCGGCATCGGAGCGGACGGTGTCCTGCGCGTGGCACGTGCCGGCGCACTCTTCGAGAACGGCACCCTGCCGGTGCTCCCCGAGGGCGTGAGCGCGAGCGACTGGTTCATGGACTACCGCAATGCCGACGGCTCGATCGCCGAAATGTGCGGCAACGGCGTCCGTGTCTTCGCTCACTATCTGGTCGCCACCGGTCTCGAACAGCGTGAAGAGTTCGTGGTCGGCAGCCGCGCGGGTGCACGCCCGGTGGTCGTGCACCACGCCGATCCCGTCCATGGTGAGGTCACCGTCGCCATGGGCACGGTTCGCGTGCTCGGTGAGTCGGCCGCCACCCTGGACGGCCGCGAATTCACCGGTCTCGGCATCGACGTCGGCAACCCGCACCTGGCCTGCGTGGATGCCACCCTCACGCATCAGGAACTGGGCGAACTCGACTTCACCCACGCCCCGTCCTTCGACCACACCTTCTTCCCGAAGGGCGTGAACGTGGAAATCCTCACCGCCCTCGGCGTCGCCTCCGACGGTCAGCGCGGTGTGGACATGCGCGTCTTCGAACGCGGTGTAGGCGAAACCCGTTCCTGCGGAACGGGAACCGTCGCCGCGGCCGCCGCCGCCCTGGCCCGCGACGGCTTCGACCTCGCCACCGACTCCGGCCACGTCCAGGTCCACATCCCAGGCGGAACGGTCACCGTGGGCATCGACAACGGCGCAGCCTCGCTCCGAGGCCCCTCGGTCCTCGTAGCCACCGGAACCATTGCGGCCAAGTGGTGGCAAGACGCCTAGTCGAGAATCGCCGTTAAATAACCGAATGCGCCATTCGGTTGGTCCGTGGGACCATGGAAGGCGTATGAGTAAACAAGAGACGTACGAGTTCACTCCCGCTGAGGAGAACACCGGCGACGCCGAGGCCGAGACCGGTTGGTCCGAGTCCGCGTCGCCGACAGTCGGTGAGATGCAGCTCGACGAGCGCGCCGCATTGCGCCGCACCGCCGGGCTGTCCACCGAACTCGAGGATGTCACCGAGGTCGAGTACCGGCAGCTGCGTCTGGAGCGTGTGGTGCTGGTCGGCGTCTGGACCGAGGGCAGCACCGCCCAGGTCGACGCACGCATGGCCGAGCTGGCTGCTCTCGCCGAGACCGCCGGTTCGGAGGTGCTCGATTCGCTGATCCAGCGCCGCGACAAACCGGACAAGGCCACCTACATCGGCTCCGGCAAGACCGAGGAGCTGCGGGCCATGGTGCTCGAGACCGGCGCCGATACGGTCATCCTCGACGGTGAACTGAGCCCCGCGCAGCTGACCGCGCTGGAGAAGATCGTCAAGGTGAAGGTCATCGACCGCACCGCCCTGATTCTGGACATCTTCGCCCAGCACGCCACCTCCCGTGAGGGCAAGGCGCAGGTCGCACTGGCGCAGATGCAGTACATGATGCCGCGACTGCGCGGCTGGGGTGAGTCCATGTCCCGGCAGGCCGGTGGTCGCGCCGGCGCCAATGGCGGTGTCGGTACCCGTGGTCCCGGTGAGACCAAGATCGAGACCGACCGCCAGCGCATTCGTGAGCGCATGGCCAAGCTGCGCCGCGAGATTCGCGAGATGAAGACCTCCCGCGATACCAAGCGCGCCCGCCGCGTCGAGAGCGGCGTACCGCAGGTGGCCATTGTCGGCTACACCAATGCGGGCAAGTCGAGCCTGATGAACGCGCTCACCGGCGCTGGACTACTGGTGCAGGACGCACTCTTCGCGACCCTGGATCCGACCACCCGCAGGGCCGCGCTGGAAGACGGGCGCGAGGTCGTCTTCACCGATACCGTCGGTTTCGTCCGGCATCTGCCCACCCAGCTGGTCGAGGCCTTCCGCTCCACCCTCGAAGAGGTCACCGGCGCGGATCTGCTGCTGCATGTGGTGGACGGCTCCGACCCGCTGCCCGACGGGCAGATCAAGGCGGTGCGCGAGGTCATCGCGGATGTGCTGCGCGATACCAAGACTCCGGCGCCGCGAGAACTGCTGGTGGTCAACAAGATCGACGCCCTGGCGCCGATGGAGCTGACCGAGCTGCGCGGCTGGCTGCCGGATGCGGTCTTCGTCTCCGCCCAGACCGGCGAGGGCATCGAGACCCTGCGCGCCCAGCTCGCCAATATCCTCGGTGGTCTGGATGTGGAGGTCAGCGTGCTGCTGCCCTACACCCGCGGTGATCTGCTCGCCCGTATTCACGCCGACGGCCGCATCATCAGCTCCGAGCATGTCGAGTCCGGAACCCGGGTCCGCGCCCGCGTGCCCCAGTTCCTGGCCGCCGTACTCACAGAATTCGTCTCCGCCGGTACGGAGCCGGTCGAAATCGACTGAGCCGCAACGGATCCACTAGGGGTGGACTCACCCGGCCGAGTCCCCTGCGGGGATTTTCGTTAGCATGCTGCTATCGAAATCTCTGCAGGGAGGGATGTCTTGTCTCGAAATGACGCTCGAGAATCCGAGGCTCAGGGGCTCACCGATGGGGCCCCACTACATGTCGCGCTGACCGAGTTGGATCGGCGCGCGATCGAACTTCTGGTGGCGCCGTCGCGGGCCTGGTTCAGCCCGCGCTTCTACGGGCTGGAGAATTTCCCGGCCGAGGGTCCGGTGCTGCTGGTCGGCAACCACACCCTGGCCGGTGGCACGGATGCGCCGGTGCTGGCGCACGAAATCCTCGTCAAGCATGACCGGCTGGTGCGGGGCCTGGCCGAGAATGTCCTCATCGATGTGCCGGTGCTGCGAGATGGCTTGCACCGCTTGGGAGTTGTGCGCGGCAATCGGCACAATTGCTATTCGCTGCTGGAGGCGGGCGAGGCGGTGGCGGTATTCCCCGGCGGTGGCCGGGAGGCCATGCGCGGCAAGGGGCAGAAGTACAAGCTGCTGTGGGAGGGGCGAACGGGCTTCGCGCGCATGGCAATCGAGACCGGTGCGCCGATCGTTCCCATCGCCATGGTCGGCGGTGACGATATCTACGACATCGTCTTCGACGGCAACCATCCGGTCATGCGCCCGCTGCGCAAGGCGGTCACGGGTCTGGGTCTGCGCGCGAACCTCACGCCGCCGCTGATTCGCGGCCTCGGCCCGACGCTGGTGCCCAAGCCGGAGCGCTTCTACTACGCACTGGGCACGCCGATCGATACCAGCCCGTGGCGTGATGCCCCGGATATCGAAGCCGCCGCGGTCGAACTGCAGGTGGTGACGCGTAAGGCGCTCGAGGGTGAGCTCGATTTCCTGCTCACCGAGCGGTCTCGCGATCGCGGCCGCCATCTGCTCGGCCGCACCCTCTCCGCCGTCGGTCTCTGACCGCTCGGGCCATGCTGTCCCCGACCGCTCGGGCCGCCCGGTAGTTTACCGGGGTTCATCTGATTCGACCGGCGACGTCAAAGGCGACTGTCGCAGTTCGAACCACTTTTCCGGGGTTCGAAGTTAACCCTGATTCGACTTTCTAGTACCGTATGTGGCAGAGGCATGTGCCGATGTGGTCACTCAGGAGGTTGGCGTGGAACGCACTATTTTCGAACCTGAACACGATCTGTTCCGGGAGTCGTTCCGAAAGTTTCTCGATCAGCATGTCGCTGCCAACCACGAGCAGTGGGAGCACGACGGCATTGTCGATCGCACGGTCTGGCTGGAGGCCGGCAAGCAGGGCTTCCTGGGCATGGCGGTGCCCGAGGAGTACGGCGGCGGTGGCGTGAAGGACTTCCGCTACAACGCCGTCGTCACCGAAGAGGTCACCTACGGCCAGTACTCGGGTCTCGGCTTCGGCCTGCACAACGATGTGATCGCCCCCTACCTCCTGGAGCTCGCGAACGAGGAGCAGAAGCAGCGCTGGCTGCCCGGTTTCTGCTCCGGCGAGATCATTACCGCCATTGCCATGACGGAGCCCGGCACCGGCTCCGACCTGCAGGGCATCAAGACCCGCGCGGTCAAGGACGGCGATGACTGGGTGCTCAACGGCTCCAAGACCTTCATCACCAATGGCATCAATGCCGATATCGTCATCGTGGTCGCCCAGACCGATCCGGCCAAGGGCGCCATGGGCTTCTCGCTGCTGGTGGTCGAGCGCGGCATGGCCGGTTTCGAGCGCGGCCGCAATCTGGACAAGATCGGACTCAAGGCGCAGGACACCGCGGAACTCTCGTTCCAGGACGTGCGCGTCCCGGGCAAGAACCTGCTCGGCACCGAGGGCCAGGGTTTCATCCACCTCATGCAGAACCTGCCGCAGGAGCGGCTGTCCATCGCCGTCATGGCGGCGGCGGCCATGGAGGGCTCGCTGAAGGGGACCATCCAGTACGTGCGCGATCGCAAGGCGTTCGGCAAACCCATTGGAGCCCAGCAGAACACCCGCTTCGTGCTGGCCGAGCTGGCCACCAAGACCACGGCCGTGCGCGTGTTCGTCGACCGCTGCATCGAGCTGCTCAATCAGGAGAAGCTCACCGTGGAGGAGGCCGCCATGGCCAAGTACTGGAGCACCGAGGAGCAGCTCGACCTCATCACCAAATGCCTGCAGCTGCACGGCGGTTACGGGTACATGCGGGAGTACCCGATCGCCAAGGCGTACATGGATGCCCGGGTGCAGACCATCTACGGCGGCACCACCGAGATCATGAAGGAGATCATCGGGCGCAGTCTGAAACTGGCCTGATAGGACCCGGTTTCGGCGCCTGGCGCCTACCCTGCCGGAGTTCGTTTTCACGAGACCCTCGTTACTCCTTACGGAGTGGCGAGGGTCTCGGCATAATTGACTGTGGCGCAACGTTATCAAGGGTTGTGCCGGGGGTGGGCGGTCCGAAGGTCCGACCAAAGGAGTACCCGGGCAGCGACCTCCGGGCGATGCCCGGGGCCGCCGAATCGCGCAGAATCGCTGGGGTGGTTCGTTACCGCAAGCATTCTGTAGGGAAGTTCCCAGCCTTGACGGATTTGACGCACAGGTTCGGAGACGAGGGTAGCTCTAGCAACCCGAATCGTCCGTCACAGCGATGTGAGATCTGATCGACCTGGTGAAATGGAGAAGACAGTGCCCGCTACGTTTCCGAGATCAGTCGCCGTGGTTATGCCGGATGTCGCGCACGACTACAGCCGCCTCGGGTGGACGGTCGCCGCAACCGCCAATGGTTCCTGCCTGATCACCGATCAGGCGATAGCGGCCATCGAGGTCAGTGGTGTGCTGGCGGCGCGGGTGGGCCAGTTCCTGCGTGCGAACAAGCTGATCGGCCCGGTGATCGAGATGCCGGGGCCGCAGCGCCGCGAAATCCACCTGGTGGTCGGTATTGCCAAGGCGGCGAAGGCGATCGAGGCACTGCGCGCCGCCGGCGCCATCGTGTACACCGACGGTGCCGGGGTGCCGCTGCCTCCGGCCCGGCCGGTGAGCGGTTCGGTCCGCTGGCAGATTTCCCCGGACGAGGCCCGCTGGGTGCCGCCGGTGGTCGCGGTAGCGGCCGCGGTGCGTGCGGCAGGCAGTATCGGCCGTGCGTCCGGCAGTGCCAGCAAGCCGCATGTGGTCGAGATGGCCTGCTGAGCTGAAGCCCACTGCCTGAAAGCCACCGCCTGAAAACCACTGCCGGAGCCTGATTCCGAGGTTGTCAGTGCAGATAGGCCGCGCTCTGGGCGGCAACCAGATCCACCAGATCCCGCTGTGCGAGATTGAAGTCGAGCAGGTGCAGTCCCCAGGTGTCGTTCGGGAGTGCGGGCAGCAGTGCGGCGCCCGGTCCCGCGACCATCAGTACGTGCGGTCCGGCTCCACTGGTGCACTGGGCGGTGAATCCGCTGATGATGCCGTGGATCGGGGCCTCGACATTGTCGTGCAGGGCGGCCGGATCGGTGCACAGCACCTCGTAATCGGGTCCGTACGGCAGACTTCCGCGGACGGCCGAATCATCGGGGACCTGCGGCGCAACACCGAAGCGGGTATCGGCCGGCGGCGTTTTCGAGAAGGACGAGTACGCGATCACGCAGCCGATCTGACGTGGATCGGTGCATGCCGGAACGGACGCGAAATCGCCGCCGGACGTCGACCCCTTCCGGACCAGCACATTGCCGCCCAGCAGCACCGCCGAAACCAGTTGTGACTGCACGGGTTTCCCGTCGATCCGATTGTGGATCAGGGTCCGCAGCATCCGGGCGCCCTGCGAATGCCCGATGAGCACCACCCCGCGCCCATTGTTGTGGTGGGCGAGGTAGTCGTCCCACGCGTTTTCGACGTCCTGATACGCAAGGTCCGACGCCGCGCTGCGGTCCTGCACGGATCCGGTGAACAATGCGCGCAGCGTCGTCTGCCGGTACACCGGAGCCCACACATTGCAGTCCGCGCCGAACGGCCCGGCCTGTGCCCGGGCGACTTCCCGCAGTTCCGGCGAGGGATCGAAGTTCGCGTTCGTGGTCTGCTGCAGCGAGGCGGTGGGATAGACGTAGAAACAGTCGACGGCTGCGGCCGAACGGCCGCCGCACGGGTCCCCGGCTTGGCCGGGGCTGCACAGCCAGGTGGTTTCCGGCGCGGCCGCTGCGGTGGGCGCGACCGCGAAACCGGTGACAACCGCGAGGACCGCGCTACACCAGAGCGCCGCCGAGACCGGGATGCGAATCAATTGCGAAACTCCTTGCCGTAGTGCCCGAGATCTGTGGTGAGACCCGGCACGGGACCAAGTACGCCGTCAGTTTAAGTGCGCGGGTGTACTAGCTTGCTGGCATGAAGTTTTTGCTCCCGGCATTGGCCGGTGCTGCCGTGGCTGCGCTGACTGCCGCTGCCGCACCGGTCGTCCATGCCGATCCCGGCGCGGGCTCGTCCGATATCGCGGGCGGGTGTTCCTGGTCGATGGAACTGTCGCCGCGCACCCTGGGCACGCTGAACTTCGCCTACCCCGACAGCGGTGCGTCGTACTGGATCCTGCCCTACCAGATCAGTCCCACGCTGAATATCACTGTCTCCGGCCAATTCCCGGATGCGCGGTACATGTCGTTCAACACCTACGACAGCAGGTTCAGCAGCTTCACCGCCGCGGGCATCGATTCCGCGCTGCCGGACGACCACATCGCCCCCGCCGCCGATGCGGTCAACCCGTGGCAGCGCGCGGCCGCGCCCGGCGGCGACTACAGCATTGCGGTGCGCGCGGATGCGAGCCCGGGACAGCCGAATGTCCTGCCACTCGCCCCGGCCGGAATCGGCAGCGGGATCGGATATCTCATCTATCGCGTGTATTTGCCCGTCGGTGGTCCTGACGCGGTGTCCCTGCCCAGCGTGACCCTCACCGATCACGGAACGTCGAATACCCTGCGCCCCTGCGTCGGCGGCGTGGCGGGCGAGGCGATCGGGAAGGCGCTCGGTGCGGCCGATGATCTCATCGCGCTGCGTTCGATGCTGCCGTCCGCACCGTCGGCGCCGACCGGTTTCCGGCGGGTCACCGGTGCGGGGGCATTCCCGAATGTCGACAATGCCTATCTGGCCGATGCCCTCGATCGGCCCGCGGACGGCCAGGTGCTGGTCATCCGGGGCAAGGCCCCGGCCGTTCCCACCGGCCCGCATCCGGCGCCGTGGCCGAATTCGAGCGCCGCCGTCCGCTACTTCTCGCTCTGCGTCAACCTGCTCGACCTGCCGGGCCCGGTGGTGCGGAACGTATTGCCCGACAACACTGTTGATGTCGGCTGCCGTAATGACACCGATACCCGGATCGACCCGAGCGGTGACTACACCTACGTGGTCGGCACCGAGCAGCAACGCTCCGCCATCGAGGCGATTCCCGGTGTCACCTTCGTGCCCTGGTCATCACAGAGCCCGAATGCCCGGCATGCGATCCTGCTGCGGAATATGCTGCCCGACAGCACCTTCGGCGAGGCTGTGCAGCAGGTGGCGCCCAACTCCGATCCGGCGGCCGCCGCCGCGGTCATGGGCGACTACTACCCGCGCACCGCCACCTGCACCCTCGAAGCGCTCCAGGCCGGCGGCTGCTCGGCCTGAAAGTCGGTAGACCGGTGCGGATTCGCACCAGAGCCGCGATTTCTGGGGTGATGGCGGTGCGCGGTCAGCCTGCGCACCGAGACCATCACCTACCTCAATGGCAAGGACGGCGCGTCGGGCACGTGGAGCGGTGTGCTCGACGGCAGCGGTATCGATGTGCCGCTGGGCGGTGTGGCGCAGTGGACGGGCCAGGGCAATGCCACGGAATGCAACTTCACCGGCGATTACGGCATCGACCGTGCGTTCGGCGGTTCCCGCAAGAACAGTTTGAACAATCTGCTGCAGGAGAAGTACCCGCTGCTCGGCTTCGAGATGAGCGATGTGTGGGGTTACTGCGACGGCAAGGAGCCGGTCGTGGCCATCCCCGTCACCGAGCCGGTGCCCTGGACCCATCGCACCGTGACCGCCCCCGCCGGTGTGATCACCGTGCGCGGCGACCACGGCCACATCAAGCTCGACTATCAGCGCGATGTGGCGGCCGGTGCGCTCCCCGGACCGGTCTACCCGAAATCCCTGACGGCATATCAGCGCACCCAGGACCGGTGGGCCGCGGGCCGAGAGAACATGAACCGCAACCACTTCGGCTTCGACCCCGCCACCTCCGGCGCGCAGAGCGGCAATGTCTCCGAGTACCTGCTCCGCGACAAGACCACGGGCCGCCTGCAGTGGGTCACTCCGATGACCTTGCGCGGCAGCACATCCGAACTTTTCGTCGCCTATTCGATCACGCCCGCCGACGAGGTGCACCGGGGCAATCTGAATCCGCAGTCGGTCTATGTCCTCGATGACAACGATCCGCGCCGCATCAATATCGACAATCTGGATGCCGATGCCCGCTCGTGGCTGGCGACCAATGCCGGCACCGTGATGTCCAACGGCGGCAAGCTGGTCGAGTTCACGCCGATCGACGGTGACACCTGGCGCGGGTTTGTCGAATTCAACGGCCGCGTGGCCTATCGCGTGGATATCAGTGCGAGCCACAAGAGCCCGGTGCAGCTGGTGAAACTCGACGACACCGGAGCCACGGGCCCCGCGACGGTCCCGGGCCAGGCACCCGCCGCAGCCAATGCGGACTGCGCGAAGGATCTCGCATCGCTGACCCCCGGCCCAACTGGCGCAATGCGCCAAGGTCTTCGTCGACGAACTCGCCAACAGGCAGTCTCAGCAAGCGCCGCGATAGGTCCGGTGCGACGCGCCGGGCCGACCGGTTCTCCCACGGTGCGCGCCGATGGGCTGGACCATGGAGACATGGTGACTATCCGGAAGTGTCAGCGTTCTGCCTGTACAGCGACCGTTTTCGTAGCCATGGGCGCCGCTTTGGCGTTCACCGCAGCGCCCGCGCTCGCCGCGGGCACCATCCAGATCGCCGGTGCCGCGGCGGACGAGGTCGGGGTCCGCTACACCTGTGATGCCGCCGCCGGAGTGGCGAGCATTCAGGTGATGGCCGGGGATCCCAATGCCAGCAGCGCGGCGGCCACCGGCGCGCAGAACAATCCGACCTGTGACGGCGCCGAACACACCGGCACCGTCACGCTGTCCGCGGTCGCCGGCCAACCGCAGCTGGCGAAGGGCCAGAGTGTGCAGGTACGGGCCGCCCTGGTCGATCAGAGCGAGACCGTCATCTCGGGCACGGCCGCTGTAATCACGCTGGACTGATCCTTCGGCTCAGGGGATCAGAGGCCGCAGCTGGGCCACGCCGTCGGTGAGTGCCGCACCGGCGGCGGACCAGCTGATATCGGCGGGCTGGGACGTCAGCACCACCACGGCGTAGCGCAGCGGCTGCAGTGGGCCCAGGCCGACCAGTCCGGTGGTGTCCAGCGTGGTGGAGCTGTCCAGGGACATCCAGCCCTGTTTGACGGCCCAGTCGTCACCGTTGAGCCCGTCCGGAATGCCGAAGTACTGATCGGTGCCGTCGGCGGAGATCTGCGTGGTGCCCCGCAGCGCCGTGAGGATCAGGTTGCTCGCCGAGGGCGGGGCCTGCATGGTGAGCCACTGGTAGAGCGTCACGACATCCTGTGGGGTGGTGAGGGTTTCGCCCCATTCACTGGAATCCTCCGGCGCCACCGTGCCGGGCATGCCGACAAGATTCGCCATCCGGGTGACGATGGCGTCGCCGCCGTCGGCGTCCCACAGCGAATCGGCGATATCGTCGTCACTGGTGGCGAGCATCTGCTGCAGCTGCGCGGTGGTACCCGAATCGGGTTGCCAGCCCTGGCTTTGCATATCGTCGAGAGCGATCAGAACCTTGACCACCGATGCCGTGTAGAACTGCTGATCGGCATTCAGGTTGGCGAGCACCGCACCGGTCTGGGTATCGACCACATCGATGCCCACGGTGGTGCCGGGTGAGGCGGCCTGAATGGCCGACTGCACCTGCAGGGCGATCGCCTGCGGGGACGGGCCGGGGAGGCCGGGGGCGGCGGCCACGGGCGCCGCTGTCGTCACCGGGGGAGCGGTGACGGGTTGCTGCGTTGTGGCGATCGGGGGGTGGACGGTGGCGAGTGCGTTGGGTGCTGCGCACAGGGCCACGGTGACCGCGGCGATGATGACGCCGATGGTAATCCACAGCCACCGTACCTGCGGTGATCGAGACTTGTTCTGGCTCATGCTCAATTAATCGCCGTGAAGCTTGGCGGCCTTGGTGACCGAGCTGTCAATTCGCTGTCAATCGTTTGACCGGGCGTAATAGTCGGTGCGCATGAGTAAATACCGACGGGTCTCATTTCAGTGACGCATGGGTTCAGTTAACCAATAGCGAACTAGCATCACTGATAGGTCGGGGTCGACCAGTTGGAGGCAGTGATGCATTCACGCCGCAAAACCATTCGAAATGCCCTGGTTAGGTTTCTCGCTCTCGCCGGACTGGGCGCAGCTTTTGCACTCAATCCCTTCACCGCGCCCATTGCGTCCGCGGATGCCGATTACGGCGGCGGCTGCGTCCTGTACGACGGGAACCCTGCGGCAACAATTGACTCACTGCGTTTTCGGTGTGGCCCTGCGCAGCAGGACAATATCTTCCGCGATGCCGCGCAGGGGGCGGTACCGATGGGAGTGAAGAACGGCTGGGTGATCCGGCCGCTCGATATGGCGGCCTGGACGCCCGCGGTGTGGATCGGCAAGACCTTCTACACCGGTCCGGACGGCGGTTATCTGATGAACCGCATCACCCCGGCCGGCATCGAGGGCTGGCCCGCGAATGTGTACAGCGCGCCGGCCATTCTCGACGGCCGCCCGACCTGGGCGCTGAACTACGCACCCTCGCCCACCCCGCAGATCTACGACGAGATTCGTGAGATCACGCCGGGCGTCTGGTTCGGCTACTCATGGTCGCGTGATCCGGGCGGACCGGTGGCGCTGCTGACCTTCGCGCTCGCCTGAGCATTCAGGGGTGTGCCGACACCACGCGCGGCATGGCCGCCACGGTGCCCGGGCACGGTGCGGGGCAGGTGGCTCCGGCCAGTGCGGTGTGCGGACTGCGATGTCGCAGTGAACCGAGCATGGCAATGGTTTCCAGCGCGATGACGATCGCGCCGTAGGCGTAGGTGTTGTGGCCAGGCCCAGCCGGGTCTGGCACAGCCCGGCGGCACCGGCCGCCGTCCGACATGATCGGACAGCGAGCGACAAACTCTGCCCGGCAAGGGAATAGGGGCCGGGGTCCGGGGGTTGACTGCGGGCATGACTTACGCATTCGATCCGGAGCTGGCGCCGTGGGTGGATCGGCTGCGGCCTGCGGACTATGGAGATGTTCCGGCGGCGCGCGCTCAGATGCGGGAGCTGTTCGCCGGGCGACCGCAGGTGGCGGTGCCGGATTCGGTGCGGATTCGCGATCTGGTTGCTCGCGGTGACGATGCCGCGATAGAGGTGCCGGTGCGGGTTTATACGCCGGTGGACGGGGAGGGACCGCTGCCCGCGCTGCTCTACGTGCACGGTGGCGGGTTCGTTCTGGGTGACCTGGAGATGGTGCACGCCAAGATGATTCGGTTCGCCGCCGAGTTGGGCATTGTGGTCGTGTCGGTGGACTATCGGCTGGCGCCAGAGCATCCGTTCCCGGCCGGGCTGCAGGATTGCTATGCCGCGCTGCAGTGGGCGGTGCGGGAGGCGGGCGAACTGCGGATCGATATCGCGCGGATCGGGGTGGCCGGTGACAGTGCGGGTGGGGCTATCGCGGCGGGGCTCGTTTTGTTCGCGCGGGATCAGCACGGGCCCGAATTGTGCTTCCAGCTCTTGGATTTCCCGGCGACCGACGATCGCCTGCAGACTCCGTCGGCCACCGAATACGACGACACCCCGAATGTGGACGGGCCCAGTCTGCAGGTGATCTGGCGGCACTATCTGGGTGCGGACGTCGAACCCGGCAGTGCGGAAGTGTCCCAGTACGCGGCCGTCGCGCGGGCGGCCGATCTGTCCGGTCTGCCGCCGACCTACATCTCGACCAGCCAGTTCGACCCGGTTCGTGATGACGGCATCGACTATGCCCAGCGTCTGGCCCGGGCCGGGGTGCCGACCGAATTGCATTTGTACCCGGGCACTTTCCACGGTTCCGGCCTCGTCGCCGATGCCGCGGTGAGCCGTCGCGCCGCCGCCGATCAGCTCGACGCACTGCGCCGGGGACTGCGGGTGGGGGCATCCTCCTCCGAGCACGCCGGGGTGTAGCAGTACTCGGTCGCGCCGGGTGTGCTTCTATGCCGGCGGCGTGCATCAGCCCGGCACTCCGGGGGAGTTCGGCCCCGCCGTTCTACTCGGTGAGGGTGCGTACCGACAGCCGCGCGCATTCGGCCGCGAGTTCGGCGGTGGACAGCGGCAGGCTGCCGTCGAGCCAGCCCTCGATCAACTGATTGACCCCGCCGGTGATGAACAGCGCCGCGCGGCGCAGTGATTCGGGGTCGAGCGCGGTATCGAGTGCGGTCGGCGCGTACTGCACGACCAGATCGGCGATGATGCCGAGCATTTCGCGCCGGCGCTCCGCCAGCCCCGCCACCCCGGCCGGATCACTGGTGGCGATCCGGTGGATGTGCGGATCACCGGCGACGATATCGAGCAGGGCCTGCAGCCCGGATCGCAGCTTTTCCGCAGCGCCGCCCGCCTCGGCCACGCCCGCCTGGACCATGGCGGTGAGCAGTTGATCGCGGAGCTGATCGGCAATGGCCACCAGCAGTTCATCGCGATTGGCGAAGTGCTCGTAGAAGTACCGATCGGTGAGCCCGGCCGTCTTGCACACCCCGCGCACGGTCACCGCCGCCGTGCCCGATTCGCCCCACAGCCGCCGCCCGACCGTGAGCAGCCGGGTACGGCGTTCGGCGCGCCGATCCTCGGCGCTCACGCCGCCATAGCTGCGAACCACTCCCGACCTTGTCATTGACAGCAATCCTAGAACACCGTAACAATTGGACGACGCCTGTCGTCAGAATGCGGATTCAAGGGAGAATCATGGCCACCGATGAGGTGTCGGCTTCCACCACCGACCTGTACCAGCGGGCCTACGACCCGCTGCCGGACGAACTGGACTACCGCGTGACGCAGATCGACGGCGCCCTGCCGAAGGATCTGACCGGCACCCTCTACCGCATCGGGCCGGGCAAGTTCCAGGTCGGGAAGACGCTGCTGCACAGCATCTTCGACGGCGACGGCATGGTGTCGCAGCTGGTGCTGGACGGTGAATCGGTGCACTACCGCAATCGCTATGTGCGCACCCGGCATTTCGAACACGGGCAGCGCTCGAGCCGGATTCGCTATCGCGGTGTGGGAGACCAGATTCCGGGTGGCCCACTCGCCAATATGGGTCGCATGCCCGCCAATGTCGCCAATACCAATATCGTGAACTACGCGGGCGGATTGCTGGCGCTCTGGGAGATGGGCAATCCCCACCGCATCGATCCGGACAGCCTGGAAACGCTGGGGCGCTTCGACTTCGACGGCAAGCTCGGCTTCCTGGGCGCGTTCTCCGCGCATCCGAAGTGGGATCCGGACACCGGCGATATGTACAACTTCGGCCTGGATCTGCTGCCCACCCCGCGGATTCGCACGTACCGGGTGGATCGCGGGGGAAAGCTGCACGCTCTCACCACCATTCCCATGCTGGATCTGCCGTGGAACCACGACTTCGCGCTCACCCAGCGGTATCTGGTGTTCGTCCTGGACCCGCTGCTGCCGGATCTGGTGAAGATCACCCTGGCCACCCACAGCTTCATCGATTCCCTCGATTTCAAGCGGTCCAGGGGCACCCGCTTCCTGCTCGTGCCGAAGGACGGCGGCAAGCCCCGCATCATCGAACACGAGGCACTCCTGCACGTGCACCTCACCAATGCCTATGACGACGGCGACGATGTGGTCATCGAGCTGGTGCGCTTCGATACCGAATGGCGGGAATTCCGGCGCTTGACCAGTGCTGTCAACTCGCCCGCGGCCCCGAGCTTCCCGTCCTCGCGGCTCATGCAGTACCGGATCACGAAGGGCGGCACCGTGATCGAGCGCGAGCTGAGTGGAACCAGCTGCGAATTCCCGCAATTCGACTGGCGGCGCGGCACCCGCGCACACCGCTACAGCTATCTGGCCGCCATGGGTTCGGATGCCACCGGCGTGCTGAACTCGATCATGAAGGTCGACCACCGCACCGGTGTCACCACCGACTGCGATTTCGGCCTCAGCGCTGTCGGCGAGCCCCTGTTCGTGCCCCGGGCGCAGGATGCCGACGAGGACGACGGCTGGCTGCTGTTCCTCAATCACGAACTCGCCGAGCACCGTTCGCAGCTGGTCGTTCTCGACGCCCGCGATCTGGAACGCGGCCCACTGGCCACCGCATGGCTCGAGCATCACGTCCCCTGGGGTTTTCACGGCACCTTCACCCGCAGGCAGGCGGCCGTGGGGTAGCTCCCCGAGTCAGTGGTCGCCGGAGCCGTTGCCCTGGATGCGATGGGTCTCCAGGGCCAGGTACATCTCGGTGGCCGCACGCGGTTCGGTCAGCCGCCGCCCGGTCAGTTCGGCGACGCGATTGAGCCGGAATCGCACGGTATTGCGGTGGCAGAACAGGGCAGTGGCAATAGCCGACACCTCGCCGTCGTGCGCGAACCAGGTGCGCACGGTGTCCAGCAGCACCTCGCGGTCGTGCTGGGGCAGGGCGAGTATCGGGCCGAGTACCGCGCGGGCGAGCGCGCTCGCGACCTCGGGCGATCCGGCCAGCAGCACCGGGATCAGCGCCTCGTCGTAGCGCAATACCTGCTTCGATCCGGATTGAGTTGCGGCGCAGGCGAGTTCGGCCTGTCGCAGCCCGGTGACGGCCTCGGTCAGCGGACCGAACGCAGCGCTGACACCGGCCCGCCCCACACTGCGCTCGGCCAGCAGCGCCTGCAGCCGCGCTTCGGTGAATCTGGTTGTCAGCGCGACGATTCCGATATGACTGTCGGCCCGGACCCGCCAGGCCGACGCGACGCCGAGCACGGACAGCGCCTCATCCACACCCGGCAGCGCCTCGGTGGCGGCGGTCCCGGTGGTGGCCGCGACCACCACATACGAACCCTGTGCGGGCAGCCCGAGAGTGCGGGCGCACTCCCACAAACGCGCGCCGTCCACCTGCCCGCTCAACAGTGCGTCGAGCGCGGCATCGTGCGCGCGAGCATCGCGACGCACCTGCTCGGCCACGGTCTCCTGATACCCGTCCGTCAGCGCCTGCGAGTAGTCGTCGACAAGCTTCCACACCAGCGAGGCGATATCGAGCAGCTCCCGCCCGGCCTTCGGATCGTCACCGGCCATGGCCAGCAACTCCTCCCACACCACGCCGGAGCCGATGCGGTAGGCCCGCAAGACCGCCGGCAGCGGAACGCCGGTCTCGGCCCGGCGGTGCCCTGTGCTGCGTGGCGCGGCGGTACCGGCTTCGGGATGCCCGGACAGATGGCTGAGGATGGCCTCCAGATTGGCGCGATTGGTGCGGCGCAGCTCCTCGGGCGGGACCCCGCGAGAACTGCCGTAAACCGGTTCCGCGCGTTCGATTTCCGCGGCTACCCGATCGACCACCTCGTCGAGGCGCTGCAGCAGTGCGGTGCTGGCGCGGGTGACGAACCCTTCGGGCCGGGTGCGCGGGGTGCTCATGGCAGACGATCGTACTGTCCGGCATTGTCGCCGTGCACAATGACGTCGCAACCGAGCTGCCCTCTCATGGAACTTTGACGCTTCCATTGTGCTGAAGCACAATCTGGACCGGAATCCGAGGCGACCTGGGTATCGGTTCCGAATGTGCGGTTGCCCCAGTCGAATCCGTCCTGCGGGCGTGTCGCGAAGAAACACTCGCTGAGCGTGTCCCCAAGGGGTAGCGCACAATTGGGATGCTTCGCCGGGTGCTAGTAGGGGATGGTTATGAAGGCATACAAAGGGCTCATGATGGGCCTACTCGCGCTCGGATTGTCGGTGGCGTGTTCGACGCACCCCGCAAATACTGTGGCGCAGAACGTTTCGCAGGGACCCGCGAAGCAGGACGTGCCATCATCCATACCGGTCGGTCCGGGTCCGGTCCAGTACACCGTGCAGCAGCAGCCCGCTCCGGGTAGCTGCCACTACGGTAAAACCGCTGACGGGCAGCCACTTCCGGATAGGACGTGCACGCCGGGTGCGACGAATCCGAAGGTGACGGCCGCAAACCTGTCCGACACCATCTGCAAATCCGGTTATACCGGCGGGATTCGGCCGAATTCGAATATCACCGGTGCCGAGAAGGCCGCGAATATCAAGTCCTACGGCTACACCGGCGATCCGCGCGATGCCGAGTACGACCACCTGATCTCGCTCGAACTCGGCGGAGATCCGGACGATCCGCGCAACCTCTGGGTGGAACCGCCGTCCCCGGGCCACAAGCAGGGCGGCGGCACCGCCAATCCGAAGGACACCGTCGAGAACCAGCTGCACTCGCTCGTCTGCGGCAACAAGGTCGGCCTGGTCGATGCGCAGGTTGCCATTGCCACCGACTGGACCACCGCCCTGGCCAAGGTCGGACACCCCGACGGTAAGTGACGGCCTGTCCTCGGGCGTGCCGCACCGAAACCGGCTCTGCACGCCCGGCTTCGGGCTTACCATCGACGCATGTCAGCCCCGCAGAACGGCTCGACGATGATCGAGGGTCGGGTCGTTCACAAAACCTCGAACGCTCTGAAGATCACCTTCCGAGCCGGGCCGGGGGACCCGATGGCGGTCGGGGTGCAGGGTGCCGGTGACGGGTTCGGCGGGAAGATGGCCATGCTCTTCGGATTCAAGAACGGGGGGACCGGCCGGCACTCGATCACCTATGCCGACGGCACCGTGCTCTGGGTGCAATCGAAGGATTCGGCGCCGACCGTGCTGAGTCGCGCCGACGGCACCGCCATCGGAACCATTACCCGCTCGGACACTTCCACGGCCGTGGGTTCCACCGCGGGCACGCTGCTGCACTTCGTTCCCACCGACGATGCGAAGACTCCGGAGCTGTTCCGCATGCGCATCCTGGACCGCATGGGTGAGGAATTCGGCCGCCTCGATGTGGTGCGCACGGTCGGCGGCTGGACGCTCGGTCGCCTTGCCGATGAGCTGTACAACACCTATATCTGGTGGGATCACGCCGGGCAGCCGCTGCCCGTGCCGCTGCTCGGCACCCGGATCATCCTCAAGCGCAGCCCCGATGCGGTGGAACGTGATGTCCTGCTGGGGGCCTGCGTCGACATCACCCTGGGTCTGCGGCCGTATGTCACGGCCATGCGCTGACTGTCACGGCCGCGCACTGACTGTCACGGCCGCGCACTGACTTCCACGGCCGCACGCTGACCCAGAGAGGCATCGCTGCGATCAGTCGGCGACCTTGATGACCAGCTTGCCGAGATTCTTACCGGTGAGCAGCCCCTGAAATGCCTCCACCGTGTGATCGAGTCCGTCCACGACGTCCTCCAGATAGCTGAGCCGCCCGTCGGCCAGCCAGCCCGCGACCTCCGGGTAGAACTCGCCGAACTGATCGAGGAATTCGGTCTGGATGAAGCCGCGCAGCGTCAGGCTCTTGCGCAGGATCAGCGACATGAGCAGGCCCATGCGATCGGGTCCCGCGGGCAGCGCGGTGTCGTTGTACGAGGCGACCAAGCCGCAGACCGGGATCCGGGCGAACTTGTTGAGGCGGGGGAGCACCGCGTCGAAGACCGCGCCGCCGACATTTTCGAAGTAGACGTCGATGCCGCCGGGTGTCGCGGCGGCGAGCTGTTCGGCGAAATCGGGTGCGCGGTGATCGACGGCGGCATCGAATCCGAATTTTTCGGTCAGCAGGGCGACCTTCCGCGGTCCACCGGCAATGCCGACCGCCCGCGCGCCCTTGATCTTCGCGATCTGCCCGACCGTCGCACCGACCGGACCGGTGGCCGCGGCGACCACCACGGTCTCGCCCGGCTGCGGGCGGCCGATGGTGAGCAGTCCGGAGTACGCGGTGAAGCCGGGCATACCGAGTACGCCGAGTGCCGTGGTCAGGGGCGCTGCGGTGGGATCGAGCTTGCGGAGGTACCGGCCCTGTTCGACGGAGTGCGTCTGCCAGCCCGCGTAACCCAGCACGAAATCGCCGGGATGCAGTTCCGGATCCGCGGATTCGAGCACCCGGGAAACGGTGGCGCCGCACATGGTCTCGTCGACCGCCACCGGTGGCGCGTAGGACGGCGCGTCACTCATGCGCCCGCGCATATACGGATCCAAGGAGAGATACAGCGTCTGCAGCAGCGCGTGACCGGGTTCGAGCGGCGGCAATTCCGCCGTCTCGGTGCGGAAGTTCTCCTGCTGCGGCATACCGGCCGGGCGGGAGGCCAGGACGATTCGGGTGGTCTTCATCGGTGCGGCGACCTTTCGATGGGCGACCGCCCCATTGTGGGTCACCGCGGTGCCCGCTATGCCGGATTGCTACGCGTGTCCTGGTGAGCGGTGCTCGGCTCGCCAGGTATCGAAACTGGTCATGATGTGATGCCGCACCGTGCTCCACTCCGGGACCAGGCCCGCGGCGGCGGGTACCGACGAGGTCAGCAGCACCCCCGCGATGGTGATGACCGTGATGCGCAGCCAGTCCCGGGCGCCGGGCAGATCGGCGAGCTCGCCGAGCACCTGGCGGGCCACCTCGAAGATCGTGGTCTCGATATGTTCGACGAGATGCGCCACGGTATCGGCCATTTCGGGATCGGTGCGCGCGGTGCCGAGCAGCTCCAGGCCGACGCTGATCGGTGCCAGTTGAGCCAGCGACCACAGCTCGTCGACCAGTTCGGCGACCCGTTCACGGTCGGTTCCCGTTATCTCCGAATAGGTTTCGACGACGGCCTGGGCGCTCTGATCGGCCATCCGCCGGACCGCGGCGTCCAGCAGTTCGCCGCGGGTGGGGAAGTAGTGCTGCACCGCGCCCTGGCTCAGGCCCGCTCGCTCGGCCACGCCACGCGTGGTGGTGGCAGTCTGACCGTGGTCGATCAGGCTGGCGATGGTGGCGTCGAGGATCGCGATACGGGTGTCCGCGCGCTGTTGCGCCCGGCTGCGTTTGCTTTTTCCCGCCGTGACCGACACTCGACCACGATACCGGTCGGGCCACGAACAAGTCACACGACTTGTCAAGTCGTCTGACTGGTCAATACGCTTGTGGCGCAGCCGATATAGACACAAAGAGGTGATCGGCCATGAATACTCGCGCCAAAGCGCATCGGAATGCCCGCATCTGGCGGCGCGGTCCCGCGCCCACCCCCGCCGGGCTCGATGAGAATCACGATTACGGCTACTTCGGCCCCGGATCCCAGGTCTGGCGGGTGCTGTTGCATCCTGCCGTGACCGCCTTCCTGGCGCCGGTGACCGCACTGCTCGAACTGCCGCACATTCCGCTGCAGGCGGTGATTCTCGATCACGATCCGCTGGCCGTCACCGGGCGCCGCAGCCAGAGCATGAGCCCGATCATGGCCGTGCGGCGCGCCCAGCGCACCGTCGGTGTTCCGGTCCCGATCATCCTGGGCGACAAGGCGACCGCCGATCGGGTGGCGGCACACCTGCGCCGCTATCACGCGCCGATGACCGGCACCGTTCCCGGCACCGGCGAGCCCTATGCCGCGCAGGGTCCGGAACTGGTGCTGTTCGCACACGTCACGATCATGCAGGCGGCACTGCTGGTCTATGAGAACTTCGCCTTCGAAGGGCTGCGCCCACCGCACCGGCTCACGCCGCGTGATCGCGACCGATTCTGGTGGGAGGCCAAGCAATTCGGCGTCCTGATGGGTGCGCGGCCCGAGGATGTGCCGACGACCTGTCGCGGAGTGGCCGAGTACTACGCCGGAATCGCCGATACCTACGGCGTCATCGACGGATTCGGCGCCGATCTGGTCGTGCGTCCCACGCTGGCCATGATGCGCGGATTCGCCCTCACCCACCTGCCGGAGCTCGCGCCGATGCTGCTGGCCGGTGTGCTCACCCCGCAGCTGGTCGCCATGCTGCCTCGCCCGGCACGCCGAAACCTGGGTGTGCCCGCGGTTGTGGATCCGCTCCTGAACGCATCGCTGTGGTTCACGCGTCCGGCCGCCCTGGTCTTCACGGTGCACCGCTTCGCCGATGCCGTCGAGCGCCGCATCAGCGGACCGGATGCCATGTCCCTGGTGGCGCACGCCCGCCGACTTCAAGCGACTGCGGCATAGCGTCTTTCGGCCACCCGGACTTTTCGGGTAGCGGTCTGTCCCTCGGCAGCGAGACAATTTCGCTCATCGGCATGGTCGTGCCGGGCGCGAGAGCGAGGACCTGCCATGCCGGATCGACAGCGATACGCCGATATTCATGTTTGACCGGTTACGCGCACGCCTGGCCGCGGACGGACTGCTGTCCGTCCTGCGCGATATCGGCTTCGTGAGCCTCGGAAATTACGGGCAATTCCTGGTCACGGCCGTGACGGTACCGCTCACCGCGCGTACGCTCGGCGTCGGCGGTGTCGGGTTGCTGGCCATCGGAATGTCCTCGTATTTCCTGGGTTCGCTGCTGGTCGATCTGGGGATCAATACCTTCCTGGCGGCGCTGCTGGACGAGGAGGGCCTCGATGAGTTGCGCGGCAGTTATCTGGCGGTGCGGGCGAGCATTCTCGGCGTGATCGCCGTAGCGCTGGCCGCGGGACTGAGTTTCGGGGCCGGTCCGCATCTGCGCATGATTCTGCTCGGGCTGTTCGTCGGCGGGTTCCTGTCCATGTCCGAGGACTGGCTGCTGGTGGGGCAGGGGCGTTTCGGCGCGTCCACGTCGTATCAGATCGCCGGGCGCGTGGTGTATCTCGGACTTCTGGTGGTGCTGCTGCCGCGACTGCCGAATCCCTCGATCGTGCTGCTGTGCCTGCTGCTTTCGTCCACCGTGACGGTGGCGCTGACCTGGCGGGACGCCCTGAAGAAGTACGGGCGCCCGGCCCGGCCGGCGCGGATCGCGGTCATCCTGCGCAAGGGCGGGCCGGTGCTGGCCTCCCGATTGCTGGTCACCAGTTACGGGCAGGGGACCGCGACGGTCTACTCCTCGGTCCTGGACGCCGCCTCGCTCGGGTTGTATTCCTCCAGTGACAAATTGGTGCGCGCAGTGCAATCGCTGCTCGATCCGATCGGGCTCGCGCTGCTGCCCCGGCTCGCGCGCGAGCGCACCGATTCCCACTTCTGGCGGCACGAAATGCGCGCGCTGGCAGCCTGTGTCGCGGTGGCGGGAGTCGCGGCGGCAGGGGTGTGGATCACCGCACCACTGGCCGTGCACCTGATCTTCGACGACGACTTCCGCGGTGTGGTGCCGATCCTGCGCGTCGAGGTGTTCATTCTCTTCGCCACCGCCACAACATCATTCATCACCACGGCCACCCTGCCGGTCCGGCAGGACACCGTGGGAATCATGATCGGTGCGGTCATCGGGACGGCGGTGGCGGCCACCGCGCTGCTCATCACCCTGGGCACCCACTCGGTGTGGACCCTGGTGTGGGGCACGGTGGCCGCCGAATTCTCCGTCGCCGCCTGGTATCTGGTGCGCACCGCGCAATTGGCCGCCCGGGAGCGAGCGCAGCGCGCAACTGTTCCGCTGATGTAGAGCGTTCCCCTAGTGCACGGCGCTACCCGCTACCCACTGATCCCACGGCAGTCCCCAGTCGCCGTTCTGCCAGACATCGAGCGTCGGGCCACCGGTATTGCGCACCTCGACCACATCGCCGGGCTGTGCGAAGTTGAAGAACCACTGCGCATTGTCGGCATTGAGATTGAGGCAGCCGTGTGAGGTGTCGGTATTGCCCTGTGCCCACACGGTGGTGTCCAGCTCGTGCAGATAGATGCCATCGGTACTGATGCGGGTGGCCCAGGAGATGGCCTCCTTGTAGCCCAGCCGCGAATTGATCGGCAGGCCGTAGCTGGAGGAGTCCATGATCACCGGATTGGCCTTGTCCATCACGGTGTAGACGCCCGGCTGGGTCCAGAAGTAGAAGGTCTTGCCCGCGATGACCTCACTGCCGCCCCGGCCCATGGAGGTGGGCATGGTGCGGATCAGATTGCCGTTCTCGAACACCTGCACCTGGTGGGTGTTGTCATCGGCGATCGAGACGTGCGACGCCCCGATGGTGAAGGAGGTCTTGCTGTCCTCCTGGCCGAAGAGCCCCGGACCGACCTCGATGCCGTAGATGTTCGCCGCGACGCTCACCTTGGTGCCCGGTGCGTAGTACTCCTTGGGCCGCCAGTGTGCGTTCTGGCTGTCCATCCAGTACCAGGCGCCGTCGACCGGCGGGGTCGTGGTGACAGTCAGATGCTTCTCCGCGGCGGCCTTGTCCGGGATGGGCTCGTCGAAGTGGGCGACCACGACCGTGCCGACACCGTAGGTGCCGCCGTCGGCGAGGGCTGCCCCGCCGGTGGTGTTGAGATACACCTTGGTCTGATTGCCCGGCTTGATGGTGGTGAAGCTCGAGGTGGCCGGGCCGGTGGGACCGGTCACATCCATACCCTCGGCTTTGAGGGTGTAGGTGCGGCCGTAGCCCAGCTGCTCGTTCGGCTTCCACGCGGTCTTGTCCGGGGTGAAGGTGCCGTCGATGACCTTGCCGTCGTCATTGGTCAGCGTGACCGTGCTGAGCACGCCGCTGGCCGTGGTGACCTGGACCGGGGCGGCCGGATCGACCTTGTCCGCACCCTGGACCGGCGCGATGGTGATCGGCGACGGAACGGGCGGCACACTGCCGAGTGTGCTGCTGATCGTCGAGGACGGCGAGCATGCCGTGACCACCATGAGTAGTGCCGCCAATAGGCTCACAGCGGCGGAGGATCGAAAACGGTGGAGTGGCAAGGCTCTCCCTCCTGTAATCGCCGTGCGCCGCACTGCTGCACAGCATCTTGTACCAGCTCAGCGTAGTAGATTACCCGCAATAATCCGCGCCTTCGCACGCGCGGTGGCAGGGCCCCGGCGCGGCGGCCCTGACACGGCGTGTTTCCTCACGTCAGCGGCTGGTCCTTGATCGCCAGCTGCTGCTGTCCGCGCTGGTAGGTGACCTCACGAATGCCCAGCGCAGCGTGCAATTTGCCGGCGGGCAGCGTCACCGGTTTCGGCGCCGGGCCGTCGCCGGGCGCCGGCAGCGGATAGGCGGTGGTGGTGCCGCTGTAGAAGGTGACATTGCCCTCGGTCTTCGTGAACAGCTGGTGCACATGGCCATTCAGGCAGGTGACCGATGCGAAACGGGCGAGGTAACTCAGCATCTGGGTGGCATCGTCTGTGCCCCAGCCCCATTGCGGATACATGGCGAACAGCGGGATATGGCTGAACACGATGATCGGTGTGTCGCTGGACAACCCGGACACATCCTTGCGGACGAAGTCCAGCTGATCCTGGCCGAGGTGACCCAGCGCCTGCAGATTCATCGTATTGACCAGTCCGATCACATGCACGCCCGCGATATCGAAGCTGTACCAGCCGTCGCCACGGGTGCCCTTACCGAACGCCGAGCGATAGCGCTGGCCACCGTCGTCACTCGAATCATGTTCTCCCGGAACGGTGAACACGTGCGGGGTGTGCAGTCCGCCCATGAGCTGTTTGACCTGATCGAACTGCTCCGGTGTGGCCAGATGGGTGAGATCACCGGTGTGAATCACGAAATCGGGGGTGTACCCGAGCGAATTCACCTGTCCGATGGCCTCGGTGAAGGTGTCGGTGACATTGGCGTTCGCCGTACCGGTGAAACCGATGTGACTATCGCTGACCTGCGCGAATCGCAGGGTCGGGCGACCGGTGGCGGCCGCGGCGGTGCCCGCGATATGCGAGACCACCTCCCCGCCCACGACCGCCAATCCCACCGCCGCGCCGAACCAGGCGCTGTGCCGCATGAGCTGGCGGCGGGTCATGGCCTGCGGATCGCGCGGATCCATCTCCCGGCTCATCCCGTCACCACCACGGTGCCGTGCATGAACGGGTGGATCGAGCACACGTAGGCGAAGGTGCCCGCCTGGGTGAACTTGAACGTGTACGTGGCGCCGGTGCCCATATTCGGTGATTTGAAGCCGCCGGTGGCCGGGGAGATATTGTGCGGCTCCTCATCACGATTGGTCCACGTCACCGTGGTGCCCACCGGGACGGTCAGGGTGGCGGGGGAGAATGCGAAATTGGTGATGGTGACGGCATTCGGACCGGCCGGTGCGTCCGCGGGCGCCGTTGCCGGTGCGGATGTGCTCGGCATGCTCATACCGGGCATGCTGGGCATGGCCGATCCGGTGCCGTCCGGCACCATACCGGGCGTATCGGTGCCGGAAGCGAAAACGAAAGTGGGAGCGGCATTGTCGGGTGCGTTACCGCCGCTGCCGCACGCACTCACCGACAGCAGCGCTGTCGCCGTGGCGGCGACGGCGAGCGCCGTCCGCCGCGGGCTGCGGATTGATCTCATGGGTCCGGGCCTCCATCCGGGATGTGTCCGTCCGCTGCTGCGGGACCGGTCACATGGAGATAGCGACCCGGGTTACACGGTCGGCGCGAAAACCTCGATGGCGCCGTTGTTTTCCCGCACCTGCAGGTGCGGGAGCGGTGCGGGGGAGATGGGCAGCTGATGGGACAGCACGGCTCCGCTGATGGAGAAGGAGGTCGAATGGCAGGGGCAGCGCAGCCGATCGGCCGGAGCGTCCAGCCACAGTTTGCAGCCCTGATGGGTGCAGATCCCCGAGACCGCCACCGGAATTCCGTTGGCGCGCCGCACGAATCCGTTGAGGGTGCCGACATCGAACGAGACCGTGCCGCCCTCGGGCAGGTCGGCGCTGGCCGCGATGGGGCGCCACGAGCCGTTGGTGGGCGTCAAGGTCGACTGTGCGGCAGGCGTATTCGGCTCCGCCTCATGGGTGATCATGCGATCGACGACCACTCCGGCGGTGGCGGCCGCCGCGGCGGTGGCGGTGCCGATGAGCACCTGCCGCCGGCGGGTGGTCCCGCGGTGCGGAGGCGACTCTTCTTGCGGCTCAGCCATTTCGGCCGCGAGCCGCTGCTGCAGTCCGGACAGGAAGTCCGGGCTGGGCGCGGTGCTGCCGAGCCGGGCGGACTGTAGGTCGATGGCGGTGCGCATCTCCTCGGCATCGTTCTCATCGGGCCGGAACGCGCGCGGTCGGCGCCCGGCCAGGAGCTCCTCGACGTAATGCCGCACTTCCCGCTCGCTCACCGCGCACCTCCCTCGTTCAGCCGCGCCGCCATCTGCAACGCCCTGTGCTGCAACACCTTCGCATTGGCGACGCTGACACCCAGGTCCTGCGCCGAATCCTTGACCGACATGCCCTGCAGGAATCGCAGTTCCAGTATTCGCCGATAATTCCCGGACAGCTGCTCGAGCACTGCGCGCGCCCGCAGCTCGGCTCGTCCGTCCGATACTTCGTCGGGCGGATCGTCCGCGAAATCGTCATCGATCGTGGTGATCTCACGCCCCATGCGGGTACGCCAGTAGCCCGCGAGCACCGTCCGCGCGGTCGCTCGCAGGTAGGCCCGCACCTCCGGCACGGAAGCCGAGATCCGCAGTGGTTTGAGCGCCACCGTGAACACCTCGGCCGTCAGATCCTCGGCATCGGGCCGGTTGCCGACCTTGCCGAACATCAGCGCATACACCCAGGTGACATTGTCTCGATAGAGCGCTTCCCACCCGGAGTACCCGTCACCGGACACCAGCCGCAACTCCCGGCCGGAGCTCACGCCTTCGTCCGCCCGCGAGCGATCGGACCCTGTCCGACGCACCATGAATCGACGCTCCCCGAATCCACCAACGACGTGTCTTCACGTCTTTCAGTAGATAGCGAGCGGGGTTACACCGCGCCCGTTTTCGGGATCCTCATTCGTGCGCCTCGACCGGAGCGGCCTGCTCCAGCTCGGCGGCAACCGTCTCCGGGAAGACGAACTTGCGCATGGCCCACCAGCGGAATGCCGTCGCGAGCAGGGTGCCGAGCACCGTGGCGCTGATGAAATCGGCGATATTCTCCACCAGCAGCGACACATGTGGCGTGCAGAGCAGGAACACATACCGCGACACCCACAGCGGCAGCACCGTGATCCCCGCGCCCAGACCGGCGACCACGAAGAACAGCGTCGCCTCATGCCTGCGCTGCCGCCCGCCCCGCGCGGTGAAGGCCCACTCCCGGTTCAGCACATACGACACCACGGTCGCGATGACCGTCGCGACGATATTCGCGGTAATCGGCTTCTCGTGCAGAATCGTCCACTTCAGGCCGAAGAAGAGCGCCGTCGTGGTGACGAACGCGATGCCGCCGACGGTGAGAAACTTCAGCAACTCCGCGTTCCGCACAAACACCGACAGCATTCGCCTCGGGAGCCGCGCGGCAACAAATTCGACCATGAACACCGAGTCAGGCTAGCCGAGCCCGCACAACGCCAACCACCCGCCAGAAGCGGGGTCTCAGGACGCCCGCCCAGGCACCCAGCTGTTCCCGGGCTCCGTCCACTCCCGATTCTTCACCATCTTCCGGGCGGCCCGCCTGTTCCGGCCGATGAGTCGTTGCAGGTAGAGGTGTCCGGCGAGGTGGTCGATCTCATGCTGAAAGCAGCGCGCGAGATAGCCGCGGGCCGCCACGGCAACAGGCTGCCCGGCAAGATCGACCCCGGTCACCCGCGCCCACTCCGCCCGTCCGGTGGGAAACCACTCACCGGGAACCGACAGACACCCTTCGAGATCATCCTCCGGGTCGGGCATCATCTCCGGAATCTCCGAGGTCTCCAGCACCGGATTGATGACATGCCCGCGGTGCCGGACTCCGGAGTCGATCAGGTCGTACACGAATACCGCCCGCGGATCGCCCACCTGGTTCGCCGCCAGCCCCGCTCCGCGAGCGGCGGTATTGGTGTCGAACAGCTCGCCCACGAAGTCGGCGAGCTCACTGTCGAAAGCGGTGACGGGCAGGGCCGGCGTGATCAGCCTGGGATCACCGGCGATGAGTATCGGTCGAACAGCCATGCCGCGAGGGTACTCAAATTTGAGTAGTCGTGTCAGACTAGCCAGGTGAACGAGACCCGCCTGTTCGTACTGGCCGCATTGGCCAAACGTGGTGCGATGCACGGCCATCAGCTCCGCCGCGATGCCCGCCTGGACCGCGCCGACCTGTGGTCCCGAGTCAAACCCGGCTCCCTCTACAGCGCCCTGCACCGCATGGAAGCCGAAGGCCTCATCCGCCCCCTCCGTACCGAACAGGACGGCGCCCTCCCCGCCCGCACCGTCTACGAAATCACCGAAGAGGGCCTGCGCGAACTACGCGCCCTCCGAGATGAAGCCTTCACCGAAGTCGACATCCGCCCCGACCCGGTAGATCTCGCCCTCGTAGTCAGCGCCGACCTGGACCGCACCCTCCTCCGCGGCTACTTCGAAGACCGCCTGGCCGCCCTCCAAGCGAGAGCCTCCAGAATCGAACACCACCCGGACCGCCAGTCCCCCAACCAAACTCGCGCCGAAGACCTCATAGTCGACCACGCCCGAATGCGCCTGCAATCCGAGATCGACTGGCACCAAAAGGTTCTCGCGGACATAGAAACCTTGGAACTGACCGCCGAGCACGCTTCTTCATCGGAGTAGCTGTCGCTGCTGCCCTGGTGGCCGGGCTTCCGGCGGGAAGGCTGGCTGTGGTCCCGTTCTAGAGAAACAAGAAGAGCGAAGTACAAGAGATAAAGACGCCTGGACGAGAAGAAGAGAAAACGACAAAAGAACAAGACGAGAAAAGAACAAGGATGCGAAAGAGGCTGGTCGGTCCGCCAGTCTGAA